>SUUE01000015.1:0-9814 GCA_015062685.1 Coriobacteriaceae bacterium
GCGCGGCCCCAGGCATTCCCCTGGGGCCGCGCCCTTTTCCGCACCCGCCAGCGCCCAGGAGGACGCGCGGAGCGCGCCCCTACAAACAAGCCCCGACGCGAACCTTGTCAACGCCGGGGTTAGTACCAGAAAAGCCGATGTGGGCGCAAAAGTCAGCGAGAGCGCCCCTGGTGCCCGAGATTGACTTGAAAGCCAAGCGCATAGGCCTTCGGGCCATGCGCGCCGGCTTGAAAGTCAAGATCGGGTGCCAGGGGCGCTCGCAGCGTCGAGAAGTTGCGCTGGTCTACGACCAGCGCAACCCCTAGATTTCGTGGATGAAGAGACCGCTGCGGAGCTTGGGCTCGAACCAGGTCGATTTCGGCGGCATGAGCATGCCGGCGTCAGCGACGGCGAAGAGCTCGTCGATGCCGGTAGGCGAAAGCGCAAAGGCGGCGGCGCAGTCATCGGCGCAGCGGCGCTCGAGCTCGCCGAGGCCGCGAATGCCGCCAACGAAGTCGATGCGCGGCGAGCGGCGCGGGTCGGCAATGCCGAGCACAGGCCCGAACAGCTGGCGCTGCAGGAGCGACACCTCGAGGCCCTCCTTCGGGTCGTCGGGAATGCGGTCGGCAGGCACATGACAACGGTACCAACGGCCGCCCACAAACGAGCAGAACTCGCCGAGCTCGCGCGGCTTCACCAGCTCCTCGGCGGCGGCGGGGTCGTTCGCCCCGAGGATTGAGAAGGGCTCGCACCCGAACTCGGGCGCCACGATCTCCTCCACCTGGAATCGCGCGCGAAGCTCGCCCATGAACTCCTCGTCGGTCAAGCCGTTGAGGTCCTTCACGACGCGCTCGTAGGGCCAGATCTTCAGCTCGGTGTCGGCGAAGAGCACGGCCAGGAAGTAATCGGACTCCTCCGTGGGCTCCTGCGACTGCCGCGCCACGCGGCGGGCCTTGGCGACCTCCGCCGCGGCGGCGATGCGGTGATGCCCGTCGGCGATGTAGACGCGCCCGAGCGCGTCGAAGCGCTCGCGCACGAGCGCAATGCTCTCGGCCGGAATGACGAAGCCACGGTGACGCACGCCGTCGTCGGCAGTGAAGTCGAAGAGCGGCTCGCCCTGCTTCGCCTCGGCGTAGACGCGCGCGAGCTCCTCGTCGTAATGGTATGCCAGGAAGATCGGGCCCGTCTGCGCCTCGCAGCCGCGCACGTGGTTGATGCGGTCGACTTCCTTGTCCACGCGCGTGCTCTCGTGCTCCTTCACGATGCCGTTCAGGTAATCGTCAATGGCCACGCAGCCCACGAGGCCGTTCTGCACGCGCCCGTCCATGGTGAGCTCGTACAGGTAAAGGGATTCCTCCGAATCGGCCGTGTACACGCCGCGCGTCTTCATGTCGCGCAGCATGGCACCCGCCTTCAAGTAGACGAGCAGGTCGAAGGGATCGGTGCCCTCCGGGAAGTTCACAACTGGTTCGTCCACCGCCAGGAACGACTGCGGGTTCGCCGCCACGATCTTGCGCGCCTCCGCCGTGCTCTGCACGTCGTACGGCAGCGCCGCCACCGTCGGCGCCGATTCCGCCGTTGCCCGAACAGCCTTGAATGGCCTCACGTTCGCCATAGTATCCCCCTTAGGACTCGCAATGTAACCGCCCAATGATACACCTTGGAGCGGAGCCCCCAGAACCCGACCCGAATGCGCCACATTGTCGCCACGCCATTTGATTCGCCCAACGCAGGTGATGATGTGAGATAATCGGGGGGCATATATTAACGAGGGGTACGCACTATGTCCGATCTCGATAACTCCAAGGCGCCGGAATTCGAAGAGGGCTCCGAGGAGCAAAAAGCTTACATTAGAAGGCAAGCAGCGAGCGTTTACACCGAGGAGGCGCGCAAGAACCAGCGCCGTTTCGGCAAATTGCTCACGCTCGCCTATTCCTCCACGAAGGCGGCCGGCCTCATGCTCGCGGCGGCGATCGTCGCGCTCATCATTGCCAACACGCCCGCCATGGAGTACTTCGAGCAGTTCCTCGAGTTCGACCTCGGCTTCGTGTTCGGCGGAACGATCGTGTCCATGCCCGTCGCCGAAGTCATCAACGACATCTTCATGGCCGTATTCTTCCTGCTCGTGGGCCTCGAGATCAAATACGAGATGACCGCCGGCGAACTCACGAACATCCGCCAGGCGCTGCTGCCCATCATCGCGGCGGTCGGCGGCGTGCTCGCGCCAATCGTCATCTACTCCGCGTTCAACGCGGCCAACCCCGAGAGCGCTCACGGCTGGGGCATCCCCACCGCCACCGACATCGCGTTTGCGCTCGGCATCCTCGCCCTGCTCGGCAACCGCGTGCCCAACGGCGTGCGCGTGTTCCTATCGACGCTCGCCGTGGCCGACGACATCATCGCCATCATCGTCATCGCCGTGTTCTACGGCCATGCGCCGAGCCTCTTCTGGCTGGGCATGGCGGCTTTGGTCATGTTCGTGCTCTTCATCATGAACCGCATGCACATCTACGCCATCGCGCCCTACCTGCTCGTTGGCGTGGTCCTGTGGTACTGCGTGCTCTCGTCCGGCGTTCATTCGACGATCGCGGGCGTGCTGCTCGCCTTCACCATCCCCACCGGCTCGCGCGTCAACCTGCGCAGCTTCATCAAGTGGTCCGAAGAAGCCGTGCAGAAGGTCGAGGAAGTGTACAAGCCGGAGATCCCCATCTCCTCGCAGGGCGGCTACCTGGAAATGGCGGCCGTGCTCTCCAAGGTAACGCGCCAGACGATCCCGCCGGCCACCCGCCTCGAGCGCAAGCTCTACCCGTGGGTCTACTTCGGCATCCTGCCGCTGTTCGCGCTCACGAACGCTGACGTGTCGTTCGTCGGCGGCGACATCGCCTCCATGATCACCTCGCCCGTGTTCTTCGGCGTGTTCCTGGGCTTGCTGCTCGGCAAGCCCATCGGCATCATGCTGTTCAGCTTCATCGTCATCAAGACGAAGCTCGCCTCACTGCCCGAGAACGTAAACTGGGTGCACATGCTCGGAGCCGCCATCCTGGGCGGCGTGGGCTTCACCATGGCCATCTTCGTGGCCAACCTGGCGTTCCCCGCAGATCCGGCGCTTGTGACCAACGCCAAGATCGCCATCCTCTCGGCCTCGACCCTCGCGGGCGTCGCCGGTTTCGTGTTCCTGATGCTGCAGGCCAAGGCCGCCCATGCGCGCGGCATCGCCTACCTGAGCACCAACGACGCATCCACCACGCGCCAGACCGCAGGCGCCGAAGCCGCCCGCAAGTCCAGCGAGGTGCTCGAAGGCATCGAGAGCCCGCTCGTGCGCCACGAGATCGAGGAAGCGCAGAAGTCGAAGCTCAACCATACCGCCGAGGTGGTCGTCGAGCTCGGCGCCGACGAAGAGCGCTCCGATAACCCCGAGGCAAATTAGCCAAACCCCCACCGCTGGCACCACGTTGCCCGCAGGAACCCGCCACGTAGTTGACGGACGCGCGGAGCGCGCCCCTACAAGCGCATGCCGCGCAACCGCATTCCCACATGGACGCGCGGAGCGCGCCCCCGCAGATGCATGCCGCGCAACCGCATTCCCATAGGGACGCGAAACAGGAAGACGCAAAAAACGGCAGCCCGCGCGGGTCGGGCACCCCATGCCCGCGATTACGCAGCCCCAACAAGCCTATGTGGGCGAAGGCTCAACGGCGAGTACCCCGAGCGGGCATGGGGTGCCCGACCCGTGCGGGCGGTGCAAGCAGATCATGGGCCATGAGGTAGTCCAACCTGCACGGGCGGCGGACCGCCAACCGGCGCGAACCTAACGATCCCTGCAAGCCTCCACGAGCGCGCGGAAGAGGCGCTTGGAATGAGGGCGGCGGCGCCACATGTGCTCAGGGTGCCACTGCACGCCTACGACGAAATGCGCGTCCGGCATCTCGATGGCCTCGACGATGCCGTCGTCGGGTGACACCGCGGACACCACGAGCCCCTCGCCGAGCTTCGCGATGCTCTGGTGGTGAATCGTGTTCACGCCCAAGCGGGTCGCGCCCACGAGCTTCTCGAGCTTGCTGCCCTCCACCACCTCCACCATGTGCGCCGGCATGTCGAAGGGGCGCTTCTGCACGTGCAAGAGCCCTTGATCGGGGTACTCTGCCAAGATGTCCTGGTGAAGCGTGCCGCCAAGCGCCACGTTGAGCGACTGCATGCCGCGGCAGATGCCCAGAATCGGCTTGTCGGCCGCCACCGCCGCGCGCACGAGCGCCTGCTCCATGGCATCGCGCGACGTTGCGGAACGGTGGGTGTGGGGCTTGCGGCGCGCCCCGTAGCGGGCGGGATCGACGTCCTGGCCGCCGGGAATGAGGAAGCCGTCGCACCATTCCACCAAGCGAGAGATATGTGCGGGGTCGCTCGTGAGCGGAAGGACGATGGGCACCGCGCCCGTCTCGAGCAAGCCCGACAGGTAGCCGTCGCCCACGGCCAGCCCCGTCCACTCGAAGTCGTAGCGCGGCACCACGCCGATGATGGGCGCATCGGGCTCGCCGGCAGGCATGGCGCGGCGCTTCTCCATGAGGCGCGGCCAGATCTCGGCAAGCGTGAAACGGTACTTCGCCATGGACGCGAGCGGCTCGAGATAGCTGGCCTCGCCCGGCGCGAGCGAGCCCGTGGCCAGCACCAGGAGCATGTCAACCCAGAACTCGATCGGCCGGCCGTAGATCTCGGCGCCGTAACCGTGTTCCATGAGCTGCCGCTTTGCCTCGTTCACGTCGTCCTCCCCCACGTTCACGAGCAGCGACTCGAGCACGCCGAGGTTGCGCTTGCTGTAGAACAGGGAGCGGATGAGCACGACGTATGCCAGGCAGTACTCGATGGGCATGGCGTCCGCAGGGCGGATCTCCACGAAGTTCTTGAGACGGGCGTCGGGCCAGACCATCGAGAGCGCATGCTCCACCTCGGTGCGCGTCATCTCGCGGTCGGCGTAGATCTCGTCAAAGGTCTGCGCACCCACGTAGCGCCAGCCCTGCGGCTCGTCCGCATCAGGCACGAGAATCGCCTCGCGCGAGAGTATGTAGTCGGCATATTCGGCGAAGCCGAACGATGCATCGAGCGAGCCGGGGATCGTGCCCACGCGGTCCTGGTTCATGCCGGCCCACACCGCGGTTCGCACGATGTTGCACGTGCGCTCCTCCCCCTCGTATATGGGCGAATTGTCGCAGATGAGGGAGAGGATGGGTGCAATAATTTCGGCTATGCGGAGCTTCCGGACGGCATCGGCTTCGTCCTCGAAGTCAATGGACACCTGCAACGACGCCGTTCCGCGCATCATGCATATGCCCTCGTAGGCCTGGTTTCCCAGGAAGTCCGTCATGCACTTGTAGCGGAACTTCGGCGTGAGCTCGAGCTCGCGCGCGGAGGCCGAGGGGTTGTAGCCGAGCATGGGCGTCTCAACGCCGAACTCGTCGAGGATTGGGTCGAGCCAGTCGCGGAAGCGCAGGTAGGCCGTCTCCACCTCCACCACGTCCGAGAACGGGCCCATGGATATCTCGAGCTGCCCCGCAGGCTCGATACTGATGACCTCCCTGGGCCTCTCAAGCCCCACGAGGTTGTCTCCGTCGTAGATCTTGCGGTCGTAATGCACGCTCAGCTGCTCGAGCACGTCGCGCACGCCGCCCGGCTCGGAGTACGTCACCGGCTCGCACGTGCCCACGTGAAGCAGGATGTGCTCGAGCTCGAACCCGAGCTTCTGGTTGGCTTTATCGCCCGTCTCGAAATACGAGATCAGCTTCCTACGGTTGATCTCGTGGAATGATGCCTTGCTCATGCGACGCTCCAAAGTCTCTCGCCCGTTTTAATGGCTCATTGTAGCCATTATTCGCAGCGCGCAGGCCAGAAGGGGTTTATTCATAGTATCGTAATAGGATTTTCGCAGGCGAAGAGAGCGTCGAAGGGCACTTAGACCACGTGGTCGAGAACAGGCATCGCAGCGCGGGCCCGCGCGATCTCGTCGGCATCTATCTCGCAGACGAGCAGCTCCTCCTCTACGCCTTCCGCTTCCGCGACGAGCGTGCCGAGCGGCCCGAACACGCAGCTGTTCCCCGCATAGTCGCGCGCCGCGCCTCCGAATGCGCGGTCGCAGCGCGAGAGCCCGGCCACGAAGAACTCGTTCTCGATGGCGCGCGCGGCAAGCAGCGTGCGCCATTGCTCCACCTTGAGCGGCCCGTCCACCCAGGCTGCCGGGTAGAGCATCAGGTCGGCGCCCGCCATGGCCGCGGCGCGCGCCTGCTCCGGGAAGCGCAGGTCGTAGCAGATGCCAACGCCGATGCGCCCGAACGGCGCCTCGACGGGCACCATGTACGCATCGCCTGCGCTGATCTTGCCCGATTCCCTTACGAAGTCGGTGTCGAACAGGTGCACCTTGCGATACACAGCGCGCTTCGCACCCGACAAGTCCACAACCACGGCAGTGTTGAAGGGCTTGGGCGCAGCTGCCTCGTTCGCGGTGTACACCACCCACATGCCGTGTTTGGCGGCCAGAGCGTCCATGCCCGAGCAAAACGGCCCGTCGAGCGGCTCAGCGGCACGTGCGAACTCCTCGGCGGAGGCATCGAAAGGCGTCATGAGCGATTCGGGGAACACGAGCAGGTCAACTCCGCGCGCCGCCGCGCGCGCCATCCATGCGTCGGCCATGCGCAGGACATCACCGTCCTCGGGGTGCCTGCACTGCGCGAGCCCCAACGTGAACGCCATGCGGTTCTCCTTCCGCCGCTTCCCTAGCGAACTTGCTTCTCTTCGTTCGCGCCCGTTATCGCGTTCATGATGCCAGAGATGATGCTGATCACGATCGCGCCCAGGAAGGCGTCGCCGAACGTCTGGACCATCACCCCGCTCGGGAAGACGCTGACCGAGAGCCAGGAGGCGAGATTGAGCAGCAGCGCATTCACCACCAGGTAGAAGATGCCCAGCGTGATGATCGTAATGGGCAGGCTCAGGATCTGCGCAATGGGCTTGACGATCGAGTTCACCAGCGCGAGCGCCAACGAGAAGGCCGCGACGGCGATGTAGCCGTTGTCGCCCACGGCGTAGATGCCGGGAATGAGCCAGATGGCCACGAACGTTGCAATGGCTATGCCGAGCCAACGGAGCAGGAATTTCATGAGCGCGTCCTTTCATCGGAATCGGTCAAGGTCTCCAGCAGGGCGAGCACGCCTTCGAGCAACTGCGCGTCGTCCTCCGCAGCGAAATGCTTCAGCGGGAGGCGCAGCTTTCGCTTGTCGGGAGTCCAGGTGGCCTTCGACCGGCGAAGCTCCCTCATCATGTCGCGCGATACGTCAACGGGGTCCACGACGAGCTTGCCCGCCACGACCGAGATGAGGTTGATGTGGCGCTCGAACGCGAGGGCCTTGATGCGCGCCTTGGTGAACAGGTTCTCCGCCTCCTGCGGCATGTCGGGCCGCTTCTCGCGCATCTCGTTGTAGATCTGCTCCACGAGCTGACGGTCGGATGCGCTCGCGATGCGGCGGTACCACATGACGCGCTCGTCTGCAGCCGGCACGTACTCCTCGGGGAGAAGCGTCGTGCCCGGCAGGTTCACCGTGATGTCCGAGAGAGCCGGCGGCAGCTGGTCGGCCGCCTTCAAGTCGCCCTCGCGCGTGGCGTTCACCGCAGTGGCCAGCATCTGCGCGAACAAGTCGAAGCCCACGGCGCTCATGTTGCCGTGCTGCTCGGCGCCGAGCATGCTGCCCGCACCGCGGATCTCGAGGTCGCGCAGGGCAATTCGCATGCCGCTGCCGAGGTCCTGGTGCTCGTTGAGGGCGGTCAGGCGTGCGACGGCGTCCTCGGTCAGGGGCACGTTGTCGGGGAACATAAAGTACGCGTAGGCCTGCGTGGAGCTGCGGCCGACGCGGCCCTTAAGCTGGTACATCTGCGCGAGACCCAGGCGCTGCGAGTCCTCGATGATGAGCGTGTTCGTGTGGGGGTTGTCAATGCCGCTCTCGATGATGGTAGTGGCCACGAGCACGTCGAGCTCGCCCGCGCTGAAGTCCTCCATCACGTGCTCGAGCTCTTCCTTGCTCATCTGGCCATGAGCCACGCCCACGCGCGCCTCGCCCGCGGCCTCCTGCACGCGCGCGACCGCGTCATCAATAGAGCGCACGCGGTTGCTCACGTAGTACACCTGCCCCTTGCGAGCCAGCTCGTGGCGAATCGCGCCGCTCACGAGATCGGGGTCCCACTCCCCCACGTGCACTTCCACCGCGCGCCGTTCGTCGGGCGGCGTTAGGATGAGCGACATGTCGCGCACACCGGAAAGCGACATCTGCATCGTGCGCGGGATAGGCGTAGCCGAAAGCGTGAGCACGTCGATGGACTCGCGCAGGTTCTTCATCTGCTCCTTGTGCCCCACGCCGAAGCGCTGCTCCTCATCGATGATGACGAGGCCCAGGTCGTGCGGGTTAACGTCGCGCGAGAGAAGCCGGTGCGTGCCCACGAGGATCTGCACCGAGCCGTCGGCGAAGCCTTCAAGTGCGGCCTTCTGTTGCGCCGGCGTGCGGAAGCGCGAGAGCACCTCCACCGTCACGCCGAACGGCTCGCAGCGGTCGCGGAAGTTCGTGTAGTGCTGCTGCGCGAGGATGGTCGTCGGGCAGAGCACCATGACCTGCTTGTTATCCTGCGTGGCCTTGAAGGCGGCGCGCAGGGCCACCTCGGTCTTGCCGAAGCCCACGTCGCCGCAGATCAGGCGGTCCATCGGGCGGCCCGACTGCATGTCGGCCTTCACGTCCGCGATGGCAGCCAGCTGGTCGCGCGTCTCCTGGTAGGGGAAGGCGTCTTCCATCTCCTGCTGCCAGGGCGTGTCGGGGCTGAAGCGGAAGCCCTGCACCGCCGCGCGGCGCGCGTAGACGTCCACCAGGTCGAACGCGAGCTTCTTCGTGGCCTTGCGGGCGCGCGTCATGGCGCGCGACCAATCAGCCGTGTTCAGGCGCGTCAGCCGCGGCTCCCCGCCCTCGGGGCCGACGTAGCGCGTCACGCGGTCGAGCTGCTCCACCGGCACGTAGAGCTTGTCGCCCTCGGCGTATTCGATGAGCAGGTAGTCGCGGCGCGTGCCGTCGACGTCCTGCTGCACGAGCCCCGTGAAGTGGCCGATGCCGTGCGCCGCGTGCACGACGTAGTCGCCCGGCGCGTACGGGAAGGTTATCTCGGTGATGTCGATGTGGCGCGAAGGCTTGTGCGCCGATGCGCCCTGCGTGTCGGACACGCTGATCATGGCGAGCTTGGCCTTGGGAATGATCATGCCGAGCGGGATCTCGACGTCCACGACGTTGACGACGCCTTTCTTGAGGCGGCGCTTGCGCACTTCCTCGGGCGCCGATTCGTCGCTCACCCTAAGGGCAGCTTCGCGGGAGAGCGCGTTGTCGGGCCGGTCGGACGCTTCGAAGTCGTCCTCCTCGCCCCTCACGTCGAGGCGTTCGGTAATGGGGATATTGCGTTCCACGAAGGCGAGCATCATGTCTTGGCGGGCGCGGTAGTTGGGAGCGCTGAAGACCACGGTGTAGTTCTGGTCGATGAGCTGCTTCAGGCGGCCGTAGAGCTTGTCGGGGTGGCCCGCCACCTCCACGCGCTTGACGGGCAGCTCGTCGTCGAGGCCCTCGCCCGCGCGCATGAGCGACAGGTACGTCGCGCGTTGCCCGCCGCCGAAATCGAGGGCGGTAGGTGCCGCGAACAGGCCGTCGGTGGCGATGTAGCTCCCGTTGGCCGCAGCGGCGATCTCGTCGGACGCGTGCACGGCGTCGTCGAAGAGCGAGCGCGGCTCGATCACGGTAGTGAGCACGTTCGCGCTCGCGTAATCGCCGAG
>SUUE01000015.1:9914-35671 GCA_015062685.1 Coriobacteriaceae bacterium
GCGTGCACGGCGTCGTCGAAGAGCGAGCGCGGCTCGATCACGGTAGTGAGCACGTTCGCGCTCGCGTAATCGCCGAGCATGACGGTGTTGTCGTACAGATAGGGAAGCAATGCGTCCGCGCCCTCGAAATGAAGGCCGCCCTCCAGCTGCTCCAGCAGCTCGCGCAGCGTCGGGTTCGTGCGCGCCGGGCGCTTCAGCGCCTCGCGCGCCCGGGCCACCATGGCGGGCGAGCTTATGTACTCGCGCACAGCATAGACTTCCACCTCGCCAAGCGCGGATATCGTCTGGCCGGTGGAGGGCACGATGCGGCGGATCTCGTCCAGCTCGTCACCGAAGAAGTCGAGGCGCACCGGGTATGGCAGGTTGCCGGGGAACACGTCTATGACGCCACCTTTCACGGCGAACGTGCCGGGGCCCTCGAGGTCGCCCGTGTTCTCGTAGCCGCGCTCCTCGAGGACGCGAAGCACGTCGTCGAACTCCGCCATGCCCAGCCCCTCGGCTCCGGGCATATCAGCAAGTTCGCACCCCGAGCGGAACACGAGCGGCTGGTGAAGCCCCGCCTTCGCGGGCGGCAGCTCGCGCAGCAGCGCGCGGGCCGACGCGACCACCACGGCATCGCGGCCCGCGGCCAGCACGTGTGCCGCCTGCAGCCTACGCGCTATCTGGCGCGGGTCGGGCGCCTTCAGGGCGAAGGGCGAGTCGCTGCGCTCAGGGAAGTGCAGCACGCGGTCGTCGCCCAGATAGGCGCGCAAGTTGCGCGCGAACGCGGCAGCGGCGTCTTCCCCGGCCACCACCACGAGCGTCGGTTGCGGCGCGTGCGTGAAGCGCGCGGCCACCATGAAGGGACGCGCCGAGGAGGCGACGCCCAGCGTGGCGTCCTCTCCCCCGTCGAGCTTGCCCCAGAAGGACTCGAGCGCCTCCGAGCGCTCGAGCGCATATGTCAGAGAATCGATTAGCATGCAGGTATTGTATCAAGAGGGCCGCATCGACCCGTTACCCCACCACAGCCCCTACAAACCAATGAGGAGCCGCCTGATTGGGGAGCGCTCAAGAAGCCTCGCTACAGAGCCTCGAGGTATTCGCGAAGGAAGGGCATGCTAAAGCAAACTACGTTTCGGTCGGTCTCCACGATTACGCCTTGCTGCAGCAGGCGTTCCTTATAGGTTCTCGCGTAACCAGGCTTGCGGCCCATTCGTTCGGCGATATCGACAAGCAAGCTTTCGCCCTCGTCTTTCAGCATGGCAAGAAGGAAAACCCTGTCCTGCGCCGAAAGCGACTTGAACGTAGCATCAAGCACCCCGTTGTTGAAATCGATGCGCGCACGCTCAGCCCCATCCATCACATGCTTTCGAGTAATGGCCGGCTTCTCGCCAGAAGCGGCCCACATGCGGAAGCCGACGAGCTGCATCATGTATGGAAAGCCCATAATTGCCTTCGTGGCATTTAGAAGCGCTGCATCGTCGATCGTCTTGCCAGCGCCTTCAACGGTCTCGCGCAATGCGAGCGATACGTCTTCATCCGAAATCAAGCCGAGGTGTTGGTGCACAGCTCTGCGCAAAAAGGAGACCGAGTCGTGCGATACCAATGCGGAAGCCCGATGCGGCAACCCCGCCATGAGAAGCGCCACTTTCCGCCCTTCGCTAATGAAGTGCTGGAACACCATCACGAGCTGGATGAGCTCGTCGACGCCGCTTTCCACCTCATCAACGGTCATAAGCAAACCGATATCCTGCTCGGCCAGCTTATCGAGCAACTTGCCCATGCGCGTACGCCAATTGCCCGAATCCGGATCGCGATACTCCCACTCGGCAGTGAAAAGCGCAGGAACGCCGATGGATGTCAAACGAGCGGAATGCTCGCCGCTCACAAACTGGTTCGCAGCCATCGTTGCTTGCTCGAAGAGGTCTTCGAGCATCCCCGGCGACGTCGTCGTGCTCGCGGAAACCCACCCGTACGAGCCGGCTATCTGGGCCACATGCTGCATGAGCGCCGTCTTCCCCACGCCGCGCGGGCCAATGTAGAGCGTGCAGAGGTTCGGGTCGCCACCGCCATTCTCGAGGGCTTGTTCGATATCGTTCAGAACGAACTCACGCCCTGCCAAAATGGGAGGCACCCTGCCGAAACTAGGTGTAAAGGGGTTTGCCATAGCGGCCTCGTTTCGCCGGTGGATACAGCACGTGCTTCTCTTTGCATATTTTATTTTCTTTATTTTCTTTTGTCTATGTTGTTTTCTCTATTTTCTTTATTCCCTGTTGTTATCAATTTGCGCAATAGCGCCGCGCGCGAAATGGAGGATTGTCTCAGGTAGCGTGCGTGAACAGCTACAGGGCGACCCCCGCCGAAACGGCGAGATCGAACACGAGCTTAGCGGCGAAGATAGCGAGCACCACGAGCATCACGGGGCGGGCGATCGAGGAGCCCGACTTCGTGAACTTGCTGGCACCCAGGTAGTTGCCCGCGATGTTGAAGACGCCGGCGGTCAAGCCGAGCGGCAGCCACACGGCCCCGTTCACGAGGAAGACCACGAGCGCAGCCACGTTCGTCGAGAGGTTGATCGCCTTGGTCGTGCCCGCCGCCGTGCGCACGCTCTGGTGCCCGAGCGCAGTGAGCAGCAGCATGAGAAACGTGCCGGTGCCCGGCCCGAAGAAGCCGTCGTACACGCCTATGACCAGCGCCGCCCCTGCAGTCACCGCGACCGCCTTGCCATGCGGCAGGGGGTTCTTCGCAAACTTGTCGAGGCTCTTCGTGCGCAGGACGAAGAACGCCGTGGGCGGGATGACCACGAGCATGAACACGCGGATGAACATCTCGTCCGCGATGAGCGCCAGGTTGCTCCCCACGAACGACCCGAAGAGCCCGCAAGCCACGCCCACCACCACGAACGCCTTCACCATGTAGCCGTTGATCGCATACTTGATCGTGGCGATGGTGGTGCCCATGGTGGAAGCCAGCTTGTTCGTGCCGATGGCGTTATGGACGGGAAGGCCCGCCAAGATGAACGCGGGCAGCGAGATGAGACCGCCGCCGCCCGCGATCGAGTCGACGAACCCCGCCACGAACGCGAGCGGACATACTATGAGAAACTCCAATGAACTGCTCCGGTTTTAGCTGATATCAAATGCGGCGTGCCAGGCTTCGTAGACAGCCGTCGTTATGTTGGACGGGCGCACGGCATCGCCGACGACGCGAACGTACGGGGCCGCATCGCGCAGCTCGTCGGCCACGGCCGTCCTCGAGCGCTGGCCGATAGCACACACTACCGTATCCGCGGGGACCAGGCGCTCGGCGCCGCCCGCGTTCACGAAAACGCCTTCGGGCGTCACGCGCTGAGCCGCCGCGTTGACGATCTCGTCCACGCCGGCCGCCTCGAGCTCGGCGAGCAAAATGGGCCTGTGGCGAATGTTCGCGTCGATTGCCAGGCCGTCGCGCATCTCGATGACGTGGGCCTTCTTCCCTTGTTGGGCCATGAGCAACGAGCACTCGCAACCGGTGAGGCCGCCTCCGATGACGGCGACTTCATCGCCCACCGGGGCGCCGTCGAGATACAAGTCGTCAATCGAGAGCACGCGCACGCCCTCCTCTACGGGGATCGGCAGCTTCATGGGTTCTGACCCGACGGCCACGACCACTGCATCGGCGGCGAATTCGTCGCAGAACGCCGCATCGACCGCAGTGTTCAGACGGATGTCGACGCCCGCGCGCTCGCAGAGCAGCGCATAGCTCCGGCCGAGCTCGTACATGTCGGCCTTGAACGGCAACGCCTGCTCGGTGCGCAGGATGCCGCCGAGCTCGCCTTCGCGCTCGCACAGCGTCACCTCATGCCCGCGCTCGGCAGCCACCCACGCCGCCACGAGGCCGGCGATGCCGCCGCCCACCACGAGCACGCGGCGCTTATGCGTGGCCGGGACAATGGACATGCCCTCGAATTCGCGCCCAATGCGCGGGTTCACGGCGCAGCGGCGCGTCTGCGTGACGGGGCGCTCGGCCATGCAAACATAGCAGCGCAGGCAGCGCACGACCTCGTCGCCGCGGTTCGCCATGACCTTGTTCGGGATCTCCGGGTCGGCCAGCAGGGCGCGCCCCATGACGACCAGGTCGGCCTGGCCGGAGGCGACTATCTCCTCCATCTGGGCCGGATCGGACAACCCGCCGATCGTGGCCACGGGAACGCTCACATGCTTCTTGATCTCCGCAGCCAGGTAGACGTTGCAGCCGTGCGCGCGGAACATAGACGGGTGCGTGACCGAGAAGCCGAACTGGTACGAGCCGGCGGACACGTGAATCAGGTCGACCAGATCCTCCAACGCATGCGCGATGCGGCAGCCCTCGTCCAGATCGTAACCGCCGTCGAACAGCTCGGACCCGCTCATGCGCAGCTCGATGGGGAACCGATCCCCCACCTCGGCGCGCACGGCCGCGAGCACCTCGCGCGCGAACCGCACGCGGTTCTCGAACGACCCGCCGTACTCGTCGTCGCGATGGTTGAAATACGGGGACAGGAACTGGTTGATGAGCCAGCCATGCCCCGCATGCACCATGACCATCTGGAATCCGGCGCGCTTCGCGAGCCCAGCCGCGTTCGCATATGCTGCGACGATGTCGGCTATCTGCTCGCGCGTGAGCGCTTTCACGGGCAGGCCATCGGGGCGCACGCCGTCGGATGGGCCATACTGGCACAGCTCGCCCTTTTTCTTCTTGTCCACCATGTAGGTGCCAGCGTATTGCCCCGAGTGCGACAACTCGACGCTCGCCACGGCGCCATGGCGCTTGATGGCGTCGGCAACATAGGCGAACGCACCCAGCTGGCCGGGCGTCTTGAGGCTGAGCTTGAGCATCTGCGAACCGTCGGTGTCGGGGTGCACGACGAGCTCGCTCACCGTGACGATAGCCGCCCCGCCCTTTGCTCGCAGCTCGTAGAAGCCCTGCGTACGCGGCCCCGGCGTGCCGTTGGCGTCGATATCGGTCGCGCCGAGCGGCGCAGAGCACATGCGGTTGCGCAGCGTCAGGTTTCCGATGCGGATGGGCTTGCAAAGGTTCGGGTAATCGCGCTTCATGCTGGCCCCTCTCTCAAACGAGCCTTGGAATGACTGCAAAACCATTGTAGCTAATAATGCATCGCGCAGCTGGCAAGCTGAGCAGGTCGCCGCCGCTGTCAGACGTTGCCGAGGACGACGTCGGGAAGGTGCTCGGCGGCCACGCTGCGCAGGTGCTCCAACGTGCGAAGGGGCGTCGGGCGCCCTTCGCCCATGCGGTGCCGGGGGAAGAAGCGCGTGAGATGGTAGACGATGCCCGCGTCGAGCGAAGCGAGGTAACGCGCTATCCGCTCGATCTGCGCTTCATCGTCCGACAGGCCGGGTACGACGAGCGTGGTCACTTCCAAATGGCAGGCCGGACGCGCGGCGAGCGCCTCGATCGTGCGCTTCACGGCATCGAGGTTGCCACCGAGCTTGCGGTAGCCCTCCTCGCTGAAGCACTTCAGGTCGATGTTCGCGGCGTCGATGAGCGGTGCCACCTCGGCGAGCACGGCGTCGGTGGCCATCCCGTTCGACACGAGCACGTTCGCGAGGCCCGCCCCATGGGCGAGCGCGCCCGTATCGCGCAGGAACTCCCAGTTCACGAGCGGTTCGTTGTAGGTGTAAGCGATGCCGATGCAATCGCGGCCGTGCAGCTCGAGCGCGGTGGAGACGACGCTCTCCGGCGTCATCTCGCGCCAAGCGACGTCATCCTGCCCCGCTTGGGCGATCGAAGCGTTCTGGCAGAAGGGGCAGCGCATGTTGCACCCGTAGCTGCCGAGCGAGAGCACGGTCGTGCCGCCCCGCCAGCGCGCAATGGGTTTCTTCTCGATGGGGTCGAGTGCAAGCGAGGTGATGCGCCCGTAGCCTTCGGGCTCCACCGCCGACCCATCGGCGCTCGCACGGCGCGACCGGCAAAGCCCCAACTGCCCAGGGGCCAGGCTGCAAGCATGGGGGCATGTCCCGCACGTCGTCATGAGCATTTGCGCGGCGCGCCGCCGCGGGTGTGGCGCACGACCTCGAAGCGCTCGAGATGCACGTCATCGTCGCGGGGGCTCAGGCCGGCCTTGCTTTTTGCGATGGCGAGCTGGTCTTCCACCGTGTCCACGCCGTCCAGGTTCGGCAGCAGCAAGCCGCGCTTCCAGCCCTTCGTCACGATCACGCCGTAGCGGTGCGGGTCGAGCTGGTCCGGGGAATCGACGGGCTCGGCGTCCCCCAGCACGTCCACGGAGTATTCCAGGTAGTCGAGCTCATCGGGGCGCACGGGCGGGAAGCGTGGGTCCTCGGTCGATGAGCAGATGCCGTTGCGCAGGATCTCCTCGGCCACGCTGCCCGTCGTGGCCATGATCGTGCCGATGCACCCTCGCAGATTGCCGTGCTCGTGCAGCGACACGAACACGCCGGCGCGGCGGTTCAGCAACTCCTCGGGCACGTTGCCGGGGAGCTCGGCCGGGCGGCCCGTCCTCACATACGTCTCCACCGAGAGCCGCGCCAGGGCGATATGCGGGTCGATGTCGTCAACGCCCGAAGCCGCGGCGCCCTTCGGCATGCACGTCGCCACGCCGTAGCCAACCCCGAACGGCCCCTCGTTCGAAAGCATCGCTATATCGCAATCGACCCCGTCGATCGCGCCCGCCATGATCTGGAACGACCGCAAGCCGCACTCGGCGGCAGCGTCGCAGAAAGCCTCGTCGAACTCGAAGAGCCCCTCCAAGTTGCCCGAACCGAAAACCTCGCCGATGCGCTCGTCGAACACAGGGCCCTCGGGGGCGAAGCCGTAGGGCCCCTCGGGAAGCAGCTTGTGCGACAGGTCGCCGCTCGCGACGAAGCCGACTTTCCGCCCCAGGACATCGGCGGCCGCGGCTATGATACGGCCCAGCTCCCTATGAATCTCGGGCGAGAGCAATGAGAGACCGATGCGCACGATGGGGCACGGCAGGTCGGCGTCCGACGAGGGTTCGAGCTCCTGCCACGCCTCTTTCACGAAATGCAGCGGCACGTAGGTTCCATGATCCATGCCGCCGTCGCGGTGAAGCCCGCTGTCCACGCAGGGAATGCCTGCGTCGCTCGCGCGGCGAACGATCTCGCGCGCCAGCTCGGAGTCGCATGCGGCGTGAATGCGCGCTTGCGGGGCGCGGAAGCGCGCCATGTCGCCGTCGAGCGCATCGTCGGTGGTCACGTGGAAGCAGTCCCGGAACATGGGCGCGTGCGGTGACGTGACGACGAGGCAATCGGGCTCACGCTCGAGCAGCTGGCGAACTGCCCTGCCGTATGCGTCGATGGTGGCACGAATGCGCTCCTCGTCGCCTCGGCCCACATCGGGGACGATGAGCGGAGGGTGCGGAACTGCGATTGCGCCTACGATAGCCATGATGCCTCCCAACGGTTCGACATCCGTAACCTTCCGGGAACACGATAGCACGCGCGGCCCGCTCGCGCTGGTGTAGTGATAGCATTTGCCCCGCACCACTCGTACTGAAAGGCTCCACTGTGTCAGAAAGCACCAAGAAGGCACCCAAGCGTGCACGCATCGTACTCGGAATCATAATCGCCATCCTCGCCGTGCTCGCCATAGCCGCATTCTGCTGGGTAAACAACTACTATCACGCCGATGAAGCTGCCCTTGCCGTCATCGCCGACGAAAACGGCGCCGCCGACGGGGTCGTCGTGGAAGACCTCGATGGGGAGGCCATCGCGTTCGTGCCCGACCATCCCGTCGCTGGGCTCGTCTTCTACCCCGGGGGCAAAGTGCAGCCCGAAGCCTACGCTCCGCTCATGCAGGAGTGCGCCGAACGGGGCATCCTCTGCGTCATCGTGAAGTTCCCGTTCAATCTGGCGTTCTTCAACATGAGCGCCGCAGACGGGGTGAAAGAGCGGTTCCCGGACGTCAAGGAATGGGTCATCGCGGGGCATTCCCTCGGCGGCGTCGCCGCCTGCAACTACGTCAGCAAGCACGCCAGCGATTTCGAGGGGGTGGCACTGCTCGCCTCGTACCCCGTAGACGACCTGTCATCCTACGGAGGAAGCGTCATCACGCTCGTGGGGAGCGAGGATCACGTGATCAACAGAACGAAGCTGGAAGACGCCGCGGCCCTCCTCCCCGACGATGCCGAATTGATGGCAATCGAGGGCGGCAACCATGCCGGTTTCGGCAATTACGGCAAGCAAGATGGCGACGGCGCTGCTACGATATCCAGCGAACAGCAGCAGAAAGAAACGGCCGATGCCATCGAAGCGCTCGTGAAAGCAGCTTGACCTGTTGCCGCTGAAGCATGCTCGGAACGAAAGGACAACTATGAAGCTCCTCGTGATAGGCGATAAGGCCCGATTCGACAAGTTCCTCCCCGCGATGGGCATCGTCGAGCAGGTGGACGCAGTCGTCGTCGGGCGAGGCACGCCCGAGGGCGAAATCGCCGCACGCATCGACGACGCCGACTTCATCGTGGCGGACGCCATCAGCCCGGTCGGCCCCGCGCTCATGGACGCTCTCCCCAGCCTGAAGCTCGTCCATTCAGAAGGCGTCGCCTACAACGCCATCGACGTCGCGGCGGCCCGCGAGCGCGGAATCACCGTGTGCAACAGCGCGGGCATGAACGCCGCGGCCGTGGCCGAGCAGTCGATCCTGCTCATGCTCGCCTGCCTGCGCCACGTTATCGAGGGCGACGCCGCAGTTCGCTCGGGCCGCCAGATCCAGGTGAAGGAGCGGCTCATGGTGGAGGGCATCCGCGACCTCGGCGACTGCACCGTGGGCCTCGTGGGTTTGGGCGCCATAGCCGTGGAGACCGCCAAGCGCCTGCGCGCGTTCGGCTGCGACGTTGCCTACTGGAACCGCACGCGCCGCCCGGCAGAGAGAGAAGCCGAGCTGGGCGTGCGCTACCTGCCGCTCGATGAGCTTGCCTCCACCTGCGACGTCGTGAGCATCCACGTGCCCGTGACGCCCGAAACCGAGAACATGGTGGACGGCGCGTTCCTCGCGCGCATGAAGTCCGACGCGGTGCTCGTGAACACGGCACGCGGCGAGATCGTGGATCAGGTTGCGTTGGCAAAGGCGCTCGAAGCCGGCGCCATCGGGGCCGCCGGGCTGGACACGCTCTCGCCCGAGCCCGTGCCGGCCGACCACCCGCTCGCACTGCTCGGGGGCGAGGCGGCAAACAGGCTCGTGCTCTCGCCGCACATCGGCGGCGTCACTGAGGGGTCGTTCCGCCGCGCGTGGGCGACCATATGGAGCAACATCGAGCGCGTGGCGAACGGCGAGCAGCCCGTCAACGTCGTCTCGTAGGGGCAGCTGCTCGAGACATGCCGAACTTCGCCTGAAGCCGAAGTTTCAGGTTCGATTCAGAGTCCGCACGTATCATGGGCCCATCAACCGAGGGAAAGGGCAACTATGAAACGCTTCGGAATGTCAATCATATTGTGCGCCGCGCTCGCAGCCGGCGTGTTCACCGGATGCTCGGGCGCCACGAGCGCATCGGCGGCCAGCGCATCCGCATCACCCGCCATCGTCTCCGCTTCGAGCACCGCTTCGGTCTCGCAGGCTTCGACGACGACCGCTTCGGCAACGACAACGGGCGCGAGCGCGCTCGACACGTCGGGCATCTTCACCGACCGCGACATGGAGCAAACGGCCGACACGTCTGCCGCCAAGACCATCACGGTGTCTGACGGCCAGGACGTCACGATCAGCGAAGAAGGCGTCTACGTCATCAGCGGCACGGCCAAGGACGTCACGATCACGGTGGAAGCCGACGACGCGGCCAAGGTCCAGCTCGTGCTGGACGGCGTGAGCATCACGAACAGCGACAAGCCGGCAATCTACGTGAAGTCCGCCGACAAGGTGTTCATCACCACGGCCGAGGGTTCGACCAACACGCTCGAGGTCACGGGCGCCTTCTCGACGTCGATCGATTCAGAGAGCACCGTTGACGGCGCCATCTTCGCCAAGGACGACATCACGCTGAACGGCAAGGGCACGCTCATCGTTACGTCCTCCGACAACGGCATCGTAGGCAAGGACGACGTGAAGGTGACGGGCGGCACCTACAAGATCAACGCCTCGGGCCACGCCATCCAGGGCAAGGACTCGGTGGCCATCGCCGACGGCACGTTCGACCTCACGGCTGGCACGGACGGCATCCACGCCGAGAACGCCGATGACCCCACGCTCGGCTATGCCTACATTGCAGGCGGCACCTTCACCATCAAGGCCGGCAGCGACGGCGTGGCGGGCACATCCGTGACGCAGATTGACGGCGGCACCCTCGGAATAAACTCGGCCGAGGGCATCGAGGGCACGTACGTGCAGATCAACGGCGGCTCCGTGAGCATCGAGGCGACGGACGACGGCATCAACGCCACCACGAAGTCGACCGCCTACACCGTGCAGCTCGAGATCAACGGCGGCGACGTCACCGTGAACATGGGCCAGGGCGATACCGACGCGCTCGACGCCAACGGCAACCTGTTCATCAACGGCGGGACGGTCGCGATCACCGCTCAATCCCCCTTCGACTACGACGGCCAAGGCGCGCTCAACGGCGGCACCGTCACCGTCAACGGCGAGCAGATCACCGAGCTCACCAACGCCATGATGGGCGGCCAAGGTGGCATGGGCGGCATGGGCGGCGCCCCGCAGGGCGATATGGGCAGCATGGGCGCCGCTCCGCAGGGCGGGATGAGCGGTGGCCCCCAGGGAGGCATGCGCTAACGGCGCGCCCCTTCGCCTCGAAAGCATCAGATGACAACCGGAAGGACGTGAACAAAATGTCAAAGCAGATCACCCTCACACCGCGCAGCCGCATCCTCTGTGCATCGGGCAGCCTCATAGCTTCGGCCCTCCTGGTCTGCACGCTCGGAATGGCAGGGTGCGCGCAGGGAACGAGCTCATCGGCCGATAGCGCAGCGTCGAGTACGGCAGCCGCGCACACGGTGAGCTCGAGCGACGTCGTGCACGCAACAACGAGCGGCAAGTACCTCAGCAAGGACGACATCACCATCAACGAGACGATCGAAAACTCTGCCGATGGCGAACATGCCATAGCAGCAGATGGCCAAAACTCCTCGTACGCGAACACGCTCGTGAAGAAGACGGGCGAATCGAGCGGCGATGAGGCGGACTTCTACGGCGAGAATGCCGCGGTGTTCGCCACGAACGGCGCTACGCTCGACCTGTCGAACATGGTGGTCGAAACAAACGGCACCCATGCGAACGGCGTCTTCTCGTACGGGGAGGGCACAACCGTCAATATCTCCGACTCGGTCATCGAAACCTCCGGCAACTGTTCGGGCGGCCTCATGACCACGGGCGGCGGCACCATGAACGCTAGCAACCTGACCATCCACACCACGGGCAACTCGTCGGCCGCCATCCGCTCCGACCGCGGCGGCGGAACAGTCACCGTCACGAACGGCAGCTACACGACCGACGGCAAGGGCTCGCCCGCCATCTACTCCACGGCGGACATCACGGTGAACGACGCGTTGCTCACCTCCACGTCGTCGCAGGGCGTCGTCGTGGAGGGCAAGAACTCGGTTACCCTCAACGATGTCGAGCTCGTCGCGAGCAACACGTCGAAGAACAGCGACAAGTCCAACTACTACCAAGCCGTCATGATCTACCAGTCCATGTCGGGCGACGCGGCCAATGGCGAGGCGTCGTTCACGGCGAACGGCGGCTCCATCGCCAACGCCAACGGCGACATATTCTTCGTGAACAACACGGTGGCCACCATCAACCTCAAGAACGTCGCCATAACGAACAGCGACGCTTCCGGCGTGTTCCTGCGCGCGGCGGCGGCCGGCTGGGGCAATGAGGGTTCCAACGGCGGCCAGGTGACGCTCAAGGCTCAGGCCCAGGAGATCAACGGCAACATGCTCGTGGACGGCGTCTCCAACCTCAACCTCTACCTGGCCGACGGCTCCACCTTCAACGGCACCATCAACCCCGACGGCAGCGAGGGCGACGTGTACGTGGAGATCTCCGGCGGTTCGAAATGGGTCCTCACGGGCGACGCCTACGTCAAGAGCCTCACGTGCGATGCCGACTCGATCGACCTGAACGGCCACACGCTCTACGTTGACGGCCAGGCCTACGAGGCGGGCACGGCGAGCACGGGGTCGGCCATCGCGGTCGTCGTGAGCGAGAGCTCGCACAGTGGCCCCGGCGGGGATGCGCCGAGCGGCGGTGCGCCCAGCGGCGGCAGCTCGCAAGGACCCGGCGGCAGCTCGGGTAGCACCCCGCCCGACAAGCCGAAAAACTAACATCGCCAAACCACACCCCTCCCCCTTCCGGGGCGGAAACCACCCAGAGGTTTCCGCCCCACTTATTTGTGCCATGAAACAGGTGGCGCTCGCGGTCTTTCGGGGTACAATGCCACCTGTTGGAAAACGGCACGAAGGAGAAAGCATGACGACGTTCGAATACGAGAAGCTGATCGAGAGCATTCCCGACTACCCGACACCGGGCGTCGTATTCAAAGACATCACGCCTCTCCTCGCCGACGCCGAGGGCTTCGCCGCCGTGGTCAAGGCCATCGCCGACCCGTTCCGCAACGCGGGCGTCACCAAGGTAATGGGCGCCGAGGCGCGCGGCTTCATGCTCGGCGCGCCGGTCGCACGCGAGCTGAATGCGGGCTTCGTGCCCGCGCGCAAACCGGGCAAGCTCCCGCGCGAAGTGGTTTCCGAAGACTACGACCTGGAGTACGGCACCGCCACGCTGCAGGTGCACTCTGACTCGTTCGACGCTGGCGACAAAGTGCTGATCGTCGACGATCTAGTGGCGACGGGCGGCACCATGGTGGCGCAGATCAAGCTCGTCGAGCAGCTGGGCGCAGATCTCGCCGGCGTCGCCTGCCTCATGGAGCTCGAATTCTTCAAGCCCCGCGACATCCTGGCGAAGGTCACCGACAAGCAGCTCCACTCGCTCGTGAAGGTCTCGTAACCCCGTGGGGCTCATCGAGCTTTTCCTCTTAGCCATAGGGCTCTCGATGGACGCCTTCGCGGTATCCATCTGCAAGGGCCTCGGCATGAGCCGCCTGAACCTGAAGCAAGCGGCCGTCATAGCCACGTTCTTCGGCGGCTTCCAGGCCCTCATGCCCGTCATCGGGTGGGCGCTCGGGTCTCAACTCGCGCCCGTAGTCGAGCCGGTTGACCACTGGATAGCCTTCGCGCTGCTCGCGTTCATCGGCGGCAAGATGATATGGGACGCTTTCCACGAGGATGACGAAGACGACGCTGAGGATGCTGACGTGCTCGACCTGCGCGAGCTCGTCATGCTCGCCATCGCCACGAGCATCGACGCCCTGGCCGTGGGAGTGACCCTCGCGTTCCTGCAGGTGGACATCGCGTTCTCGGTGGCTTTCATCGGCATTACGACGTTCGCCCTGTCGTTCGCGGGCGTGGCGATCGGCCACCAGTTCGGCAGCCGCTGGGAAAAGCCCTCGACCATCGCCGGCGGCATCGTGCTCATCCTGATCGGCCTCAAGATCCTCCTCGAGCACCTGGGGATCCTGGCGTTTTAGCCGATGGACGCCGAGAGGCTCCCGAGGCTCATCCTCACTGAAGCTCGATAGCGGAGGCGAAGGCGATCGTGCCGTCCTCGAGTACGCCCTTCGTGCGCACTACCCCGTCTTCCACGAGCGTATGCATGGCCACGGGCACGCCCAGCACCACTTCCTGGCGATAATCGATCTGGATCGACTTCATGCGGCCCTCTTCCCCAGGGTTGAGGGCATTCACCACGAAGCCAGCGTACTTCGCGTTGTTCACATGACCGTTCAGGTCGAGGTCGGAATAGCTCGGCACGATCTGCACGACGGGGCGGTTACCCTCCTCGAAGCTCGGCAGCTTGCGCGGCTTGCGCTCGAACGCTCGGGCGTCGTCGAGCTCGTCTTCCGAGAAGTCGAAGAAGTCCTTGACCGACGCGAACTTGCGCGTCTCGAGGTCAACGAGGACCCATTCGCTCGTTGCCTTCGCCAAGAGGTCGCCCCCTTCGTCAGTGATGAAGAAGTCGCGCAGGAACGACACGCGCGTCAGCGTGTGGGGCCAGGTGCGCACCGTCACCTTCTGGAAATGGCGCGGCTCCTTGACGATCTCGAGCTTCTGCCGCACGACCGCCCAGAACACGCCGCGCGATATCACGACGTCGCGGCTGAGGCCTATCTCCTCCGCGTGGACGGTCGCCACGTCCTGGCACATGTCGAACAGCGCGAACGGCTGGATCCTGCCGTACCTGTCGAAGTCCATCCATCGAAGCCGATAGTCTAGCTCCATTGCCAAAGTCATGACGTGCTCCTTCCGTACACGGTTAAGGCTTCAGTATATCGCCTTCGCGGCGGAAGAAGCCTTCGCTGACCAAATCAGCCACAATGGACTCGAAGAGCCCGCGGTCGACGGCTGGTCGTCCCGCTTCGCGCTCGTGGGCATCCAGGCTCGCGGCCAGGTCTTCCAAGCTCGCGCCCGACTCGGCAGCGAGCACCTGCTTCAGCACGAAGCTGCGCTTCTCGCGGCGCGAACCCGAGAATGCGCTCTGCCGGGAGTAGTGGGCCGAGCGCCTGGACGGGTTGGCTATGCGCGCCTTCAGGTCGGCACCGTAGTCCAGGAGGGCGTAGTACCACGCACGGGCGCCCTCATCGGGGCACGCGTCCGCCACGTAAGGCACGAGAGCTCGGTCGCGCACCTCGTCCTCGTCGGGGAAGAGCTCGTGGATGAACACGCTGCGGACGTTCGTCTCTATGTAGACGGAGGGCTCGTCATAGGCGAACGCGACGATGCCGGCCGCCGTGGCGGGGCCTATGCCCGGAAGCGCCATGAGCTCGTCTGCCGTGCGGGGCAGCTGGCCGTCGCGCTCGGCCGAGCACGTCTCGCACGTCCGCTTGAGTGCCAGCGCCCGGCGATTGTAACCGAGCCCCTGCCATTGCTCGAGCACCGTGGCGACGTCCGCCGCCGCGAGCGCATCCACCGTGGGGAACAGCTCCATCCAGCGCTGCCAGTAGCGCATGACGCGCGCCACCTGCGTCTGCTGCAACATAACCTCTGACACGAGCACGCCATAGGGGTCGTCGATGCCGCGCCAGGGGAGGTCGCGGTAGAGCTCCGCGCCCCGCTGCACAACCTTCTGGGCGAACGCTTCCCGCGAAAGCGGGCGCGAAGACCAATCGGGCGCATTCCCATGCGCCCGATTGTGTTGCTTGACAAGAAGCCCCGCTGCCACGCGTTAGTCCCGCGGATCGTCGAGCAGGTCGTCGATGTGCTCGAGGTCGTCCTTGAAACTGCGGACCACGGCCTCTTCCAGCTCGCGGTAGACCGCCGAATCGACCGGCTGGCACGCCGCCAGCTTCTCGAAGATGTTCTGCGGCACCACAGGCAGGTACTCGCGCTGCATCAAGCCCTGCTTGTAGGCCTCCTCCAGCGCCTCGCGCACAGCCAGGTAGATATCGTACCTGGGCACGCCTTCCGAGAAGCGCACGAGCGCATCGCGGTCGAGCCCCCTCATGGAGGGGTGATCTCGCGCGACCTCGTCCCAGATGCCCGCACGTTCCTTTTCGGTGGGGTTGGCGATGTCGATGACCGCCATGGGCTCGAGCATGTCATAGTAGAACGGGTCGACGTCGCCGAAGGTGGTGGCAGTCGCGATGACGCATACGTCCGGGTCCTCCACGGAAGCGCGGATGAGGCTCATCGCCTCGCGCGCGCCCCGCGACACGTTCGCCATGATGAACGCGCCCATGCCGCCCTCGACCCCCTCGGGCGCCTCGGGGACCGTCCACATGTCCAGGTCCTGGATCACGAGAACCGCCGGCGCTTCGAAGCGGTTGTGCGCATGGTTCATGCGCGGGCGGTTGTTGCCCTGCGCGGTGATGCAGAGCACGGGCACGCCCATGACGTTCTCCTCCATGGACATGTGCAGCGCGGGAAGGCCGAGTTCCTCGATCGTCGCCTGCGCGAACCTGTTGGCATCCTCGATGGCCGGAGCGCGCAGCAGCAGTGAATCGAGCGCGGGCACGCGGTCCAGGCCGTGGCGCTCGTTGAGCAGCGAGACGAAATCCAGGTATTCGCGGTCGTTCTGCATGCCGATGCCGATGCCGCGCATGACCGAAACCACCTCGTCGTAGCCCGCGAGGGAATCGTAGCCGCCAGGATGGCTGAGAACCTCGGCGGACTTGGGCATGGAGGGCAACTCGGGCTCGGCGGGAGCTGAGGGCGCGAGCAGCGATTCCTGGGGTTCCCGGGGTTCGGGGGCCGTGGACGCCTCTTCGCCTTGCGTCTCTGCGGCATCCTCCGCCGCTCGTCCGGCGGCCAAGGCCTCCGCCCCGCCGGCGTTCACGAACTCCTCGTGGGCACGCGCGCGGTCGTCGTCGCGCGTGAACACCTCGGCGCCGGAGCCTTCCACGGTGGCGGCATGCCAGCTCTTGCCGATCGAGTAATCGCGGTACATGTCGTACGGGTTGAAATCGTCGGCGCTGGCCACGCTCATGCCCAGATGCCTGGAGCGCGGCTCGGGCTCTCCGAGATCATCGCCTTCGGACGCGATGCCTTCAACGGGCTCGGCGTCCTCGTCGAGCGCCGGCTCCGCCGCCCCTTCGCCGTCGCCCTCCGATTCCTCTGCTTTCGCCTGCGCCTGGGGCATGGGAACGCCGAACATTTCCGCATGGGGGATCGACACGCTCTCCACCTTGACCACCGATGCGTTCATGCCGTCGGGGGACATTTCCTGCGCGATCATCTGCGCCACGTCCTGCAGCTCCTCGCGCGAGAAGCCGAGGTTCTCCAGGCGGTCGAGCGCCAGGTCCTGCAGCTGGCTCGCATATTCCGCTATCTCGTCCGGCATCAGGTACGGCTCGAGCTTCTCGAAGACGTACTCCGCCATCGAGCGCTCCTTCAGGTCGCACGCGAGGTGCCACGCCTCGCGCAGGCCCGTGAGCGCCATGCCATCGGGTATGTTGGGGTTGGCGGCCGACTCCTCGTAGGCCGCAAGGTACAGGTGCATGCCGAGCACCAAGTCGCCCGCAGCGCACGCTTCGGCGGCCCTCGCCAGATAATCGGTGGGATATTCGCTACAACCGTTGCCCCGGTTGGGCGTATCGTTTTCGTTCATGGCCCAACCTCCTCACTAGTATTCACTTCTCGTTTTTCGCTGACAATTATGGCATGGGATGCAGGGGTGGCGCGGGCACTGTAGAAAAACCGTTGAAGCAACAAGACACCTGACCTACTGTCCGCCCTCTGGGAGCGGGCATGCGGGCTTCGCTCGACGCTTCGTCGTCGCGAGCTAACTCTTCCGCCAAGTGCGGGCGGAAAAGTGGATCTCGCTCCTCCTCGGGCTTACCTCGCTGCGCCCGCACGCCCGCGCCCAGAGGGGCTGCGCTCTTCCGATAGGGAGAAGGACAGACGCGGGAGCGTTCCTGGGGCTTGAGCGGTTTGATCGATGAAAAGCTCGGCATTATTGCCAGCTTGAGGGGTGTCGTGGCGGAAATGGGGAGGTTTTCACTGGTTGCGATCGGTGCTGAGACTCGTGACCTGGGAAAACGCTGTTATGGGAAGCTTTCGCGGGCCCGAAACCAGTGAAAAGCTCCGTATTCTTGCCAGGCACCAAATGTAAGTGGCAAGAACACGAAGCTTTTCATCGGCCGGCGCCTTCGCAAGCACCCGACACGCTGGCGCACGGCATGCCAGACGTCTGCGGCGAACGACGACGAATGGCTACTTTTTGGGGACGTCGATGGACCAGTCGAGGATGGGCCAGTTGCGGGTTTTGGCTATCTTCTCCATGCCGCTGTTGGGGCTCACGGCGAAGGGGTGCTGCGCGGCGGAAAGGAGGGGCTCGTCGGAGTGGTGGTCGCCGTATGCGTAGGCAATCTCCCAGCCGTCCTCGCCGAAGCGGCCGTCGCACCAGTGCTTCAACGCGACGACCTTCTCCTCGCCCTCGATGCAGCGGCCTTCGACCTCGCGGGTGTAGGTGCCGTCGTCGGCCACCTTCATGCGCGTCGAGATCTGGTGCGTGAAGGGGTGGCCCTCCATGGCACGGAGCACGATGGGCTCGAACGTGGCCGAGACGACCACCACCTCGCACCCCTCATCCGCGCGCTCCTGCATGGCCTTGTCGGCTTGGGGGCGGAAGCGCTTGGCGATCCACTCGTCGTAGAACCCACGGAGGTAGCGATCCACGTCGGCCTTGGGCTGGCCCTCGAAGGCCTTGAACACCTGGCCGCGCACCCATGCCTCGCTCTGCGGCAGGTGCCATTTGTAGGCAATGCCCCAGAAACCGATTTTGAGCGCCGTAGCGGGCGATATTTTATGCGTGAAAATGAGGCGGTTCACCAGCCATGACGGAGAAGACCCCTCGATGGACGTTCCATCGAAGTCGAATACCGCCACGCGAACCTTATTCTGAGTGTCTTGTTGCATAGTGCCGATATTCTACCAGATTGCCGCTGGAGCGCCGCAAGGGCGGGCGGGCAAACACCTGGCACGAGCGGCGCGCTTGCCGGGGCCGGCGGCCAGCGGGCGTCGTCTAGGTGAGCGGGCCCTGCTCGATGACGTCGTGCAAGCTCTGGCGGTCGTACACGCCGATCTTGCGGTACAGATTCGATACGTGGTGCTTCACGGTGCCGTTGGCGATGACGAGCTCCTTGGCAATGTAGGGAATGCTGCGGCCGCGCGCCAACAGGCCCAGCACCTCGGCCTCGCGCTTGGTCAGGCCGAACGCCTCTGCCACGCTCGCACAGCGCTCGTCCAGCGAAACCGTGGCTGCGTGCACGGGGCGCGTGCGGTAGAGCTTCATGAGGTCCAGCTGCGTGAACGCGAGGGACCCGACAGCTATGGCCACGATGGCGCCGATCAGGAAGATATCCTGTATCCAGTCGCCCTCGAGCTGCATGCGGATGAGCGTGCCGTGCACGGCGATCGTGCCGGCCGCGGTGCCGATGCGCGTGGCGAACATGGCCAGCGCGAAGTAGCGCACCGGGGGCTTGCGCATGCGGAAGGCGAGGTCGGTGGACACGAGCATGACGAGCATGTCGAGCGCGTAGATGCCCACCATCACGAGGCCGTTGCCCACGTTGGCAAGCATCTCGGGGTTGATGACGATCATGATGAGGCCGCACGCAACCGAGGGCACGATGATGCGGTAGAGGGCCAGCGGCTCGACGGGCGGCGGAAACGCGATTGCCGAGATGAGCACGGCCGCCAGAATCAGGCCCGCGCAGAATGCGGAGACGCCGATCGACTCGCCGCCCCGCGGCGCGATGGACGGGAAGAGGCCCTGGCTCACCCCCCAGACGACGCTGAGCAGCACCAAGGGCACGAATATATAGGCGTTCGGCTTCGATTCCATCTCGTAGGCGCTCTGCGCCTGCTCGCGCTTCGGCTCGTTGCGCGACAAATAGAGCGCGAGCAGCGATGCCGATGGCATGATGGCCAGCAAGATGACGCTGAACGGCCTCGGCACATTGGCTATGGCGAAGAACAACACGAAGGCGAACACATAAGACGCAAGCAAGCAACGGGCCACGCGGCCCAAGGCGAGCGTGCTCCAGAACTCGCCCCACATGGCCAGCAGGAACGCGTTGCCCAACGAGAAGCAGATCACGCCCAACACGAAGATGGCCTGGCCCAAGGCGTCCCCCATCATGCCCGCGGCAGCGAGGCCGAGCGAGCCGCCCGTGGCCATGAGCGCGCAGATTCCGTAATAGCGCTTCTTGCCCACGAGGGGGAACACGTTTTGCGGCAGGAACACGACGATGAGGTAGCCCAGCGCGGTGCCGATCATGATGATCAGGAGCGGGTCAGAGTTCCCACCGGAATGCAGCGGGAGAATAGGTGAGCACATGGCAAGCATCCACCATGCCTGCCAGAAACCCAACCCAATAAATGTAAGTAACGAGCTTTCCGCCTTCAAACGCGGTAGCATTTCTCCTCCTTGCGGCAATGGCTCTCAAAACCGCGGGCGTCCCTCTCGCCCGTGCGGTACCGCGGTGGACATTCTACATCACCAGCGCGTGAGCGGGCGCGTTTAAGCACGATAACCCATGGGCCATAACGGTTCATTTTCATAAATGGGCTGCTCCAGCCGATGTGAACGAGATGTGGAGACCTATATGATTCCCATGATGCCGCACAGGCGGCATTCGCTTCGGCAGGGAGCCGGAGCGGTTCCGAAGAAGGAGGGAAGATATGGCAAATGGTATTTCCCGTCGTGGTTTCCTGACGGGCGCTGCGCTCACCGGCGTGGCGGCGACTGCAGCTTCTATCACTGGTTGCGGCAGCCCGAAGGCGGCGAGCAGCAAGGAATCTGCTGCGGCTTCGGGTGCGGCGGCGACCGGCTACTCGTGGGAGACCGCTCCTGCGCCTATCACCGACATCGCCAAGACGGTTGACACCGAGATCCTGGTGATCGGCGCCGGCATCTCCGGCTGCGCATGCGCTTGCGCTGCTGCCGAGAAGGGCGGCAAGGTGACGGTCGTCGAGAAGACCAAGAGCTGGAACGGCCGCGGCGGCGGCTTCGGCGCCATCAACTCGCGCTACATGGACCAGCTCGGCATCAAGGTTGACAAGGTCAACGCCAAGCAGCACTGGATCGCCCAGTGCGCCAGCCGCGCCAACGAGGACCTCATCGTCAAGTTCTTCAACCACTCCGAGGAAGCCACCAACTGGCTGCTCGACAAGGCCGAGGCCGAGGGTTGCTCCGTCATGGTCGGCGCGTTCTACAGCCACGACGACGTGTACGCCGAGCAGCCTGGCTACCACATGGTGATGGCCCCACAGGGCGGCAAGCTCACCTCCACGGGCTTCGTGGGTGCCGAGCTCTGCTACAACGACGCCGTCAAGGCCGGCGCCGAGTTCGTGTTCGAGGCTCCGGCGGAGCAGCTCGTGACCGAGGGCGGCAAGGTCAAGGGCGCCATCTGCAAGACCAAGGACGGCTACGTGCAGTTCAACGCCAGCAAGGGCGTCGTGCTCTGCACCGGCGACATCGGCGGCAACCGCGAGATGTGCGAGGCTTACGCCCCCATCTGCGTCGAGTACGGCTTCGACCGCTCGCAGTACACCCCCACGGGCGTTAACACCGGTGACGGCCACAAGATGGGCATGTGGGCAGGCGCCCAGCTGCAGGACCTGCCTCTCCCCACGATGATGCACCCGCAGGCGTTCTGCTGGTTCCACGGCCCGTTCCTCTTCGTGAACGACAACGGCGAGCGCTTCATGTGCGAGGACACCTGGGTGCAGGGCAAGTCCCTGGCCATCAACCGCCAGCCGAACGGCGAGGCTTGGTCCGTCTTCGACGCCAACTGGCAGACTGACCTCGTGAACGGCCTCCCCTACGGCGGCGGCATGTTCTGGGATAGCTTCCGCCCCTACGGCAGCGACCTGTCCCTGGCTCCCGCTTACTTCGAGACCCAGATCCCGAAGTACATCGAGACCGGCATGGCATACCAGGCCGACACCCTCGAGGAGCTGGCGAAGAAGATCGGCTGCGACGAGAAGACCTTCAAGGCCACCGTCGACCGCTACAACAGCATGTGCGAGAAGGGCGAGGACACGGACTACTACAAGAAGCCCGTTTTCCTGACCCCGGTCAAGCAGGGCCCGTTCTATGCCCTGAAGGTCGGTCCCGCACTTCTGACCGTCACCGGCGGCCTGAAGACGAACGTCGACTTCCAGTGCCTGGACAAGGACGGGAAGGTCATCGAGGGCCTGTACGCCCTGGGCAACGTCATGGGCGACGTGACCGCGGTTGACTACCCCATCAACGTGGCGGGCAACAGCCATGGCCGTTGCATCACCTACGGTTACCTGCTGGGCCACGACCTGGCTGGCAAGTAAGCCTACCAACCCTGATCCCATCGCGCTGCCGCGCGTTGTGGAATACTTTCCCCAGAGGGGCCGGGGCGCAGGAACCTGCGCTTCGGCCCCTCCCCCATTTTGGGTGGGTCAGCGAGACAGAGCGCCCGCTCCTCACATGGCTATGCTGGGAATGCTCACGACGAAGACGGCGCCGCAGGGCGTATTGTCCTCAACGCGCACCTCTCCACCGCACGCCTCGGCCACGTGCTTGACTATGGCCAGCCCGAGGCCCGTCCCGCCCGTTTCTCGCGCGCGGCTCTCGTCCACGCGGAAAAAGCGCTCGAACACGCGGGCTTTAAGCTCGTCGGGAATGCCGGGGCCAGAATCCGAAACGCGGACCGTGACGACCCCGAGCTCCGACGAGGCCTCCACGCGCACGCGGGCGCCCTTGGGGCTGAAGCGTATCGCGTTATCCAACAGGTTGTACGCCATCTGCTCGACAAGACGGTTATCCCCGGATACCACGCAGCGCCCGCTCGAGATCAGCTCGACGGACACGCCGCGATCGTCCGATTTCGCGGAAAGCCTTTCCGCGGCCCTGGCGAACGCCTGCGCGACATCCACGTCCTCGGTGCGAGCTGCATCGGCCTCGTCGAGCCGCGACAAGACGAGGATGTCATCGACGAGCCCCCTCATGCTTTCCGCCTCGGAGCGGATAAGCCCGGCAAAGCGGGGAACGTCTTCCCCTTCCACCAGGCCTTTCTCCATGAGCTCCGCGTATCCTCCAATGACTTGGAGCGGGCTTTTCATCTCGTGGCTCACATTGCCCGTGAACTCCCGACGCAGGCTCACCGCGCGCTTGAGCTCCTCGTTCTGGGCCTGGAGCTCCCTCTTCTGGGAATCGACGCGCGCCAGGAGGGGCTGGATCTCCTCGTACGCATCGTTTTCGAGCGGGTTCGAGAGGTCGATATCGCGCAGGGGCTTCACCACCATGCGCGTGATGATCCGCGCCGCCAGCAACGACAGGAGGAATATGACGACGAGCGAAACGACGAGCTGGAGCGACATTCCGCCAAAGAACGAAGCGAGCGACGTCCTCGTCTCGGACAGCCTCAGCACGTGCCCGTCGGACATGGAGTCGGCCGCATAGAGCATGTCCGTCCCGACGGTCTGCGACTTGCGCAGCGTGATGCCCCGGCCCAGCTCGAGCGCGGTCCGTATCTCCTCGCGGCCCAGATGGTTGTCCAGCTCGGCTACGGGCACCTCGTTGTCGAAGGCCACCGTGCCGTCCGCACGCACGAGCGTGCAGCGCAGCCCGACAAACGGATAGCCCTCCAGCATGCGGCACATGGCCTCCTCGCCGTCCAGGCTCTCCAGCGAATCGGCGACGGACGACGCCTGCGCGAGGAGCTTCGCCTCCGCCTCGTGCTCGTAGCTGCGGAAGCTCGCCGCCGTGGCGGCGAGCGCGGAAGCGAGCATGACGACCAGGCTTAGCAGGAACACGAGCGCGAACGTCCTGCCGGCGAGCGTCTTCCCCCTGGTCATTCTTGCTCCTCGCACCGTATGCGGTAGCCGACCCCGCGCACCGTCTTCACCATATCGCCCGCGCCGGGGCTCGCCTCGTTGAGCTTGCGGCGCAGCGTCTGGATGTGCGTGTCCACCGTGCGCGTTTCGCCGACGTACGTGATATCCCAGATATCCTCGAGGAGCTGAGCGCGGGTGAACGCGCGCCCCTGGTTCTCGACCAGCTTGAGCAGGAGCTCGAACTCCTTAAGCGTGAGCTCCACGCCAACGCCCTCCGCAAACGCCTCCCGCGTGAGCGGGTTGATCGATATCCGCCCGCATGAGCAGGCGGCAGCCTCGGGGCCTGCGCCACCGCCCGGACGGCTGGCCCTCCGGAGCAGCGCGTTGCAGCGACTCACGAGCTCCATCATGCCGAACGGCTTCGCGAGGTAATCGTCGGCTCCGGCGTCGAGGCCGACCACCTTGTCGTATTCCGTGCCCTTCGCGGTGAGCATCATCACCGGCACGTCGCGCGTCCGGGCATCGCCCCGCACGCGCTCGAGCACGGCAAGACCGTCCATGCCTGGGAGCATGATATCGAGCAAGACGAGATCGGGAACGCTTTGCTCCACCGCATCGAAAAAGGGGCCGGCGCTGGCAAACCCCTGCGCTTCGAGCCCCGCCCGGCGCAGCGTGTAGAGCGTCAGGTCGCGTATGGCGGCATCGTCTTCAACGTAGTAAATCATGGTTACATTCTAATCGGGCCAGCGCGCCGCCAGCGGGCAGCGCGTGTCAAATCCGTGCAAACTTTTGGCCTCAGCAGTTCTCGACCATGATGAACTCGAGCTGCTCGGCAGCGCCCTCCACAGCATCGGCGCACTGCTCAACTGCGGAGAGGATGGCATGCACGACCATGCGGCGCTCGGCGCCGATGCCCTCCTCCCCGTAGAGCGCGTGCACGGCCCTGATGAAAATGCGATCGCATTCGCTCTCCTTGTCCTGGACGTCAACGAGACAGCGCCCGAGGTCGTCCTTTCGCGCCGGGAGCGATTTCAGCAGCAGGACGGCGTCCCTCAGGGACGTGATGGCCTCCACGACGAGCGCCATCGACGCGGCGCCGGCGGGGTGCATGTCCCTGCAGTGGAAGGAATAGGCCTGTATCGCGACGTCCTCGAGCGCGTCGCTCATGTCGTCGAGAGCGTTCGCCAACGACATCATGCCACGCCGCTCGAACGGCGTGACGAAATCTGCGAGCAGATGGCGCTGCACCTCGTGGCACGCCTCGTCGGCATCGTTCTCGATGACGTGCAGGGCACCCATGAGCTCCTGCGACCCGAAATCGCCCGCCGAAATGGCGTCGTTCAGGTTGCATGCGAGCTCGAGGGCATAATCCACCTGCTTAAGGTAGGCGTCGTAGTAGTTGAATCCGCGGTTCTTGTTCATGAGGTTCCTCTCTTTTGCAAACGTCTTTTGATGGCTGCCTAAAACATCCGCAACGCCCTACAGAATGAGCTTGAACAGGTGCGTGAACAGGAAGGCGAGAAGCCCGCAGCCAGGGAAGGTGAGCAGCCAGGTGAGCACCATGTTCCCCACGAGCCCCCACTTCACGGCGCGGAGGCGCTTCTCGGCGCCCACGCCCATGATGGCGGTCGTCTTCGTATGCGTCGTGGAAACGGGCACGCCGGTGAACGTCGCCAGGCCGATGCAGAAGCACGCCGACAGGCAGGCGGCAAAACCCTGGTATTGCTCCATGTTCACCATGTTCATGCCGACGCTCTTTATGATCCTGCGGCCGCCGACGGCGGTGCCCAAGCTCATGGTCAAGCTCACGAGCAGCACGAGCCAAAGCGGGAAGCCCTGCATGCTCGACGTGCCGTAGATTCCCAGCACGACGCCGAGCATGGTCAGGCTCAGGAACTTCTGGCCATCCTGCGCGCCGTGCAGCACGGCCACGCCCGCTCCTGCCACGATTTGCGCGCGCTTGAAGAGGCCGTTTGCCCTCTGGCGTTGCCAGCCAGCGCAGACGACCTTCGTCAGGCGCGCGAACAGCCAGCCCGACCCGAAACCGAGCACGGTGCTGATGCCCAAGCCGTAGAGCACTTTCACCCATTGATCGAAATTGATGCCGCCGAGCCCGCCCTGAAGCGCGATGGCCGCGCCGCTAATGCCCGCTATGAGCGAGTGGCTCTGGCTTGTCGGGATTCCGAGCGCCCATGCAGCCGCTCCCCAGACGATTATCGCGACCATGGCGGCCGCGAGCGCGACGAGCGCGGCGTGGTCGTCGCCCCCGAAATCGACCATTCCGAAAATGGTGCCCGCAACAGATGTGTTGATGGCCGTGATGGCGACCATGCCCACGAAGTTGCAGATCGCCGCCATCGCAACGGCGGGGCTCGGGCGCATTGCGCGCGTCCCCACCACCGTAGCGATGGCGTTGGGCGCATCGGTGGCGCCGTTAACCACGGT
>SUUE01000016.1:0-24508 GCA_015062685.1 Coriobacteriaceae bacterium
AAGAGGGGGCCGTAAAGCTGGGCGATGGCCTCGTGCGCATCCTCGAATTGCTTCTCGAACAGGTAGGCGGGCAGGTATCGCTGGACGAGCGGGTTGTCGTTCAGGTCACGCAGCGCGTCGGCGTCCGCGTCCACGACGCGGTCGAGCACGACGCGGTCGCCTTCGATGCGGGGGATTTCGCTGAACAGCTTCTTGCGTTGCGGAGCGCCCGCGAGCATGGTCTCGACCGCGCTGAACGGCTTGGCCGCGGGTTCGGCTGAAGCCGCCTCGCCATGAAGGCGGGCTTCCTCGAGGTGCTTCCTTTCCTCGTATGCCCTGAACTCCTGCAGCCGGTCGGCCACGCGCTCGCGGGCATGGCCTTCGAGGTTGCGCTGAGGTGTTCTCGCATCGCGTGAGCCGGTCATACGCGCTTACCCGTTAGCTCGAAGGTGCCTTTGCTCGAAGCGATGGAAACTCGCAGCTCGTCGTCTTCAACTTGGCCGGCGAGCGCGTAGGACAGCTTGCCCACGAGCTTCATCTTGAACGTGCCCTCGGCGGTGAAGCTGTCGCCCTCCACACGCACCTCGAGGCGTTGCTTTCCCACGAGGGGAGCATCGATCTCGACGGTGCCCACGTCGCCGTCAGTGCGTATGACGACCAGCCCCGGCTTGCGGCCGAACGGGGTGTCGACTTCTATCTGGTATGCTCCGCCGAGCATACTGGCCCCTTTCTCAGCACTCCTGCGCGGGTGCTTCGCCCATTTCCTTTTGGCGCTCTTCCTCGAGCACACGGCGCACGATGCGCTCGACGCGCTTCTCTTCGTTCTTACGCGAGATCACGAACCCGACGATTGAGCCCACGGTCTGCACGGTGATGATGGTGATACCCGCCGCGATGAGCGCCCGCTTGCCGAGTAGCTGGTAGTTGTGAATGGTCGATTCGCCGCCTTGCCGCGAGGCGATCTTTCTCAGCCCCTTGAAGAAGCGAACCGCCCTGTCGTCGAACATATCTTGCACGGCGCTTTCCATTTGACGCTCGATAAGGGAATTGACCATTTCGACCCTCCGCCCCAGTTTGCGTGACATACTCCGATCCGATTATCCTACCTCATCCGCCGGCAGCGGCGGCACGCGCCACCGCTTCGCGCCCCAGATTGCCAATCGGTCACTTTGCGGTTGATAATCCGTTAAATTCCCTTTGCTACCATGGGATCATTGTTTCTGTGAGCATGCCGCCCGCGTAGCGAGGCCTTTCCCAGGTAAATGCCAACGATCAAGGCGGGCCCGGCGTCCAACGTCGGGCCCGCCTCCTGCTCCTCGCGGGCGTCTGCGGTTCGTTGCCCTATGGCAAAAGTGCGCGCAACCCCCGATCTCGTGCATTTCGCCCCTCGCAGGTGCATGAGATCGGGGGTTGCGCGCACTTTTTCTGGAACGAGATTGCGGCCGCGATTTCGCGTGGGCCTGTGACCTGGCGTTTCTTGGAAGGCGAATCGAGGAGCGTCGCCGGGCGGCATTCAAAACTGCACGCAACCCCAGATCTCGTGCATTCGACGAGTACGAAATGCACCAAATCGGGGGTTGCGCGCAGTTTTTGGCAATGGGTTCACGGCGGTGATGAGCTTCAGGAACGTTTTGCTACTCATTTTCGTGCGGCAATGTCGCTCGTGCGTCCGCATGGCTATGTCGGCCGCACGTCCATGTGGCAATTATTCTGTAGGGGCGCGCTCCGCGCGTCCGTGGGGAGCGCGGCGGGTGCGTTCGAAATGATTACGTGTCGAGCCGTTGGCGCTCGACGAGCTCGGCGAACGGGCCGCCAGCCTCGATGAGCTCGTCGTAGGTGCCGTCTTCGACGATGCGGCCGTCCTCGAGGTAGAGGATGCGGTCGCAGTTCTTGATGGTCGAGAGCCTGTGCGCGATGACGATGCGCGTGCAATTGAGCGCATCGAGCGCTTCGGACACCTGCTTTTGGGTGCGGTTGTCGAGCGCGCTCGTGGCCTCGTCGAAAATGAGCACGCGCGGCTTGGGGGCCACGGCGCGCGCGATCATGAGGCGCTGCTTCTGGCCGCCCGATATTCCGCCCGAGCCCTCGGATATCATCGTCTGCATGCCCATGGGCATGGCGCGGATGTCGTCCGCAATGCGCGCCACCTCGGCGGCCTCCCACGCGTCTTCTTCCGTCAGGCCCGGCGCCGAGATCGTGATGTTGGAGAAGATGTTTTCCTGGAACAGGCTGCCGTCCTGCGTGACTGCGCCTATGCGCCTGCGCAGCGAGCGCAGGTCGATGCTCGAGAGGTTCTTGCTGTCGTAGTAGATGGCGCCCTTTTCCGGCGTCTCGAAGCCGAGCAGCAGCCGCACGAGCGTCGATTTCCCGCACCCCGACTTGCCCACGATGGCCACGTACTCTCCCGGGCGGATGGTCAGGTCCAAGCCGTCGATGACGTAGGGCATCTTGTCGTCGTAGCGGAAGCGCACGCCGGATATCTCGATGCGGCCGGATAGCTCCGTGAGGATCTCCTTGTTCTCGGCTACCTCGGGCTCGGCTTCGAGGATGGGCTTCAGCATGTTCAGGATGGGCTTGATCTGCGCGGTTGCCTGCACCACGCCGGCGAGCGACGCGAACGCCCCCATGAGCATGCCGTAGGCGGCGAAGAACGCTATGTAGTCCGAGGGCGTGACGCCCGACGAGGCCGCAAGGTAATACAGCACGATGGCGCCCGTCATGGATACGGCCGTGCCCACGGCGTCGCTGATCTTCAGGAAGAGCGGCGGGTTGTACTGCAGCTCGGCGCTCTTCGTGTAAGAACGGGCCCATTGCGCGAAGGCTCGCTTCTCGGCGCCCGCGAGCTTGATCTTCTGCACGCCGTAGATCAACGCGAAGCTCTTGCCGTTTTCCTTGGCGGCGTACTCCATCTGCTGGTGCGTGACGCGCATCTGCAGGAGCGAGGTGGCGAGCATCACCACGATGGTAGCCGCGATGACCAGGATGGCGGGCCACATGAGCGAGGGGGTGAAGGTGCCTATCTGCACCACGTACAGGAGCGAGAACACGGCTGTCGTGCCCAGCGAGATGACGTTGGCCGCGATGAGCTGGACGAGGCTATCGGCGGCCATGCTGCGGTTCGCCAGCTCGCCGGCGCTGAAGTCGCGGAAGAACGTTGCCGGCAAGCTGAGTATGCGCATCATGAACGCGGACACCACGGATATCGAGGTCTTCGTGCGGATGCGGTTGACGCAAATCTCGCGGGATGCGGCCATGAGCTGCTGCGCCAAGGCGGTGCACAGCAGGAACGCGGCCGTGGACCAGAGCACCGCGTAGCTGCCGGTGTTGGCCACGTAGCCGGTCAGGATCTTCACGATGGGCGGCAGGAGCATGCCGATGAGCGTGACGATCAGCGAGATGATCAGGAGCAGCCCCACGTCGGCGGCGTTAAGGCATTGCCGCATGTAGACGAACAGGTCGCGAACGCCCATCTTGCCAAGCGGCAGGGGGCGGTAGAAGCAACGCGCCTCGCTCGCGAAATTGCCCTCGTTGCCGGCGTTCACGGTGGTCTTGCGGCCGGTTTCGTCGCGGAACCAGTAACCCCGGTAAGGCTTCGGGAACATGGGCACCGGCGCGCCGTCTGAGGCGCGGTAGGCGATCATGGGGCCGAAGGCGTCTTTGTGCCAGCCCTTCGTCAGCGCGACCATGCGGTGCATGATGCCGTGGGGGCGCAAGGCGTACTCCAGCTGCTCCTCGGGGTCGGTCACGTTCGGGGGGATGTCGACGGGGTTGATGCGGTAGAACTTCAGGATGTCGTCGACCGCTTCCTTCGTCACGATGCGTTCGGTGGCCATGGAGCCGGCGGCGTCCTGGCCCACGACGGCGGAGGCCATGCGCAGGATCGAGTCCTCGAACAGCTCTTGGTCGCCGTGTTTGCGCTGGCGAATCTGGTCGTCGAAAATGCCCATGTCCTCACCTCCTCCTAGTCGTTGGAAACCAGGTCGGCGTACATGCCGCCCGCCTTGTACAGTTCCTCGTGCGTGCCGCGTTCGACCACTTTGCCGTGGTCGAGCACGATGATCTCGTCGCAATCGCGGATGGTCGAGAGCCTGTGCGCGATGATGATGCAGGTGACGCCGCGCTCTTTCACGGCGCGCACCACTTCGTGCTCGGTTTTGGCGTCGAGTGCGCTCGTTGCCTCGTCCATGATGATGACGCTCGGATCGACGGCGAGCACGCGGGCTATCTCGAGGCGTTGACGCTGGCCGCCCGACAGATCGCGCCCGCCTTCGGCGATCGTGCTGGAATAACCGCCCTCGCGTGCCATGATGTCGTCGTGGATCTGCGCGTCGCGCGCGGCGAGGATGATCTCGAAGTCCTCGATCGAGTCGTCCCACATGCTGATGTTGTTGGCTATGGTGTCCTCGAACAAGATGATGTCCTGGTCCACCACTGCAACGGAGCTCGTGAACACGCTACGGTCGATCTCCGACGCAGGTTTGCCGTCGAACAGGATCTCGCCGCTCCACGGCTGGTACAGGCCGGCGATCAGCTTCGAGAGCGTGGACTTGCCGCAGCCGGACGCGCCCACGAACGCCACGCTCGAGCCCGGTTCGACGGTCATCGAGAAGTCCTTGATGACCGGGTCGCCCAGCCGCGCATAGCCGAACGTCACGTTCCTGAGCTCCACCTCTCCGTACAGCTTGCCGTAATCGGCGTCGTCGCTGAGCGGCTCGTCGCGGTAGTTCGGGTCCACGGGGTATTGCATCACGTCCTCGACGCGCTCCATCTGCGTGCGCATTTCCTGGAGGGTCTGGCCCGCCTTGATCGTGGTCATGGCAGGGTTCATGAACAGCGAGATGTAGCCCTGGAACCCCATGACCATGCCCAGGGAGAAGCGCCCCTGCATGACAAGGAACACACCGATGACCAGCACGGAGTAATTGGCAAGGCTCGTCAGGAAGCCTGGCACCATGCCCAGGTAGAGGTTCAGGTTCGCGAAGCGCGTGGTGGCCGCGTTCACCGAGGCCTGGTAACCGGCCCATTTGGCGAAATAGCCGTTCTCGGCGCCAGACGCCTTGATGGTCTCGATCATCTGGATGCCCGATACGGTGGACGATTCGAGCTGACCGGCATCCCGCATCTGCACGCGGGTGATGTTTACGCGCTTGCGGGAGATGTAGCTTGCGAGCAGCGAGTTCAGCACGATGGCCGCAATGCCGACCAGCGTGAGCAGCACGGAGTAGCGGATCATGACGACCAGGTAGAACACCATCATCGCGACGTTGAGCGCGAGCGGCGTGAAGGTGTTCACGAGCGTTCCCGCGATGACCGCGTTCGTGTTCTTGCGCCGCTGTATGTCGCCGGCCTTTCGCTGCGAGAAGAACTCCATGGGCATGCGCAGCACCTGCCACATGAACGTGGACGACCCGATGACGGCCATTTTGCCGTTTATCTTGAGCGAGTAGATGGACTTCACGGCCGACACGATCACCTGCACCACGGCGACTGCGGTGAGCAGGGCGATGAAGGGCATGAGCAAATCGGAGTTCTCGCCCGTGAGCAGGTGGTCCATGAAGAAGCGCGTGAACGTGGGGGTGAGCATCTCGAGCAGGTAGGCGACGAGCGTGGTGAGGGCGACGAACGCTACGGCGGCGCCCGCTCCTTGCAGGCGGTTGCGGGCGAATTCGATCGTGCTCTTGCGTTTGCCGCCGGGCACGAAGTCGTCGGTGGGGGCGAAGGTCAGGCATACGCCGCCGTAGGAGCGCTCGAACTCCTCTATCGAGATCGTGCGAGAGCCTTTTGCAGGGTCGTTCACGCAGGCACGATCGCCCTTGAAGCCGCACAGCACGGCGTAGTCCGCGCCGTAGGTGACGATGCAGGGGTACGTGCTCTCGCTTCGCAGCGCGTCGATGCCGCGTTGGTAGCCGTCGACGTGGAGCCCGTAGCTGCGCGCCGCTTTGGCGATGTTCTCGAGGCTCGCGCCATCTCGCGAAACGCCGCAATCGACGCGCACCTGCTCGAGCGGCATCCATTTCCCGTAGTAGGCCATGATCATGGCGAGCGCGGCAGCGCCGCACTCGAGCGTTTCCATCTGCATGACCTGGGGAACCTTGGCCACGCCTTTGGTTATGGGAACGTTCGTCTTCGCCACAGCCAGCCTCGTTAGTTCAGGAGCATCGAGATTACCTGCGTGGTTTTGTAGCCCACGCGGACGCCGTACGATCCGTCGGGTATGTCGGCATGTGCGGAGGCGATCACGCTGCCATCGGAGTCCGTGCCCACGGCGAGTACTTCAGCCTCCACGTCGCCAACTTCCATTTCCATGCCGGGAAGCACCCTGCTCGCCTTCGCCTGGTCGTCGAACGTCACGGTGAGCTCGCCGCCCACGGCGCGCGCCGTGCCCGTGGCGTAGCTCTCGATGGTGGTGAAGCTGCTCCAGAGCAGCAGGCCGACGATGAGCAGGATAATTGAGGTAAGAAGCACCCAGATCTTCGGGTTCGTCACCTTCAGGTAATCGTTGAGCTGCTCGGGCGAGGTCATCCTGCGAGCATTCTGCGGTGCTTGGCTGTCACCGTCCACTGGCGTTCCTTTCCTTTGACGGATGGCCGCCGTTCTCGACGGGCTCGAAACAAGTAGACCAACTTAATTATATAACGTATTGACTTCCGATCGACCAGGGGTCTATACGAAAAACGGTCGTGGTAGATTACAATAACGAAGTTAGGACTCTTTGGAAGGGTTGTCGCGTCCATGAGCATTGGCATCGTCGTACAGTTCGCGTTGGCCACGTTGCTGCCCGTTGCAGCGTGTATCGTGCTTGCGCTGCTTCGCAAGCGCACCGGCGTGGCCAAGGTTTCCGAGAGGAATTGGCAGGTCATCGTAGGCGTCGTGTTCGGCCTCATCGCCATCTACGGCACCGAGGCGGGCATTCCCATGGATGGGGCCACGATGAACGTACGCGATGCCGCTCCGCTGGCTGCGGGCATCTTCTTCGGCGGCCCTGCGGGCATCATCGCCGGCGTGATCGGCGGCGTCGAGCGCTGGTTCGCCGTGCTGTGGGGCGCGGGCGAGTTCACCCGCTTGGCGTGCAGCTTGGGGACCATCTTCGCCGGCGTGTATGCGGCCATGTTGCGCAAGTACGTGTTCAACCGGCTCATCCCCAACTTGTCGTTCGCGTTCGCGAGCGGCGCCGTGGCCGAAGTGGTGCACCTATCGCTCGTGTTCGTGACCAATCTCGACCAGGCTACGAAGGCGTTCGAGGCCGTTCAGGCGTGCCTGCTTCCCATGACGTTGTGCGTGGGCTTGTCCACGATGCTCTCGTCGTTCTCGCTCCTGTTGCTAAACCACAAGCCGCTGATCACGCCGCCGGGGAAGCGCAACGTGGTGCGAATCCTCCACAGCCGCATGCTCATCGCCATCGTGGCGGCCTTCCTCATCACCGTGGGCTTCACGTCCATCGTGCAAACGAGCCGCTCCGAATCCGAAACCGCCCAGCTGCTGCGGTTGAGCATCGAGGACGTGGAGGAGGACATCGTCGATGCGTCGGATGCGAACCTGCTCGAGATCACGCAACATGCGGCGGCGTCCATCCCGTCTGCGGCTTCTGCTTCCGACGGCACATGCGTCCAGCTGACATCGCAGCTCGATGTCGCAGAGGTGGACGTCATCGACGCCAACGGCATCATCGTCGCTTCGAGCAACCCGGCGTTCGTCGGGTTCGACATGAACTCGGGCGAGCAGTCGCGCGCGTTCCTGGACCTGCTTCCCGGCGGCAAGAAGAAGCAATTCGTGCAAAGCTACCAGCCCATGACCTACGATGACAGCGTATGGCGTAAATACGCAGGCGTTTCCATCTCCGACGGCTTCGTGCAGGTGGGCTACGATTCGTCGAATTTCCTCGACGACCTGTCGTCTCAGGTCGAGGCGGCGGTGAAGAACCGCCATGTGGGTCAGACGGGCGCGTTCGTCGTCGTCGACGAAGCGGGCAACATCGTGAGCACGCGCGAGGGCGTCTCGACCGAGTGGGACGCGCAGCTCGTCAGCAGCGCCGAGGCCGCTGGCCCCGGGCAGCTTTTCACCACGTCTTTCGCGGGCGAGAGGTACTACGCTTCCTACCAAGAGGTGGAGGGCTACCGCATTATCGCCCTCTTGCCCGAGGCGGAGGCCAATGCATCGCGCGATGCATCGCTCATTCTCGTCGCGCTCATGGAGGTGCTCGTCTTCGCGGCCCTGTTCCTCGTCATTCACGCCGTGGTCAAGCGCGTCGTGGTGCGCGGCATCAGGCGCATGACGGTCCAGCTCGGCGAGATAACGGCGGGCGACTTGAACGTCCAGGTGGATGTGCGCGACGCGTCGGAGTTCGCCTCGCTTTCCGATGACATCAACTTGACGGTCGGGGCGCTGAAGACGTCGCTGGCCACCGTCCAGGCGGACCTCGACATGGCCGCCGAGATCCAGATGAACGTGCTGCCCACCATCACGCGCGTCATCTCGTCGCGCAACGAGTTCGACCTGTCGGCCAGCATGGAGCCCGCCAAGGAAGTCGGCGGCGACTTCTACGACTTCTTCATGATCGATGACGACCACCTGGCGCTCATCGTTGCCGACGTGAGCGGCAAGGGCGTGCCGGCCGCGCTCTTCATGATGCTGTCCAAGACCGTCATAAAGATGGAGGCGCTCTCGGGCATCGACCCCGCCACCGTGCTCCTGCGCGCGAACGCCGACCTGTCCGAGAAGAACGACGGGGACATGTTCACCACCGCCTGGGTGGGCATTCTGGAGATATCCACGGGCTTGCTCACGTACGCCGATGCGGGCCACGAGAAGCTGGCCTTGTACCGCGACGGCGTTTGGGAGCTGCCTTCCAAGCCGAACGGAGCCGTGGCGCTCGCCGCGTTCAGCCAGGAGGATTACGAGGAGCTCCCCGAGAAGTACCGCTTCCGCAACCATACGATCCAGCTGCATCATGGCGATGCCATCTTCCAGTATACCGACGGCGTGACCGAGGCCACGAGCGAGGAAGAGGAGCTGTTCGGCGAGAAGAGGCTGCTCGAGGCGCTCAACGGCGCGCCGGACGTGGCTCCCGGCACCGCGTTGCCGTATGTGCGCAAGAAAATCGCGGAGTTCGTGGGCGAAGCTGCCCAGTTCGATGATATAACCATGCTGGGAATGCGCTTCGTGGGCGCTTCTGCGCAAGGCAAAGAGCTGAATGAAGGCGAAAACGTTGGCCGGGGGCATGGCTCCCGGCCGGTCCAGGAATCGGAAACCACGGATAGGGGTTAGACATGATTGAGGTTAGCAGCAAGGTAAACGGCGACGTCAACGAGCTTGCGCTCGTCGGCCGCCTCGACGTGAAGGCGGCGAGGGAGGCCGAGGAGGCTTTCACCAAGGCTGCGGAGGCGGCGCCCAACGTTGTCCTGGACATGACCCAGCTCGACTATATTGCGAGTGCGGGCCTGCGCGCGCTGAAGCGCCTGCGCGCCGACGTCAAGGCAAACGGGGGCACGCTCGTGCTCAGGGGCGTTCAAGACAACGTCATGGAAGTCTTCGAGATGACTGGCTTCGCGGCCATGCTCACGTTCGAATAGCCTTTCGGAGAAAGGGGCCGGCACATGAGAAGCGTAACCGTTCCTGCAGCCGACGAGGACCCGACTCCCGTCATCGAGTTTGTGGGAGAAGAGCTCGAGAAGCATGATTGCCCTGCTCGCGCTCTCTATCAAATTGAAGTTGCCATCGAGGAGATATTCGTCAACATCGTGAGCTACGCAGGGCTTTCCGAGGCTGACGGGGTGGAGGTGCGCTGCGAGGTTCTCGAGGACCCGCTGCGCGTCGTCGTCCAGTTCCTGGATGGGGGCGTTCCCTTCGACCCCCTGGCGAAAGAGGACCCCGACACGTCCCCCGAGGCCACCGTCGACCGCGAGGGTGGCCTGGGCATCTTCATGGTGAAGCAAATGATGGACGACGTGTCCTACGCCTACGAGGATGGCAAGAACACCCTCACCATTCTCAAGAATCTATAAACAGAAGGTCAACAGCGCCATTCGGCCCGCCGCTTAGCTCAGGGCTGCGCTATCATGGGCGTTGGGGAGCACTTCCCCCAGGGCGGCGATAACGGGCCGTCAAGGCAACGTGCGGGTTAGGGTCAACGTGTATTATTCGGCAATCGGGGTGCTTGCGCTCCTGGTGCTCCTGATCGAGAACCAGGACGTCCTCATCAAGAGGGACGATGATTTCCGAAGGCCAGCTTGGTCGGCCTATCGGGCTTTCCTGATTGCGCTCATGGTCTACTACATCGTGGACATCTTCTGGGGCGTGATAGAGGACCAGAAGCTGAGCCGGGTTCTTTTCCTCGATACGACGGTTTACTTCATCGCGATGGCGGCCACGGTGTTCTTCTGGACGAAGTTCGTGGTCGGCTATTTGGATGTGGGGGACAGGGCGGGCCGGATTCTCCGGAACGTTGGCCGCGCTTTCTGCGGCGTGATCCTCGTAATGGTCGCGATAAACCTTTTCTATCCGCTCCTCTTCTCAGTTGACGCCCAATGCGTGTACAAGCCGGGCCCCGCCAGGCACGCGGTGCTCGGGACCCAATCCGTGATGCTGTTCCTGACGTCGGCGTATGCCTTTTCCGCAATGCGGCAGGCTGAAGGAGTCGGGCGGAGGCGATACCGCACGGTCACCTGGTTCGGCATCATCATCGGGGTGTTCCTTGCCGTCCAGATCTGGTTCCCTTACCTGCCCGTATACACGGTGGCTTTCATGCTGGGAACGTCGCTCCTCCACGCGTTCGTGGTCGGGGACGAGCGGGAGGAGTACAGGGCGGTCATGGCTGCCGCCGAGGCGCGGGGCGAGAGCATCGTGCACACGCATATCGCCCAGGCGCTCGCCCATGGCTACGAGGACGTCTTCTACGTCAACACCGAATCGGAGGAATTCGTCGAGTACCGCACGGATGGCGAGAACGGCGCCCTTACCGAGGTGAGGCGCGGCGCGCAGTTCTTCGACCAGTGCATGGAAGAAGTGAACGTGTACGTGCACCCCGACGACCGCGCGGCTTTCGCGGTGGGCATGAATCGAACGGTGCTCATGGACGAGTTGGATCGCAACGGCGCGTTCGTGATGGCGTACCGCCTCGTGCAGGGCAGCGAATCGAAATACGTGAGCATGCGGGTGTCGCGCATGGGCGACGACGAGAACATCATCGTCATCGGGGTGTCCAACGTCGATGACCTGATGAGGCAGCGGCGCGCCGCCGAGCGCATGGCGGAGGAAAGCGCGGCCTACGCGCGCATCAGCGCCCTCGCCGGCGATTTCATATGCATCTACATCGTCGATCCCGTCACGGGCTCTTACCGCGAGTACAGCGCAACCGAGGAATACGAGACCCTCCTCATGGCCAAGGAGGGGGAGGACTTCTTCAAGGTCGCGGCAGAACGAGGCCGAGGGAGCGTTTACCCGGACGACCTCGATCGCTATCTATCGCTGTTCACCGCCGCGAACGTTCGAGCGGAAATAGCGCGCAACGGGCTGTTCTCGTTGCGTTACCGCCTTTTGGTGAACGGCGCCCCGATTCACGTGTGGCTCAAGGCGGCCATGATCGTGGAGGAAGAGGGCGTCCGCTTGGTCGTCGGCATCAACGACGTGGATGCCGCCGTGCGCCAGGAAGAGGAATACGCGCAGCAATTGTCGCAGGCCCAGCAGCAGGCGAACCGCGACGCACTGACGGGCGTGAAGAACAGGCATGCCTACCTGAGCGCCGAGGACCAGCTCGACCAGCGGATCAAAGGCGGCTCCGGTCTCGAGTTCGCGATCGTCGTCTTCGACGTGAACGACCTCAAGACGGTCAACGATACGGAAGGGCACCAGGCGGGCGACCAGTATCTCCGCGATGCCTGCAAGATCGTATGCGACGTGTTCAAGCACAGCCCCGTTTTCCGTGTTGGCGGCGACGAGTTCGCGGTCATTGCCGAGGGAAGCGACTACGAGCACATCGACGAGCTGATAGCCGAGGTGGCCGCGCATAACGCCGAAGCGGCCGGCACCGGCGGGATCGTCATTGCCTGCGGCATGGCGAAGTATGATGGCGACCCATGCGTTGCCGTCGTGTTCGAGCGGGCTGACCTGGGCATGTATGCGAACAAGGGGGCGCTTAAAGCCCGCAGGTGACGCGCCTTTGTTGCGCACTCGTTTGCTTGGCCGCTTTCGCAATGAGATATTATGTATTCAGCCATTGAACAGGAGGGCGGCAGCCGCATGGCCGAATACGAATCGAATATTTTCAATAAACGTGCGACCGAGAAGCTTCGCAGCCCCGATGACCTCGATAAATACGTTCGCGTGACCAACCCGAGCGTGTGGGTCGTCCTCGCTGCGTTCATTGCGCTGCTTGTGGCGCTGCTTGCTTGGGGCGTTTTCGGCTCGGTGACCACGAGCGTGACCGCGACGGGCGTCATCGTGGACGGTGAGGCCATGTGCTTCCTCACCGCGGAGGACGCCGCGAAGGTGGACGAGGGAGACGTCGCGAGCGTCGATAGCAGGAGCATGACGGTTGCCAAGGTAGCCGCCGTGCCCGTGTCGCGCGACGAAGCGGGCAAGATCCTCGTGAGCGACTTTCTCGTGAGCTCGCTCGTGCAAGGCGACTGGGCGTATCAGGTCACCTTCAACGGCGATGTGACGGACCTCGCCACCGGCGTCCCGGTTCCCGTCAGCATCACGGTCGAGCGCATAGCCCCGATCAGTATCGTTTTTGGCGGCGAGGCCTAATGGCCGCCGTCGCAGCATCCTCGCATTCAGGTGCCTCTTGCCCGAAGGACATGGGGTAGGGGGCTGTCATGCCTAGAGGTGTAGCTAAGGTTCCACAGGTCATGCAGATGGAGGCGCTCGAGTGCGGAGCGGCTTGCCTGACCATGATCTTGGCATACTACGGCAAATGGGTTCCGCTCGAGCAGGTGCGCGCCGATTGCGGCGTTTCGCGTGACGGGTCGAAGGCGGTGAACGTGCTGAAGGCTGCGCGTTCATATGGCCTGAAGGCCAAGGGCATGACGTATTCGGCAAATGCGCTGCGCAAGAAGGGATCTTTCCCCTGCATTCTCTTCTGGAACTTCAACCATTTCGTCGTGCTGTGCGGCTTCAAAGGCAAGCACGCGTACTTGAACGATCCCGCCCGCGGCCAGATCAAGGTGACGATGGAAGAATTCGAGGACAGCTTCACCGGGGTCGTCCTCGTGTTCGAGAAGACGGATGCTCTGGTGGAGGGCGGCTCGAAGCCTGATACGGCCGCGTATGCCAGGAAACGCCTCAAGGGGCTGGGCGGTGCCGTTTCGCTCGTCATGACGGCGGCGGCGATCGTGTCGGTCGTGGACATCTTGATCGCATCCCGCGGCACGGTGTTCCTGGACCGCATCCTTTCTGGCCAGAATCCCGAATGGCTCGTTCCGTTCACCGTCATCATGTTGGCTTTGGCGGCCATTTCCGGTGGCGCCTCCATTTTGAGTGCGGTGTACCTTCTCAAGATCCAGGGCAAGATCGCGGTGGTTTCCTCGTCGCGCTTCATGCGCCACCTCCTGCACCTGCCCATGCGCTTCTATTCGCAACGCATGGTTGGCGACCTCCAGCAGCGCCAGTCCGCCAACGAGATAATCGCCTACCATCTGGTGGGACAGCTGGCGCCGGTGCTCGTCAACGGCGTGATGCTGATCCTCTACCTGGTCGTCATGCTCAACTACAGCATTTTGCTCACGGCGGTGGGCCTGGTCGCCGTTGTTTCGAATGCGATCCTCGCGCGGCAGATATCCAAGAAGCGCGTGAATATCTCGCGCTCCGGCGCCGCCAACATGGGCAAGCTCTACGCTACGACCGTCGGCGGCATCGAGATGATCGAGACCATCAAGTCCGCCGGAGCCGAGCAGGGCTATTTCGGGCGTTGGGCCGGGTATCAGGCTTCCGTCAACGAGGCGACTGCTCGGACATCGCGGCTGAACGAGTACCTCGGCGCGCTTCCCCAGATTATGACTCAGCTCGCGAACATTGCGGTACTCGTGCTGGGCATCTGGCTCATCGTGGAGAAGGCATTCACGCCGGGCATGCTGCTGGCGTTCACGGGGTTCCTGGCCGCGTTTATGATGCCGGTTAACCAGCTGATCAACATGGGGCAGGCGGTCCAGGAGATGGAAACGCAGATGGAACGCATCGAGGACGTCATGCGCTACCCAGTGGACGTTCCCGAAGAGCCTGGCGACCTGCCCAACATGGACGATATCGATCGAGAGAAGCTCATCGGGACCGTGGACCTCGAAGGCGTCACGTTTGGCTATTCGCCGCTCGAGCCGCCGCTCATCGAGGATTTCAACTTGCATATTGAGCAAGGGGAGTGGGTCGCGCTCGTAGGCGGGTCGGGCTGCGGCAAGTCCACGGTGGCGAAACTCGTGGCGGGCCTCTACGACCCCTGGGCCGGCGAGGTCAAGTTCGACGGCGTCAAGGTGAAGGACATCCCGCGCCCCGTGTTCCGCGGTTCGCTGGCGGTCGTCGACCAGGATATCGTGACCTTCGACGACACGGTTGCCGACAACGTCCGGCTGTGGGACCGCTCCATCGAGGACTACGAGGTTATCCTCGCATGCCGCGATGCCGCAGTGCATGACGTGGTCGTGAACCGCGAGGAGGGCTATTCCGGCAGGGTGCTTCCCGGCGGCCGAAACTTCAGCGGCGGTCAGCTGCAGCGTCTCGAGATAGCGCGTGCGCTGGCTCAGGACCCGACCGTTCTCATTTTGGACGAGGCCACGAGCTCACTCGATGCGCGTTCTGAGGCCGAGGTGATCAACCGCATTCGCGATCGCGGCATCACGTGCATCGTCGTGGCGCACCGCCTCTCCACCATCCGAGACTGCGACGAGATCATCGTGCTCGATGACGGCAAGGTCGTGGAACGCGGAACGCATAGCGAGCTGCTTGCGCTCGACGGGGCTTATGCGGAGTTGGTGCGCAATGACTAGCTGGATCGAGTCACAGATCGAGACGCGCGCGAAGTACGACTCCGCGCTTAACGAGCGCGCATATGCCGAGCTTGCCGCCAGCGTGAGCGGCGGGCGGACGGCACCGAGGCTCGTTGTGGACGATGTCGAGCAAGTGGAAGCGGCGGCGCGGGCATGCCTCGCGTACCTCGGCGTCGAGCCGGGAGCGGCGCCGCGATCTGCGAGCAGCTTCGAGGAGCGCCTCGACTGGATCTGCCGGCCAACGGGCACGATGCGCCGCGATGTCCAACTGGACGGCCGCTGGTGGAAGAACGCGTTCGGGGCGATGATCGGGCGCCTCACCACCGGCGAGACCGTCGCGCTCTTGCCTCACGGCTTCAGCGGCTACTGCTATCTGGAGCCCGGCACGCGTCGCAGGGTGAAGGTCACGGCCGAAGTTGCCCGCTTAATAGAGCCCGATGCCGTGCTGTTCTACAAACCGCTTCCCGCGAAGCCGCTCAAGACGCATGATCTGGCTGCGTTCATCTTCGGGGCGTTCGACCGAAACGATTACCTCTTCGTGTTCGCAGCCGCCCTCGTCGTGACGCTCGTCGGCTTGGCGCCGGCCTGGGCCAACAAGGTCGCTTTCGGCGTGGTGGCCCCATCGGGGCAGGCCGGGCTCATCTTGCCCGTGGCGGCGCTCCTGCTGGGCGTGGCGGTGTCCGCCGCCTTGTTCGGCATTTGCCGCAACTTGGTCATGGCCCGCGTTTCCGCAAAGCTCGACCTGGTGGCCGAAGCTGCGACGTTTGCGCGCGTGCTGTCGCTGCCCACGTCGTTCTTCAAGCAATACTCGTCGGGCGATCTCGCAAGCCGCGTTTCGAACGTTACGCTGCTTGCGCAGACGCTTACGACGATGATCATGGGTTCCGCCCTCACGGCCCTGTTCTCGCTCATCTACGTCGTGCAGATAGGCGCGTTCGCGCCGTCGCTCGCCCTGCCGTCGCTCGCCGTCGTCGTCGTGCAAGCCGTCGTCGTGGCCGTGTCGTGCATCGTCACAGCGCGCTATGAGCGGGCGACGATGGAGGCGAATGCGAAGCTCTCCGGTGAAGTGACCGCACTTTTGGGCGGCATCCAGAAGATCAAGCTCGCGGGCGCAGAGGAGCGAGCTTTCGCGAAGTGGGCCCACGGCTACGCCGCTTATGCCCGGCCTGCCTATAACCGCCCCATGCTGGTCAAGGCCCTTCCCGCTATCGTCACGCTCATCGGGCTCGTCGGCGTGGTGGCGATCTATTACCTGGCAGGCAGCACCGGTGTGACCGTCGACAACTTCATGGCCTTCAACGCCGCCTTCGGGCAGGTGTCGGTGGCCATTCTCGAGCTCGCCAACATCGCCGGCCAGATCGCGCAGGTTCGCCCCATGCTCGAGATGGCGGCCCCCATCCTCGAGCAGGTTCCCGAAGTTGCCGAGGGCAAGCCGTCCATCGAGTCGATCTCCGGCGACATCGAGGTGTCGGGCGTGTCGTTCCGCTACAGCGAAGATTCCCCTTACATCCTTCGCGACCTCTCGTTCAAGGTGCGCTCGGGCGAATACGTCGCCATCGTGGGCAAGAGCGGGTGCGGGAAATCGACCATCGTGCGCTTGCTGCTGGGGTTCGAGGTGCCGGAGCGCGGCAGCGTGTTCTTCGGCGCGCACGACGTGAGGCAGGTCGACTTGCGCAGCCTGCGCCATCACATTGGCGTGGTGATGCAGGACGGCAGGCTCTTCATGGGCGATATCGCCAGCAACATCACCATATCCACCCCGGGCGCCGCGCTCGATGACGCGTGGGAAGCCGCCGAGCTGGCCGGCATAGCTAACGACATCCGCAAGATGCCCATGGGCATGCAGACGCTCGTGACCGAGGGCGGCGGCGGCATATCGGGCGGCCAGCGCCAAAGGTTGATGATCGCCCGCGCCGTATGCGGCAAGAAGAACGTCCTCATATTCGACGAGGCCACGAGCGCGCTCGATAACGTGACGCAGAAGCACGTGAGCGATTCGCTTGCCAGCTTGAACTGCACGCGCATCGTGGTGGCGCACCGTCTCTCCACCGTGCGCCATTGCGACCGCATCCTCGTGGTGGACAACGGCGGCATCGTCGAGGAAGGCACCTACGAGGAGCTGGTTGGCAGGGACGGCGTGTTCGCCGAACTGGTCGAGAAGCAGCGCCTCGACGTGGAAGAGTAACAACGTGGCATCGGAGCGCGCCCGCCCGCGCGAGCGTGCGCGCGTCACGTTACAATGCAGGCGAGCTGCTGGTTAGCTAGCGCTCTCGGAGCCGCGCCAACTCGAAACGGGGCGACATGGATAAGACCAAGTTGTACGAAATACTCTATGCGCTCGCGGCGGTGGACGGCCGCGAGAAGGTCCTGTTCGGAAACTGCGCGCCCCTCGCGTACGAGGCGTTCGAGAGAAGCCTCGCTTGTGACGCGTTCCCCGAATTGTGGTTCGAGATCCCCCTCATGGGCGATCCTTGGTTCGATTTGCATGCGCTGACGGCATGGGAGAGCTTGGAGCCCGGCATGGCGTTCGCGCCGGAGGCGTGCGGGGGAGTGCCCGAGGCTTTCGAATGGTTCGCCGCGCAATCCGACAGCGTGCGGCAGCTTGCCTTGAGCTGGGATGTGTCTACGGGGAATATCGATCATCCAGCGGTCCAGCTTCTCGTGCGCAGGTCGGACTTGGATGCTACGTGCGGGTTCCTCTCGGCGGTCTGCCGCCCCGATGCGGCGCCCGCCTACCGCGCTTTCGTGGAAGGGCTGCCCGATGGCTGGTTCGCCTGCTACACGGGCGTGTTCCCCGCGAGGCCGGGGCACAACCTGCGCGTCGAGTGCGTGCCGGACACCCACCTGAGGGAAGCTTATGCGAGCGATGCCGGCTTGCTGGGGGAGCACCTGATGCGCGTTTGCCCGAAGGGCGTTAACGACGAGGCCGTGGCGCGGTGCGCGCTGCTCGCCAAGGCGCCGTTCCAGATCGAGTTCCAGTTTGACGTGGAGCCCGACGGAACCGCCGGCTCCACGTTCAGCGCGAGCGTCAGGTTCGCGCAGCCCCCCGGCGGTGCCGCTTGGCGCGCGTTCGAGGTCGACGGGCCGGCCGGCGAACTCATGGCCCAAGTGGAGGCGTGGGGGCTTGCCGACGGCAGGTGGCGCGACATGGCCGGCACGGCGTTTGCCCAGGGCGTGGCGTTCGGCGGGCAGAGCACGCGCCTTTATTGCTACCCCGCTTTCCTCAAGCTGCGCTGGCGCGATGGGAAGCCCTTCGACGCGAAGGCCTACCTGATAGCGGGCACGCAATGAGCTCGGATTCCCAACCTCCGGTTGGCCTGCGCCTGTGCCAGGCTTACTTCGCGCTGGCAATCGCGCTCGCGCTCGTCTTCGGGTTCCTTTGCGCCCCCGCGCAGTTCGCATACGATATCAGCATGGTGCGCGTGCTGCTCCTCATGGCGGGCGGCGCGACCACCTTGTGGCTCATGTCCCAACGGGCCAATAGCGCCCGCGTCGTGGGGTCGCTCACGGCCCTTGCCTGCGCGTTGCTCTCGGCGCTCGACCATGCCGCATTCGGCGCGTACGACACGCTCGCGCGCTACATCGGTGAGTTAGCGACGACCTCCATCATGGTGGTCGAGTACGCGGGCGCCATCGCGGTTGCCGTCTACCTCACGTTCGCGCCGTCGGCGAAGCGGGTGCTCTGCCGGCCTCCCGACATGGAGCCGGGCTCGCCCGACCATCATGGGTGGGACAAGCCGTTGCGGGAGCGCGTTCGAAAGTGGGAGTTCTGGCGCGACCTGGCAATCTACTTCATCGTGTTCTCCATAGTCGGCCATTGGGCCGAGATCCTGTTCTGCCAGCTCATCTTGGCGGGCGTCTTCATGGGCGGCTACGATCCGTCCAACGCGATGCTCTGGGACCAATGGCTCTTCCCGTTCACGGCCGAGGGCGCCGCGCTCGTTGCGATCGTGCTCATACTGCACCCCGTGTCGCGCTGGCTCCTCGAGAAGACGGGCAACCGCGTGCTGCTCGCGCTGCTGCTGAGCTTCCTCGTGAACATGGCGGTGTGCACGAGCATCGACTTCACCACCGGCATGATCGCGAACCAAGACTACCAGCTCTGGGATTACCGCGACATGCCGTTCAACTTCATGGGGCAGGTGTGCCTGCAGAACTCGCTCGTCTACAGCATCGCGGCCACGCTCATCGTGTGGGTCGTCTACCCGCTCATGGACACGGCGCTGCACCGCGCGCCGCGCGGCGTGACCAATGCCATCGCGGCCGGCCTGGGCGGCATGTACCTGTTCCTGGCCATGCTGTACTTCGTCGATATCTCTGCGCTGTTCAGGTAATGTGGCCGTTCGGGCATTGCCCGCCGCGCCGCGTTACAATGGGCGCATGCTGAACATCGTTCTCATAGAACCCGAGATCCCCCAGAACACGGGAAACATCGCGCGCACGTGCGCCTGCACGGGCGCGCGGCTGCACCTGGTGGAGCCCATGGGCTTTCGCCTCACGCAGCGCAATCTCGCCCGGGCGGGATGCGACTACTGGGACGAGGTCGAGATCGTGCGGTGGGCGTGCGCCGACGCGTTTCTCGAGGCCCACGGCGCCGACGAGCTGCACCTGTTCACGGGGCGCGCGGAGCGCTCGCACGTGGATGCCTCCTACGGCGAGGATGCCTTCCTCCTGTTCGGCCGCGAGAGCGCGGGCATCGACCCCGCGATCCTCGAGCGCTTCGCCAGCCGTTGCGTGCGCATTCCCATGCGCGAGGGGCTGCGGTCGCTCAATTTGTCGAACGCCGTGGCGATAGCAGCCTACGAGGCGCTGCGTCAGCGCCAGTTCTCCGGTTTGGTATAAACGAAGATTCTTTTGGAAGTTCCCCGATGGCGCTATGCCACGTGGGCCGTTTGATACAATGAATCAGTACGTTCATCAGCGAAAGGAAACGCGATTATGAATATCGTTCTTCTGGGTGCACCGGGCGCCGGCAAGGGTACGCAGGCCGCCAAACTCGTAGAGGAATTCAAGACGCCGCACATTTCGACCGGCGATATGCTCCGCGCGGCCGTCAAGGCCGGCACGCCCCTCGGCAAGAAGGCCAAGACGTTCATGGACGCCGGCGAGCTCGTGCCCGACGACGTCATCATCGGCCTGGTCATCGACCGTCTGCAGGAGCCCGACACCGATGCCGGCTTCATCCTGGACGGCTTCCCGCGCACGTCCGCCCAGGCGGTCGCGCTCGACGCGGAGCTCGGCAAGCTGGAGCGCCCGCTCGACGCCGCGCTGCTCATCGACGTCGACTCCGAGGTCATCGTGAAGCGCCTGTGCTCCCGCCGCATGTGCCGCGACTGCGGCTACATCGGCTCCGAGGCCGACGCGAGCTGCCCCAAGTGCGGCGGCGAGATGTACCAGCGCGACGACGACAACGAGGCCACGGTGCGCAACCGCCTCGAGGTGTACGAGAAGTCCACGTCGCCGCTCATCGACTACTACCGCGGCAGCGAGCTGCTCGTTTCCATTGACGGCGACCGCGACGCCAACGAGGTGTACGCCGACGTGAAGAAAGCGCTTGACCTGTAAGCACAAAGCGCGACCCATTGCGAGATGAGCCGCCCCGTTTAACGGGGCGGCTTGTTTGCAAGTTGAAGCCGTGGAGCGGGGAGCGCTCCTGGCTCCGATGTGGTCTAACCGAACGAGTGAGGAGCAGCGCGTGGGCAATATCGGCCGCGTGTTCATACGAGACCTCAAGCGGTTGGCGAAGGCGCCGGCCGCTTGGTCCGTCGTGCTCTTTCTCGTGGTGCTCCCGTCGCTCTACACGTGGTTCAACGTGGCGGCGTTCTGGAACCCTTACGAGAACACCGGCAACCTGCACGTGTGTGTGGTGAACGAGGACAAGGGCGTCAAGGACGACATGCTCGGCGAGCTGCGGCTGGGCGACCAAGTGGTCGACCAACTGTCTTCCGACGACCGCCTGGGTTGGCAGTTCATGTCCCGGGACGAGGCCCTCGACGCGGTGAATTCGGGCAAGGCATATGCCGCGTTCATCATCCCCGAGGATTTCAGCGCGAACATCGCCACGCTCACGACCGGCGATTTCGTTCAACCCCAGCTGCTCTATTACGTGAACGAGAAGGTGGGGCCCGTTGCCCCGAAGGTCACCGACACGGGCGCGAGCACCCTCGACACGACGATCAACGACGCGTTCTTCTCGTCCGTCAGCTCCACGGTGGCGGCCGCGCTCAACGAGCGCCTCGGGGAGGCGACGGTGGGGCTGGAGTCCGCTCGGTCGAACGCCTCCTCCCATGTTCAGAAGGCTATCGACGACGTGAACGAAGCCAGGGCGTCGCTCACCGGCATCGCGGACGCCGCGGCCGATGCTTCGGGGAAGGCCGAGAACGCGAAGGCCATGCTCGCGAACGCGCGGGCGGGAATCGACGCCCTCGCCGCCGACCTCGACCGCGTGTCGGGCGCCCTCGGGTCGGCCAACGAGGGGCTCGTGAGGTTCTCGGGCAAGATGGGCGGTGCGCTCGACGAGGGCTCCGCGCACCTCGCGAAGGTGGCGGTGCAGACCAACGCGGCGCTTTCCCAGACCTCTTCCGCCATAGAGACGGCGAAGCTCGCCCTCGGCTCGGCAACGGGCGGCGGTGCGGTCGCGCCCGATTACGATGCGATAATCGCCTCGCTCCGCGAAATTGAGTCGCACACGACCGACGAGGCGCAGAAGGAGAGGATCGAGTCGGCGATCAAGGCGCTCGAGGCGGCGAAGAGCGCTGGCGCGGATTGGACGAAGCTCGCGGCCGCGCTCGATGCGGCGGCGCAAAACGCGAGCGGGTCGGCCGATGCGCTTCAGGGCCTCGTGCAGCAATCGCTCGGTGCCGTCGACGGGTACCGCACCGCGTTCACGACCGACGTCCTGCCCTCGGTGAGCAATGGCATCTCCACCATCTCGGCGGCATCCAGCGGGCTCGGGGCAGCCGTGGCGGGGGAGCGCGCGGTCGTCGACCAGGCGTCCGTCGTGCTCGACCAGCTGCAGGCCACGCTCGCGCTCTCGAGGGATGCGCTCGCCCAGACCGATGCCGTCCTCGCGAGCCTCGGGAGCGAGCTCGGCGCGGTGAAGGCCGACCTCGACACGCTGGGCTCCTCGAGCGCGCTGGCGGACCTCTTCGGCGACGACGGCATCGATCCCGACAAGATCGCCGACTTCATGATGTCGCCCACGCGCATCCAAGCCGAGCAGCTGTATGCGGTCGACGCCTACGGCTCGGCCATGGCGCCCCTGTTCATCAACCTCACGCTCTGGATCGGCGTGTTCATGCTCATGGTCATCGTGAAGCTCGAGGTGGACGACGAGGACATCGAGAACCTGACCATCTCGCAGCGCACGTTCGGCCGCGGCCTGCTGCTCTCCATCATGGCGTCGCTGCAGGCGGTCGTGTGCTGCACGGGCTGCCTCGTGCTGGGCGTGCAATCCGCGAACATACCGCTCTTCTACCTGACGGCCGTCATCGCGTCGCTTGCCTACCTCGGCGTTCAATACATGCTGTCCGCAACGCTGCAGCACGTCGGCAAGGGCCTCTGCATCATCCTCGTGTTCGTTCAGATCCCGGGCGCTACAGGCCTGTATCCCATCGAGATGACCCCCGATTTCTTCCATGCGGTGTACCCGTGGTTCCCCTTCACCTATGGCATCAACGCCATTCGCGAGACCATTTGCGGGTTCTACGGCACGGCATGGCTGCAGAACGTGCTCATGCTCGTCGTGTTCCTCGTGGGGTTCGTGGTGGCCGGCACGCTGGCGCGGCCTTACCTGTCGAACCTCAACCGCATGTTCGCGCGCGAGATCGCCGAGAGCGACATCATCATCGGCGAGGCGGTCGAGCTGCCGGCGAGGCGCTACCGCATGTCGCAGGTCATCAAGGCATTCGCCAACCGCGACGAGTACCGGGCGGTCATCGATGCGCGCGTGAGCCGCTACATGACGCTGTATCCGCAGCTCAAGCTCGGCGCTGTTACGGTGGGCTTGGCGGTGCTGGTGCTGGTCACCACGGCGCTCATGCTGGCCGGCGTGGACAAGGTCATCGTGCTCACCACGTGGCTCATCTGGTTCGTGCTCGTCTTCGCCTATCTCATCGTGGTCGAGTACCTGCGCGACTACCTGAACCATCTGGTCTCGCTCGAGACGATGAGCGCCGACGAGGTCCGTTCGGCGCTGGCCAACCGCAACCGCCTGACGCACGTGCGCCCCATCTCGACGGACTTCAACCGGTCGGTCAAGGCCGATGCCCAGCCCACCGTGGACGAGCGGGGTGATGACCGATGAACAACGTATGGCATCTCATGAGGGATGACCTGAGGCGCTTCCGCGGCAACGTGGTCACCATCGCGATCATTCTCGGCCTGGTGGCGCTGCCGTCCATCTTCTCGTGGTACAACATCATCGCCTGCTGGGACGTCTTCGGAAACACGGGCAATCTTACGGTGGCCGTCGCGAACTCCGACGAGGGCTATGAGAGCGACCTCGTGTCCATGCACGTGAACATCGGGGACCAGATTACTTCGGCGCTGCGCGCGAACGACCAGCTGAACTGGGTGTTCACAGACGAAGAGGATGCGATTGACGGCGTCAAGTCGGGGCGCTACTATGCCGCCGTCGTCATTCCCTCCAGTTTCAGCCGCGACATGATGTCGTTCTATTCGAGCGACATGCAGCACGCGACCATAACGTACTACTCGAACCAGAAGAAGAGCGCCATTGCCCCCAAGGTCACCGATCAGGGGGCCGACCAGGTTGCCGTCCAGGTGAACCAGGCGTTTGCCGAGACCATCTCGGAGGTTGCCCTCGGCATCTCCTCGACGGTCGTGGACTACCTGGACGATGCGGATGCCAATGGCAATATCGGCAAGCTCGCCGACCACGTGAAGCGCTTGAGCGGCGAGATGAACGCCGCCTCCTCCGCGTTGGGCGCCTATTCGACCGTGCTGTCGTCGTCGAAGGCGCTCGTGGATGAGTCGGGCAACCTCATCTCGCAGGCGCGGGCTTCGGCGAATTCGCTCAGCGGCTCGGTCGAGGGCGCGCGCGAGGCGGCGGGTTCCGCGGCATCTTCGCTCGACCAGGCGAAGTCGACCCTCGACGCGAGCATCGCACAGCTCGAGGGCGGGTATGCTTCCATTCCCGGGTCGGTGCAGGAGGCGTACAGCAACGCCGACGCCGCGGCGGCGGAAGCCGAGAGGTTGCTGCGTGAAGAGGCACAGATTGTCGCGGCGCTCGGCAACGAGCAGGGTGCCGCCGACCTCAACGCGGCGGCCGATGCGGTTGCCGACGCGAACGCGTCCACGCAGGCTTCGCGCGCCGAGGCGGAGGCTCTCGCGGCTCAGGCGCAGGCCGACCTGCAGGATGCCAAGAACAGCTACGACGCCGACGTGAAGCCGGCGCTCGAGGACCTCGAGACGATCTTGTCGGGGGCGGAGGGCTCTCTGTCTTCCGGCATTGCGGCCATCGATTCGGCCAGCTACGGCTTGCAGGGCACGACCGAGGCGCTCTCGCAGAAGCTGGGGAGCTCCCAGGAGAAGCT
>SUUE01000016.1:24608-34799 GCA_015062685.1 Coriobacteriaceae bacterium
ATCGATTCGGCCAGCTACGGCTTGCAGGGCACGACCGAGGCGCTCTCGCAGAAGCTGGGGAGCTCCCAGGAGAAGCTCGCTTCCGCCATGAGCGAGCTCGAAGCGTCTTCCCGCAAGCTGAACGACATGAGCACTTCGATCACGACGGCCCTCGCGAGCGGCGACCTCGATACGCTGCGGAAGATCATCGGCTCGGACCCCGCCGCGCTCGCGTCCGCCCTGTCTGCGCCCGTGCAGCTCGAGCGCTCGGCCGTCTATCCGGTCGAAAACTTCGGGTCGGCCATGGCGCCTCTCTACACGACGCTCGCGCTTTGGATCGGCGCGCTGCTGATCATGGTCACCCTTCGCGTGATCCCCTCCGAGGAGGCCGTGAGCAGGCTCAAGAACCCCACGGCCCGCCAGGTGTTCCTGGGCCGGTTCCTCTCCGTTGCGGTGCTCTCGCTCATGCAGAGCACGCTGCTGGGCGTGGGCAACTTGCTCTTCCTCGGCGTGCAGGCGGTAAACCCGTTCCTCTACCTCGTGTGCTTCTGGGTGTCGGGCCTCGTGTTCGCGTTCATCATCTACACGTTCGTCTCGCTCTTCGCGAACCTGGGCAAGGCGCTTTCCGTCGTGCTCCTCATCGTCCAGGTGGGCGGCGGCGGGGGAAGCTTCCCCATGCAGCTGCTCCCGCAGTTCTTCCAGGACATGAGCCCCTTCCTGCCGGTGGCGCATGCCGTGAACGCCATGCGCGCGGCGATGTTCGGCGTCTACAACAACGATTTCTGGATCCAGATAGGCCAGCTGCTGCTCTTCGTCGTCCCCGTCGCCCTGTTGGGCCTCGTGCTGCAAAAGCCCCTCGGCAAGATCGTCCCCCGCTTCGTGGAGCGCGTCGAGCAATCCAAGCTCATGTAACGAGGCGGTTCCACGCCGAGCAGCTTGATGTCGCCGGCAAAACCCCGGCAGCATGCGTTCTCGGTATCGCACCCCCGTCCTTGTTTGTGCGCGTGATAATGCGCGCCCGTCCCCGCGGCTTCGCGTTGCCGAACGAGCAGTATTCCGTCCCGCGGTTTCGCGTTGCGGCACGAACGGTATTCCGTCCCCGCGGCTTCGCGTTGCCGTGCAAGCGACAATCCGCTCTTGCGGCTTCGCGTTGCCGTGCAAGCGACAATCCGCTCTTGCGGCTTCGCGTTGCCGTGCGAGCGGCAATGCGCCCCCCTGTCTTGTCCGCGTCTGCGCCTGTAGTCAATGAAAACCTCCCGCTTCCTGCCACTTCGTGTGCGTTTGGGCAGAAAACGGGAGGTTTTCATTGGCTGCTGACCCGTCGTATCTTTGCGACCTGGGGAAATGCCTTTCAGGTCGGTTGTAAGCGCATGCAAATCAATGAAAAGCTCCGAATTCTTGCCGGTGCCCCGTGCGAAGTGGCAAGAATCGGGAGGTTTTCATTAATCGTGCGCGCCGATTTGAGTGCCGTCGGTTTCAGGCGCCTGGCGAGCACGGCGGCTTTCCGGAAAGCATGCGACTCCGCCTCGGCGAGGCGAAACGTGGAGTTTTCTACACATGTCTCCCAATTTCTTTCATGCGAACGCGCGCCACGGGCGTCGTTCGAGCGTCGGATATCGCGAGAATTGGCTGATCGTTTGCCGGGAAAGCAGTCGCTTCCATTGCTAAAACGGGGCGATTCAGAGGGAATGCGAGCTTTATGCGCGTTTGCTGACCGATATCCGACAGCTCTTCAGCCATCGCTCTCTTCGATCTCACGGAGATTCGAATGAATCTATCACCGTGCTGACGCCGGGCTTGCAATAACCTTACGCAAAACCCCAGGTAGATGCGCGGATGAGGTTTGCGTTCCTGGGTGAAATCATCTAGGATGCGCGCATGAAACTGTACCTCGGTCCGGAAATATCGCAGATGTTTTGGCGGCTCGTTTACCCCGTCGATCGCAAGCCGTGCTGGCCCCCGCCGTTTGAAGCTGCAGGGGAATGCGCGTGCCGCGCAACCGACATCCGCGAGCTCGCCCCTTCGTGGGCGAGCGCGTGCTTGGAGCAGAGTGGCGCAAGGTTTGACGTGCTCACGTTCGATTACGCGCAAAGGCGAGGCACGGCATCGGCCGTTACGCGGCTGTGGGGCACCGATATTCCGGCGGGGTCTTTCTTCGAGCTAGACGGTGGCGTGGTCGTTCCTTCCCCTTGTTTCACCTTCTTGCTCATGGCGAAGCGATTATCGTTTCTCGAACTCGTCGCATACGGAAATGAACTCTGCGGGGTTTATTCGTTCGATAAGAATTCGCCTCGCGGGATGAGACAGCGTGCAGTTCCGCTTGTTTCCCTTGCCGATTTGAGCCGCTATCTCGATGGCGCCGGCGGTGCTCCTGGGGTGGAACTCGCGCGCAAGGCGCTGCGCTACGTCGTGGAGGGTTCGGCGTCGCCGATGGAGACAGTGGACATCATGTTGCTCTGCCTGCCCGTCAGGCATGGCGGTTATGGGCTGCCTGTTGCGGACATGAACCTCGAGGTGCCGCTCGGTCGGCTTGCGGCGTCGATTGCGAACAAGCAGACGTGCCGCGGCGACCTATGTTGGCTCGACGAGCACCTTATCGTGGAACACCAGGGTCTCTACGATCACGACAATTCGAATGCTTACAGCTCGGACCGGGCGCGCATCGATGCGCTGAAGGCGGAGGGCTACAACGTTCTGGAGCTTACGTCGAGCATCGTGCACGATTTGAATGCGTTCGAGGGCATCGCTCTCTTCGTAGCGCGCGTTCTCGGCAAAAGGGTGCGGAGCTCTTGCAGGGGTCGGCTTCCGCAGCGGATTGAGCTGCGGAAAAGCCTCTTCGCCTGGAACGAGCGCTCGGGGCTACCGAGATAGAGAAGCCTCCGGGTGCGCTAAGCCGTGAAAAGCTCCCAGATCCTGCCGTTTCGGGTGCATCCATGGCAAGTATCGGGAGGTTTTCACTGGCGGCGAACCTGCCGGTTGGTTGCGACCTGGGGAAACTCGTTTCCGAACGGCCGCAAGCTTACGTATATCGATGAAAACCTCCCGATACTCGCCAACATCACGCGCGAAGTGGCAGGAACAGGGAGGTTTGCACGGCTGGAGGCCGTCTGGGCGAACGTGCCGAACTGGAAAAACTGTGCGTGCGGCTTACCGTTTGCCGAATGTGACTCGGTAAGCTTTTCTCTCGTCGCTCGTGGTCGGTACAATGTTTCAATACACTGCAGGACCCACGAGGGAGACAGGACATGAACGTACTTGTAATCAACGCAGGTTCGTCCTCTCTTAAATACCAGCTCATTAACGTGGAAACCCAGGCATTGCTCGCCAAGGGCCTCTGCGATCGCGTCGGCTCGGACGACGCCAAGCACAAGCACGGCCTCGGTGACGCCGAGGTGACCGAGCGCGTTTCCATGCCCGACCACGATCACGCCGTGGCGGTCGTTCTCGAGACGCTCACTTCCGGCCCGACGAAAGCTATCGATTCGCTCGACGAGATCGACGCGGTGGGGCACCGTATCGTGCAGGGCGGCAAGTACTTCGACCGCTCCGTGATCATCGACGAGGACGTCATCGCCAAGATCGACGAGATGGCAGAGCTCGCGCCGCTGCACAACAAGGCCGCCATCATGGGAATCCGCGGCTGCCAGCATCACATGCCCGCTGTGCCCATGGTCGCCGTTTTCGACACCTCGTTCTACCAGTCGCTGCCGCCCAAGGCCTATATGTACCCGATTCCCTACGAGTACTACGACAAATACGCGGTGCGCAAGTACGGAGCTCACGGCACGTCGCACCGCTACATCTCGGAGCGCGCGGCCGACCTGCTCGAGGAAGACATCCACGACCTCAAGCTCATCACGTGCCATCTGGGGAACGGCTGCTCCATCTCCGCCATCGACCACGGCATCGCGGTCGACACCTCCATGGGCATGACGCCGCTCGACGGCCTCATGATGGGCACGCGCTGCGGGTCGATCGACCCCGCCATCGTCACCTACCTCATGGACAAAGAGGGGCTCACCCCCAAGGAGATGGACGACATCCTCAACAAGAAGTCGGGCCTTCTCGGCGTTTCCGGCATCAGCAACGACCTGCGCAGCATCGACGAGCGCGCCGAGCACGGCGACGAGCGCGCGCTGCTCGCCTACGAGATGTATTCCAATTCGGCCAAGAAGTATATTGGCCAGTACATCGCCGTCATGGGCGGCGTCGACTGCATCGTCCTCACCGGCGGCGTGGGGGAGAACAGCGTCAAGATGCGCCGCATGATCTTCGCCGGCATGCAGTCCCTGGGAATCGTCCTCGACCACGAGCGCAACCGCACCGGCCCGCGCGAGCGCGAGATCTCGTCGGACGACTCGCGGGTGCTGATCGTCATCATCCCCACCGACGAGGAGTTGATGATCGCGCACGACACCTACGAGCTCGTGCACGACCTGGTGGACGATCCCGACATCGATTACAACGAAGACCTCCTGTTCTTCTAGAAACGACAAGCGAAAGGGGACTGCCTTGAGCGCATTCCTTGATTCCATCGTGAGCCGCGCGAAGGCCCGGCGAAAGACCATCGTGCTGCCCGAGGGCGACGACCCGCGCACGCTCGAAGCGGCCGAAAGGGTTCTCGCCGACGGCGTGGCCGACCTCATCATCCTGGGCGATGCCGGCGCAATCGCGGCGAGCGGGCACAAGCTCGACGGCGCGCGCATCATCGATCCTGCGGCCTACGAGGAGCGCGAGAGCCTGGCGCAGGTGCTCTTCGAGGTGCGCAAGAACAAGGGCATGACCATCGAGGAAGCGCGCGAGAAGCTCGATGACGTGCTGTACTTCGGCGTGATGCTCGTCAAGACGGGCGCGGCCGACGGCATGGTGGCGGGCGCCTGCCACGCGACGGGCGACGTGCTCCGCCCGAGCCTGCAGATTCTCAAGACCGCTCCGGGCGCCGCGCTCGTGAGCTCGTTCTTCATCATGTGCGTGCCCGATTGCGATTTGGGCGCGCAGGGCACGTTCCTGTTCTCCGACTGCGGCCTCGAGGTGCAGCCGTCGGCGGAACGCCTGGCGAACATCGCCGTGAGCTCCGCGGCGTCGTTCAAGGCGCTCGTGGGGGAGGAACCTCAAGTCGCGCTCCTGTCGCACTCGTCGCACGGGTCGGCGAAGAACGACGACGCGCTGAAGGTCGTCGAGGCGACGCGCATTGCCAAGGAGCTCGCTCCCAACGTGGCGATTGACGGGGAACTGCAGCTCGACGCTGCCATCATTCCCGAGATCGGCGCCTCGAAAGCGCCCGGTTCGCCCGTGGCTGGCCATGCGAACGTCCTCGTGTTCCCCGACCTCGATGCGGGCAACATCGGCTACAAGCTCGTTCAGCGCCTGGCGAAGGCGGAGGCATACGGCCCCGTCACGCAGGGCATCGCAGCCCCCGTGAACGACCTCTCGCGCGGATGCTGCGCCGACGACATCTACGGCGTGGTCGCCATCACCAGCGTCCAGGCAGCAGTGGAATAATCCCAACAGGAAAACCGAATAAGTCGATGTGGGCGCAAAGTCAGCGAGGGTTGCTGCGGTGCGCCAGATTGGCTTGAAGCCGAAGCGCATTGGCCTTCCGGCCATGCGCTGAAGGCTGAAGGCCAAGATGGCGTGCCACGGCAACCCGCAGCGTCGAGTAATTACGCCGGCCGTAGGCCGGCGTAACATCTAAGTCCAGAATTCGAACGTCTCGATGATGTTCTGATATGCCCAGCCGTATACGTCGGAGTACCAGCCGATTTCGGGCACGAAGCAGAGAAGCGTCGAATAGAGCAGCGATATCCCCACGACCAGGACGAGGATGGTGCGCAGGGCGCGGCCCGTCCTCGATTCCGTGTTCACCCGCTCGTTCACGACGAAGACGAGCAGCACGGCGGCGGCCAGGAACATGAAGCTGAAGTCCGCGAAGTACCTCTGGAGGATGCCCGCGAGCTCGGCGTCGAGCACGGCGACGAGCAGGCCGCTCACGAGCAGCACGATGATGGTCCCCGCGACCGTGTTCGTGCGATGGTCCTCGCGGCGCATCTTGATGATCGGACGCGTGAAGGCCAGGAGCCAGAGAACCGGCAGGCACGCGATGATGCCGCCGAACGTCGCCTCGCGCACCGTCTGCCCCATGTAGGTCGTGTCGAAGGGCACGGACTGCAGGAACGGGAACGTGCCGTCGGCGCAGGGAGGCTGCAGGAAGTAGGCGAAGATGGCCGGCGCGATGCGCCCGAACGCGAGGCCACGCTTGGTCATGTTGTGCACGGTCAGGTTGTAGTTGGCGCCGAAATCAAGCGGCGAGCCGAAGCGCGCGGCGTTGTACCACATGACACCCGCCATGACGACGACGTAGGGGGCGATGAGACACGCGAACTGCCGCGCTCCGGCGGGCGTGAACAGCTTGCGCTCGGTCACGTAGAGGCGCCAGAACAGGGGGAACGCGAGCAGCGACAGAACCACGAGCTGCGGGCGGCACCCGAGCACGAGCGCCATGCAGAGCGAGCCGCCGATGTACCAGCCCTCGGGGCGCTCGCTCGAACGGCCGTGCAGCCAGAGGTAGAGGCCCCAGATCGAAAACGCGAGCGCGCACATGATGGGCAGCGAGTAGAACGTGGGGAACTTGACCAGGTAGAGCATACCGCTGCACATGACGAGCGGTATCTGCAGCAGGAGGAACACGCCGAGGTTCACGCTCTTGAAGTGGTGCCGCGCGAAGCGGTCGAGGAGCGCCGTGCACCCGCACACGAACGCGATCATTGCCAGGAGTATGCCGATGGCGGTGGGGAAGTGCTTGCCAGTCGCCAGGTAGAACGGCAGGTAGAACATAAGCTCGGGCACGATGCCGAAGTACACGTAGTAGTGCCCCTCGTAATACGCCACGTCGAACAAGTAGTCCTCGCCGCCCGCCTTGCGCGCCTCGTCGCGCGCGCCCTTGTCGTAGGGGTCGTCCATCTCCTGCAGCCATTGGGGCGGCTCTTTCTGCAGGTAGAGGTCGCCCTGCGCGAGCGACTCGGCGAGCATCGAGTACTGCTGCGCGTTCTCGCCCGCGGCGTCGTAGACGCTCACGATGCTCTCGCGGTCCCATGAGCCGTAGTTATACGATTTCGTGGCGACGCCCACCATGTTCGACCCGAAGAACAGGAACGTCGACACGAGGAAGATCTCGACGAACGTGGCCGCGATGATCGCGCGCTTGGTGAACACGGGCTCGTCGCGCAGGTTGATGCGGTAGATGAGCGACCTGGGGCGGAACAGGAAGCAGAGGAAGAGCACGAAGAACACGACCGACACGCGCAGCTGGCTGAAGGTGAACGGTTCGGGCGCGTTGATCGATATGCCCTCGAGGCGCACGGGGTAGACGACGTTGTCGTCCACGAGCTCGATGCTCAGGTTCTTCACCGGGCCCGAAGTGCTCAAGTGCACGTACATGCTCTCGGGCGAGACCGTCGACACCGTCGCGTAGGGAACGCCCGTCGTGTAGTCGGTGTCCCCGAAGTAGGTGAGGTGCGCGTCGTCGGTGAAGTTGATGCTGAAGTCGAGCAGCTGCGCGGGCTGCTGCTCGTTGAGCGCGAAGTGTATGTTGTGGATGGGCACGTTGAGGTTCTCGAACTCGAGCGTGTGGTTGAACTCGGTCAGGCGGTAGTTGCCCTCCTCGTCAACGCCCAGGTTGAGCTGGTCGCTCAGGTCGATTTCCTCGTAGCCCAGCGTGCGGTAGAAGTTGATGTTGAAGAGCGTCATCTCGAGCGCGATCGCAACGAGAAGCATGGCGAGCGCCCCTTTGAGCGCGCGCTTGACTGCTCCATCGTGCGCGTTCAGCGCCGTGCGCACTTGGCTGAGTATGTTCCCTTCCGCATTTCCCACGCGCGAAATTATAGTGCAAGTGACCTGGCTACAGCTCCACGAATGCCCAGCTTATTTCGCGTTCGAGGCGATTGCGCGTGGCTTCGATCTTGTCCTTCTTGAGCTCGCATTCCCAGATCTCGACGACCGTCCAGCCGTCGGCCTCCATGGCCGCGCGCACCTCGGCGTCGCGCTGCTTGTTGCGCGCGAACTTGGCCTCCCAGTAATCGGTGTGCTGCTTGGGCTTGCTGGCGTACTTGCAGCCTTCGTGCTGGTGCCAGAAGCATCCCATCACATATATGGCGAGCTTGCGCCCCGGGTAGGCGATGTCGGGGTGCCCGTGTGCCTTCTTCCAGTCCAGGCGGTAGCCGGGGTGCCCCATATCGCGCAGCATCTTGCGCACGACGAGCTCGGGCTTCGTGTCGCGTCGCTTGTTCCCCTGCATTGATTTGCGTACGTTTTCGTTTGATGCTTCGGGCGCTGCGCCCATCTGAACCTCTATTCCCCGAAAAGTTCTATTCACTTTAGCGTACTAAAGCTATAATCACAAATCACCCAAACCGAGGAGGAATAGTCATGTTCGAACTGCAGGGGGGCGACGCGCTCGTCGTCTTGGCCATTCTGGTCTACTTCATCATCGTCCTCACGATCGGCTTCATATATGCGAAGCGGTCGAACTCTTCCGCGTCCGAATACTTCCTGGGCGGCAGGAAGGTGGGCCCGTGGTTCACGGCGCTCTCCGCCGAGGCTTCCGACATGTCGGGCTACCTGCTCATGGGCATGCCCGGCCTGGCGTATTTCTGCGGCGCCTCCGATGTGGGCTGGACCGCAATCGGCCTGGCCATCGGCACCTACCTCAACTGGCTGTTCGTGGCCAAGCGCCTGCGCAAGTACTCGGTGAAGGCCGGCGACGCCATCACGCTGCCGGGCTTCTATTCCAACCGCTTCCATGATTCCAAGAACGTCATCGGCACCATCGCCGCGCTCATCATCCTCTTGTTCTTCTGCGTGTACTGCGGAAGCTGCTTCGTGACGTGCGGCAAGCTGTTCAACAGCCTGTTCGGTTGGGACTACCGCATCATGATGATCTTCGGCGCCCTCATCGTGTTCCTCTACACGATGGTGGGCGGCTACCTGTCCGTCGTCGCGACCGACTTCGTGCAGGGCTGCCTCATGTTCTTCGCGCTCGTCGTGGTGTTCTTCGGGTCGGTCACCATGGCCGGCGGCGTCGAGAACACGGCGGCGTTCCTCTCCGATATACCCGGCTACCTGTCCATGACGACCATGTCCACCCCCGTGACCGCCGACGGCTACTCGCTCTCCGAGGCGAGCGAGATGGTGGCGGCTGGCACGCTGCCCGCCGACTACGTGGTGGAGCAGGGCGTGAGCAACGGCCAGCCGCTGTTCGGCGTGCCTGCTGAGTACGGCCTGCTCACCATCATTTCCACCATGTCGTGGGGCCTTGGCTACTTCGGCATGCCGCAGGTGCTCGTGCGCTTCATGGGCATCCGCAACGAGAACGAGGTCAAGACCTCGCGCCGCATCGCCATCGTGTGGGTGATCATCTCCATGAGCGCCGCCGTCCTGATCGGCCTCATCGGGCGCGCGATCATTCCCACTGACTTCCTCACGAACTCGAGTGCCGAGAGCATCTTCATCAAGCTCTCCCAGATCATGCTGCCGTCCTTCTTCTGCGGCCTGGTCGTGTCCGGCATCCTGGCCGCGTCCATGTCGTCGGCTTCGTCCTACCTGCTCATCACGGGCTCGAGCGTGGCGGAGAACATCTTCCGCGGCCTGTTCAAGAAGAACGCCACCGACAACCAGGTGCTCATCGTCTCGCGCATCACGCTCGCTGCCGTGCTGCTGTTCGGCATCTGGGTGGCATGGGAAGAGGATTCCGTCATCTTCCAGGTCGTGTCCTACGCCTGGGCCGGCCTGGGCGCGAGCTTCGGCCCGCTCACGCTGTTCGCGCTGTACTGGCGCCGCACGACGAAGCAGGGCGCTATCGCCGGCATGGTCACGGGTGCTGCGATGGTGCTCATTTGGCACAACCTGATCAAGCCGCTCGGCGGGGTGTTCGGCATCTACGAGCTCCTGCCGGCGTTCCTGTGCAGCTGCCTCGCGATCGTCGTGGTCTCGCTGCTGACGAAGGAGCCCGACCAGTCCGTGCTCGACGAGTTCGACCACTACATGGACGAGCCTACCGAGGAGCGCAGCATGGACACCGTTCTCGAGGGCGGGATTCCATTACAGTAGGCGTCTGACCTGCTGTCCGCCCCGCCGGGCGCGGGCATGCGGGCTTCGCTCGACGCGTCGTCGTCGCGAGCTAACTTTTCGCCAAGAACGGGCGAAAAGTGGATCTCG
>SUUE01000017.1 GCA_015062685.1 Coriobacteriaceae bacterium
CTCGGCGAGGTCCTCGATCTCGGCGAAGGCCTGGAGCGGCGTGCCGTCGAACACCATATTCCCCTTGTTGAGCACGACGACGCGGTCGGCGAGCGCTGCCATGTCGGTCGAATGCGTGATGAGCACGATGGCGATGCCGTCGTGTTGGAGCTCGCGGCAGATGCCGAGCAGGGTTCGGCGGCCGCGCGGGTCGAGCATCGATTCCGCTTCGTCGAGCACGAGCGCGCGGGGTTTCATGGCGAGCGCTCCGGCCAGGGCGACGCGCTGCTTCTGCCCGCCCGAGAGCGCGTAGGTGGACGAGCTTTCGAAGCCGTCCAGCCCGACCCGCGCCAAGGCGTCGGTTACGCGCTCGCGGATTTCGGCGGGTTCCATCCCCAAGTTCTCGGGGCCGAAGGCCACGTCGTCTTCCACGGTGCTCGCGACGATCTGGTCGTCGGGGTTTTGGAACACCATGCCCACGATGCGGCGCGTCTCCGCGAGGCTCTTCGCGTTCGAAGTGGGGGCGCCTTGCACGCGCACCTCGCCCGATTGGGGAACGATCAGGCCGTTCATGTGCTTGGCGAGGGTGGACTTGCCGCTGCCGTTGCTCCCGAGGACGCAGACGAACTCGCCGCCCTCAATTGAGAGCGATACGCCGCAGAGGGCTTGGTTTTTCCCGTCGTACGAGAAAGAGACGTTGTCGATTTCGATGAGGGCCATCTGCTCCCGCCCGTTACGCTTCCTCGCCGCAGGCCAGCTGGACCACCCGGTAGGCGCCGTCGTACGTGCCCACCGCATCGGCCGCGACGATGTTGTCGCACATCTCGGCGATTATCGACGGTTCCGCCTGAACGAGATCGATCATGGCGCGTATCTCGGGGAGCGTCTCGAGCTCGTAGGTGCCATCGCCAACCTCGGCGGCGCGGATGGCGCCCCAGGCCTCGTGGCCGCCCACGCGCTTGATCATCAGCTTGGGCACGGGGTAGAAGGAGAGCTCGCTCGGTTTGGTCACGAGCAGGTCGCATGCCCGCATGAGCAGGTTCGTGGAATACACGGCGGCGAAGATGTCGTCGTTGCCGAACGCGTGGATGCCGTGCGCTTCGCCGTCGATGGCGGCGCTTGCGAACGCCTCGGTTTCGGCGAAGTCGTCGAAATGCTCCGTGGCCTGGGCCAGCTGGGGTATGCTCGCCTTCAGGTCGTTCCAGACGTTCTTGTGGTCGCCCACGTTCACGAACAAGGCGGCCTGGTCGGCGTCTATGAAAGGCAGCAGGTGTTCGATGATGCCGCGGAACAGGTCTTGCTGGGCGCCCGCTCCGCCGACCGACAGCAGGTAGCGCGTTGGCTCGCCGTCGAGCGCGCGGTCGATGCGCCTCAGGCAGTCGAACGGGATGTTGAGCACGAGCTCGTGGTCGACGTAGTGCCCCGTGTAGACGATCGAGCCTTCGGGCATCGGGCTCAGCTGACGCCGCTTATCCATGCCGCGAAGGGCCTTGTAGCCCAGGAACGCGGACGGGGTCTGGATGGCATGCGTGGCACCCTCGGAGAGGTGCAGCGCCATTGGCCAGTTGTCCGGAATGGCGTTCACCACATGCGTCATGCCGGCGTGGACCGCGGCCTGCGCGGGCCACGCGTGCGTGCCGATAAAGGGCACGTCGCTGGGCAGGTCGGCGTAGGGCGCCACCATGAGCTCCGCGTTTTTCTGATCCGCGGCGTTGTACGTGAGCTTGCGGAAGCCCTCGGAATTCAGCGGCTCCCAGACAAGCTTGTTGAACAGCCAGATCTTCTGCGATAGGCGCGAGCCCATGGAATACAGCTCGTTTTGCTGGGCGATGAGCTGCGTTGCGGCGGTGCCGGGGAAGCCCATCAAGTCGAACCAGAGCGGCGTGTAACCGAGCGCCGCGGCTGCGGAGGCCATGGCCATCGAGATGCGGTAATGGCCGAAACCCATGCGGATATTGCCGACGATGACGGGCTTCTCGATGCTCGAGAAATCGGCCGAGCCCGTTTGCTGGCCTGCGGGCTTGAGCCACTTCGCGCCGAAGCGGTCGCCTATGACGGGCAGGTCCGCAATTTGGAGGTGGCACGTCTCCGATCCGTCGCACCCGAACTTGCGCGCATGCTTCTGCTTCGCCTTGCATGCTTTGGCGTAGGTGCGGCTGTCGATTTTGTTCCCGAAGATAACGGCTGCTCGATCGGCCATCTTCTTCCTCCTTCGTGGGTGCTTGAGCGGAAGCCTGGTCTGGCCACGCTTTTCCGAAGCGACGGTGCCCCGCTGGTATAATCAACGGGCTTTATTATATTCGCGAAGGAGCGACGCATGGAAAAGAAGCTAGCGAGCAACGGGACTCTCTGGATGTTTGCGCTTGGCCAGATGGGCTGGGCGGCGTTGGCGGGCGTGATATCGAACTGCCTCGTGTACTACTATATGCCCGAAGAGGACCTGCTCGCCCAGGGCCACACGGTCTTCATTGCCCAGACAGCGGTGTTCCTCGGGTTCCTCACCGTCATCGGCGCCATCACGGCGCTCGGTCGCCTCTTCGACGCCGTGACCGACCCCTGGATTGCATCGCTCTCGGATCGTTGCAAGCACAAGCTGGGCCGCCGCATTCCGTTCATGCGCTACTCGGCCATTCCGTTCGGCATCGTTACGGTGCTCGTCTTCGTCTCGCCCATCCAGGGCGAGAGCCCCGTGAACAGCCTGTTCCTCGGCGTCATGATGCTCCTCTTCTACCTGCTCATGACGTGCTATTGCACGCCGTACAACGCGCTCATCCCCGAGCTTGGGCGCACTCAGAAGCTCCGCATCAACGTGTCCACCTACATCAGCGCGACGTACTTCATCGGCACGGCGCTGGCATATGCGGTGCCCACCATCGCAAGCATGCTCACGCCCTCGTTCGGCGTGGCCGGCGGCTACCGCATTGCCATTGCGGGGTTGGCCGTTGTGGCCGTCATCTGCATGCTCATTCCCGCGTTCGGAATCGACGAGCGCGTCTACGCCGACACGACGCCTTCGCAGTCGCCCGCGTTCAGCAGCCTGATGAAGACGTTCGGGAACAAGGAGTTCCAGACGTTCGTGGCTTCCGACATCCTGTACTGGATTGCGTTCACCATGTTCCAGACCGGCTTGCTGTTCTACGTGACCCGCCTCATGGGGCTCGACGTGTCGTGGTCGACCATTCTGCTCGTGCTCATGATGGGGGTCGCCTTCATCCTTTACATTCCCGTGAACTTCCTGGCGAAGAAGATCGGCAAGAAGAAGCTCATCGTGTTCGCCTTCTCGTTCTTCGCGGTCACGTTCGGCTTGACGGCGTTTTCGGGCTTGGTCGGCATACCCCTCGAGGCGTGGGGCATCTTCATCGCCGTCCTGGCCTCAGTTCCCCTGGCCATTCTGGGCGTGCTGCCCCAGGCGGTCGTGGCCGACATCGCCGAAGTGGACGCAGCGGACACGGGCGAGGCGCGCCAGGGCATGTTCTATGCCGCGCGCACGTTTGCCATGAAGCTCGGCCAGGCGGTTTCGATGCTCGTGTTCACGGGCATTATCGCCATGGACATCGGTGACATGAAGTACCGTATCACGGCGGTCGTCGCCTGCGTGTTCTGCATGCTCGGCGCGATCGTGTTCGCGCGGTATCACGAGAAGTCGGTGCTCCGTCGCATCGGGGAGACCAACGAGGCGGAGCGCCTCGAAGAAGCGGGAGCATAGGTTTTAAAGGCGGTTGGTTGCCATGACTGATTCTCTGTTTGGCGCGCGGTTATCGATGGAGCCCGCCGGTTTGGAGCTGCGCTACCGCAGCGCCGCGGGCGAGGAGCGGGCCGTTGAGCTCGAATTGCCGATAGCTTCGGGCAGCGGGGCGCCAGGGCTCGAAGTTGCGTACGACGGGGAGGTCATGGCGGTTTCATTCGTCCCAGCCGAACCTGTGACGGTGGAGTTCTGCCAGGTCAAGCTGCGCCATGCATTTGCAAGCGACGAGATGGTGCTGTTGAACGGGTATCAATCGTGGACGGACACGGTGGAACGGCCGGCTTGGAGCCGGATGAAGGGGCTGCGCTTCGTGCCCCACGCGATCGTGGACCGCTGGTCGCTCGACGGCAGCGGAGACTACGCCATCGTGGACTACTCGGCAAAGCGCGGCGAGCAGCACGGGTTCACCTACGGGACCTTCCGCCGCGGGGAGGGCATGGTGCTCGTGGGCTCGCTCGACGAGTCGCATGGCTTTACGCTCATACGCGCGAACGCGAAGAAGGGTGAGGTGCTGCTGGAAACCGAGTGCCCCCTTCGCCAGCTGGAGGCGGGCGAGCGCGTGGAGCTGGGCCGGTATGCCATAACGCGCGGCTCCGAGGACCAATGCTACGACCGCTACTTCGAGCTCATGGGCGTAACCGCCCGCCCTGTGAAGCCCCTCGTGGGTTACACCAGCTGGTACCGTCACTATGACAGCATAACCGAGGAGAACTTGCTGGAAGACATGCTGGACATGGACGCCAAGGAGGCGCCCATCGTGCCGTCCATCACCAAGTGGGCCAAGCGCGTGTTCCAGATCGATGACGGCTATTGCAAGGTGGGCGACTGGCTCAACGTGGACGAGCGCGACTTTCCGAACGGTCTCGCGCCGCTGGCAAGGCGTGCCCGCGAGCGCGGGTTCACGCCCGGCTTGTGGCTCGCTCCATTCCTGTGCGAGAAGGACTCGCGGCTGTTCAAGGAGCGCCAGGACTGGCTCCTGCGGGACGACGAGGGCAACCTCGTTCCCACGGGGCCCCACTGGTCGACGGGCTATGCGCTCGACACCTTGAACACGGAGGTGCGCAGCTACGTGCTCGAAGTGCTGCAGACCATGACGCAGGAATGGGGCTTCGACCTGCTGAAGGTCGATTTCCTCTATGCGGCGTGCATGGTGCCGCACGGCGGGATGAACCGTGGCGAGCTTATGGCCGACGCCATGGGGCTTCTGCGCACGGGCGTTGAGGACGCGAATGCGCTCCTTCTGGGTTGCGGCGTACCGCTCGGCAGCGCGTTCGGCGTCGTGGACTACTGCCGCATCGGGTGCGATGTGGGCCTCACGTGGGAGGACCAGCCTTTCATGCGCCAACTGCAACGCGAGCGCGTTTCCACGAGGAACTCGTTCGGCAACACCTATGGCCGCGCCCCCCTCGACGGAAGGGCGTTCGGCAACGATCCCGACGTGTTCTTCCTGCGCGACGACGTGAAGCTGACCGAACAGCAGCGAGATGCGCTGCTGTTCGCCAATGCGGACCTGGGCACCGTGTTCTTGACGAGCGACGACAAGGGGCTATGGACGCGGCATATGCGACAGCGCTACAACGAGGCGCTACGCGTGCTGTGCGAGCGCTTCTCGCCCGAGTCTCTGGAGGAGCTCAACGCCACCCTCCCGATGTACGGCGTGGAGGACCGACAATGAGCGCCGTGCGCGCATACGCGCCTGGCCGCACTGAAATAGCCGGCAACCACACCGACCACCAGGGCGGTCGTGTCGTAGCGGCCGCTGTGTCGTGCGGGATCGAGATGGAGATCGAGCCGATCGACGGCATGCGCGCCCACGTCGAGAGCGAGGGCTTCGCGCCCTTCGAAATCGCGTTGGGCGAGGGCGGGCGCCCTGACGAGCGGGGCACCACCCAGTCGCTCGTGCGCGGCGTGGTGGAAGGGCTGCGCAACGTCGGCGTTCCCGTAGAGGGTTTCGCCGCGAAGGTGAGGAGCACGGTGCCGTCGGGCGGCGGGCTTTCCTCCTCGGCTGCTTTCGAGCTCGCGCTGGGCGCGGGCCTCGAGTGCCTTTTCGCCGCAGGCGACGTCGGGCCGGCGGGGCCGGTAGCCCTTGCCCTGATCGGGCAAGCTGCGGAGCGCGATTATTTCGGCAAGCCCTGCGGCCTCATGGACCAGCTGGCCGTGGCCTGTGGCGGCGTGTGCGCCTTCGATTTCGCCAGCCCCGGACAGCCCGAGGTGGAGCGGATCGATTTCGACCTATCGGCGTTTGGCTACGAGCTTTGCCTCGTCGACACCCATTGCGACCATAGCCTGTATACGCAGGAATACGCTCAGGTTGCCCAAGACATGAGTGCCGTCGCGGCGTTCATGGGCGCGCCGATGCTCTCTCAGGTGCCCGAGGCGGTGTTCGTGGACCGTTTCGATAATGTGCGCGCGGAGCTTGGCGATCTGCCGGCGCTGCGCGGGCTCCACTACTACCACGAGATGAAGCTGGTCGATGCCCGCATCTGCGCCATGCGCGCGGAGGACGTGTCTGCGTTCCTCGACGCGACGCGCAGGTCCGCTGCATCATCGGCTCAATTCCTGCAGAACGTCTCGACGTTCGACCGTGCGAGCCAGCCCGCCATGGTGGCACTCGCCCTGTGCGAGCTGCTTCTCGATGGCGAAGGTGCCGCGCGCATCCACGGGGGCGGTTTCGGAGGCTCTATCCAGGCTTTCGTGCCTGCCGATCGGGTCGCTTCGTTCCAAAGGCAAGTTGACGCCCATTTGGGCGAAGGCTCTTGCCAGGCGTACAGAATAGCCCCGAAGGGGGCGCGGGCCGAGCGCTTGTAGTCGAAAAGGGAGGCCCAGCATGGCTAAATGCAACATAGACACGGATAGCTTCTACCGCGAAAGCTGCGAGGCGAATTACGTCAAGGTGTCGGATATCGCGCGCAACATAGCGTGGACGACGCCGACCGAATGGGGCGATCTGCAGATAACGATCAACCTCTCGAAACCCGAGAAGGACCCGCGGGCCATCGCGGCGGCGGCGAAGGCCGGCCCGTCCGAGAAGGCCGACTACGTGGACCCGGCTACGGGCCGCGCCCGCCCGTGCCCGCTGTGCGTGACGCAAGCCGACGTCGATTGCGGCTACGCTAGGCGCCTCGACCTGGCCGGCGACGCATGGGCGCTGTGGTACAGCCCCTATGCGTACTACAACGAGCACTGCATAGCCATGAGCTGGGAGCATCGCCCCATGCACGTGGACCGCTCCGCGTTCGAGTCGCTCTTCGACGTGGTGGACGCGCTGCCCCAATACTTCTTCGGCAGCAACGCCGACTTGCCCATCGTGGGCGGTTCCATCCTCTCGCATGATCACTACCAGGGCGGCAAGCACACTTTTCCCATGGAAGTGGCCCCTCTGACTCAGACGTTCGACCTGCCCGCGTTCCCCGGCGTTCGGGCCGGCATCGTGAAATGGCCCCTGAGCGTCATCCGCCTGCGGGGCGCGGAGCGCTCGGCCGTCATTGAGGCGGCGTGTGCCATCTTGGCCGCATGGCGCGACTACGACGATCCCCAGGTGGGCATCGTGTCGCATACGGGCGAGACGCGTCACAACACCATCACGCCCATCGTGCGCATGAAGGACGGCGCCTACGAGATGGACCTGGCGCTGCGCTGCAACATCACGAGCGCCGAGCACCCGCTCGGCGTGTTCCACCCGCACGAGGAGCTGCACCATATCAAGAAGGAGAACATCGGGCTCATCGAGGTAATGGGCCTGGCCATTTTGCCCCCGCGCGTGCGGGGCGTCATGGAGGAGCGCGGCATGTCGAGGGACGATGTGGGCCGGGCGTTCGGCAAGGTGCTCGAGCATGCGGGCGTGTTCAAGTGGGACGACGAAGGCCGCGCCGCGCTCGGTCGGTTTATCGATTGCCTGAATTCATAACGGCTTTTGCTGCGTACGCCATGTAGGGGCGCTCTCCGAGCGCCCATCTGCCATGGTTGACGGGCGCTCGGGGAGCGCCCCTACGGGCAACCGCCGAACGCGGGAACGGGCGCCCGTATGTGGGTTATGCTTCCTGCGGCTCTCCGAGCAGGAACGAAGGAACGGGCAGGGCTGCGCCGATGATGGCGGCTAGGCCGCACCAGATGATGCTCTCGAGTGGGAAGCAGAGCAGCAGGATGGCGATGGTCAGCACCGGCTTGCGCACCACGCCTGCAAGGAACGCGGTGATGATGACCGTTACCATGAGCGCGGGGTCGGCGCCGGTGATCATGGAAAGGCCGTACCCGCAAGCGGCGCCGGCGAAGATGCTCGGGCAGAAGTTGCCACCGACCCACCCCCAGTTGATGCACAGAGGCGTGGCGAATGCCTTCAGGAGGCCTGTCGCTATGAGGGCGAGGGCGGTCCACGTGCTCCAAGTCTCCATGAGCATGTGGCTCTGGACCTCGCCGGGGAACATGACGTAGGGCAGCATGGTCGCGATCAATCCGAGGATGACGCCCGCTGCGAGGGGGCGGCCGATGGTGCCCAGGACGGAATCTCCCGTACGGCGGGCGACGCCCCGCGCGAAGCGCTGCGTGCCGTGGTAGATGAGCGTCATCGCATAGGCCACGGCTATTGCGGCGAGAACCCAGAGAAGGTGGAGGCCGTCGGCGGTTACGGCGTCGAATCGGGGGAAGCCCGCCGATGCCCCGAAAATGCCCGAAAAGACCTTGATGCCCGCGAAAGCGCCGAAGGCGGCGGACGTGTACAGCACGATCTTCGCGGGCTTGCGCATGTTGTAGTCATCGACGTTCGGCTCTTCCAGAACGTCACCGCTCCCGTCGTCGGGCGAGCTCTCCGCACCTGCCACTATGCCCGCGAGCGGAGTGCCGAAGATCGCCGACAGGCTCGCGGCGATAGTGACGTCGGCTACGGCCGCGACGCGCAGGCCCGCTGCCTTCAGGCGGTCGCGAATCCAGCAGCAAGCGGCGGTGATGATGCCGGTAAGACCTGCCTCGAAGCCGATGGAGCCGCCGAACACGAGCGGCAGCAGGAAGCTCACGGTGCCCTTCACCGGGCTTATCTCGTAGGTGCCGGTGCGCTTGAATTCGGCCATGACCTCTTCGAGCGGCTCTATCTTGTCGTCGGTGAAGTACGTCCACAGGCCAATGACCAGGCCGCCTGCCGTGCATACGATGAGGGGGAACATGCCGACATCCAGCGTTCCGTCCAGGTAGCCGTTCCAGAGCAGGCTCGTCAGCCAGGTCGATAGGTTCATAACGAGGAACACGAGGAAGCCTACCGCGAACCCGAACGCGAGCGCGAGGACCGTCATGCCGCCGGTGACGGCTACAGCGTCGGCCGGGCCCGAGAACAAGCGCCCTGATTCGTTGATATAAGGCCGTTCATCATGCGCTTTGGAAAGCCCGCGTTTTTGCCTTCTGCCCATGATGCCGGCTCCTCTACTTCGTGGCTTTGCCCAGCGCGGCGATGAACCGGCCGTTGTCTTCGGCCGTGCGCACCGCAACGCGGAACCAGGAGGCGTCGAGCCCGCGGTAGTCGTCGCACGGGTGCATGCGCACTCCTTGCCCGAGCATGCGCTCGTAGAGGCCGGCGGGGCCTTGGAACAGCACGAAGTTGGCGTCGGAGGGAATGACGAGCATCCCCGCCTTTTTGAGGGCCGCCTGCAGCCTTTCCCGCTCCTCGGTCACGTAATCGCGCGTGAGGTCGAGGTAACCGGGCACGTCGAGGGCGGCGAGCGCCGCGGCTTGGGCGGGGGCTGACACGACCCAGGGCATGCCGACCTCCTGGATCCTGTCGGCCACGTCTCGCGTGCCGCAGAGGCACCACCCGACGCGCAGGCCGGCCATGGCGAATGGAGCCGTGAAGGACTTCACCACGATGAGCTGCGGGTATCGGTCGAGCAGCGTTGCCGCGCTGTGCTCTTGGGTGAACTGGATGAAGCTCTCGTCGACGACCACCCACGTGCCCCAGCGGCTGGCGGTGCGCAGCACCTTGCAGAGCAGCTCGCGCGGTATGACGCGCCCCGTGGGGTTGTTCGGCGAGCTGAGGATCATCATGTCGATGTCCGGCTCGATGTAGTCGAGGATGCGGTCGGTCACGGCGAAGTCCTCGCGCGCGACTAGGCTGTGGTGAACCACTTTCGCGTGGATCTGCCGCAGGCCGCGTTCGTAGCCGACGTAGCTGGGCGTGCAGATGAGCGCCTTGTGGGGCCGGAGCGCCGCGGCAATGCGGATGAACGCGTCGGTTGCTCCCGCGGTGACGACAACCTGGTCTGCGGGGACGTCTTCCTGTGCTGCGAGCGCCTCGACGACCTTCGCGCATCGGGCGTCAGGGTAGTCGGAGACGTCGGCTGCCGCTACCTTCACGGCGCGCACGATCTGCACGGGCGTGCCGAGCGGGTTGAGGATGGCCGAGTAGTCGAGGGGCGCGTCCGCCGGGCGTGCCGTCGCGGCGGAATTGAACCGCTTGCTCATCGCGCCCTCCCCGCTTTCGAGAACAGGCCGACGCATGCCGCCACGCCCAGGCCGAGGGCGGCCGTCACGTACATGAGCTTGTTTGCGCGGGCTATGTCCTCGCGCTCGATCGGCCGCGTGGCGTCGCCGATCGTGGGCTTGTCTACGTATTCCCCGAAGTAGTAGTTGCCGCCGCCGAGCTGAACGCCGAGCGCGCCCGCGCACGCGGCCTCGGTTTGGGCGGAGTTTGGGGAAGTGTGGTTGCTTCGGTCGCGCAGGAAGGTCTGCCATGCGCGATGGGAGTCGAGGTTGGTCAAGCGCGCAGCCACGCACATGAGCCCTCCGGATATGCGGGAGGGCACGATATTGAGTAAGTCGTCGAGCCTCGCCCCGGCCCAGCCCAAATGCTGGTACGCCTCGTTCTTGTAGCCCACCATCGAATCGAGCGTGTTCACCGCCTTGTAGAGCATCGCTGCGGGGGCTCCGCCCATGCCCATGAACAGCAGGGGCGCCACCACGCCGTCCGAGCAGTTCTCCGCTACGGTCTCCACGGCGGCGCGCGTTACGCCCTCCTCGTCCAGTTGATCGGTGTCGCGTCCGACGATCATGCCCACCGTTTCACGCGCCTCCTGCAAGTTGCCTGCCTCGAGCGCATCGTGCACGGCCATGCTCTCGTTGCGGAGCGAGCGCGCCGCGATGAGCTGATAGCAGATGATGCTTTCGGCGGCCAGGCCCGCGACTGGGTGCATCTTGTCGCATGCCTTGATGAGGAGCCATGTGGCCGCGGGGGCTACGAGCGCCACGTCGGCTGCGATGGCGGCGCCGGCCAGCTTCTCGTTCTGGTCGTCGTCGAGGGGCCACGCCTCGCCCAATTGCTTCATTTCGGGGAGGAGGTGCGTACGCACGAGCCCTTCTTCGAGCTCGATTTGCTTTCCGATGAGCTTGACCGGATGGGGCCAGTTCTTGGGGTCGCCCAACAGGGCGTCCAGGCCAAATCCGATGAGCATTGCCAAAACGTTGCGGTGCTTCATTCGCCCTCCGCGCCTAACGAATACGTGTTTGTGCCATTGTACGCCAGAAAGAGCTCCTCGCCCGAGTCCCACACGAGCAAAACGGACGCCTCCCTTGCCGTCCGGAGGCTCCCCGTTACGTCCATACCGTAGCTCTATAATGGCGCCATGGAATCTAAGATGAAAAAACTAGCGATAATCGGCGGCGGCGCAGCTGGTTTGGCGGCTGCCGTCGCGGCGGGCGAGCATGCACGAGCAATCGGCGCGCACGTGGGCGTGACGGTGTTCGAGCGCGACGACCGCGTGGGCCGCTCCATCCTGGCAACGGGCAACGGGCGGTGCAACTTCTCGAATTCCCAGATCCGGTTCTACCGCTTCCATAACCACGCGTTCGTCGGCGAGGTGATCGGGCGCATTGCAGGCGCGGGTGACGACGATGCCGTGCACCGCTTCTTCGGAGAGCATGGCCTGGCATGGCGCGAGGAGGCCGACGGGAGGCAGTACCCGCAGGCGAACAAGGCGAGCGTCGTGGTGGACGTGCTCCGCGCTTCCGCGGCTGCGGCGGGGGCCCGCGAGGTGTGCGAGCGGGAAGTGGTCGAGGTGGACCCTCCGCGGGCGGCCGGCAAGCCCTTCACGCTGAAGATGAAGGACGGCGTGCTCGAGCGCGCCGATGCGGTCGTGCTCGCGTGCGGTGGCAGAGCGATGTCGTCGCTCGAGGTGGCGGGGCTGCGGCCGCTCGCGCTTCGCCCCGTGCTGGGGCCGCTCCGCTGCTGCGACGCGGACGTGAAGCTCACGCGCGAGCTGGACAACATCCGGGTCCGATGCGAGGCGTCGCTCATGAGGGAACAGGGCGGCGACCTGGTTCAGGTGGCGCTCGAGCGCGGCGAGCTCATGTTCCGCAAGTACGGCGTGTCGGGCATTTGCGTCTACGACCTTTCGCGCGAGGCCGAACCGGGCGATGAGCTGCGCATCAACTTCCTGCCTGATTTCGACCCGTTCGAGCCTGCCGAAGTCGAGGCGTATCTGGCTAAGCGCCTCGAGACGCTTCGGCAGCACTTCGGCGGGCAGTTGACGTATGACGACATGCTTCGCGGCCTGCTGCTGCCGCGCGTATACGAGGCCTTGCTGAAGCGGCAGGGCGTTTCGCTCAGCGCTCCGTTCGGCAGGGACGATGTGCCTGCGCTCGGCAGCCTGCTCACCAAGTTCGGGCTGAAGGTGATCGGAATCGGGGATTCCGACCAATGCCAAGTGCGCCGTGGCGGGCTCGATGTATCTGATTTTGACCCGCAGACCATGGCGGCCCACTCCATCCCCGGCTTCTACGCCGCGGGCGAGGCCCTCGACGTGGACGGCCCTTGCGGCGGTTACAACTTGCATTGGGCTTGGGCGAGCGGCCTGAGGGCGGGCGCATGCGCCGTCGATTGGCTGGCCGCCGAGGAAGGGGGCAACCGATGATCGAGGTTTCCAATGTCCGACTGCCCCTCGACGCCGGCTTGCCCGGCGGCGAAAAGGCGGTGCGCTCGAGCCTGGCGAACGCGCTTGGCCTGAAGCCCTCCGACGTGCGCGAGTACAAGCTGCTCCGCCGCAGCGTCGACGCGCGCAAGGGGGAAGTGCGCTTCGTGGCGACGTTCGCCGTGGACGTGGGCGACCGCGAGCCGAGGCCGGTTAAGAGCGTATCGGTGAAAGAGCACGTTCCGTACCAGCCGCTCGACATTCCCAGGCTCGAGGTTGCCGAGGGCAGGCCGCGCCCCATCGTGGTGGGCACGGGTCCCGCCGGCTTGTTCGCAGCGCTGTACTTGGCGCATGCCGGGCTCAGGCCCATCGTGCTCGAGCGTGGCGGGAGCGTCGAGGAACGCCAGAGCGCGATCGAGGCTTTCAACGCCGGCGAGAACCTGGACGTGTCCACCAACGTGCAATTCGGCGAGGGCGGCGCGGGGACGTTCTCGGACGGCAAGCTGACGACCGGCACGAAGAGCCCCCTTGCCCGTCACGTGCTGCAGTGGTTCGTGGACGCGGGTGCGCCGGACGAGATCCTGTGGCAAGCGAAACCGCATATCGGCACCGACAAGCTGGTCAACGTGGTGCGCGAGATGCGCCGCCAGATCGAGGAGGCCGGCGGGGAAGTTCGCTTCCACAACAAGCTGAAGGATATCGTCCTCCAAGAAGATGGGCGCCTGAAGGAAGTCGTCGTTTCCAACCTGGACGGTGAAGACGAGCGCGTTCCGGCGGAGAATCTGGTCCTTGCCTGCGGCCATTCCGCGCGTGACACGTTCCGCATGCTTCAGCGCGCCCGCATTGTCATGGAACCGAAGGCCTTCTCGGTGGGCGTGCGCATCGAGCACCCCCAGAAGGTCATCGACAGGGCCCAGTACGGCAAGGCCGCGGGGCACCCTGCCCTCGGCGCAGCTGACTACAAGCTGGTCGTCCACTTGCCCGGCGGCCGCAGCGTCTACACCTTCTGCATGTGCCCGGGCGGCGAGGTCGTGGCCGCGGCGAGCGAGGATTACGGCGTGGTGGTGAACGGCATGAGCTACTTCGCCCGCGATGGCGAGAACGCCAACGCCGCCCTGCTCGTGGGCGTGACGCCCGACGACTTCAAGAGCAACGACCCCCTGGCGGGCACGGTGTTCCAGCGCCGCATCGAGCAAGCCGCTTACGGCGAAGCCGTGGAAACCGGCGGCCAACCTTGGCAGGCCCCCGCCCAAACGGTGGGCGACTTGCTGGCGGAAAAGGCCGGCAACCCCTCCAAGACGGTCAAACCGAGCTATGCGCGCGGCGTGGTTTGGTGCGACCTGCGCGAGATCCTCCCCGAGTTCGTCATCGACGCCCTGGTGGAGGCCATCCCCCTGCTGGATCGAAAGCTCCACGGCTTCGCTAACCCCGATGCGGTCATGACGGGCGTGGAGACGAGGAGCTCGAGCCCGGTTCGCATCATCCGCGACGACGAGGCGTTGCAAGCCTTCCGCGAGACGGCCCCGCGCCGCAAGGTAAGGGCCCGCGACATAGCCCGCGGCCACGGCAATCCTGAAGACGCCGCCACGCACCGCCAGCTGACGGGCATTTTCCCCGCAGGCGAAGGCCCCGGCTACGCCGGCGGCATAATGAGCGCCGCCGTGGACGGCTTGAGAATAGCCCAAGCTGTCGCAGAAGGGTACGAAGCGTAAAAGGAATAGCTCTGGGCGGGCCCGCATGGGCGTAGCGAGGCCAAGCCAAAGGAGCTGAGAGATCCACTCTTCCGCCTGTTTTCGGCGGAAGAGCTAGCTCGAAGCGACGACGCGTCGAGCGCAGCCTATGCGGGCCCGCCCAGAGCGGGCAAGCAAGATAGATTGACGGGAGTGGTTATGCCCACAGAGCTAGATAAAGCGATCGCCGCCCTGAAAGCGGGCCAACCCGTGGTGTTCCCAACGGATACCGTCTATGGCCTGGGCGTGGCCGTCCGCTACGCCGGATCGCCGCAGGCCATCTACGACATCAAACATCGCGCTGCGGGCAAGCCCGTAGCCTGGCTCGTCGACGGCCCAGAAGCTCTCGACGAGTTCGGCGTCGAAGTGCCGGCGGAGGCCAGGGCGCTCGCCGCGTCGCATTGGCCGGGCGCCCTCACGATCATCGTGAAGGCGTCGAGCTCAGTTCCCGCGGCGTACATTCCGGCATCGGGCACCATCGGGCTGCGCATGCCCGCGAGCGCCGAGGCACTCGAGCTGATCCGGGCGGTGGGCCCCATCGCCACGTCGTCGGCGAACCTGTCGGGGGGCGACGACCCGAGGACGTTCGGGGACGTGGACGGCCGGCTGCTCGAGCGGGCGGCCGCGAGCGTTCGCGGCGCGCACCCGGGCAGCGGCACGGCTTCCACCGTGCTAGACTTCTCGCAAGGAAAAATGGAGATCGTCCGTCAAGGAGGAATCATGCCAGACGCCGTGTTCACCGTACCCATCGATTTCGCTTCCCACGATGGAAAGACCCGCATTCGCGCAAAGATCTGGACGAGCCCGAAATTCGGCGACGGGAAGCAGCCCGGCACCGAGAAGCCGAAGGCCGTCGTGCAGATCGTCCACGGCATGGCGGAATACATCGACCGCTACGACGACCTCGCTGAATACCTCGTCGGCCGGGGCTTCGTCGTGTGCGCCGAGGATCATATCGGGCACGGCGAGTCGGTAGCGGACCCGAGCGAGTTCGGCCACATGCCCGCCCATGGCGGCAAGGACATCCTCATCGCCGACGTGCACACGCTTCGCCGCATCGCATCCGAGCTGTTCGACGGGGTTCCCTACGTGCTGTACGGCCACTCCATGGGCAGCTTCATCACGCGGGCCTACATCGCGCGACACGGGGAGGGCCTCGCTGCATGCGTCCTGTCGGGCACGGGCAACGTTCCCGCCGCGCTCTCCGGTTTCGGCCGCAGCATGGCGCGCATGCTTGCCGCGATCCGCGGGGAGACGCATCGCAGCGCCTTCATCGACAACATGGGCGCCGGCGGCTATGGCAAGAAGATCCCCAACGCGCGTACCCAGCTCGACTGGCTGTCAAACGACGATGCGGTGGTTGACGCCTACATTGCGGACGACAAGTGCGGTTTCATGTTCACGGTGGGCGGCTATGCCACGCTGCTCGACTTGACCGCCGAGGTCGTGACGCCCGAGTGCGCCGCGCGCGTGCCCAAGACGCTGCCCGTGTTCCTCGTCGCCGGAGACGGCGACCCCGTGGGCGATATGGGCAAGGGCGTGGAAGCGGCGGCCCAGCTGCTGCGCGACGCCGGCGTGGAGGCCGTCGATTGCAAGATCTACGAGGGCATGAGGCACGAGATTCACAACGAGATAGGCAAGGACCGGGTGTACGACGACCTGGCAACCTGGATCGAAGCGCACGTGTAGCCAGGTGGGGATTTCGTTTCCGCCCGAGCCGTTGCGGGTTCAGGGCGAGAAAGGGGAACGTTGCATGAAGAAGTACGTCATAGCGCTCGACGAGGGCACGACTTCCGCAAGGACGGTCCTCATCGATCACGACGGCAACATCGCCGGGGTGGCGCAACGCGAGTTCGAGCAGCACTACCCGCACCCCGGTTGGGTCGAGCATGACCCCCAGGAGATACTGTCGGCCCAGCTGGGCACGATGACGGAGGTCCTCGTCGCTAACAACGTGGAGGCTGGCGACATCGACAGCATCGGCATCACCAACCAACGCGAGACCACCGTCGTGTGGAACAGGGAGACCGGCGAGCCCATCTTCAACGCCATCGTGTGGCAGTGCCGCCGCACGGCGAGCATGGTCGATGCCGTGTGCGGCGACCCGGAAGTCGCCAAGGCCATCACGGCGAAGACGGGCCTCATCCCCGACGCGTACTTCTCCGCGAGCAAGATCAAGTGGATCCTCGACAACGTCGAGGGTGCGCGCGACCTCGCGGCGGAGGGCAAGCTGGCGTTCGGCACCATCGACACGTGGCTCATCTGGGCGCTCACCGACGGGCAGGTTCACGCGACCGACCCCACCAACGCGAGCCGCACCATGCTCTTCAACATACACACGATGGAATGGGATGAGTGGTTGTGCGACCTCTTCGACGTGCCCATGAACATGCTTCCCGAAGTGCGCCCCTCGTCGGGCAACTTTGGTGAGACGGCCCGCGATGACATCGTGGCCGGCATCCCCATCAGCGGCGTGGCGGGCGACCAGCAGAGCGCGCTCTTCGGGCAGTGCTGCTTCGAGCCCGGCCAGGCCAAGAACACGTACGGCACCGGATGCTTCCTGCTCATGAACACGGGCAGCGAGGCGCCGCTTTCCAAGAATGGCCTCGTCACCACGGTGGCCGCGAGTGCTCCGGGGGCGGGCCCCGAATACGCGATCGAGGGCAGCGTCTTCATGGGCGGCGCGCTCATCCAGTGGATTCGCGACGGCCTGGGGCTCATCGAGAAGGCTTCGGAAACCGAGGAGATCGCGCAGAGCGTGGACAGCTGCGACGGCGTCTACGTCGTCCCGGCGTTCACGGGGCTCGGCGCGCCGTATTGGGACGCCGAGGCGCGCGGAGCCATCTACGGCCTGACGCGCGGAACGACCACGGCGCATATCGTACGGGCCGCGCTCGAAGCGTTGGCCTACCAGGTATACGACCTGGTAGGGGCGATGGAGATCGATGCCGGCATGCCCCTCAAGGTGCTGAACGTCGACGGCGGCGCTTCGGCCAACAATTTCCTGATGCAGTTCCAGAGCGATATCCTGCGCAAGCCGATCCGCCGGCCCGAGAACGTCGAGACGACGGCGCTCGGCGCGGCCTACCTGGCCGGACTGGCCACCGGGTTCTGGGGCGGGCTCGACGACCTGCGCGCCCTGCGCGCGGGGGACGCGACCTACCTCCCGGACGAGAACGACGAGCGCCTCGCCGCCCGCATTGCCGGTTGGGAAGAAGCCGTAGGGCGAACGAAGACCAGGTAGGATAACCCTGCAGGGGCGCTCCCCGAGCGCCTTTCGGCACAAAAAAGGGGCGCACGGTGTGCGCCCCTACAGGTTGACCTGGCCTACAGGTGGGGGTAGAGCGGGTGCTTGGAGCACATCTCCACGACCTCGCCCTTGATGCGCTCGACGACGTCGTCTCCGTGCTCGAGAATTTCGAGGATCCACTTGCCGATTTGCTCGGTTTCCTTTTCCTTCATGCCGCGCGTCGTGATGGCGGGGGTGCCGAAGCGCACGCCGCTCGTCTCCGCGCGGGGCAGCGGGTCGAAGGGAATAGCGTTCTTATTGGCCGTGATGTTCGCCTTATCGAGCAGCTGCTGCACCTCGAGGCCCGTGCGATTCTTGGAGGCCACGTCGGCGAGCATCAGGTGGTTGTCGGTGCCGCCCGTGGTCAGGCGCACGCCGCCCTTGGTGAGCGTGTCAGCGAGAACGGCAGCGTTCTTGACTATCTGGGTCTGGTATTCCTTGAACCCGGGGAGCATGGCCTCACGCAGGCAGATGGCCTTCGCCGCGATGACGTGCATGAGCGGGCCGCCCTGGGTGCCCGGGAACACGGCGTGGTCGATGCGCTTGCCGAGCTCTTCCTTGCACAGGATGATGGCGCCGCGCGGGCCGCGCAGCGTCTTGTGCGTCGTGGAGGTCACGACGTCGGCGTAGGGAACGGGCGAGGGGTGCACGCCCGCGGCAACCAGGCCGCCGATGTGCGCGATGTCCACCATGAAGTAGGCGCCCACCTCGTCGGCGATCTCGCGGAACTTCTTCCAGTCGATGAATCGCGGGTAGGCGCTGGCGCCGGCCACGATGATCTGCGGCGAGCATTCCTTGGCCTTCTTGAGCACCTCGTCGTAGTCGATCATCTCGGTCTCGGGGTCCACGCCGTAGCTGACCGCGTTCCAGTAGCGGCCGGTAACCGAGGCGCGCGAGCCATGCGTGAGGTGGCCGCCGGCGTCCAGGCTCATGCCCAGGATCGTGTCGCCGGGCTGCAGGAGCGCTGTGTACACCGCCACGTTCGCCTGCGAGCCGGCGTGCGGCTGCACGTTGGCGTACTCGGCCTTGTAAAGCGACTTCGCGCGGCGGATGGCGATCTTCTCGATGTGGTCGACGTTCTCGCAGCCACCGTAGAAGCGCGCCGCGGGGTAGCCTTCAGCATACTTATTAGTAAGGTGGCTGCCCATGGCTTCCATGACGGCTTCGCTCGTGAAGTTCTCGGAGGCGATGAGCTCGACGTGGTCGCGCTGTCGCTCGAGCTCGTTTTCCATCACATAATAGATATCGGGGTCGGACTGGCGGATGAAATCGTAGTTCATGCGGTCTCCTTGCGACGACGATAGCATTAGTGTTGTACTTTACCACGCTAAAGGGCTTTAGTGCGCCGCGCAGGTTATAATACCCGCGAATAGCGGTTACAGAGAGGGTGATAGCGTGATTATCAGCATTGCGTCGGACCATGCGGGTTTCGAGGAAAAGCAGCTCCTCGTGGGGTATCTCAGGGAACAGGGGCATGAGGTGCTGGACCGAGGGCCGGCTAACGACGATAGGGTGGACTACCCTGATTTTGCAGTTCTCGTCGCAAAGGACGTTACGTCCGGGGCCGCCGAGCGAGGTGTGCTCGTGTGCGGCACGGGCATCGGCATGGCCGTTGCGGCAAACAAGGTGGATGGCATCCGCGCGGCCAACGTGACCTCGCCCGAGTTCGCGGCGCTCGCCCGCGAGCACAACGATGCCAACATCGTCACGGTTTCAGGGCGCTTCGTGACCGACGAGGTGAATCGCGCCATCGTGAAGGCGTTCCTCGAGACCGACTTCGGCGGGGGCAGGCACGCGGGCCGCGTCGAGAAGATCATGGCCCTCGAGAAGGAATAAGCGCAGCGGCGGGCTACGCGGAACGGAGAACACATGCCAGCAAATAGGCCTTCATGGGATGAGTACTTCGCCACACTGGCGAAGCAGGTTTCGACGCGCACGACGTGCCTGCGGCGCGCGGTGGGTGCGGTCATTGTCAAGGAGAACCGCATCCTCGCCACGGGCTACAACGGGGTGCCGCGCGGCATGGAGCATTGCTCCGACACGGGCTGCCTGCGCGAGCAGCTGGGAGTGCCCTCGGGGCAGCGCCAGGAGATCTGCCGCGGCCTGCATGCCGAGCAGAACGCGATCATCCAGGCGGCGCGCTACGGCATCGACATCAACGGCTCGAAAATCTACATCACCACGCAGCCGTGCATCACGTGCGCGAAGATGTGCATCAACGCGGGCATTGAGGAAATCATCTACGCCAACCCGTATCCTGACGAGTTGTCGCTGGGCATGCTCGACGAGGCGCGCATTCCCTATAGGGTGTTCGAGCTGCCCGAAGACTAGCCATTTCGGGCGTCTGACTACCGCTTGCGGTTAGTTTGAGCATTTCGCCCATAAGGCGCTACCAATGCGTTATGGCTCCGTTATCATTTCGGAGGTTTGTCATGGTGCGCACTAGCGCGAAGTGGATGAAAGCTAAGCATGGTCGTTGCGATTGTCGTCGGTCTCGTGGTGGGCGTTGGGAGCTTTGCCCCGCTCATCTTCGGGATGAACAAGGCCCGAGTGGCTACGCCGACTAGCAATCTTGGCCATGCGGGTTCGCTCCTTTTGGGCGTGCTGCTTTCGTTCGTCATCCTCGGCGGGGCAATGATCGTATGCGCGTTGTTCTTCCGGGACGTGGCGATTCCGTTCGTGCTTGCAGAAGCCGGCGGTATCGCGGCGGCGGCTGTTGCGTTCGGCATATCGAAGAATTTGCGTAAATGAACAATGAAGGGGTAAAGAGATGGCACATCTAGAAGGAACCGATCCTTTGGCGATGCTCAGCGCTGCGGTGCCCGAGCTCAAAGAGTCGTTCAACGCGGGGTTCGTCATCCCGTTCGGCGACACGGGGTTCGGCATCACGCAGTACATGCTCTACGCCATCCTGGTGTGGATCATCGTCTTCGCAATCGTGATGATCGTCGGCCGCAGGCTGACGCTCGTGCCTAACAACAAGTTTGTGAACATGGTGGAATACGGCTACCAGATGGTTCGCAACAACATTGGCGAGGGCACGATCGGCCACGGCTACAAGAAGCACATTCCGCTTCTGGCCACCCTGTTCTTCTTCATCCTCATCTCCAACTTCATCGGCCTTATCCCCGGGTCGAAGGCTGCGACGGGTTCGCTGCAGGTCAACTGGGCGCTTTCGATCGTCGCGTTCGTTTACTTTAACTACTGGGGCGTGAAGGCCCACGGCGGCTGGGGCTACATCAAATCCATCGCGCCGTCCGGCCTGCCCGCGGTCATGGTGCCCATCATCTGGGTGTTCGAGTTCGTCTCGCTTGTGATCCGCGTGCTCACGCTGGCTGTCCGACTTTACGGCAACATGTTCGCAGGCCATATGGCCCTCGGCGTGTTCGCGCTGTTCGCATCCTCGTTCATCATGGCGGGCATCAACGGCGCGGGCGCGATTGGCGGCCTGTCGGTCCTGTGGCTCGCTTTCGAGATCTTCATGTACGCGCTCGAGACGCTGGTTGCGTTCCTCCAGGCGTACGTTTTCACCATCCTGACGGCTGTCTACATCAACCTGGCCACGTCGTCGCACTAGCGCTTTGCGCGAGGGCGCAGCCATCTGCGCCCCTACGGAGCCAGAAGCTCCGGAAACGGGCCCGCGCCTGCCCCCAAGGCGCCTGATATTTGGTTACATCGGTAAAGCCATGGCCGATGCAGCATAGTAAAACCGGTGTCTCTGAGCGGGAACTCAGGGACGGCAAAGGAGGAAAACATGGGATCGCTTACACTTAATGCACTGCTTTTGGTCGGTTATGGCCTCGGCGCCATCGGCCCTGGCATCGGCATCGGCATCGCCTGCTACGGCGCCTGCGTCGGTACCGCTCGCCAGCCTGAACTCGCTGGCCGCCTGTTCACCAACTTCATCATTGGTGCCGCTCTGGCAGAGGCCCTCGCACTCCTGGGCTTCGTTCTGGTGTTCATCCTCCAGGGTTAATGTCCTTTCCGGAACACTTCATCCGTTAAGGTACAAGGAGGTTACCTAGTGAACAACAGAGCGAACAAAGCAAAGGCCTGGCTCGCCCTCACGGGTGCTGCCACCAGCGCCTCGCTTGCTTTCCCTGCGCTCGCGTTTGCGTCGGAAGAGAAGACCGGTGTCGCGCTCATTCTGCCCGACATGGTCGAGACCGTCCCGATGCTCATTGCCTTCATCGTGCTCGTCATCGTGCTGTGGAAGTTCGGCTGGCCCATGTTCGAGGCCATGCTCGAGAAGCGCGAGAAGACGATCGCCGATGCGCTGCAGAAGTCCGAGGAGGCGCGCATCGAGTCCGAGCGCGTGCTCGCGGAGTATCAGAAGCAGCTCGCCGATGCGAAGGCGCAGGCATCGAAGCTCATCGCAGACGCCAAGGAGACGGGCGAAGCGGTGCGTGCCGATATCACCAGGCAGGCGCAAGAGGAAGCTGCAACCATGATCGAGAAGGCTCGCGTCGCCATCGAGGCGGAGAAGCAGGCCGCTATGGCGGATCTGCAGAACTCCGTCGCCGACCTTTCGGTCGACGTTGCCTCGCGTCTGGTGTCGAACGACCTGAACGACGCGGAGCACCGCGCGATCATCGAGCGCTATATCAACGAGGCGGGCAGTTTCCATGCCAACTAATCGACTTCTCGTAAAAGAGCAAATCGCCACGTATACGCAGCTTATTTTCGAAGCTGCCAACAATGACGGCGGCGCCGAAGGCGTGCTCGAGGTTTGCGGCAACGCAAAGCAGATGGTCAAGGCCGTCCGCGGCAACGCCGACCTGGATGGCGCGCTGAAGGATCCCGGCTATTCTGCCGAGCAGAAGGCCCAGATCGTTCGCGGCGTCTTCGCTGACGCCCCTGAGGCGCTGGTAAACGCCGTAGCCGTTATGGCCGAGCGCGGGGAAACCGATTTGCTGCCCCGTGTGGCCGAGCAGTTGGAAGAGCGCATGGCAAGCGAGCTCAACCTCGTCGTCGTTGACGTCGAGACCGCTGTTGAGCTTGATGACAACCTGCGCGATCAGATCAAAAAGAAGGCCGAGACCGAGCTGGGCAAGAACGTCGTCCTGCGCGAGCATGTCGACAAGTCCATCATCGGCGGCATCATCATGAGCACGAAGGACGAGCGCATCGACGCGAGCCTTCTGACGCGAGTCGAGCGTACTCGCGAAGCTCTTAAGCAGTAACGAAATGGAGGTGAATTGCTAGTGACTGAGATCACCGCACAGTCCATCGACGAGGCCCTGCGAGCACAGCTCGCAAACCTGGAAATGGGCGTTGACTCGCGCGAGGTCGGAACGGTTATTCAGGTTGGCGACGGTATTGCCCGTGTTGACGGCCTGAAGAACGCGATGGCCGGCGAGCTGCTGGAATTCAGCGGCGAAGGTGGCAAGATCGTTTACGGTCTGGTTCAGAACCTCGAGGAAGATGAGATCGGCGCCGTTCTTCTCGGCGATGTCACCGCAATCAAGGAAAACGACCAGGTGCACACCACCGGTCGCATTATGGACGTTCCGTCCGGCAAGGGTTTGCTCGGGCGCGTCGTCAACCCGCTGGGCATGCCCATCGACGGCAAGGGCGCTATCGAGGCCGAAGGCCGTCGCCCCGTCGAGTTCAAGGCTCCTGGCGTCATTAGCCGTAAGCCCGTGCATGAGCCCATGCAGACCGGCATCCTGGCAATCGACTCGATGGTGCCCATCGGACGTGGCCAGCGTGAGCTGATCATTGGCGACCGCCAGACCGGTAAGTCGGCTATCGCCATTGACGCCATCATCAACCAAAAGGGCCAGGACATGATCTGCATCTACGTTGCGATCGGTCAGAAGGCTTCCACGGTTGCTGGCGTTGCCGAGACCCTCGAGCGCCATGGCGCCATGGACTACACGATCATCGTGTCGGCCACCGCTTCCGATTCCGCTCCGCTGCAGTACATCGCGCCTATGGCCGGTGCTGCAATGGGCGAGTACTTCGTCTACACCGGCGAGGACGGAAAGCCGGCTGGCCCGGAGAACCCCGGCCGCCACGTGCTCATCATCTACGATGACCTGTCCAAGCAGGCTGTGGCCTACCGCCAGATGTCGCTGACCCTGCGCCGCCCGCCCGGACGCGAGGCTTACCCTGGCGACATCTTCTACCTGCACTCCCGCCTGCTCGAGCGTGCTGTGAAGATGTCCGACGAGTACGGTCGCGGCTCCATGACGGCTCTGCCGATCATCGAGACCCAGGCCGGCGACGTTTCGGCGTACATTCCGACGAACGTCATCTCGATTACCGACGGTCAGATCTTCCTGTCCACCGACCTGTTCTTCCAGGGCCAGCGCCCGGCCGTTAACGTCGGCCTGTCGGTGTCCCGCGTCGGCGGCTCCGCCCAGACGAAGGCGGTCAAGTCCGTTGCCGGCACCCTGCGCCTCGACCTGGCCGCATACCGCGAGCTCCAGGCGTTCACGCAGTTCGGTTCCGACCTGGACAAGGCCACTCAGGACCAGCTGAACCGCGGCGCCCACATGACCGAGCTCCTCAAGCAGGGCCGCTACGTGCCCATGCCCTTCGAGGAGGAGGCCGTTTCGGTGTTCGCCGGTTCCAAGGGCTACCTGGACGACATCGCCGTCGAGGACACGGTTCGCTTCCGCGACGAGCTGCGCGAGTACCTGCGCGCTCAGAAGCCGGAGATTCTGACGAGCATCCACGACGAGAAGAAGTTCACCGACGAGACCACCGACGCTCTTGTTCAGGCTATCGAGGCCTTCAAGCAGCAGTTCGCACCGTCGGCGTAAGGTAGGGAACCATGCCTAACCTTCACGACATAGAAAGACGCATTAACTCCGTCACATCGACGAAGCAGATCACGCGCACCATGGAAATGGTCGCGGCGGCGAAGATTCGCCGTGCGTCTGTCCGTATGGAGAATTCACTGCCCTGGGCTGCGGCTCTGTCCGACATGCTCGTTTCCACGGCGGCGTATTCTCGCATCAAGGACGATCCGCTGATCAACCCGCATGACGAAGTTAAGCACAGCGTCATCGTCGTCGTGTCGTCCGACCGCGGTTTGGCCGGAGGCTTCAACAGCAACGCGTTGCGCGCAGCCGAGAAGCTGATGAGGGAAAAGGAAGCGGAAGGCATCAAGGTCAGCATCATCGCATGTGGCAAGAAGGCATGCGGTTACTTCGAGTATCGCGGCATCAAGCCTCTCGTAGAGGTTCGCGATCGCTCCGCCGACCCCACCTATGCCGAAGCTTCCGAAATTGCCGAGTATGTGCGTAAGGGCTATCTCGCAGGCGATATCGACGAGGTGCTCATCGTGTTCAACCACATGGTGAACGCCGGCGAGCAGCGTCTGGTCGTCAAGACCACGCTGCCGATCCCGCGCGAGAGCTTCGTTCAGCAGATGGAGATGCAGAAGTTCGAGAAGGACCTGTATTTCGACTTCCGCGAGCACATCGACGACAAGCACGAGGGCGCGATCGAGTTCGAGCCCGACACAAGGCACTGCCTCATCTACTTGGAGGCGGCATACCTGCGCACCGACGTGTACTTCGCGTTGGTCGACTCTGCCGCAGCCGAGCAGGGCGCGCGCCGTACTGCCATGAAGTCAGCTACGGACAACGCAACCGAGATGATTTCGACGCTTACAAGAATTTACAACCGTGAACGTCAAGGCGCCATTACGACGGAGATCTCTGAGATCGTCGGCGGCGCAGCGGCTTTGGAGGAATAAATGAGTCAAACACTATTTACCAGAGAGGAGCTCGAGGCCAGCAAGGGCGCGGTCGGACGCATCGTCCGTATCGTCGGCCCCGTCGTGGACGTTGAATTCCCGGCAGAGCAGATCCCCGCGATCTACAACGCTCTGACCGTCGACGCCAAGACCCAGGCCGGTGACATCCACCTCGTTCTCGAGGTGGAGACGCATCTGCCCGGCAACCTCGTCCGCTCCGTTTCCATGAGCTCCACCGACGGCCTGGTCCGCGGTCTGGAAGTTCAGGATACGGGCCATCCCATCATGATGCCCGTTGGCCCCACCACGCTGGGCCGCATTTGGAACGTCGTCGGCGATCCCGTGGACGAGAAGCCTCTTCCCGAGGACCTGGAGGGCTTCATGCCCATCCACCGTCCCGCCCCGGAATACGACGAGCTGACCACCACCACCGAGATCTTCGAGACCGGCATCAAGGCCATCGACCTGATCGAGCCGTTCGTTCGCGGCGGCAAGACGGGCCTGTTCGGCGGCGCCGGCGTCGGCAAGACGGTTATCATCCAGGAGCTCATCAACAACCTCGCTCAGGAGCACGGCGGCACGTCGGTCTTCACGGGCGTAGGCGAGCGCACCCGTGAGGGTACCGACCTGTTCCTGGAGATGAGCGAGTCTGGCGTTATCGAGAAGACCTGCTTGGTTTACGGCCAGATGAACGAGCCTCCCGGAGCGCGTCTGCGCGTCGGCCTGGCCGGTCTGACCGAGGCTGAGTACTTCCGCGATCAGGGCCAGGACGTTCTGTTGTTCATCGACAACGTCTTCCGCTTCACCCAGGCGGGTTCCGAGGTTTCGGCTCTGCTGGGCCGTATGCCTTCCGCCGTTGGCTACCAGCCCACGCTGGCTACCGAGATGGGCGACATGCAGGAGCGCATTACGTCGACCGCTACGGGCTCCATTACGTCCGTGCAGGCCGTCTACGTTCCCGCCGACGACTTGACCGACCCCGCGCCGGCCACGACGTTCACCCACCTCGACGCCCGTACCGTTCTTTCCCGTTCGATCGCCGAGCTGGGCATTTACCCGGCTGTCGACCCGCTGGAGTCTTCCTCTCGCGCGCTCGATCCGCAGATCGTCGGCGAGGAGCATTACCGCGTGGCCGTCGGCATCCAGGAGCTTCTGCAGAACTACAAGGACCTGCAGGACATCATCGCCATTCTGGGTATGGACGAGCTCTCCGAGGATCAGAAGCTCACCGTTAACCGCGCACGTAAGGCGCAGCAGTTCTTCGGTCAGTGCTTCCACGTTGCTGAGCAGTTTACCGGTCTGCCTGGCAAGTACGTGAAGCTCGAAGACACGATCCGCTCCTTTGCTGCCATCCTCGACGGCGAGTGCGACGAGATCCCCGAGCAGTGCTTCCGCATGAAGGGGTCCATCGACGACGTGTACGCTGCTTACAACGAATTGCAGGGTGAATAGCAATGGCATACGAAGGAGCATTTCGCTGCGCGGTTCTCACGCCGACCAGACAGTTGTTTGCGGGTGACATCTACTACGCAGATGTTCCCGGATTTGCGGGTCATTACGGTGTCATCAAAGGGCATGAGAGCCTCGTGGCAACGAACCATCAGGGCGGAAAGCTGACGCTCTGGCTCGATCCCGAGGGCAAGGAGAAACTAGTCTTCTTGATTCACCGTGGCTGCAGCCAGATGCTCCATGACCACCTTGCCATCCTCGGGCGCTTCGGCTGCCCGGCTGACGATATCGATGTCGAGAACGTGCGCGGGAAGGCTGAGAAGCTGCGCGCCGAGATCGACGAGAAGAAGCAAGTGCTCGACAGCATCACCGATGAGGACAAGCATGCTGCAGCTAAGGCTTGGATCGCCACCGAGGAGATCCACCTCAGCTGGTACGAAGCTCAGATCGATTTCGCCGAAACTGGCAGGGAGAGCACCAAGCAGTAGCGTTACGCGCATACCGCACGAGAGACACCTGGGGCCGCACGCGAGTGCGGCCCCTTTGTTTTTATATGCGCGGAGACTATGGCGGTTGAGGACGCGCGGAGCGCGCCCCTACAAGCCATACGCACTGTTGCCCCGTAGGGGCGCGCTCCGCGCGTCCTCTAGCCAAAGCCGGATGCTGATTGCGGCGCTGGACGTAGGCCAGCACAACAAGAAAAGCGAGTGAGCCGGTAAGCCGGGTTCTGTCGTTGGACGGTCATTTATCTAGGACGTCAGTCGCCTGCCGCCTCGAGCGCGCAACCCGGATGCGTGGCGGGCCACCACATGGCATCCCTATTTGCGTTTGCTCCGGATGGGGTTTACCAAGCCGCGCCGTTACCGACACGCTGGTGCGCTCTTACCGCACCGTTTCAGCTTTTCTCCCGACAAGCGGGGGAGTTTTCTTTTCTGTGGCACTATCCATCGGGTCGCCCCGCCCAGCCGTTAGCTGGCATCCTGCCCTTCGGAGCCCGGACTTTCCTCGTGCAACGCACGCGACCGCCTGGCCCACTCGCGTGTGGTATTGTAGCAAATACTATGACATCCAAGGCTTTTACATGTGCCCTTGTGGCTGCTAGCGACTTCAATGCGGCGGCGTTTACCGACCGGTGGTCAGCAGGCGCATTCGATCTGATCGTCGCTGTGGACGGCGGTTTCGCGCATTTGCAGTCAGTGAGCTGCGATCCCGATGTGGCTGTAGGCGATTTCGATTCGCTCGGCTACGTCCCCATGTGCAAGGAGGTCATCGAGCATCCGACGCACAAGGACAAGTCTGATCTGGAGCTCGCGCTCGATTACGTGCTTGCACGGGGCGCGGGGCGTGTTGTCGTGTACGGTGCGCTCGGGGGCAGACTCGACCATTCGGTGGGTAACCTGCAGATGTGCGCGCGCTTCGCGGAGTGTGGCGTTGCTGTTGAGCTCGTGGATGTGGAGTGCGTCGTGAGTGTTCTCGTGGGCCCTGGTACGCTCGAATTGCCGCGATTGGAGCGCGGAACCGTCTCGGTGTTTTCGGCGGTTGACGAGGCACGCTGTGTCACGGAGCGCGGCATGGAGTATGCGCTCGAGGGCGAGAACTTGACGAACCGTACAACGAGGGGGCTCTCGAACGAGCTCATAGGCAGGCCCTCGTCAGTCACCGTCGAAGAAGGCACGCTTTTCGTATTTCATCCCATCGCCTAATCAATCTGGCCTATAATCGCCACCCGGGGAGCTCGTAGGTGCGGGCTGAGAGGAGACGCGATACGTCTCGACCCATGGAACCTGTCAGGGTAATGCCTACGAAGGGAGAATGATTATGAAGCCTTATGCCCTGTCCCAAGCACTAAAGAATGTCCGCGCAACGACGCCGCTCGTGCATTGCATCACGAACTACGTCACGGTAAACGATTGCGCGAACGCGCTGCTCGCCTGCGGCGGCAGCCCCATCATGAGCGATGAGCCCAAGGATGTGCCCGATATCCAGGCGATTTGCGGTGGCCTCGTCCTCAACATCGGCACGCTCAACGAGCTCACGATTGAGGGCATGTTTGCCGCTGGGGAGCGCGCCCGCGATTTGGGGCACCCCATCGTGCTCGACCCTGTCGGAGCAGGCGCGTCGGCGCTGCGCACGGACACCGCCGCCGAGCTGCTCAACGCCGTTGGCGCTCAGGTTATCCGCGCGAACATGTCGGAGGTCAAGGCGCTTGCCGGGGCCGCCGCCGCAACGCGCGGCGTGGATGTGAACCCCGACGACGCGGTGACCGAGGAGAACCTGCAGGCGAGCGCGGAGTTCGTCAAACAGGTAGCCGCCAAGACCGGCGCCATCGTGGCGGTCACGGGCGCCATCGACATCGTTGCCGATGCGGAGCGCGCCTTCGCCATCCGCAACGGCGCGCCGATCATGGGCAAGATCACGGGCGCTGGCTGCATGCTCACGTGCGTGACAGCCGCTTACGCCGTTGCGAACCCCGACATGATGCTCGAGGCCGTTGTCGCGGCTGTGGCGGGCATGGGGGCGGCTGGCGAGATGGCGCTGGCCCGTATGCAGCCCGTTGACGGCAACGCGTCGTTCCGCACGTATCTGATCGACGCGCTCTACAACATCAACGGCGAGGCGCTCGAGGCCATCGCTCGGGTCGAAGAGCTGTAAACATGCCTTGGGATAAGGCGGTAATACGGGAATCCATGCTGCTCTACGCGGTGACCGACCGAGCATGGCTGCACGGCCGGTCTCTTGCGGAATGCGTGCACCAGGCTCTCGAGGGCGGGGCCACGTTCGTGCAGCTGCGCGAGAAGGACGCTTCGAAGGAAGAGACCATCGCGCTCGGGAAAGAGCTGCTGTCGCTCTGCCGTGCTGCGGGAGTGCCGTTCGTCGTTGACGACGACGTCGACGTTGCGCTCGCGGTTGGCGCGGACGGCGTGCATGTCGGTCAGGACGACGTGGCGTGCGCCCAGGCGCGTGCGGCGCTCGGCCCCGATGCCATCGTGGGCGTCTCCGCGCAGACGGTGGAGCAGGCGCTCAGAGCCCAGGCGGATGGCGCCGACTATCTTGGGGTGGGCGCGCTCATCCCCACTGCAACGAAGCCCGATGCCGTGGATGTGACGCCCGAGGAGCTGAGGGCCATTTGCGAGGCCGTCGATATCCCGGTCGTGGGCATCGGCGGGCTCAATGCGGGCACGATTCCCCAGCTCGAAGGACTGGGCGCTGATGGGGCTGCCGTGGTGTCCGCGATATTTGCCGCAGACGATTGCCTGGCGGCTGCTCGAGAACTTAGATCGGTGTGCGAGAGGACGTTCTAATGAGCAAGCTCAAATCGGTTCTGACCATCGCCGGATCAGACTCCTCTGGCGGAGCGGGCATCCAGGCCGATATCAAGACCATTCAGTCCATGGGGCTGTTCGCCCAGTCCGCCATCACGGCGCTGACTGCGCAGAACACGACCGGGGTTTACGGCGTGCACGATGTGCCGACCGATTTCGTGACCCAGCAGATAGACGTCGTCTTCGACGACATTCGCCCCGACGCGGTCAAGATAGGGATGGTTTCCTCTGCGGAAATCGTCGCCTCGATCGTCGACGCCCTCAAGCGCAACGATGCCCGCAACATCGTGGTCGATCCGGTCATGGTGGCCACCAGTGGCTCCGAGCTTGCTTCCAACAGCGCCATTGCCGCGTTGCGCGACAAGTTGATTCCGCTTGCGACGGTTATCACGCCCAACATGCCTGAGGCTGAGGCGTTGTTCGGCTCGCACATCGAGGCGCGCGACGAGCAGGAGCGTGCCGCCCTCGAGATCGCGCGTGCGGTGGGCGTTGCTGTGCTTGTGAAAGGAGGTCACGGCGAGAACGATGCGAACGACGTGCTCGCGCGACCCGATGGGAGCACCGTATGGTTCGAAGGGGAGCGGGTTGACACTGCGAACACCCATGGGACGGGGTGCACCCTCTCGAGCGCCATCGCGTGCGGGCTCGCTCTCGGCAAAACGCTCGAGGACGCAGTTCGTGACGCGAAGGCGTATATCACGGGAGCCCTTTCCGCTGGTCTCGATTTGGGCAAGGGCTCGGGTCCTCTCGACCATATGTGGCAGCACCGCTAGAGTGCGTTAAGGATGGCTTTGTTCGGCTGCCCGGCGTTGTTCGGGCGGCCTTTTTCTTGTGCCGGGCTACCAGCAGATCGTTTGAATCGAGTGCGCGGGCGCGTCCAGATGGGCGATACGCCTGCCAACTGCGCTCGAGCCCCAGGTGAGGTCGAAATCGCAGTCTTCGTCCCTACGGTTCAGCACGAAGAGCACGCGTTGGCCGTCTGGGTTCACGAAGCCGCAGGTCTCGATCCAGCTCGTGTAGCGCGTCACGAGCATGCGGCGCGCCCCGATGCGCAGGAAGTGGCTGAAATGCCCCAGATAATAGAACGGCAGCCGCACGTTCAGGTTGCCGCTTTCTTCGTCGAACATGATGGGCGCGTCGCAGTAGTTGCCGACGTGGTTGGGGCCGCCTTGCGCGTTGAGCAGGATGTTCCAATCCAATATCGCGTTAGCCCCGGCCTCGAAATCGCCTATGACCTCGCGCGCGTAGTGCTCTGCATGGGAAAGCTCCCACCACTCGTCGCCCGCCGTGTAGAAATCGCACCCCTCGCTGAGGATGAGCTCGCGGTCGGGGCCGATAACGTCGCGCGTTGCCCGTAGCGCTTCGAAGTGGTCGCCCGCATACCAATGGAACGCGATTCCGTCCACATCGAGGGCTGCCTTGGGGTCTGCGAGGGCCTCCGTCGCGCGGTCGAGCACTCGGTCTTTGTTGTGGTCCCAGATGAACGTCTTCACGTGGCCGAGGCCTTCGGCGCGGAGGGCTGGCTTCAGGTGCTCGTGAAGGAACGCCATTTCCTGGCTCGTGCTATACAGGCACGATTCCCAAGTCTGGGCCGCCTGAGGCTCGTTCTGCACCGTGATGCGCCCGATGTTGACGCCTGCGGTGCGGTAGTCGGCTATCATCCTCGCGATCATGCGGGCCCACTGGTCTTGCATCCCGGGGCGCAGGTGACCCCCGAGCTTCATTGTGCGCGTCGTCTTCGCCCATGCGGGAGGGCTCCACGGCGACGCCAGGAACTCGAGCCTTGGATTGACGCGCTGCGCGGCCTTCGCGAGGGGAAGCACGTAGGCCCAGTCGTCGTCGATCGAGAACCCCTCGAGCGTCTCGCTGGGCGCATCCATGTACGAGCGTGGCACGAGGGAGAAGTCGCAGCTCTGGATGCTCAAGCGGCAAAGGCTGTAGCGGTTGTGCTCCTCCGAGAAGCACAGGTTGAGGAAATGCTCTTGCGTCGCTTCGTCCATCTGGGCGAACGTGTGGCCAGATGCCTCGGTCAACGCGGCGCCGAAGCCAAGGAATGCCTGGTATTTGATGTCGGGGTATGCCTTCACGAGCTGCATCTCGGGGGAGATGGGGGCCGGGAGCACCTTGACGGTCGATTCTTCTAGCCTACGCGCCGAGTCGGTGATGTAGCGTTTCATCGCGATGCCTTTCGCTTGACTGCCCTGCTATTGTATCGCCCCACGTGCCGCCAAAGAATCACCATAAGTTATAGCTTGACGAAAGGCCTTGTGATGCGTAATATATCCATTCGCGCTTGCGTTTCGGTTTTCGAGGCGCACATCGAGAAATCGATGGGGTGTCGTCTAATGGTAGGACAGCGGTTTCTGGTGCCGTATGTGGGGGTTCGACTCCTCCCACCCCAGCCATTTTCGACAGCGCACAACATACGTGGCTCCGTCGTCTAGCGGTTTAGGACGCCGCCCTCTCAAGGCGGAGGTCGCCGGTTCGAATCCGGTCGGAGCTACCAGGAAACACGAGGTCAGGGTTGTAAAAGCCCTGACCTTTGGTTTATAGGCAAGAACGTGTTGCCGTTTTTGGATGAACCCGCAGTTCAGACCCTTTAAAACATGTCCTAGAATTGA
>SUUE01000018.1:0-17594 GCA_015062685.1 Coriobacteriaceae bacterium
CGCATAGTTGATTCTTCCGCTGGTAGTATGTTCGGGTGACACAAATTGCGTCGTAGGCGCAGTTTATCTGGGACTCAACCAATGGGATGTGCAGGGGCACCTGCATGAAGGGAGAGCTGTATGGCGAGGAAATTCAAGTCGATGGACGGTAACAACGCCGCGGCACACGTGTCGTACGCGTTTACCGAGGTGGCGGGCATCTACCCGATCACTCCGTCGTCTCCGATGGCCGACTATGTGGATCAATGGTCCGCGCAGGGCCTCAAGAACATCTTCGGCACGACCGTGAAGGTCTGCGAGATGCAATCCGAGGGCGGCGCCGCGGGTGCCGTGCACGGCTCGCTCGATGCTGGTGCTCTCACCAGCACCTATACGGCCAGCCAGGGCCTGCTCCTTATGATCCCGAACATGTACAAGATCGCGGCGGAGCGCCTCCCGAGCGTCTTCCACGTGTCCGCGCGGACCGTCTCCACCCATGCGCTCAACATCTTCGGCGACCACTCTGACGTCATGGCATGCCGCCAGACCGGCTTCGCCATGCTCGCCGAGGGTAACGTGCAGGAGGTCATGGACCTCTCCGCGGTCGCGCACCTCGCCGCCATCAAGGGCCGCATGCCGTTCCTGAACTTCTTCGACGGCTTCCGCACGTCGCACGAGATCCAGAAGATCGCCGTGTGGGACTTCGACGACCTTGCCGAGATGTGCGACATGGACGCCGTGAAGGCGTTCCGCGAGCACGCGCTCAACCCGGAGCATCCGGTCATGCGCGGCAGCCACGAGAACGGCGACATCTTCTTCCAGCACCGCGAGGCGTGCAACAAGGCCTATGACGACCTGCCCGCGGTCGTGGAAGAGTACATGGACAAGGTCAACGCCAAGATCGGCACCGATTACAAGCTGTTCAACTACTACGGCGCCCCCGACGCGGACCGCGTCGTCGTGGCCATGGGCAGCTTCTGCGACGTGTGCGAGGAGGTCGTCGACTACCTCAACGCGCACGGCGAGAAGGTGGGCCTCGTGAAGGTGCGCTTGTACAGGCCGTTCGTTTCCGCGAAGTTCGTGGAGGCCCTGCCTGCCACCTGCAAGAAGATTGCCGTCCTCGACCGCACGAAGGAGCCGGGCAGCGGCGGCGAGCCCCTCTACCTGGACGTCGTGAACGCGCTCATGAAGGAAGGCCGCACCGACCTGTACGTCTGCGGTGGCCGCTACGGCCTCGGCAGCAAGGACACGCCTCCCGCGAGCGCCTTCGCCGTGTACGCCGAGCTCAAGAAGGACGCCCCGAAGCGCGAGTTCACCATCGGCATCGTCGACGACGTGACCAACCTCTCGCTTCCCGAGGACCCGAACAGCCCGAACACTGCCGCCGAGGGCACCATCGAGTGCAAGTTCTGGGGCCTGGGCGGCGACGGCACGGTGGGCGCCAACAAGAACTCGATCAAGATCATCGGCGACCACACCGACAAGTACGTTCAGGCGTACTTCCAGTACGACTCGAAGAAGACCGGCGGCGTCACCGTTTCGCACCTGCGCTTCGGCGACAGCCCCATCCGCGCGCCCTACTACGTGAACAAGGCCGACTTCGTGGCTTGCCACAACCCGTCCTACATCACGAAGGGCTTCCGCATCGTGCAGGACGTCAAGCCCGGCGGCGCGTTCCTCATCAACTGCCAGTGGAGCCTCGAGGAGCTCGAGCATCACCTGAACGCCGAGGCGAAGCGCTACATTGCCGAGAACGACATCAAGCTCTACCTGATCAACGCGATCGACCTCGCCGTGCAGGTGGGCATGGGCAAGCGCACCAACACCATCCTCCAGTCCGCGTTCTTCACCCTCTCGGGCGTGCTGCCCCAAGAGGAGGCCATCGGCTACATGAAGGACGCTGCCACCAAGTCCTACATGAAGAAGGGCCAGGAGATCGTCGATGCCAACCACAGGGCCATCGACGCCGGCGCCACCGCGTTCGTGAAGGTGGAAGTCCCGGCCGAGTGGGCCAACGCGGTTGACGAGCCCAAGCAGGTCAAGCTCGAAGGGCGCCCCGAGCTCGTCAAGCAGGTCCAGACCATCATGGAGCCGGTCGGCCGCATGGACGGCGACCGCCTGCCCGTCTCGGCGTTCGTCGACTACGCCGACGGCCAGTTCGAGCAGGGCGCTTCCGCCTTCGAGAAGCGCGGCGTGGCCGTCATGGTGCCCACGTGGAAGCATGAAGACTGCATCCAGTGCAACCAGTGCGCGTTCGTGTGCCCGCACGCCACCATTCGCCCGTTCGCCCTCACCGAGGCCGAGGCTGCTGCCGCTCCCGAGCAGGCCAAGCTCATCGACGGCAAGCAGAAGCTCTCGGGCATGAAGTACGTCATGGCGGTTTCCCCGCTCGACTGCATGGGCTGCGGCGTGTGCGTGGGGCAGTGCCCCAAGGGGGCGCTCGAGATGGTGCCCGCCGAGGGCGAAGCTGCGCAGCAGGAGGTCTTCGACTACTGCGTGTCCAAGGTGGCCGACAAGCCCGAGCTGCACGGCACCACGGTCAAGGACAGCCAGTTCATGAAGCCGCTGCTCGAGTTCTCCGGCTCGTGCGCGGGCTGCGCGGAGACGTCGTACGCCCGCCTGGTCACGCAGCTCTTCGGCGACCGCATGTACGTCGCGAACGCTACGGGCTGCTCGTCCATCTGGGGCGGCCCCGCCGCGACCTCGCCCTACACGGTGAACGCCGAGGGCCACGGCCCCGCGTGGTCGAACTCCCTGTTCGAGGACAACGCCGAGCACGGCTTGGGCATGCTGCTCGGCCACGAGGCGGTGCGCAGCAAGGTGCTCACCGACACGCTCGAGCTCATCGCTTCCGACGCGCCGCAGGCAGCCATCGACGCCGCCGTCGCATGGATCGGCGCCCGTAACGATTCCGCCGCGAGCAAGGAGACCGCAGCCGCCTTCATCGCCGAGCTCGAGAAGATCTCCGACAACGAGTTCGCCGCGTCCATCCTTGAGAACAAGAGCTACCTGACCAAGAAGTCCGTCTGGATTTTCGGCGGCGACGGTTGGGCCTACGACATCGGCTACGGTGGACTCGACCACGTGCTCGCGAGCGGCGAGGACGTCAACGTGTTCGTCTTCGACACCGAGGTGTACTCCAACACCGGCGGCCAGGCTTCCAAGGCCTCCAACATCGGCCAGGTTGCGCAGTTTGCCGCTGCCGGCAAGGACATCAAGAAGAAGTCGCTCGCCGAGATCGCCATGGCCTACGGTTATGTCTACGTTGCCCAGGTGGCCATGGGCGCGAACCCCAACCAGACGATCAAGGCCATCGCGGAGGCCGAGGCGTATCCGGGACCGTCCCTGATCATCGGCTACAGCCCCTGCGAGATGCACGCTATCAAGGGCGGCATGGCGAACAGCCAGGTGGAGATGAAGCGCGCGGTCGATTGCGGCTACTGGAACCTGTACCGCTTCAACCCGGCAGCCGAAACCGGCAAGAAGTTCGTGCTCGACAGCAAGGAGCCGAAGGGCGGCTACCAGGAGTTCCTCATGAACGAGGCCCGCTACAACCGCCTGACCCGCGAGTTCCCCGAGCGCGCCAAGCAGCTCTTCGCCAAGAACGAGGCGGCTGCAATCGAGCGCTACCAGCACCTGCTGAAGCTCAAGGACATGTACTCTGAAGCATAGGCGACTTGTCACAACGCTTATTAGGGGAGGGTCGCACTCAGGTGTGGCCCTCCTTGGTTTTCTACCGGTGCGGAGGGCTCTTCGAGTACTCGCGGGCTTCTCGCCGAGCGCGCAGCAGCCTCGCGGGCACTCATGGGCTAACCGCTCGATCGCTTCGGCGCGGCAGCTGCGGAACTCGCGCCCTTCGGGCGCTCAGACAGTCCTCGCTCCCGCCGCGCCTGCGCTCTCTCGCAGCCCATGAAAGCCCGCGAGGCTGCTGCGCGCTCGGCGAGAAGCTGGGGGATGTGGCGATATGAGGGGGCGCATTGTTAAAACTTTCGCCGCAACCTGGGGCGGTGGCTATAATGAGGGTTCACGATGATAGGAGCGAATATGGCCTATGCAGATATGAGCCGCGCCGAGCTGACGGCGCTCAAAGTCGACCTCGAAGAGGAGTTTGCGCGGTACCGGAAGTGCGACCTTGCTCTCAACATGGCGCGCGGCAAGCCGTCGAGCGAGCAGCTCGACCTTTCCATCGACATGCTCAAGCTGCTCGACACCAAGGAAGAGTGCTTCTCGGAGACCGGCCTCGACTGCCGTAACTACGGTGGCCTGGAGGGAATCGACGAGGCGCGGCGCGTTATGGCCGTGCTGCTCGACGACGACATGCATAACGTCGTCGTGGGCGGGAACTCGAGTCTCACGCTCATGTATAGCGCCATCGGCCGTTACTACGATTTCGGTGCCCGCGGCTCCCGCCCGTGGCGCAAGTACGATAAGGTCAAGTGGATTTGCCCCGTTCCGGGCTATGACCGCCACTTCCTCATCACCGAGTCGTTCGGTTTCGAGAACATTCCCGTTCGCATGAACGAGGATGGCCCCGATATGGACGAGGTCGAGCGCATCGCGGCTTCTGACGAGCAGGTCAAGGGCATCTGGTGTGTGCCGAAGTATTCCAACCCCGGCGGTATCACCTATTCCGATGAAGTGGTGGAGCGACTCGGGCATCTGAAGTGCGCTGCTCACGATTTCCGAATTTTCTGGGACAACGCCTACTCGGTGCATCATCTCTACGATGACCCCGAGAAGCAAGACCATCTGCTCGACATCTCGGGGCCCTGCCGCGATTCCGGCAACCCCAACCGCTACGTGAAGTTCGCTTCCACGAGCAAGGTCACGATCGCTGGCGCCGGCATTGCCGCGTTCGCGTCGAGCCCCGACAACGTTGCCGAGATGAAGGAGCGTATGGGCATCGCCACCATCGGCGGCGACAAGATCAACCAGTTGCGTCATGCCCGCTTCCTGAAGGACGCCGACGGCATCAGGGAGCAGATGTCGAAGCATGCGGCCCTGCTCAGGCCCAAGTTCGAGCTCGTCGAGCAGAAGCTCTCCGAGAGCCTCTCCGGGGTAGGGGGCTGCACCTGGACGCACCCGCGCGGCGGCTACTTCGTGTCCTTCGACGCTCCCGAGGGCACGGCGAAGCGCATCGTGCAGCTCGCCAAGCAAGCTGGTGTCGTCCTGACCGATGCGGGTTCCACGTGGCCCGGCGGCAACGATCCCCACGACAGCAACATCCGCATTGCGCCGTCGCTTCCGCCCATCGAGGAGCTCGACCAGGCGCTCGACGTGTTCTGCGTCTGCGTGAAGATGGCCTACATCGCCAAGCTGCTCGACGAGAAGCGCTAGGAACAAGGCTTTGCATAAGCAAGCGGCCGGCCTCGTGTGAGGCCGGCCGCTTTTTGTTGTATGAGCGCTCCTGCTATTCGGGTAATACGTGGATCGAGCCGTTTTCGTCCAGGTAGTCGAAGTAGACCTTCTCGCCGTTGTCGTAGATGAACCAGCGGCCGTCCTCGCCCTGTTCGAAGCCTGCCATCTTGGCGGTGTACGCCTCGATGTCGGGCCATTCGGGCTTGGCCGTCTCGTCGTACTTCGAGAACTTGAAGGTCTGGTCGACGCGGTAGGTGGGGGAGCCCGACGTCGAGCTGATCAGGCGGACGGTCTTGAAGTGGTTGTCCGACGAGATCACGTAGCTCGCCACGAGCGTCGCGATGGAGCTTCCCTCGGGCAGGGCGGACGTGTCGATGAGCGACTTCTCGATGAGCTTGTCGACGTCCGCGGTGATGGTGATCAGCGTGTCGCCGTTAGCCTGCTCCTGCATCTCGTAGCTCTTGGCAACGTCGAGCAGGTCGTTGACCTCGGTTTCGGAGCCGATGCCCGTGATGCTCGCCACCTGTGCGTCCACGACCGATTTATCGGAGGCGTTCCGGTAGAGGGCGCCTTCCTGCACCATGTACATGGCCGTCGGGTCGATGAACATCTCGTACACCGTTTTCCCGAGCTCCATGTTCGAGGAGGACTCGTAGGTCATGTGCATCCACGGGTTCTCGGGGTCCTGGTCGAGCTCGCCCTTCCTTTCGATCAGGTTGATCTGCTGTTGCAGGTTGCCTTCGTCGTCTCGGACGGCAACGGCGGTCTCGACCGTCATGTCGAACGTCACGTTGTTGAAGGAATGCTCGCGCGCCTCGCCGATCTTGGAGACGATGCTGGCCTTGACACCTTCGTCGAGCTGGGTTTCCTGGGACGATCCGGCCGCTCCGCCGCTGCTGTTGCTGCCTTGCGGCGCAGAGCAGGCTGCCAGCGGGAAGGCGAGGGCGGATGCCAAGGTTAACGCGCATGTTGCCGTTGCAAGTTTGTTCATTTGCTCCTCCGAACTAGGCGGTTGGATACATCATAGCGAACGGCGAGGGGGTTGCAACCTGAAACCGGCAACCCGTAACTGCCGCGTTTCTAGATGTAGTTGAGGGGGTTCACGGCCACGCCGTCCACTTCCACCTGGAAGTGCAGGTGCGCTCCGAACGAAGCGCCCGTGTTGCCCACGAGTCCGATGTTCTGGCCGCGCTGCACCTGGTCGCCGGGGCTCACGAACGTCGCGCTGGAATGCATGTACTTGGTGACGATGCCGTTGCCGTGGGCGATGACCACCCAGTTGCCCGCTCCGCCGTTGTAGCCGCCGTCGTTGGTGGCGTACAGCACCGTGCCGCTGTCGGCTGCGTAGTAAGGGGTTCCCTCGCTCGCGGCAAGGTCGAGCCCCATGTGGAACGAGTTGTCGAACGTGCGGTAGCCGAACTCCGAGGAGATGGTGCCGCCCGGCAGGGGGTGCGTGAAGTAGCCGCTGCCCATGAGCACGCTCGCTCCGGCTTCTGCGCCGCCTGCGAGCGCGGCCTCGCGCTGCTGGCGCGCGGCTTCTGCCTGGCGTGCCGCCTCGGCGGCCAATTCCTCCTGCACCTGCAGCTCGGCGGCCTCGGCCGAGAGCTTCTGCGCTTCCTCGCGCAGCGCGGCCTGGGTCTCGGTGATTTGCGCCATCGTTTCGTTGGCGGCGTTGCGCTCGGTCTCGGCGCGCTCGCTCTGCTCCTGATACGTGGCCTCGGCCTGCTGCAGCTTCTGACGCGCCTCCTCGGATTCCTGGATCAGGTCGGCGCCTCGCTGCGACACCGTGTTGCAGGCGTCCCAGGACGTGATGAACTGCTCGAAGGAAGTTGCCTGCAGGATAACGTCCAGGAACGTGTCGGTGCCGCCCTGCTTGTACATGCCCACGGCAAACTTAGAGAGCTGATCTTGCAGTTTCTCTATGTGCTCGGTTTCCTCTTTTATCTGCTTCTGGGCCTCGTCGCGCAGCGCCACTGCTTCTTCATAGGATGATTGCGCTGCCTCGTAGCGCGCCGTCGCCTCGTTGAGGCTCGTCTGCAGGGAATCGATCTGGGCGTACACGGCGTCCGCTTCTGCCTGCTTCTCGGCTGCTGTTGCAGCATGCGCCTTGGCCGGCAGGCAGAACAGCCATGTTGAGGCGGTGAGGAGGAGGGCCATCGATAGCGCGCCCGCGCGTCGCAGCCTTTTGGAAATGACGTTAGATGCGTTCATGAGTACGTGCTCCAATGATGCTTCGTTTCCAGTAGTGTTTATCGGAAGTTCGTATACATATATGTATTCAATTTGATGACACATGCTATCAGTTAGATGCGCTCCATGATTGGGAATACCCAATGAACGCAAACAATCTATCGGTAGAATCAGCCGCTGGCAGGCGCGAATGGGCCAAATGGGGAAGGGTTGGCGCGCTGTTTTCGGAGCGCTTTCGACTAAGGTTTTCGGAGGATTGATGGAGACACGCCCGGGGGCGTGTTAGTGGTTGACACCATTTTGTTCCTAGCGTATTATTCTTCTGCTCACATCGGCGGATTGCCTACGTGAGCAGGCAGCTTGAAAAGTGCACATGAATAAGAGCGAGCCAGAAATGGGCGTGTGCCCGAGTGGTTAAAGGGGACGGGCTGTAAACCCGTTGGCTCTGCCTACCTAGGTTCGAATCCTAGCGCGCCCACCATTTTTACTCGCCCGTGTAGCTCAGTCGGTAGAGCACTTCGTTGGTAACGAAGAGGTCACCGGTTCAAGTCCGGTCGCGGGCTCCACGTGTTATCACGACCCCACAGATGGGGTATTTTTTTGGTAACGGCGGTGTAGCTCAGTTGGTTAGAGCACACGGTTCATACCCGTGGCGTCACTGGTTCGAATCCAGTCACCGCTACCAGAACTTAACGGATTTGGCTGACGCGACGAGCGTCAGCCAAACCGAGGGCATCCTTTCGGGGATGCCACTTTATATATATTCCTGGTCATTAATCGCAAAGGCGATTGAGAGGAAGGATGATTTTCCATGGCAAAGGAAAAGTTTGATCGCTCTAAGCCGCATGTAAACATCGGCACCATCGGTCACGTCGACCATGGTAAGACGACCCTGACTGCGGCAATTTCCAAGACGCTGTCTGAGAACGACGGCTCTCATGGTTCCGCGAACGCCGACTTCACCGCGTTCGAGGACATCGATAAGGCTCCCGAGGAGCGCGAGCGCGGCATCACGATCTCCATTGCTCACATCGAGTACGAGACGGACAAGCGTCACTACGCTCACGTTGACTGCCCCGGCCACGCCGACTACGTCAAGAACATGATCACCGGTGCTGCTCAGATGGACGGCGCCATCCTGGTTATCGCTGCTACCGACGGCCCCATGGCCCAGACCCGCGAGCACATCCTGCTCGCCCGTCAGGTCGGCGTTCCCTACATCGTCGTGTTCCTGAACAAGTGCGACATGGTCGACGACGAAGAGCTCATCGACCTGGTCGAGATGGAGACCCGCGAGCTCCTCAGCAAGTACGAGTTCCCCGGAGACGACCTGCCGATCATCCGCGGTTCTGCACTCAAGGCCCTCGAGGGCGACGCCGAGTGGCAGAAGGCGATCTGGGAGCTCCTCGACGCTGTCGACGAGTACATCCCGACGCCCGAGCGCGACACCGACAAGGACTTCCTGATGGCCGTTGAGGACACCATGACCATCACCGGTCGTGGCACCGTTGCTACCGGCCGTGTCGAGCGTGGCGTTCTGCACCTGAACGACCCGCTGGAGATCGTCGGTATCAAGGAGACCCAGAGCACGGTCTGCACCGGCATCGAGATGTTCCGCAAGCTGCTCGACGAGGCTCAGGCTGGCGACAACATCGGCTGCCTGCTCCGCGGCATCAAGCGCGAGGAGATCGAGCGCGGCCAGGTTCTCTGCAAGCCGGGTTCCGTGACCCCGCACACCGAGTTCGAGGCTCAGATCTACATTCTGACCAAGGAAGAGGGCGGCCGTCACACCCCGTTCTTCGATGGCTATCGTCCGCAGTTCTACTTCCGCACCACGGACGTGACCGGCGTTGCTCACCTGCCCGAGGGCACTGAGATGGTTATGCCTGGCGACAACGTTCTGATCCATGCAGAGCTCATCCACCCGATCGCGATGGAAGAGGGCCTGCGCCTGGCTATCCGCGAGGGTGGCCGCACGGTCGGCTCTGGCCGTGTCACGAAGATCATCAAGTAACGATCTTCAGGATGCACCGAACGGAGCCCGCTTTTGCGAGCGGGCTCCGTCCTTCGAATTCATGTGTCACGAAAGCCTGAAACCTAAGAGGAATAGGCAAGAGGAGTTTTGATGCGTACGTTGGTCACCTTGGCGTGTACGGACTGCAAGCGTCGTAACTACACGACCAAGAAGAACAAGCAGAACAACCCCGATCGTATCGAGATGAAGAAATATTGCAAGTGGTGTGGTCATCACACCCTGCATCGCGAAACTCGATAAGATAGGGGAGAAGCAAGCGCATAGGCCAGTAGTTCAATTGGTAGAGCGTCGGTCTCCAAAACCGGAAGTTGAGGGTTCGAGTCCTTCCTGGCCTGCCAGCTTGTTAAATCCGAGCAGCTTGTGTTCAATTTGCTGAATTAGCAACTTGAAGCCAGGCTGCTTGTTTAGCGTTATAAGCAAGATTGAAGTAGACAAGAAACGGAAACGGACATGGCCCATAAGTCAAAAACGCAACGAGCCAAAGCATCCACTGCGAAAGCAAATCGCAAGGATCGCCAAATCCGCGAAGAGGAAGCCGCTGAGTCCACTTCTGTAGCTGCAGAAGAGAAGGCGGAGGAGTCCAAGGGCGGCCTTCTGAAGAAGAAGGAAAGCAAGCCCGAGGCCAAGCAGCAGGCAGCTGCCGCTGCGAAGAAGGAGAGCAAGCCCAAGAAGGTGCGCTTCCAGTTCCTCAAGGATGTGCGTGCCGAGATGAAGCGCGTTACCTGGCCTACCCGCCAGGACGTTGTGCGTTGGACGGGCGTCGTCGTTGGCGCTCTGCTGTTCTTCGGCCTGTTCGTTGCAGTGCTCGACAACCTTGTGATCACGCCGGCACTCCTGGGGCTCGGCACGATCACCGGGGCGTAGGGGGAGTATTCCATGGCGAAGAAATGGTACGTAGTACACACTTACTCCGGCTATGAGAACAAGGTTCGCCAGAACCTTTTGCAGCGCATCGAGTCGATGGGCTTGGAGAACAAGATTTTCAAGATCGAGATTCCCACCGAGACGGTGACCGAGATCAAGGAAGGCGGCAAGCGCGTCGAGTCCGAGAAGAAGGTTCTTCCCGGCTACGTGCTCGTTCGCATGGAGCTCGATCCCGACGTGTGGTCGGTCGTGCGCAACACGCCCGGCGTGACTGGTTTCGTTGGAAGCCAGGGCAACCCCGAGGCGCTCACGCGCGACGAGTACAACAAGATCATGGGCGTTGGCAAGCCGCGCGCCGGCGTGCCCAAGAAGGCGACGAGCAGCATCGAGATCGGCCAGACCGTCAAGGTCGTCTCCGGCCCCTTCGTCGACTTCGACGGTACGGTGGCAGAGGTCATGCCCGATGCTGGCAAGGTTCGCGTCATGGTTTCCATTTTCGGGCGCGAAACGCCTGTCGAGCTCGCGTTCGACCAGGTGGCGAAAGTTTAAGCATATCAGCGCAGTTCGTGCCCGCGTGGACCGGGGCTTCTCGCGAACACCGCGCTTGATAGATAACGAAGAGTTAAACCGAAAGGATTAGACATATGGCTCCCGCAAAGAAAGTAACGGGCTTCATCAAGCTTCAGATCCCGGCCGGTGCGGCTAACCCGGCTCCTCCGGTAGGCCCGGCCCTCGGCGCCCAGGGCGTCAACATCATGCAGTTCTGCCAGGCGTTCAACGCTCAGACGCAGGAGCAGAGCGGCACGATCATCCCTGTCGAGATCACCGTCTACGAGGACAAGTCCTTCACCTTCATCTGCAAGACGCCTCCGGCGGCCGTGCTGATCAAGGAGAAGCTCGGCATCGAGAGCGGCTCCGGCATTCCCCAGCTGCGCTTCGTCGGCACGCTGACCGAGGACCAGCTGCGCGAGATCGCCGAGACCAAGATGCCGGACCTGAACGCCAACACGATCGAGGCCGCCATGGAGATCATCGCTGGCACCGCTCGTTCCATGGGCGTGCGCATCGAGGGTCGCGAGATGAAGAAGAAGTACGTTCCGTCTCGTAAGCTCGCCGAGCAGCTCAAGGCTCTGGGCCAGTAAAAGGGAACTGCGCATCGCGAGATGCGTGTCCAATAAGTTGGGAGAGCGTTTCCGCGACGCTCGCTAGCCACCACGAAGGAGATAACAATGGCTAAGAAATCCAAGAATTACCGTGCAGCGATCGAGAAGATCGGTGACGAGGTTTACGCCCCGTTCGAGGCGTTCTCGATCCTGAAGGAGGTTGCCGCGGCCAAGTTCGACGAGACCGTCGAGGTGCACTTCCGCCTGGGCATCGACACCCGCAAGGCTGACCAGCAGCTGCGCGGCACCGTGAGCCTGCCGAACGGCTCGGGCAAGACGGTCCGCGTTGCCGTCTTCGCCGAGGGCGAGGCTGCTCGTGCCGCTGAGGAAGCTGGCGCCGACATCGTTGGATCCGACGACCTCGTTGCCGACATCCAGGCCGGCCAGATCGACTTCGACGCCGCCGTCGCCACGCCCGACCAGATGGGCAAGGTTGGTCGCCTCGGTAAGATCCTCGGCCCCCGCGGCCTCATGCCGAACCCCAAGCTCGGCACCGTTACCCCGGATGTCGCCAAGGCCATCAACGAGCTGAAGGGCGGCCGTGTGGAGTACCGCGCCGACCGCTTCGGCATCTGCCACGTGATCATCGGCAAGACGAGCTTCACCCCCGAGCAGCTGGCTCAGAACTACGGCGTCGTCTACGACGAGATCCTGCGCATGAAGCCGTCGAGCGCCAAGGGCAAGTACGTGAAGTCCATCACCGCGGCTTCCACCATGAGCCCTGGCATCAAGATCGATGGGGGCGTGCAGCGCGACTACGACAAGGCTCAGGTCGTCGCTGAATAACTCTTCGTTAGAGCTATCAATTTGAAAGAGGCCCTTCGGGGCCTCTTTCTTTTTGCAGTCTTGCTTTCCCGCCGTCTGGTCTTGTCTGTTCTCCCGCCCGCCCGATCCCGCCCGGACGCCCTATGCCCGCTCGGGGTACTCGCCGTCGGCGTTGCGCCCACATGTGGTCTTTGGGGCTGCGTAATCGCGGGCATAGGGCATCCGGGCGGGATCGGGCTGCTCGTTCGAGGGTTGGGGCTGTTTTGTGTCGTATCGCGCTGTGGGTGAGGGAGGGAAGGGGAATGCATGTAGGGGCGCGCTCCGCGCGTCCTTCTGGTTAGGCCATTTTGCTGGGAAAGGGGCATAATGGTCTCGAGAGAAAGGTGGAACATGGCGATCATTCTTAAGTCACCAGGTGAAATCGAGGCAATGAAGGAGGCGGGGCGTCTTTCGGCGGCGGTTTTGCGCGAGGTGGGCGCTCGGTGCGTTCCGGGCGTCTCGACGCTCGAACTCGACGAGTTCGCGGAAGACTACATTCGCTCCCACGGTGGAACGCCCACGTTCAAGGGGTATGGCGGGTTCCCGGGCAGCCTCTGCGCGTCCATCAACGAGCAAATCGTGCACGGCATTCCCTCTTCAACCGTCAAGCTCAAGGACGGCGACATCATCTCGATAGATATCGGTGCTACTGTGGACGGGTGGGCAGGTGACAATGCGTGGACCTACGCCGTGGGGAAGGTGAGCCCCGAGAAGAAGCAGCTGCTCAAGGTGACTGAGGAGTGCCTCTGGGCAGGCATATCCGCTGCGCGCCCAGGTAACCGTCTCGGGGACATCGGCCATGCGGTTCAATCGGTTGCGAAGCGCGCGGGCATGGGCGTCGTACGCGATTACACCGGCCACGGCATCGGGCGCGATATGCACGAGGAGCCGCTCGTTCCCAACTTCGGGTTCCGCCACACGGGGATCAAGCTCGAGCCGGGCATGGTGCTCGCAATCGAGCCCATGATTACGCTCGGCACGCACAGGACCCACGTCATGCGCGACGGCTGGCTCGTCGTGACCCAGGACGGCAAGCCCGCCGCCCACTTCGAGAAAACCGTGGCCATCACTGAAGAAGGTCCCGTGCTCGTGTCTGTGGAGCCCGATCGCAAGCGGCCGCTGTAGCAGCCAGGCGGCACCGCGTTCGCGTGGATCCCGATCGATGGCAGGAAATCACGCTAGTCTGAAAAACTGCCTTTCCGAGACGTGAAAAAGCGGTTTCGCGGCAGGATTCGCCCTTAGTCTGAAGCCGGAAAGCCGTTTTGCGGGCGAAAGCGGTCGAATACGGCCCTAGTCTGAAGGGATTTTGCTTATTGGGCTTCAGAATAGCGGCGAATCCTGCCGCGAAAGCCGTTTTTAATGGATGGGACGGTCGGTGCCGTTCCACTACAATGGGCGCATGGGCATTAATGATGCGATAGACGAGTACCTCGGCTTCTTGCGCGTCGAGAAGGGGAGCTCGCCGTTGACGGTCGAGGCATATGCTTCCGACCTGGTCGACTACGCGCTGTTTCTCGAGGAAGCGGGCATCACCGCCGTCGGGCGCGTCGACCGGGATGCCATCATCGCCTACGAGGCCGACCTGCACGAGCGCGGCTACGCGGTGTCGAGCATCGACCGGCATATCTCCGTGCTCAAGGGGTTCCACAAGTTCTGTATGCGCGAGAGCCTGACCGAGGACAACCCCGCCGCGAGCGTGCACCTCCTGACCAAGCCCGACAGGCTGCCCGATGTGCTGAGCATCGAGCAGGTGAACCTGCTGCTCGACCGCATGGGCGGGGACGACCCGCTCTCGTTGCGCGACCGCGCCATCTTGGAAGTGCTGTACGGCTGCGGCTTGCGCGTGAGCGAGTGCTCGGGCCTCGACGTGGGCGATTGCGCGTTCGGGGAGGGCTACCTGCGCGTGGTGGGGAAGGGCGACAAGGAGCGCATCGCGCCTATAGCGGGCACCGCTCTCGAGGCCCTGGTCGATTACCTGAACAACGGGCGCCCCGAGCTCCTGAAGCCCGGCAAGCCCACGCCAGCCGTCTTCCTCAACATCCGAGGCGGCAGGCTCACCCGCAAGTCGATCCACAAGCTCGTGGCGAAATCGGGCGCCGCCATTGGCGTTGAGGGCCTCCACCCCCACACCTTGCGTCACTCGTATGCCACTCACATGCTCGCCGGCGGTGCCGACCTGCGCGTCATCCAGGAGATCCTCGGCCACTCCGACATCTCCACGACCCAGGTGTACACCCATGTGAACCGCACCCACATCCAGGAGGAATACCGCTCCGCCCACCCCCGCGCCAAACTCTGAGAACGAGACGGCAGGGCCAGGCCCTTTGTCTCATCCGCTTTTGCAACCGGACAGCCTCTCTGCCAAGCCCCGCAGGCTGCGCTCGCCGCGTCGTCGCTTCGAGCTAACTTTCCCGCCAAGAACGGGCGGGAAAGTGGATCTCTCAGCTCCTTTGGCTTGACCTCGCTCCGCCTGCGGGGCTTGGCAGAGAGGCGGACGACCGCCTCCACAGTATGTGCGCACAATGCCCCACTTCGCCCCACCATATTCTTGGTGCTCATATTGTGTGAAGGCGCCCAGCAAGCACAACATGTAGCGCATAAGCTCTATCAGACCACCTGCAAAAGCAAATCTTGGGGTGCAAAGTGGTCCAAAAGGGGGCCGTTTTCCCGTAAATGTTTTGCAAAGTGGGGCAAAGTGGGATATACTTCCAACCACGGATTGCTGCGGAAAGGAAAGGGTGTATGCGGAACTTGGTCGGCGAATACCGCCACAAGTTGGACGCCAAGGGCCGTCTGTCGCTTCCTTCTGACTTCCGCAAGGGCATTCCGGAGATCTTGATGGTGACGCAGGCACCTACCAACGATTACCTGATGGTGTACGACGTCGAAGGCTTCGGGGCATGGGTTGACTCGCTGTTCGAGAAGGACGGCGGCTATTCCTCCAGCAACTCGAAGCACATTGCACAGCGCCGCGTGCTGAACTCGCGCGCGAAGCGCGTCGAGCTGGACGGCTCGGGCCGCATCGGCATTTCTGCCGAGCTGCGCGCCGCAGCCGATCTCGACAAGAACGTCGTGCTGGTGGGGAACACCGATCACTTCGAGATCTGGGACGCAAAGCGTTGGGACGACTTCTGCAACAGCGTGGATCTTTCCGAGCTGTTCGACTAGCCCCAAGACGTGAGCGAAATGACAAGCGAATATCGGCATATACCGGTTCTGCTCGCCGAGTGCCTCGAACAATTACACCTTCAACCGCAGCATACGTTCGTGGACGCAACACTCGGCGGCGCAGGCCATTCCCTCGAAGTTGCCAAGCAACTTGGACCACAGGGCACGCTCATCGGAATCGACCAGGACGACGCGGCTCACGCCGCGGCCGCCAAACACTTAAACGAACTACCCGATGAGCAGCGCCCGAACATCGAACTACTGCATGGCAACTTCGGGGATATGGACGAGCTGCTCTTGCAGTGCGAGGTTCCTGGCGTCGACGCGTTCCTGTTCGACCTGGGAGTCTCCTCGCCGCAGCTCGACGTGAAGGCTCGTGGCTTCTCCTTCAAGGAGAACGGCCCACTTGATATGCGGATGGATCCGGGTCATCAAACCCTAACTGCAGCAGAGGTCATCAACACCTACAACGCAACAGACCTCACTCGGATCATCCGTACTTATTCGGACGAGAAGTGGGCGAGCCGAATCGCGGACTTCATCGTGAGGCGCCGCGAGGAAGCTCCCATCGAGACCAGCGAAGAGCTCGTCGACGTGATCAAGGCGGCAATCCCCGCGAGTGCTCGTCGCGCTGGCGGGCATCCGGCGAAGCGGACGTTCCAAGCCATCCGGATAGAAGTCAACTCGGAGCTGACCGTACTCAGGGCTGGCCTTGAGGCCGCGGTCCGCTGGCTCAACCCCGGTGGCAGGTTGGTGGTCATCTCGTATCACTCGTTGGAAGACCGCATCGTCAAAGAGACGATGGCGGCGGGTGCAAACCGTTGCACCTGCCCGCCCGATTTACCGGTGTGCGTCTGTGGTAAGAAGCCGATACTCGAAGTCATTACACGAAAGCCGATTGTCCCATCGGCAGAGGAAATTGAACGTAATCCGCGCGCTCGAAGCGCAAAGCTAAGGGTGGCGCGCAAACTGTAGTACCGGACGTCCCGTCCGCATGCAGCTTAAACGAACTAAGGAGACGGGAATGGCCCAAGCGGCACGCGCATATCGCCTTGATGCCTACCCCGACGTTGTCGAAGAGCGCTTCAGCTCGTCCGACGTGCGCGCAGTGCGCACGGGCGCGGCACCTGTCGGGAAGCCTCAAACCACACCGATCGTCGTTATCGGCCGGGCGGCTGCCGTTCTCCTCGTCGTCGTGGCGGTGCTGTGCTTCGCGCGCATCGCGCTCACGAACGCTGCGGTGACCACCATGATCGAGAGCGACGCGATTTCCGCGGAAATCGGCAAGGCGCGCTCGACGGGAGTTTCGCTCGAGATGGAGCAGAGCCTGCTCGCGAGCACGCCCGCTATCAAGTCGGCCGTGAAGCGGCTCAACATGGCAGCGCCCGCAGAGGTGGGCACCATCGCGCTCGACGCTGACGTCGTCGCGCTCGACGGTAATGGTGACCTTTCGCTGTCCGACACCATTAAGAACACCGTCAGCATCCAGGAGTAACCGTGCCCGGTTCAAGGGGCAAACGGAACGCGTCGCGCGGCAGCCGCGACGTGGCATCTGATTTCGAACGGTACGTATCGCGCGGCTCGAACCGCGCCTTCCTCGTGGTGCTGTTCTTCCTGGCCCTCGCGCTCATCTTCCTGCTGCGCATGTTCTTCCTGCAGGTGATCGTTGCCAACGAGTACTCCACGCAGGCCAAGGACTCGCGCACGGTCTCGTACTACGTCGAGCCGCGTCGCGGCACGATCTACGACCGTAACGGCCACATCCTCGCCATCAGCGTCGACGCGACCACGGTGTACTGCAACCCGTCGCTCATCACGGAGCCGGGCGCGACGTCGCGCGCCATCGCCGACGCGCTCGGCGGCTCGCCCTCCGACTACGCCGACGCGGTTTCCGCGGGGGAGGGCGTGTCGTTCCGCTACATCAAGCGCAAGGTGGACACCAAGGCGGCCGACAAGCTGCGCGAGATGGACCTTCCCGGCATCTACTTCATCGACGACACGCGGCGCGAATACCCCTACGGCCAGACGGGCGG
>SUUE01000018.1:17694-32163 GCA_015062685.1 Coriobacteriaceae bacterium
TGAAAGCGGTGACCAACCTGTTCGAGCCGGGCTCCATCTTCAAGACGGTGTCCGCCACGGCCATCCTGGAAGAGGGCACGATGACGCCCGACACCGAGGTGAAATGCCCGCCCTACCTCGAGGCGGACGGCTACATCGTCTCGGACGCCTGGGACCACGACGAGGTGACGTGGGACTTGCGGACGATTCTCGCCAAGTCCTCGAACATCGGCATCTCGCTCTCGGTCGAGGACCATCTGGGCTTCTCGAAGTTCTACGATTACATCCTGAAGTACCGGCTCAACGAGCTGACGGGTATCGATTACCCGGGCGAGCAGCTGGGCTACCTGCTCGACTTCGACTACTGGTCGCGCGTCCAAGGCTACAACGTGACGTTCGGCCAGGGCATCTCGATCAACGCCATGCAGATCCTGTGCTTCTACGGCGCCATCATCAACGACGGCTATGCCGTCACGCCGCACTTCCTGCTGCGCAAGCCGCAGACGGGCGAGGTGCCGGAATGGGAGACCCACGAGATCATCGAGAACAAGAAGGCGCTCCCCAAGATCACGAGCATGCTGCAATCGGTCGTCACCGAGGGCACGGGCGAAGACGCCGCCATCGAGGGTTATGACTGCGCGGGCAAGACGTCCACGGCCGAGATCTACGACGAGGAGAACGGCGGTTACCGCACCGATGCGGTGAACATCGCGTTCACGGGCTTCATTGCCAACTCGAGCAGCAATTTCGTCTGTTTCTGCAGTGCTGACGAAGTGCCTGCAGACAGGCATGTGACCGCAATGTTTCACGATATAATGAGCCACGCAATCGACCGATATAACATCGTACCCGAGTGAGGCGCATCTTAATGACGACTTGTTCAGAGCTCTTCAAGGGGCTGGACTGCACTATTATTGGCAACGGATCCGAAGAGGTGACGGGGCTCGCATACCGCTCCGACGCCGTTCAGCCGGGCAATGTGTTCTTCTGCATCGTCGGCTTGAAAGTGGACGGGCACTCGTTCGCCCAGGACGCGATCGACCGCGGCGCGAAGGTGCTCGTGGTGGAGCGCAAGCTGTACCTTGCGGCAACCGATGACGTGACGCTCGTCGTGGTGAACGACTCGCGCAAGGCCATGGCCCATGCGGCGGCGCTGTTCTACGGCTCCCCGTCGAAGGAGTTCGCCCTCGTGGGCGTGACGGGAACCAACGGTAAGACGACCACGACCTACCTCGTGGAGCAGATCGCCCGCGCCGCCGGCAAGCGCACGGGCGTCATCGGCACGGTGGGCATCGAGGTGGCCGGCGTGCGCGAGAAGGCCAGCCGCACCACGCCCGAATCGCCCGACCTGCAGCACACGTTCGCGCGCATGCGCGACGAGGACGTGGACATGGTGGCCATGGAGGTGTCTTCCCATGCGCTCGACCTGCTGCGCACCTGGCACACCGACTTCGCGGTCACCGCGTTCTCCAACCTGACGCAGGACCACCTGGACTACCACCACACGTTCGAGGCCTATTTCGAGGCCAAGGCGCTGCTGTTCTCGTCTGACTACCCGGCGAAGCGCGTCATCTGCATCGACGACAAGTGGGGCAAGGAGCTCCTGCGCAGGTGCTCCGCCGCCGACGATTGGGTTATCACGACGGGCTTCGACCCCGCCGCCCAGATCAAGCCGGTTTCGGTGGAGTACTTCACCGACCATACGGAAGTCGAGCTGGACGTGCGCGGCCAGCGCGTGTCGTTCGCTTACCCGCTCGTCGGGCGCTTCAACGTCGAGAACGTCATGTGCGCATACGGCATCGGCATGGCGCTCGGCATCTCGCAGAACATCATCGTCGATGCGCTCTCCCAGGCGCCGCAGGTGCCCGGGCGCCTCGAGCGCGTGAAGGCCAACGACGGCGGCGTTTCGGTGTTCGTGGACTACGCGCATACGCCCGACGCGCTGGAGAAGGCCATCGCCTCCATCAAGGCGCTGTGCAAGGCCCGTACGATCGTCGTGTTCGGCTGCGGCGGCGACCGCGACAGCACGAAGCGCTCGATCATGGGCAGGACGGCGCTCGACGCCGACTTCGCCGTGGTGACGTCGGACAACCCGCGTACGGAGAAGCCCGAGGCCATCATCGAGGACATCGTGAGCGGCATGGGCGAGGGCGCGGGGCGCTACGAGGTGGTGCCCGACAGGCGCGAGGCCATCGCCCGCGCGATCGAGCTGGCCGAGCCCGGTGATTCGATCCTCATTGCCGGCAAGGGCCACGAGGATTACCAGATAGTTGGCGACAAGGTGCTGTCGTTCGACGACCGCAAAGTTGCTGCCGAAGAGTTAGAACGAAAGAACGCGTAACATGAAAATGACGGTAGCGCAGATCGAGGCCGCGGCGGAGGCGAAAGCCCTCGCCGCGCCCTGTTCTGCCGAGGAACTGATTTCGGGCGTGACGTGGGATTCCCGCACCGTTACGCCGGGGTGCCTGTACGTGGCGCTCGAAGGGGAGCGCGTTGACGGCCACGACTTCGTGGCGGCCGCCATCGCCGATGGGGCGCGAGCCGTGCTCGCGACGCACGACCCGGGCGAAGCGGCTGTTCGCGCCGCCAACGACGCGGGCGTGGCCATACTGCTCGTGGACGATTGCACGCGCGCGCTGGCGCGCATCGCCAAGGAATGGCGCTTCATGCAGGAGGGGCTCGTGATCGCCCTCACCGGCTCGTCGGGCAAGACGTCTTCCAAGAACCTCGTGCGCGACGTTTTGGCGGCGCGCATGCGCGTGGTGGCCACCCAAGCCAACCAGAACAACGAGCTCGGCGTGCCCAACACGCTGCTCGCTGCCGACGACGCCCAGGCGATCGTCGTGGAAATGGGCATGCGCGGGCTCGGGCAGATAGCCGAGCTCTGCGATGTGGCGCGCCCCGATTGGGGCCTCGTCACCAACGTGGGCGAGTCGCATATCGAGCTGCTGGGCAGCCGCGAGAACATCGCCCGTGCCAAGTCGGAGGTGTTCCAGGCGCTGCCGGATGGCGGCGTGGCGTTCGTGAACGCTGCAGACGAGTACGCCGACGCCCTCATGGGCTTCGGCCGCTTGGACGGCCGCGACGTGACGGTGGTGCGCTTCGACGGCTTCTCGAACGAGCGCCCTGCGTTGCTCGACGATCCCGCCGGCGCCGATGCGCCTTTCGTGTGGGCCACCGAGGTCGAGCTCGACGAGCAGGGGAGGCCCTCCTTCACCTTGAACGCATCGAACGTGCCGCGCGTCGGCATCGGGGGCACGGCCCCTGCCGTGACGGGCCAGGTGGAGTGCAAGCTCGAGCTGCGCGGCCTGCACAACGTCTCGAACGCATGCTCGGCTGCAGCCGTCGGCCTCGTGGCCGGCATGGAGCTTCGGGAGTGCGCCGATGCCCTCGCGTCCGTGCAGCCCGAGGCGGGCAGGCAGCAGATCCTGCATGCGGCCAACGGAGCGCTCGTCGTCGACGATTCCTACAATGCGAACCCCGATTCCATGCGCGTGTCGCTCGCGACGTTCTCCGCCATCGAGGTGAAGGGCCGCCGCGTGGCCGTGCTCGGCGACATGCTCGAGCTCGGCGATTTCGCGCGCGAATGCCATGAGCGCGTTGGGGCGTACGCCGCGGAGGCCGGCCTCGACAGGCTCCTCTGCGTGGGCGAGCTCTCGACGTCGATCGCCGCCGAGGCTGCCCGCCGCGGCATGGACCCGGCTGCCATCACCTGCCATGCAGATGCCGCCGCCGCCCTTGCCGAGGTGCGCGAGCTGCTGGAGCCCGACGATGCCGTGCTCGTGAAGGCGTCCCATTCCATTGGGTTGCAGGCGGTCGTGGAAGGGTTGGTGGCGTAACATGCTTTCAGGTCTCTTCTCTTCTTACCCGACGTTCCTCGTGTTCCTCGCGGTGTTCGTGTCCATCGTGGTCACGTTGCTGCTCATGCCCGGATGGATCAAGTTCCTGCGCTCGAGCCACATCGGGCAGCAGGTGCGCGACGACGGCCCCGAGACGCATCTGGTGAAGCAGGGCACGCCGACGATGGGCGGCGTCGTCATGCTCATCGCGCTCGTCGTGTCCGTCCTCATCATGGGCTTGCCCACGCTCGAGTCCTACGTCCTCATGGCGGCTATCATCCTCACGGGCGCCCTCGGCCTGTTCGACGACGCGTCCAAGGTCATACACGAGCGCTCGCTCGGCCTGACCCCGCGCGGCAAGCTCATCGGTCAGTTCGCCATCGCGACGGTGTTCGTCGTTATCGCCGTGAACTGCTTCTACATCCAGCCCACGGTCATCATCCCGTTCATCGCGACGATCGACCTGGGCGTCCTGTACACGGTCGTGCCCATCGGGAACGGCGCGCTGTACCTGCCCTGGCTCTACATCGTCTTCGCCGACATCCTGCTCGTGGGCCTGTGCAACGCCGTCAACCTCACCGACGGCCTCGACGGCCTCGCCGCGGGCACCGTGCTCGTGGTCATGCTCGTCATGGCGGCCATCGCGTTCCGCTCCAACCTGCTCGAGCCCGCCATCGTGGCGGCCGCGGTGGGCGGCACGTGCATCGGCTTCCTGTGGTTCAACGCGTATCCGGCCGACATCTTCATGGGCGACACGGGCTCCCTCGCGCTCGGCATGGGCCTCGGCTGCCTCGCGGTGCTCACGAAGACGGAGTTCATCGTGATCATCATCGGCTTCCTGTTCGTCGCGGAGGCCCTGTCGGTCATCATCCAGGTCATGCACTTCAAGCGCACGAAGAAGCGCGTGTTCCTCATGGCGCCGCTCCACCACCATTTCGAGAAGAAGGGCTGGAGCGAGACGAAAGTCGTCATCCGCTTCTGGATCATCTCCGGCGTCTGCGCGGCTCTGGGCTTCTCGCTCTACTTCGCCAGCGGCCTCGCGGGGGTTGCGTAATGAGCAATATCGCGAGCATACCGGGTTCGCCCGCTTCTAACGGGGCTTATCGCGTTGCGGGGTGGGAGCACCTCGGGCGCGTCCTCGTTCTCGGGCTGGGCAAGTCGGGGAAATCGGTTGCCCGGTACTGCGCGGGGCTCATCGGCAGCCGCGTCGATTCCCTTTTCATCGCGGCGGGCGCCGAGAACGACGATTCCCGCGCGTTCGTGGAATCGCTCGCGGGCGAAGGCGTCAGCTACGCGTTCGGCGATGATGCCCTGGAGGGCGAGCGTGGCCATTTCGACGTGTGCATCGCGAGCCCCGGCATCCCGTACTGGCACGAGTTGTACCAGCGCGGCCTGCAGGTGAGCGACGAGCTCATGAGCGAAGTCGAATTCTCGTGGCGCGAGAGCGACCCTGCGAGCACGTGGGTGGCTATCACCGGCACGAACGGCAAGACCACCACGACGTCGCTCGCGGCGCACGTGCTGAAGGAGTGCGGCTTCGCCGCCGCGCCCGTCGGCAACATCGGAGACGTGTGCCTGGACGCGGTGGCCGCCGGCAAGACCGACGTCTACGTATGCGAGGTGTCGTCCTACCAGCTCGCCTCGACCATAGATTTCGCACCCGACGTGGCCGTGCTGCTCAACATCACGCCGGATCACATTCATTGGCACAAAACCCTCGAAGCCTACCGAGACGCCAAGTTTAGATTACTCGACAACGTAGCGCGCCGCGGGCTGGCGCCTGCGGGGCTTTCTGAGGCTGCGACGAGTGAGGGCGGAGCGGTTAGCGAGGACTGTCTGAGCGAGCGCAGCGAGCGAGTTCCGCAGGACCGAGCGCCCGGAAAACGAGCCAGTGGCTCGTTTTCAGCGAGGTCGGGCGCACTTCAGTGCGCCCCCGTTACCATTCCTGAGCTATCGCTTCGCCCGAACGAGGAGCGGGAGCCTCAGAGTGCCCCGCAGGCGCCAGCCCGCGGCGCGCAGCCGCAGCTCACGGCGATTCTCGACGCCACGAACGACGTTGTGCGCAAGAAGGTGCGCGAGCTCAAGGCCATGACGCGCGAGGAGCGCGGCTTCGATTACGTTCCCATGGGAACGGCCGACGGCATCCGTGGCGACATGCGCGCGAAGTGCGGAGCCGAGAACGCCACGTTCGTGGACGAGGACGAGCGCCTTCACGTGGCGCTCCGCGGCAGCGAGCATGTGCTGCTGCCGGTGAGCGACCTCCAGATCAAGGGCGACCACAACACCAGCAACGCCCTCGCGGCGGCATCCGTCGCCGTCGCGCTCGGCGCGGACGACGGGGCCATCTGCCGCTCGCTCGCGAGCTTCGCGCCGCTCGAGCACCGCGTGGAGCCGTGTGGCACCGTGCGCGGCATCGAGTGCTACAACGATTCCAAGGGCACGAACACCGACGCGACCGTCAAGGCGCTCTCCTCGTTCCCGGGCAAGCGCGTGATCGTGCTGCTCGGTGGCGACGACAAGGGCACCGACCTTTCCGACCTCATCGCGGCGACGCATGCGAACGCATATGCCGCCGTGTGCTACGGCGCGGGCGGCCCCCGCTTCGCATCGTCCTTCGCCGCTGCGGCGGGCGAGGCGCCTGCGGGCTTCTCCGTGATCGAGGCGGCGAACATGGAGGCCGCCCTGAACGAGGCGCTCGACATCGCCGAGGCAGGCGACGTGCTGCTGCTGTCTCCCGCTTGCGCATCGTTCGACGAGTTCAAGTCTTTCGAGGAGCGCGGGCGCGTGTTCAAGCAGCTGGTTGCCGACCATAGGGCTCGACGGGGGGCATAGCGCATGGCAGGAGAGCGAAAACGCCGCGAGCCCACGATGGCCGCGCCGCCCGACGTTGCCGGGCCCCGAATGGTGCTGCTCCTGAGCGTGCTCGCCCTGACGCTGCTCGGGCTCGTCATGATCTATTCGGCCTCGTCCATCTCGGCGATCACCGAGGACATCGGGCAGGCGAGCTACCTCTTCGATCAGATCAAGTTCGTGGCCGTGGGCGTCCCCGCAGCCATTGTTCTGTGGAAGTTCATCCCGTACCGCGTGTGGTCTGGCCCCGCGGTGTGGGTCATCTGGGGCATCGCGGTCGTGCTCTTGCTCATGACTGCCGCGATGGGCCTTTCCGAGAACGGCGCGCAGCGGTGGCTGCGCCTGGGCCCCATCAGCTTGCAGCCGTCGGAGTTCGTGAAGATCGCCATCGTGCTCGTTGCCGCGCGCCTGTTCAGCGAGCTGCGCGCGAACATCCTCGACATGCGCGGCTTCATCGTGCAGGTGATCATCTTCATCGTCATTCCCACGGGCTTCCTGTTCGGCAGCCAGTCCGACCTCGGCACGACGGCCATCATCGCGCTCGGCGTCATCGGCGTCATGTGGTTCGGCGAGGTGCCCATACGCACCATCCTCGCGGTCATCGGCGTCATGATCCTGTTCGCCATGGCCGCGACGATTTTCTCGACGTACCGTTCCAACCGCTTCCTGTACCTGGACCCGTGGAACGACGGCGAGAACGGCTTCGGGAACGGCTATCAGATCATCCACTCGTACTACGCCTTCTCGGAAGGCGGCCTGTTCGGGGTGGGCTTGGGCAATTCCCACGAGAAGTATCTGTGGCTGCCCGAGTCGGAGACCGACTTCATCTTCGCAATCATCGGCGAGGAGCTAGGGTTCGTGGGCGCGTTCTCCATCATCCTCGTGTTCCTGGCCATCCTCTGGGCGGGCGTGCGCCTGGCGCGTTCGGCTTCCGACGATTTCGGCGCGATGGTGGCAGGCTCGCTCACGATCATGCTCGTGTTCCAGGCGTTCCTGAACATCGGGTGCGTCATCGGCGTGTTCCCCACGACGGGCAAGCCGCTGCCGTTCATTTCTTCGGGCGGCTCGTCGCTCATCGCCTCGTACATGATGGTCGGCATCATCCTTTCGGTGTCCGAAGACGTGCGCGGACGCGACGTCTACGAGCGCCGTCGTGATAACCTTGAGATAGTGCGCCCGACGGGCAATAAGGGTTCCCGCAGGCGCTAGCCCGAACGAAGAGCGGAGGACGAACATGATCGCTGTGCTTTCGGGCGGTGGAACCGCCGGTCATATCAATCCCGCACTCGCACTTGCCGAGGTGCTCATGGAACGCGGCGTCGATGTGCGTTTCGCAGGCACGCCGCAGGGGAGGGAGGCCGACCTCGTTCCCTCGGCGGGCATACCCTTCCAGCCGTTCGAGGCCACGGGGTTCAACCGCAACCACCCGACCACGCTCGTGAAGGCCGTGCGCCTCATGGAGAAGAGCACGGGCGCCGCGAAGCGCTGGTTCTCCGAGATCAATCCCGACGTCGTCGTCGCATTCGGCGGCTACGTGTGCCTGCCGGTGGGCAACGCCGCCGTCAAGTCGCATGTGCCGCTCGTCGTGCACGAGCAGAACTCGGTCATGGGCATCGCGAACAAGCGCTTGGCCGCCAAGGCGGATGCCGTGTGCCTGACCTATGAACAGGCGGCCGACAGCGTGTCCGACAAGTCCAAGGTGCACGTGACGGGCTGCCCGGTAAGGCAATCCATTTTCTCGACCACGCGCGAGGAGGGCCGTGCTGCGCTGGGAATCCCCGAGGATGCGCGCATGCTGCTCGTGACGGGTGGCAGCCTGGGCGCGCGCCATTTGAACCAGGCGCTGTGCGCTATGAAGGATGAGCTGCTCGCGCGCGATGACCTCTACGTCGTGCACGTGACCGGCCCGAAGGAGCTTGATACCGTCACCGAGGCCATGGGGCTCACACCCGAGCAGGCCGAACGCTGGCGCCTCGTGGGCTACACCAACCAGATGAACGCGTGCATGGCAGCCGCCGACGCCATCGTGTCGCGTGCGGGGGCGTCTTCGCTCGCGGAGATTTCCGCCCGTGCGATCCCCGCCGTGCTCGTGCCGTTTCCCTTCGCCACGGGCGACCACCAGACCACGAACGCGCGCGCCTACGTGGATGCGGGTTGTGCTCACATGATCGCTGACAGCGAAGTCGAGACTCCCGAGTTCAAGGCACTCGTCACGGAGCTCGTGGACGACCCCGGAGTTCGCGCTTCCATGACGGCAGCGGCCCGAGCCCAAAAGACCGCCGACGCCGCCCGCACCCTGGCCGACATCGTAGAAGCCGCCGCCCGCTAGACCTATTGGAACCGGCCCGCCCGGTGCTCGCGATGCGACTTCGCGCACGAGCACCTGATGACGCGCGATTGATTATTGCGTGCGAGCTTTCAACGTAAAGGAAAAGAGGAAATCACTTCCCCAAATCATTTTCCCCTGGGGAAAATGATTGGTGGCAGGAAATCGCCTTAGTCTGAAAAAACGCCGTCTTCATCCACGATTTAGGGGTTTCGTGGCAGGATATCGCGCTAGTCTGAACGACTTTGACAGGAAATGGCGTTAGTCTGAATCCATTTGGCAGGATATCCCGCTAGTCTGAAAAATATCTTTCAGACTAGCCCCGCATCCTGCCACGAAACCCGTTTTCAACGTCTCGAACCCCTCCGATCACTTTCCCCTGGGGAAAGTGATCGAGCGAGGAAGGCGATTGCGCGGGAAAACGATCGCCCGGAATTCCCTCAAGCAGAAGAGGGTAGCTGGTTAGCTTGCTGATGCGGGCGGAGCGAGGTAAGCCAAAGGAGGAGCGAGATCCACTTTTCGCCCGTTCTTGGCGAAAAGTTAGCTCGCGACGACGACGCGGCGAGCGGAGCCCGCGTCAGCAAGCCAACCAGCGGACAGTACGTTAGATGCCCCTCCACGTAGGAGTTTCCACCACGCGCACGTTGATGTAGGAAATCCCGTCCGGGTTCTCCTCGAGGATCTTGAGGATGGTGCGCTCCTTGTCGCGGATGTCTTCCGCTTTCCCGAAGGCGACCTCGACGCCGTTGTCCAGGAGGAGCCTCGTCTCGGCGGTGCCCGAGGCGGAGACTTCCACGACGTGGTCGGCGAGCTCGGTCGTCATGCCCGCGATGATGTCGAGCGCGTTATTGACGTTGCTGTCGGTGCACACCTCGCCGACAGCGGCTCGCGTGCCGAACGGAACGTCGACGATATGGAGCACTTCCTGTGCGTCCTCGTAGATCTTGCTGCTCGTGGTCTTGGCGGCTTCGGAGCCTGCCTCGGGGATGGGCATGAGCCAGACGTGGTCCTTCGCGATGGCCCATTGGCTTATCGAGCCCTCGGATCCGGTCGAGATCTCGACGATGGCGGCAATGGCTCGTTCCGTCACGTCGATCTCGAGCGTGTTGGGGAACACGCGGTTGACCTTCACGTCCTCTACCCAGGAGTCCTGCTGGATGCGCTTCGCGATGGCGTCGGTGTCGACGCGCAGGAGGGTGGTGTCCGCGGGAACGCCCGCGAGCTCGGCCATCTCTTCCTGCGTCAGGTGCTCGACGCCCTTCACGGAGATGTTCTCGATGGTGAATGCGCTCGAGTTGTAGAGCGCCGCCCATCCTGCCAGCAGCGCCACGATGACGCCGATGACGACGATGATGCGGATGAGGTAGCGGCGCGACGAGGCGCGCAGGCGCCGTGCCCGCTCGTCGCGGCGTGCGCTGCCGACACGTGTGGTGGTGAAGCTCACGCCGTTCGACGAGGGCGCGTCGAACTTGCCGCCCGGAACGGCGTTCAGGGCGTTGCCGTCGAGGGGCCGGCGGGATGATGGACGGGATGACCCTGCGCCCGAGAAGGAGCCCCTGCTGCTGCCGTTTCGCGACGAGGCGCGCGACGACCCGCCCGTGCGTGACGAGCGTGATGGGGAATACGAGCGGCCCGAGCGCGACGAGCGCGCAGAGGTGTCGTTCGCCTTGCGTGTGCGGCGGTCGCGGGTCTTGGGCACTTCTAGCGCTCCCGGTCCTCGATTGCCTCGATGATCTGCTCGCCGATGGCTGTCACGTCACCGGCACCCATGGTGATGATCAGGTCGCCGTCCTGGGCGAGCGCCGCCATGTGGGGGGCCGTATCGATGCGGCGCGGCACGTAGTGCGTCGCGGGGTGGCCCTCATGGTCGAGCACGACCTGGAGGAACGTCTTGCCCGTGATTCCCGGCACCGGCATTTCGCCTGCCGAGAACACGTCCATGAACGTGACCGAGCTCGCCGCATCGAACGCGGCACCGAACTCGTCGTGGAGGACGTTGCAGAACAGCTCCGCGCGCGAGTAGCGGTGCGGCTGGAACAGGATGTGCACGTTGTTGTAGCCCAGGTTGGAAGCGGCCTTGATGGTGGCCGCGATCTCGGTGGGGTGGTGCGCGTAGTCGTCGACGACCGTCACGCCCCCGGCTTCGCCCACCAGGTCGAAGCGGCGCTTGACGCCCCCGAAGCTGCGCATCGCCTCGGCGGCGCCCGCCGCGTCGAGGCCGATGGCGTCGATGAGCCCGATGGCGCCCGCTGCGTTGAGCACGTTGTGGCGGCCGGGGTTTTGCGGCACGCGCGTGGGAAGCACGCGCCCTCCCGGCAGCTTCACCGAGAAGTCGCTCCCGATGCCGTTGGGCTGGTAGTCGAGGATCTGGATGTCGAACCCATCGCCGAACCCGTAGGTGAGGAACTCGCGCCCCGTGCTCTTCGCAACTTCGACGAGGGACTCGTCCTCGCCGCACACGACGATCGGGCCGCCCTCGGCCGTGGAGGCGATGAACGCGGCGAACTTCTCGCGGATCTCGTTGAGGTCGCGGTAATGGTCCAGGTGGTCGGCTTCGATGTTGGTCACGAGCACGGCCGCGGGGGAGAGGTACCTGAACGACTTGTCGGATTCGTCGGCCTCCACCACGTAGTGGCTTCCGCTGCCGGAATGGGCGTTCGTGCCGTATGCACGCACGATGCCGCCGATGAGGAAGGTGGGGTCGAGGCCCATGGCGTCCATGGCGCTCGCCACCATGGAGGACGTCGTGGTCTTGCCGTGCGTGCCGGCGACGGCCACGGTGCTCAGGCCCTCGCCCAGGCGCGCGAGCATCTGGGCGCGGTGCCAGATGGTCAGGCCGCGCTCCTTCGCCGCGATGAGCTCGGGGTTGTTGTCGAGGACTGCGGTGGTCACGACCACGACGTCGGGCGACTCGCCGCCGTAGGCGCCGGGGATGTTGTCGCCGGAATGCTGCCCGATGAAGACGTTCACGCCGGCTTCCTTGAGCTGCCTGGTGTAGCGGCTCTCCTTCATGTCCGATCCGGTCACGCGCATGCCCTGGTCGTGCGCCACGCGGGCGATGCCGCTCATGCCCACGCCGCCAATGCCGATGAAATGCACCGATTGAATTGCGTTTTCGCTCATGCTTTTCCTCACTCCATATACGTAAGTTCCCATTATAAGGGGCGCATAGCCACATGAAGAAAACGGCACATATTATGCGGGTGAGCGTCAGGGCGCTCCTTCGCTTTGCTGCCTACGAGCGGTGGTTTTGATATTATGGGGAACGTTCACAAACTTGAGGAGAGGATGAACGTGAAAGAACTAGTCGCAAAATGGAACAGCATCAGCTTGGTGCTGCGCATCGTGGTCGGTCTTGTGATCGGCGCGGTGATCGGCCTCGTGCTGCCGTCTGACGGGAGCCTGGCACCCGAGATAATCACGCTGCTCGGCACGCTATTCGTCAACGCCCTCAAGGCCGTTGCGCCGGTGCTCGTGTTCTTCCTCATCATAAGCGCGCTCTGCAGGGCGAAGGCGCCCGCGTCCATGCGCATGATCATCGTGCTGTATCTCGTTTCGACGTTCGTGGCGGCGCTCGTGGCCGTGGTCGGCTCGTTCATGTTCCCGATGGAGCTCACCCTGGCCTCCGCCGAGGACATCACGCAGTCGTCTCCCTCGGGCGTGGGCGAGGTGCTGAACACGCTGCTCATGAACATCGTCATGAACCCGGTGAAGGCCCTCGTCGAGGCTAACTACATCGGCATCCTCGTGTGGGCGGCCATGGTCGGCGCGGCCCTGCGCGTTGCGAGCGAGGGCGTGAAGGAAGTGTTCAACTCGATCGCCGACGCCGTGGCGACCATCGTCCGCTGGATCATCAGCCTGGCCCCGTTCGGCATCTTCGGCCTCGTCTACTCCGCCGTCGCAACTAACGGCATCGAGATCTTCGTCGAGTACGGCCAGCTCATCGCGCTGCTCGTCGTGTGCATGCTGGTCATCGCGCTCGTCACGAACCCGCTCATGGTGTTCCTGCTCACGCGCAAGAACCCTTACCCGCTCGTGCTGCGCTGCCTGAAGGATTCCGGCATCACGGCGTTCTTCACCCGCAGCTCCGCGGCGAACATTCCCGTGAACATGGAGCTCTGCGAGAAGCTCGGCTTGGACAAGAACCTCTATTCGGTATCCATCCCGCTGGGCGCCACCATCAACATGGCGGGCGCGGCCGTGACGATCTCCGTCATGGCCATGCAGGCCGCCAACACGGTGGGCTTGACCGTCGACATCCCCACCGCCGTCATCCTGTCGGCACTGGCCGCCATCTCCGCATGCGGCGCTTCGGGCGTGCCCGGCGGCTCGCTGCTGCTGATCCCGATGGCCTGCTCGCTGTTCGGCATCTCGAACGACGTTGCCATGCAGGTCGTCGCCGTCGGCTTCATCATCGGCGTCATCCAGGACTCCTGCGAGACGGCGCTCAACTCGTCGTCCGACGCGCTCTTCACGGCAACGGCCGAGTACCGCGATTGGATCAAGGCCGGCCGCACGTTCTCGATGGGCAAGGACAACGTGCCCCTCGAGGCCGCTGCCGAGGACGTCGTGGAAGCTGCCGCTGCCGCCGAGGCCGAACCCGTATCGGACGCCGAATAACGTGGGCAGGGAGTAACCCCTACGGCGCGTGTCGCGCGCCTATCAACTAAAGCAAGCGGGCGCCTTGCGCGCCCGACGGGGCAACCGCCCGGGGGTTCTCCCGGGCGGTTGCCAAGTTCTAGAGGAAGCTATGAACCGAACCCTTATCTACGCGCTGCTCGTGTTTCTCGCGGGGTCGAGTTACGGCTTCATCGTGCCTGCGGTGAAAGCCGCCGTGTCGATTGGGGTGTACCCAGCCGATTTCCTGCCGCTGCAATACTTGGTGGCGCTCGTCGTCTGCCTCGCCTACGCGCTCGTGCGGCGCGTGCGGTTCCCTTCGGCGGGGGAGTGCGCGAAGATGGCCCTGCTGGGCGTGTTCACGGGCCTCACCTCCATTTGCTACTACGCAAGCGTGTCGCTGCTCCCGAGCGCCGCGGCGCTCACCCTGCTTTTTCAATACGTATGGGTGAGCGTCCTCATAGAATGCGTCGTCGAGCGCCATCTTCCCACGCCCTCGACCGTGGTGGCGGTTGCCGTCGTGCTCGTGGGCACCGTCTTCGCCGCCGGCGTATTCGAGGGCGCTCTCGGCTCCCTCGACCCATTGGGCGTTGCCCTGGGCGCCGGGTCCGCGGTTTTCTACGCGCTCTTCCTCTATCTCTCGAGCCGCATAGGCGCCGACCAGCAGCCGGCCCTCCGCGCCGCGATGCTCCCCATAGGCGGCCTCGCCGTGACGTCGCTCGCGAACCCCGCCTGCTACGCGACGGCATTCTTCGACCCAAGCGTATGGCCCTTCGCCATAGCCTTGTCCATTTTGGGCGTCATCTTGCCCACGACCCTCATCAACTACGCCAGCCCCAAGCTCTCGACGGGCATGGT
>SUUE01000019.1:0-20067 GCA_015062685.1 Coriobacteriaceae bacterium
GCGCATAACGGGCTTGCGCAATTCGGCAACGCTGACGGCCTGCGCCATGTGGTACGCATGCGCATTAGTGTACACACTTTCCCCAAAGCCGCCCCGACGCGACACAAAAGGCCAGGTCGCGAAAAGTGGAGCGGCAAATGTGTACACTAATCCGCTGGCTCGCCCGCTTTCTTGAAGAACGTCACGAGCACGGCGCCGGGGCCGGCATGCGTGCCGACGGCGCTTCCGATCTGAACGATGTCGGGGCTGTGCGGCACGGTGCTGAGGATTTCCTTGTTGCTGTCGAGGTATTTCTTGAGGTTCGACATCGAAGCCCCCGAGTAGCCCACGGCGTAGGGCATGGCGAAGTCGATGCCGCCCACCTCGCGCACTTTGTGGTTCAGGAATTCATGGCTCTTCTTGCTTCCGTGGGCCTTGCCGATGGGGATCAGCTTGCCGTCTTGCAGCGTGAGGATGGGCTTGATGCCTATCACTCCGCCGATGAGCGCGCTCGACTTCGTGATGCGTCCGCCTTTGAGCAGGTATTCGAGCGTGTCGACGGCGGCGTAGACCACGATGCGCTGCTTCTCCTCCTCGAGCTCGCGGACGATCTCGTCGCGCGTGAGCCCGAGCAGCACTAGCTGGAGGGCGCGCAGCACGAGCAGCTTCTGCGGGGCCGTGACCTGCAGGGAGTCGATGACGGATATGCCCTTGCGGCCTTCGGCGACTGCCTTCGCGCTCTGGTAGGTGCCGGACAGCTCGGAGGAGATGGTGATCACGATGGCCTCGTCGCCCGCCGCCTCGATCTCGTCGAACGTCTCCTGGAACATGAACGGGCTGATCAGGCTGGTGGCGGGCGGCATCTCGCTGCGCTTGAGCAGGCGGTAGAATTCGTCCTTCGTCAGGTCCAGGCCGTCGCGGTAGGGGGTGCCGTCGATGGTGACCGTCATGGGGAGGACGCGGACGCCCCTGAGCTCGCCTTGTTCGATGTCCGAAGCGGAATCGGTGACTATGAGAATCGACATTTTGGAAAACCTCTTGCCTTGTCGTGCGTTTAGATGATACAAATGTAACCGTTACAACTGTAACAGTACAAGGCGAAAAGGTATCACGCGCGGGCGCCCGCGGCAACGGGCGCGGCGCCCGACTGTGACAGATGGCGCCGAATTGCACGGCGCGGCGTTACAGAGGCGCGTGGTTTGTATCGGGGAAAGGGCGAAGTTATGGAGAAGCCGCAGAAGGGGGCCGGCCGCGCGCCGAGCCAGCCGAGCCAATCGAGCCAGTTCGCGAAGCAATGCCTCGCCGAGGCGCTGCTTCGCCTGATGGAGGAGCGGGAGCTGGACGACATCAGCGTGACGGACATCTGCAAGGAGGCCGGGTTCTCGCGCATGGCGTATTACCGCAACTTCCAATCGAAGCGCGACATCCTCAGGCAGTACCTCTACTTCCTAGCTGACGAGTTCCGCGCGGAGGCGCTGGAGAAATACCCCAACCACAGCTCGCGCTCCTACGAGATCATCCTGTTCGGCCTCACGTACTTCCAGGGCATCCGCGTGCTCGCCGAGCGCCTGATCAACGCCAACCTGACCTCCATCTTGCAAGACGGCATGAACTACTACTTCGAGACCTACCTCGCGGGTTCGGAGTCCGGCCTGGAGCGGCATTACGCCATGTACTACTACTCGGGCGCCCTGGTGAACATCTACACGCTCTGGATCGCGCGCGGCCTTTCCGAGCCCCCCGAGTACGTGGCCGACGTCATCTACGACATCGTCAAGAAGTAGCGCCTCCGCCGCTGGCGGGTTGCCGCCTTGACGTCGGGGGTTGCGAAAGATAACATATGTTATGCATCATGTTTGATCGTCGTTTCCGCGAAGGGGAGAAGGTGCCGGGATGCCTCCTAGCGTAAAGTTCACGAAAGAGGAGATCGTCGAGGCCGCATTGCGCGTGACGCAGGCGGGCGGGATCGGGTCGCTGACCGCGCGCTCGCTCGCGGCGGAGCTGGGCGCCTCCACGCGCCCGATGTTCACGTACTTCGAGACGATGGACGAGCTCAAGCACGAGGTGTACGAGGCCGCGACCGGCGTTTACCGCTCCTATGTCGAGAACGGGCTCGCCGGCCCCGTGCCCTTCCTGGGCGTGGGCCAGAGCTACGTGCGCTTCGCAAAGGAGGAGCCGGAGCTCTACAAGCTGCTGTTCCTCGAGCGGCCCGAGGGCGTGGGCGGTGGCGCCATAGAGTCGCTGCACTTCACGCAGGGCCTCGTGCGCGATTCGATCATGCGCATCTACAACATGGACGCGTTCGAGGCCGACTGCTACTTCCGCGACCTGTGGCTCGTGGCGCACAGCTTCGCCACGATGCTCGTGACCGACGACAACGCGCTCGACGACGAGCAGATGACCGCGATCTTTACCGAGATCAGCCTGGCGGTTTGCAAGGCCTACAAGGAGGTGCCCGGCCTGGCGCGCGGCGATTACGACCGGGACGCGTTGTTTCGCGAGCTCACGGGCAGTTCGGGCCCGAACGGGAGCTAGCGCGCGGCCGTTCCCGCCCTTCGGGCGCCCGCCGCGCTCCCTAACACTTGCGTAAGATTGCCCCAACGGGGCCGGCCTGGGCGTACAATGGCCAGGATTGAGTATTCATGATCGAAAGTGCCGCCGAATGCCACGAATCTGCATCGTCGAGGACGACGTCATATTGCGCCAGGAGCTCGTGCACCTGCTCGAGCTCAACGGTTATGAGGCCAGCGTGTGCGAGGACTACGCCCAGGCGGCTTCGCGCATCGCGTCGCAGCGCCCCGACCTGGCCATCGTCGACCTGAAAGTGCCCGGCGCCGACGGGCATTCCATTTGCCGCGACCTGCGCAAGCGCAGCGCCGTTCCCATATTGGTGCTCACGTCCTCCGACTCGGAGTTCGACGAGGTCATGAGCATGAACCTGGGCGCGGACGACTACCTGACGAAGCCCTACAGGCCGGCGGTGCTCCTCGCGCACGTGCAAGCCCTGATCAGGCGCTCGAGCAGCGTGCCTTCGCGCGTCGTCACGCACAAGGGCGTGAGCCTCGACATCGCCTCCGGGCAGGCCCGGTATCAGGGCAAGAGCGTGGAGCTCTCGCGCAACGAGCAGCGCATCCTGGACGTGCTCATGTCGAACCCCGGCGTCATCGTCACGCGCCAGGAGCTGATGTGCGAGCTGTGGGACACGGACTCGTTCATCGACGACAACACGCTGACGGTCAACGTGAACCGCGTGCGCAAGGCGCTGGCGAGCCTGGGGGTGCCCGGCGACTTCGTGACCACCAAGCGCGGACAGGGCTACCTCGTATGACCCAGCACGATTCGGCGTCCTTCACGTTGGGGGAATACCTGCGCGATCGATGGCCCATGGCCGTCGTGTGGGCGGTGTGCCTCGCCGCCGTCTTCGCCGCGGCGCAGGTGCTGGGCGTGACGCCTTGGGGCGCCTTCATGCTGTGCCTGGTGGTGCTCACTGCGTGCTGCATCTCGCTCGCGTGGGACTTCGCGCGAAAGCGCGCGTACTACGCCCAGCTGCGGCAGGCCGTGGACCAGCTGGAGAAGGCGCGCCACCTGAGCGGCTTCGTCGACGAGCCGCGCTTCCTGGAGGGCAAGCTGTCGTGGGATGCGTGCGAGGACCTCGCTTACCTGTCTGGCCGCGAGCTCGCGCAGGTGACCAGGGCGTTCGACGAGTACGAGCGCTATGTCGAGACGTGGATCCACGAGATAAAGACGCCCATCGCCGCTTCCCGCCTGGTGCTCGGCCGCCTGCGCGGGCCCGAGGCGACGGCGCTGCGCCAGGAGCTCGAGAGCATCGAGCGGCACGTCGAGCAGGCGCTCTACTACGCCCGCAGCCAGAACCTCTCGGCCGATTACGCCGTCAAGGAGCTGTCGCTGGCCGAGGTGGCGCGCGAGGCTTGCAAGCGCAACCAGAACCTTCTCATCGCCGCGGGCGTGGCGCCCGAGATAGCCGTGGGCGAGGAGCACCGCGCGTTCTCCGATGAGTCGTGGCTCGTCTTCATCGTGGGCCAGCTGCTTTCGAACGCGGCGAAGTACGGGGCGAAGACCATCCGCATATCCTCGCGCGAGCAGGGGGAGGGCGCGTCGGGCTGCGTTTTGCTGGAGGTGGCCGACGACGGCGCGGGCATTCCCGAGGCCGACATGCCGAGCATATTCGAGCAGGGCTTCGTGGGCGCCAACGGCCGCGCCGAGGGCTCGGCCACCGGCATGGGGCTCTATTTGTGCGCGCAGCTGTGCAGCGCCATGGGCGTCGGCATCGATGCGTATTCGGAAGAGGGGGAGGGCACGCGCATCGTGCTCGCCCTTCCCGTTAACAGGCGATATTACGAGAGCGCTTCGCGCACCCTTACACGCTCGTAAGGAAGGCGTAAGCCTAATCGATGGAAGCCGCCGCCGCGCGGGCGGATTATGGGAGCAGCCTAAGAGAAAGGAAGCACAATGGCTGAAAAGCATTCAACGCCTTCGCATGCGACGTGCTACCACGCTGCTCTCACCGTCGAGCGGCTCGAGCGCGTCTTCGGGGGCAAGGGCAACCCCACCTACGCCCTGCGCGGGATCTCGTTCGCCGTGGCGGACGGCGAGTTCGTGGCCGTCATGGGCCCGTCCGGCTCCGGCAAGACGACGCTGCTCAACTGCATCGCCACCATCGACAAGCCCACGAGCGGCCTGGTCACGATCGGCAACACCGAGACGTCGCGCCTGCGCGGCAAGGCGCTCGCCAAGTTCCGCCGCGAGGACCTCGGTTTCATCTTCCAGGATTCCAACCTCATCGAGACGCTGACGGCCTACGAGAACATCGCGCTGGCCCTGAGCATCCAGGGCGTCAGGGCGTCGGTCATCGATTCCCGCGTTCAGGACGTGGCGGTGCGCCTGGGCGTGCTCGACGTCATGGACAAGTACCCCGCCCAGATGTCCGGCGGCCAGCGCCAGCGCGTGGCCGCGGCGCGCGCGATCGTGGGCAAGCCCAAGCTGATCTTGGCCGACGAGCCCACCGGCGCGCTCGACAGCCGCAACAGCGCCGTGCTGCTCGATACGCTCGCGGGCATGAACCGCGACATGGGCGCCACCATCCTCATGGTCACGCACGACCCCTTCGCCGCCTCGCACGCGGGGCGCGTGCTGTTCGTGAAGGACGGCGAGCTGTTCAACGAGCTGCAGCGCGGCTCGGATGACAACAAGGCCTTCTACGGCCGCATCATGGAAGTGCAGGCGCTGCTGGGAGGCGAGGTGCCCCATGCTCGTTAAACTTGCCCTGCGCAACGTCAGGCGCAGCGCAAGGGATTACGCTGTCTACTTCGTGACGTTGCTGTTCGGCGTGGCCGTGTTCTACGCCTTCAATTCCATCGGGTCGCAGGCCGTCCTGTTCGACTTCCAGAGCCATGCCGCCGGGCGCATGCTCGAGATGACCAACTACTTCCTGGGGCTCTTCTCCGTGGCGGTGGCGCTGGTGCTCGCGTTCCTCGTGGCCTACGCGAACCGTTTCATCATCAAGCGCCGCAAGCGCGAGTTCGGCACGTACCTGCTGCTGGGCATGAGCGCCTCCAAAATGGCCGCCGTGCTGTCGATCGAGATGCTGGCGGTGGGCGTGGTCTCGTTGGCTGCCGGGTTGCTCGTGGGCTTGCTGCTCTCGCAGGGCCTGGCGTTTGCCACCGCGGCGCTCATGGGCGCGACCATGACGCATTACACGTTCGTCGTGTCGTCCGACGCGCTCGTGAAGACGCTCGTGTGCTTCGCGGTGCTGTTCGTGGCCACGCTCGTGATGAACGTCGTGTTCGTGTCGCGCCGCAAGCTGGGCGACCTGCTCACCGCGCGCGCCGAGAACGCCCAGATGAAGAACGTTTCGCTAGGCGTTCGCATCGTCGGCTTCGTGCTTGCGATCGCGCTGCTTGTGGTGTCGTACGTGCTGCTCTGGAACAACAAGTTCGAGCAGATCAACGGCCCCGACTTCCTGGCCTGCACGGTGCTGATGGTCGTCGGGACGGTGCTGCTGTTCTGGTCCGGGGCGACCATCGTGCTGACGCTCGTGCGGCGTGCGCGCGGGTTCTATTTCAAGGGCCTGCACGCGTTCACCTCGCGCCAGATCTCCAGCAAGGTCGGCACGGCGTTCGCGTCGCTCTCTGTCGTGTGCATCATGCTGTTCTTCGCGCTGTCGACGGTTTCCATCGGGTTCGGCGTGCGCGCGATCTTCGTGGGCGACGTTGAGCAATGCACGCAGTACGACGTCACCATGATGAGCCGCGTGTGCCCGGCCACCGACTCGCTCTTCTATGACTTGCCCGAACCGGTCGAGGATTCTTACGAGAACCGCATCGCGCTCAGCAAGGAGCATGATGCCGCCACGTTCGCCGCGGCAGAGGCGTCCGGCTTCGACATGGCAGCCGACATCACTTCCCGCAACCCGGCCTGGAACGACCTGGTGAAAGCTTCGGCGCAGATGGATTACTACGCTGAGCCGCAGATGAAGTGGGGCAAGGTGCTCGCCGACGCCGGCGTTGACGCGGGCTCGATGGAGTCCCTTTCGAATTTCGCGACCTCGCACGTCATGGTCATGGGCATCAGCCAGTTCAACGCCGTGTGCGAGCTGACCGGCAAGCCGACCTATCAGCTGGCCGAGGACCAGTATCTGGTCAACAACACCATGGCGCTGAGTGAGGAGGTGGCCGACAACATGCGCAGCAAGGCCGCCAGCCTGACCGTTGCCGGCCATGAGCTGGCCGCCGCGCCCGACGAGGTTGCCGTCGAGATGCGCACCGGCGCCATGCCCGACGTGGGGCTCGACCTGATCGTGCCCGATTCCGTGATCGAGGCCATGAAGGCGCAGGGGGCGGTTCCGGTTTGCAGCTACTTGGACTGCATGTACAATTGCGACCGGGCGGCGGGCGACGAGAAGCTCACGCAGGTGCTGAGCGACGCCTACCCTGGCACGAGCCTGGATAGCTACAACGACGTTCCTGTCCTCGGTGTCGATTGGCCGTACAGCAATGTGTACGAGGGCTCGGAGATGGCGACGCAGGCAGGCGGGCTCAAGCTGGTGATCACCTACCTCGCGCTCTACATCGGCTTCGTGTTGCTGGTGTCCACGGCTGCGATTCTGGCGATCCAGCAGCTGTCCGAGACCGCCGACTCCGTGGGGCGTTACCAGCGCCTGTCCTCGCTCGGCTGCGACAAGGGCATGATCCTGGGGTCGTGCAGGACGCAGTGCGTGCTGTACTTCCTGCTCCCGCTGGTGGTGGCGCTTGTGCACTCGGCCTATGCGGTGCACATCATGAACCTCGGGCTCTTCTCGGCGTTCGGGATCGACCCGATGAACGGCATCGCGATAACGGGCGGGTTCGTGCTGGTGGTCTACGGCTGCTACATGCTGGTGTCGTACCTGGCCTCCCGCAACGTGGTCCGCGAGGCCTGCGGGTTCTAGGCGGGCGGCCGCGAGCGCTTCGGGCGCGCAAGCGAGAGATGGGGGTTCCGCGCGGCGTTTGGCTACGCGGAACCCCCTCGTATGGCGCCTGCAGTGGGGCGTCTGGCAAAAAAACCGACTTGCCGACGATTTTGCTGGGGGCACGAGAGTCGCGCGAGAAACGTGGTCTATCTACCAGGCATGATGCAAACGCGTTCTGCAAAGTGCTCGAGCGCTGTCTTCAAAATCGTCGGCAAGTCGGTTTTTTTGCCACCCAAAAGGCTCAAAACTCAGAAATCGTCGGAAACTCGGAATTTTTGCCACTTCGCCGCCGCATGGTCACGGCATGCGAATGATTCTGAACGATATGCTGGCGTGCGGGGCGCCAGTATGCGGATGAGGGCGGGATCGACGCCGGCTTGCTTGCCGAGATAGGGTCGCCCATGATCCCCGAGGACGTCTACGCCGCCATCGTGAACGGCGAGCAGTAGGGCGACGGCTGTTGTGCAACGCGTTGTTGCGTGACGTTGCTCGAGGTGGCGCGTATACTCGGTTTCACCGAACCGAATGGAGGACCTGATATGGCAATCAAGGATGTACTACCCGAGATCCGCAAGGAAAAGGGCATCACGCAGGAGGAGCTGGCGGCCAAGGTTTACGTGACCCGGCAGGCCGTGAGCCGCTGGGAGACCGGCGAGACCACCCCGAGCATCGACATGGCCAAGCTGCTGGCCTGCGCGCTCGATGTGCCGGTCACGCGCTTGCTCGACTTGCCTCAGGAACCCACGTGCCAGTGCTGCGGCACGCCGTTCTCCGTGCCCAACATGCCCGCCGGCACCGATGCGGATGGCGCGGAGAACCCGGACTACTGCAAGTGGTGCTACGACCACGGCGAGTTCACGAACGCCACGATGGACGATGTCATCGAGCATTCCGCGCCCTACCTGGTGCAAGCGACGGGCGTGAGCCTGGACGAAGCCGTGTCGTTCATGGGCGCTTTGCTGCCCACCCTGGCCCGCTGGAAGAACCAGGACAACTAGCGCTTCTTCTTGGGGGCAGGTAGCTGGGGGAGCATGGCCTCGACGACGCTCGCAATGAGGGCCGGGTCCTCGCTGTCGACGAGCAGCATGGGCTTGGCCCCCTCGTAGGGGGCCTGCTCGCCCGGGAAGGCTTCGCGCGCGGCCGGCGCGTCTTTCAGCAGGAATCGGTCGTCGTAGATGCCGCCGAACAGGATGCCCTCGCTGTAGAGCATGTATTCGCCCATCATCTTCCGCCGCGTGACGGCAGGCACGTCGCGCAGCAGGTCGAGGACGTAATCAAGGTATTCTTCGGAACTTGCCACGATGCCTCCTCGCTCGTCTTTGCACCAGCCAGCGATATTTTAAACGTCCGTTACCTCCGTTTTCCTGGAATTCGCGGGTGAGCCGCGTTGCTATGATTGTTGGAAAACCGAGGGAGACGATCATGGCAGATGACATTTCGATTAGGGCCGCGACGCCGGAAGACGCCGAGGCGCTCGCGGCGATATACGCGCCCTACGTGCGCGATACGGCCATTTCCTACGAGCTGACGCCGCCGACGACGGAGGAGTTCGCGGGGCGCATCGAGCGCACGCTCGAGCGGTATCCCTATCTGGTGGCCGAATGCGGCGGCGTGATCGTCGGCTACGCCTACGCAGGCCCCTTCAAGCCACGCGCGGCGTATGCGGCGAGCGTGGAGCTGTCAGTGTACGTGGACGGCGCCCGCCATGGCGAGGGCATCGGCCGTGCGCTGTATGACGCGCTCGAGCGGGAGCTCGTGGCCGCGGGCGTGACGAACTTCTATGCGTGCATCGCCTACCCGCCGGTCGAGGACGAGCGCCTGACCTACGCAAGCGTGCGCTTCCACGAGCGCATGGGCTTCGAGGTCGTGGGGCGCTTCCATGGGTGCGCGCGCAAGTTCGACCGGCTTTACGACATGGTCTGGATGGAGAAGATCGTCTAGGAGCCGCCGGGCCGAGCGGGGCCGGCGCGGCGACACGGCGGCGCGGCGACGCGGCGGTGCGGCGGCCGGCGAGCTCTAATGCAGGATGAAGTGGCTGCGCTGGGTTTCCAGGATGCCGGCGCGCGCCATGCGCGACAGCTCCGCCGAAAGGGCGCTGCGGTCGACGCCGAGGTAGTCGGCCAGCTGCTGGCGATCGAACGGAATGTCGAACTCGTGCGAGCCTGTGCGCTCGGCTTCGTCGGAAAGGTAGGCGAGCACTTTCTCGCGGATGCTCTTGGGCGTTACGTGGATGATCCTTCGCGAGAGCGCGAGGCTCTGCCGCGCGATGATGGCCGTCATGTTTCGGCTTGTCCGGGCGTGGTTGGCGCACGAGCGCGGACAGGTCGTGAGCACCTTCGCCAGGTTCAGGAACAGCACGGTGCAATCTTCTGCCGCGATGACGTCCACGAGCAGGGGCTCGTTCGGCACGGCCGCGTAGGCTTCGCCGAACATGGAGCCGGGGCCCCGCACGCCGAGCACGCTTACGTTGCCGTGCACGTCCACGCTCTCGATGCGAACGCTCCCTTCCAGCACCAGGCCGACCGTTCCGATTACGTCGCCGATGCGGTGTATGCGCTCGTCCCGCGAGTAGTGGCGCTCGCGTGCGTTCAAGCAGCCCAGCATTCCGGTGATTTCATCGAGCGATGACCCCTCAAATAGCGGGGTGCGCGTCAAGATCTCGTGTTGGCCCATGTGACGCCTCTCGTTGGAAAAGTCATTGTATGTTGTGATTACAACATACAATGCTTTGCGCCGCCAGTACATTCATGGAAACCCTCCCAAACGGCTGCGAAAGGAGACACCGCCATGATCAGGCAGGTCATAGAGATTAACGAAGAAAGATGCAACGGCTGCGGCATTTGCGCGGATGCGTGCCACGAGGGGGCCATTGCCATCGTCAACGGCAAGGCCGCGCTCGTGCGCGACGATTTCTGCGATGGCCTCGGCGACTGCTTGCCGGCCTGCCCCCAGGGCGCCATCTCGTTCGTGGAACGCGAGGCTGCCGCTTACGATGCGGCGGCCGTCGAGCAGAGCAGGGGGTCGAACGCGGCGGGCTCGCTGCGGGGGCCCGCCGGCGGGCAGTGCCCTGGTTCGGCTTCGCGCTCTATCAGCCGCCCGGCGGCTGCGGCCGCTCCCGCCACCGCGCCTGCGCCCTCCGAGCTAGCGAACTGGCCCGTCCAGATCAAGCTCGCGCCCGTGCAGGCACCGTACTTCCAGGGAGCCGACCTGCTCGTGGCGGCCGACTGCTGCGCCTACTCGTACGGCGGCTTCCACGCCGACTTCATTCGCGGCAAGGTGTGTCTCATCGGGTGCTCGAAGCTCGACGGCGTCGATTACACCGAGAAGCTGACAGGCATCATCGCGTCCAACGACGTGAGGAGCCTCGTCATCACGCGCATGGAGGTGCCTTGCTGCGGCGGTTTGGAGCACATGGCGCTCGAGGCCCTTCGCACGTCGGGGAAGCACATTCCCTGGCAGGTTGTGACCTTCTCGCTCGATGGCCGCATTCTGCCTTAACCCCTAGCGCGCCGCGATGCCGCTTTTCGAAAGAGCGGCGCAGCGGGTCGTGGCCCGTCCGGGCGGTGAAGGATCCCGGCTTGCTCGGGGCTCGCAGGCGGCGCGGTTTGATATATTGGGGCCATTGCGAACGACCTGCTGCAAGAGGAAGGTGTTCCTGCTCGATCTGAAGCGCGCGCCGTTGCTTGCGTACTAGGGCTGAGCGGCAGGGGCTCCTGCCGCTCAGCTTGAAGCATTCCGATTACAGCCAGCCGGGTCGTTACGACAGCGAATCCACCGTGAGCTCGCAGCGGGTTCCCGCAAGCTCGATGATGAGCGGGGCGTCTTCCAGCTCGGGTGCCTCTGCGGGTTGGCCGTCGCGGGTGAAGCGCAGCGTGCGCTTGCCCAGGCGGCCCCTCGTCGACGCCACGAACGGCGTATCGTTGGCCACGTGCACGATCGAGGTCGCGCCGATCTGGTTCACGTCGAGCTGCCCGCGCACGCTGTCGGCCCAAACCTCCATGTCGATGGGAACGTCGAGCTCCACGTGGCCGTCCACGTTGGCGAGTCGCACGACGTCGACCTTGCCGCCCACTTCCACGTCGAGGGAGGCGTCCTCGACGCGCAGCTCGTCTGCGTACAGCTCCACTTCCACGTCGGCCGAGAAAGCGGCCGGCAGCTCGATCGTCACGTCAAGCTGCTGGCGCGCGAGCGCGTCGGCCACGACCCCGGTGTTCGCCACATCAATGTCGAAGTTGCGGCCCTCAGTGTCCAGGGCCACCTTGAAGGCGCGCTCCAGGTCGGCGATGGAGTCGGCGGCCAGGCGCACGACCGCCTTCTCGCCCTCGACCGTGCGCAGCGTGACCGCATGCGCGCACCCGACCTTGATGTCGTAGTGCTTCTCCTCGGCAATGTCCACCGCCGTGACGCTCTCGAAGCGGGCGGGGGCACCGTCGGCTTCGGGCCCGTCGCCGAAGATCAGCGTGTCGGCGGAGACGCCGAACAGCTGCGCGAGCGCGGCGAGGTTCTCGATGTCGGGCGTTCCCCCGCCGGTTTCCCATTTCGTGATCGCCTGGCGCGAAACGTTCAGCTTCTCCGCCATCTGCTCCTGCGACCAGCCACGCTCGTTGCGCAGCTCCTTGATCTTCTCAGACACTTTCATGGTAGCTCCTTGCTCTTTGCGGGTTGCATCCTACGTGTTAGAGCATGCGCCGTCCTCGCGCGTGGCAACCAGCAACAAGTGCTTACATCTGCAAATAAATTGCTACGTATCGTAGCATTCCCCGCTCACGGCGGCGTTGGCCCGAAAGCGGTGATTAGTGTACACATTTTTAAATGACATCAGAAAAAGCCCAGGTCGTGTTTATTCGAATTGGCCCGAAACGCAAAATGTGTACACTAATCCGCTCGTTCGGATTGCCCTTACCACACGTGGGGGATAAGCCGCCATTTCACGCGGGTCAGATACTCGGCATAGCCTTCGAGGCCTTCGGCGAGCACTTCTTCTTCGTTGCGGATGCGCTTGGCGATGATGGGCAGGTAGGCCAGCATGATGATGAACGAGAACGGGGAGCCCAGCACGATGGGCATCGACAGGAACAGCAGGAGCGTCGAGCTGTACATGGGGTGGCGCACGATGCCGTAGAGGCCGGTGTCGACCACCTTTTGCCCGCCCTGCACCTCGATCGTGCGCGACAGGTAGGCGTTTTCGCGCATGACTTCGGCGTAGAGCGCGTACGCGGCCAAGAACGCGGCGGCGCCCGCCCATGATGCCCAACTGGGGAGCTGCGGCCACCCAAAGCGCGCGCCGAGCCCTGCAACGACGAACGCTGCGACGAACATGAGCGCCGAGAGTGCCAGCACTGTGCGCTGCTCGCCCTCGCTCTCTTTGGCGTCGAGCCGCTTGCGCAGGAGGTCGGGCGCTTTTGCCATCATGACGAGGCCTGCGCCGAACATGGGCACGAAGAGGATCCCCATGAACAGCCAGCCTTGCCACCAGCCGAGCGTGCCCGCTGGCAGGAACAGCAGCAAGCCGAGAACCACGACGCCCGCCGCGAATTTCGCGAGAGCCGTTGCGAATAGCTTTCCGTCCATTGCCTGCCTCTCCGTTGCGTGTTCGGCCGCCCGTGCCCGAGGGCCCTCGGGCACGTTAATTCTACGCGCTTGTCATGCGGGCATCCACTGCTCGTCCAGTCGGTATGCTGGCAAAAATTCCGACTTGCCGACGATTTTGCTGATTTCGACGTTTGTGATGGCAAAAATTCCGACTTGCCGACGATTTCGATGGCGGTCATCGTCGTTTGCGAGAATCTGCGATGTTCTGACCTGGGCAATCAGGAATGCTTGTTCGAAGGCTCGATGCAAAATCGTCGGCAAGTCGGAAAAATTGCCAATTGAGCGCTGCGGCGCCCGTTTTGGAAGCGTGGGGGGGGCGGTGCGGCGCCCTGCGTGCATGACAACCGTTCCTGACATGAGCGCTCGAAAAATGCCAGGTTCGGTTGGTGGCGTGGCCCGTCGTTGCGTCATATCATCGCATGCATGGTATGAAAAGTATGCTGGGAATGTATCATGGGGCTCGGGCGCGTGCGGGTGGCGTCCGCAAGAGCGACGTCCAAAAGAGCTGATGGGGGCAGACATGAGCATTGCGGAAAACATCCTCGCGTCACGACAAGCTGTCGGACTCACGCAGGAGCAACTGGCCGAAGCCGTCGGCGTATCGCGCCAGACGGTGGCGAAATGGGAAGCTGGCGAAACGTCGCCCGACCTCGAGCATGCGGCGGCTCTCGCCGATGTGCTCGGCACGACGCTCGACGGGCTCGTGTCGTTCGATGGCGGCGGGATGGGTCTCGCCTCGCCGCCGCGCGGCAGGCACCTGTTCGGCAACGTGAAGGTGGGCGAGCGCGGGCAGGTGGTCATTCCCAAGGAGGCGCGCGATCTGTTCGACATCAAGCCCGGCGACAAGCTCGTGGTGTTGGGCGAGGAGGGCCAGGGGCTCGCATTTTGCAAGGAAGATGAATTCATGGCCAACGTGGAGGCGGCCATGGCGGCGGCGAGAAAGGCCGCAAAATGACGGGGAAGGGGCGCGGCTTCAAAGCGCTGAAGATAACCGGCATCGTAGCGGGCGCCGTCGTGGCGGCGGCTGGCATTGCTATCGGTCTTTATTGCGACAACAACTTGCATGCCGAGCAGCGCCTGATCGACCGCGCGTTGGAGTCGGGCTTTACCGAGCAACGTGTGGTGGTGGACGGCGTGACCATCAACTACGCGGAAGGACCCGACAACGGGCCAGCGCTGCTGCTCGTTCACGGGCAGGGCATGGAGTGGGAGGACTACGCCAGCGTGCTGCCCGAGCTTTCGAAACGCTATCACGTGTTCGCGGTGGACTGCTTCGGGCATGGCGAGTCAGCGCACGACCCTGCGTTGTATTCGTGCTCGACAAACGGTGATGCGCTCGTGGCGTTTGCCGAGCAGGTCATCGGCGGCAGCTACATCGTGTCGGGGCATTCGTCGGGCGGCATCTTGGCGGCATACGTGGCGGCCAGCGACCGCGAGCATGTTAGCGGCTGCGTGCTGGAGGACCCGCCGCTGTTCCGCGTGACGCCCGAAGAGGCGAGGGAGAGTGCGGGGACGTTCGCCTATTACGACGGCTACATCGTGTCGCACGAGTTCCTGCAGCAGAGCGAAGTGAAGGACTACCCGGCGTGGTATGCGTCGCACAGCTACCTGTTCGGGCTGTTCGGCGGGCTGCAGAAGATGCTCGCAGATCAGACGGCCGCCTTCTGCGCGGAGCACCCCGGCGAGCATGCCGTGAACGCATGGGTGCCGCGCGATTGGACGCGTGGCATGTACTTCATGGACGATTGGGACCCGCGCTTCGGAGACTCGTTCTACGACGGCAGCTGGATGGCGGGCATCGACCAGGCAGCGGTGCTGGGCCGGATCGAATGCCCGACGGTCTATCTGAAGGCATCGACGAACTACGGTGAGGATGGGGTGCTCTACGCGGCCACGACCGATGAGGATGCGGCGCGCATAGGGCGGACCGTCCCGAATTGCCAGACCACCGAGATCAAGTCGGGTCACGACATCCACGTCGAGCACCCGGACGTGTTCATCGCGGCCATCGACCAGGTGGCTTCCGCCAGCAAGTAGGGGCGCGCACCGCGCGCCCCTCGGGCGCGTTTCGCGGAAATGCCCGCTATCGTGGCGGTGTGCCTATGGTGAGTTCGCGACTGGTTCGCGCTGGCCTTGCCGCCATCCGGGCAGGAACTTGCTCGGGCGTCAGTTTGGTGGCAAAAAATCCGACTTTCCGACGATTTTGCTGATTTCGACGTTTGCGGTGGCAAAAAAACCGAGTTGCCGACGATTTCCGAGCAGCATGTGGCTGTCTGTGGAAGGTGGCACATCTCTGACCAGGGGTTATGAAAACGCTATTTTAAGCACCTTCGGCAAAATCGTCGGCAAGTCGGAATTTTTGCCAATTACGTGCCCAGCGACGCTTTTATCGCGGTCCGAAAAGTCTTGTCGCACTGAAAATGTCAGAAATATTTGACACTCAGCGAGAAATGTCATATATTTTTGACATCGCAACGTTGTGCACGAATACCAACGAGAAAGATTTGCCTATGGGAGACGTCAAGAACACGCGGCTCAGGGAGGCGCGTGCTGCGGCGGGGCTGTCGCAAGCCGCGCTGGCGGCGGCGGTGGGCGTGACGCGCCAGACCATCTGCTGCATCGAGTCGGGGAGCTACAACCCCACGCTCAACCTGTGCATCAGCATCTGTAAAACGCTCGGCAAGACGCTTGACGAGCTGTTCTGGGAAGAATAAAGGAGTTCGAGATGAAATCATTGAGCGAAATGTTCGGCGGCGGCCCCAAGGACGAGCGCTCGGCCGCACAGCTTGGCCCCATCTACAAGGTGGGCTTCTACATCATGGTGTTCGGCATCCTGTTCGACATCTTCACGCGCTACAACTACCTGGCGCAGACCGACGCGAACGGAAGCATAATCGCGACGTCGCCTATCGAGTTCGGCGTGCTGATCGCGGCGTGCCTCGTGGTGGCCTTCATGATGATGCGCCGGGGCGTCTACAGCGACTCCATGCGCTTCCTCGAGTCGCGCACGTTCAGCGAGTCGGGCATGATCGCGCCTTCGATCGCGCTCGGCGCGATGGTCGCGGTCGCGGCAACGGGCGGCCGCCTGGTGAACGAAGTGATCCTGTTCGGCTGGGGCGGCGTGACGTGGGCGGGCGACTTCGCCATGCTGGTCATCATGCTCGTCATGTTCGTGTCCTTGATCCTGCTCGTCAATTACCTCTCCTGGAGGGCTTACCGACGTCAGGAAGATGCGTTGGCGCGGGAATCCGACTAGCTCCAAACGAAGAGAGCGCCTCGGGGCGCTCTCCCTTTATGACGCGCTGGCCGGAAGGCGCAACCAGCAGTAGGCGCCTAGGACGATGAGCGGGATGCCCGCCACGAGGCCGAGGGGGCTGGGGCCGAACAGGGTGCTGCCGCACGTGCAGAACGGCACCCCCATGTTGGCGACGGCGTTGAACGAGCCGTGGGCGAGCGCGCACGGCCACACGCTGCCCGAGCGCTGCCGCAGCAGACACAGCCAGCAGGACAACGCCGTGCAGAGCAGCGTCATGGCCAGGACGCCCGCGATGGGGAAGCCCGCGTAGCCCATGCCGTAGTTGTGCCCCATGGCGATCGCGGGCGCGTGCCAAATGCCCCAGATAGCGCCCGTGACCAGGGCGGCCGTGCGCGGCGACGTGCGCTCGGCAAGCGTCGGGAACAGCATGCCCCGCCACCCGAGTTCCTCGCCGAACGCGGGGATCATGTTGATGAGCGGCGCGACGGTGAGCGCGCTGGAGAGGGTCGCGGCAAAGAACACCGGCACGGGCGGCATCTGGCTCGCGATGCTGTCGGTAGGTTGCCCTGCCGCCGCGGCCACCGTTTCCAAATAGGATTGCATGCTCGGGTCGAACCATTGCGGGTTCGCCGCGAAGAACGCGACGCTTCCGAGCAGCACTACGCCCGCCGGCGCGAACCACGCCACCAGGTAATAGCGGATGTTCTTCGTGACGAGCGGCTTCCAGCACAGGTCGATGCGCCCTTCCGGCTTGCAGGAGAAGTTGGCCACGAGCGCGCCGACGAGCGGGAAGAACATGCTCAAGGCAATGAGGCCGATCATGAGCATGGAGGAGGTCTCGCCGTTCGCGAACGTGTCGAGCGCGAAGCCGGCCGGGATCAGCAGCCCCCAGGTGAGGCCGAACGTGACGGCCAGGTAGACGGCGAGGCGCTTCATCGCGCCACCTCCTCGAGGCTCTTGACGACGCGCTTGAAGCGCGGGTCGTCGGCAATCGGGGCGAACGCGTGGTTGGCCGTGACGCCCTCGACCAGCGTCTTCTTGATGAGGGCCTCGTCACGCGGCGCGTCGCCGCCGAGGGTGTTCACATCCTCGATAAAGGCCTCGGCCATGTCGAAGAAATCGTCGCCATGCAGCTTGATGGGGAACTCCAGCTCACGGCACGAGCGCTCGTAGCCTTCAAGGCAGTCGAGCGTCCGTTGCTCGTTGCCGCCGGCGATGAACGCCATCGCGAACGAAAAGTGGATGGCGGCGGTGTTCACGTAGAAACCGTCCATGTCGAACGCGTCGATGAGTGCGAGCGAGCGCGCGTAGGCCGTCTCGACCTTGCCGGCCTTGTCGGGGTTGGCGGACCAGATCAGGGCCAGCTGCGTCAGACGGTTCAGGCTGAGCACGAGCGACTGCACGAGCGCGCCCTGCAGCGTCTTGTCGGCGTCGTCGAGCTGCCCCAGCGCGCTGTAGGCGTTGGCGAGCAGGATGTCTGCCCCCGTGTCGACCTCGAACGTCTCCTCGAGCGCCTCCACGGCTGCCTGCGGGTTGCCGGTCGCGAGCAGCAGGCTCGCCTCGACGACCTCCGCGATCTTGATGTCGGCGGACGCTTCGGAGTTGCGCTTGATCCGGCGGCACAGCTCGATGCCCTCGTCGGCGAGCACGACCCGTTCGCCCTCGCCGGCAAGGTAAAGGTGGTTCATGTACAGCGACGCCACCTGCGCGATCAGCGGGTAGCACGAGTAGTAGTCGCGCACGAGCTCCTGGCACTGGGCGTGCGCCTGCGCAAAGGGCAGCGTCGCGAACGCCTCGCGCAGCCGGGCGATCTCGCGCTTGATGCCGGCCTTGCTCAGCTGCGGCTCGTAGCCGAGGAGCTTGTCGACCGACGTGTCGAAGTACGTGGCGATCTTGGGCAGCAGCTCGATGTCGGGGTAGCTCTGGCCGGTCTCCCACTTGGAAACGGACGCCTTCGTGACGCCCAGGTACGACGCGAGGTCGTCCTGCGTCAGGCGCGCCTCCTTGCGCAATCGGTAAACGTTGGCTCCTACGGAAATGGCGGGCGTCATGGCTGCTCCTCTCGACGCTTCAAGGATACGCCGCTCATGCGCCGTGGGCGAGCGAGTTGCGGTAGATTTCGGTAAAGAAAATCAACCATCAGTTGACTAACAATTGGTTGACGAAGACGCAATCGGGCCTTGACTTCCCGCTTTTTCCGCAGGTGTTGTGCTATTTTTGACCTATCGGGTTTCCAGGCTGGAAGCGGGTGGCGTATGTACGATCGTGGACATGCAGGCTATTCGACGAAAGTGACGGTCTTCGTCATCGCCGCCGTTGCCGCCATACTCGTGTTCGGGTCATGGTGGATGGGGCAGAACATCAAGCGCGCGACCGAGGACGCCGTGCGCTCCGTGAGCATGTTCTACCTCGACGAGCTCGCGGGTCGCCGCGAGCAAGTGGTCGAAGCCAACCTCAACAACGCCATCGACAACATGAAAACCGCCATTTCGCTGCTCTCGAGCGAGGACCTGTCGGACATGGAGCACCTGCAGAGCTTCCAAGCCAAGATGAAGCAGCTCTACACGCTCGAGAAGTTCGCATTCGTGGACGAGAACGGGCTCATTTACACGTCGCTCGGCACGCAGGACAACATCGCCGATTACGATTTCGACTACCGGGACATCTCGGGCCCCGAGATATCGGTCAAGGACCTGCACGGCAACGACAAGAAGGTCATCATCGCCCTGCCGCTCGACGGCGTATCCTTCATGGGCCACGACCTCGTCATGAGCTTCCTCGAGATCGACATGCAGACGCTCATCAGCGGCTTGTCGCTGAACACCGACTCGAACGAGGCCACGTTCTGCAACCTCTACACGTCCGACGGCGTGCCGCTGACCAACATGGTTCTGGGCGGCCTGGCTAGCGAGGACAACCTGCTCGACGCCCTGCAGATGGCGCAGTTCGAGGGTGGCGCCTCCCGCGACTCCATCGTGCGCGACTTCCAGGAAGGCAACTCGGGCATCGTGTCGTTCACGTACAACGGCGTGCAGGAGACGCTCGCCTACGTGCCCGTGCCCAACACGAACTGGATGCTCACCTACCTCATCCGCGAGAGCGTCATCACCGATCAGATCAGCGACATCTCCGCCGAGCTCACGATGAGCAGCGTGCTTCAGACCCTGCTCACCGCCCTCGTGCTGCTCGTGGCGGCCGGCCTCATCATCGCGCAGACCCGCCGCAACGCCAACCTGGCCGTGGAGCGCGAGGCCGTGGAAACCGAGGCCCGCGTGAAGCAGGAGGAGATGGAACGCCGGCTGGCCCTGCAGGAGCAGCTGCTCGACCAGGAGAAGCAGCGCGCCCAGCAGGACATGATGATCACGGCGCTCGCATCCGATTACCGCAGCGTCTACTACGTGGACCTCGATGCCGACGAGGGCATCTGCTACCAGGCGAACGATGCGCTCGAGGGCGCGCCCGCCACGGGGGAGCGCTTCGCGTTCCACGACATGTTCGTCGGCTACACCGAGAAGTACGTGGCGGAAGAATACCGCGAGGGCTTCCTCGAGTTCATCGAGCCCGACGCCATGCGCAAGGGCCTCGAGGAGCAGATGGTGCTGTCGTTCCGCTACCTGATCGAGCGCAACGGCGTCGAATCGTACGAGATGATGCGCGTCGCGGGCGTGCGCCACGCGAGCGCGCGCGAGGACGGGCTCGTGCACGCCGTGGGGCTGGGTTTCGTGAACGTCGACGCCGAGACGCGCGACCAGATGGCACAGAGCCGCGCGCT
>SUUE01000019.1:20167-25413 GCA_015062685.1 Coriobacteriaceae bacterium
CTCGTGCACGCCGTGGGGCTGGGTTTCGTGAACGTCGACGCCGAGACGCGCGACCAGATGGCACAGAGCCGCGCGCTCAGCGACGCGCTGGCCGTGGCGGAAGAGGCGAGCCGCGCCAAGACGGCCTTCCTGTCGAACATGAGCCACGAGATCCGCACGCCCATGAACGCGATCATCGGCCTGGACAGCATCGCCCTCGCCGACGAGGGCGTGCCCGAGCGCACGCGCGAGCACCTCGAGAAGATCGGCTCGTCGGCGCGCCACCTGCTCGACATCATCAACGACGTCCTCGACGTGTCGCGCATCGAGTCCGGCCGCATGGTGGTCAAGAGCGAGCCGTTCTCGTTCTCGAAGCTGCTCGAGCAGGTGAACACCATCATCTCCAGCCAGTGCTCCGACAAGGGCCTCGGCTACCGCTGCAAGATAAACGGCACCGTGGACGACAGCTACGTCGGCGACGACACGAAGCTGCGCCAGACGCTCGTGAACGTGCTGGGCAACGCCGTGAAGTTCACGCCCGCAGGCGGTTCGGTCGAGCTCACGGTGGAGAGGACCGCGCGGTTCGCGGGCAGGTCGACGCTGAGGTTCACCATCAGCGACACGGGCGTCGGCATAAGCGAGGACTACCTGCCGAAGATCTTCGACACGTTCTCGCAGGAGGACTCCACGTCGGCGAACAAGTACGGCAGCACGGGCCTGGGCCTCGCCATCACGAAGAGCATGGTCGAGATGATGAACGGCACCATCGAGGTCGAAAGCGAGAAGGGCGTCGGCACGACGTTCGTCGTCACGGTGACGCTGGCCGACACCGAGGGCGGCGCCGCCGACCCGGCCGATATCGAGATGCAGCCGCATGAGATGAGCGTGCTCGTGATCGACGACGACCACGTGGCCTGCGAGCATGCCAAGCTCGTGCTGACGGAAGTGGGCATCTCGACGGACCTCGCGAGCTCCGGCGCCGAAGCGGTCGACATGGTGCGCGTGCGCGGCGCCCGGCGCGAACCGTACGACCTGATTCTGGTGGATTGGAAGATGCCCGACATGGATGGCGTCGAGACGACGCGGCAGATCCGCTCCATCGCGGGCGACGACTCGGCCATCATCATCCTCACGGCGTACAACTGGGACGACGTGCTCGAGGAGGCCCTGCACGCCGGCGTGGACAGCTTCGTGGCCAAGCCGCTGTTCGCAGCCAACGTGATCGAGCAGTTCCAGCAGGCGCTCAAGAAGCGCGCCGCCTCGAGCGAGGGGCGCGCGCGGGCCGACCTGGCGGGCCGCCGCGTGCTCCTGGCCGAGGACGTCGAGATCAACGCCGAGATCATGATCGAGCTCATGAGCACGAGGGACGTCGCGGTGGAGCACGCCGAAAACGGGAAGGTGGCCGTCGAGATGTTCGAGGCTCACGAGCCCGGCTACTACGACGCCGTGCTCATGGACATGCGCATGCCCGAGATGAACGGGCTCGAGGCCACGATGGCCATCCGCGCGATGGACCGCGCCGACGCGAAGTCCGTGCCCATCATCGCGCTCACCGCAAACGCTTTCGACGAGGACGTGCAGAAGAGCCTGCAAGCCGGCCTGACCGCCCACCTGAGCAAGCCGGTTGAGCCCGCCGTCCTCTTCGAGACGCTCGAAGTGCTCATCGAGCCATAGGGGGTTAGCATGGACCGTTTGATCAGGACACACGGCGCGCGGCGGCTCGTGCTCGTCGTCGAGGACAACGAGATCAACCGCGAGATCCTGTGCGCGCTGCTCGAAGAGGAGTTTGACGTCATCCAGGCATGCGACGGCGCGGAGGGCATCCAGCGCCTGGAGGAGCACTACCGCGACCTGGCGCTCATCCTGCTCGACCTGTACATGCCCGAATGCGACGGCTTCGAGTTCCTGCGCCGCAAGAGCCAGGACGCTCGCTACGACACCATCCCCCTGTTCGTGTGCACGGCGAGCTCGACCACCGACGACGAGATATCGTGCCTCGAGCTGGGCGCGAACGATTTCGTCGTGAAGCCGTACAACCCCCAGATCATGATGAACCGCATCCACAACATGATCCGGCTGCGCGAATCGGCCTCGCTCGTCAACCAGCTCTCGCGCGACGCTCTGACCGGCCTTTCCAGCAAGGAGTTCTTCTTCCGTTCCGTCGAGGACGCGCTCGAGGCCGAGCGGGGCGCGGCGTTCGACATGGTGTGCGGCGACGTCGAGAACTTCAAGTCGCTCAACGACCGCTATGGCGAGCGCAACTGCGACCGCCTGCTGCGCGACCTGGCCACGGCGCTCTCCGAGGCCATGCCCGCGTGCGTCGCGGCGGGCAGGACGGGCGGCGACACGTTCACCTTCCTGATCGAGCACCAGGAACGCGGCTGGGAGCACGTGCTGGACGACACGGTCGCGAGCTTGCCGTTCGCCAACCTGTACGTGAAGTTCGGCATCGTGGAGGACGTCGACCATTCCATCCCCGCCCTCCAAACCTGCAACCGCGCCATGAGCGCGCTGGAGTCGGTGAGGGGGCTGCACGGCAACAACGTGGTCTTCTTCGACGACGAGCTGCACAAGCGCCAGCGCGAGGAGCAGGTCATCCAGGAGAGCATGCAGGCGGCGCTGGAGGAGCGGCAGTTCTCGGTGTTCTTCCAGCCCAAGCACGACGTGCGCGCCGGCGTGACGGGCGGCGCGGAGGCGCTCGTGCGCTGGCGCCACCCCGAGCTGGGCGCGATCAGCCCCGGCGTGTTCATCCCCATCTTCGAGCGCAACGGCTTCATCGCGAAGCTCGACCTGTTCGTGTGGGAAGAGGCCTGCAAGGAAGTCAGGCGCTGCGTCGACCTGGGCCTGCCCGCCGTTCCCATCTCGGTGAACGCGTCGCGCCTCGACTTCGACATGCCCGACCTGCCGGACCAGGTGGCCGCCTTGGCCGACAAGCACGGCGTGGACCGCTCGCTGCTCCAGGTGGAGCTGACCGAGACCGCTTACGCCGACAACCCCGAGGCGGTCATCGGGATGTTGCGCGACCTGCGCGAGCGGGGCTTCTCCACCGCGCTCGACGACTTCGGCTCCGGCTACTCGTCGCTTGCGTCGCTCAACATGCTCCCGCTCGACGTGATGAAGCTCGACATGAGCGTGATTCAACAGGCCACCGCGCTCGGCGACTTCCGCATCGTGGAGTCCACGATCTCGCTGGCGCGCACGCTCGGGCTGCAGACGGTGGTGGAGGGCGTGGAGACGGCCGCCGAGGCAGCCAAGGTCACCGCCATGGGTTGCGATTTCATTCAGGGGTACTACTATTCGAAACCGCTCGACCGGGACGAGTTCGAGCGGTATCTTGCTAATGGTCAGAAAACGTCGGGCGCGCGGAACGGAGCGGACAAATGACACTTCAAGAGCTGTATGCGGCAATTGACGGCAGCTACGACGACGCGATCGCGCGTTTGGGCTCTGATGCCCTGATCGAGCGGATCCTGGGGAAGTTCCTCAGCGACACGACCTGCCCGGGCGTCGTCGAGGCGTGGAACAGCGGGGACGCCGCCGCCACGTTCGAGGCCGCGCACGCCGCCAAGGGCGTGTGCATGAACCTGGCGTTCTCGCGGCTCGGCGTCTTGGCGAGCGACATCACCGAGGCGCTGCGCCCCGGCAACGAGGCCCTGCGCGCGAGCACCGACGTCGATGCGCTCGTGAGCGAGCTGGCCGCGGAATACGAGCTCGTGCGCGCCGGCGTGAGCGCCTACGTGGAAGCGCGCTAGGCGCCCTAGCTGCGCTTCGAGCGGCAAAGGCCCGACGTCGGGTACCACTCCTTACGCGCCTCGATGGCTTCGCGCAGCTCCCGCTTCTGCTCGGGGGTGAAGTCGCTGCGGGCGTCCACCTCGCCGGCCAGGCGGTCGAGCATGCCCTTCGCGCCCTCCAGGTCCGGGGCGGGGCAGCATGGGCGCACGAAGAACCTGATCCAGTACAGGTCGCCCTTCCACGCTTCGGCGAGCTCCTCGAAGCTCGCCCCCTCCGTTTGGCCGTCGATCCTGCATTCGTCCATGAGCGCCACCTTTCCTGATTCTTTTCCGACCATGATACGTGAACGTGTCGGAAAAGGGCGATAATGGTCATGTTTGGCCGCGGGCGAACGGTCCGCGCCACAAAAGCCATCGAGGAAAAGGAGCGAGCTATGCTGCACGAAGTCAAGTTTCCCTCATTCAACGAGCGCGACCAGGTGGTCGGTTGGATCTACGTTCCGGCATGCGAGCCCGAGGGCATCGTGCAGCTCGTCCACGGCTTCGGCGAGCATTCCCGCCGCTACTTCCACATGATCGTGGCCCTCATGGACGCCGGCTTCATCGTGGCGGCGAACGACCACGTGGGCCATGGCGCCACGGCCATCCTGAACGACACGTGGGGCGACTGGGGCGAGGCCGGCCCGCACACCATGATGGAGGACGAGAAGCGCTTCAAGGACCTGGTGTGCGAGAAGTACCCGAACCTGCCGTACTTCATGTTCGGCCACTCCATGGGCTCGATGATCGCGCGCGACTTCTCCGCGAAGTACGGCGACGAGTTGGCGGGCGCCGTCTACTGCGGCACGACGGGCGTGTTCAACAACACGGCCAAGGCGCGCGCCATGGCCGACGAGGCCGTCGGGGCCGGCAAGGCGCACGAGAGCGACCCCGCCATCGTCAACGAGCTGTTCGGCTGGATGTTCAGCCGCTGCCCCGAGGGCGTCACGCTGGGCAACGAGTGGATCTGCCACGACCCGTTCGTTCAGAAGGACCACGCCGAGGATCCGTTCGACGCGTTCACGCACCCCACGCACAACATCAGCATGCGCGACTTCATCGACATGATGCTCGTCATCGAGGGCGAGGAATGGGCCGCGAAGGTGCCGACGGAGCTGCCGATTCTGTGCATCGCGGGCGACCAGGACCCGGTGGGCAACTTCGGCCAGGGCGTGTACACGTGCGCGAACTGGCTCACCGACACCGGCCACGACGTGGTGACGAAGCTCTACAGCGGCTACCGCCACGAGATCCACAACTACGACGACATCGAGTACGACGTGGAAGAGACCATCATCGAGTGGCTGTTCATGCAGCTGTAAGGCGGAAGGGCGAAGACATGAGCAACCTCATCCTGTATTACTGGCCGCCGTGCCCCACGTGCGCCATCGCGACGCGCTATGCCGGCGAGCACGGCATCGAGCTCGACCTGCGCGATGTGGAGCAGGAAGCTCCCTACAACGAGCTGCTCGCGCTCGGCGGCGACGCCAACAAGAT
>SUUE01000020.1 GCA_015062685.1 Coriobacteriaceae bacterium
GTCTCGGCCATCCACGTGTCCAACGTGCTCGGCGTGGCGAACGACGTGAAGCTCATGGGTCAGATCGCCCACGAGCATGGCGCCGTCATGATCGTCGATGGCGCGCAGTCCACCCCGCATTTCCCCGTGGATGTGACAGACCTGGATTGCGACTTCTTCGCCTTCTCCGCCCACAAGGTGTTCGGTCCCATGGGCATCGGCGTGCTCTGGGGGCGCCACGAGCTGCTCGAGGCCATGCCCCCGTTCCTCACGGGCGGCGAGATGATCGACTCCGTCACCGAGCAGGACGCCACGTGGGCTCCCGTGCCCGAGAAGTTCGAGGCGGGAACCCAGGACGCCGCCGGCATCTACGCGCTCGATGCAGCGCTCACCTACGTGGAGGAAGTTGGCTTCGAGGCCATGCGGGCGCGCGAGGACGCGCTGGTCGCGCAATGCGTGCGTCGCCTGCGCGAGCTCGAGTTCGTGCGCATCATCGGCCCCGACGATCCGGCGCTCCACCACGGCGTCGTGAGCTTCAACGTGTGCGGCATCCACCCGCACGACGTTGCGAGCATCCTCGACATGGACGGCGTGGCCATCCGCGCCGGACACCATTGCGCGCAGCCGTTGCTCGCGCACCTCGGCATCGACTCGTGCTGCCGCGCCTCGTTCGCGTTCTACAACGACTCGGCCGACATCGATCAGCTCATAGAAGGTTTGCAGCATGTCTGGAGGATGTTCCATGCCTAGCGCCAATGTATACACCGCCGCGTTGATGGAGCACAACGCGCACCCCGATAACAAGTTCGAGCTCGAGAACTTCACGCACGAGCACGAGGGCATCAACCCGAGCTGCGGCGACGAGATGGTCCTGCGCCTGCGCCTTTCCGAGGACGGTGGCACCATCGAGGAAGCTGCCTTCACGGGGTCCGGGTGCGCCGTCTCGCAGGCGAGCGCCGACATCATGGCCGACCTCATCACCGGGGAGACCGTCGAGGAGGCCAAGCGCCTGAGCGGCCTTTTCATCCGCATGATCCAAGGCGAGGAGTTGACCGAGGAGGAGCAGGAGGATCTCGACGAGGCCTACGAGCTCGAGAGCATCAGCCGCATGCCGGCTCGCGTGAAGTGCGCGGAGCTGGCTTGGCGCACCCTCGACGGCATGCTGTAGCACCCGAGGCACGCCATCTTGGTGTTCACGCTCGTTCAAGGCGCGAAGGTCGTGTCGCTCACGCTTCGCGCCGATATGGCGCATTTCGGATGCTGCGGTTGAAATAGAAGTCGATTGATTTGAATCTTATGGTTGAGCTCAAGGTTTTGACATTGATTGTGACGGGGCCGAGCGCGCCCTCCTTCCTCGTGATGCAGCCGAAAGAGGAGCTGGTGAGCGAGGGGAAGTCCCGTGTTATCCCCATCTGCGTAGGGATGCCCGAGGCAATGGCGCTCGGCTCGGTGCTCGAGGGCGCGCGCTTCGAGCGCCCGATGACGCACGACCTCATGCTCGATGCGCTCACGAACCTCGATGCGCGCATCGACCACGTGCTCATATGCGACGTGAAGGACGGCACGTTCTATGCGAGGCTCTGCCTGAGCCAGCACGGGCGGCTCATCGACCTCGATGCGCGCCCGTCGGACGCCATCGCCCTCGCCCTGCGGCAGGACGCCCCCATCTACATCAACGACCGCGTGCTCGAGCAGGCCTCGTTCCCCTATTTGTTCAGGCAGCCCTTCGACGAGGAGCGCATCGTCGACGACTTCAAGGACTTCCTCAAGAACATATCGCCCGACGATTTCGCCCAATAGGAACCGCTTAGGGGCAGTAGGGCATTGCGCCAGCGGGCTTGGTGGCCGCCCGTTTCCAAAAAGCTTAAAATATAGGGTTACGTGCAACGAACGACACCGGAGGGAGGTGCCGCGCATGGCATACGAAGACATCATCGAGCAGGCCGCAGCGACGGCTACCCGAGAGCACGGATTCGGATCCGCAGAGGGCAAAACGCCTGCGGAACGCTTTGCCGACCTGCAGGAGGAAACCAAATCGTACCTTTCCGATGAGGAAGAGGACATGCTCGCCAAGGCTTTCGCGTTCGCCGACAAGGCGCACGAGGGCCAGCGCCGCAAGAGCGGCGAGCCTTTCATCGCACACCCCGTGGAAGTGGCCATCATCCTGGCCGGCCTGCACATGGACGTCGAGACCATAACGGCCGCGCTCCTGCATGACACCATCGAGGACACCGACGTCACCCGCGAGGACGTGATCGAGCTCTTCGGCGAGGACGTCGCGAACCTCGTGGAAGGGGTTACCAAGATCACGCAGATCGAGGTGAACAGCCTCACCGACGAGCAGGCGGCCACCATCCGCAAGATGCTCGTGGCCATGAGCAAGGACATCCGCGTCATCGTGATCAAGCTCGCCGACCGACTCCACAACATGCGGACGCTCGGCAGCTTGCGGGAGGACCGGCGCATCTTCAAATCGCGCGAGACGCTCGAGATCTACGCGCCCATCGCCCACCGCCTGGGCATCAACTCCATCAAATGGGAGCTCGAGGACCTGTCGTTCCTCTACCTTGAGCCGGTGAAATACAAGCAGGTCGCCAAGATGATCACCGAGAGCAGGGCCGAACGCGAGGAGTACCTGCAGGAGGTCGTGAGCATCTTGAAGGCCGAGATGGAGAAGGTGGGCATCGACGCCCAGGTGATGGGCCGCCCGAAGCACCTGTTCTCCATCTACCAGAAGATGACGAAGAAGGACAAGGACTTCTCGGAGATCTACGACCTCATCGCGGTGCGCCTCATCGTGCCCACCGTCAAGGATTGCTATTCGGCACTCGGCGCCGTCCACACCATCTGGCACCCCATGCCAGGGCGCTTCAAGGATTACATCGCCATGCCGAAGTACAACATGTACCAATCGCTGCACACCACGGTCATCGGCCCGACGGGTCGCCCACTCGAGGTGCAGATCCGCACCGAGGAGATGCACCAGAAGAGCGAGTTCGGCGTGGCGGCGCACTGGCTGTACAAAGAGGGCGGCAGGCGCGGCAAGAAGGCCGATGACTTCGAGGGCCAGCTGGCATGGCTGCGCCAGATGGTCGACTGGTCGGAGGAGACGCAGGACTCCCGCGAGTTCCTCAAGGACCTGAAGGTTGACCTGGGCGAGTCCGAGGTGTTCGTGTTCACCCCCAAGGGCGAGGCGAAGAGCTTGCGCGCGGGGTCGACCCCCGTGGACTTCGCCTACGCCATCCACACCGAGGTCGGCAACCACTGCGTTGGCGCCAAGGTGAACGGCAAGATCGTGCCCCTCACCTACCAGCTTCAGACGGGCGACCGCGTGGAGATCCTCACGCAGAAGAGCGCCACGCCCTCGCGCGGGTGGCTCAACATCGTCAAGACGCCCTCCGCCCGCTCGAAGATCCGCGGGTACTTCTCGAAGGTCACGCGCGGTGACGACCTCCAGGAGGGCCGCGATCGCCTGTCCCGCGAGATGCGCAAGCACGGGATGGGCATCTCCAGCGCCCAATCGACGCGCGCCATCAAGTCGGTGGCGGAGAGCCTGGGCTACAAGGAAGCCGACGACATGCTGGTGAACATCGGCACCGGCAAGGAGAGCGCCCAGCACGTGACGAACCGCTTGCTGAAGCTGCTCGTTGATCAGGGCACCGAAGAGGCGAGCAAGCCCGACATCGGCCAGTCCGCCATGTCCACCGGCAAGATGCCCCCCATGATCACGAGCGTGGCGCGGCCGAAGCGCCATGAGACGCACAGCTCCAACGGCATCGTGGTGAAGGGCCTCGACGACGTGCTCGTGCGCCTGTCCCGCTGCTGCAACCCCGCCCTCGGCGACGATATCATCGGGTTCGTGACCCGCGGGCGCGGCGTGTCGGTGCACCGCCGCGACTGCCCCAATGCCGCCGACCTGATGAGGGAGCCGGAGCGCATCATAGACGTGGAGTGGGAGAGGGCGTCCAACGTCGCGGCGACGTATCGTATTGAGACCCATATCGAGGCGCTCGACCGCATGAACCTGCTGCGCGACGTCATCGCCGCCTTGTCGGAGGCCGGCGTGAACGTGCTCGTGTCCTCTACGCGCACCGACCGGGACGGCATCGTCCGCATGCGCTTCCTGTTCGAGGTGTCCGACGTATCGCAGGTCGAGGGCATCCTGGCGCGCATCCAGGACGTGGACGGCGTGTTCGAGGCGCGCCGCATGTTCCCCGGCGAATACGTGGGCGCGGGCAGGTAGCCGCCGCACCAGCTGAAACGGAGTTGAGAATGGCTTTCAGAATAGATGGGGCCTGCGTGCCCATCGAAGTCCTCGTCATGGGGATGATCGACAACAACGTCTACATCATCGGCGACGGCGAGGGGTGCTTCGTCGTGGACCCGACGTGCGAGGCGCAGAGGATCCTGGCCGCGGTGGGCGAGCGCCCGGTTCACGCGATCGTCTTGACGCATGCCCACTGGGACCACGTGGGGGCTGCGGCCGAGCTGCGCGCGGCAACGGGCGCGACCGTCGTGGCGAGCGAGGTGGATGCCCCGGTCATCGAGGGCGGCAAGGTGCTGGGCCCGAACCACCGCCGCTTCAAGTGCTGCCCGGTGGACCGCGTGGTGAGCGAGGGCGACGTTGTGGAAATCGGCGGCACCGAATGGAAAGTGATCGCAACGCCCGGGCATACCCCGGGCAGCATGTGCCTGTTCCTCGATTCCGAAGGCGGCACGGAGGCCGGCTCGCCCGTGCTCGTGGCGGGGGACACGCTTTTCAGGGGAGCCCATGGCCGAACCGATTTCGAAGGCGGCAGCCCGGCGGATATGAGCGCCTCCCTGAAACGCCTCGCGCAGCTCCCCGGCGAGACCATCGTCCTCCCCGGTCATAACGGCATGACCACGATCGACGCGGAAGCGGGCTGGATGCGCCGCGGGGGCTTCGGGCTATAAGGGGAAAGAGGAAGCGGCCGGGTGGCTCTGTGCCGGCGTGCCGGCCCTGCGCCACCCGGCCGCTTTCGTTTGCTACATAATGCAGCAGCCGGGAAGAATGGGCCGTTGCACGCGGTCTTGGAGATCGGCTGCCGCCGCATTGAGCGCCCATTGCCCGAATGCTTGGAACGTTGCCTGGTCGTCGAGGCCTTCGCGGTAGCGGACGGAGCTCTCGAGCTCGACCTTGTCCGCGCCCGGCACGACGTGGACTGATCTCACGACCTCGCCCGAGGTGAAGGCTGTGTGGGTCTCGATGAGCCCGAGCTCGCGGAACACCGAGATAGCGCAGGCGGCGGATACGCTCGATACCTCCTTGCCCCGCTTCGAAGCGCGGTTGGCTATGTCGGCGTTGCTTGCCGTGAAGAAACCGTCTCCCGCCTCGCGCTGGGCGTCGCGCAGCGCGCGGTACATCTCGGCCATGCTGCTTCTGTCAGGCGTCATTTCCGCGAGCACGCCCTCGTTCACGTCGGCGTCCTTGCGCGTGTACAGCAAGTGGACGCCCGCCTTCGCGCCGTCGCGCCCCGCACGGCCGCTCATCTGGTTGAACTCGATCTCGTTGTAGGGCAGGTGGTAGAGCACGACGTGCCTGATGTCGGGGATGTTCACGCCTTCGCCGAAAGCGGAGGTGGCCACGAGCACCGATAGCTGGCCCGTGCGGAACATCTCCTCGATGCGGGCCCGCTCGTCGCGCGACATGCCCGCGTTGTAGAAGCCGATCATGAGGGCGATTTGAGGAACCTTGCGGCGCAGGGCGCGTGCCAGCTGCACGGAGCTCGCGCGGGAGTTCACGTAAACGACGGTCTTCTCGCCGCTGGCAATGAGGTTGGCGAGGTAGCTCTCGCGCGCCTTGAGGCCGCGGTGGTCGTCCACTTCCAGGTTGGGTCGGTCGGTCGGGTCGAACACGCACGTGGATATGGGCAGCGTGGTGGTGATGTCACGCGCGGTGTGGCCGCCCGCGGTGGCGGTAAGGGCGAGGACCGTCGGGTTGCCCAGCAGCTCGAGCGCCTCGTCGAGCTCGTGGTAGGCGGGCCTGTTGCCGGCCTTCGCCAGGCCGATGTGGTGCGCCTCGTCGATGACGACGAAGCCGATGCGGCCCGAGCGCCCGAGCTTGGCGGCATGCAGGCTCAGGAACTCCGGCGTGGTGAGCACTACGTCGCACTCTCCCGACTCGAGGGCGGCGTAGGTGGACCTCCGCTCCTCGGGCGAGCTCTCGCCCGTGAGAACGTTCGACATGATGCCGAAGCGGGAGAAGGCGTTGTTCAGGTGGAATGCCTGGTCGGCAATCAGCGCGCGCAGGGGGAACACGAAGAGGCTCGCCACCCCGTCGCGCAGGGCACGCTTGGCGGCGTGCACGTGGAACACGAGCGACTTGCCGCGGCCGGTGGCCATGACGCACATCGTGGAGCTGCCCTCCTCGAGGCGGTCGAGCGCTTCCTGCTGTGCGGGGTGCAGCTCGGCGTCGCCGATGAGCGCGCGCACGATCTCGCGCTCCAGCTTGTCGGGCTGCGTCGCCGCGCGCCTGGCCCACGTTTCGCGGTTGACGAGCCTATCGGCTTCGTAGGCCTCGATGGCCTGGGGGCTCTCGGCCGTGCTCTCGACCAGCTCGTCGTCCCTCGTAGCGTAGAGGTCGGAAACGAACCGCAGGTTGTGCGGGTCGAGGCACGCCTCCAGCGCGGCGCATGTCTGAGCGGGGGCGAGCGACTTGAGCATGGCCTTGACCGACCTGCGCCCCCGCCATTCGTCGATCTGCACCTCGAAGGCGGCGTTCACGAGGCAGGCAGTGTGTGTGAGCGTGTCGATGTCGGTGCAGTGGAACATGATTCCCGAAACGCTCGACTGGCCGTCGGAGAGCGCGCAGGAGAAATGGTTCTTCTCGGCTCCCACGGCGCGCGCGTTCGTGAGGGACACGTTGTGCGCGAGCAGGCAGGGAACGCGGTTCTCCTGGCCGAACGGGGCGAGCGCCTGCAGCTGCTCCACGCTCTCGAGCGTGAGCTCGCCGAGCGATACGCAGGTATCGATCTCGACGAGGGGGTGGAAATCGTCCTCGGGCAGGGAGTCCATGAAGGCGCAGAGGCGCTCGGTGAATTCCTCGAGCTTGCTCGCGGGCAGCGTTACGCCCACGGCGGCCTCGTGCCCGCCGAAGCGGGTGAGCAGGTCGCTCGTGCTCTCGACGGCCTTGAACAGGTTGACCTGGCCGACGGTGCGGCCGCTGCCCCGGGCCTCGTCCCCGTCTATGGTGAACAGCAGGCACGGCACCCCGTACATGTGCACGAGGCGGCTGGCGACGATGCCCTTCACCCCTTCGTGCCATCCCTTGCCGGCAACGACGAGGGCGCGCTGGCCGTGGTAGACTTCCAAGGCCTTGGCGCGGGCTACTTCGGAGAGCTCCGATTCGATGGCCCTGCGCTTGTCGTTGGTCGCCTCCAGCTCGGCGGCGAGCTTGCAGGCCGTGTCGAAGTCATCGGTCATGAGCAGGTCGAGGGCCACTTGCGCGTCTCCTAGGCGGCCTGCGGCGTTGAGGCGCGGGATGAGCGAGAAGCTGAGGTCGGTCGCGCCGACTTGCTTCCCGGCAACGCCCGCTTGGCCGAGCAGCGCCGCGAGGCAGGGCCTCGGCGTGGTGTTGATTCGCGCCAGGCCGTCGGCCACGAGCGCGCGGTTCTCGTCGCGCATGGGCATGAGGTCGGCGATGGTCCCGAGCGTGGCCAAGTCGGTGTAGGAGCGCCAGAGGTGGGGGAAGCCGAACCTGCCGCCGAGGGCCTGGACCACCTTCAGGGCCACGCCCACGCCCGCTAGGATGGAGCTGGGGCATTGGGGGTCGGTCTTGGGGTCTACCAGGGGGACGCCCGCGGGGCACATGTCCGACGGCTCGTGATGGTCGGTCACGACCACGTCCACTCCTTCGGCTATGATGGCCTCGATCTCGTCCTTGCAGGCAATGCCGCAGTCAACGGTGACGATCAGCTCGGGCGAGAGCTCCTTCACGCGTTCGAAGGCGGCCGCGGAGAGGGCGTAGCCCTCCTCGAAGCGGCGGGGGATGAAGGGGGTCGCGTAGCCGCCGAGCGCGCGGAGCCCGCGCGTGAGAACGGTGGTTGCCGACACGCCGTCCACGTCGAAGTCGCCGAACACGATGATGTGGCGCCTGTCGCGGATGGCTTTCTCGAGCGCGTCGATCACGGGGCCGATGCCCGGCATTTCGTAGGGGTCTATCCAGTCGTTGTCGAGCGACGGGTGGAGAAAGCGGTCGGCTTCCTCGTTGTCGGTGATGCCGCGGGAGACCATGATTCGCGCGATGAACTCGGGTAGGCCGAGCCTCTCGCATAAGCGCGCGACGGCATGCGGATCGGCCGCGTTGACCTTGAATTGCGCAGACATGCTAAACCTCTTATATAACGATCCTCGATTTTCCCCTCCATTGTAGCATGCGATTAAAAACCACAGTTTGTTCGCTGACAGCTGCGGGGTGCCGCTGCTATGATGAATTGATATCCCACGAACTAACGCCCCATTTCTGCCGGGCGCATTACGGAGTTTGACATGGCCTTTGTGCACCTGCATAACCATACCGAATACTCGCTGCTCGACGGCATGACGCACGTTAAGGACATGGTGCGTCGTGCCGCCGAGCTCGACATGCCCGCGGTGGCTATCACCGACCACGGCGTCATGGGTGGCGTGCCCGAGCTGTGCGACGCGTGCGCCGCGGTGGAGAAGGAGACGGGCAAGAAGGTCAAGCCCATCTACGGATGCGAGGTCTATTTCACCACCGACGACACGCTCGCGAGGGACGGTAAGCCTCGGCTGTACCACATGATCCTCCTTGCGAAGACGAACGAGGGCTATCACAACCTGTTGAAGCTCGTCAGCGAGTCCCACGTGGACAACTACTACTACAAGCCGCGCACGACGTTCGCCCAGCTGCAGAAGTACGGCAAGGGGATCATCGGCACGACGGCCTGCATCGCGGGCATCGTGCCGCGGCTGCTCGACAATCGCCAGTTCGAGGACGCGTGCGATTGGGCGCGCAAGCTGGCGAGCTGCTTCGAGCCGGGCGATTTCTACATCGAGCTGCAGAACCAGGGTCCCGAGGTGCTTACCGACAGCGGTATGAACCAGATCGAGCTGAATCGCCTCCTGGTGAAGGTGGCGCAGGAATGCGGGTTCAAGACCATCGCGACGAACGACTTCCACTACCTGCTGCAGGAGGACGCCCGCGCGCACGACATCATGCTGTGCATCGGCACGGGCAGCAAGATCAACGACGCCAAGCGCATGCGCTTCCCCAACGACCAGTTCTACATGAAGACAGAGGAGGAGATGCGAGCCGCGCTCGCGGAGTTCCCCGAATCGTGCGACAACACGGTCGAGGTGGCCGAGAAGTGCAACGTCGAGCTCGAGCGCGATTCGATCTTGCCGCGCTTCCCCCTGCCCGACGGCGAGACCGAGGAGTCGTGGTTCCGCAAAAAGTGCGAGATGGGCCTGGTGAGGCGTTACCTTCCGGCTGATGAGCAGCAGGCCATCGCCTTCGACCCCGACAATCGCGATACGGTGCTCGTGGGCCTCGAGCGCTTGAAGGAGCTGCGCCCCGACGTGTGCGAGCGCTATGACATCGAGGCGGAGGTCATCCTGAACGCTGGCTTCCCCGCATACTTCCTCATCGTGCAGGAGTACATCGAATGGGCCCGCAGCCAGGGCATCGGCGTCGGCCCGGGCCGTGGTTCGGCCGCAGGCGCCATCGTGGCTTACGCCATGGGCATCACCGACCTCGACCCGCTCGAGAACGGCCTGCTGTTCGAGAGGTTCCTCAACCCCGAGCGCGTGGAGATGCCCGATATCGACGTCGACTTCGAGCAGGGGCGCCGCGAAGAGGTCATCAACCACATCAAGGACGTCTACGGCGAGGACCACGTGAGCCAGGTCATCACGTTCGGCACGTTGCAGGCGAAGAACGCCGTGCGCGACGCGGCCCGTGTGCTCGACTACCCGTACGGCGTGGGCGACCGCATCACGAAGCTCATCGGCGACGAGCTGGGCATCACGATCAGCGACGCCCTGGCGAAGAACCCCGACCTGAAGGCCGCCTACGACAATGAGGACGACGTGCACCAGGTGATCGACGCCGCACTCGGCATCGAGGGGCACCTGCGCGGCGAGGGCGTGCACGCGTGCGCCACCATCATCTGCCGCGACCCCATGAGCGACCACGTGCCCATGAAGCGCGACACCAAGGGCGGCGGCATCATCACCCAGTACGACGGTCACTACACGCCCGATCTGGGCCTGCTCAAGATGGACTTCCTGGGCTTGCGCACGCTCGACGTGCTGTCCATGGCGTGCCGTAACGTCAAGGCCAGCCACGGCATCGACCTGAAGCCCGAGGACATTCCCACAGACGATCCGCTCGCGTTCCGCTTGCTGCAGGGCAAGTTGCGCCTGAGCGAGACCGAGCTGGATACCAACGATCCCTCTGTGCTGAACATGGACGGCTTGTTCCAGGTTGAAGGCGCGCTGTACGTGAGCCTGTTCAGCCGCATGAAACCGACCACGTTCGCGCACATCGTGGCATCCATCGCCCTGAACCGCCCCGGCCCGCTCGAGTCGGGCATGGTCGACGACTACGTCGACGTCGCGGCAGGCAAGAAGCCCGTGCACTACTACGACGACCGCCTGCGCCCCATCCTCGAGGAAACGTACGGCACCATGGTCTACCAGGAGCAGATCATGCAGGTGTCCATGCGCATGAGCGGCTTCTCTGCAGGCAAGGCAGACAAGCTGCGCAAGGCCATGGGCAAGAAGAAGCTCGATGTCATGCGCCAGCTGCAGGAAGACTGGAACCAGGGCGCGGTCGACAACGGCTTCGCTCTCGAGATCGCGAAGAAGATCTGGGACGACGCCGAGAAGTTCGCTAAGTACGCGTTCAACAAGTCGCACTCCGCGGCGTACGCCATCCTGGTCATGCGCACCGCCTACCTGAAGGCGCACTACCCGTTCGACTTCATGGCAGCCGTGCTCTCCAGTTACATGGGCAACACCGACCGGCTCATCCGCTACATCGCGAGCTGCAAGCATTCTGGCATCCCCGTGCTGCCGCCTGACATCAACTCGTCGAACGCGGAGTTCACACCGGTGCCCGAGGGCGTCCGCTTCGGCCTGGTCGGCGTGCGCGGCATCGGCAAGGCGGTCGCCGACGAGATCGTGGCCGAGCGCGAGCGCGGCGGCGCGTTCACTTCGCTGCACGACTTCGTGAACCGCATCGATGCCAAGTGCTACAACCGCAAGGCGCTCGAGGCCCTCATCAAGGGTGGTGCTTTCGACTCGACAGGCTACACGCGCCGCCAGCTCATGTACTTCGTGGAGGAGACGCCCCTGCTCGACAGCGCGTCCAAGCGCCAGCGCGACCGTGACGCAGGCCAAGTGAGCATGTTCGACCTCTTCGCGGATGACGAAGGCTCGGGCTTCGAGGAGGAGGTGCCGGCCCCGGACGGCGTGGAGTGGCCCAAGCGCCAGAAGCTCGCCTTCGAGAAGGAGATCATGAAGATCTACGTGTCCGAGCACCCGCTCGAGCCGTACGAGGCCATGATCGCGAAGATGACGAAATACCAGATTGGCGAGCTGGCCGACCGCACTTCGGAGATAAAGTCGGCCACGTTCGTGGGCATGATCTCGAGCGTCGTGACAAAGCTGACGAAGCGCGGCAACCGCATGGCCACCTTCAACCTGGAGGACACGACCGGATCGATAGAGTGCATCACGTTCAAGTACGACGACGTAGCCGACGCGGTGGTGGAGGACGCCATCGTGAAGGTGAAGGGCAAGTTCGAGCATGGCGACCGCGGTAACCAGATCATCGTGTACGAGGTGGAAGTCATCGAGCTCTCGGAGGAAGACCTGCGCCCGGCCAGCTTCGAGCTGCGCGTTCCGTCGAGCGAATTGAGCCAGGATCGCGTGGCCCAACTCAACCGTATATTGGCATCGTACCCGGGCCGCGATTACGTGGCGCTGTTTGTGTTACAGTCCGATGGTAGGAAGTTCCGAGCGGAGCTTCCCGTAACCGTCGATTCGCATAACGTCATCATGCGCTCCGAGATTCAGAGCTTGTTTGGAGCGCCCGTCTGGTAGGTGGCCCGATGGCTGAGAAGGGGAAGAAGCGGCGCAAGTTGCCCAGGAGGGGCTTGCTTGCGGAAAGCAGCCGCATGCTACGCTTGATGGTAGCGGCCGTGATCCTCGTCGCATGCGCGGCGCTTGCCTTTACCCAGTTGGGGTTCGTCGGCATCGGCATGCCGGACGACTACGTGGCGTACGCCATGGTCATGCTGCTTCCGGTAACGCTTGCCGCCCTGCTTCTCGGGGCATTGCGGGGCATGGCCATGGGCGCTGCCGCCGGCGTGCTCCTCTCCGTGCACGCTTCCCTCATGCCCCTCGACTACTACGAGTTCACGTACGTAACACCGTTTTCCTCCATCTGCCTCCTGGCTTTGAGCGGCTTGCTCATAGGCTTCCTGTTCTCCTTCGCCCTGCGAAACGACCCGAAGGGCCCGAAGCGCTACCTCTATATGGGCCTCGTCTGCATTCTCGTGTCGTGGCTGTACAGTTTCGGTTTCGTGGTGAACGTGTTCGTGGGCGTGGTGAACGACATCGTGCTAGCCGGCTACACGACCATGAGCGAACAGGAGGCAAGCGCGGTCGTCTCTTCGAAAGCGGCTTCGATGGTGTTGCGCATGGGGGATATCGGAGTCCAGGCATGGGTCGATGCTCTTCTCATGACCGTATGCAGCTGCCTTGCCTCTTTCGCCGTTGCTCGCGCAAGGGCCCGTGCGGGGGAAATGACGCTGTATGCGCTGTTCGGAACATGGCTGCTGGTCGTCGTTTTCGTGACCTTCATGGTCACCGCTGGGATAATCTTCGTGAGCATCACGCAGGGGGAGCAGGCGAAGACGGCGGAGTCGATCAGGAGCGAGGTCGGCTACCTTGGCACCCAGGTGAATAATCGGGAAAAGCGCTTCGAGGCGCTCGGCGAATTCCTCGAGAACACGGGGGTGGCTGAAGAAGGCTTGACGGAAGAGGGTTGGAGCGCCCTCCTGGACGCGGTTTCGATGAACAACTTGCTGAGCGGCTATTCCAAGGAAGACAATGGAATCATTCTCATCGCCCGCTCGGGAGGCGGTCAGGACGCGAGCGGCGTAGCCGATTCCGTGGTCCTCATGAGCGATGACGACGGCATTGCCGTGGGCTCCAAATTCTCAGAATGCTTCGACCGGGACATGCTGGCCTCTATTTCCCGGAGCCTTGAAAACGACGAGGTCGTGCGTGCCGTCTATGACGAGTATCACGTTACCGACCTTGAATCCCTCAACGAGACGGCGGGGGAAGCGGTAGGGTCGTACGTGGTGTTCTTGTACTGCAAGAATCAGGACGAGCTTCTCATCGTGGACATGGTGCCGGCGAGCAAGGCCTTTGCGGACCGAACCGTCGCAATGATCTGGACATCGTTGATAGCCTTCATCTTGTTGCTCGCGGTGTTCCTGATGGTGTTCCAGCTGCTGCGCCGCATGGTTATCGACCGTATCGAAAAGACGAACGGCGTTCTCGGCCGCATTACGAGCGGCGACCTGGAAGCGCGCGTAGACGAGCGGGTAACGAAGGAGTTCAGCTCGCTCTCCGATGGCATCAACGCCACTGTCGACGCCCTCAAGGGGTGGATTTCCGAGGCGGAGACCCGCATGGACGCCGAGCTGTCAACCGCGAAGGCGATCCAGGAGTCTGCGCTCCCGCGCACCTTCCCGCCGTACCCCGATATAGCCAAGTTCGACGTGTATGCGTCGATGAAGCCCGCGCGCGAAGTGGGCGGCGACTTCTACGACTTCTTCCTCATCGGCAACGACTGTAACGCGAATGCCGGGAAGCTCGGCTTCGTGATGGCCGACGTTTCCGGCAAGGGCGTGCCGGCGGCGTTGTTCATGATGAAGTCCATGACTCAGGTGCGCGATTACCTGCAAAGCGGCATGGAGGTTGGCGAGGCGATCGAGAACGCCAACCGCCAGCTCGTTGACGGCAACGATGCGGGCATGTTCGTGACGGCATGGGTCGGCGTGCTCGATTACGCCACTGGCCATATCGACTTCGTGAACGCCGGGCACAACCCTCCGCTCGTTTGGCAGTGCGATACGGGTTGGCGTTGGCTTACCGAGAAGTCCGGCTTGCCGTTGGGCCTGTTCGCCGATTTCCCGTATGAGGCCTACTCACTTGAGTGCGGCATCGGAGACCAGCTCCTCTTGTACACGGACGGCGTGACCGAGGGCATGAACGTCGATGGCGAGCTGTACGGTGAGGACAGGCTCAAGTCCTTCGCGGACGCGAACTTCACCTTGCACCCGCGCATGTTGATCGAGGCGCTGCGCAAGGACCTTGCCGCTTTCACGGACGGGGCGGAACAATCTGACGATATCACGATGCTCGCGTTGGAAGTGGGCGTGCCGCCCGAGATAACCGCCGTGCTCACGGTGCCTGCCGATGTCGATGAGCTACCCAACGTGTACGGATTTATCCACGGCGAACTCGACAAGCGGTTGTGCCCCAAGCGCGTGCAGAACCAGATCGATATCGCGGTGGAGGAACTGTTTGTGAACGTCGCGCACTATGCGTACCCCGATGCGACGCCTGAAAACCCCGGAACGGTGCGCGTGGGCTACTCCTACAGCGCGGAGCCGCCGTCCATGAGCGTGTCCATTATGGATGAGGGCGTTCCCTACAATCCGCTCGACAAGCCGGACGCGGTCACTCCCGACGACATTGCGGACGTGCCCATCGGCGGCCTGGGGATCCTCATGGCGAAGCGCTGCGTGGATGAGATGACGTACGAGCGCGTTGACGGCAGCAACATCGTCACCATTGAGAAGAAGTGGTAAGTGGCTGGCGTGCCTGTGCAGGGGCGCTTGCTCTAGTACGCCACGCCGACCGTCATGTGCGACATGTAGAACATGAACCGCATGATGAAGATGCCTGCCAGCGCGAGGAGCGTGGCGGCGGACGTTTCCGGGATCGTCGGCACCCGGCCCTGTTTGAGCGCCCGGGCATCGATGGCGATCCCAATGGCGCAGAGCACCGCGAACGCGGCGATTCCCATGGGGTGGGCGGGGACGAGCTGCTCGAACGTCACGATCGCGTTGGACATGGGCGACGCGATGGCGTTCTGGGCGATATAACCCGCCGTGTTCGCCACGAGGGCGGCTGCCGAGGCGATGACCAGGATCCGCGAGATGCGTAGCTCGCCGGGCGCGCTGTCTTGCCTCCCGCACGATGACCTCGCCGCCGCGAGAGTGCAGAGCGCCAGGAGGGGGCCGCCTATCAGCGCATTGAGCACGAGGTTGAGCGGAACGAGCGGCGTGTCCCAAGTGACGATGGTATCCACCTTGTAGGCGAGCGCTATGCCGCAGAGGAACACGAGCCCGAAGACCATGAACAGCACGACCCAGGCACGCTCGAGCCGGGGGCGCCTGGTCTGGGTGAACGAGTAGAACCAGTAGCTCCCGACGAGCCCGAAGAAGACGCCGCCGCTGAGCACTTCGTTTGATAGGGGGCTGCGGCCCACGCCGGCGAGCACGTAGAGCGCGTTTCCAGGGTTGCCGAGATGCGTCGCGGAGGCGACGAGGCCGACCAGGGCGACCAGGACGGGTATGGAGAGGAACTTGTTGAGCGCTTCTCGGTGCTTGCCGTCGATGCGCTTGGACAAGAGGGCGGCTCCCAGGATGAGGCAGGCGATGACGCCGGAGGGCGCGAGCGTCGTGAACAGGACGAGGGTCACCTCGCCCAAGGCGTTTTCCAGCCCCATGATGCCCTCCTATCGGAAATAGCGCGGATGCTCCACCTGGATGCCTCGCTCCGATTGTATACCTTCGAGGCTTTCGCGCGTCACCACGGCGAGCCCGCGGTAGAACGGGAGGCGCGCTTCCTGCTCGAGCTTGTTCAGGTAGTGGGACGACCAGGTGAGCACGTGGTCGCGGAGGAATTCGTCCAGAAGCTCTGGCCTGTTGCGGGCGATCCAGGCCATGAGCGCGAGGAGCAGGCCGATGTGGTCTTCCGGGTCTCCCTCGCGGGACAGGCGGTCGATGCCCTGCCGGCGCATCCAGGCGGCCAGCGCGAGCGCCGATTCGCCGAAGATGACCCCGTCGTGGTCGGTGTAGACCGAGCCCCAGGGCGCTGCGGCCTTGTGCTCGGGCCCTACGAAGAGGCGGCGGAACTCCCAGGACAGATTCTCGGCGCTGGCGCCTGCCAGGCCCTCGACCATGTCCCGGACCCCCCGCTTCAGCTCGGCCGGGTCCCCGAAGGGCCATTCGCTCGCAGCGGCTTCCGCATCGAGCTGGGAGAAGGCCTCGAAATGCGCCGCAGCTGCTTCCTTTGCCGGGTCCTGCAGGAAGAACGGCGCAAGGGCGTCGCCCACGAACGCGACGGCTTCTAGCTGGTTATCCATATTGATCACGCTCCTTGAACGATGCGCCGCCTGGTTGCAAGAACCCGACGGCGCATGTTGTAGGCCGGATGGGAAGGGAAAGGGTGTCCGGCCCCGAATTGGCTCTTTACGGTTAGAAGGATATACCAACCGAGATTTGCAGTGCGTAGAACACGAACCTGCCTGCCAAGATGCCCGCGAGGGCGAGGATCGTCGCGATGGCCGGCCACGTCGCGGATGCGTTGCGGGTGGCCATGAGGACGCTGCCGAACGCGAGCACGAGGCAGACGATGGAGACGATCAGGCAGACCATGATACCGCCCAGGAGCGCCGAGCCGGTCACGACCGCGTTCGCCAAAGCACCGGCGCTGCTGGCCATGAAAGCCAGGCCGATGACGGCGAGCGCGCAGCCGAGCGCGGCGAGCGCGATGGCTACGCCCTTGAAGGAGCCCTCGAGGGCGTCCTGGAGGGCGCCGGAGAGCGCGAGCACGAGCATGCCGAGCGCGGTGCCGCCGATCAGGGCGAACCCGATGACCTGCGCGATGGGCCACGGCGAGTTCCACGTGGGGATGGTGTCGATGCTATAGGCCAGCCCCATGAGGATCGCGAACACCACGGCCAGCACGGCCAGCACCGCGGACAGGACCTTGCGCGAACCCTCGGTGTGCTTGCCCGCCAGGCCCATGATCACGTACACGACCATGACGATGGCGAACAGGACGCCGCCCAGAATCTCGTTGGACATGGGCGAGCGGCCGATGCCCGCGAAGACGCCGAACGCTCCAGCCGGGTTGGCCAGGTGGAAGAACGCGGCGATGAAGCCCACGATGACGACGATGGCGGGAATGAGGGCCATCTTGTCGGTGCGCGCCAGCTGCTCCTCGTTCAGCTTCGACGTGAAGAAAGCGCATGCAAGGGCGATGAACGCGCCTGCGCCAATGGAGGCCAGGGTCGTGAACAGCGCCAGAGGCAGTTCGTTAAGAGCGGCGGTCATGCTACATCACCTCCAGCGGGTTTGCCACAGTGCCGGCATCGGAGTCGGCCGGCTTGGCGTCGGGGTTACTCAGGATGTACAGGTTGGGGTTCGTGTAGGAGGGCTCGGGCAGCGGGGAGATAGCCGCGCGCTCGCCGAGCGCGGACATTTCCTCGACGGTGCCGAAGCTCAGCGCGCGGAGCGGGCAGGCTCCCACGCAGATGGGCTCGAGGCCCTTCGCTACACGGTCGGCACAGCCGTCGCACTTGACCGAGTGGCCAACGACGCGGTCGACCTTCGGGGCGTTGTACGGGCACGCCATGTGGCAGTAACCGCAGCCGATGCACTTGTCGGCATCGACGGAGACCAGGCCGGTGTCGGCGTCCTTGTGCATAGCTCCCGTCGGGCACACGCGCACGCATGCCGGGTTGTCGCAGTGGTTGCACGACATCGAAACGTGGTACACGAAAGCAGTGGTCTTGCACGTGCCGTCGGAGGCGACGTCCCAGGAACCGCCCTCGTAGTCGTATACCTTGCGGTATGCGACGGTGGCGTCAAGGTTCTTGTAGTCCTTGCAAGCCAGCTCGCAGGTCTTGCAACCGGTGCAGCGCGAGCTATCGAACGCGAATGCGTATTGAGTCATTTTTTATCCCCCTCTTAAGCCTTAGCAACCTGGGCGATGATCGAATGCGCGGGGCCGTTGCCCTTCGCGAGAGGCGTCGGACGGTACTTCGTGAGTGTGTTCACGCATCCGCCGTGGTCGATCTTGTCGCCGTTCATGTCGGCCTTGTGCCATGCGCCCTGCGGGATGCCGATGGTGCCCGGGATGATGCGGGTGGTCACGCGGGCCTCGATGCGGATCTCGCCAGCCGGGCTCTTGACCGAAACCGTGTCGCCGCTTGCGATGCCGCGCGGCTCTGCGTCGATCGGGTTGATCCAGACCTGTTGGCGCGCCGCCTGCTCGAGCTCCTCGATGAAGCCGTAGGACGAGTGCGTGCGCGACTTGTAGTGGAAGCCGGAGCAGTACAGCGGGTACTCGTCGGTTACCTCGCCGTAGCCCTGGAAGCCCGGGTGGAAGTCGGGGATCGGGTGAATGCGGTCCTCGTTCTCGAACTCCCACTCGTCGTTGAGCTTGGCGAGCGTCTCGGAGTAGATCTCGATCTTGCCGGACGGCGTGCCCAGCGGGTTGGCAATCGGGTCCTTGCGGAAGTCCTCGAGGCCAATGGCCGGCTCGCATTCCACCTTGTAGACGCCCTGCTTCAGGATCTCGTCCCACGTGGGCATCTCGGGCGCCTTGGCGCGGCCCTGCTCGTAGAGGTACTTGATCCACTCGTCATGCGTGCGGCCCTCGGTGAACTTGTCGCGCAGGCCGAACGAATCGGCGATGTCGGCGCAGACGTCGTAGGAGCTGCGGCACTCGCCCGGGGCCTCCTGGGCCGGGCCGCCGACGGTGACGCCGGTGTAGTACTCGGAATAGCCCTGCGTCTGCATGTTCAGCTGCTCGGAGCGCATGGCATCGGGCAGCAGGATGTCTGCGTACTTCGCGGAGTCCGTCATGACCGTGTCCCACACCAGGATGAATTCGCACTTGCTCTCGTCGGCGAGAACCTCGTGGGTGTAGTTGATGTCGCCGTGCTGGTTCGTCAGGCAGTTGCCGGCGTAGTTCCAGAGGCACTTGATGTCGGTGCCGAGCTCCTCGGCTTCGGTGAGGCCGGAGTTCTTGGCCGTCATCTTGTGGCCGTGGTCGATGGCGTTGATGAACTGGTAGACGGGCAGCGTGGTCTTGACCGGGTTCTTGTAGGGGAGCGAACCCACGAGGTAGGTGGGCGGCTCGGCCTCGCGCTGGCCGGTGTTGGTGCCGGGCAGGCCGATCTTGCCGAGGGCGATGGGCACCATGCAGATGGCGCGGGTGGTCTCCTCGCCGTTGGTGTGGCGCTGCGGGCCCCAGCCCTGGACGACGAACGGCGCCTTGGCGTTCTCGAGGTCCTTGGCCAGCTCGCGGATCTTGTCGGCCGGGATCTGCGTGATCTCGGCGGCCCACTCGGGGGTCTTCTCGACGTTGTCGTAGCCCTCGCCCATGACGTAGTCCTTGTAGGACAGGTGCTTGCCCTTGGCGGAATCGGGCATGGTGGTTTCGTCCCAACCCACGCAGTACTTCGCGAGGAAGGCCTCGTCGGTCTTGCCGTCCTTGATGAACTCGTGCACGAGCGCGGCGCAGAGCGCGGCGTCGGTGCCGGTGCGGATGGGCAGCCATTCATCGGAGTGGCCAGACGACGTCTCGTTCAGGCGGTAGTCGATGTTGACGATCTTGCCGCCGCGCTTCGTGACGGCCTCGCGCACACGGGCGAAGTCCCACACGGCGTTCGCGCCGCCCATACGGGTGTCCGCCGGGCTGTTGCCGAACATGACGACAAGGTCGGAATGAGCTTCGGCCTCGCTGAACGACGACGCATTCACGTTGTCGTAGGGGCTGAAGACGTTGCCCTTGTCCTTGTCGAAACCGTACATGTAGGGCATGATCATCTGCAGCATGTGCGTGGAGTAGTCGGCGCCCTGGTTCACGAAGCCGCCGAGCAGGCTGAGGAGCCTGCGGCTCGGGTTGCGGCCGAGCGAGCTGTACATGCCGGTAGCGTAGTTCACGAACACGGAGTTGGGGCCGTACTCGTCGTAGATGCGCTCGAGGTTGTCGTGGATGATCTGGATGGCCTCATCCCAGCTGATGCGCTCGAACTTGCCCTCGCCGCGCTTGCCGACGCGCTTCATCGGGTAAAGCAGGCGGTCCGGGTGGTTCAGCCATTTGCGCATGCTGCGGCCGCGCAGGCATGCGCGGGCCTGGAAGTCGGAGTCGCCGATGTTGTCGGTCTCCATGTAGAGGACCTTGCCGTCGCGCGAATGCCACTGGAAGATGCAGTTGCCACCGCAGTTGACGTTGCATTGGCTCCAGGCGATGGTGTCGGTCTCTTCCGCAAATGCTTGCGGGACGGCTTCGCCAAAGAGCTGTCCGCTTGCCGAGGCTCCTCCGCACACGGCTGCAACGGCGCCGAGCGCGCCCGTCGTTTTCATGAACGTCCGGCGGCTCATACTAGTCTTTGTCATAATACCCCCTCAACGAAATCTGAATTTGAAGCTGTTACTTCTTCCGCACGGTGCCGTCATGTAATCACATTCCCGAAAAGGCCGTGTCACATAAAACGTGTCAATTTGGCGTTATCGCAGGTCAGAAGAGTGTGATATCGTAAAATAGAGAAGGGATCAGCAGGGAGGAGGCGGCATGGCGAAAGCGCGCACGGTGCTGGCCGCATTCAAGCCGAATGCGGCTTCTCTCGGCTACGCGCTGTTTCTTGCCGTCAACGCGACGGTCGTTTGGGGCGGCGTGTTTCCCTTCTTGCCATACTCGATCCAATCCTCGGAAACCATGCTGTGGTTCTTCATCGTGGAGGCGACGGTGTTCGCCGCCGCGTTCCTCGCGAGCATCTTCGGCGCCTATGCGTTCCCGAGGCATACGAAGCGCTTCCTCGTCCCACTTGCCAGCTTGCCCTATGCCCTGGGGTGGGTTTGCCTCATCGCCGCCAGTTACGCGCATGGCATTTCCAGCCAGCTCGTGGTGACCTCCGGCGCCTTGCTGGGCGTGGGGTCCGCGGGGTTCTACATGCTCTGGCAGCGCCTGTTCGCAGCCAAGCGCCCCGGAAGGGGCACGCACGACTTGGTGCTCGGCACGGTGTACGCATCGGTCATCTATTTCGGTTTGCATGCCATACCCGAGGCCGTGACGGCCTTGCTCGTGCCGCTGGTGTTCCTGCCGTTGTTCGGGCTGGCGATTATCTTGAGCAGCAGACGCGTCGACGTGAACCAGCCGATGTTCGAGGACGTTCCCAAGGAGCACCCCCAGGTGTATCGCCGCGTCGTCTCCGACGTGTGGCGCAGCGCCGTGAGCTTGGGCGGCTTTGGCTTGTGCACGGGCGTGATGCGCGCCGTGGCCATTACCGACCCGGCCATCGGCGCAACCGTCAACATCGTTTCCATGATGGCGTCGTTCGTGGTGGCGGCCGCTCTCCTCGTGCTCTGGCAGCATCGCAGCATCGCCCTGAACATTCCGCTGGCATACCGCAGATCCTTCCCCGTCGTGTTGGCGGCTTTCCTGTTCATGCCCGTGGTGCCGGGGGAATACGTCATATGGCTCGCGGCTATCCTGTACGCCCTCCACGGTGCCGCAATCCTGCTCATGATGATCCAGTGCGCGCAGATTTCCCGGGACCGCGGCATCAACCCCGTGTTCATCTACGGCCTCTTCGGCGGCATCATGTATGCGTTGCACGACTTGGGCTTCATCATGGGATCCGTTGCAAGCGTCGCTGCCGACCCGGCGCTCTCCTCGCCCGCCATGATCGCGCTCGCGAGCGTCTGCGCGCTCAGCATGCTTGCCCTCGTGGGAACGACGCCGCGCCGTAACGTCGAGTCGATGACCGACGGCAACAGCATCGAGCTGCTCCACCAGCCGTCGATGCCCGACGATCGAAGCGTCGAGCTTGCCGAAAAGGCCGTCGCGCTCGACGAGGAGCAGGAGCGCACCGCCGCGCTCGAAGCGAAGCCGGATGAGGATGGGGCGCTCGCCGCGCAAGCGCGGCAGGACGCCCCGTATTACGTTGACCGGCTGTCGAAGCAGGTCGAGCTGATGCGCATCGACTACGGCCTCAGCGCGCGCGAGGCGGAAGTTGCCGAATTGCTCGCCCGCGGCGAGACGGTGGCGCGCATTGCGGAAACGCTCTACGTTTCCGAGAACACCGTGCGGACCCATTCGAAGCGCATCTACGCGAAGCTCGACGTGCACAAGAAGCAGCAGCTGCGCGATCTGGTCGAGTCGTACGACCCCGGTGCGCTCTCGTAGAGCTCGCCGCCTTCTCGCGCAGCTCTTGCCGCTACTCTGCATCAGTCTCGCTGGCGTCGCCGTCCTTCGCGGCGCGTTCGTTGGCGACGCGTCGCGCTGAGTATGCCGTCATGGCCGCTCCCGCTGCGGCAGCCGCCATGAGCACGCCGTTCATGCCGCCGAGCGAATCGCCCATCTTCGCGGTCGTGTTCGAGTTGGCGGAGGTCGGCTTCGTCGTGGCTGAACCGTCTTCGCCGATTTCCGTCATTTCCGCGTCGCCGAACTCGTCGTCGTAGCCCTCGTCGTAGTGATCCAGGTCCTCCTCGGCCCAAACGTCGATCAGGTCGAACGGAATGCCTTCCTCGCCGAAGTCGTCTTCGTGGCTGCCCACCACGTATTCCACGGCGTCGCTGTCGTCGAAGCTGTAGTCCTCTTCGCCGTCGGCTTGGGCGCCGAGCGACTGGCTCCCAACCGACTGCGCCAGGACCAGGTTCTCGGCCACGACGCTCACGCTCTTCTCCCCAGTCCAAGATGACGGGACGTTCACCTTGATCTGGTACACGGCCGTCTTGCCCGGGGCGAGCGAGTAGTCGTCCTCGACGTTCTGCAGCGCGCCGTTCTCGCCTGCCGGGTTGAAGCCCGACTCGATGAGCGTGTCCTTGGAGAACGTGAGCTTGACCTCTGCAACGGACTTGCTGCTGCTCTTCTCGCGCACCTTGGCCGTGAAGCCGGACAGGTAGGTGTTGCCGTCGTTGCGCACCGTGATGTTGAGCAACATGGGCTCGCCGGGGTACGCGATTTCCGAAAGGGCCTCGACTCCGGTGATGTTCGCGCATTTCACGTTCGGCAGCGACGTGTACCAGATGTCGGCCTTGCCCTTCTTCACTTCGGTCAAGTCGCAGCTGACGAACGCCATGGCCTCGTTCTTCTGCGAGCCGACGACCTCGAGCGTGTCCATGTCGTGGCTCACTTCTGCGAACACGAACGGGTCGGAGAACTTGCCCTTGCGCAGCTTGCAGGCCATGATACGATGGTGCTCGGCCTCGGGGAGGCTATCCGCCTTATCGGGGTCGTCAGGAGCCTTCTCGTAGGAGAAGCCCGGCGAGCCCTCCTGGCAGGCCGGCCAGTAGATGAAGTGGCCGGTTTTGTCGGTGCCGAACGCCGAGGTTGAGAAGTTGCTCGGACCGATCTCATCGAACTTCAGCGAGGGCGAGTTGTCGGGGTTGACCAGCGTGCCCTTGACGAGCTTGCCGCCGAGCGATGCGAGCACCGCGTTGCGTCCCGGCCAAGTGACCAAGCGAGCTGGCACGTTGCCGTTTGCGTCGGCCACGTTCAGCTTCGCCAGGCTCCTCACCTTGGCTGCCGGCCTGTCTGCCTTTTCGTAGACGGACGTCGCCTCGGTCTTGAGGAGGTAATGGTAGGTCTTGTTCTGCCCGCGCAGCATGATGGGGATCCAGCTCGTTTCGGTCTTGTTGCTCCCCTTCTCGACCTTGATGCGCTCGAGCGTGATCATCTCGTAGACCGACGTGTCGGTAATCGGGTCGGCTGCCGCGATGAGGCTGCTCACGTTGGCGGCCTTCATGTTGCCGTAGCGGGTGGTGAAGCACACGCCCAAGCCCACGCTCGAGGCGTCGTTGGAGAGCACCTTGTCGGGGCTTGCGGCCGCGCGGTCGAGGTAGGTTGCGACGTATTCGCCCTTGGCGGTCTCGATGATGTGCGGGCACGAGAAGTTGTGGTACTTGTGCGCGGCGTTGCCCGTGGCGGCGAACGCAGGGTCGGAGGTTTTGACCGAGAAGCCGTACTTGATCTCGAGCTTCGAGTTCGTCAGGGTGAATTGGCAGACCGCATGTGTGAACACCTGGTCGCTCGCGGCTTGCCCGATGGTCGTGTTGTTGCCGTTCGCGCGCTTGCCCGAGATGACGAACAGGTCGAGCTCGGTGATGTAGCTGCCTTC
>SUUE01000021.1:0-12315 GCA_015062685.1 Coriobacteriaceae bacterium
AACTTCTCGTGCAGGTCCGCCGTCTTCGCGAGCAGGTCGTCGCGGGTCATGACGGAGCCGTCGTCGTTCACGTGGCAGCCGGCCTTCAGGCAGAACTGGTCGCCGGACTCCAGGCCCATGGGCACAACCATGTCGTCGAGCGAGTGCTCAGCGAGCAGAACCTGGCCCTTGCTGTTCTCGCCGACAACCTCGTAGTTGCCGCTTACCCACTTCATGGCCTCGTCGATCTGCTGCGAGAGAACCGGGGTATGGCAGCTCATGCACGTGGCGTTTGCGTCGTTCGTCTTGTGCGCGAACGCCATCATGGCCTTGGCCTGGGTCTCGTCGAGCTCGTTGCCGTACTTGTCGACGTTGCCCTCGAGGTAGGTGGCGCCGTAGGCGTCCATGGGGCTGTGGCAGATCGCGTTGCAGAACGACGGCTGCTCGTGCCAGACCCACAGGCCAACGCCGAGCACGACGACAACGCCCACCACGACGCCGATGATGACCAGCTTGTTCTTTTTCTTCTTGGGAGCCGGCGTCTCGGCGCCCGCCTCGGACACCTCGTCGACTGCTTCTTCTTTCACTTCTTCAGTCATGTTCTCTTTTCCTCGTCTCTCGTCTGCTTGTTCTCGTCTATGCAATTCTGCGATTTAGCGGGTAGGGAAAGGGGTTATCCTTCTAATTCGCGGGCACGTTGCAGCGTGCTGGCATAATCATCCTGATATGCACGCAGACGAGCGGTTTCGTGCTCTAGCTCTTCGGGCGGCATGAGGGACTCGCGCGCTTCGTCAACCGATGCGAAGCCGCCGGCAGAAAGGGCCTGCTCCAGCTTGCGCTCGGCATCCTCGCGCGCGCCCCTGCGGATCGCGAGCATGTTGCCGCATTGCAGGGCCGCCTCGCGCGCAGCCTGCTCGGCCTCGGCATCGCCTGCAGCAAGAGCGGCTTCTCGCGCCGCCATGTGATCGTCGTAGTACGTGCGGACGCGCGCCTCCTGGTTCACCTGACCTACCCGATGCGACTCGGCATCGACCACGTCAAGTGCCGCGCGCGCAGCATCCAAGCGAGCGCCCAGCGCTTCCATGCTCGGAATCTCGTCCACCAGCTGCTGCAAGTGGGCGAATACCTCGTCGATCTCTTCCACGCGGGCCTCCTTCCGCACGTTTGGAGGAGGCGGGGCGAGCGCCCCGCCTCCAAACAGTTACTCGATTACGCCTTGACCTTGTCGTACACGCCAGCGAGCTGTTCGCCGAGGCACTTGCCCTCGACGAGGCAGCGGCCGTGGCTGTTGCCCTGGACGTTGATCGGGTAGTCGTAGGCGTAGATGTCGCCTGCGCAGTTGCCGATCGCGTACAGGCCCTCGATGGGCTTGTCCTCGGAGTTCAGCACCTCGAAATCGTCGGAGATGTGGATGCCGCCGACGACAGCGAGCAGGCCAACGCCGAGCTTGGTGGCGTAGAAAGGACCCTGCTTGATCGGGTACAGGAAGTGGGATTCCTTGTAGAAGTCCACGTCCTCGCCCTTCGCGCACAGCTCGTTGTAGCGCTCGACGGTCTTCTTGGCCTCATCGGCGTCGACGTCGAGCTGGGCGAGCAGGCCCTCGATGGTGTCGGACACCTTGTAGTTGTCGGGGGTCTTCTCGACGCCCTCGAGAACTTCCTTCTTGTGGGAAGCGGAAGCGTCGGCATAGGTGGAGCCGACGGCGCGGAAGCTATCCCAGAACATGCCGCCGCCGTACTGCAGCGAGTCGGTGTTGTCGGCCTCGAAGTTGCTGTCGAAGATCGACCAGCAGTGATCGTCGCCGCCGTTGACCATGGTGCCCACGCACTTGCCCTGCACCCAGGTTGCCTCGTTCATGAAGCGCTTGCCCTTGGGGTTCACGAACAGGAACGGGCCGGAGTACATAGCAGCAGCCTGCGGGTGCATCATCAGAGGCCAGGGGCCTGCCTGGAACGCGCCGCCAGCCCATGCAGCCATGTTGTGGCCGTCGCCGACGTTGCCCTTGTCGGAGCAGAGGCGCGTCATGACCTTCTTGGCGATGGGCGCGAACTCGTCCAGGTACTCGTCGTTGTAGCTCACGTCGCCTGTGGCGAGCACGACGCCCTTGCTGGCGTTGTACTGCACGTAGCTGCCGTCCTTGGCCTTGCAGATGGCGCCGGTCACCTTGCCGTTGCCGTCCTGCACCAGCTGCACCGCGGGGCTCTCGTACACGAACTCGCAGTTGCCGGTGGCCAGAGCCTCGCTCTCGAACATGTACTCGACGAAGTCGGCCATGGTGTGCTTCTCGAAGATCGGGCCGCCCATGATCATGTGGTAGCAGTCGATCTCGGGGTGCACGACGCTGCGGGAGCCGACGGTCACCATGCACTTGGCACCGTTCTTCTCGGCCAGGTCGAGGAACCAGTTCATGCAGCGCTCGCTCTCGCGGAACCACTTGCCCACGAGGGACTCGCGGCAGCGGTTGCCGCACGTGGCAACCCAGCGCTCCATCTCGATGGGCTTATCGAAGCTGATGCCCATCTGGTCGAGCACCTTGGAGCCCACGGCACCGGTGCCGCCGACGCCGTGGCCGTTGAGCATGGCGTCCTTCTCCACCAGGATGACCTTCGCGCCGTTCTCGGCAGCGGACAGGGCGCAGCAGGTGCCGGAGTAGCCACCGCCGATGACCAGAACCTCGGTGTCAACGGTCTTGGCCACGTCCTTGATGGGGTCGGGCTTCACCTCCCACGTGTGAGTGCCCTTGGCGCCAGCAGCCGCAGAGGCGCTGGAGGTTGCAGCCTTGGGGCTGCCGCAACCGAACATGCCGAGCGCCGCAACGCCCGCCGCGGAAACACCTGCACCCTTGAGCAAGCTACGCCGCGAAAAATTCTTCTCCGTCATATTCCCTCCTCCGGAATAGTAACTTTGGCGTCTCCCCTATGGACGCCGCTTGGGGAAAGAATAGATTCCGCGCGTGGATACCACACCCCCCAAAGTGGGTGAATTGACATAACGCCTGATGATTTGGGTGAAAAACTTAGGCCGAGAAGAGCTCGATCAGCTCTTGTCTGCTATGCACTCCGAACTTGCGATAGAGGTTCTTTGTGTGGCTGCGCACCGTGTTCTCAGATATGAAAAGCTTCTGCGCGGTGGTGGGAACGTTGTATCCCTGGAGGTACATCTCGAGCACGTCGAGCTCGCGCTTGCTCACGGGCTCCGCGGGGCCGAGCTCGGCGATTGCGCCTTCGAGCTGCTCACGCTTGTCTATGGGCCGTTCTGGTTCAGTTGCCTCGGAGGGGCTTACCACCCCGGTTTGAGCCGTATCCACCGCTTCGGCGTTGCGGATGATCACGCCCGCGTCGGCGGATGCGTCGGCACGCGCGCGCTTGCCCTGCGCGAACGACACGATGGACATGACGAGCGCAAGCAGGTAGGCGCACGCGAACAAGGCGCCCGCCATGATGGTCATATCGAGCAGCGCATGGGTGCCCGCCACGAAGCCGGCGAGGTCGCCGGCGAACATGGCCACGAGCGACAAGCCCACGCACGGTACGTATACCTGCGATGCTTTCAGGGAATGCTTGTGGGCATAGGCGGCGCACGTGATGATGAGTATGAGGTTGAGCACCTCGAAGCCGCACATGAGGCAGCTGGAGAGGAAAGGCATCCATTCGCCGCCAAGGAAGACCGGCAGCAGCAGCGCGCCCGTGACTATGGGGAAGATGAACTGGTAGATGCGCATGATGTCGAAATCGCGGCGCTGGAACAGCCCCATGGCCGCAACCAGGAGGGCGGCCACCACCATGCCGACCGCCACCGCGAAGGCCTCCATGGAGGAGATGGCGCCGTTCAGGCGCGCGACGACCTTCCACACGAAGCCCACGACGCACACGCACACCACCGGCAGGACCGTGTCGGAGACAAGCGCGCGGGCGCTCGCCGCCGTGAAAGGCTGCGCCTGGTAGGGCTGCATTTCGCGCAAGCAGAGCATGAGCGATGCGGAGGCAGCCGCGGGGAGCAACAACACGAGGCACACCGCGACGACCACGGCAGGCAGCGCCGAAAGCACGACCGAGAACACCACGGAGAGAACCGCCGAAAGCGGAACGAACACCATGGCGCGCTCCGCCCCCTCGTTGGCGAAGAAGCTCTGCCAGGCGAGCATGAACCCGGCCGAGGCCACGCCGACGGTTATCGCGCCGACGCAGGCGACGACCATCTGGGCGTTCCCCATGGAGGGCGCGACCCAGCGCATAACGTAGCCCAAGCCCACTGCCACCCCGAGCACCCAGCCGAACCGCCAATCCACCTTGTCGCGGCTGCGGTCGAGGAACGCGAAAACGACCAACGCCACGATGAGGGAAGCCTGCTGCAACACGCTGCAGGCGAAAATGGAAGTCTGGTCCACCCCGCCGAACATCTGCGTCGCGGCTTGGGCCACGGCAGCATTGCCGTATGCGCCGGTGGAATAGAACGCCCAAAAGAAGGCGAATCCAAAGTGGTACCAGCTCATTCCATGAATGAGTTTGTTATTGCCTGAAGAGATAAGTTCTCCTCCCCATTTCCCGCTTTCGACGAAGCATTATAACCCTCCGCCATCACGAGGTAAAAGGACGCGCGTCAGCGAGCGAGAAGAACGGGCTACGGCTTCATGAGCACTTGCTTGCGCGAGAAGGGAAGGATCTCCTCCTCTATGCGCTCGAAGCACTCCAAGATGGGGATGTTCTGCGGGCAGGCGCCCTCGCATGCACCGCACTGGATGCACTCGGTCATCATCGCCTTGCCCATGTTGAATCGTACGACGAAACCGAGCTGGTAGTTGGCCGCATAGGGGTCGCCGAAGTTTATGTAGTAGTTCAGCGCCGTCATCGACCCTGCGATGCCGATGCCCTGCGGGCACACCTTCTCGCAGTACGCGCACCCCGTGCACGGCACGATATCGCTTTCGGCCATGATTTCCTGGGCCCGCTCGATAGCCGCGAGCTCGGCATCGGAAAGGGGCTCGAAGTTGGCGAACGCGCGCACGTTGTCCTGCACCTGCTCGAGCGTGCTCATGCCCGAAAGGGTGGTGAACACGCCCTCGACGCTCGCCGTGAAGCGAAGGGCGGCGGTCGCATAGGAGTCGTTGGGCATGGCCTCGTCGATGACGTCCTTCACGGCCTGCGGCGGATCGGCGAGCAAGCCGCCCTTCACCGGCTCCATGACCACGATGGGCTTCCCGTGCTTGTTGGCGATCTCCACGCACTCGCGCTCGCGGAACGACGGGCTGTCCCAATCCAGGTAGTTCACCTGCAGCTGCACGAGTTCGGCTTCAGGATAGTCCGCGATGAACGTCTCGAGCTCTTCGGGCGTGCAGTGCGCCGAGAAGCCGATATGCTTGGCAAGCCCGCGTTCCTTCACGCTCTTCATGAACTCCCATGCGTCGTACTTGTCGAACGCCGCCGTGCGCCTACCGCCAAGGTTGTGCATGAGGTAGACGTCCACGTATTCGACGCCGAGGTTGGCGAGCGATTCCTGCAACTGGCGCTCCAGGTCCTCCTGGCCGTTGCAGTGGTTCCACGCGACGCACTTCGTGGCAATGTAGAACGAGTCGCGCGGATGGCGCGCCACGAGGGCCTTGCCCAGGGCGACCTCGCTGTTGGGGTACGCCCATGCGGTGTCGAAGTAGTTGCCCCCGGCCTCAAGGTAAGCATCGACCATTTTCGAGATGTCGTCGATGTTAATGGCGTCGTCCTCCCTACCCGGAAAACGCATGCACCCGAACCCGAGCTTGCTGATCTTGCTGGTATCAATCGCCATGTTGGCCTCCCCCTCGAATTATGACCATGATGACAGTATATATGTGCAGGCCAACAATTGGGCCCGCGAATGACGAACTGTCAATGACCTGAATCTTTCAAGCCCGCCATTTCGGCTAGAATGAGCGTGCAGAGTCGATCCCAACGAAGGAGTCGCCATGTCTGAGCAAGATGCCTCCCCCATCCAGGCGCAACCCGAGGGTTCCGAGCAGCAACCAGTGGCGCAACCGGTCCAACAGCAGAATGGCCAGGCGTTCCAGCAACCCTACCAGCAGCCCGCGCAGCAGCAATGGCAACAGCAGCAGCCAGGCCAGCAGCAATGGCAGCAGCCTTACCAGCAACAGTGGCAGCAACCGTATGCAGGACCCTATGGGCAACCGGCGCCAACAGGTCCAAAGAACAGCCACGCCCTGATCGCGCTTATCTGCGGCATTGCCGCCATCGTGATCAGCCCGAGCATCATTCTGAGCCTCGCCCTGAGCATCGTCGCCATAGTGTTCGCCATCAAAGCGAGGAAAGTCGCGCCCGACGGCAAGGCCACGGCCGGCTTGGTGCTCGGCATCATCGGAACCGTGCTCTCAGTGGCCATGATCTTCGTCCTCGCGCTCTGCATCGTCCCCCTCGCCCAGAACGGCTGGAAGATGACAAGCAGCAGCCCGAAGAGCAGCTCCGCGCCCAAGGCGTCGCTCGCCGATTCGATCGGCGGAGAGATCGTCGCCGACGACGCGATCTGCACCGTCAGGCTCACCAGGATGGAAATCGACGACAAGGGCGACCTCAACATTTACTTCACGCTGAAGAACAACGCCAGCCGCTCCGACGTGAAGCTGGACATCCACACGAAATCGGGCCAAGCCTGGGAGCTCAACGGCAAGAAGGTGGAAGCCGTTGCCTTCTCGTGGGCGGACGGCGGCCAGACTAAGGACGACCAGTGCATAACCATCCCGTCATCCTACCTTGACGACATCGAAAGCGTCGACGACGTCAAGAGCATATCCGGCATCCTCGTCGTGGACTTCGGATCGACGAGCCATGACCTGGAATACCCCGTCGATCTCTACGTATAACGCGAAGCGAGCCCGACGTTAGATGGGAGGAACCCATGCTTTGCCCGTATTGCGGATCGCAGAACCCTGACGACGCCACCCTGTGCAGCTCGTGCAACGCAACGCTTTCGGCCGCAGCCCAGCCCCCGGCCCCCGCCGCCGCGGAATACGCGCCCGCCCCTCCCCCACCTGGCCCTTACGCCGGAGAGGGAGCGCCAACCGCACCTGGCCCCGCCGTGCCCGCCGCCCCGAAGAAGGGCGGAAAGGCGAAGTGGATCGCGCTCATCGTAATCGGGGGAATAGTCCTCCTCGGCCTCAGCATCGCCCTGATCGCATTCGTCCTCACCAGCGCGGTGAACTCCAGCAGGGTCAGCCTTGACACGCTCGTCAAGGCTGAACCCGAAAAGATCGTGCAGTACATCGAGGACCTCGAAGTCGTCAAACTGTACGGCAACGCCTACTACACGCCGTCGAACATGAAAGACACGGTGTCGAAGGCGAACAAAGCATTCGACGAGGGCAGCAGAAACGCCATCGGCAAGGTGCGCGAGGACATCGCGGAGCTGAGCCCCTGGGCGATCGCGTTCTTCGAGGAGGAGAAGGTCGCCGAAGACAACGGCTACCGGAAACTCAAGAACCTGAAGCTCGCGAACATCCAGGGCAATGGCAACCCGAGCGAGGCCATGTACCGGACCTACCGCGTCCTGGAGAACCCGACGCCCGAAGACCTCTACAAGATCGCCCTGGAGGTGGCCGAGATCAACGAGCTCACCATCGGCTCCAACCCCACGCAGAACGCCGAAGAGGACTACTCTCAAAACGTCTTCTACGTCGGATACGGCCAAGGCCCCAACTCGCTCGTCTACGTGCGGGCGAACAAGCTCGACGACGTATACGAGATAGCGGTTTGCGTGTTCAACACAGACGAGCTCAAGAGCAAGGGCATCGAGTTCCTAGACAACACCAAGGCAGATTTCGACGAGGACTTCAAGAACGAGGACAAGTTCCCCAAGAAGGACTAGCCCGAGGCCCCCAGCGGCTTGAAACAGCAGCGCCCTGGCGCAGGCAAGGGTGCCTGCCGCCGATGGTATCTAGCGCACCCGACGGCGTGCGTACAGGGCAGCAGCGACGGCTGCAATAGCAACGAGAACGAGCACGACCAAGGCCAAGACGGGCAGCGCGTCGCCCGTCTTGGCGAGTGACGAGTCCGAACCGGACGCCTTTGCGGCAGATGCGGGCGCAGCCTTCGCGGCAGGCGCGTCCTTCGCGGTAGGCGCGTCCTTCGCGACGGATGCATCCTCCACGGCAAACGCCGCCTGCGCGGGGTCACCGTCGTCGAACAGCGCGGTTATCGTGTGATCGCCGGGCGCGAGGGTTGCGAGGAACGAGTTGTGCAGCGTGACAACGACGCTTCCCGGAACCGCGTCGTAGTCGGTCTTTGCCACATCGACGCCATCCACGCGGATGCCCGTGAAGTGGCTGAATGTCTCATTGTCGTTTACCGAGCGCTTGAAGGTGATGGTCAGGCCGTCCTTGTCGTTCGCATCCCAGGAAGAGCCGTTGCCTTCGGTTGGACGGTAGACGGGCTTTTCGGGTTCGATGGTGTACGTTGCGTCCTCGCCAAGCGTCACTTCGTAGTTGGGGTTGGCCGCGCCCCCGGAGAGCGTGATGGAGTACTCGCCCACTTCCGAGCTGCTGGTGGCCGTGGTGGAGGCGGTGATGCCGAGCGACTCGAGGGTGTCGCCTTCGGCGAGGCCGTTGGGGCCGTAAACGCCGTAGGTGAGCTCGGCCATAGCCTCACCCTTGTGGCTGGATTTGTCTTCCGCGGCGGCGCTGATGGCGCGCTTCTTGATCGAGGCCGTGGGCATTGCGGCTATCGTCACCTCGTAACATTCAGCGTTTGCGACGGGGGAGACGACATTGTCGTAGTTGAGGATGATCGTCTTGTTCTCGCCGGCGTTTGCGTCAGCGAACGAAGCGATCAGACCTGATACCGTCACTTTGCCATCTTCGACCAGCGCCTCATCATCCAGGTCGGTTTCAACCAGGTCATCTTTGTTCACGGTTGCAGACACGATCACGTCAGTCGTGCCGTCGTAGGTCTTGTCTAGGGCAGTTACGGTGGCAATGATCTTTTTCGGGGCTATGGTGAAATCCTTGGTGCAGGTGGCGCCTTTGTAGTTGGTCGTTTCGGGCACGGTCGCGCGCACGGTGTAATCGCCAGCAAGAGCGGGGACGTCCGTAGTGTAGGCGCTGTCATCGGCGCCCTTCGCCTTGTACTCGTAGGTCACGTCGCCGCTACCGGCATTGCCGGTGACAGTAGGCGTATTAGCCGGATCGCCGTAGGTCCACCCCGAAAGCGTCACGGAGGGCGTGATGGTAGCCTTGTTGATCGTGACCTTCACGTCCTTGTATACAACCGCGTAGGTATCGTTTCCGCCTGCGCTGACGGTGACGTAGGCGCTGCCGGCCTTCAAGATCTTCAACGTATTCGTGAGGTTTTCGTTCGACTTGAGGTATTCGTTGTCATAAGGTGGGTCGGCGGCAAAGGTCAAGTTGCCATAGCTACCCTCATCGGGCGTGCTGCCATCCCCCTTTGTGACGCTGGCAGCGATGGTGACCGTTCCGTCTGCGGCATAGGTCGTCGTCACGTCAGCAGCGTCGATGACCAGCACGTCCTTTTTCGTTAGCATCACGCTGATGGTCGCGTTCTCGGGCGCGTTGTAGTTCTCGTCGGCTGTGACGGAGACCCTCACGTGTGCGATTTTGCCCTCAACCACGTCGTTGTCGGCAATAAGGCTGCTGCCAGTGAGCGAGCATCCGTCACCCTCGTCATCCTTGCTGTAAGTGACGGCGCCTGTGGCCCCATTGAGCTTTACGTAGTCTGCCAGGTCTATGGTGTAACCAGCCTTTATAGTCGCGTTGTCCGCAACCTTCACGGGGCTCGGCGCCTTGGCGATAGTGAAGTCCTTGATAGCGCTGCCTCCATTGTAGATTTTAGTCGCGGCGATGGTTGCCCGCACGGTGTACTCGCCCGCATTCGTCGGCACGGTTGTGCTGTACGTGCTGTCGGCGGCATTCTTGGCCTTGTATTCGTAGGTCACCGTGCCGTTGCCACTGTTGCCGGTGACGGTGGGTGTCTTGGGCGTCTCGCCGTAGGTCCATCCAGCAATCGAGACGGTCGGGTTGATGGTGCCCTTGGCAATCGTTACCTCAATGCACTGCGGCCCGATTTCGCTGCGTCCTTGGCCGATGTACTGAGCAGAACGCCGATCGGTGTTGTGGGTCCGCCACCACACGTAGTACGTGCCGGGATCCGCTGCTCTTACATAGCCAAGTCCACCGAACCCCCAGTTCCAATCCGGCCCATCCTTAGTTCCAAGGTTATACTCCATATTCCCACCGACTGACACGCTTCCCGGATGTATCAGAATCTGATTACTGCCGTTAGCGACCAAGTTGGTCTTGGCGACGGGAGCCGTATATTCAGGATCCATCGCATTCATCCCGTAGTTGCAGGTGAAGATCCTTCCCGAATGGCGGCTCCCATTCCACACGTTGATGGCCCCGCCCACTCCGCTGTATCCGGTGAGCGTGAAGGGGGCGCTGTTCTTCGAGGTCTGAATATGTGCGGTCATATATGTTCTGTCTACGAAATTGGTTGCGGATACCGTGACGTTATCGCCTGCTCGCGGATTCTGGACAGTGGTACTTCCCACTTCATTGCCGTCCTTGTCGACCAGTTTTATGTCCAGCGAATTCAAGTAATAAACTTTGTTGGCCGAATACTGCACATCCTGCAAGTAGATGTTGTAATCGTAGGTCTCATAGATCTTCACAGGCACGTCCACGGACGTTTCCGCATAAGTGTCGGTTGCCGCAGCCGTGACCGTGACATAGGCCTTATTGTCTGGCGGGGCAGCTTTGAACGTGAGCGCGCCGGTAGAGGAGTCCACTTCGATGTAGTTTCCACTGTCCCCTTTGACGGCGTAGCTGAGCAAACCATTGCCCTCGACCAACGTAGCGTTGAGGTTCCTGCTCGTGTCGGTCGTGAAGGCGGACATATGCGTCGCTTGGATGGCTTGCGACGGTTTGACATCGGCCGCCTGCAATTGCTGCGATGATTCGCCGTTGGTGGCCTGGGTGGTGCTCAACGCCGTGGTAGTGGCCGGCGCAAAATCGGTTCCCTTTCCATCATCTTGGGCGTCGAAGCCCTCATCCGCAGCAAGCGCAAAGTCGGGTATAAGACTGAGCGCCATCACCAATCCGAACAGGATAGTCGCGAACCTGATCTTCTTCGTCTCCATGGGCTTCTCCCGCCTCCGCTGCATGGCAGCCGGCCCTCTGCGCCTCTTGCGAAATACCATTAATCGCTATTCTATCAGGCATTTTACGGCTCTTCGCACTCCAATGGAGCAGAGGACAACGGTTTGTTACCTTGGCGGCAAGCTATCGCCCCCCGTCGATCGGGCGGGGGCGTCTCTGTTATTCCGTCACGCCGTCGAGGCTGCGGATGAGCTTGCGCTTGATCTTGCCGCCGATGGTCTTGGGCAGCTCGTCGGTGTACTCGATGATGCGCGGGTACTTGTACGGGGCGGTTTCCTTCTTCACCCACTTCTGGAGCTCCTTCGTCAGCTCCTCGGAGGGCTCCCAACCTGCCGCGAGCACGACGGTTGCCTTCACGACCAAGCCGCGGATGGGATCGGGCGCCGCCGTAACGGCGCATTCGATGACCGCCTCGTGCTTCACGAGGGCGCTCTCCACCTCGAAGGGGCTGATGCGATAGCCCGAGCACTTGATGACGTCGTCGTTGCGGCCCACGAACGAGATGTAGCCGGCACCGTCGCGCCACGCCATGTCGTGCAGGTTGTAGTACGAGCCGCCGACGGTTTCAGCGGTCTCGTCCGGCATGCCGAAGTAGCCCACGAACAGGCCGGGCGGGTAGGCTTCCTTCAGGCCGGTGACGCACACCGCACCCTCCTCGCCGTCGGGCACCTCGATGCCGTCGTCGTCGAGCAACTTGATGTTGAGCAGCGGAGACGGCTTGCCGAGCGAGCCGGGGTGCGGCTCGATCCACGGGTAGGTGGCGATGAGCACCGGGCCCTCCGTCTGGCCGAAGCCCTCGCGGATCTTCTTGCCGGTCAGGTTCTCCCACTTGATGGAGACCTCCGCGTTGAGCGGTTCGCCCGCCGTCGCGAAGTTCTGGATGCTCGAGAGGTCGTACGCAGCGACGTCTTCCTGCAGCATGAAGCGGTACATGGTGGGCGGAGCGCAGAACGTCGTGAGCTTGTAGTCCTGCATGTGCTGCAGCAGCTTCGCGGGCACGAACTTGTCCATGTCGTAGGCGAACACGGTGGCGCCCGCGATCCACTGGCCGTAGATCTTGCCCCAGCCGAACTTCGCCCAACCGCTGTCGGTCACGCTCATGTGCAGGCAGTTCTCGCGCACCTGCTGCCAATACTTGGCCGTGAGGATATGCCCGAGCGGGTGCGCGTAGTTGTGCATGACGGGCT
>SUUE01000021.1:12415-23768 GCA_015062685.1 Coriobacteriaceae bacterium
GTTCTCGCGCACCTGCTGCCAATACTTGGCCGTGAGGATATGCCCGAGCGGGTGCGCGTAGTTGTGCATGACGGGCTTCGGGTGGCCGGTCGTGCCGCTCGTGAAGTAGATGAGCATGATGTCCTTGGAGGTGACGGCCTCGGGCGACCCCGCCGCCGGGCGCTCCCACGTTTCAGGCTCGCCGGCGATCAGCTCGTCGAAGCTCAGCCAGCCCTCGCGCTCGCCGCCCACGATGACGCGATTCTCGATGCTGGGAGACGTGGGCAGCGCGCCTTCCACCTGCGAGTTCACGTACTCGTCAGCCACGCAGACCATCATCTTGACCTGGCACTTGTTCGCGCGGTACTCGATGTCGTGAGTCGTCAGCTGCAGGGACGCGGGAATGACCGTGGCGCCCAGCTTGCAGAGCGCGCTCGCGACGACCCAGTACTCCCACCGGCGGCGCATGATGCACATGACGATGTCGCCCTTGCCTATGCCGAGCTTCTTGAACGCGTTGGCCGTCTGGTTCGACAGGCGGCTGATGTCGGTGAACGTGAACGTTCGCTCCTCGCCCGCATCGTTGCACCACAGGAGAGCCCTCTTGTCGGGCTCCACGCGCGCCCACTCGTCCACCACGTCGTAGCCGAAGTTGAAATCGTCCGGCACGTTAATCTGGAAGTTATCGAAGAAATCCTCGTACGAATCGAAGTCGATCCTCGGGCAGTACTTGCTCAGTATGTAATCCATTGTTGCTTGCTCCTAAAATGAGCCCTGGCGTTCCAGCAGCTCATTCCTCGTAATCCCACACGAACTGAAACCTATTCTGCAATGACGGTCACAAACCGTGCGGGTACTACGCTGCCGCAACGCTGCCCATGTTTGAGCTGGGGGTTGAAGTAGATGCTATCGCCTTTGTTCAGGGCGAATTCCTCGTCCTCGATCGTGACGATGACCGTGCCCTCGAGCACCAGGTTGAATTCCTGGCCGCCATGGGTGACGAGCTTCGCGGGCTCATCCGACGGGTCGAGCACGACCTCGAGCGGCTGCATGATCTTGTCGCGCATGCGCCAAGCCAGGTCGTCGTAGTGGTAGCCGGGGTAACGGTCCACTTCCTTCCCCTCGCCCGCGCGCACGACCTGGTAGGTGTCGAGCTTGGCGGCGGTGCCCGTCAGGATCTCGGTGAACTCCACGCCGAACTTGCGCGCCATGTGGTAGACGGCGGAAATGGGCACGCCCGCGCCCGTCGCCTCCCAGCGCTTGTAGCGCTCGACGTCCACCTCGAGGTCCTCGGCCATCTCCTCGGCCGTCACATCGCAGGCCTCGCGCAGGCCCTTCATGCGCTCGCCAATTTGCCTCAGCTCTTCTGCCTCTTGCATCATGTGGATTGCTCCTGTCGTCTCACGATGGAACCGCCCGACCATCTCCCATCGGCCGCGCGCCCTTTCGATTTCAAAGTATTGTAGCGAATTCGCCGAGCCGGGAACGGCGCAATCCCGCCAACGAAACCCGACGTACATGTTTCGTGCTCCTCAACTAGAATAAGGGTACGGGCAACCGAACGAGGGAGGGCCATCATGCCGCGCGAGTCCATGAAATCAAAGCGCGAACGCGCGCTCGTCGTCTGCGAGCGGATAGGCGAGCACTACCCCGACGCCCAGCCCGCGCTCGATTTCGGGGGCGACCCGTTCCGCCTGACCATTGCCGTGCTGCTCTCGGCGCAAACGACCGACGCGGCCGTGAACAAGGTGACGCCCGTGCTCTGGGAGCGCTACCCCACCGTCGAGGCCCTCGCGTCCGCCGACGCGCGCGACGTCGAGAAGATCCTGCGCCCCATCGGCTTCTTCCGCGTGAAGGCCGGCAACTGCATCAAGTGCGCGCAGATGGTTCTTTCCGAATACGGCGGCGAGGTGCCGCGCTCCTACGAAGAGCTGCAGCGCCTGCCCGGCGTGGGCCGCAAAACCGCGAACATCGTGATGAACGCGGGGTTCGGCATCGTGGAGGGCATCGCCGTCGACACGCACGTGTTCCGCATCGCGCACAAGCTGAAGCTCTCGAGCGCGAAGGACCCGAGCAAAACCGAGCAGGACCTGCTCAAGCTCATCCCGCAAGAGCTCTGGGGGCCCGTCAACCACCAATGGATTCTCTTCGGCCGCGAGGTATGCAGCGCGAAGAACCCCAAGTGCGGCGAGTGCTTCCTCGCCGACATCTGCCCCAGCAGGGGGAAATAGCACGCCAGCCCGCAGGCGGGCCGCTAGTCGAGGAACGCCTCGTTGATGGACAGGCCGAGGCTTTGCGCAATGGCGCGCAGGTCGTCATCGGATATGGTGTTCGCGAAGTCGCCCGACCCGCCGTTCATCATGAGCGCGAGGCCGTGGATGTGCGCCGCCTTCTCGATGGAGTGCATCAAGCCGAACGCGGAATCGAAATCGGGGCCGCTGCAGAACACGCCGTGCTGCGCCCAGACGACCGCATCGTGGGCCTTCATGAGCTCGCTTGTCTCCCGCGCTATCTCGGGGCCGCCGGGAACCATGCAGGGCACGACGCCCACGCCCATGGGCAGCGCCATGACGCACTCGGTCGTGGCTTTCCACAGCGCGCGCGTGATCGAGCGCGCATCGAGCGGCACGACCTTCGTGAGCGCGATGACGTTGTCGGGGTGCGCGTGGTAGAGGACGCGGCTGGCCCCGCCGGTTGCTTTCATGCGCACGCTGTGAGCCATGAAATGGCTGGGGAACTCGCTCGTGGGACGGCCTCCCCCTTCGAGCCCCCACACGAGGCGCCACGCATCGCCCGCATCGTTGATCTCGACGATGCCCACGTTGCGCGAGGGGCTGAGCTGCACGTTGCGCATGTAGCGCCCCGCCCCCGTCGCCACGAAGAACGCCCCGCGCAGGTTGTCGGCCTGCACGCCCATTGCCGTCCACCTGCCCGGCTCGTCGAGAAAGAACGGCTTGCAGGCCCTCACCTCTTCATCGGCCATGCGGTAGGTCAGGTTGCCCCCGTTGCGCTCGTGCCAGCCCTGGAGCCACCCGTCGTTGCAAAGGCGCGCGAAACCCACCATGAACGGCTGCCTTTCGACGGCCTGGCCGGCAACGGCGCCCTTTACGGCAGCGTAGCCCTTATCGAACAGTTCCTGCGCGCTGTCCGCGAAGTCCATGCGCTTGCCTCCCTCCACCGCACGCCAAGGGCCCACCGTGGGCACTCGCGCGGTCGCATACTATAATGACGGCTTGGATTATACCGTCTCGAGATTGGGCAGCACACCATGTCGAACCGCTTCTCACGCACGCAACTGCTCTTCGGAGCCGACGCCATGGAGGCGTTGGCGCGGGCGCGCGTGGTCGTGTTCGGCATCGGAGGCGTGGGAGGATACTGCGCCGAGGCCCTCGCCCGCAGCGGCGTGGGCGCCATCGACCTCGTGGACCACGACGTGGTGAGCCCCACGAACGTAAACCGGCAGATCGTCGCGCTGGAATCGACCATCGGGAAGAGCAAGGCGCACGTCATGGCCGAGCGCATCGCCGACATCAACCCCAGCTGCCGCGTTACCGCGCACACGTGCTTCTACCTGCCCGACACGGCCGACGAGATCGACTTGGGCCAGTTCGACTACGTCGTCGACGCCGTGGACAACGTGACGGCGAAGCTGCTGCTCGCGCAACGCGCCCACGATGCGGGCACGCCGATCATCTCGAGCATGGGCACGGCCAACAAGCTCGACCCGACCGCCCTCGAGGTGGCCGACATAAACGACACGAGCATCTGCCCGCTGGCGAAGATCATCCGCAAAGAATGCCGCAAGCGCGGCATCAGCCACCTTAAAGTGGTCTATTCGCGCGAACCGGCGGTCCAGCCCTCAGCCGAAGCCCAAGCCGCCTACCTCGGCTCCGTCGGCGAATCGACGCCCGACAAGTTCGGGCGCGCCGGCGTGCCCGCCTCGAACGCCTTCGTTCCTCCGAGCGCCGGCCTGCTCCTGGCGAGCGAAGTGGTGAATGACCTGATCGCCGCAGCGTCCGCGTAGCGCGGGCGCTTTGACGAGCGGGTCATCCTCGTCCCGAGGAACAAAAATCGGGTTTCGTGGCTCGTATTTCCCGTATTCAACGATTGAATCGTTGAATACGGTGCTCGATGTCTCGTATATCCCGTATTCAATGGATTTCCCACAGGTCAACCATTGAATACTGGCTATACGAGCCGCGAAACGGGAAATTCGCTCCTGGAGCCTCGAAGCAGAGCGATGGCCGCTCCGGGGAAATGCAATAGACAGCCGAAAGGGAACGATTGCGCCCTAGGCGGGGTCGGCGGAATTGAGGCGCAGCACGCAGGCCTGCAGCTCCTTCACGAGCTCGGGGGTGATGGGCTCGGAAGGCTCCTGGCCGGCCTGGATCTCGTCGTCGAGGGCGAAGCACTTGCGGATGAAGCGCTCGTGCTCGGGAGCTATCATCCGCAGCTCGTACGCTGCGGCGAAGCCGGCGTCAACGTCGTTCGATTTCGCCGCGCGGCGCAAGTGGAGGATGGCCAGCACGACCGTCCCGTGAAACTGCTGCTCTATGGTTACGCCCATGTCTCTCCCATACCCGGCACCTAGCGATATAACTCCACATAATTATGACGCATCCGCACGGTTCCGAAAGGCCCAATCGCCCCCCTTGGGAAACCAGTTGAGAACCGATTTCCCAGGGGAAGGCGGCTTATGGGACAATCGTCGAGGACGGGCAATTCCGATTTGAGGGGGTTCGCATGAAAGTTTCTCGCACATTCCCGGTTGTAATCGCTCTATGCGCCGCTTTGGCTCTCGCGTCGGCGGGGTGCGCGAACGGGGCGCAACCTTCAGGAAGCCTCTCGGGCAGCGCATCGGACAGCGCGGTCGCTTCGCAAGCCTCGACCGAACAGGCGGCCCTTTCCCTGTGGTCGGAAGATTCGCCCACGGCCGCGCTCGTGAAGGAGTACGTGGCCGACGTCACCAACGTGAACAGCCCGAACTACATCCCGCCCGAGGACCGCATCGTCACCATCGACTGGGACGGCACGCTCTACGCCGAGCTCGACCCCATCTACCTGGACTGGGCGATGTACGTGCACCGCGTGCTGTGGGATTCCACGTACACCCCCACGGCAGAGCAGTACGAAGTGGCTAAAGCCATCGAGAAGGTGGAGCAGACACGCGAGTTCCCCGAGGGGCTGGAGGCCCAGCACGCGAAATGCCTGGCCGAGACGTTCGCGGGCATGACCGTTGAAGACTACCATGCATACGTCAAGGAGTTCGCGGCCACCGATGCGCCGAAGTTCAAGGGCCTGAAGCGCAAGGACGCCTACTTCCTGCCCATGGTGGAGCTCGTTAACTACCTGCATGACAACGGCTTCGAATGCTACATTGTGTCGGGCACCGACCGCAACGTGCTGCGCATGCTCCTGCCCGAGTACTTCCCGTGGATCGACAACGCCCACATCAAGGGCAGCGTGAGCACCGTCGTCGCATCAGGCCAGGACGGCAAGGACGGCCTGGACTACACATGGGCGCCCGACGACAAGCTAACGCTCGGCGGCAAGCTGGTCATCAAGGACGTGAAGGCGAACAAGCCCACGGTCATCGCCTCCGAGATCGGCAAGCAGCCGGTGATCTCGCTGGGCAACTCGTCGGGCGATTCCTCGATGGCAAACTATACGGTGAACAACAACAAGTATCGCTCGCTCGCGCTCATGCTGTGCTGCGACGACACCGAACGCGACTGGGGCGAACCCGACAAGGCGAAGAAGATGCTCGAGTCATGCGAGAAGAACGGCTGGCATGCTGTGTCCGAGAAGAACGAGTGGAAGACCATTTTCGGCGAGGGTGTCGAGCGCGATACCGCGTGGACGTGGACTCCCGAGATAGCGGGCCCCAACCAGGCAAGCACCGAGAACGCGCCCGCTGGCGAGGGCGGCAAGGAGCTTCAAGACGCCGCTTAATCGAATGGGATGACGTGCTCTGGCCCGCCTCCATGCAGGTCAGAGCACGTCGGGCGTTAACATGCACGGGCAGGCCCGCTGTTCGCCCGCTCGGGGCTTAGAGGGCCTCCATCTTCACGCGCGCGGAAACGGTGCGAACGGTATCCATGGCGTCGAACTGGATCTCGTAAGCCTTGCGGTCCGGATCGTAGGACATGATCTCCCCCTCGCCGAACACAGCATGGCGCACGCGCGTGCCGCTGGGGTAGACGGGCGCGGCGTCGCCCTGGTCGAGCTGACGGTCCTTCGCACGCATGTAGGCGCGCGCGTCCTTCACGAGCGAGTCCTCGAGGGGCGTGACGAAATCGATGAGGTCGGGGTCGATGTCGAGCACGAACCGGCTCGGATACCGCGGCATGCCGTCGTGGGATGTCCCGTCGGCGCACGTGAGGAACAACCCCTTCTCCGCACGCGTCGCGGCCACGAACGCGAGACGGCGCTCCTCCTCCATGGCCTCGGTCGTCTGCGTCTTCCGCGACGGCAGCACGCCCTCGTTGAGCGAGCAGATGAACACGTAGGGGAACTCGAGGCCCTTCGCAGCGTGGATGGTCATGAGCTTGACCTTGTTGGAGGAAAGCCCCTTGTCAAGGTTCGTCATCATCGATGCGTGCGCCAGGAAGTTCGCGGCCGTGGCCTCCTCGCCGCACGTGGTCTCGAACTCGTAGACCGCCTGGCGCAGCTCGGCCAGGTTGTCGAGCCGCTCCTGGCTCCCTTCGGTGCGCAGAGCCAGCTCGTAGCCGCTCTTGTCGAGCAAGTCCGCCAGGAGCTCGGATGCCGGGCGCGACTCGGCCTGCGCCGCGTAGCGTTCCACGAGCTCGACGAACGCGGCAGCTTTCGTGCCCTTCATGATGGCGTTGTCCAAGTTGTCGCAGAGCGCCCGGTAGAGCGACACGCCGTTGCCCTCCGCGTACTGCCTCAGGAACTTCATGCGCCGCGCGCCCAGGTTGCGGCGAGGCACGTTGGCAATGCGTTCGAACGACAGGTCGTCCCGGAAAATGACCATGCGCAGATAGGACAGCGCGTCCTTGACCTCCTTGCGGTCGAAAAACTGCACGCCGCTGTAGATGGCGTAGGGCACCTGGGCCTTAACGAACGCCTCCTCCACCGGGCGCGACGCGTAATGCGCGCGGTAGAGCACGCAGATGTCGCGCAAGCTGGCGCCACCCGCCACCAAGCGTTCCACCTGCTCGGCTATCCAGGAAGCCTCATCGGCCGAGCTCGTGCCGTGGTAGCAGCGCACCTTCTCCCCCGCCGGCGACACGGCCACGAGGTTCTTGGCGATGCGCTGCCTGTTCGCGCTGATGAGCGAGTTCGCCGCCATGGTGATCTGGGGCGTTGAGCGGTAGTTGTCGTTCATCATGATGGTGTGCGTGCCGGGGAACCGATCGTCGAAGCCCAGCAGGTACTTCACGTTGGCCCCGCGCCACGTGTAGATGGTCTGGTCGGGGTCGCCCACCACGAACAGGTTGCCGTGGTGCGCGGCCAGCACCTCCATGAGCTCGTACTGCAGGCCGTCGATGTCCTGGAACTCGTCGATCATGATGTATTCCAGGCGCTTCTGCCATTTCAGGCGCAAGTCCTCGCGCCGGCGGAACACCTCGAGCACGAGGATAATGAGGTCGTTGTAGTCGAGGCCGAAGCACTTCTTCTGCTGGTACAGGTAGCCGTAGAACAATATGTCGTCGGGCGACTCCGCCAGGTCGTACTTCAGCTTGAGCTCCTCGGGCGACAAGTCCACGAGGCTGAGGTAGTAGTCGCGCTCGGTGAACGTCTTGCGGATCTCGAACATGTCGCGGGCGCGCGCGAACGTGTAGTCGCGCAACGTGAGGCCGCGCTCGTCGTAGATGATCTGGAGCATGGCGTCGATGTCGGAGTTGTCGAGCACGAGGAAGCTCTTGGGGAACGCGATGGCCGATGCGTCCTCCTGCAGCACCGACACGCAGAACCCGTGGAACGTGTTCACATAGCCCGTGTCGGCATCGCCCGTGAGCTTGCGGATGCGCTGGCGCATCTCGTTGGCGGCCTTGTTGGTAAATGTTACGCAGAGGATGTTGCCCGGCATGATGCCGAGGTCGTTCACGAGGTAGGCGAAACGGCGCGAAAGGGCGCGCGTCTTCCCCGACCCGGCGCCGGCGATAACGCGCACCGGCCCTTCGGTCGTCGTGACCGCCTCGCGCTGCGCATCGTTCAAGCCCGCGAGCGCATCCATGTCGTCCAATTGGTTCATAAGTACATATGTTCGCATGTCATGAGGCAGGCGTCAAGCCTCGTCAGAGGAAAAGCGGGGTCGGGCGATGCCTAGCGTCCCAACGTCGCGCGCGATTTGAATAGAGCGTATGCGAGCACCGTCGACCCGACCGCCCAAGCGATGCTCACGCCGAGGCTGATCCACGTCTCGGTCGTGGCCCCGCTCAGGGGAACCATCGACAGCAGGCCCCCGAACGCGTTGCCGGGCATGGCGAGATCGATCCCCTCCACGATGGTCTGCAAGAACTCGGGACCGAACCCGCCGACCATGCCCAAAACGGTAGGGAGCAAGAAGAAGAGCCCCAGGAAGAGGAACACGGACAGGCTGCCCCTCTTCGTCACGGTGCCGCAGCAGAAGCCGACCATGGCCGTGAGCACGCTCGCGACCGTCGCCAAGAGGCCCTGTATGAAAATGGGCATCGCCGCGTCGAAGCCCACCCTCTGAACGCCCATCACGCCTATTGCCGTGAACGCCACGAAGGAGAACGCCGCCGTGAGCAGCACCCAGGGAAGCATGCGGGCGGCGAACAGCCTGCCGCGGTTCGGGACAAGCAGCAAGGTGGACAAGATGGTGCCGTCGTTGTAATCGCGTGCCGAGAAGGCGGAGGCGTATATGCCGAAGCAGAACGAGATCAGGGACAGCGATGCGTCGTACCCCAGGAACGAGGGTATGGAGGCGAGTTCGCCGTTGGCATCAAACCCGCTGCTCGCCGCCTCGTTGACGGTCCAATCAACTACCGCGGTGGCGCCCATGTAGACCAAGACGGCGGCAGCCGCGAAGACGGTGGCGGCGATGAGCCTCTGGGGCTTGAAGACAACGCGCTTCATCTCGGCGGCGAACGCCGCGCCGAGGCCTTGCTTAACAGCCATCGCCGACCCCCTGACCCTGCTGCGGATACTGTTCGCCGACCTGGGGGGCAAATCCGGGCTGCTGGCCCGGAGGCGCCGCCTGCGCCTCGAAGGACAGAGCCGTCGACATGAACGTCTCCTCCAGGCTCGAGCGCTTCAAAGCCAGGTGATACAGCTTCATGTGCGACCTGAACACAAGATCCGCGAGCGCTTCGGGCGCCACGCCGGTCACGAGCACCATATCGCCCACGACCTCGGCGGCAACGCCGTTCTCGCACAGGTGGTTCGCAAGGGCCTGGTCGCTGTTCGTGTGCAGGAATACCTGGACGGGGCCCGCCTGGCTCGAGAACTCCCGCATCGTGCCCATTCGCACGACCTGACCCTGGTCGAGCATCACGACGTTGTCCGCAACGAGTTCAAGCTCCGACAGGAGATGCGAGGACAGCAAGACGGCGCGGCCGGAACGCGCCTGCCTCACCACGACGCCGCGCAGCCATTGCACGCCCATGGGGTCCAAGCCGTTCACGGGCTCGTCAAGCATGAGGTTGGCGGGGTTGCCGGCAATGGCACCCGCGAGGCCCGCCCTCTGCCGCATGCCGAGCGAGAAGGACGAGATGCGCTTGTCCGCCACGTGGGCGAGCTCCACCATCTCGAGGAGAGCCGGTATCGAGGCCGGGTCGAGCCCGTTCGTCTTGCAGACGTAGGAAAGGTATTCGGTTACGGTCAGGTGGCTTGGAAGGTAACTGCTGCCGAGGTAGATGCCGAGCGTCCTGGCGGGAACCTCCGCCTCGGAAAACGGCTTGCCGTCCACGACGGCGGTTCCCGAATCGGGCTTCTCGAGCGCCGCTATCATCCTCATCGTGGTGGACTTGCCCGCGCCGTTGGGCCCCACGAACCCGGTGACCAAGCCGTTCTCGGCCCGGAACGACACGTTCGTGAGAACCTGCTTCTGCCCATAGGTCTTGTTGAGGCCTTGCACTTCGATCATCGTCCGGACCCCTGTTCTCGTCAGCTGGCGCGCAGGAAGAATCGGCCGGGAATTGACACCCTCATTATGGTGCAGCGCGCACCCCCTCAGGCAACTTGTTTCTCACTGGTAACGATACGGATGCCCAAACGAAAGCGGGCGGAAACGCCTGTTCCCGCCCGCTTTTTATGATGATTTTTACCTGCGTTACGCGACCGGGATCTTCACGACCCAGCCGAAGGGGTCTTCCTGCTCGCAGGTCTGGATGCCCACGAGGGTCTCGCGCAGCTTCTTCATGACCGGGCCGCTCGTCTCGGCACCGTCGGGGAACGTGACGTCCACGTTCTCGGCCTCGATCTTGCCGACCGGCGAGATGACGGCCGCCGTGCCGCACAGGCCGCACTCGACGAAATCGCCGTTGAGCACTTCCTCGAATTTCACGGGGCGCTCGATCACGTTAAGGCCGCACACGTCGCGCGCAACCTGCACGAGCGAACGGCGCGTGATGGAGGGCAGGATGGAATCGGTCGCGGACTGCGGCACGACCAGGTTACCCTGCTTGTCGACGAACATGATGTTGGCGCCGCCCGTCTCCTCCACGTAGGTGCGGCTCTCGGAGTCGAGGTAGAGGTTCTCGGCGTAGCCCGCCGCATGCGCCTCGGTGCCCGCGAGCAGGCTCATGGCGTAGTTCAGGCCGGCCTTGATGTTGCCCGTGCCATGCGGTGCCGCGCGGTCGTACTTCGCGATGGTCAGCTTCACCGCAGTGTCGCCGCCCTTGAAATACGGGCCCACCGGCGTGACGAAGATGCGGAACTGGTACTCGTCGGCCGGCTTGACGCCGATGACGTTGCCCGTGGCCACCATGAACGGGCGAATGTAGAGCGTCGCGCCGCTGCCGAACGGCGGCACCCACGCCTCGTTAGCCGCGACGACCTGCTTGACGGCCTCGACGAACTTGTCCTCGGGGAACACCGGCATGACGAGCCTGCGCGCCGAATCGGCCATGCGCTGCGCGTTGAGGTCGGGGCGGAAGCACACGATGGAGCCGTCCTCGGTGGTGTAGGCCTTCAGGCCCTCGAAGATCTCCTGGCAGTAATGGAAAATGCCCGCATCCTCGCTCAGCGTGAGCGTGTGGTCCTCAGTCAGGCCGCCCTCTTCCCAGGCGCCGTCCTTGTAGTTGCACACGTAGCTGTAGTCGCACGGGATGTAGTTGAACCCGAGGTTGCCCCAATCGAGGTCTTTCTTCGCCATAACGATCGTCTCCTTGTGCTGAATTACCGAACTACTCGATTCTACTCCGCGCGCCCAGGTTGCGGGCCG
>SUUE01000022.1:0-20098 GCA_015062685.1 Coriobacteriaceae bacterium
GCGAACCCCACGGTGTCGGTGGACCACATGCGCGGGTCCTCGCCGAGCAGCTCGGCCGCCTCGCGTTGCCCGTATGCCTGCACGTAGGAGTTGCACGGGCCGGGCCATGCCGCCGCATCCACAGCCGGCGGGCACGCCGCGCGCACGATCTGGCGAACGGAGCGCGCGCCCTGGCGCAGCGCCGTAGCCACGCAGTCGACCCCCGTGTCGCCGCCGCCGATCACGGCCACGTCCTTGCCTTCCGCCGTAATAGCCGCGTCCCTACCGTCCAGCAGCGCGCGCGTTGCCTCGGAAAGGTAGTCGAGCGCGAAATGAACGCCCGCCAGGCCCGCCCCCGGCACGTCGACGCGCCGCGCCTCGCGGGCGCCGCATGCGAGCACGACCACCGCAGACTCGTCGGCGATGGCCTCCGCGCGCTCCACCGCATCCACGCCGCACGCGAACTCTATGCCGCTTTCCTCCATTAGCTTCACGCGGCGCTCCACGATGCTCTTCGGCAGCTTCATGTTGGGAATGCCGAACATCAGCAAGCCGCCGGGCCGCTCGTCGCGCTCGTACACGCGCACCCGCATGCCGCGGCGAGCGAGCTCCCATGCGGCCGCGAGGCCGGCGGGCCCGGAGCCTACCACGCTCGCCAGGGGCGCATCGGCCGCCGCACGCGGAAGCGGAGCGACCCCTTGCTCCCACATGAAGTCGGAGATGGCGCGCTCGTTGTCGTGAATCGTCACGGCCTCGTCGTTGAGGCCCAAATTGCACGCCGTCTCGCACGGCGCCGGGCACACGCGCCCCGTGAACTCGGGGAAGGGGTTGGTGAGCGACAGGCGCTTACCGGCATCGGCCATGCGCCCGCGGCACAGGAGGTCGTTCGTCTCCGGGATCAGGTTGTGGAGCGGGCATCCCGTCGCACGGCGCGCGCCGTTGAACGCGAGGCCACTCTGGCAGAACGGCACGCCGCAACTCATGCAACGGCTCGCCTGCTCGCGGCGCCCCTCCTCCGGGATCTCGACCACGATGTCCTCGAAATCGCGCACCGCCTCGGCCGCCGGCCTCATGCCGTGCTCCTCGCGGCCAACCGTCAGATATGCTCCAGGAATTCCCATAGCAGCCCTATGCCTCCCTCAGCTCGAATGCCCGTTCGACGGCCTCGTCGTGCGTAAGGCCCGATGCCTCGAGCTTTGCCGTCAGCTCCATCATATGCTCGTACTCCCGCGGGATCACCTTCACGAAATCGCCCGCGATGTCGCCGAAGCGGTAGAGCAGCTTCACGCCGAGCGGGCTGCCCGTGCGGCGCACGTGCTCGTCGATGAGCCGCCGCACCAGTTCGAGCTCGTCGCGGTCGGGCGTCTTCAGGTCCACCATGTCCCTGTTGCAGCGCTCCGCGAGCGTGCGCTCGGCGTCGTAGACGTACGCCACGCCGCCGCTCATGCCCGCGGCGAAGTTCAAGCCCACCTCGCCCAGCACGAGCACGGTTCCGCCCGTCATATACTCGCAACCGTTGTTCCCCACGCCCTCGACCACGAGCGTGGCGCCCGAGTTTCGCACGCCGAAGCGCTGGCCTGCCAGGCCGTTCACGAAGCCCCGGCCAGACGTCGCGCCGTAGAACGCGACGTTGCCCGCCACGATGTTCTCCTCCGGCCGATACGTCGCCGTGCCCGCGGGGGCCACGGCCACGATGCCGCCGGAAAGGCCCTTCCCCAGGAAGTCGTTGGCCTCGCCCTCGATGTTGAGCGTCACGCCCGCTGGGAGGAACGCTCCGAAGCTCACGCCGCCCGATCCGGTGCAGTCGATGGTCAGCGTCTCGTCGGGCAGCCCCTCGGCATGCCGGCCGGTCACGTGCGAGCCGAGCATCGTGCCCACGCAGCGGTTGACGTTGGCGATGTCCACGTGGAAGCGCTGTGGCGTGAGCGAGCTGCGCGCGTCATTCGTGTAGGGCACGAGCAGCGCTGCGTCGAGCGTCTGGGGAAGCGTGTCCTCGGGCGCGCACGACGGCACCGAATGGGGGCAGCTGGCCCCGGGAATCGACTGGCCGTATTCCGCGCTCGCCACGACGAGCAAGTCGGACAAGTCCAAGAGCCGCGCCTTCCAGCTGGCCGCGCCATCGTGCTGGCGCAAGCACTCCGCATGGCCCACCATGTCCTCGACGGTGGCGAAGCCCAGCTGGGCCATGATGCGGCGCAGCTGCTCGGCCACCATCGTCATGTAGTTCACCACGTATTCCGGCTTCGCCTTGAAGTGCTTGCGCAGCGCGCAGTTCTGCGTGGCGATGCCCACCGGGCAGGTGTCCTGCTGGCAGTCGCGCTGCATCAGGCAGCCCATGGCCACGAGCGGCATGGTGGCGAAGCCGAACTCCTCGGCGCCGAGCAAGCAGGCTATGGCAACGTCGCGGCCGTCCATGAGCTTGCCGTCGGCCTCGAGCACGATGCGCGAGCGCAGGCCGTTGCGCAGCAGCGTCTGCTGGGCTTCGGCAAGGCCCAGCTCCAGGGGCAGGCCCGCATGGTAGATGGAGTCGCGCGGCGCGGCGCCTGTGCCGCCGTTGCTGCCCGATATCAGAATCTTGTGCGCACCGCCCTTCGCCACGCCCGTGGCGATGGTGCCCACGCCGGCCTCAGCCACGAGCTTCACCGACACGCGGGCGCGCGGGTTGGCGTTCTTCATGTCGAAGATGACCTCGGCCAGATCCTCGATGGAGTAGATGTCGTGGTGCGGCGGCGGCGAGATGAGCCCGACGCCGGGCGTGCAACGGCGCGCACGGGCGATCCACGGCCACACCTTGCCGCCCGGCAGGTGGCCGCCCTCGCCGGGCTTCGCGCCCTGGGCCATCTTGATCTGGATCTCGTCGGCGCTCATGAGGTAGCGGCTCGTCACGCCGAAGCGGCCCGAAGCTATCTGCTTGATTGCCGAGCGCTTGCTGTCGCCGTTGGGCAACGTCGCTTCGCGCGCGGGGTCCTCCCCGCCCTCGCCGCTGTTGGAGCGGCCGTGCAGGCGATTCATGGCGATGGCAAGGCACTCGTGAGCTTCCTGCGAGATGGACCCGTAGCTCATGGCGCCCGTGTTGAAGCGCTTCACGATCTCGCTTGCGGGCTCCACGCTCTCCAGGGGGATGGGCTCGCCCGCCGGGGCGAACTCGAGCAGGTCGCGGATCATGATGGAGCGTCCCGGCACATGGATCGAGCTGCTGTAAGCCTCGAAGAGCTCGGGGTCGTTCTCGCGCACCGCGCGCTGAAGAAGGTTGATCGTCATGGGGTTGATCAGGTGCTCCTCGCCGTCGATCGGCCGCCACGAGGTGATGCCCGAGCTGGGCAGCTGGTCGGGCGACGGGCTTGCGAGCATGCGGCTCACGTCCTGCTGGCGCTCGTCGCATTCGCGCTGCACATCGTCGATACCCAGGCCGCCGATGCGGCTCACCGTGCCCGTGAAATGCTCGCCCACGAGCTCGCTCGACAGGCCCACGGCCTCGAACACCTGCGCGGCATGGTAGCCCTGCATGGTCGAGATGCCCATCTTCGACATAACGGACACGATGCCATCCACCACGGCCTTGTTGTAGTTGCGCACCGCCTCGGCCGGATCGAGCTCCAGCACGCCGCGGCGGCAAAGGTCCTCGATCGTGTCGTGCGCCAGATAGGGGAAGATGCCGGACGCCGAGTAGCCCACAAGCGCCGCAAAGTCGTGCGGCGTGATGGCGTCGCCGGTTTCCACGATGATGTCGGCGTGCGTGCGCAGGCCGCGGCGGAGCAGGTGGTTGTGGACCGACGCCACCGCCAGCAGCGAGGGCATGGGAACGCGCCCCTCGCCCGCGCGGTCGGAAATGACCACGAGGTCGGCGCCGGCGCGCACCGCGGCCTCCGCTCGGTCGCGCATGCCCTTGAGCGCCTCGTCGAGCGCGTGGGGGCCGCCGTCCGCGGGGTAGGTGGCGCTGAGGGCGACCGGCTTGAAACCATGGCGCTCGATGCGGGCGAGCGCGTCGAACTGGGCGCGGTTCAGCAGCGGCGCGTCCAGCCGCACGAGCCGGCAGTTTGCGCGCGCATCTTCCAGCAGGTTGCCGTGATTGCCCACGTAAAGCAACGTGGACGTGATGAAGGATTCGCGCAGCGCGTCAATGGGAGGGTTCGTGACCTGCGCGAACAGCTGGTTAAAGTAGTCGAAGAAGCTCCGGGGCCTCGAGGAGAGGCACGCGAGCGGCGTGTCGGCACCCATGGACGCCAGCGGTGCCGCGCCCTTGCGCGCCATGGGAATGACCGCTTCCTCCACGTCGTCGAAGAAGTAACCGTGCTGCGCCTGCCGCACGTGCAGCGGGATGCCCCCATCGGGCGAAACGGCCCCATGAGCGTCCTCGCGCTCGCTTCCGCTCCCAAGATCGTCCACGAGCTGGTCGAGGGTGAGCATCTCGGCATCGATCCAGCTGCGGTAGGGCTTCTCGTTGGCAAAGGCGTCCTTGATCTCGTCGTCGAAGAGCACGCGCCCCTCGTCGGGGTCCACGAGCAGCATCTGGCCGGGCCCGAGGCTGCCGGCGATGAGCACGGTGGACGGGTCCACGTCGAGCACGCCCACCTCGCTCGAGAGGATCAGGCGGTCGTCGGACGTCACGTAGTAGCGAGCGGGACGCAGACCGTTGCGGTCGATGGTCGCGCCGGTCACGCGGCCGTCCGAGAACGCGATGGCTGCCGGGCCGTCCCATGCCTCGGTGAGCATGGACTGGTAGGCATCCCATGCGCGACGCTTGTCGGACAGGTTGGCGTTTTTGTCCCACGGCTCGGGCAGCACCATGGAGACGGCGCGCGCGAGGCTGCGCCCGTTCATGGCCACGAACTCGAGCACGTTATCGAGCATGGCCGAATCGGATCCCTCGCCGTTCAGGATGGGCAGCACGCTCTCCAAGTCGGCGCCCATGACAGGGGAATACAGGTTCGTTTCCCGTGCTCGCGTCCAGCTGACGTTGCAGCGAAGGGTGTTGATCTCGCCGTTGTGCACGATGAAGCGGTTGGGGTGCGCGCGCTCCCACGACGGGGTCGTGTTCGTGGAATAGCGCGAGTGCACGAGCGCGACGGCCGTCTCGGTGGAGGCGTCGTCGAGGTCGCGGAAGAAGCGGCGCATCTGCGTGGACACGAGCATGCCCTTGTAGACGACGGTGCGCGAGCTCATGGAACACACGTAGAATATGCGCCCCGCCAGGCCGGGGTCGGCCGCCGCGGCTTTCTCGATGGAGCGACGACACACGTACAGGAGCCGCTCGAACTCCTCGCTCGGCTGCACGCCGTCGGGGCGGCCCAGGAACGCCTGGCGGATGGTGGGCATGCACGAGCGCGCCGTCTCGCCCAGATCGTGCGGGTCAACGGGCACGTCCCTCCAGAACAGCAGGGGCACGCCGCTGCGCGCGCAGCCTTCCTCGAAGACCCTCACCGCGCATTCCACGCCCTCGGCGTCCGTGGGCAGAAACAGCATGGCCACGCCGTAGTCCCCCTCGGCGGGCAGCAGGTGGCCGCACTTCTGCGCCTCCTTGCGGAAGAACCTGTGGGGAATCTGGAAGAGGATGCCCGCACCGTCACCCGTGTTCTTCTCCAGCCCCACGCCGCCGCGGTGCTCGAGGTTCACGAGCACTGACAGCGCGTCGTCGATCATCTGGTGCGAGCGCTTGCCCTTGAGATGGGCCAATGCGCCGATGCCGCAGGCATCGTGCTCGAACTCGGGGCGGTAAAGGCCCCGCGGGCTTGATGGGCTTGCCGTGTTGTGTCTCATGGTTCCCCTATCGTCTGACATGCTGAGGAAAAGGCTAAAGGCGCAACATGTCGCGCCCGTTTCGCCAGCGTTTCGAGGTGGTTAAAAGTGAAGGCAGCGAGACGGCGGGTTCAGGGCCCCTGTCTCACCCTCGCCGCTACTTGGAGTTCCAGAGATAGCCCACGCCGCGGACCGTTTCGAGGTATTGGGCAAGGCAGGGGCCGATTTTCGCGCGGATCCTGCGCACGTGAACGTCGACGGTGCGCGAGCCGCCGTAATAGTCGAAGCCCCACACGTTCTGCAGCAGCGTGTCGCGCGAGAACGTGCGGTTGGGGTGCTGCACGAGGAACGCCAGGAGCGCGTATTCCAGATAGGTGAAGTCCACGGGCTCGCCCCCGACGGACACCTGGTAGGTGGCGAGGTTGATGTCCATGTTCTCGATGGAGATGATCTCGGACTGCCCGGAATTGTCCTGGTAGCCCAGCAGCATCCTCACCCGGGCGAGGCACTCGGCATGACCTGCGTCGCTCATCACGAAATCGCTCGGCACGTTGGTCGGCAGCCTCAGCTGCCCCACGCACGTCTCGTCGGTCACGACGAGCAGCGCGCAACCGCGGTTCTCCGCGAGGGATTCCACTTCCTCCAGGTATTCCAGCGCCGTCGAGCGCGCTTCGAACACCACGAGGTCGGAATCGGCGCCCGGACCCAGGAAACGCTTGATCTGCGCGGTCGAGCCCGCCGAGATGTCGACGTTCAGCTCGGAGAGCACCTGCTGGAACTTGAACGCGTTATCGAGCGAGTTGGCAATGAATAGGACCCGCTTTCGCATCACGTCACCGCCAGTCATTCCCGCTCCTGTCCCGCGCTTTGGCCATACGGCCCCGACTATGTTTAGCAGTCTACGGGCGCAACATGTCGCATCCGTTTCGCCAGCGTTTCGAGGTGGTTAAAAGTGAGGCGCGTGAGACAGCGGGGCCAGGCGCCTTGCTCGCGCTTCCTATGCCACGAAATACACGCGGTACCAGACCAGGAACGAGTACACGATCCAGATGCGGCGGGAGTTGTCGGCGCCAGCGCGGTGCTCGTCCAGCAGGCGCAGCAGCTCGGGCACGTTGAAGAAGCGCATGGCCTCGCTGCTCGTGAACGCGCGCTTCACCATGTCGTAGTAACGCTGCTCGCGCAGCCAGCCTGCCACGGGCACGGGGAAGCCCAGCTTCTCCTTCTGCGCCCAGTCGCGCGGGATGGCGCGCTCGGCGGCCTGCCGCAGCGTCACCTTGGTCTGAGCCTCGGTCACCTTCTGCTCCGTGGGAATGCTCGCCGCCAGTTCGAACACGCGGCGGTCCAGGAACGGCACGCGCGACTCCAGGGAGTGCGCCATGGCCATCTTGTCGGTCTTGAGCAGGATGTCGCCCACGAGCCAGAACCACAGATCCACGTACTGCATGCGCGTCGCCTCGTCCAGCTCGGCCACTTCCCCGTACACCGGGGCTGTGAGCTGCTGCGGGGTGAACGAACCCTCCTGAGTCGGAGCGCCCCGCCCCGCATCGAGGCCGATCGCGCGGCGCGCGCCGCCCGCATGGCGACCCTTCGCCAAGCGCTCGCGCATGGCGTCCGACAGCACGGCGTCGCGCTCCTCGGGCGTGAAGGACACGCCGTTCGCGTTCGTGTAGTACCAGTCCTCCGCCTGCTCGGATGCACGCTCCAGGAAGTTCGCGCCGCGGCGGTGCGCCGCGCGCAGCACCTTCGAGCCCGCGCGCAGCAGGCCCTTGGGCACCATGCCCACGTGCGCGTTCGCGAGCGGCACCTGGTATATGCGGTAGCCGCCGAAGAACTCGTCGGCGCCCTCGCCCGAGAGCACCGCCTTCACGCGGCGCGCCGCCAGCTTGTCCACGAAGTAGAGGGCCACCGCGCTGGGGTCGGCCGACGGCTCGTCCATGTGCCACTGCACGCGAGTCAGCGACTCCCAGTATTCCTCCTCGCTAATGTGGTGCGAATCGTGCTCCACTTCCAGCCGTTCGGCCAGTTCGGAGGCCCAGCTGATTTCGTCACGCTCGCCTTCGTATTCCTCGAACCCCACGGTGAACGTCTTGATGTCGGGGTTCTCGCTCTTCAGCAGCGCCGCCAGATAACTCGAATCGATGCCGCTCGACAGGAACGAGCCCACCTCGACGTCGGCCACGTTGTGGTAGCGCACCGACTCGCGCATGGCCTGCTCGATGGCGTCCACCGTGTCCTGCTCGGAGCGCTGCCCGTCGAAACGGTACTCCGGCTTCCAATAGCGCTCCATTTTCACGCGGCCGTCGGCGCTCACGCGCATGCAATGGCCCTGCGGCAGCTTGAAGATGCCCTTGAAGAACGTCTCGTGCAGCGCGGAGAACTGGAAGCACAGGTACTGAGCGAGCGCTTCCTCGTTCAGCTCGCGCACATAAACCGGGTGCTCGAGGATGCACTTGATTTCGGATGCGAAGATGAACTGGCCGCCCTGCACCGTGTAATAGAACGGCTTGATGCCGAAGAAATCGCGCCCACAGAACAGCTCGTGCGTCTCGGCGTCGTAGATGGCGAAGGCGAACATGCCGCGCAGCTTCTGCAGCACCTCTTCGCCCCAGGCGATGTAGCCCACGAGGAGCACCTCGGTATCGGAGCTGGTCCCGAACTCGTAGCCCAGCCCCTGCAGCTCATCGCGCAACTCGCGATAGTTGTAGATCTCACCGTTGAAGACGATGGACCACTGGCCGCGCACCTCCGCGCGGCCCCCCTCGCGCGCTCCAGCCACTTCCGCCGCCTCGCCGCGCTTGTGCGAGAACATCACGGCGGGCGAAGACACGGCCGCGCGCAGGTCACCGGTCTCTCGCACCATGGGCTGGCCACCGCCCGCGAGGTCGATGAGCGAGAGGCGGCGGTGCCCGAGCGCAACGCCGTCGGCAATGTAGCGCCCCTCGCCATCGGGGCCGCGGTGCGCCATGACGTCGCACATCGCCCGCAATGCCTCGTGGTTTTCCTCGTTATCGACCGCTTTCGTGAAGCCGCATATTCCGCACATGTAAATCCCTTCTGTCCGCGCGCCATTGTATAAGGCGCGCAATGGCCCAAAATTGCGGGCACATTAAATCTAGCCCTCAAGGACGGAAGCACCACACGGCCGGTCCTATAATCGAGAAGCGTTTGGAAGACGTGCGCCGTTACGGCGCAGGCTGCCAGGCGCTTTTTTCATGCACGAGAGACGGGAGACCCCATGGCAAAGCACATCTTCGTAACGGGCGGCGTGGTGTCGTCGCTGGGCAAGGGCATTACCGCCGCATCGCTCGGGCACCTGCTCAAGGCGCGCGGATACAAGGTGACGATGCAGAAGATGGACCCCTATCTGAACGTGGACCCCGGCACCATGAGCCCGTTCCAGCACGGCGAGGTGTTCGTGACCGACGACGGCCACGAGGGCGACCTCGATCTGGGCCACTACGAGCGCTTCATCGACGAGAACCTGTCGCGCGAATCAAACTTCACGCAGGGCTCCATTTACCAATCGCTCGTCGCGCGCGAGCGCCGCGGCGACTTCCTGGGCGGCACGGTGCAGGTGATCCCGCACGTCACCGATGCCATCAAGGACCGCGTGCTGCGCGCCGCATCGCAGACCGGCGCCCATATCGTCATCTCCGAGATCGGCGGCACGATCGGCGACATCGAGGGCCAGCCGTTCGTGGAGGCCGTGCGCCAGCTGCGCCACGAGCTCGGAGCGGACAACGTCGTGTTCGTGCACGTGAGCCTGGTGCCCTACATCGCGGCGGCCCACGAGGTGAAGACGAAGCCCACGCAGCATTCCGTCAAGGAAATGCGCAGCATGGGCGTGCAGCCCGACTTCGTCGTGTGCCGCAGCGACCACGAGATCAGCGACTCGGTGCGCGAGAAGATCGCTCATTTCTGCGACGTGGACGTGGACTCGGTGCTGTCCTGCGTGGACGCGCCGAGCATCTACGAAGTGCCGCTGGCCCTGCACGAGCAGGGCTTCGACGAGAAGGTGCTGCAGCGCCTGAAGCTGCCGGAGTGCGAGCTCGCGCACGTTCCCATGGCCGATTACGTGCAGGCCGCAGCGCGCTGCGAGGGCGAGACGAACATCGCCATCGTGGGCAAGTACACGAGCCTGCCCGACGCCTACCTGTCGATCATCGAATCGCTGCACCATGCGGGCGTCGCGAACGGCGTGAACGTGAACGCCCACCTGATCGACGGCGAGGAGCTGGACGATGCCAACGCCGCGAACGTGCTCGCGGGCATGGACGGCGTGCTCGTGCCCGGCGGGTTCGGGCAGCGCGCCTTCGAGGGCAAGATCGCCGCGGCCCGCTACGCGCGCGAGAACAACGTGCCCTTCCTGGGCATCTGCCTGGGCCTGCAGGCCGCGGTCTGCGAGTTCGCCCGCCACGTGGCCGGCCTCGAGGGCGCCACGTCCGCCGAGTTCGCCGACGAGGGGACGCTCGCCGTGGAAGGTGACACGCCACTCGTCATTGACCTTATGCCCGAACAGGAGGACGTTGAGGACAAGGGCGGCACCATGCGCCTGGGCGCCTACCCGTGCAAGGTAGCGCCCGGCACGAAGGCGTTCGCAGCCTACGGCGCCGAGCTCGTGTACGAGCGCCACCGCCACCGCTACGAGGTGAGCAACGCCTACCGCGAGCAGCTCACCGATGCGGGCCTCGTGATCTCCGGCCTGTCCCCCGATGACCGCCTGACCGAGATGGTGGAGCTGCCGGAGCACCCGTGGTTCGTGGCCACCCAGGCCCACCCCGAGTTCAAGAGCCGCCCCGGCAAGCCGCACCCGCTCTTCAACGGCTTCGTGGCCGCCACCATCGCACGATAACCCCTGCGGCTGATACTTGTAGGGGCGCGCTCCGCGCGCCCTTCTCGGCACGCCGTCCCTTTACGCGTTGCCATCGGCACGTTGTCCTTGTAGGGGCGCGCTCCGCGCGTCCTCCAACCTCGGTAGACGGACGCGCGGAGCGCGCCCCTACAGGGCTTCGCCCAATAAAAGAGTGCCCCGCTCGCATCTGAGCGGGGCACTTTGCTTTGCGTTACGCCAGCGCCGGCGCCTCGGGAGCGCTCTTCGCGCGAGCCTCGCGCGCGCGTCGGTTGAGCTTCACGAGCTCGGGGATGATGAACGCGCTGGTCGTGAGGATCGAAAGTACGTCGGCAATCGGGTACGTGAAGCAGATGGCCTGTAGCGACGTGACTTCCAGCATGGTGGGCAGGTACATCGGCAGCAGGATCAGCAGCGGGATCAGGAAGAGAACCTGGCGCGTGAGGCTGAGCAAGCTGGCCTTGAGCGGCTGGCCCGTGGACTGGAAGTAGTTCGAGCTCATCATCTGGAAGCCGACGAACGGGAACATGGCGGTCATGACCTGCAGCGCGAAGATGCAGAACTGCTGGAGGTCGCCTTCCACGCCGAACAGCTGCACGATCGGGGTCGGGATGACGTGAATGAGCACGAAGAACAGCGTGAGGATGGCGGTGGTGAACATGGTGCCGAGCCAGTACGCGCTCAGGACGCGCTTCCACTTGCGCGCGCCGTAGTTGTAGCCGATGAGCGTCTGCGCGCCCATGAGCACGCCGAACGCGGGCATGAACGCGAAGCCGTTGATACGACCCGCCACGCCGATAGCCGCCAGGGCGCCGCCCGCGCCGATCGGGTCGAGCGCGCCGTAGTAGGCGAGCGTCTGGTTCAGGATGGAGTTGATCACCGCGTTTGCCACCTGCATGATGAAGGACGCCACGCCCAGCGAGAGGATGGACCCCCACAGGCGGAAATCGGGCTTCATGCAAGCGAGCTTCAGATGGAACGGGGCACCCTTGCCGCGCATGAGGTAGTAGATGACGGGGATGCCGCCCACGCCCTGGCCGATGAGGGTGGCGAACGCGGAGCCCGCGACGCCGAAGCCCAGCCACATGACCAGGACGAAGTTCATGATGATGCACACGACGGTGCCCAGCATGCTCGTGAAGAGCGCCAGCATGGGCTTGCCTTCGGTGCGCAGAAAGTTGTTCGCGCCCATGCCGATGCACTGGAACACGAAACCGATCATGAGGATCTGCACGAACATCTTCGTCATGTCGAAGAGCTCGGGGGTGGTGCCCACCAGCACGAGGATCGGGTCGATAAGGATGATGCCCGCCACGGCGATGATGCCGGAGATGACCAGGAGCAACAGCACCGTGTTGCCGAGCGTGCGCTCGACGGCGTCGATGCGGTCCTCGCCCAGCTGGATGGCCGCGAGCGCGTTGCCGCCCTGGCCGGCAAGAGCCGACAGGCCCATGAGCAGGATCATGATGGGGAACGCGAGCGTCGTGACGGCGATACCATCCGGACCCACCGCCTGACCCAGGAAGATGGAGTCGACGATGTTGTAGAGCGCGTTGAACGTCATCATGATAATCGCCGGAATGGAGAACTCCAGCAACAGCTTCAACACGCTCTTGTTGCCCAGGCGGTCAGTCGAAAGCGCCTTGCGCCCGCCCTCTTCTTGAGCGCGCTCTTCTACGGCGCGCTGTTCCTCTACGCGTTCTTCGGTCATATTCTGCCCCCACGTGATTCGATGTTACATGTGCCGCTGCACAGTAAGGAAGTGTTTCGGCCATGATACACCCCGCGTCAAGCGGCCGTGAAGATTCGTTGCATCAACGTTTAAAGTGCTCAGAACCGACAAACTGAACGGTCAGATGAGCGCCGCGAGCGGAAATGCGCTGGTTGCGTCACGATGGGCGGTTGCCCGTAGGGGCGCGCTCCGCGCGTCCTCGGACCGTGCAAAGTCACGGACGCGCGGAGCGCGCCCCTACAGGGGTTATCGGATACGCGGCGCGCCCGTACAGGGGCCGGCGGACGCGCGGCATGCCCGTACGGGGACTATCGGACGCGCGGAGCGCGCTCCTACAGGTTGTCACGCACCCACTGGATGTCGGCTTTGACGGTGGCGATGAGCTCGTCCACGGAATCGAACTTCTTCATGGGGCGCAAGTACTCCATGAACTCGACGGCAATGTCGTTGCCGTGCAGGTTCCCCTCGTAGTCGAGGATGTGCACTTCCATGTTGGCGGTGGACGTCGCCTCGAACGTCGGCGCCACGCCCACGGAAACCGCGGCCTTGTAGCGCGCGCCGTCCACGAGCGCATAGGCCGCGTAGACGCCCTCGCCCAGCACGCGGTCGTGCGGTTTCACCTGAAGGTTTGCCGTCGCGAAGCCGAAGTCGGCACCGTCACCGCGCCCCGGGCGCACCGTCTCGCGCAGCGCGTAGGGGTGGCCGAGCAGGCGGTTCGCCTCCTTGATGTCGCAATCGAGCAGCAGCAGGCGAATGCGCGTGGCCGTGATCGGGCGCCCATCGTCGCTGACCAGCTTGTGCGCGTGGATCTCGCAACCCGTCTTCGCCGCCCATTCGCGCAGCGTTTCCACCGTGCCCGCCGCGCGCGAGCCGAAGCGGAAGTCCTCGCCCACGTGCAGGTGGGCGGGCACGCCCGACGGGAAGGCCGTTGCCAGGAACTCCTCGGGCGACTTCTTGTAGAAATCCTCCGTGAACGGCAGCGCGACGACGTCGTCGACGCCCGAGCCCGCGAGCGCCTGCAGGCGATCGGCGTTGCGCAGCAGCTTCTTCAAGCGATCCGGATGGAACACCTCGTCGGGGTCGATGTTGAACGTGATGGCGATGGAGCGCCCGCCCGTTTCGCGCGCCGACTGAATGGCGCTGTTGAGCAAGTACCTGTGCCCGGTGTGCAGGCCGTCGAACACGCCGAACGCGCACGACGCCCCCGCGAAAATGCTGCTGTCGAACGTTTCATCTGCTATGTAGAGCGCCATCTTGCTCGGCTCCTTTAAATGGAAGAATCTATTGCGTTTACGAATTGGACGATCTGGGCGGGATCGTCCGCCAGGTACCGCGTGCCATCGAGCTCGCCCTCCACGGCGTAGCCGTAGCTGCAGCCAATGAAGGGAAGGCCGTGCGTGCGCGCGAGGATCATGTCCTTGTCGCGGTCGCCCACGACGATGTAGGGGCCGGGCACCTCGGAGCGGATGGTCTCGAAGATCTGCTCCTTGGGCGCGCCGTGGAACTGCTCGGCAGTGTAGTAGCGGTCGAACCACGCATCGAACCCGAACGCGCGCCTGACGGCGTCGCGGTAGTCGTTGCGGCAGTTGCTCAGGAACACGAGCACGTGGCCGTCGTCCTTCAGCTGCTGCAGCATCTCGGGCACGCCGGGGAACAGGCGCGCCGTGCCGTCGTCGATGAGCTCGTCCATGACCTGGCCCACGCGCGCGGCCGCCTGCTGCGTCACGCTCCAAGGCAGGTCCGGGCACATGCGCTCCCACGCGTCCATGGCGGTCAGGCCGATGTTGCCGGCCACGAACTCGTCGCTGAACGCTCGCTCGGGCGCCTCGCCGCGTTCCACGAGCAGCGCATACCCCCGCCTCAGCGCGATGCGGTAGATGTACATGCTGTCATGCAGCGTTCCGTCGAAATCAAAAACAATCGTTGATGCAGTCATGGTGATATATGGTAGCTCTTTCGTTGCCGCGCGGACGCGCGGAGCGCGCCCCTACAGATTGAATGCACGCCGGCGCACGCGGAACGCGATGCTCGCCCGCCCATTGTAGGGGCGCTCCCCGAGCGCCCGTCTACCGTCGCCGAGGGCGCTCGGGGAGCGCCCCTACTGACATTGCCGCCATGGATGAATTGCAGGACGTTCCCGAAAATCAGAAACCCGATGTGGGCGCAAAGTCAGCGAGGGCGTGCTCTCCAGTTGAAACGAGCGAGGCGCGCCTTTCTAAGTGCCTGGGTGCCCCGAATTCGCGAGAGAGCCCGACGACGCGTACTATAGGTACGCGAGGAGGGCTCGCAGCGCGAAGGCGGGGTGCACAGGTGCTTAGATCTGCCTCAAGAGATTCACCATCTCGATAGCGCCGGTGCCGCACTCGAAGCCCTTGTTGCCGGCCTTGGTGCCCGCGCGCTCGATGGCCTGCTCGATGGTGTCGGTGGTCAGCACGCCGTTCATCACCGGCACGCCGGTCTTCAGCGCCACCTGGGCGATGCCCTTCGACACCTCGTTCACGACCACCTCGTAGTGGCTGGTTGCACCACGGATGACCGCGCCGAGCGCGATTACCGCGTCGTACTTGCCGCTCTCGGCGAGCGCCTGCGCGACGACGGGGATCTCGAACGCACCGGGCACCCACGTGACGGTGATGTCGTCCTCGCTCACGTCGTGGCGCACGAGCGCGTCGATCGCGCCGCCGATGAGCTTGCTCGTGATGAACTCGTTGAAGCGTGCGCCCACGATGGCCACCTTCATGCCCTTGCTTACGACGTTACCTTCGATGTACTTCACTGCCATGTTCTCGTCCTTTCGTAGACTTTCCTAAACCGACTCTTCGTTTCCCGTTGCTATGCGTTCAGCACATCGTCAAGGATGTGCCCCATCTTGGTGGCCTTGGTCTCGAGGTACTTGCGGTCGTAATCCTGCGGCTCGATCTGGATGGGCACGCGCTCGACGATCTCGAGGTTGAAGCCGTTCAGGCCGTAGACCTTGTCCGGGTTGTTGGTGAGCAGGCGGATGGTGCGGCACCCGAGGTTGCGCAGGATCTGCGCGCCGCTCCAGTACTCGCGGAGGTCGGGCTTGAATCCGAGCGCCACGTTGGCGTCCACGGTGTCCAGCCCCTCCTCCTGCAGCTTGTAGGCCTTGATCTTGTTCATGAGGCCGATACCGCGGCCTTCCTGGCGCATGTAGAGCAGGATGCCGCGGCCCTCCGCCTCGATCTGCTCCATGGCGCGGTGCAGCTGGTCGCCGCAGTCGCAGCGGCGGCTGCCGAACACGTCGCCGGTCAGGCACTCGGAGTGAACGCGGCACAGCACGTCCTTGCCGTCGCCGATCTCGCCCTTCACCAGCGCCACGTGCTCCTCGCCCGTGATGTCGTTCACGAAGCCGTGGATCTGGAAGTTGCCGTAGGCGGTGGGCAGCTTGGCCGACGCCACCTCCATCATGTGGTTGTCGTGCGCGCGGCAGTAGTCCTGGAGCTGGCTAATCGAGATGATGGCCATGTTCCACTCGCGCGACTTCTCGATGAGCTCGCTCGTGCGCATCATGGTGCCGTCCTCGCGCATGATCTCGCAGCAGAGGCCCGCCTGCTTCAGGCCGGCGTGGCGCAGCAGGTCGACGGTTGCCTCGGTGTGGCCCTCGCGCTCGAGCACGCCGCCCGGCTTCGCCACGAGGGGGAACATGTGCCCGGGGCGGCGGAAGTCGTCGGGGCGCGAGCCCTCCTCCACGATCTTGCGCGCGGTCAGGCCGCGCTCCTCGGCGGAGATGCCGGTGGTGGTGTCCACGTGGTCCACGGACACGGTGAAGGCCGTCTCGTGGTTGTCAGTGTTCTCGCTCACCATCTGGGTGAAGTTCAGCTTATGGGCGATCTCGGCGCTCATGGGCATGCAGATAAGGCCCTTCGCCTCCCTCGCCATGAAGTTGACGTTGTAGGTGGTGGCGAACTGCGCGGCGCAGATCAGGTCGCCCTCGTTCTCGCGGTCGGGGTCGTCGATCACGATGATCAGGTGGCCCGCCTGCAGTTCTTGCAGCGCTTCTTCAACAGTGTTCATTCTAAAATCCGTTCTCTTGCAGGTATTCCAACGTAAGGCCGCCGCGGGCATTGCCCGCACCGGCGACGGGAGCGTCGTTCGCAGCGCCGCCCGCGAGCAGCTTCTGCACGTACTTCCCGACTATGTCGTTTTCGAGGTTAACCATGTCGCCGGCGCGCTTGCGCAGCAGCACGGTCTGCTCGCCCGTGTGGGGGATGATACTCACGGAGAACGTGGTGGCCCCCACGGACGCCACGGTGAGCGAGATGCCGTCGATGGCGATCGAGCCCTTCTCCACGATGAGCGCGAGCACGCTCGCCGGCGCCTCGATGGTCACCACGCGGGCGTTCTGCTCGGGGCGCACGTCCTTGATGCGGCCGACGCCGTCGATGTGCCCCGACACGATGTGCCCGCCGAAGCGGCCGTCAGCCGCCATGGCGCGCTCGAGGTCCACGGGGTCGCCCGTCTTGAGCTGCCCGAGGCTCGACTTGCGCAGCGTCTCCGGCATGACGTCGGCGGTGAACTCGTCCTCGCCCATGGCCACCACGGTCAGGCACACGCCGTTGACCGCGATGGAGTCGCCGATCTGCGTGCCCTCGAGCACCTTGCTCGCCCCGATGACGATCTTGCCCGCGCGCGAGCCCGGCAACACGTGGCGTACGGAGCCCAGCTCCTCTACGATCCCGGTGAACATCAGCGATCACCCGCCTCGCCGCCGCGCAGGCGGTAGGCCAGCCGCACGTCGCTGCCGAACAGCTCCACGTCCGGAGCGCCCAGCGCCAATGCGTCGGCCATGGCGCTCACGCCCTGGCCTTCCACCGGCGTCACCGCTCCGGCGCCGCCGGCGATCTTGGGCGCCACGTACACAACGAGCTCGTTAACCAGGCCGGCGCGGAACATGCTCTCGTGGAGCGTGCCGCCGCCTTCCACCAGCACCGAGTCGACACCGCGGGCGCCCAGCTCGGCCATGAGGGCCTCCAGGCTCACGCGTCCGTCGGCGCCGGGCAGGCTCATCACTTCGGCCCCCAGGCAGCGCAGCAGCTTCGCGCGCTCGCAGTCGGTCGGCATGGCGGTCGCCACGAGCAGCGGGCACTCGCGCGCCGTCTTCACGAGGTTGCCGTCCTCCGGGATGGCCAGGCGCGAGTCCACGACCACGCGCAACGGCTGATTGCCGGCCTTGCCGCCCGCACGCCTCACCGTGAGGCTGGGATCGTCGGCCTTCGCCGTGCCCACGCCCACCATGATGGCGGCCAGGCGGTGGCGCAGCTCGTGCGCGTCCGCGCGCGACTGCTCGTTCGAGATCCAGCACGCATCGCCCGTGCACGTGGCGATCTTGCCGTCCACGGTCATGGCCCACTTGGCCACGACGTACGGGCGCTTGGTCTGGATGTAGTGGAAGAAGACCGGGTTCAGCTCATCGCATTCGCCGCGCAGGAAATCCTCGGTCACCTGGATGCCGGCCTCGCGCAAAAGCGCGTTGCCCTTCCCCGCCACGAGTGGATTGGGGTCGCGGCTGCCCACCACCACGTGCGCGATGCCCGCCTGGATGACGGCCTCGGTGCACGGGGGCTGCTTGCCGGTGTGACAACACGGCTCGAGGGTCACGTAGAGCGTCGCGCCGCAGGGGTCCTCGCCCCTTCGCGCGCAATCCGCGAGCGCATTGCGCTCGGCATGCGCCTGGCCGCAGCGCTCGTGGAACCCTTCGCCTATCACCTCGCCGTCCTTCACGATGACGGCGCCAACCAGCGGGTTCGGGTTCGTCCAACCCGAGCCGCCTCGCGCGAGCTCGATGGCGCGGCGCATGTAGCCCTCCTGGGGCAGCGGTGCCGCAACATCCCTACTCACGAAAAACCTCCCTTCGCTTACCACCGATGCGCGGGAAAAGAAAAGCCCGCACATCTGCGGGCAAAAAGGAACAGCAAGTACACCGGAAAGCACCGAGCGCGCCCGTTGCGTTCCAGCATGCCTGTTCTTCCATCCGGACTCTAACCGTTGGTCCCGGACTTTCACCGGATCAACCGCCGAAGCGGGTCGCGGACTTCGGGCGCTTGCCGCCCGTTACCGCCAGTGAGGAATTTCACCTCGCCCTGAACAGATACATGCGTAGTTTAGCACCTTGCGCGCAGGGCACAAGTGCCGCCGCCGCGCCTCCACATACGGCAAGCGGGCGTCGGGAACTCCCGGCGCCCGCCCCCGCCTAGCGCTCGGGGAAGAAGGCCTCGAGCGCCTTGTCGTCGGTGGGCTTGGTGGCGAGCGAGCCCACGATCATGAGCACGAGCGCAACGGTGATGCCGATCGTGATCTGGTGCAGCCCCGCGATTTTGAACCCGAGCGCCATGGCCACGCAGTACGCGAGGGTTCCCCCGCCCATGGACAGGAGCGCGCCCGTCTTGTTCGCGCGCTTCCAGAACAAGCCGCACACGAGCACCCAGCAGAACGCCGTCTCCAGGCCGCCGAAGGCGAACATGTTGATCTTCCAGATGACGTCGGGCGGCACGATGGAGAGCACGAACACCACGGCGCCCACGGCAAGCGTCACGATCTGGCTCGAGCGCATGACGGTCTTCTCGGGCGCGCGGCCGCCCTTCTCCTGCACGTGGTGCAGCCACATGTCTTTGATGATGGCAGACGAGCTGGCGATGAGCAGGCTGCTGACGGTGGAGATGCTCGCGGCGATGGGGCCGATGATGGCGATGCCGGCCAGCCAGGGCGGCAGGCTCTGCACGATGGCGAGCGGGATGATGTTGTCCACGCTTCCGCCGTAATCGGCCTTGAGGTCGCCCGTGAGCACGCCTGCGGACAGCACGCCGAGCGCGGTGACGCTAATCATCATGGCGCCGCAGATGACCGTCCCCCACACCATGGCGCGGTGGAGAGCCTTGGTGTCCTTGTAACTCATGGTGCGCACGACGCTCTGCGGCAGGCAGAACGTGAACACGCCGACGAGCAGCCACTGCGTGAAGTACAGGCCGATGGGCATGTTGCCGCCGGAGAGCGGCTCCATCATCTCGGGGTGGTTGGCGGCGATGGTGTCCATGATGTTCTCGTAGCCGCCGCCTGCGCTCAGGATGCCGCCGGCGAGCACGACGATGCCCAGAATCATGGCTATGCCGCACAGCGCGTCGGTGAAGGCCACGCCGCGGAAGCCGCCGATGGTGGTGAACAGGATCACCGCGATGCCGAAGATGGCCAGGCCCATGACGTAGCTGTAGCCGGTGACGGCCTCGAACAGCTTCGCACCGCCCACGAACTGGGCGATCATGGTCGTGGCGAAGAACACCACCATGATGATGGCGGCCAGCGCCGCGATGGCGTTCGACTGGTAGCGCTCGCGGATCACGTCGATGACGGTGACGGCACCGAGCTTTCGGCTGACGAGCGCCATCTTCTTGCCGAGGATGCCGTAAAGCAGGAACAGCGCGGTCACCTGCACGGTGGCCATGTAGACCCAGCCCCAGCCGATGACCCAGGCCTGGCCGGGACCGCCGACGAAACTGCTGACGCTGCCGTAGGTGGCGATGGTTGTCATGGCCAACACGAACGGGCCCAGGCTGCGGTTGCCCAGGAAGTACTCGCTCACGAAGCCGCCCTGCTGCGCGGCTGCCTGACGGCGGGCGAACACGGCCACCGCCAGCGCGATGACCAGGAACACGACGACGGGCAGGAGCCCTGCGATGCTATTCATGCTGGCCCCCTTCCTCCGGCGAGGCTTGCTCGTCGTCCAGGTCGAAACCGACGAAGAAGCGCTTCGCCAGCACCACCGACACGACGATGGCGCAGGCCCACGT
>SUUE01000022.1:20198-23540 GCA_015062685.1 Coriobacteriaceae bacterium
TGCTCGTCGTCCAGGTCGAAACCGACGAAGAAGCGCTTCGCCAGCACCACCGACACGACGATGGCGCAGGCCCACGTGCCTATCGTTCCGCCGACGATCCAGAGCGGCGTGTGGAACACCTGCACGTCAACGCCCGCGAGGCCGAAGCCGCACGCGATCCACACGGCCACCGTGGCGGCCAGCCCGACGAGCGTCGCGACTGCCTCGCGGTTCGCCTGCTCGAGCTTCTGCTTGTAAGAGAGCATTGGTAGTCCTTTCTGCTTGAATCCGTCGGGCATTATAGCGAGGGCCGCGACCGCTCCCACGATGTTTGTATCTCTGCGGGGTTCTGTGGGGTACACTATTCCCGCGAACAACGCGGAACGGAGGGGCCGTGCATCTGAAAGTGCAGAAGAGAGGCGGGCGCGAGTACCTGTCGGTCGTGCAGAACTACCGGCAGGCGGGCAAGACGAAGACGCGCACCGTGGAGACGATCGGCTATGCGGACACCTACGCCGACCGCTACGACGACCCCGTCGCGCATTTCCGCGAATACGTGGCGCAGCTCAACGAGCAGTCGGCGACGGAGCAGCAGCCCATCGAGCTCTCGTTCGGGCACGACGACGCCATCGGCGAGCCCTTCACCCCTCCCGCGAGGCTCGGCGCGGCCATCGCGCTCGGGTGCCTGGACGCTATCGGCGTGCGCGAGTTCTTCCTGGCGCGCGCGGGGCGGCGCGGCTTCCCCGCCCACGCCGGGCGCGTCTTCGAGGTGCTGGCCACAGAGCGCATGATGCACGCCACGAGCAAGCGCGAGTCATGGACGGCGCGCGAGTCGTTTCCCCGCGCTTGCGACTTCACGTTCGAGGAGCTGTACGCGGCTCTGCCCTGCTTCGCCCGCGAGGAAGCGCATCTGGACGCGGCCTTCAGACGCAGCTGGGCGCGCATCGGCGGCGAGCCGGACGCGAGCCGCATCTTCCTGATCTGCGGCAGCTACGCCTTCCCCGTGGACGGCGGCAGCAAGCGCGCGAGCATCGCCGTGGCGCTGGACGCGCGCACGATGCCCATCGGCTACCACGTGATCGACGGCAGGCTGGGGCCCGAGACGCTACGGGAAGCCGCCGATGTTCTGAAGGAGCGGCTCGGGGCCGAACGCGCGGTGGTCGTGGCGGGCGGCCTCCGAGACCCGGGCCCCACCATCGCCGAGCTCGCGCGCACCGGCGATGGCTTCGCGCTGTACGAGCGCGATTTCGAGAACGTGCCCGAGCTGGCCGGATGGGCGCGCGACGATGACGGCTACCAGCCGGCGGGCGAGAACGTGTCCATGAAATGGCGGGTGCGGGAGCGGGCCCTGCCCGGCGGCGGCCAGCTGCCCGTGAAGGAAGTCGTGCTGCGCGGCGGCGGCTATGCCGTCCAACGGCGGCACGCCGTGCTCGTGTCGAGCGAGCTCGACATGGGCGAAGCCGCCATCGTGCAGCTCTACCGCGAGCTCTGGCGCCAGGCCGAGCCCTTCCAGCCGCTCGAGGCCGACTTCTCGTCCGTGCCTTACCCCACGTCCGCGCACGACCACATGCACGCGCACTTCGCTGTGTGCTATGCGGCGTTCCTGGCGCTGCGCATGCTGCGCTGGAAGGCAGGCTGGAGCCACAACGCCGCCGACACCGCCGACGCGCTCCTGCGCATGGAGGGCGCGCACCTGCAGCGCAACTACTACCTGTTCAATTACCGGAGCCCCGTCACCGACGCCATCGAGGGCGCGCTCGGCATCCCGCCCGCGCGCCGCCTGCGCACGCGCTCCGAGCTGCGCTCGGTTCCCGCTGCGGTGCGGCGGACGTTCGGGGAATGATCTATGCGGTGAGCTCCTTGAGCGTCACTACGCCACCTTCGTAGACCGCGAAGCTGTGCGTGCCGTCCTTGGGCAGCGACACGCTGCCCGGGTTGACGAACCGTATGCCGTCGCGCACCTCGTTCACCTTCACGTGCGTGTGGCCCGAGAGGAACAGCGAGCCTTCCGGAAGCGCGGGCGGCTGCTCGGGGCTAAACACGTGGCCGTGCGTGCAGAACAGCCTCGTGGCACCGTCCACGACGAGCGCCGAATCCGCCATGCACGGGAAGTCGAGCAGCATCTGGTCCACCTCGGCGTCGCAGTTTCCGCGCACAGCCGTAACGCGGCTAGCCAGGCCGTTGAGCATGGCGGCCACCTCGGCCGGCGCGTACTCGTCCGGCAATGGATTGCGCGGCCCGTGGTACAACAGGTCGCCGAGCAGAATCACCTGGTCGGGCGCCTCCTGCTCGATGGCCTCGAGGAGTCGGCGGCACCATGCCGCCGACCCGTGGATATCAGATGCTATGACGATCTTCATGCGCGCTCCGTTTTCCTAGAACCCCAAATTGTCGTTCACAAGGATAACGTGGATGCGGTCCGCATGGCGCGAGAAGCGCGTGATGAGGAACTGGCAGCATATCGTATCGATGGACTTGCAGTTGGCGCACGCCCCCGTCTTGGAGCACGGCGTGGACAGATCGAAGCGCTGCGCGTTCGTGGGCGCCGCCACGCTGCGGGCGCGCTTCATGGCGCCGTCCAGGTCGTCGCAGATCTTATTCATGCCCACGATGAACACGACCTTGCGCGGGCCCTGGGCAATGTAGGACACGCGGTTCGCGTTGCCGTCGATGTTCACGATCTCGCCGTCTTCGCTCATGGCGTTTGCGCTGGCCAGGAACACGTCGGCGCCGTAACCCTCGAGCAGCGCCTCGCGCGGGTCGTCGTACGCATGGCGGTCCAGGAAGTCGTACGGGCCCTTCGCGATGGCGTCCACCAGGCCGATCTCGATGGCGCTCATGCAGCCGCCCATCGTGACCGAGCTGCCCTCGGGGATGATCTCGAGCGCCTGCGCGAGCGCTTCCTCCTTGGTGGCCGCATAGTAGCCCGTCATGTTGCGCGACTTGAGACCTTTGATGACCTTCTGCGCCAGCAGTTCGTTGCGCTTGAGCATGTTCGGATCCATCGTGCGCTCCTCTCTTTTCTTCTTTGCGGCCGGCGCGGACGCGACGACCGCATTTCCACCCAGAATAACTTTACCCGAGCGCGCGCGAACGGCGCGAAGGCATACTCAAATCGTTGACTAAACTCCACCCCTTCGTCTCCGACGCCTCGGAAAGCGGCGCCCGCGTCTGTGCGGGAAGCGGCTATTTGATACCATTTCGCTATTTGAGCACGTGAAAGTGGGGCATGCTTACATGCAGAAATACAGCACCAAACAGCTTCTTGGGTTCATCCTGCCGTCGATTATCGGGATCATCCTGTTCATGATCCCCGTCTACCTGCCCGGGCAGTTCGTCGGCGTCGATGGCCTCCCCTGCTTC
>SUUE01000023.1:0-12241 GCA_015062685.1 Coriobacteriaceae bacterium
CACACGAGCACGGCCTTCGCGTTGACGTTGATGACCTCGGAGCCCTGCTCGACCTGCACGCCCACGGCCTTGCCGCCCTCCATGAGGATGTGGCTGGCCGGCGCGTCATAGAGGAACTCGACGCCCTTGTCCTTGAGGAACGCCTCGACGGGCACGCCCTTGTCCATGGTGGTGAAGCCGTGCACGCAGGTGAAGCCGGCGTTGTAGCGGTCGCCAAGGATGGCGGTCTGCACGCCCATCTCGGCGAGGATGTCGATGTCCTCGGAAAGTAGCATGACGCAGTTCTTCAGCAGCTTGGCGTTCACCGTCCAATGCGCGAACGAGATCATGCGCTGGTACAGCTGATCGAGCGTGTAATCCTGGCCGATCGAGCGCGTGCCCTCGGTCTCCACGGCGCATGTGCCCGTGATGACGTTGAAGTTCGAGTCGGTCGCGTTGCCGCTCTTGGTGACCACGAGCACGTTGTCGATGCCCTGCTTCTTGGCCTCGTAGGCGGCGAAGCAGCCCGCCGCGCCCGAACCCACGATAACGATGTCGGCGTCGCGCGTCTGCGTCGCGGTCTTCAGCTGCGCGGCTTCCCCACTGGCGTCGCCCTTTTTGGAAGCGCTCGAGGCGCTGCTCGCGGGAGAGCATGCGCCGAGCACGCTCGCGCCGGTGATGCCGGCGATCCCCAGAACGGAACCTGCGAGGAAGTTCCTCCTGCTAAAGTTGGCAGTATCCATTAATACCCTCCTGTGTCGATGCGGACCTTCGATGGCTGCACTATGAATCAACGGGCGGGCAAAATGAAATATCCGTTTGGCATCATGCGATAACGGATTCTTATAACGCGTGTTAGCGAACGTGTTTTTGGGATGCACGCGGTCGGCGCGGGCGAGCTCGCCCACACGCGGCAACGCCCTCGGGCTAGCGAGCCTACTGCTCTGCGAACTCCAGGAACTTCTGAAGCGCGGGGTTCTCGTTGGCGCGCAGGTAAGCGAGCCCCGTCTCCAGGCTGGCGTGGTAATCGCGCACGTCGAGCGTCACGTAGCCGTCGTAGATGGACGTGGCCACCTCCTCAGGAATGGCCTCGATCCCGAAGCCGAGCAGCATGGTGGCCATGCCGATGCCCTGGTCCTCGACCGAGATGACGGGCACCTCGGGGTGCTCCGCCAGGTAGGGGTAAGTGGCCAGCAGCACGTCGTCGTTGCGGTGCGCGGCGATGATATGCGGGAACCGCAGCAGGTCCTCGACGCACGCCGAGGGCTTCCCCGCAAGCGGATGCGTGCGCGAGAGGGCGATGCGCAGGCGCGAGGAGGTCACGCCGGCGAGCGCCACGTCGTCGCGGCCGGACATGCAGAGAGCCGCGGTGAGCAAGACGTCGTAATCGCCGCGCTTGAGCTGCTCGTACTGCTCGAGCGAGTCGACGCGGCGCAGGGCGATCTCCACCTCGGGGTAGCGATGCGAGAAGGCGCTGAGCGACCCGAGGATGGTGGCCTGCCCTGTGTTCGTGATGCCGACGGTAAGCACGCCCGCATTGCCGCACGCGATGGAGCGCGCGCGGGCGACGGACCGGTCGAAGCTCGCCAGAAGCGAGGGGATCTCGCGGTAGTACATGCGCCCCGCGTCGGTAAGGGCAACGCCGTGCGTGGTGCGCGCGAACAACGTGATGCCGAGCTCCGCCTCGAGCGCCTTGATCTGCTGCGATATGGCCGGCTGCGCCACATGGCACTCCTCGGCGGCCTTCGTGAAATTCAGGTTCCGCGCCACCGATGCGAAATAGCGCAGTTGCTCGATTCTCATGCTTCCTCTTCCCCTTGCCTTCGCGCGCTTTCGCGCCTCGGTAGGAATGGTAACAAAAACGGAGCGGAGGCAACCCTCCGCTCCGTTTCACAGCTTGCTAGGAACTAGCTGGCGAACCGCTCACTACACGATGCCCTGGGCGATCATGGCGTCGGCGACCTTCTTGAAGCCGGCGATGTTGGCGCCAGCGACGTAGTCCTCGTCGAGGCCGTATTCCTTGGCCGCATCGTCGCATGCGTGGTAGATGCTCTGCATGATGCCCTTCAGCTTGGAGTCGACCTCCTCGAACGTCCAGGAGAGGTGCTCGGCGTTCTGGGACATCTCCAGGCCGGAGGTGGCCACGCCGCCCGCGTTCGCGGCCTTGCCGGGGAAGAACGCAACGCCGTTCTCCTGCAGGTAGGCGGTCGCCTCGAGCGTGGTGGGCATGTTCGCGCCCTCGCCCACGATCTTGCAGCCGTTGGCGACGAGCTTCTCGGCGTCCTCGAGCAGCAGCGTGTTCTCGCGGGCGCACGGCAGCGCGATGTCGCACTCCAGGCCCCACACGCCACGGCCGTCTTCCGCATGGTACTCGGCGTTCGGACGGTAGTCGGTGTACATGGCGAGGCTCACGCCCTTGTCGTGGCCGGAGCGCTTCGCGTTGTAGATGGCCTCGAGCGCCTCGACGCTGATGCCCTCGGGGTCGTAGACCCAGCCCTTGGTGTCGGAGCAGGCAACGGTCTTGCCGCCGAGCTGCTCGACCTTCTGGATGGCGTAGATGGCGACGTTGCCGGAGCCGTGCACGACCACGGTCTTGCCCTCGAAGGAGTCGCCGTGGCACTTCAGGTACTCGTCGACGAAGTACACCAGGCCGTAGCCGGTGGCCTCGGTGCGGGCCAGCGAGCCGCCGAACGACAGGCCCTTGCCCGTCAGCGTGCCGGTCCACTCGTTGCGCAGGCGCTTGTACTGGCCGTACATGTAAGCAACCTCGCGGCCGCCCACGCCCAGGTCGCCAGCGGGGACGTCGGTGTCAGGGCCGATGTGGCGCTGCAGCTCGGTCATGAAGGACTGGCAGAAGCGCATGACCTCCATGTTCGACTTGCCCTTCGGGTCGAAGTCGGAGCCGCCCTTGCCACCGCCCATCGGCAGCGTGGTCAGGCTGTTCTTGAAGACCTGCTCGAAGCCCAGGAACTTCAGCATGCCCAGGTAGACGGTCGGGTTGAAGCGCAGGCCGCCCTTGTAGGGGCCGATGGCGCTGTTGAACTGCACGCGGAAGCCGCGGTTGACCTGGACCTTGCCCTGGTCGTCGACCCACGGGACGCGGAACATGATGACGCGCTCGGGCTCGACCATGCGCTCCAGGATCGCGTGCTCCTGGTAGATCGGGTCGCTCTCGACCACGACGCGCAGGGATTCCAGGACCTCGGTGACTGCCTGGATGAACTCGGGCTCGTTGGCGTTTTTCGCCTTGACGTCCGCCAGGACGTCGTCTACGTAGGACATTGGGAAACTCCTTTGCTTCTCTGACCTGTTGATACGGCTACGCCCGCAAGCGCGGCCGTGACCGTGTCCCATAGTAAGACCGAGGGATATGCGCTTGGTTTCGGGAGCGTTAACTTTGATTGGGCGCCGTCGGTGCCGCGCGCGCGAAAGTTAACCGCGTCGTTTTCCCCGCGGGAAAACGGTTGGCCCAGGTCGGCGGTCGAAATGCGCGTTTCGTTGGATGCTTTCGACGCAAGAGCGCGAATAGGCGAAGGGCCCGTTCCTCTTCCGACTCATACATGGAGGCAATATCATGCCACCGCGCGTGAGTTCCCCAGTTTCGTGGCGCAATATGGGCTTAATGTACGCCTCCCGCGGCCCGCGTGGCGGAATAGCGCGTACATGTACGGCATATCACGCCAGCAGCTCGTACACTAAGGCGATATCGCGCCATGAAGCCCCATTATTCCTGCACGGTGGCACGATATGGGCTAAATGTACGGAAGGGATGACAGACCCCGCATGCTAGCCGCCGCCACGCCGGTCTTCTATGGGAAGAACGTGGAAGGGTTCCGCGCGGAGGGCAAAACACCTATAAAGGGATTCGCCGATATTGCCGAAGAACAGCACGAAAGCCAAACAGGGGTTGCCAGTGAAGCCAAAGCAGATAGCAAGCGCAGCGCTCGCAGAGGTGGCGTCCCCCCTTCTCGACAGGCTCGTCGCGTTCCTGCGTAACGAAGCGGTGTTGTGCATCGCGTTCGTATGCGCATTCATCTCGATAGCGATCACGGGCGACACGGCCCAAGCCCCGAGCTACATCGACTGGCGCGTCATCGGGCTGCTCTTCTGCCTCATGGCCTCGGTCGCCGGGCTGAAATCGAGCGGCGTGCTCGCGCGCGTCTCCCAGGTGCTCGTCGCCGGAAAGCAGTCGAAGCGGCTCGTGTGCTTCGCGCTGGTCATGCTGCCGTTCTTCTCGTCGATGCTCATCACCAACGACGTTGCCCTGCTCGCGTTCGTGCCCATCGCGGTGCTCGCCCTCGAGACCGCAGGCTGGCGCGACAGCCTGGTGCGCGTCGCCGTGCTCCAGGCCATAGCCGCTAACCTCGGAGGCATGGTGACGCCGATCGGCAACCCGCAGAACCTGTTCATCTTCACGACGTACGAGCTGACGGCCGCCGATTTCGCGACGGCGCTGCTCCCGTTCGGCGGGCTTGCCCTCGTGCTGCTCGCGCTCGCGTGCGCGGCATTCGGCTCCGAGAGCGCGACGGTCACGCTTAAGGTGGACGACACCGCGGTCGACATGAGGCGCTTTGCCCTCCATGCGGCACTGTTCGTGGTGAGCACGCTCGCCGTCATGCGCGTTATCCCCTGCGCGATTGTGGCGCTCGTCGTGGCGGCGGCGCTGTTCCTCTTCGACCGGCACGTGTTCGCCCAGGTGGACTACGCGTTGCTCGCCACGTTCGCCTGTTTCTTCGTGTTCTCGGGGAACATGGCGCACATGCCCGCCATGCAGGACTTCCTCGGCGGTCTCATGGGCGACCACCCCATGCTGACGAGCCTCGTGACGAGCCAGGTTATAAGCAACGTGCCGTCGGCTGTGCTGCTGGCAGGGTTCACGCAGAACTGGCACTCGCTGCTCATCGGCGTCGACCTGGGAGGCCTCGGCACCCCCATCGCGTCGCTGGCGAGCCTCATCGCGTTTCGCCTCTACATGCACACGCGCGACGCGAAGGCGAGTGCGTTCCTGAAGGAGTTCGCCATCGCGAACGCGGTCGCGCTGGGCGGCATGACCGCCCTGTACGCCGCCCTCTTCGTCTTGTAGACCCGTTTTCCCAGCTCAATGCGCCAATCATTTTCCCGCGGGGAAAATGATTGGGAAAATGATCCCGAGGAAGACGATTAAGCTAATAGGGTTCAAAACGAGAGTTTCCGCTAAAGAATGCACCCTAAAAAAGCTTTCCCCGCGAGTAACCGATTACCCGCGGGGAAAGCGAATGAAGCCTATGAAACGCCCGAGATACTAGAACAGGGTGCTGCTGCTCGTGCCCGCGGCAGTGACCAGCATCGCGGAGAGCGCGATGAACGACAGGATCGTGAGCACGATCCCCACGCACAGAATCACGATGAGCGAGATCTTGGCGTTCTTCTTCTTGAGGGCCGCCTGTTCGAAGTTGCCCGTCAGGTACGCGTCGCGGTACTGCAGGGAGAACACGAACGGGATGATCGCGAAGAGGCCGCCGCAGAACAGGAATTCGAGCACGCTAAAGACGATGTACATCGTCGAATTGTTCTCGAACGGCGCGGGCGGCACAGCGGCGTACTGCTGGTTCGCGTAGGGCTGCTGCCACTGCTGCTGCCCCGGCTGCTGCTGGTACTGGTACTGGTTGCCCTGCTGATATTGCTGCTGCTGGTACTGAACCGGCTGCTGCACGACGGGCTGCTGGACCTGCGGGTTCGGCTGCGCCTGCTGGGCGGGAACCTGCTGATCGGCTTCGGGGGTGCTCTGCGTCATATTGTTCTCATCCATAATAGCTCCCTTCCCGATGAGTGTTCAAACGCTTATCACATGTGTCACTATACCCGTTCCGCACATGCCCGGCGTCGGCTTCCCGCAAGGAACGGCGAAAGAACACTAGCGCCGCCGCTTGAACTCCGGAACCTGCGACAGCAGGACCGCCGCGAACACGAGCGAGCAGCCGAACAGCTCGACGGGGCTCAAGCTCTCCGACAGGATGATCCAGCCGCCGAGCGCGGCAAACACCGCCTCGAGGCTCATGATGATCGAGGCGACCGTCGGGTCCGTGCTCTGCTGGCCGACGATCTGCAACGTGTAGGCGATACCGTCCGAGCAGATGCCGGCGTACAGGATGGGCACCAGCGCTGCCATCAGGGCCGCCCAGGACGGCTGCTCGAGCACGAGCGCGCACACGAGCGATATGGAGCCGGCTACGATCAGCTGCACCCGCGACAGGCGGACGCCGTCCACCTGCGTGTAGCGGTCGATCACGATGATGTGCAACGCGTAGCCGAAGGCGCTCCCCAGCACGAGCCAGTCGCCGAGGTAGACGCTTCCCAGGCCATCGGGCACGCACAGCAGGTACATGCCCACGAGCGCGACGGCGACAGCGACGAACACGAGCGGGTGCGGGCGCTTGCCCAGGAAGAGCCCCATGACCGCGACCATGACCATGTACGTGGCGGTTACGAAGCCCGAACGGCCCGAGGCCGCTGCTTCCGACGGGTAGGAGGTGATGCCCGCCTGCTGCAGGAACGACGCCGTGCACAGGAGCAGGCCGCACGCGATGCCGGCGATGGCGAGCACGCGCTTCGAGTAGCCCGAGCCGGGCGCGCCGGCGGGCCTGTCCTGGCCCGTACGCTTGCGCCAGCCGATGACGCCGCAGAGGAACAGGGCGCCGACGAAGTTCCGCGCGGCGTTGAAGGTGAACGGCTGCACGCTCTCGGACGCCGTCGTCTGGGCGACGAACGCCATGCCCCACAGCACGGCGGTAATCAAGAGCAGTATGGGGCCTTTCGCCTTCAAAGCTGTTTCTCCTCGGTTCTCGGTTCGAACGCAAGGCCACATTGTATCCGAAGTGGCGCCGCGCAAGGGATGCTAGAATTGTGTGACGTCATGCCGAGCACGAGGAGAACAGCATGAGCGAGGCCTTCGAGGAACTGTACCAGCCCCTGCCGAGCATCGAGGCGTACCTCGAGCGCATCGGCATCGCAAAAGCCGTCAGCCCGAGCGCCGCATTCCTCGACGAGCTGATCCGCTCCCACCAGACCCACGTCCCGTTCGAGAACCTCGACATCTACGAGAACGGTCTCGTGCCCGACCTCGGCATAGCCGCCCTCTTCGACAAGATCGTCACGCGCAAGCGCGGTGGCTACTGCTTCGAGCTGAACGCCCTGTTCGCAGCGCTGTTGAAAGCGATCGGCTACGACGTCCAGCCCTGCATGGGCCGCGTGCTCCTCCACCCCGACCCGCGTCCGCTCGTACGCCACAGAGCCAACATCGTTACCATCGGGCGCGAGCGCTACCTGGCCGACGTGGGCTTCGGAGGCCCCATGCCGCCGTTCGCCCTGCTCGTGGAAGACGGCGCAGCGCGCTCCGACGGCCGCCGCGCGTTCGCCGTGCGCAAGCACGACGACCTGTGGTGGAACATCGGCTATGCGGGCAACGGGGAAACCGAGCGGGTCGTCCTGAGCGTATGCGACGTGCCCGTCGGCGAGGAGGACTTCGTGCCGCTGTCGTTCTACCAGGCGCAAGCGCCCGACTCCGTGTTCAGGCACAACCGCATGACCAACATCAGAACCGAAAGCGGCGCCCTCAACCTGCGCAATTCGACGCTCACGACCTACGACGGCCCCGAGAAAACGGTCACCGAATTCGAGAGCGAAGCCGACATCGCCCGCCTGCTCCGTGAGAAATTCGGGATAGAACTCTAGGTCAAAGCAAGAAATCATTTTCCCGCGGGGAAACCGGTTGCCCCTGGGGAAGTCGACTCACCCGAAAATCATTTTCCCCAGGGGAAAAAGATTTGTTGCCCCGCGGCGCCCAAGTGCCCCGAATTCACGCGAGAGCCCGACGACGCGTACTTAGGTACGCGAGGAGGGCTCGCAGCGCGAAGGCGGGGTGCATGGGCGGCGCGGCTAGAGGTGCCAGATCAATTCGTTGTAGTCCTCGATCGCGCGGTCGGAGCTGAAATAGCCGGCCTTCGCCGTGTTCACAACCGCGCTCTTCAGCCAGCGATCGCGGTCCTGGTAGGCCGCGATCGCCTCGAAGAAGCGCTCGTCGTACGATGCGAAATCGTGCAGCACGAAGTACTGGTCGTCGCCCCGGCCCCGGCCGTACAGCGCGGCATGCAGGTCCTCGAACCGGCTCCCGTCGCTCGTGGGCAGGCTCCCGTCCACCAGGTGCTCGAGCACGCGCTTCAGGCGCGGGTTAGCGTCCGCAACCGCCTGCGGGTCGTACGAGCCCTCGGCCTTCATGCGCTCGATGTCCTCCACCGTTGCGCCGAAGATGAAGATGTTATCGGGCCCGACCTGCTCGGCGATCTCGACGTTGGCGCCGTCCATCGTGCCGAGCGTCAGGGCGCCGTTGAGCATGAACTTCATGTTGCCCGTGCCGGAGGCCTCCATCCCCGCCGTCGAGATCTGCTCCGAGATATCGGCCGCAGCCACGAGGTGCTGCGCCGCCGTCACGTCGTAGTTCTCGAGGAACACGACGGGAATCACGTCGCGCGTGCGCTCATCGGCAGCGACCAGGTCGGAGATTGCGTTGATCAGGCGAATGATGTCCTTCGCGCGGTGGTAGCCGGGCGCCGCCTTGGCGGCGAACACGAAGGTCGTGGGCGGGAAATCGACGAGCTCGCCGCTGACGATGCGGTCGTAGAGCGATAGGATGTGCAGCGCCTTGAGCAGCTGGCGCTTGTACTCGTGGAGGCGCTTGGCCTGAGCGTCGATTATCGTGTCGGGGTTGACGTCCACCCCGCGGCTCGCCTTCATCCACTTCGCGAAATCGCGCTTGTTGGCGCCCTTGACCCGCTCGAACTCCCTGCGGAACGAAGCGTCACCCGCATAGGGCTCGAGCTCGGCGATCTTGCGCCAATCCGTCATGAAGCCCTCGCCGATCGTCTCGTCCACGAGGCTGCGCAGGCGCGGGTTGGCCACGCCGAGCCAGCGGCGCTGCGTCACGCCGTTCGTGATGCCGCAGAAGCGCTCGGGATAGGTATCGTAGAAATCGCTGAACACGCTGTCGCGCAAAATCTGGCCGTGCAGCTGCGAGACTCCGTTCACATGGCCGCAGCTCAGCACGCAGAGGTTCGCCATGCGCACCTGCCCGCCGTTGACGATGGCCATGCGGTTGACGCGGTCGATGTCGCCCGGATACTGCTGCCAGATGCGGTCGCGGAAGCGCGCGTCGATGGTCTCGATGATGCGGAAGATGCGCGGCAGCAGGCTGCGCATGAGGTCCGCCGACCACTTCTCCAGCGCCTCGGGCATGATGGTGTGGTTCGTGTAGTTGAACGTGCGCTCGGCGATGTCGACCGCCTCTTCCCACGTGAAGCCCTCCTCGTCGATGAGGATGCGGATGAGCTCGGGCACCGCGAGCGCGGGGTGCGTGTCGTTGATCTGGATGGCCAGCTGGTCGGGCAGCGTGCGGAGGTCGCCGTGACGGCGCTTGTGCGCGTCGACGAGGAACTGCATGGTGGCCGACACGAGGAAGTAGAACTGGCGCAGGCGCAGCTCCTGGCCGCGCGGATGGCTGTCCTCCGGGTAGAGCACCTTGGAGATCGACTCGGCGAGGTCGCGAGCGTCGGAGGCTTTCTCGTAGTTGCCCTGGTTGAAGCTGGCGAGGTCGATCTGCTGCGGCGAGCGCGCGCGCCACAGGCGCAGGGTCGCCGGGAGCTCGCTCGCGTAGCCGACGATGGGCATGTCCCACGCTTCGGCGAGCACGACGTCGGCGTCGTGGTGAACGACCTTGAGCGCGCCGTCCTCGCTCCACTGCTCCTCGATCCAGCCGCCGAACTTGACCTCGAACACGCGGTCGGCGCGCTCGGCCGACCACACGTCGCGCGACTCCATCCACGCGTCGGGCGACTCGACCTGCTGGCCGTCGTGTATTTCCTGACGGAAGAAACCATACTCGTAGCGGATTCCGAAGCCCATGGCGGGCATCTCGAGCGTGGACAGGCTGTCGAGGAAGCACGCCGCCAATCGGCCCAGGCCGCCGTTGCCCAGCCCGGCATCGGCTTCCTGCTCCTCGATTTCGCCAAGTTCGTAGCCCATCTCGGCGAGGGCCGCGGCGTAGGTGTCGTAAAGGTTGAGGTTCACGAGGTTGTTCGAGAACGCGCGCCCGATCAGGAACTCGGCGCAGAGGTAGATCAGGCATTTCTCCCCCGAAGTCTGCGAGCGCTCGCGCCGGGCCGCGAAGATGTCCATGACCTCGTCGCGCACGCACAGCGCCGCTGCCTGGTAGACCTGCGGCAGCACCGCCTGCTTGGCCGTGACGCCGAACTCGCGCTGGATGCGGCGCTCGATGTTCGCGCGCGTTTCGGCCACGCGCATCTCGTCGATGATGGGGGCGTTTCCCATGGTAATCACCTGATTCCTTTCCCACTGCCCCCATTAAACCATTAAAAGCCGAAGGGGCAGTTGAATAGCGCACGACCCACACGAGAGGGAATGGGAAAAATTAGCCGTGGCGCTTTCCCCGCGGGAAATCGGTTGCCCGCGGGGAAAGCGCCACGGCCAACTTCCGCGCAGCGGGGTTTCAGCATGTTTTAAGGCGCGGCGCGTAACCTTTGGTTCACTCGCAAACGTATCCGCGCGGGCGAAAGGAGCCCTTGTGAACGCAAAGAAGGCAGTGCGCATAGCACTCGACACGCTGCTCACGGTCATGATCGTGGCAGAGATGCTCATCCAATTCACGGGCGTGTTCCTGCACGAGGTGATCGGCTTCGCGTTCTTCGGGACGGTCGTGCTCCACCTGATCCTCTCGGCAACCTGGATCAAGAACACGGCCAAGACCGCCAAGACGGGGAAGCTGAACTCGCGAAGGAAAGCCCTCGCGGCAATGGGGATCCTCCTCGCGGTCAACATGCTCGTGCTCGGCTTGAGCTCGGTCGCGATCAGCACGATCCTCGCTTCGGCGGGCCTCACGTGGGAACTCGGCCCCTACGCCGCCTGGTCCGCGATCCACTCGGTTTCGTCGTATACGCTCTGCGCGCTCGTGACGGTGCACCTCGGAATGCACTGGGCGTTCCTCGCCTCGGCCTTCCACGTGCCGTACGACCCCTCCCGCCGCCGCGCCATCAGCACGGGCGTGAACGCGGTAGCGGCGGTAGGCGCCCTCGCTCTCGGCGCTCTCGCGGTGAGCAAGGCGACCCCCGTCGCCGGCGTGGCCTACGAGCCGAGCGCCGACTCCAGCAGCAGCACGAGCGCTACCGCCCCGAGCGGCGATGCCAGCGCCGAGGCCGAAAACGCCACCCGCGGGCGCAAGGGCAAGACCAAGGGAAGCTCGTCGGCCTCCTCCTCGGCGCCGAGCGCATCGAGCACCTCGGCCTCGTCGGGCACATCGGGCACGTCCGGCTCGTCGAGCTCCAGCGGAAGCGGCTCCAGCACGACGCAAATCTGCACGCTCTGCCGCAAGCAATGCCCCTTCGACGCACTCAAGTGCGACAAGCCCTACTCCGCCGGCCTGCTCTAACCCCTCCCAACGGTAAAAAGTTAGCCGCAGCGCTTTCCCCGCGGGAAACTGATTGCCCGCGGGGAAAGCGCTGCAAGCCGTTCGCGGCCGCAATAAAAAGAGCCCCGGCTGTGCGGGGCTCTGGAGCGCAAAGACGCTGCGCGCCTACAGCAGGCTGCGATAGAGCTCGGCGTAGGAGCGGGCCGCGCGGTCGAAGCTGAAATCGGTCGCGAACGCGTTCGCGATCAGCTTCTTGCGGGCGCTCCGGTTGCGCCAGGATTCCAGCGCGTAGCGAATGATGTCCAGCATCTCGCCGGCGTCGTAATTGGCGAACGAGAACCCGTTGCCCTCGCCCGTGAACTCGTTGTACGGCACCACCGTGTCGCGCAGGCCGCCAGTCTCGCGCACGATCGGCAGCGTGCCGTACCGCAGCGCGATCATCTGCGAAATGCCGCACGGCTCGAACAGCGACGGCATGAGGAACAGGTCGGCGCCCGCGTAAATGCGGTGCGCGAGGTCGCCGTTGTAGCCGATATAGGCGCACAGACGGCCCTTGTGGCGCCCCTCGGCGCCGCGCAGGAAGCTCTCGTACTCGGGGTAGCCCGCACCGAGCACGACCACGCGCACGTCCTCGCCCATGAGCTCGTCGAGCACGCCCGCCACCAAGTCGATCCCCTTCTGCGGCGTCAAGCGCGAAACGAGGGCGATGACCGCGGTGTCCTCGCCCGCGGGCTCGAGCCCCAGCTCCTCGAGCAGCGCGTCGCGCGCAGCGCCCTTGCGCGAATAGTCGGCCGCCGAGTAGTTCGCGGG
>SUUE01000023.1:12341-22945 GCA_015062685.1 Coriobacteriaceae bacterium
TCGAGCCCCAGCTCCTCGAGCAGCGCGTCGCGCGCAGCGCCCTTGCGCGAATAGTCGGCCGCCGAGTAGTTCGCGGGCAGGTGCCTGTCGGTCTCGGGGTTCCACAGGTCGGTATCGATGCCGTTCAGGATGCCCACCAGGTCTCCGCCTCGCGAACGGAGCACGCCGTCCAGCCCCTCGCCCGCGAGCGGCTCGCATATCTCGCGCGCGTACGTCGGGCTGACCGTGGTCACCTTGTCGGCGAACACGATGCCCGCCTTGAGCATGTTGTCGCACCCGTAATGCTCGATGAACTGCGGCGTGGCCAGCGAATCGTCGATATGCAGCAGGTCGCGGTCGAACTCATGGCTGAACTGGCCCTGGAAATGCAGGTTGTGGATGGTGAGCACCGTCCGCAGGCTCTCCTGCACCCCGCCCTGGTACTGCGTCTTGGCGAGCAGCGGCATCATGGCCGTGTGCCAGTCGTTGCAATGCAGGATGCGCACGTCGAAGTCGAACTGCGGGATAGCGTCCATGACCGCGCGGGTGAAGAAGGCGTACTGCTCCCCCTCGAACTCGCCGCCGCAGTACACTTCCCCACCGAAGTAGAACTCGTTGTCGATGAAGTAATAGGTCACGCCGTCGATCTCGAGCTTCTCGAGGCCAACGTACTGCGAGCGCCACCCGAGCCGTGCCTGGAAATCGCACAGGTGCTGCGCCTCGGCGCCGTAGCGCTCCTTGATCTTGCTGTGGAACGGCAGAACGACGCGCGCGTCGACGCCGATCTTCTTCAGGTACTTGGGAAGCGCGCCGACGACGTCGGCCAGGCCGCCCACCTTGACGAGCGGCGAGCACTCCACCGCCGCGATGAGCACGCCGGGCACGTCGGAGAACTCGCGCTCGGCCGCCTTCTCGGCAACGGGCGCCTCCACCGCCTTCTTCGCGGCGGGCTTCTTCGCGGCCGCCCTCTTCGCCGCCGGCTTCTTCGCGGCGGCCTTGGCGGGCCCCTTCTTCTCTACCATGCGCGTTCCTTTCTCGCCGGGGAGCCTACTCGACGATGCTCCCCTTGCGCACCACCTGCTGCGTGTCGGGCGTGCCCACGATCCTCGCGCCCGCGCCCACGACGACGCCCTTGTCGATGATCGCGTTCCTCAGATAGGCGCCCGACCCGATCCGCGAGTCCTGCATGACGACGCAGTTCTCGACGTCCGCGCCCGCCCCGATGCTCACGCCGCGGAAGACCACGCTGCCCACCACGCGGCCGCGCACGTCGCAGCCGTTGCCGATCACGCTGTTCTCGACGACGCAGTCCTTGGCGAAGCGCATTGGCGGCGCGTCCATCACGCGCGTGTACACGGGCCCGTGCGCGTAGAAGAGCTCCTCGCGAACTGCGGGGTCGAGCGTGTCGTGCATCATGTCGAAATACGACTTCACCGTGGTCAGGCGGGCGGCATAGCCCACGTGCTCGACCGCGGCAACCTTGCGCGCGGTGAGCGCCGGCTCGATGATGTCGGTCGCGAAGCTATAGCGCCCCTGCGACGCCGCCTCCTCGGCAAGGCGCATGAGCAAGCCCTTCTCGATGATGCAGGCGCCCATGGCGTAGCAGCCGCCTTCGGGAGCCGCCGGCCCGTTGCCCGCCGCGAGCACCCAACCCTCCCCGTCAACCTCGATGCGCGACGGCTGCGCCTGGCCGCCATCGCCCAGCCGCGGCGAACGGGAATACAGGAGCGTGAGGTCGGCGCCCGATTCCAGATGGCGCTCGAGCATGCGGCTGTAGTCGTAGCGGTACACCATGTCGGACGCGAGCAGGAGGCAGTACTTCGCGTGCTGGCGGTCGATGTAATAGCGCTTCGCCATGAGCGCGTCGCCGAAGCTCTGGTACAGGTCGGTGCCCAGGCCCTGGTCGAACGGCGTGAGCAGGGCCACGCCGCCGCGCTTGCTGTTGAGGTCCCATGCGTCGCCCGAGCCGATATGCTCGACGAGCGACTGGAAGTTGCGCTGCATGATCACGCCCACGTCGCGGATGCCGCTCTGCGATATGTTCGAGAGCAGCACGTCGATAGTGCGGTAGCGCCCGCCCAGGGGCAACGCCGAAACGGAGCGGTGCGCGATGAGGTCGCCCAGCAGCGGGTTGCCGTGGCCTGCGTAGACGATTGCGAAAGTGTCGTTCATTTCCAGCTCCTATTCCACGGTGGCGTCGGGCTCGATGGACTCGCCGGCGCCGACGACGGCCCCGGGGGCGATCAGGCAGCCCGAGCCGAGCACCGCGATCTCGCCGCCCACGACGCCGACGCGGGCGCCCTCGCCCACCTTCGCGTTCTCGGCAACGACCGCGCGCTCCACCACCGCGCCGGCCGCGATCTCCACGCCGCGCATGATCACGCTGTCGACAACGCGCGCGCCCTCGCCCACGGTCACGCCCTGGAAGAGCAGGCTGTGGCGCACCTCGCCGGACACGTCGCAGCCTTCGGCCACCATGCACTCGTCGAGCTGCGCCCCCACGCCGATGCGCGCGGCGGGCAGGTTGGGGTTGCGCGAGTAGATCCTCCACGAGTCGTCGGCCAGGTCGAGCCCGCCCTCCTCGTCGAGGAGGTCCATGTTGGCCTCCCACAGGCTGTCGATGGTGCCGACATCGCGCCAATAGCCCTCGAAGCGGTAGGCGAACAGCCGCTCGCCGGCCGCGAGCATGGCGGGAATCACGTCCTTGCCGAAGTCGTGCGAGCTGGCCGCGTCAGCCGCGTCGGCCTCGAGGTAGCGGCGAACCTTTTCCCAGTTGAACACGTAGATGCCCATCGACGCCAGGTTGCTCGGCGGGTTGGCGGGCTTCTCCACGAAGTCGGTCACGCGGTCCTGGTCGTCGGTGGCGAGGATGCCGAAACGGCTCGCCTCCTCCATGGGCACGGGCATGACCCCGATCGTGGCGTCCGCGCCGTTCTCGCGGTGGAAGCGCACCATGGCGTCGTAGTTCATCTTGTAGATGTGATCGCCCGAGAGCACCACGAGGCACTCGGGGGTGTAGCGGTCTATGAAGCGAATATTCTGGTAGATCGCGTCGGCCGTGCCCGCGTACCAGCTGCCCTCGTCGCCGACGTGGGTGGAGGGCGAAAGGGCGTACACGCCGCCGCGGTTGGTGTTGAGGTCCCACGGCGCGCCGTTACCGATGTAGCTGTTCAGCACGAACGGCTCGTACTGCGTGAGGACGCCGACGACGTCGATGCCCGAGTTGGTGCAGTTGGAAAGCGGGAAGTCGATGATGCGGTACTTGCCCCCGTAGGGAACCGCGGGCTTGGCGCGGTAGCGGGTGAGCACGCCGAGGCGGCTTCCCTGCCCGCCCGCGAGAATCATCGCGACGATTGAAGTGTGCTCGTTCATACGCCCTCCTATGTCCCCTCGACCGACCGCCCATCCCCAAAGGGCGCGGCCCATGCGCAGTGCTCAATCTTCTCGAACCCGAGGGGCGCAGCGGTTGCGGCGGCGCGTTCGCCAGTTCGCCGAGCGGCTGCCCCTCGGCCCCCTCGATGCAGCGGCAACGCCGTTTCCCGCATGGAACGCGGACGCATCAGCCTCGGGGGCAATGAGAAGCCATGAGGAATCACCTTGCTCCCAGTATAGCGTCATCGCCCCGAAATTAGGCGCTCACTTGGACTTTTGCGTGAGGCTTAACAAGCAACCGTTTTCCCGCGGGGAAAGTGATTGCCTGCCGGGAGTCGCCCTCTCCCGCCGCTCTCCCCGCGGGCAACCGATTACCCGCGGGGAAAACGCCACGGCTAACTTTCAGGGCAGCCGCTTGGGCAAAAGCGTTGTTTTTGCGGCGATTGGGCACACCGCCCACCACACCTCCTAATATGACTGCTTGTCTTATGTATTACTTGAACGGCTAGGTTTGGAGGACGCTCCCGATGAATTTGCCCGAGAAAGTATTCTGCCGTGCATTCCAGCAAGTCATGCACGCCGCTATTCCCATCCTGCCCTACCGGAAGCCGCATGTGCTGCACCGCATCAGCGACGTCCCAGCCAAACTGCGGGAGCTCGGCTGCACGTGCGCCCTGCTGGTCACCGACAACAGCGTGCGCTCGCTCGGTCTGACCAAGCCACTCGAAACGGCACTCGCCGCAGGCGGCATCGGCTGCGTCGTGTTCGAGACCATCGCCAACCCCACGACCGACCTGGTCGAAGAAGCCGTGCTCACCTACAAGCAGGAAGGCTGCATGGCCCTCATCGGCTTCGGCGGCGGCTCGTCCATGGACACCGCGAAGGCGATCGGCGCGCGCATCGCCCGCCCGAACAAGTCGCTCGAGCAGATGGGCGGCATCCTGAAGGTCATCCACAAGATCCCGCCGCTCTTCGCCATCCCCACCACGGCGGGCACCGGCAGCGAGACGACGGTGGCGGCGGTGGTGATCGACGCCGATACGCGGCACAAGTACGCGATCAGCGACTTCCCCCTCATCCCGCGCTACGCGGTGCTCGACCCGGAGACCACGCGCACGCTCCCGCCCCACATGACGGCGGCGACGGGCATGGACGCCCTTGCCCATGCCGTGGAGGCCTACGTGGGCAACTCGACGACCGCCGAAACCCGCAGGGAGGCGCTGAGCGCGGTCAGGCTCATCTTCCTCTACCTCGAGAACGCCTACCGCGACGGCAACGACATGCTCGCGCGCAAGCAGATGCTTCTGGCCGCCTTCGAGGCCGGCGACTCGTTCTCGAAGTCGTATGTGGGCTACGTCCACGCGGTGGCCCACTCCATCGGCGGCAAGTACAACATCGCCCACGGCCTCGCCGTCGCGGTGCTGCTACCGAACGTGCTCGAAGCATACGGCCCGACGATCCACCGCAAGCTGCACGAACTGGCCGTCGCCGCAGGCGTGGCCGGCCGCGGCGAAGACGACACCGAAGCAGCTGCCAAGTTCATCCAGGCCATCCGCGACAAGAACCAGGCCATGGGCATCCCCCGCACGCTCCCCGGCATCCGCGAGGAGGACATCCCGCAGCTCGCGCGCCAGGCTGCTGCCGAGGCGAACCCGCTCTACCCGGTGCCCGTCATCTGGGACGCCCGGGAGCTGGAGCATTTCTACCGCGACATCATGGAAGCTCGCGACGACGCGCAGGTTGAGGAGGACTAAACCATGAGCAACGAACTTACCGCGCTGGTCAGCAGCCAGCGGAGCCTGTTCCGCACGGGGGCGACGCTCCCGCTCGAGACGCGCGGGGCCGCGCTGCGCGCCCTCTACGAGGGCATCCTGCTGCACGAGAGCGAGATCAACGACGCCCTTGAAGCCGACCTGGGCAAGAGCGCATCCGAGAGCTACATGTGCGAAGTGGGCCTGGTGCTCGGGGAGATATCGTACATGCTCAAGAACCTTAAGCGCCTGGCAGGCCGCCATCGCGTGCGCACGCCGCTCACGCACTACGTCTCCAAATGCTTCGAGCAGCCCTCGCCGCTCGGCACCGTGCTCATCATCAGCCCGTGGAACTACCCCTTCCTGCTCACCATAGAGCCGCTCGTGGACGCGCTGGCGGCGGGCAACACCGCCGTCATCAAGCCGAGCGCCTACTCGCCCAAGACGAGCGAGGTCATGCGGGACCTCGTCGAGGAGATCTTCCCCGCCGACTACGTGGCCTGCGTGCTCGGGGGCAGGCAGGAGAACCAGGACCTGCTCGACCAGGAGTTCGACCTGATCTTCTTCACGGGCAGCGAGGCCGTGGGCAAGGTAGTGCTCGAGAAGGCCGCCAAACGGCTGACGCCCGTCGTGCTTGAGCTGGGAGGCAAGAGCCCCTGCGTCGTTGACGAGACGGCCAACGTCAAGGTAGCGGCGCGGCGCATCGCGTGGGGCAAGTTCCTCAACTGCGGGCAGACCTGCGTCGCGCCCGATTACGTGCTCTGCGACGAGCGCGTCGCGGGCGACCTGGTTCGCGAGCTCGAGACGGAGATAGCCCGCCAGTTCGGCGTCGCGCCCATCGGCAACGGCGACTACGGCAAGATCGTGAACGGGAAGCATTTCGAGCGACTGCGCGCCCTCATGCAAACCGGCGAGATAGCCTATGGCGGCAGCTGCGAGGAGCGCACGCTGACCATCGAGCCCTCGGTCATGGTGAACGTGGGCTGGGACGACCCGATCATGCAGGAGGAGATCTTCGGGCCCATCTTGCCCATCATCACCTACTCGTCGCTCGACGACGCGCTCGAGCAGCTGGCCGACAGGCCCAAGCCGCTCGCGTTCTACCTGTTCTCGAGCGACCGCGCAACGATCGACTACGTCTTGAGCACCGCCCAGTTCGGCGGCGGCTGCGTGAACGACACGATCATCCATCTGGCAACGTCGAACATGCGCTTCGGCGGTGTCGGCGCGAGCGGCATGGGAGGTTACCACGGCAAGGCGGGCTTCGAGACGTTCTCCCACTACAAGAGCATCGTCGACAAGGCCATCTGGATCGACGTCCCCATGCGTTACCAGCCCTTCAAGCGCATCAACGACCTCATGATCAGGCTCTGCCTGCACTAAAAGTTAGCCGCGTCTCCTTCCCCGCGGGAAATCGGTTGCCCGCGGGGAAAGCGGTCTCGCGGGCGCGAAGAGCCCCGCCGCGTCCGCGAGACAGCCCCGTAAAGCAATCTGGCCCCGCGCCGTACAGCGCGGGGCCAGATTTGAGGAGGGGAAAAGAAGGTTATTTGCTAAGCCAGGTCATGCCATCGGCGACGGTCTCCCCGCCGGAGCGATACTCGTGGCAGTTGTTGCAGCTCATCGCGTTTCCGCCGATCTGGGCATCGGTGTAGTCGTTGCTGGAGCCGTGGATGGGGTTGTACTTGTTCCACAGGCCGAGCGCCTCGGCCTCGGTGCGCGCGTCCTTGCCCACCGCGTTGCCCTCACCGTACGCGAACAGGCTCGGAGCATTGCCCTCGATGATGGGCGCCTCGCCGATGGTGCCGTTCACGGCGCTTTCCGCCGCCACGTAGCCGAACGTGATCGCACGGCCGATGGACGTGCCGGGAATGTGGCGCGGGTAGTTGCCCGAGAAGAAGCTACCGGACGCGTTGCCGCAGGCGAACAGGCCGGGGATGGGCGCATCTTCGGTGTCGAGCACGCTGCAGTTGCCGTCGATGCACAGGCCGCCCGTGGTGGCCAGCACGTTGCTGTTCGTGGTGAATGCGTACAGCTTGCCGCCCGTGAACGGCGCGGTGGCCTTGAGATCGCGGTCGAAGTCCTCGTCGCGGCCCTTCGCGAAGAAGCCGGCGTAGCGATCGAGCGTGGCCTTCAGGCCCGCGGGGTCGATGCCGCACGCCTTCGCCAGCTCCTCGGGCGTATCGGCCTCGTACAGCCAGCCCTTGCTCTTGAACTCCTCGAAACCGCCGTTCTCCAGGCCCTCGCTCATGCCCGCGTCAAAGATGTACCAGCAGTTCTTGCCGTACGCAGGCTGCGCGTTCTGCGCGTTGGACACCACCTGGAACGGACCGTCCTCGCGCACGAAGCGCTGGCCGCGGCCGTTCACCAAAATGCCCAGGTAAACGGCGTTCCAGGTGCGGAAGTCGGCGAAGCTGGTCGGCGTGCCCCAGCGGAAGTTCATGACGGAATGCGGGATGGGATCCATCTGCGCGCCCACGGCGAGGCCCATCATGTGGCCGTCGCCCGTGGTGCCCCAGCAGGGGTTCCACCAGCTGGAGTTCGCGTAGTCCTCGGGGCGCGTCCAGGCCTCCATCATCTCGGGGTTGGCATCGTAGCCGCCCGTCGCCAGGACGACGCCCTTCGTGGCGTTGGCGCGGAAGTAGCCGTCTGCGTCGCGCGCGATGACGCCCGTAACGCGGCCGCTGCCGTCGCGCTCGAGCTGCACGGCGGGCGTGCTGAAGCGCATGTCGATGTTTTCGGGGTAAGCGTTCTTGGCAATGTCCTGCATCTCCAAGCACACGTAGATGCCGGAAAGGCCGCTGCGCACGGAAGCCGACGCGGGCAGCTTCGGGCTGTCGTAGAAACCGAGCTCGCTCGGGATGAACGGCGTCATGGCCGGGAAGCCGTTCGTTGCCGGAGCCTCGGCAACAGGCGTGATCTTGAAGCCGTTCGCGCCCTTGTCAAGCATCTGCTGCCAGAAGTCGGTCGCCTCGCCAGAGCGCTCCACATAGGTGCGGGGTGCATCGGGGCGGATGCGGTAGTAGGCGGAACGGTAGATCTCGTCGAGCAGAACGGCGCGGTCGATCTGCGTGCCGGCCTCCTTCTGCACCTTCGCGTCCACGGCACCGAAGCACTCGAAGCAGCCGCGGCCTCGCGTCATCTTCTCCAGCAGCAGAACCTTAGCACCCATGTCGGCCGCCTTCAGGGCTGCGATGAGTCCGCCCACGCCAGCGCCCACGACGACCACGTCGAAGCTCTCGTCGCGCTTGATCGCGCTCGCGTCGACGCTGGACTCGAACGCGACGGGGCCGCGGGGGCCGGGGCACTTCGCCTTGCGCGCGGGCATGAGGCTCACCCCGTCGGAATAGATGTTCTGATAATCGCCCGCCGCACTACCCGAAGCAGCGGCGCTGGATGCCGACGACTTCCCCTTGGACGGGCTCGGCGAGCACCCGGTTGCGGCGACGGCGCCCACGGCCACGGAGCCGAGCGCCGCGGCGGTGAAGAAATTCCTGCGGGATACGTTCTTCTCTGACATGTTAGATTCCCCTCTCCTTGCACGGTGTGCGGTTCCCTTAAAAGTATACGCTGTATACTTCGAGCAAAGTGTACACTGTATACCTTAGAGATGCAATACAATATTTTTCACCACGCAGCACATCAGGAAAGAGCCCCCGTTGAATAGCTCCCCACAGACACAGCAGCTAAGCCGCGAACGCATTGCGGAAGCAGCGCTGCACCTCGCCGACCAGATGGGCATCGAGAACGTTTCCATGCGCAAGCTCGCGGCCGAGCTCGGCGTCACGGCCATGGCTCTTTACCGGTACTACGGCTCCATCAACGATATTCAGATCGCGGCGCTCGCGCTCGCGTTTACCGAGGTGGACACCCGGCCGATCCCCGGAGAACGCTGGGACGACACCATCCGCCGCACCACCGCCTCCATCCGCGAGATGTACCTAAATCACATTGCCGCGCACCTGTACTCAGTGGAAAGATCGGGCGCGAGCCCCGGCATGGAAGAGCACACCCAGCGCGTGTACAAGCTCCATGAAGACCAGGGCATCCCCGCCCCCATCCTGCGCAAGGCATGGCGCATCATCGACGCGTACATGGGAGGCTTCATCCTCGGCGAGACCGAGGACATGCAGATCCAGAGCGAACTCCCCCACGAGAAGCCAACCGACACGTGGAGGGAAACCGCCGCGGGGGCCTACTCCGAGGAAACGTTCCACGACGGCATAGAGATCATCATCGCAGGCATCCGCGGCCTCGCCGCGCCCGACCCCTGCGAATGGCGCACCCCCGCTTCCGGTTGCGATATGATCGCAGGGGAGTGACGTTCTGGAACCTCCCTTGCGCACGATCTCGGGAAATCGTAAAAGGGAGAAGACGTAAAAACTCGGCACAGAGCTCTTCTTGCATGTTTAACTTGACTGGAAAGGACTCGCGTATGGCAGACAAAGACATTCTCGAAGTGACTCGCGACGTCGTTGCCGACGGGTTTCTCAGCGAGGAAGACGTTGAAACCATCCTCGCAGCGGCACGAGAGCGCAGCGAGGAGCAGCCGCTCAGCACCAAGGAGCGCACAGCAATCATGAAAATCGTGCGCAACCGCATGAAAGGGCTGGCCTTCTCGGAACTCCACATGCCGCTGCGCATCCTGAGCATCCTCCTCATCGCGGCAGGCGTCCTCGGCGTAGTTTCTGCCATCGTGGCCCTGCTCCCCATGATCGACAGCGGCTATCTGGAGGAAATGCTCGGGACGATAACCGCCACCACCGCGGTTGTCATTGCCTTGGCGGCGCTCTGCTCGTTCGTTTCCGCCATTCTCTCGTTCCTGGTGGGGCTGCGGCTCATCAAGGGGTTGCGCGGTGCCGCGAGCGCGCTCATCAATGTGAACCTTCTCGTAACCGTAGTCTCGCTCGTCTGCGAGCTCATGCTCTACGGCATCGGCTGGCAGCTCCTTTTCGGCTTCGTGCAAATAGCGGTGCAGGCCGCGCTCTCTGCCTACCTCAACCCCTCGCTCACAAACGAGTCGAACCTGCAGGCGGGCCTTAGGAAGCTTGACACGGAAGTCCATGCAGAGCAGGGCACGCTCGGCCTTGCCGACCCCGGCGAGGGCTATATACGACTCGATTTCTTCAACCTGTTCTGGACGTTCATCGTGGGAAGCGTCGTCGGCCTCATCGTCGAGATCATCTTCCACATGGTCGTCGTCGAACCCGGCGTCTACCAGGACCGCGCCGGCCTGCTCTGGGGCCCCTTCTCCCCCATCTACGGCGTGGGCGCCGTGCTCATGACCATCGCGCTCAACCGCTTTAAAGACCGCAATATCGTGTTCATATTCGTCGTCTGCACCATAATCGGCGGCGGTTTCGAGTATTTTGTCAGCTGGTTCATGGAAGTGGCATTTGGCGCAACGGCCTGGGATTACTCCGACCAGTTCCTCGGCGATCTGTTCGGCGGACGCACCTGCCTGCTCTTCGCCTCCATGTTCGGCGTTCTTGGCACGGTGTGGAT
>SUUE01000024.1 GCA_015062685.1 Coriobacteriaceae bacterium
CGCACGAGATCAGACGATTCATCGATTTACGTTGAGCGGCAGGACTTTCCTGCCGCTCAACGTGCTTTAGTCGCCGAGTTTGGAGATGCTTGCAAAGCGGGAAACGGTGGCGGCAGAGGAGAGCCGCACTCGGGGCACGACCGAGCTTCGTTGTCCGCAACGAGAATATGGCAACGCGAGCACTCGCGCTTTCCCAGACGATCCTTCATCTCGTCAGCGCGCCCACAGCGATTGCATAATGTGCAGCAATAGCACATGGTCCAGCACCTCCATGAGCAGAGCACCGGAATGGGCGAGGCGTCTTGGAGAGGTCGCCTCGCCCATCTGCTCTACGCCTATCTTGCCGCCCTACTCCGACTCACAGGGCACCCAAAGGACTTGCTTGGGCTTCTCGGCGAGCTTGGCCGCAAGCTCCTCAATGGTGCCGAACTGCATGCAAAATGCCAGGCAATGATGCACGCACGTAGGCTCCTTACCCTGGGCGAGACGACTAGCGCACAAGTCGCACAGATCAGTGGGGACGGGAATCTTGTTCCAATTGAAGTGATTGCCGCCCTCGCCCTCGTCGTCTTTCTGCCAGGGACCGTCGTCGAAGACACGGATGCCCCACTTGCCTACGGGGAACTTGTGCTCCTCCTTGCAGGCGACGACGCACGACTCGCAGCCGGTGCAGTATTCGTAGTCAATCAGCAAACCGTAATCTGCCATGGTTTACCACTCCTTCTTCGCGACGCCGATTTCAAACTTCTCCTCGACGAGCTTCATGTCGGTGTCGTAGCTTTCCTTCAGGGGCGTGACGCTGCAGCAGTTGCACTTGTAAGGACCGCCGTAGCCCAAGCGCGAGTTGTAGTGGTTCGACACAAGGTCGTTCACGTTGGACTGCCAAAGGCCGTAGAGGCCTTTCTCGTCGGCATGGTCGGTCTTGACGAAGCCGTTCCGAATGCGCGTTCCGTTAATCTCGAAGTCGAGCGGGCCATCTTCGAGAATCTCGCCGACGGGAATGACCTCATCGCGGGAATCGTCATCAGCCTGACGCTCCGGGAACCACCAGCCGTGGTCGGCCTGGACGGTGCCCTTCTTGACGATAGGGCTCACCTTGGCCTTAAACTTTGCGCGGCCGTAGTCGTTCTTGATCTCGACCCACTGGCCGTCTGCAACGCCGATTTCCTCGGCATCTGCGGGGTTGATCTCGATCAGCGGATCGGGATGCAGCTCGCGCAGCACCGGAATCTGGCGATGCTCGGCGTGGAACGACGCGTAGTTGCGCGCTCCGGTCGTAAGGATAAACGGGTACTTGGCCGCCAGTTCGGGATCCTTGTGCGGGCTGAACGCAGGCTCCTGGTAGTAGGGCAGCGGGTCCTCGCCGTAATGGGCGTAGGCGGTCGACCACAGCTCGACGCGACCAGTCGGCGTGAGGAAGCCGGGATGACGGTCGGGACGCAGCTTGCCCGTCTCGTACTTGCGGTAGTTCACGCCGCGCTGGTAACCGACGCGATGGCGCAGGCTATCGAAGTCCATGCGGATGGGGCCGGAGGTGCGGCGCTGCGTGAGGAAGTCCTCGAGGTCCTTGAACGTGCGGCTGCCGTCCTCGTTCATGAGGCACTCTTGACCCAGGTATTCGCCGAGCTCGATGATGAGGTCCATGTCGGCCTTGACCTCGCCCACGTCGACGGCCTTGTTCACGGCGCCGTAGAAGACAGGCGATCCGCCGTAGTGGGTCATCACGACGTCGTCCTTCTCGGCGCAGGAGGCCAGCGGCAGGAACAGGTCGCAGGCGGCCTCGATGGACGGCGTGATGAAGATGTCGGTAGCCATGCAGAACTCGAGGTTCTTGAGGCCCTCGTACCAGCCGGTCGGCTGAGCGCAGCACGTCGGTGCGAGGAGCGTCGTGGACTGAATCCAGCCCATGCGGATCTTGTACGGCTCACCCTTGGTCAGGGCGTCGAACATCATGTCTGCCTGGGCGTTGCGGATGTTGTCGACGTAGAGCGGGTACTCCTTGTAGCCGATCGTCTTATCGCGCAACTCTTGCGGCAGGCTGTCCCAGCCGATGCGACGGGTCGGACGCGCCGCATCCTCGGCGGCGTTGTCGTCGGCGCCGGCGTCGGCCTTGTCGAGGTTGAATTCCTTCTTCTCGCCGCTGGCGGGAGTGTCCTCGACGCCGGGGGCGGCGTCGATCTCGGCGACGATCTGGCCGCCGGGAACATCAATGTTGCCGGTGATGGCCATGAGCGCGAGCACGCAATGGGCGGCCTGGTTGCCGTTCTGATTTTGGTCAAACGCGAGGCCCCACGCGATGGATGCGGGCGTTGCCTTGGCGTACATGCGGGCCGCGGCGTAGATGTCCTCGACGGGCACCTCGCAGATCTCGGCCGCCTTCTCAGGCGTCATACCCATATCGGGGTCGTTGATGCGAGCCGCAAACTCCTCGAAGCCATAGCACCACTTATCGACGAAGTCGTGGTCGTAGAGATCCTCGTTGATGATGACCCAGAGCCACGCCATGGCCATGGCGGTATCGGTGCCGGGGCGCACGCGCAGATGCACTTCGGAACGTGTAGCGAGCCAGTTGACGCGCGGGTCGACGCTGATGACCTTCGCACCGCGCTTCATGAGGTCGATCACGGCATGGCCGAAGAGACCGTCGCCGTTGGACGCGAGCGGCATCTTGCCCCACATGACCATGACCTCGGGCACGCAGAAGTCGGGGTTGTCGTAAGTGCCCTCGAGACCACCCGCATAGTCCATCTCGGGATAGTAGGCGCCGAGCACGTGCGAACAGGACATCGAACGCGGCTGGTAACAAGCGTAACCCGACTGCGTGTAACATGCGTTGGGGGTGCCAAGGACAGCTTGCGCCATGTCGGAAACGACAATGCCGCCAGAACGGCCCGTACCTGAGAACACGGCCATGGACTCCGCGCCATAGGTATCGCGGAAGTAGTCGCGCTTCTCCTTGACGATGGCGAACGCCTCGTCCCACGTGATGCGCTCCCACTTGTCATGCTGGCCGCGGAACTTCGGGTCGCGCTTCATGGGGTAGATAACGCGGCTCGGGTTGTAGACGTAATCCTTGAGCGCCAGGCACCTCGCGCAGAGGCGGCCCTTGGTGATCGGGTTGTTCTCGTCGCCCTCGACGCGATCGATGACTCCGTCCTTGTCGACGTAGATCTTGAGGCCGCAGCCTACCGGATGGCAGCCCGGGGGCGACCACATCGAGGTGCGGACGACAGTGAGGTCGCCTTCCTCGTACTTCCATGGCTTGCCAAGATCATTCTTGAACTCCATGTCTCTCCTTCCCCTCATTTTTCTCTCGATTTTGGCAGCAGCAACCCAGCCACTGCCGGCTTTCAAAAATCTAATTCAGAAGATTCGGATCCGCATTGAGCAGGAAGGCTTATTGTTGGATGCGCCCAGCAAGCCCCTGCTTTAGCAAAAGCAATTAGCACTCAATGCTTAGGCTCTGATCGGCTTTAAGAGAAATATGATCAACATCCGCACCGGCGTCCGAGTCCGTCGGAGTTCCCTCTTCCCAATGGAGCTTGCTCTTGAAGGCGTAGGCAACGTGGACGGTGACAAATGCGAGGATCACGACGCCGATACCAACGCCGAACGCTGGGACAAAGCTTCCTGTTACGTCGAAGATGCCGGCTACCGTAATGGGGCCAAGACAGCCGATGACGCCGGTGCCGATCCGAGCGTTCGCGAAGATCTGCGGGAAGTCTCTCTCGCCGAAGATATCGCGCACGACGAGCGGCGTCGATACGGACACGAGCGAGTTCTGCGCACCGAACAGGAAAGCCGACGCGTAAAGCAGCACGATGTTGTTGCCTGCGATCATGAAGCCGGCGAGGCCCATTGCCACCATCACGAGTTGGATATTAACCGTGACGCGAACGCCAACTCGATCGTTAAGCCAACCGACAACCAATTTCTCCACCACATTGCCCATCATCACGGCCGTCAGGATGGAAGACGCCGTCATCGCGTCGAAGCCGATCGACTGCGCGTACCCCGGGAACTGCGAGTTGAATCCCGCGAAGTAGGCAATCAGGCCCGCGAACATGAACGCGCAGAAGAAAGGCACGGTCTTCATGGCCTTCTTCAGGGGCACGCCAGAAAGCGCGTAGTTGCCCGAAAGCCGCCTCTGCTCTTCGCGTTCGAGCTCCTCGGTCCACCCATACGGCTTCAGGCCGATATCTTCGGGGTGGAGCTTGAAGACGAAGAGGGTCCACGGCAGGACGAGCGCCGATACAATCACGGCTGCGATCAGGTACGCCTCGCGCCAACCGAGCGACTGGATGATACCGGTGAAGATCGGCGACAGCACCGCGCCGCCGATGCCGGAGAACGACATCGCGATGCCGAGCGCCAAGCCGCGATGCTTCTTGAACCAGTTGTCGATGAGGATCGGGGCCGGGATGACGAAGATGAAGCTTCCCGCCAAGCCGAACACGACGCCCGAGCACCACCATTGCCACGGTTCCGTATAGAGACTCATGGCGGCAACTGCAGCGGCAACCATCAAGAACGAGATCGACAGAAGCCTGTTGATATCGTATTTGGTAATCCACCTGCCAACAATCGGCATGGCGAACACCGTTGCGACAAAATAGAGCATCAAGTACATCGAGATCTCAGAACGCGAGAACCCGAGATCTTCGCATACGGGCACGAAGAACACGCCGCATGCATCGAGCACCGCTCCCAGACCGCCCGCCTGCATGAAGCAGCAGCCTACGAGAATCAGCCAGGCGTAATGGGGGCGATGTTTCTTTTCTCCCTTAACTTCGTTACTAACGACAGTCATAATTTTGCCTTATCTATCGGGCGATGCCGAAGCATCCTACATAGTGAGGCCGTTGGCGTCCGAAGCCCTCAGGTCTTATCTCCGAACACCAGCTCTCGTCGAGATTGCGTTTAAGAAAGCGCCGCCGGCCCTCTCCATCGAACAAGACGGCGGCGCCATTTATGCAAAGTGCGGGCGATTTAGTGCGCAGCTTCCTGGCTGCTCACGAGGCTCTCCGAGCCCTTGCGAGACTTCTCAGGCTCGCCTTCGTAAGTCCACTTGTCGCGGAACTTAAGAGCGGTCACGCAGGCGATGAAGATGCATGCAGCGATGATCGCCATGAACACGACGCCGCAGCCATAGGCGGCCTGGAAGCCGCCGGTGAAGTTGGCAACGAGGGCGACGAAGGTCGCACCGATGCCGCCGAGGAGGGCGATGGGCATGTTCATGTAGGAGTAAATCTCACCATAGCGACGATCGCCGAAGCAGTTGCGCGTAGCCAGCGGCAAACCGACAGACATCATTGCGTCGGCGGTGCCGATGCAGAAGCCGGCGGCGAGCATCGGGACCTGATTGTCACCGAGGAAGAGCACCATGAGCAGGAAGCCGATGATGCAAACAACGCAGAAGCCGATCATAGCGTTGCGGATGCCGATCTTGTCGGCGAGGGTGCCGAGGGCGATCTTGCCGAGGATGTTGCCGATAGCGGCGGCGGAGATCATGGTCGCGCCGAGCATAGCGAGCTCAGGGCCGCCAACGGACTGGACGGCGGTGGGCATCATGGACTTGTAGCCGCCGCCGAGGGAAATGAGGCCCGCAGCAACGAGGATGCACCAGAACGCGACGGTGCCGAGAGCAAACTTGCCGTTGACGCCACTCGTCTTTACGGCTTCAGCACCAGCCTCTTCCTTCTCGATGCCGTAAGGCTTCAGGCCCACGTCTTCGGGGCGAGTGCGGAAGAAGAAGATCGCCGGAACGAGAACCAGGACGGCGCAGATGCCAGCCTCGATGGTGAAGCCGGTCTTGTAGCCGCTCGACTGGATGATGCCGGCAAAAACGGGCGACCACACGAAGGTGCCGACACCGGTGAAAGCGGAAGCGATGCCTAGGAACTTACCGGCCTGCTTGGGAGCAAACCAGTTGTTGATTAGCACGGACGGGCCAACGAGGAAGATCGCGGGGCCGCCGAGGCCGAAGCAAGCGCCGGAAATGTAAATCTGCCACACTTCGGTCCAAACGTTCATGAGCAGAAGGCCGACGACGATGAGGGCGCCGCTCGCACCGAAGAGGATGCGGGCGTCAACCTTGTCGAACAGCCTGCCGCAGAACGGCAGCCAGACGAGCATGACGTAAGAATAAACGGTCATCAGAAGCGTTACCTGCGTAACGTCAGGACCGCCAGTTGCAGGGTTGATGAGGCCGAAGGCCACAGCCATGGGGGCAAAGAAATTGCCCATAACGTTGAGCACCAAGCCCATGCCGCCTGCCATCATCATGCAGACGCCTATGAACACGAGCCAAGCGCGATGGAACCCCTTCTTCTCTCCAGACATTCTTTTCTACCTTTCCTAGATGATTACAAACTTAATCATAGATAGACTGAATATGAGCTGAACCCCCCTCTCTCTCAGCTAAATTCCCAAATGCCGTATCCTCACTTTCTCGGCCTCCAAGCCCATCTGGAAGGCAGCGAAAGTAAGCATCAGCTGAAGCCCCTAGCGCGAACCATACAGTGAAGCGAGCGGCAAAACATGAGGTGCCGTTTGCTAAAACCCTAACTAATACTCCAAGGATTAGGAGATCGTCCAACCGCCTTGAGCAGGGCAAACGCGCCGCATCAACCTCAGTGCCCGCAGGGGCTCCCTTCTGGCCCCCGAAACTCGGGGGCCAGAGGGCGTCCGCCTGCTAGCGGGTGAGCAGTGCGCAGCGGGACGTGCCGTCGATCTTCTTGGCAAGCTCCTCGACTTCGCCGTAGTACATGCACCAAGCCTGGCAGTGCTGTACGCACATGGGGATCTTGCCCTTTTCCGTGCGGTCAGCACACATATCGCAAGCCTTGGTCAGCATGGGGAGCATCGTGTACTCCCAATGATCGGCTCCCTCGGGAGTGTCGCTGTATTCATACGGACCAACCTGGGTAAGCTTGATGCCGAACTCGCCTTCGGGGAGGCCCAGATGCTTCTTGCACGCAACTTCGCAGGAATGACAGCCGGTGCAGAACTCGTAATTGATAAGAATGCCCTTCATTTATTTCACCTCCAGGCCTTGTTTTTCCATCATGGCGCGCCAAGTGTATTCCTGGCCGTAGCTGTAAGGCTCGCCGGCCACGTAGTCGTCGCGCCAACCGCCCTGCTCGGTAACAACCTGACCGCCAGTGGGCAGCAGGTTCTCCTCCGTGCACTTGTAGACGCGCACGCGAACGCTCTTGAACGGGCTGCCGATGCCGCCGGGACCGGTCTCGTAGCAGGCCGTGATCGTGTTGATGTTCACGTCGAACATGCCGTAGAGGTTCGGGAACGCCGGCTCCTGCTCGGGGAACCACCAGCCATGCTCCGCATGGATGTAGTTGTCCTTGAGCGTGTGGTCGATCTTGGCAACCTGGCGGCAACGGCCTTCGGAGCTCTCGATCCAGACCCACTCGCCGTCGTGGATATCCTGCTCCTCGGCCACCTTGGGCGGAATCTCGACGATTGGCAGCGGGTGGAACTCGCGCATCGTCTTCTGCTGGCGGTTCTCAGAATGGAAGAACTCATAGGAGCGTGAACCGTTGATGCAGATGAGAGGATATTTCTCTGCGAACTCGGCGTCCTCACGCGCCATAACATCGTGGATGGACTCGTGGTGACGAGGCCAGGGGTCGATTCCCCATGCGCCGAAGGTCATGTAAGGGATGAGCTCGATACGGCCGGAAGGCGTCGAGAAACCCGGTTGCCCGTCGGCGCGGAGCAAACCCTTCTCGTACTTGTAGTAGGTGTTGCAGAAGTCGTCGTACTCATGGCAGCACTTGTCCTCGACGAGCGACTTGAAGCTGCACTGGCCGTCGTCCTTGTGCTTGCGGTAGAAGTCCGTGTGCGCGTCTTCGATCTCGATCATGCCGGCCTTGGAGCGGCCTGCGCTCTTGTAGCTCTTGCCCGTCTCGGGATCGTAGATGTTGAAACCGGTGTCCAAGTAGTCCTGGAGGAGCGCATCGAGGGTGGGCCAGCGCTTCTGGAACAGCTCGGGGTTGAGCTTGTTGCCGAGCATAACGATGAGCTCTTCGTCGGAAACGGCCTCGTACCACTCGCTGACGGCCTTCATGGCGCGCAGCGGCGTCCACCACACGCGCATGGAATCGCGCTCGGCCGTGGTCTTGAGCGGCAGGAAGATGTCGGCGAGGGCCACAGCGGTCGGCGTCATGTACGGATCGGCCACGACGCAGAACTCTACGTTCTCGAGCATCTTGTAGATACGGGGCGAGGCATTGCCCGTATTGCCGATGGCGTTGGCGCCCTGACTCCAGAACATCTTGATCGGATAGGGCTCGCCGGTCTCGAGGGCGTGGTTGACGGCGTCGCAGTCGGCCATGCCGATGAACTGAACGTAGCCGGGATGCGTCACGTCAACGGTGAGCTTCTTGGCGTAGGTGTCGGGATCGCAGTAGAGCTGCGCCGTCGCGTAACCCGGGTTGATCTCGAAGCCGTTGCGCACGAGGATGTTGGTGCCCGGCTTGTCGATGTTGCCGCAGATGCTCATGAGATTGCTCACCGTCTGGCAGAGCTGGATGGAGTCGTTCTGCGTGTCGAACGCGAGGCCCCACTGAATCGCGCCGCGCTCGGCGTTCGCGTAGAATCGAGCTGCGGCGGCGATCTTCTCGGCGGGAACGCCCGTTACCTCAGACGCCCACTCCGGCGTGTACTGCGCGACGTATTCCTTCAGGTCGTCGTAGTAAGCGCACCAGTAGTCGATGAACTCCTTGTCCTGGAGCTCTTCCTGCGTGATGACGTTGAGCCACGAGAGAGCGATGGCCATGTCCGTTGCCGGCTTGATGTCCAGCCAATAGTCGGAATGAGCCCCGAGCCACGTCAGGCGCGGGTCGATGGTGATGAACTTCGTGCCTTGCTGCATGCAGGCGATGAGCCAGTGGCCCAGATAACCGTCAGCATTGGACTTCAAAGGCTCGCAACCCCAGATGACGACCACATCGGGGCGCACCCATTCGGGGTTGTTGTAGCGGTCGGGGTGGCCTTCCGACGCGTCAACGATTGGGAAGTCGCCAATGCTAGCAGCCGTGCCGCAGGTGCGCGGCAGGTAGCAGGAATAGCCGGACGAACCCACGGCGCCGATGTTCGGCGTGCCCAGGCAGGCACCGCCCAGGAAGGGTACCCAAGACGAGATGTTGCGGCCTGTGCCGTGGTTCACGAAGATGGACTCGCGGCCATAGCCTGCTTCGTCGATGTTCTTGTGAATCCAGTCGGCGATCGTGTCGAGCGCCTCATCCCAGCTGATGCGCTCCCACTTGTTCTCGCCGCGCTTGCCCACGCGCTTCAGCGGCCACTTCGGGCGCTTCTCGTAGTTGACGCCCTCCTCGAGATTCAAACAGCGCATGCATAGGCGGCCGTTTGCGCACGGATCGAACGGGTCGCCCTCGACCTTCTCGAGCTTCCCGTCCTTGGTGTACATGAGCACGCCGCACGAGTCGTGGCACCCAGGCGCGGAATAGGTGTAGGTGCGGGTGACAGTGTAGCCGTCTTCCTCCCAACGCCATTCGCCCTTGTGGTACGCCTTCTCATCGATGCCATTCAAGAACTCGTCGTAGTCGAACAACATGACATACCCCTCTCCTCTCAGTTCCCCCTTGGATAGATTCGAGCAATGTGGGGTCTACTCGCTCGTTCGCTGAAAGGTACAGCGAAAAGCTGAGAGGGGCATGAGGTATCAATGCTAAAAAAGTGAAGTAATACTCAGGGGGTTAGTTGCGCTTAACGGCCAGTTCATGCAGGATTTCCTTGATGACGGGGCTGTCATCGGAAACGTCCGCGGTCTCGACGAGGTCCATGAGCTCCTGGCGGGAATGGACGCCCGTCTTCTGATAGATGTTGTAGATATGGGCCTTGGCCGTGTGCGTCGATATGATGAGCTTTTCGGTAATATATTCGGCGTTGCGGCCACGCGCCAGCATGCCGAGAACCTCGCGCTGACGAGCCGAAAGCCCATATTCCCTGGCAACGACCTCGCACTGGAGGTAAAACTTGCCAGGCTTGACACCCTCTTGGTCAGAAGCGTCAGCCTGATCACCCACGGCGGAATCGAAGAAGTCGTGTATGGGAACCCCGCCCTGGTCATCTGCGGGCTTTTCAACATCCGCCTTAGTCGGGTAGTTATCATGCGTCATGACAAACGATGCCGAAAAGATAACCAGCAGCATGAAGAGCACAACAGCGGCGGAGAGGCGCAAACCAGGTTCGATATCCATGAAGACACCGTTGCCCATGCCGATGTATGCGACTATCGCCCCCAGGAGAATGCCGAGAATAGCCCAGAAACGACCGAAGGAAAACGTCCGGATCGCGTTGAGGTTGAAGAGCGAGACATGGCTGCAAATCGCGGCGAGCGAACAGGTCTCGGGCAGCATCGAACCACCGAGCAAGAGGGCGAAGAACGGAAACCGCCACCCCTCCGGAACGAACAGCAGGGGAAAGGCAATAACGGCGGAATACGGAAGGAACCAGCGCATCGAGACGGTCTCGGTCATCCTGTTGCGGCCGCCGGCGTCGCGAAACAGCGCAAAGCACACCACCACGAGCAGCAAGGCAACGAGTCCCGCAACGATGGCCGGATGATCGTTCTCCGACAAGATGAGCCCGCCTGTCGAGAAACCCACAACGAGGCCCGCGGTGGCAGTAGCCAAATACGAGCGCAGCTTAACGCGGCAGCGAGAGTCTGAGTCCTTTGCCAAAATCCTGGCGGGCATCTTGGCCTTGAGATACGGGAGCTCGATGATGTAGCAGACAAACGCGATGAGGGGCAGCGCCGTGGCCATGATGCGATTCGCGGGGAAGCTAGCCACCATCACGATCAAGACGCAAAAGACAGCAGCCGTGCTGATCCCGAGCATGTATCGCTTGATGTTGTTAAAGAAGAACCACGAGACGAGTTCACCATACAGGCAATACATTAAGCCCAGACCAGAGCCGAAAAGCACGCACCCCGCGAGGAGGGCCGCATCGTATTGCGAGAAGGACCAGGAACATGCGAGGCCCGCAACAGTAAGGACGATAGACGTAAGAGAGAGCGCATAGCCGTCGCATTTGTCCGCGAGCGCCCACGCCACGAGCAGCGACACAATGAGGCTGGAGAGGAAAAGGAAGTGGTAGCGCCCATCAGGCGCCACGCCTATCAAATCGGGAGAAGCATACGCGTACGTTCCCAGCGAGAGAAACAGCCACGCAAACATCGCGACCGAACCAAGGGACCCAATGAGCAGATGCGGACTGATCAGGAACCAATCGCCCTGCGCAATTTCCCCTACAGAATAATCCTGTATAGCGGCAACCGAGCCGTCAGATTGACTTGCCTTCATCGATATTCAATTCCCCCCCTACCCGCTTTAATAAAAAGCAAGTCTAACATTACCCCAAACACCCGCAAATTGTTAACCCCTATTCTGGGTGGTCTTGAGATTTTGCAAGCTCTCTACCAGGCATTTTACAAAGGGCTAGCCTTCACGCCTTAGAGCTATTTTAAGAAATAGGGTCACTATACCGACGCATCTCGACCCCGTTGCGCGAAATAGGAACGCACGCTGAATGCGGCAGAAAAACCCTCTCCCTAGAATCCCTAACCAGCAACCCCGGGCATAGAGCGAGGGGAACGTTTCTGTGAAAGGAGAAAACATGGCCGACTACAAGGAGTGGCTCGATGACCTAAACCGAGCCGCATACCATGACGGCGAATGGCAGTGGAACGAGGGGGAATACACTGTCACCCGCACCACCCACTGGTCGCCTCCGGGCTGCCACATGGGCTGCGGCGTCCTTCTGTACACGAAGGACAACAAGCTCGAGAAGGTTGAGGGCGACCCGCTGAACGCGGTCGCGAACGGCAAACTCTGCATGCGCTGCCTGTCCATGCCAGACGCCGTGAACCACCCCGACCGCCTGAAGTACCCCATGCGCCGAGCTGGAGAGCGCGGCGAGAACAAATGGGAGCGCATCAGCTGGGACGAGGCCTTTGACGAGATCACCGAGAAGACCCTCAAGATCAAGGAAGAGTTCGGAAGCCAGTCCATCGTCGTCGTGCACGGCACGGGCCGCAACATCGGCTGGCAGGTTCCGTACTTCGCCTCCGCCTGCATGGAAACCCCGAACGTGTCGACGTTCGGCTTCACGGGCTTCGCCTGCTACCTGCCCCGCATGATCGGCACGTCGGCCAAGTATGGCGACATGATCATCGTGGACGCGTCGCAGGCTCACTGGGACCGCTACGCGAACCCCGAGTGGCAAGCACCCGGCGTCATCCTCGTCTGGGGCAACGAACCCATCAAGTCCAACGCCGACGGCTTCCTGGGCCACTGGCTCGTCGAATGCGTCCAGATGGGTTCGAAGATCATCTCGGTCGACCCTCGTCTGACCTGGTGGGGCGCCCGCGCCGACTACTGGCTGCCCGCACGCCCCGGCACCGACGCCGTCGTCGCCATGGCAATGCTCAACGTCATTATCGGCGAAGACCTCTACGATCACGAGTTCGTCGACTGCTGGACCTACGGCTTCGAGGCCCTCGCCGAGCGCGTGGCCGACAAGACGCCCGAGTGGGCCAGCGAGTACTGCGGCGTCGACCCGGACACGATCCGCGGCGCTGCGCGACTCATCGCGAACTCCCGTAGCTGCGCATGCCAGTGGGGCCTCGCGTTCGAGCAGCAGATCGCTGCCCTGGGCGTGACCGAGGGCGTCGCCGACATCATGGCGATCACCGGCAACATCGACAACCCCGGCGGCAACGCGCTGTACCGTTGCGCATTCCTGATCGAGAAGCGCTACGGCCTGGGCGACGAGTACATCGACCCCGAGGTCTACGCGAAGAAGCTCATCCCCTCGACCTCCGGCATCAACGAGTCGAACATCGTGTCGTGCGCCGACTCCGACGCCATCCTGGGCGCCTGCGAGACCGGCGAACCCTACCCCATCAAGATGTTCTGGATCCAGAGCTCCAACGCCCTGGCCTGCGCATCCATGGACCCAGCACGCACTCGCAAGGCCCTCATGAACGTTCCGTTCATCGTCGTTGCCGACCCGTTCATGACGCCGACCGCCCAGGCCCTGGCCGACATCGTGCTACCCGTGGCCATGAGCTGCGAACGCAACAGCTGCCGCACATGGTGGACCCCCGTCCGCACCATGGTCAAGGTCACCGACTACTACGAGGCGAAATCCGACGAGCAGATCATCCTGGAGCTGGGTAAGCGAATCAAGCCCGAGCACTGGCCCTGGAAGGACGATAAGGAGATGTGCTCCTGGTACCTCAACGACCAGCTGAACCCGAACGGCACTATGTACCACCGCTCGTGGGAGGAAACCGTCGAGAACCCGAGCGACGACTCCGAAGAATGCTACGGCAAGAGCTGCAACGGCACCGCTTACTGGGATTGGGATGCCACGTATTACAAGTACAAGAAGGGCATGCTGCGCCCCGACGGCCAACCCGGCTTCAACACGCCGACCGGTCGCATCGAGCTGTGGTCGTTCGGTTACGACCACTGGGGAGTCGACCCGCTACCGTACCACATCGAGCCGCCTGAGAGCCCCATTTCCACGCCCGAAACCTTCAAGGAGTTCCCGATCATCCTCTCCGGCGGCGGCCGCTCCTTCGAGTTCTTCCATTCCGAGCATCGCCAGCTGCCGACGGCGCGCGAGTTCCATCCGTGGCCGCTCGTCATGGTCAGCCCCGAGGACTGCGAGAAGTACGGCGTGCACGACGGCGAGTGGATCTGGGTCGAGAACAGCCGCGGCGCCCGCTTCAAACAGAAGGTCAAGGAGACCATCGAGGTCATGCCGGGCCGCATCCACGCCGAGCACGGCTGGTGGTTCCCCGAGCAGGACGGCGCCGAACCGAACTTCTACGGCACGTACGATTCCAACCTGAACAACATGACCGAGGCGTTCCGCACCGGTCAGGGCGGCATCGGCAGCGCCATCAAGAGCATGCTCTGCAAGATATACCCGGCGCAGGAAGGCGACGTCATGCCGCACGACGTCATCGCCGAGAAGGGCGATTTCGCAGTGTATGAACCGGGCAAGCCCTATGACCCGGTCGAAGAGCCTGTCGTCACAGTCGTTAAATAAGGAAGGGGGAACCGATGAAAGGCATTCTCATCAATTACGAGTACTGCACCGGCTGCCATTCCTGCGAAGTAGCATGCCGCAACGAACTCGGACTCGGCAAGGGCGAGTTCGGCATCAAGATCACGGAAGTCGGCCCGTTCAAGTACGAGACGGACATCCTGGTGGACACTCCTTACGAGTGGGTGTACAACCCCACCATCACCAAGGCGTGCGACCTCTGCGCAGCGCGCACGGAGCAGGGCAAGATGCCTTCCTGCGTGCAGGCATGCCAGGCATGGTGCATGTATTACGGCGAGGCCGAAGAGCTCGTCAAGAAAATGGACGGCAAGACCCGCTGGGCGCTCTACACGCCCGTGCAGGGCGAGACCCGCTGCGAAAGTTGGGTCAAGGGTGGTGGCGGCGCCCCCCTTGCCTCCACCGCAGCAAGCGCCAACGTGGCGGCGGAGACGAAGGCTGGGGCTTCCGTCGAGACCGAGTACCACGGCGCGCGCGGCGCAATGGAGGTCAACGCGGTCTTCCGCGGCGCCGACAAGCTCACCGATTTCGTCGCGCGATTCGCGGCGATTGACGAGGAAGCCGCCAAGGAGCAGCTCATCGACCAGATCCTAGCTGACGAGAAGGTAGGCAAGTACACGCTCGCCGCGGCTGACGCATCCGATGGTGCCGATCACGAGCTGGCGTTCATGGGCATCTGCATGTCTTACGACGCGCAGGGAACGCAGCTCGGCGGCGGCAAGGCCTACCTCGACAAGGGGCAGGAAGTGGCCAGGAAGGACATCACCATCGTATTCTAGGATCGCACGAAGTCTTCGCCTCGGGCCGCCCGCTCTACCCTCAGCATCCATCGACGGCCCGGAATATCCCCATACCAAGACTTGAGCTGCGACACAATGAGAGGCCCCGGCAAAATGCCGGGGCCTCTCATTTGCTCGTCTAGGCCGATTCCGCCCCTCGCCCGCAACCTGCAAGCAACGAGACAAAGCGGTCGTCACCGCTTCTCCGGGCCTTTTGGAAGGAGCGCATCTCTTTTCACCTCGGAGCTTGGAACGCCCGCAGGCGGAGGGAGTGGAGCACCGCACTCGGCGCAATTAAGATCGCCGTATTCGTTAACGTAGCCGCACGAAGCGCACGTTCCCGGCTCAATCCTCCCAAAACATTTACCGCATCGCGTGCATGGATAGCACATCCTCGCTCCTTACGTTAAAGCTCTATATGCGAACGCCCAGCGCAACGGCTGGACGCTCGCGAATATGCCGCGTCGGGCAAGCCCGAGGCGATAGACTACTTGGCAGCAGCCGCCGCCACGCCAGGGGCGCCAGGGGCCTTCGGTGCGCCGGGAGCGCCGGGCATGCCGGGGGCCTTCGGGGCACCGGGGGCACCGGGCATGCCGGGCATAGCAGGCATCGCAGGAAGCTCCTCGCCGCATTTCAAGCACTTTGTAGCCCCTTGCGGCGCCTTAGTGCCACACTTGGGGCACGTGTTATCGATTTCAATGGCTGATGGTCTGAAGCACATTTCTGCAATCCTTTCGTTCTCTTGCGCTTGTGTTGCCCGCAAAACAAATTGCGAGACGGTATCCCGTCTGCTTGAAATAGTAGAAAAAAGCTCCGATTCGCGAATCGAACGTAAGCCCTTATCCCCGGTCAGAGCCTAAGACTTCAGTACTGCTTTTTGCATTTGAGGCTGGTAGCCACAAGAAAGCGGGCTGCATTTCGCAACCCGCTCTCGTTCGTTTTGCCGGCAATGCAGTGCCATACGAGCTATTTGATCGGATGCTGCTCGGCCCAGATTCTGCCGTATGACTTCAACTCATCACGAGCAATCTGATCGTTGCGCTTGACGAAGCACATGCCGCTCGGCATGCCGGGGAAGAACCGCCCTGCAGGGCAATACGTGTCGATGGCCCTGCGCACTTCCCCACGGATGACCTCTTCGTCAAGACCCTCGAGGTCGATAGCGGGAACGTCAATGCCGCCGATCATGGGCAGCTTGCCCGCCGTCTTCTCCTGGATGGCGACGATATCGTTCTGGGGGATGACGCCCTGCCAGACGTCGACGCCCAAGTCGATCATGTCCTCCACGATGGGCTCGCAGATGCAGTCGGCGTGATGAACGTAGAGCGCGCCGGCATCGTGAATCGCCTTCGATATCCTCATCTGAATGGGCTTGATGATCTCGCGCCACGTGTCGGGCGGCAAGAACAGGTTCTGCTTGCTGCCCCAGTCGTCCTGGTAAAAGATCACGTCGGGATGGAACTCCTCGGCAGCGATCTCGATCTGCCTGATCTTGAAATCGGCGATGACCGACAGCAGCTCCTCCATCTCGTCGGGGTATTCGAGGTAATTGCAGAACGCGTCCTCCATGCCCATCAGGAAGTGACTGCGCTCGAACAAACCCGCGGCCATGAACATTGCCGAAAAGCGCTGGCCGCGATCGATCTTGGAGGCGATCTCTCTCGATTCGGACCAATCGAGGCCCTCGATTTGCGGGACCTTCAGGTATTTCTCCCACTCCTCGATATCGGGAATGACGACGTTCTCGTCTGTAATGTGTGGATGGGCGCCGGGCGAATCCGGCAGGAACACCTTCACCGTACCCCAGGAGTCGCTGTGCTCCTTGCCGTCCTTCGGAATCGTGTCGCGGGCCCTCACCGGGTCGGGCACCCAGCTCAGCGCTTCCATGAAGTCGCCGTAGAAATCAGGTTGTTCTCCGTTCAGAATTGCAAGCGCGTTCTCGCGTAAGGACAGCATGCTTTCTCCTCTCCCGTATCAGCGGCTTCGAAGCTGACGAGCGACGCTTCAAACCATAAGATTTCGCTCGTCGTTCCGCATCGATTGCAAATGCTGATTGACATGGGAACACCCGAAACCTCCCCTTTTCTGCCTAAGCCTTAAATGCTTATTCGCCCCAGCCAAAGCGCTTGCCGCCTTGCGAAGCGAAGGCAAGATAAGCACTTCGGCTTCATGCATGGCGCAGCCCTTTCCCCTACAGTCAATCCAAGGGGCACGGCTAGGCCGCCGTTGCCCAGAAGAGACGAGATAAACGAGGGGAAGGAGCGACATGGAGTTCAAGAACGATCTTGGCAAGCCATGGAAGTACGAGGAGGGGGACCTCACCGTCGTGCGCACGTCCATGTGGTCGCCGCCGGGGTGCCACCCCGTGGGCTGCGGCCTCAAGATCTACGTGGACAAGAACGGGGTCATCGACCACGTGGAGGGCGACGAGAACAACCCGATCACCAGGGGGCGCCTCTGCGCGAGGTGCCTGGCGCTCAAGGACTACGTGTACAACCCGAGCCGCGTCGTCTTCCCGATGAAGCGCGATCCGAAGTTCCGCGGCCAGCATGACAAGTGGGAGCGCATTTCCTGGGACGAGGCGTATTCCATGATCGTCGAGAACGTGAGAAGGCTTTCCGACCAATACGGAGCCGAGTGCATCGTCGGCCTCAACGGCACGGGACGCTCGGGCGGCATCATCCTGAACGACCTAATCCAAGCCTGCCTTGGAAGCCCCAACGCGACAACCCCGCTTTCAGGGTTCGCCTGCTACCAGCCCCGCTCTGTCGCCTGCAGCGGCGTACTGGGCGCGTACTACCCCGAGATGGACTATGCGGGCGGCCTCGAGGGCACCTACGACAACCCCGCCTACCGCGTGCCCGAGGTCATGGTCATGTGGGGCAAGATGCCGCTTGCATCCAACGGTGATGGCCTTTTCGGCCATGCCGTGATCGACCTCATGAAACGCGGTGCGAGGGTCATCAGCGTCGACCCGCGCGTCACCTGGCTCTCCACTCGTTCCGAAGTGCACCTGCGCGTGCGTCCCGGCACCGATACCGCCATGGCCATGGCGTGGCTCTGGGTCATCATCAACGAGGACCTCTACGATCACGACTTCGTGGAAAAGTGGTGCTACGGCTTCGAGGAACTCGCGGCTCGCCTCAACGACCCCGAGATGGGCATGACGCCCGAGAAGGCCGCCGAGATCTGCGAAGTGCCCGTCGAGGACATCTACGCCGCAGCCCGCATGTACGCCAAGGCAACCCCTGCCTCGATCGCGTGGGGCCTGGCCCTCGACCAGAACCAGAACGGCAACCAGGCCGGCCATTGCATCGTGTCGCTCATGGCCATCACCGGCAACGTCGACGTGCCCGGCGGCCAGATCATCGCCGAAGTTGCCGCCCCCGAACCATCCGCCGAGGAAAGCGCGGACGGCGAGGAAGCCAAGCGCCCGACCAAGCGCATGGGCTGGGATAACCTGAGCCCCGAGCTGCAATCCAAGCTCATCGGCCACGACAAGTACCCGTTCTTCTGCGACAACATGCGCCAGGGCCACCCCGACTGCACGCTCGACGCGCTTGTCACCGGCGAGCCTTACCCCATCCGCATGTCGTGGATCCAATCGACAAACCTCCTCTCTGGCACCTGCGGCGCAGAGCCCGAGAAGTGGCGCGAGGGATTTCTCAACTGCGAGTTCAACATGGCCACGGACCTGTTCATCACCCCGACTATCGATGAGGTGTGCGACCTGTTCCTGCCATTGTCCACATGCGCTGAGAAAGACGACGTGAACATGGCTCACTATGGCGGCTCGCCCATCATGCACGGCGCCGTCAACAAGGCTATCGATGCGGGCGAGACGAAAAGCGACCACGACATCCTGCTCGACCTCGGCCGCTGGATGAACCAGCAAGTGGTCATGGACGCCTACGACGACTTGCACGACTACTTCGATAAGGGTCGCGCCAAGCGCGCAGGCGTCACCTTCGACCAACTGAGCAACGAGGTGTACCATCAGCGCGGCGTGAACTACCGCAAATACGAGACGGGTCTGCTCCGCCCCGACCGCCAGCCCGGCTTCCTCACGCCGACGGGCCGCGTCGAGCTGTGGTCGACCACCTACGCCCACTTCGGCGAAGATCCGCTGCCGTACTACATGGAGCCGAAGATGAGCCCACGCGACCCCGAGACCAAGGACGAATACCCATTCTGCCTGACTTCGGGCGCACGCACCTACTGCTTCTTCCATTCGGAACATCGCCAGGTTCCAATTCTGCGCGAGATGAACCCGAACCCGCTCGTCGAGATCAACCCGGAAGACGCCGAAAAGCTCGGCGTGGCAGACGGCCAATGGGTCGAAATACGAAACCCCTTAGGCTCCTGTAAGCAGAAGGCCAAAATCACGGTCGCGGTGAAACCTGGCGTTGTCATGGCGCAGCATGGCTGGTGGTTCCCAGAACGCGATGACATGGAGTCGCCGAACAGCTTCGGCACCCTGCGCTCCAACGTGAACAGGCTTATCCCCAACCACTACAACTCGAAACTCGGCTACGGCGCACCGTACAAATCTTCCATCTGCAGCATCACGCCGCTGAAGGAGTCATACGACACCGACATGAAACTGGTCGAGCAGAAATTCGCGATCGCATAGCCAAACGATACGCATTGCGAAAAGGAAGGCCGGGTTCGTTCCGGCCTTCTCATTTCTCCGACCTCCCTACGCGAAAGCTAATGAAGTCGCTTGATGAACGTACGCACCGCCAGCGCGCAGAACATGCCGATGCAGGCGAGAACCACGCTGGCCTCCAAGCCGGGAACGTACGACCCCAGGCTCCCGACGGAAAGACTCATGCACAACGGGCCGATGAGCGCTGCGGGGATGATCGTCAAGTTCAATACCGAGAGATTCTGTGCATAATGCACGCCGCCGAATGCAGTCATGGCGAACCCCGAGCCACACACCGACGTGCCGCCAATGGTGAAGCCGGCAAAAACCAACGACGCCGACATCAGAGGAGCCAATTCCAGTACCAGCGAGACGATAATGAGCGCAGCCGATACGGCATGTGCAGCGGCAACCATAAGAATGGTTCGGAACACTCCCGCCGCATCAAAGATGAAGCCGAACCCCAGCCGTCCAAAGCCGTTCGCCACGGAGAACGCTCCCACCAGAGCAACGGCGACAACTGGACTCGCGCCAGCCTCGAGCGCAAATTGATTTACGTTGCCGGTAAAACCTAGCGACACTATGCACATGAGAAGCATCCATGCAGCATACGACCAGAACACGGGCGTACGCAGCATCTGCACCGTCGTGTAATTTCGCTCGGAAGCGCCAAACTTCTCCTTCGCATTCGAGGGCCGCGGCAACAACGCCCCCTCTTCTCGACTCGGGCGCCGCATCGCGAGCGACAGAGCCGCGATTACCGTTGCCATGACGACGCCCATCAGGGGAAATGCCATGCGCCAGTTCATGATGCCGCACAGCCACGCCACCACCGAGCTCAGCAGCATCGTGGACGCGCCGTAGCACAGGAGCAAGATGCCCGACGCCGCACCAGCGCGATCGGGAAACCACGCCAGTGCAGTTCCTAGCGTAACGGTGTAGGCCATGCCCACGCCCAAGCCACCGAACACTCCATACGTTATGTAGAGCACCCATGGGGCATCGGCGCTCGCCAGCATCGCCGTGCTGCAAAACGCGGCAAAAATGCACGCCGCGGAGACCATAAGGGTGGCTCGCGGAGACGTGCGATCGCATAGCCTTGCGCCCACGAACCCGCCCGCGCAGAACACCCACATGAGCAATGTGAATGTAAAGGAGAGCACGGCGGGCTGCCATTGAAACTCGGCTGCGATAGGAGCGCTGAACACCGACCAACCATAGATAAAACCCAGCGCGAACATGATCAAGCAGGCTGCCATGAAGCGAATGAACCTGCTCGACGGTCCCTGCACGACATGCAGTTGCCCCTGATGATTTCGACCTCTCATAGCCCCACTCTAGCATCCGGGCATACGAGCGCCATCAGGCTGCAAGGCTTATCTTGTCGCTCAACGTGTATTAGTCGCCGAACATCTTGTATTCGCTGATGAGGTCCTTCGGCTTGCCGGCAACCCAACGCTGCGCGTTCTCGAGGG
>SUUE01000025.1 GCA_015062685.1 Coriobacteriaceae bacterium
GGTAGACAGCATATCCCACGCCTCGCTGAACGGCTTATACGTCAAGGCGCGGGAGCTCGACCGGGGGCACAACGAGCGCGATGCCCCCGCGTGCGCGCCGGCTGGCCAATCGGGCGAAGTGGCCGTTCACGCCGAGACGCACGCGAGCTCCCATGCGAGCGACGCGGAAAGCCATGCGAGCGACGCAGAGAGCCGCGCGACGGAGTGACCTATGGGCGATTTCTCGAAAGACTTCCAGGTTGCGTATAGCGTGGAGCCTGATGCGTGCACGATCAGGTTCAGGTGCTTCGACACCCCGAACTCCGTCACGATCTTCGGCGGGGCGGGGGATGGCCGCGATGTCGAGGGGGTGCTGCTCGAGGTGCGCCGCGCATGCTTGGACTTCCATCGCATCTGGTCGTTCTCGCTTGCGGGGAGCGATATCGCGCGCTTGAACGAGCCGGCGGATGCCGTGCGGGTCGATGCGCGGACTTCGCAGTTGCTCTCAGCCATGAAAGCTTTCCACGACGAGGAGCCGACGTTCGATTTCACCGTGGGGCCGGTGAGCTTCATGTGGAAGCACGCCACCCGCGCGCCTTCCGATGCCGATCTGGCCGCCGCGCTCGAGCACGTCGGGCCGAGCAAGGTGGTCATCGGGGGATCGATGGTCTTGAAAGCCGACCCGTTCGCGCAAGTTGACGTGGGAGGCGCTGCGAAGGGCTTCGTCGCCGATTCCATCGCCGCGCAGCTGAGGCAGGCCGGCGTTACGAGCGCCGACATCGACCTCGGGGGCAACATCTACATGCTGGGGGAGCATCCGTCTGGGCGGGCGTGGCGCGTCGCGGTGCGCGTGCCCGAGGGGGTTGATGCGAGGCGCTCGGTCGTCGAGGTGCGCGACCGGGCGGTCGTCACGAGCGGCAGCTACGAGCGGTTTGTGGAGATTGACGGCGAGCGCTACCAGCACATCGTCGACCCGCGGACGGGGCGCCCCTCGGAAACCGACATCGTATCGGCCACCGTCGTGGCCGAAAGCTCGCTGCTCGCGGACATGCTCGCAACCACCGCGCTCCTTAGCGGCACGGCGGGCCTCGAGGGTTTGGCCGAGCGGCATCCCGGGGTGTCCATCATTGCGATCACCTTGCGCGGCGATGTCGTGGAGGTGGGGGTCTAGAACTTGTTGATGTCGGTGAGCTTGAACCGCGGGATGCGGCGCAGGGCGATCACGCTCATGATGACGGAGAGCGCGGCGCTTCCGACGACGCCCGCGATTACGGCCATCAAATCGATGTCCTTCACGAACACCGCGGTCGAGGGCTCGACGGCGGCGACGGTGATCGAGCCCATGACGCAGCCGAGGATGAGCCCGCAGATGATCCCGATGGCGGTGAGCACGATCGAGTCGTTGTAGATGTAGCGCTTGGCGTCCTTGGTCGAGAAGCCGTTGATCATCAGCACGATGAGTTCGCGCTTCTTCTCGTCGATGAACATGACGTTCAGGTTCAGGAGCACGACGACGGCCATGAGGATGGCCAGCGCCAGGTAGATGGCCACGACGGCGCTCGAAACGCTCGAGAAGGTTGCGAAGTTGCCGTATTGGAAGGTCTTGTCGTCGAGGACCGAGTCAAAGCCGTTGATGGCGGAAAGATCGCTTTCGACGTCGGCCACCGCCGTCTCGCCCGTGTTGGCCAAGACCACGTTGGGGGTTGCTTTCCCGAATTCGCTTTCGAAGTAGTCGCGCCCCATGACCATCTCGTGATACGTCAGGTAAAACTCGTAGAACCCGAGGACCTTGACGTGGTGGACGGTCCCGTCCGTACCTCTCATGGCGATCTCGTCGCCCGCCTTCACGCCGAGGTGGTTCGCAAATGCCCGAGTGACCCATGCACCATCCTGCGAGAGATCGAGCGTCTCGCCGGATAGGGGGTTCACGTGGTAGACGTCCGCGAATGCGCCGGAATCCATGGGCACGATGACCCGCGCGCTCGCCATCGCTCCGTCGGGCTGCTTGAACGCGTAGCTCCTGCGGACGGCCTGCGCCGCCGTGAAGCCGTCGTTTTCCAGCGCGGTTTCGGTCTGGTCGATTGCGTCGGCGGGCTCGTCGTTCACGAACGCGATTGCGTTGAAGCCGTACACGTTGTTGTACTGCCTGTCGTAGCTCTTCATCACGTCGTTGTTGAGCGTGACGGCCGTTACGATCAACGCGGTGCAGCCCGCCACGCCCACGACCGTGCTGAACACCCGGCGCTTGTCGTTTACGCAGTTGTTCACGATGGTCTGGGTGAGCAACGGCAGCCTCTCCCAGATTCCCCACTTCTCGTAGAAGCGCGTCTTGGCCTTCGGGGGCTCGGGCCCGCGCAGCAGGTCGACGGCGTGCTTCTTCAGGATACCTCGGCAGGCGAGCCACGTGGTGCCCAGGATGAGCGCCAGTTCCAGCAACGTGACGATGAGGAACAGCCCCAAGCCGAAGTATGGCGGGTAGCCGCCGAACGTGAACATTCCGCCGAGCACGCCCCCGATGATGCCCTCGACGAGCGTGATGCCCACGATGGTGCCGATGATGGCACCGGTCAATACGGCCAGCCCGGAATAGAGGAGGAAGCTGGTCGTTATCTCCTTGGCGCGCAAGCCGAGCGCCTTCTTCGTGCCGATCTGCGTGACCTGCTCGTTCACGATGCGGCTGACGGCCGAGTAGCTGACCAGCAGGCCCACGATGATGAACAGGGCCGCCATCGAGATGCTGAGGTTGCCGGTCACGCTGCTGAACACCGAAACCTGCCCTGCGCCGATGTTGTACGAGCGCGGCATGACCGACCATTCGTATTTCGACATGGCGTCCACTTGCGCCTGCGCATCGGCGAGCTGGGGCTCGTTCTGGGCAACCTGCTGCTTGGCGTCGGCGACCTGCTGCTTGGCGTCGGCAAGCTCCTGCTCCCCGTCGGCAATCTTCTGCTCGGCTTGCGCAATGGCGCCTTCAAATTCGGATTGCTTGGCATAGTACTGCGACCAGCCGCTCTGAAGCAGGGCGTAGCCGCTGTCGCGCTCGGCCTCGGCGGCTGCGAGCTCGTCGGCCGCTTCGTTCAGCGTCATTGTGCGGCCGTTTATCTCGAAGGGGATGTCGCCGTAGTCGTCGAGCACCGCTGCCGCTAGTATCAGGGCGAGGCCGACGTTGTCGGCCGTTATGGTTGGCAGATCGGGGAACTCGCCTCTCCACGGATCGAGCAGCGCGTTGGCTCGCGCCGCGATATCGGCGCAGCGCTTTTCGTATTCGTCTTTGTCGATGACGTGGTTGTTGTAGTCTTCTTCTACTTTGCTGTACTCGGCGAGCAGCGAGTTCACCTGAGTTTTGGTTGATTCTATCTCCGCTATGGTGCTGTCGTACGTGTTCTTGTAGGCGTTGTATTCCGCGAGCTTCGCGTCGTAGGTCGCCTGTGCGTCGACGAGCTTCCAGTAGCCCGCATCCAGCTCGGCTTGGGCTTGCGCGCGCTTGGTCTCGAGCGCTTCGCGGCCTTCCGCGAGCTGCTTTTCGCCGTCGGCGATCTTCTGCTCCCCCTCGGCTATCATCCGCTTGGCGTCGTCGATTTTGGCCTGGCCTTCGTCGACTTTCTTTTGGGCCTGGCCGTGCAGGTCGTCGTAGCGGCTCTTCGCCAGCGTCGATCCCAGTTCGACGATTCGCTCTTCGATAGTCGCCGAATCGTTCTTGTACTCGTTGGAGAACGTGCTCTTGCCATCCAAGCCATCGCATCGGACGTTGACTACCGGATAGCCGTTTTGGAAGGCGCTCGCGTCGAAGGCGCCGTCCTGCACCCAGGCGAGCGCGTCGACGGTGCCCGAGGGCGTCGGCGCGACGCCGAGCATTCCCTCTGCGGTTGCCACGTAGTCGGGACTGTCGATGATGGCCGTCACTTTGTACGTGCGGCCGTTCAGATACTTCATGCCGTCTTGCTCCTGGGAGCTTTGGGCGTCTGCGGAGGCGGTTGTCGACGTGCTGGCCGATGCGTCGTTCGCGCTCGTTTCGGCGACGTCTTTCTCGAACGTTATCGTGTCGCCCACGCCGGCCCCGAGGCTGCTTGCCGTCGCGGCGTGCAACGCGATCTCGTTGGCCTTCGCCGGCAGTTCGCCTTCCCTTACTAGCGGAGCGTCGATGCTGGAGCCGAGGGTCTGCACCTTCACCGTGAGCTTCTGGCCATCGACGACGACGGTCTGGTACGACTGGCGTGCGCCCTCGATCTGGGAGACGCCCTCGACCGCGGAGAGCTTGGCCAGGTCGCCCTCGGTCAGGCCATAGGGAAACTGAACTTGGAAGTTATGGAAATTGCCCTCGTCAAACGCCCGGTCGGCGGCTTGTTGCAGAGCTGGCCCCGACCAGCTGATGCCGAGGAAGATACCTACGCCGAGCGCCACGAACATGAGTATCGAGAAGAACGACACGAACGTCTTCTTGATATTGGCGAACAGCTCTGTTATCTGGGTCGGCTTCATGTGGTTCCTACCAGACCAGGTCCACCGCGCGGGCGCGATGGCGGTTGACTGTTACCTCGTGCATCCGGCCGTCGCGCATGCGCACCACGCGGTCGGCCATGCGGGTGATCTCCTCGTTATGCGTGACCATGACCATCGTGGTGCCGGCTTCGATGATCTTCTCCATCACTTGGAGGACCTCGATCGAGGTGGTGTAGTCGAGCGCGGCCGTCGGTTCGTCGGCCAGGATGATCTTGGGGTTCTTCACCAGGGCGCGCGCAATCGACACGCGCTGCTGCTGGCCGCCCGACATCTGGCTGGGGTAGTTCTTCTTGCGCTCGGAAAGGCCCACCACGTCGAGCGCCTCGTCGGCGTCCATCGGCTCGTCGACGAGCTCGGCGATGAGCTTGAGGTTCTGCAATGCCGTCAGGTTGGGCATGAGGTTGTAGCTCTGGAAGATGAACCCGATGTTGTCGCGGCGGAAATCGGTAAGCTCCTGCTGCGTGGCGTTGCTCAGGTCCTTGCCCAGATACGAGAACTCACCCGAAGTCGCGCTGTCCATGCCGCCGATGATGTTAAGCAGCGTCGATTTGCCGCAACCCGATTCGCCCAGGAGCACCAGGAACTCGCCCTCGTAGACGTCGAGGTTCACGCCCTTGAGCACCTTGGTCACCACGTCGCCGTTCTGGAACTCGCGCGTGATGTCGCGCAGCTCCATGACCACCTCGCCGGGCTGCCAGGGCTCGGCGAGCGCCTCGTTCTCCTCGATGGCGATGGCGGCCATCATGGCCATGATCTCCATGACGTCGGCGACCTCGTCGGTGAAGGGTGCGCTGCTCTCGCCGTTCACGAACTGGACGACGCCCAGGTTCTCGGTTTGGCTGGTGAACGGCACGCAGACCATAGAGCTGACGGGCATGCCCGCGAAGTCGATGGCGGTTTCCACGTCCTGGAGGGAGTTGAACTCGAAGAGGCGCTCGGCTTTCTGGGACTCGTACACGCGCCCGACCGCGCCATCGCCCGGTTTGTGGGCACGGCGCGTCAGGTCGACGGGGCCTATCCAGAAGTAGGGGTGGAGCGTGCCATCGCCCGCCTTGTCGGCATACCAGATGACGGCGGAGTCGGCGCCGGCGTTCTCCACGATGGCCTTGAGGCCGCCCTGGATTGCCTCCTCGAGCGTCGTGGCGTTAGCGATGACTGCCTGGAGCGCGCCGATTGCCTTGTAGATTTGAAGTGCCGAGTTCTCCATGATCGTACTCCATCGATTGAGCGGGCGAACAGCGTTGAAGTTCTCGCTGACATTATACGGGTCGGAGGGTATCTCTCCGACCCGTATCGTGCCTATAATTACTTAATTGTTGACTAGGCAGCTGAGATTCTCGCCATCACTTGGCAGGCGCGGTTTGAGCCGTTTAACGCTTGACGCGCAGGCAGCGCATGGCGTTGAGGATGGCGATCACCGATACGCCCACGTCGCCGAAGACCGCGAGCCACATGGTGGAGATGCCGATCATGGGCAGGGCCAGGATCATGATGACGATCTTCACGCCCAGCGCGAACACGATGTTCTGCTTGACGATGCGCAGCGTCTTGCGGGCAATGCGGATGGCGCGCGCGATGTTGGAGGGCTTGTCGTCCATGAGCACGATGTCGGCCGCCTCGATGGCCGCGTCCGACCCCATGCCGCCCATAGCGATGCCCACGTCGGCGCGCATGAGCACGGGGGCGTCGTTGATGCCGTCGCCCACGAAGGCAACCTTGCCCAGGCCTTCGTGCGATTCGAGCAGCGCCTCGATCTCGGCAACCTTGTCCTGCGGCAGGAGCTGCGCGCGGTACTCGTCAACTCCCAGCTCCGACGCGACGGCCGCGGCCACCTCCTCGCGGTCGCCGGTGAGCATGACGGTTCGCCGCACGCCCGCCTTGTGCAGGCCCTCGATGGCCGCCGCGGCGTCGTCCTTCATCATGTCGGCGATGATGATGTGGCCCAGGTACTCGCCGTCGACGGCCACGTGCAGGATGGTGCCCACGAGCTGGCAATCGTGCACGCTGATGCTCTCGGCGTCCATGAGCTTGTCGTTGCCGACGAGCACGCGGTGCGAATCGACGCGCGCTGCGACGCCGCGGCCGCTGAACTCTTCCACTTCCTCGATCTTGTCGCGATCGATCGTACCCGAGTAGCTGCTTACGACCGAGAGCGCGATGGGGTGGTCGGAATAGGCTTCGGCGTGCGCTGCATAGGATAGCAGGAGGTCCTTGTCGACGCTGTCGGGGGCGTGCACGCCGACGACGCCGAACGTGCCGTTCGTGAGCGTGCCCGTCTTGTCGAAGGCGACGGTGTCGACCTGCGCGAGCGCCTCGAGGTAGCTCGAGCCCTTGACGAGGATGCCGAGCCTGCTGGCGGCGCCAATTCCTCCGAAGAACGAGAGCGGCACGCTGATGACGAGCGCGCACGGGCAGCTGACCACGAGGAATATGAGCGCGCTCTGCACGCTCAGGCTCCAGGAGTAGCCGAAGGCGAGTGGGCTGATGACGGCAATGAGCGCTGCGAGGCCCACCACGATGGGCGTGTAGACGCGGGCGAAGCGGCTGATGAAGTTCTCGGTGCGCGCCTTCTTCTCGGAAGCGTTCTCCACGAGCTCGAGGATGCGCGAGACGGTGGAGTTCTCGAAGGCGGCGGTGGCGCGCACGGTGAGCATGCCGGTCATGTTGACGCAGCCGCTCGTGACCTTCGCGCCCTCCTCGACGACGCGCGGCACCGACTCGCCCGTGAGAGCGGACGTGTCGAGTTGCGAGCGGCCGGACGTTACGACGCCGTCGAGTGGCACGCGCTCGCCCGGCTTGATAACGATCTCGTCGCCCACGGCCACTTCGTAGGGGTCCACCTGCACGAGCTCGCCGTCGCGCATGACGTTGGCGTAATCGGGCGCGATGTCCATCATGGCCGAGATGGACTTGCGGGTCTTGCCCACGGCGTAGCTCTCGAAGAGCTCGCCCACCTGGTAGAACAGCATGACGGCCGCGCCCTCGGCCATGTGCGGCTCGGCTTCGGGGAAGAACACGAGCGCGAACGCGCCGATGGTGGCTATGGACATGAGCAGGTTCTCGTCGAACGGCTGCTTGTGCGTGATGCCGTGCCACGCCTTGGCGAGCACGTCGTGCCCGGCAATGAGGTAGGGCACGAGGAACGCGGCGAACTCGATCCACAGGCCGTAGGGCAGGGCGTCGAAAACGCCCGCCACCTTCAGCACCTCGAGGACGGCGAACACCGCCAGCGCCACGATGACGCGGCGCAGCCTTTTCTTAAGCTTCTTGCTCATGGCGCTTAGACGAGCACTTCGCAGTCGGGCTCGATGTCCTCGAAGATGGAGATGGACTTCTGGAGAAGCGAGTCGAACTGACCGTCTTCGGCGTCGAGCGTGAAGCGCAGGGTCATGGCGTTTACGGAGACGCTGTTGACGCCCGGGAGCTTCTCGATTGCGGTCTGGATCTTGCCGGCGCAGTTCGCGCAGATCTCGCCGTCGAGCTTGAATGCCTTCTTCATGATGCGTCCTTTCGTTTCAATTGCTGAAGATATGAGCAACTGTTCATATGTCGAGGTGAACTATAGCGTTTCCCGTGTGGGGAGTCAACGGGTAGGCGAAATTATTTGGACGATAGGCGTTGGGGCTTGTCCGCCTCGCCTGGAGCCCGCGGCGCGGGGGCAGGCTACGCTCGCCGCGTCGTCGCTTCGAGCTAACTTTCCCGCCAAGGGCGGGCGGGAAAGTGGATCTCTCAGCTCCTTTGGCTTGACCTCGCTACGCCCGCCCCCGCGCCGCGGGCTCCAGGCGAGGCTGCTGGGTGGGGGTGCGAAGGGCGAGCCGGTCTCTGCTTAGTCGCTCAGGTCGCGGTCGAGGGTGATGTTGAAGGTGTAATCCGGGTAGAGCTCGTGCACGTCTTCCACGATGTGGGCGTAGAGGTCCTCGCGGTCCTTCACGGCGAAATCGATGATGAGGTCGAAGGAGGCGGTGCGCTTCTCGATGTCCGCATAGAAGCCGTGCATCTGGAGCACGCCCTCGTGGCTCATGGCGCAGCGCGTGATGGCGGAGCGCATCTCGGCCACCTCGTCGTTCGTCGTGTTGCGCGAGTAGATGCCCACCGTCGCGAGCGCGATGTGGTGCTCCTCGAGCACGGCCGCCTGCACGCGGCGTGTCATCGCGTCGATCTCGGCCGCGGTCATGGTGTCGCGCACCTCCACGTGCACGGCGCCGATGGTCAGGTCGGGGCCGTAGCTCTCGAGCAGCAGGTCGTAGGCGCCGAACACGTCGGGGTCGGCGCAGACGGTGCGTTTGATGCCCTTGGCCAGGTCGGGGTCGGGGCGGCTCCCCAGGATGTCGTCGAGCGTCTCGCGGAGCATGTCGATGCCGGCCTTGATAATGACGATGGAGATGATCACGCCCACGTAGGCTTCCAGGCTGACGCCCGTTCCCAGGTATATGAGCGCGGCGGCCAGAACCGATGCGGAGATGGCGGCGTCGAACAAGGCGTCCTTGCCCGACGCGATGAGCGACCCGGAGTCCACCGCCCGGCCCTTCGCGCTCACGTAGCGGCCGAGGATGATCTTGACGATGACGGCGGCGGCCACGATGGTCAGCGTGACCATGGAGTAGTCGGCGATCTCGGGCTCGATGATCTTCTTGACCGACTCGACGAGCGACGTGATGCCCGCGTAGAGCACGATGGCCACGATGACCATGGCCGACAGGTACTCGTAGCGCCCGTGCCCGAGCGGGTGGTCGCGGTCGGGCTTCTTCCCGGCCAGCTTGGCGCCCAGGATGGTGATGACCGAAGAGAGGGCGTCGGTCAGGTTGTTCACCGCGTCGAGGACGATGGCGATGGAGTTGGCCGCCAAACCGACGGCGGCCTTGAAGGCGACGAGCAGCACGTTGGCGACGATGCCGATGATGCTCGTGCGGACGATGACGCGTTCGCGGTCGCTCTGAGCCATGGCTTGCCTCCTGGTTTCGGCTTGTGGGCAGTGCGTGTGATGCGCGTTTCCAGATGCCGTGAATTGTATCGCATAGCTGGGCCATGCGATACAATTCACGAGGTGGCGGCGCTTCCGAACCGCCCTGTTCCATAGATCCGAGGAAGGCTTCATGTCCGTAAAGAGAACCGTTGCAATAGCCGTCTGCAAGGCAAGCTACCGCGCCATGCGCATGTTGGGCCGCACGGCCCGCGCGCTGCCGGGGAAGCTCGCGCTCAAGATCGACGGCAACATCATCAGGGAGCTCGGCGAGGGCCACAAGACCATCGTCATCACGGGCACGAACGGCAAGACCACCACGACGCACATGGTGCAGCAGGCCATCATCAACACGTACGGCGGCGCGGCGTACGACCCCTCGAGCACGAACCTCGAGCAGGGCATCGCCACGACGCTTTGCCTCGACAGCACGCTCGGCGGCAAGCGGAAGAACGAGTGGGCGGTCATCGAGAGCGACGAGGGCGCGACCAAGACGTTTCTTCCCGCCATGCTCCCGCAGGTGCTCGTCGTCACGAACCTCTACCGCGACCAGGTTGACCGTTACCCCACGTGGACGACCGCGCGCGACTACATCATCGAGGCGATCAAGAAGTCGCCCGACACCGTGCTCGTGCTCGATGCCGACTGCCAGGTTACTGCCTCCATTGCCGACGCCGTTCCCAACAAGGTGGTCTGGTTCGGCATGGAGTGCGCCCCCTACGACGAGGGCGTCGCCGACTTCGACGAGGAGGTGGCCTGCATCAAGTGCGGCGCGCCCCTCGACTTCTCGCGCCGCTCGTTCGCCCACCTGGGCGACTTCACGTGCCCCTCGTGCAGCTACGCGCACCACGAGGCCGACGTGGCCATTACGGCTATCGGCGCGAAGCGCGAGAAGAGCTGCGAGCTCACGTTGCGCGCATACGGCGAGGAGATGACCATGCCGGTCAACATCCGCGCCGGCTACGACGTATACAACGCGGCCGCTGCGTTCGCGGGCCTCACGACGCTGGGCGTTCCCGTCGAGCAGGCCAAGCAGGCGCTCGGGCACTTCACGCACGCCGCGCACCGTTTCGAGATATTCGACGTGGACGGCGCGCAGACGCGCCTGCTGCTCATGAAGAACACGGCGGGGTGCAACCAGCTCATTAACATGCTCGTGTCGGAGGACAGCCTGCCGACCAACTACGTGTTCATGCTGGGCAACGAGATCATGGACGGCACGACCACCGAGTGGATCGAGGGCGTGCGCTGGGAGAAGCTGGTGACGCCCGGCGCCAAGGTGGTCGTGGGCGGCCCGTGCCACGAGCACATGCGCGACCGCCTGCTGCGCGCCGGCTTCGACGAGGCCTCCATGCGCGTGCAGCCCGACTACGCGGCCCTCGTGCGGGACATCGCCGCGCAGGGCGAGCCAGTCACCGTCATTGCGAACTGCTCGACCATCGAGGCGTTGCGCCTCGAGCTCGTGAAGGGCTACGAGCCTATAGACTACTGGGCGGAGTAGCGTCATGCCGCCTTCGGCGGCGGACGCGCGGAGCGCGCCCCTACAGGGGTGGTGCAACGGCGGGCGCTCGGGGAGCGCCCCTACAGGGATGGTGCGGTACCGACCGTTTTTTTGCGGGAAGGCCCGTAGGGGCGCGCTCCGCGCGTCCGCGCCCGAAGGGCGCACAGCGTTCGTTTCCGGCCAGCTGTGGCCGGTGGCAAAGAGAGGGGTGGTTCTTATGGACAATCGCTTCAAGGACGCGATCGAGCGGGGTGAGTTCGTCATCACCTGCGAGATCATCCCGGGCCGCGGCGCGCGCGAGGATTCTCAGGTGCGAGATATCGCGGAAGCGCGGAAAATCTACGAAACGGGGCGCGTGCACGCCCTGTCCATCACGGACAACCCCGGCGGCAACCCCGCGCTTCTGGCGGACGAGCTGGCCGAGGAGTTCCAGGCCGAGGGCATCGTGCCGCTCGTCCACTTCAGCGCCAAGGACCGCTCGCGCAACCAGATAATCGCGCAGCTCTACGCCCTGGAGCGCGCGGGCGTCGAGAACGTCCTGTTCATGACCGGCGATTACCAGGCATCGGGTTGGAACGGGCGCTCGCAGCCGGTGTTCGACCTCGATTCCGTGCACCTGCAGATGCTCGCCACTGAGATGAACGCCGGCCTGATGGTGCAGGGCCACAAGGGGCCCGTTGCGGAGGCGCCCACCCATTTCTTCAACGGCGGCGTGGTGAACCCCTTCAAGTACCTTGAGGGCGAGACGATCCCGCAGTATCTGAAGATGGAGAAGAAGATCATCGGCGGCGCGCAGTACCTCATCTCGCAGCTCGGCTACGACGCGCGCAAGATGGAGGAGCTCATCCGCTACCGTGACGAGCGCGGTTTCGACACGCCCATCATCGGCAACGTGTTCGTGCTCACGCGCGGCGTGGCGAAGCTCATCGAGGCGGGCGTCATCGCCGGGTGCTACGTCAGCCCCGCGCTGATGGCGAAGCTCGAGGAGGAGGCCAAGGCCGAGGACAAGGGAAAGGCCGCCCGCATCGAGCGCGCGGCGCAGATGGTGGCCATCTACAAGGGGCTCGGCTACGCCGGCGTGCACATAGGCGGTTTCGGCGTCAGCGCCGAGCTCATCGAGGCGGTGCTCGACCGCGCGGACGAGCTCGCGGGCGATTGGCGCGCATGCGCGAAGGAAATCTGCTTCGGCAAGGACGACGGCTACTACGTGTACGAGCCCGAGATCGGCGACGACGGTGAGCCGACCGGCCTGAACGCGGCGGGGAAGAGCCCTATGGCCGAGCAGGCCCGATCGCCCAAGATATTCAAGCAGTGGCGCATTTCCCGCATTGCGCATTACTGGGTGCTCACGCCGGGCAAGCGCGCGTTCAAGCTGCTCGCGAGGCGCATGAGCAAGCTCGACGAAAAGAAGGGCGTCTACCGTTCCCACAAGCTCGAGCACGTGGGCAAGACCATGATCTACGGCTGCAAGGACTGCGGCGATTGCGGCTTGGAGGCCACGTTGTATTCCTGCCCGATGGCGCAGTGCCCCAAGCATCAGCGCAACGGGCCGTGCGGCGGCACCAACGACGGCTGGTGCGAGGTATCCGCCGGGAGGAAGCGCCCGTGCATCTGGTACAAGGCCTATCACAAGGCCAAGAAGGAAGGCGAGATGGAGCGGCTCACCACCTACATCACGCCGCCGGTTCACTGGGAGCTCCAGAGGTCCAGCCCGTGGAGCGCCTACACGCACGAGCGGGACAACTGCGCGGGGCGCATTCCCGTGTCGTTGGGCCTCGACACCGGAACGGAAGGCGGCGTGACCGACGAGACCGACCTTCTGAAGAAGGTTGACTCGAACATGCCCTAGTTTTCGTTAGCATAGCTGTTACAAGGGAAGGTCTCCGCGAGCAAGAAGGGGTGCTACATGGCGAAATCCGATATCGAGATTGCACAGGAAGCGACGATGCTGCCCATTGAAGAGGTGGCGAAGAAGGCCGGCATCGATTGGGCCACGTGCGAGCCCTACGGCCACTACAAGGCGAAGGTGGACATCCACTCCTGCAAGGACGCCCCGATGAAAGCTAAGCTCATCCTGGTCACGGCCATCAACCCCACGCCTGCGGGCGAGGGGAAGACCACGACTTCGGTGGGCCTGCACGACGCCCTCTGCAAGAGCGGCAGGTCGTCGATGCTCTGCTTGCGCGAGCCCTCGCTGGGCCCCGTGTTCGGCATCAAGGGCGGCGCGGCCGGCGGCGGTTACTCGCAGGTCGTTCCCATGGAGGACATCAACCTGCACTTCACCGGCGATTTCCACGCCATCGGCGCCGCCAACAACCTGCTTGCGGCCATGCTCGACAACCACATCAAGCAGGGCAACGAACTCGATATCGACCCCAAGAAGATTATCTGGCGCCGCTGCGTCGACATGAACGACCGCCAGCTGCGCAACGTCGTGGACGGCCTCGGCGGCCCCGGCGATGGCGTCACCCGCGAGGACGGTTTCGACATCACCGTCGCGTCCGAGGTCATGGCCGTGTTCTGCCTGGCCACCGACCTGGCCGACCTGAAGGAGCGCCTGGCCCGCATGGTCGTGGCCTACAGCCGCTCCGGCAAGGCCGTCACCGCCGGCGACCTGAACGCCCAGGGCGCCATGACGGCCCTCCTCAAGGACGCCATCAAGCCGAACCTGGTGCAGACGCTCGAGAACAACCCCGCGTTCGTGCACGGCGGCCCCTTCGCCAACATCGCCCACGGCTGCAACTCCGTCCAGGCAACCGTCACCGCCATGAAGATGGCCGACTACGTGGTGACCGAGGCCGGTTTCGGCGCTGACCTGGGCGCCGAGAAGTTCCTCGACATCAAGTGCCGCTACGCCGGCCTCAAGCCGAGCTGCGTCGTCATCGTGGCCACCGTTCGCGCCCTCAAGCACAACGGCGGCGTGGCGAAGGCCGACCTGAACGAGGAGAACCTGGCCGCGCTCGAGGCGGGCCTGCCGAACCTGCTGCAGCACGTGTCCAACATCCAGGACGTCTACGGGCTGCCCGCGGTCGTGGCCATCAACGCCTTCCCGACGGACACCCCGGCCGAGCTCGAGCTCGTGCAGGCGAAGTGCAAGGAGCTCGGCGTGAACGCCGTGCTGGCCGAGCATTGGGCCAAGGGCGGCGAGGGTGCGCTCGCGCTGGCCGAAGAGGTCGTGCGCGTGTGCGACGAGCCGAACGACTTCAAGTTCTGCTACGACGCGGACGCCTCCATCGAGGACAAGCTGGACGCGATCGCCACCAAGATCTACCACGCCGACGGCGTCGACTACACGCCCCAGGCGCTCAAGCAGCTCGCCCAGCTCAACGACCTCGGGTTCGACAAGCTGCCCATCTGCGTGGCCAAGACGCAGTACTCCTTCACCGACGACCAGGCGAAGCTCGGCGCGCCGAAGGGCTTCCGCATCACCGTCCGCAACCTGAAGATCTCCGCAGGCGCCGGCTTCATCGTGGCGCTGACGGGCGAGATCATGACGATGCCCGGGTTGCCGAAGGTTCCGGCAGCCGAAAAGATCGACGTGACGCCCGACGGGAAGATCGTCGGGTTGTTCTAGGATTTCTCGAGAGGGGCGGGGTTTCCGCCCCTCCCTCCGCTCGTGTCGGCGGTTGCGTGCGCCGCGCCCGCGAAGGCTAACCGCTCCTCGCTACGGCGGAGCAGCTGCGGAACTCGCTCGCTGCGCTCGCTCAGACAGTCCTCGCTAACCGCTCCGCCTTCGAAGGCGCGGCGCACGCAACCGCCGACACGAGCTGCATTTCCTTGCTTGCGAAGAGGAGCGATTGATGACAGGCAAAATGATGGAAAAGAGTTGCTCGGGGTTCGCTGCTGAGCTGGCTGCTAAGCAGAGTGTGCCTGGCGGTGGCGGGGCGGCGGCCTATGTGGGCGCGCTTTCCGTCGCGCTGTGCTCCATGGTGGGCAACTTCACCACGGGGAAGAAGAAGTACGCCGAGTACGAGGCCGATGTGCAGAGGATGCTCGAGGAGGGCGAGGCCGTCCGCGCGCGCCTGCTCGAGCTCGTGGAAGAGGACGCGGCCGCGTTCTTCCCCCTTTCCCAGGCGTACGGCATTCCCAAGGAGGACCCGACGCGCGAGGAGCAGCTGGAGAAGTGCACGAAGGACGCGCTCGTCGCTCCGCTCGAGATGATGAGGCAGATCGCCAAGGCCATCGAGCTCCTCGAGGAGATGAACGTCAAGGGCTCGCGCATGCTCGTCAGCGACGTGGGCTGCGGAGCCGCCTGCGCCGCCGCAGCCATGCAAGCCGCCTCGCTCAACGTCTTCGTCAACACGAAGACGCTCAACGACCGAGACTTCGCCGAGAGGGCGGAAGCCGAAGCCGACGGCCTCTTGACATACGTTTCTCGCGCCCAAAGAATAGTCGACGAAGTGACCGCCGGCATCCGTGCCCTGTAGGAGCGCGCCCCGAGCGCCCGCGCCGAAGGGCGCATCGGCTGTGCCGCCTTCGGCGGCGGACGCGCGGAGCGCGCCCCTACAATGATGGTGCAGCTCGCGGCGGGGAGGGCCTGCGAAGCCTTCTGAGGCTGTGAGGAGCGAAGGCGAAGCGGGGGCGAGGACTGTCTGAGCGAGCGAAGCGAGCGAGTTCCGCAGCTGCTTCGCCGTAGCGACGAACGGTTAGCCTCAGCGGGCTTCGCAGGCCCTCCCTGCCGCGAGCGGCGGGATGCAAAAGAAAGGATCACCCCGATGGCAGAGGTGCTGAAAGGAAAGCCCGTTGCGGATGCGATGAACGAGATGCTCGCGCCGCGCATCGAGGCCTGCAAGGCCAAGGGCGTCACGCCGACACTGGCGATTGTCCGCGTGGGCGAGCGCGACGACGACTTGTCCTACGAGCGCGGGGCCACGAAGCGCTGCGAGTTGCTGGGCCTGGGCTTGAAGAAGTTCGTCCTCGGCGCCGATTGCTCGCAGGAGGAGCTGCTGGCCGTCATCGGCGAGGTCAATTCCGATGCCGCGATTCACGGGTGCCTGATGTTCCGCCCGCTTCCCGGGCATTTGGACGAGGCTGCTGCGTGCGCTGCACTCGACCCCGCGAAGGACGTCGACGGCATCACGCAGGGCTCGCTCTACGGCGTGTTCGCCAACCAGCCCGTGGGGTTCCCGCCGTGCACGGCAGATGCGTGCATGCAGCTGCTCGCGTATTACGGCTACGACCTGACCGGGGCGAACGTCACCGTGCTGGGGCGCTCGCTCGTGATCGGCAAGCCCGTCTCCATGATGCTCCAGGCGGCGAACGCCACCGTCACCATGTGCCATACGCGCACGAGGGAGCTGGCCTCCAAGTGCGCCGATGCCGACATCCTCGTCGTGGCCGTGGGCCATGCGGGCACCGTGGGCGCCGACGCCGTGAGGGCGGGGCAGGTGGTCGTCGACGTGGGTATCAACTGGGACGAGGAGGCCCGGAAGCTGCGCGGCGACGTGGACTACGATGCCGCCGAGCCGATCGTGGGGGCGATCACACCCGTGCCCGGCGGGGTGGGGAGCGTCACGACGGCAGTTCTGGCCAAGCACGTCGTGGAGGCCGCCGAGCGCGCGCTCGCCTAGGCGCTGATTCGAAACCGAGCGACTATCTGCCGCTGAGCAGAATCGACAGGCCGCGGGGGTGCGGGCGTCTATATACTCCTTGTATCAAATGGCATCGGATTGGGAGGTCGCGTATGCCAGAATTGGAGTACGGTCAAATTGACCGTGAGCGCGCTGAGGCCGCGATCAGGGAATTACTATATGCAATTGGCGAGGACCCCGACCGCGAGGGACTTCTCGAGACGCCCGCGCGTGTGGCGCGTGCCTGCGCCGAGGTTTTCTCGGGCATGCGCGAAGACCCCGCAAGCCATCTTCTGAAGCAGTTCAACGAGGGCGTCCACGAGGAAATGGTCATCGTGAAGGACATTCCCTTCACGTCCATGTGCGAGCATCACCTGCTGCCCTTTACGGGGCATGCCCATGTGGCGTACATTCCGCGGAAGGGCCGCGTCACGGGGCTCTCGAAACTCGCGCGCTGCGTGGAGGGCTATGCGCGTCGCCCGCAGGTGCAGGAGCGCATGACCTCGCAGATCGCCGACGCCATCATGAGCGCGCTCAACCCTCACGGCACCATCGTGGTCATTGAGGCGGAGCACATGTGCATGACCGCGCGCGGCATCAAGAAGCCGGGTTCGCTCACCATCACGTCGGCGGTGCGCGGATCTTTCCAGGAGGACGAGAAGACCCGCGCCGAGGCGCTGTCGCTGTTCAGGTAGGGCGCTCGGGTCCCACTTAGCGAGGGGGTATTGATGGAAGAGCTGAAGAAGGAAGTGACGGCCGCCAAACCGGATTGCCGTTCCGCCGCCGCGCTGTTCGCCCAGGCGCAGAACGTGGCCATTGGCAAGACGAAGCTCGCCGCGCTTCCGGCTTTCGCGCTCTCCGTCATGGCGGGCATGCTCATCGCCACGGGCGCCACGTTCATGCTGCTCGTCAAGGGCGATTCCATGCTGTCTTTTGCGGTCTCGCAGGTGCTCGGCGGGCTCGCCTTCTCGCTCGGCCTGCTGTGCGTCATCGTGGCGGGCGCGGAGCTCTTCACCGGCAACTGCCTCATGGTGTGCGCTGCCGCCGACCGCAAGATCAGCTGGGGCGCGGTTTTGAAGAACTGGGCCCTGGTATACGTGGGCAACCTCGTGGGCTCGCTCGTCATCGTGGGCATCTTGCTGGGCGCCAATTTTGCCGGCATGAACAACGGCGCGGTCGGCAACGCCATGATCAACGTGGCGTATAGCAAGATCTCGCTGGCGCCGGAAGCCATCTTCTTCCGCGGAATCATGTGCAACTGGCTCGTGTGCCTGGCGGTGTGGATGGGCTTCGCGGGCCGCACGGTCATCGACAAGGTGTTCACAACTATCTTCCCGGTCATGGCGTTCGTGGCCTGCGGTTTCGAGCACTGCGTGGCCAACATGTTCTTCCTGCCCATGGGCATCGCGGCGTTTAACACCTGCGGCTATGCGGGCGATATCGACCCCGCCAAGCTCGATGCCATGGCGCAGGTGCTCAACGCCGGCGGCGCGTGCTATAACATCGGCCTGGCCACGCTCGGCAACATCGTCGGCGGCGCCATCATGGTCGGCATGATGTACTGGATCGCCTACCACAAGAAAGCCTAGCCCTGCTGTGGCAGCTCCCCTGACTCGGCTGCGTGCGGAGCCCCGCGTGCGGGCCGGCTGCCGGTTCCCGACGCCGAGGGCTAACCGCTCCTCGTGGGAAGGCTTTTAGGTCCCGGGCGCGACGGCAATCCAGTAAAACTGGCTTTCGCGGCAGGATTCCTCGCTAGTCTGAAGCCCGATTATCAGACTAGTGCCGAAAACCGCCAGCGGGTCTTCAGAATAGGGCTGAATCCTGCCAAGCCGCTTCTGAATAGCGCCGATTCCTGCCACGAAACCGCGAAACTGCGGATGGAACTCGTCGTTTTTCAGACTAACCCGAAATCCTGCCACGCATGCTTCGAAGCTGGGGCCTGCGGGCGCGCGCCAGGCGGCCGCATGGTCTTCGCCTCAACGGCGGCGCGTCAGGTGCCGCCCACCGCCGAGTCGGACGGGCTGGGCGTTAGGCGGAGCAAATGCGGACTCGTTTGTCAGATAATGGACGAGTTCCAAGTAGGAAAACTATAGGAGGTTTCAGATGTTCGATTTCACTGGCAAGGTTGTTGCGGTAACGGGCGCTTCCTCTGGTCTCGGCAAGCAGATGGCCGAGGGCTATGCGGAGCAGGGCGCCAATCTCGTTCTTCTGGCACGTCGCGTCGAGCGCCTCGAGGCGAGCGCGAAGGAATTCTCCGAGAAGTACGGCGTCGAGGTTCTCCCCGTCGCGTGCGACGTCACCGATGACGCTTCTATCGATGCGGCTCTCGCTGCGGCCGAGGAGAAGTTCGGCCACATCGAGGTGCTCGTGAACTCCGCGGGCGGCGAGAAGGGCACGGGCACCAAGCTCGTCGACTTCGACCGCGGCGACTGGGACTTCACGATGAACCTCGACCTGACCTCGATCTTCACCATGTGCAAGAAGGTCGCGGGCTACATGGTCAAGAACATCGAGGCCGGCAAGCAGACCTATGGCCGCATCATCAACATCGCCTCGATCTACGGCCTGGTGGGCAACACGGCCATCCCGACCATCGCCTACCATGCTTCCAAGGGCGCGGTCGTGAACTTCACCCGCGGCGCGGCTGCCGAGCTGGCGCCCCAGGGCGTGACCGTGAACGCCATCTGCCCGGGCTACTTCTACACCGAGCTGACCACCGAGACGCTCGACACCGAGTACTTCCAGAACTTCGCGAAGAGCACGGTGCCCATGCAGCGCTACGGCAAGAGCGGCGAGCTCAACGCCGCCGCGATCTTCCTGGGCTCGGAAGAGGCCAGCTACGTGACCGGCCAGGCCATCGCCGTCGACGGCGGTTACACCGCGGTGTAAGCTCCGCAGGAAACGATCTGCCGGAGGGCCGCAGCGATGCGGCCCTCCTTTTTTTTGCACGTTGTGCTCCTTCGCTGGGGAATGGCCGCCGCTCGGCGCGTGCGGGGCGTTGCGCGTAACGCTATGCAATATAATCGGCGTTAATTTGAATACCGGGCAGCGCGCGCCCGCCGTGGGCGGCGCACTGGGGGAACCGGGTGAGAATCCCGGGCAAGGGCCATTACTGTAAGGCGCCATGCGCTAAGCCAGAGTACCCGGGCTGCTCGAAGGCCATATCGCTGTGAACCCCGGCGATGCGCATATGCGGGCGCGCTGCGCCCCTTAGCTGTGCATCCCTCGTTCTCGGCATCGTGGTCTCAGGGAAAGACGTTTTGCTTGGAGGGATGAATCATGAGAAAGACCATCGGTATCGTCGCGATGACGTTCGCGCTGTTCGCGGCGCTCGCGTTCGCGGGCTGCTCGTCGGCCCCCGCGGCTTCCAGTTCGAGCGCGGCTTCGGGCTCGGCGGCTGCTTCCGCTTCCGCTTCTGCCTCGGCTGCGGCGTCTTCGGCTTCCGCTTCCGCGTCGGCGGCCTCGGCTTCCGCGCAGGCGCCCTCGCTCGCGCCGGGGAAGTACGCGGTTGACTTCAAGACCGACAGCAGCATGTTCCACGTAAACGAGGCCGACAAGGGCACGGGCGTGCTCACAGTGACGGACAAGGACATGACATTGCACGTTCGCTTGGCGTCCAAAAAGATCACGAATCTCTACGTTGGCACGGCCGAACAGGCCGCGTCAGATGAGGCGCACGTGCTGAACCCGACGGTCGAGTCGGTGACCTACGAGGACGGCACCTCGGAAGAAGTGAACGCGTTCGACGTGCCGGTAGCGGTGATCGATGAGGAGTTCGATTTGGCGATCCTGGGGGAGAAGGGCAAGTGGTACGACCACAAGGTTTCCGTTTCGAACCCGGTTGCTCAGTAAGGCTGGTAATCAATCTTCAAGGGAAGGTTATAAGGGAAGGAGCATCATGAAATTCGTTAAACCACTAGCAGTGATGGCCGTTTCGGCCTGCCTGTGCCTGGGCGTCGCCG
>SUUE01000004.1:0-17141 GCA_015062685.1 Coriobacteriaceae bacterium
GGCGGCAAGGCCGTGGGCGTGCAGGTCGAGCAGGGCTCCGAGGTCATCAACGTCAACGCGAAGGCCGTGCTCGTGTGCACGGGCGGCTACATGGCCAACGAGGAGATGCTGCGCGACATCTACGGCGGCGTGACGATCGTGAACATGGGGTCGCCCAAGAACACCGGCGACGGCCAGAAGATGGTGCTCGAGGCGGGTGGCATGGAGGATCGCTGCCACGGCCTGGGCATGAACGACATCTACGGCATGAACCAGAAGAGCACCATCTCGGTGTTCAACGCCAACCCGTTCATGCAGCTCGCCTTCTACGGCGGTCTCGTGGTGAACCCCGACGGCAACCGCTTCCTGAACGAGTACATGCTCGCGCAGGAGCCGATGAGCGGCGGCGGCGAGGCCACGCTGCACGAGCAGCGCTACTACGCCATCTTCAGCGAGAACGTGGTGAAGTCCATGAAGGACAAGAGCTACTACGAGAGCATCGGCTCGCCTGCCGTGTGGACGTCTGCCGCGACGATGTTCAACGCGCCGCTCGCGAACTTCGACGAGAACCTGGCCGCGGGCGTGAAGGAAGGCTGGATCTTCAAGGGCTCGAGCATCTCCGAGCTGGCCAAGGAGGCCGGCCTCGCCAACCTGGCCGACACCGTGAAGGAGTACGACCAGATGGTCGCGGCGGGGGAGGACACGCTGTTCTTCAAGCGCAGCGAGTTCCTGCAGCCCGTCGAGGATGGCTCGAGCGCCTATTACGCGTTCGAGTACAACCCCAGCGCGTTCAACACGTTCGGCGGCGCGCGCACCGATGCGGAGTGCCGCGTCCTGGACGTGGACTTCAAGCCCATCGACGGCCTGTACGTTGCGGGCGTCGAGAACGGCAGCCTGTTCAGTACGCCCTACTACGATTGCGGCGGTTCCTGCTCCGGTCTCTCGATGGCGTCGGGCCGCGTTGCCGCGCGCAGCATGGCGAAGTACATCAAGGCGTAGTTTCCTTCTTCCTCTCCTTGTGCGGGGCGCCAACAGCAGGGCGCCCCGCGAATGCCCCGGGCGCACCCTCCCACGCCCGGGGCATCCTTGCGTGCCGGGAGCGGTCGCGTCGCCTTCCCCGCGGGCAACCGGTTTCCCCTGGGGAAAATGATTGCCGTCACGATAGTTAGCCTTGACGTTTTCCCCGCGGGAAAATGATTTCTCCTGGCAACCGGCTTCCCCTGGGGCAACTGAATTCCCCGCGGGAAACTGATTGCCCGCGGGGAAGTGCGTTCCGCTATACTCGCCTAGGGAGATAGGAGAACATATGGACCCGTACTGGTGGCTGGCAATCGCTGCCGTCATGGCCATCGCGGAGGTGCTGTCGCAGGGCCTCATCACCATCTGGTTCGTCGCGGGCGGCGTGGCCGCGTTCGTGGCGGGCGTCCTCGGCGGCGACCTGACCGTGCAGATAGTCGTGTTCATGGTCGTCTCGATAGCCTGCCTCGCGCTGCTGCGCCCGCTCGCCGTGAAGCACCGCAAGATCGGCGAGTCGCACGAATCGACCCCGGTCGGCCTGAATGCCGTGGTCGTGGAGGCCATAGACAACGACGCGCTAGCGGGCCGCGTGGAGACGCCCGACCACATGACGTGGGCGGCGTTGTCGTCGGACGGCGCGCCCATCGAGGCGGGCGCGCGGGTTCGCGTGGTCGAGCAGCGCAGCATCAAGTTAGTTGTGGAAAGGATTTAGCATGTCGATAATTCTCATACTCGTCGTATTGCTCGTGGTGGCGGTCTGCATCTCGTGCATCAAGATCGTCCCCCAGGCCGAGACCATGGTCATCGAGCGCCTCGGCTCGTATCTCACCACCTGGGGCAACGGCCTGCACTTCAAGCTGCCGCTCATCGACCGCGTGCGCGCAAAGGTGTCGCTCAAGGAGCAGGTCGCGGACTTCCCGCCCCAGCCGGTCATCACGAAGGACAACGTGACCATGTCCATCGACTCGGTTATCTTCTACAAGGTCATGGACCCGCGCCTGTACTGCTACGGCGTGGAGAACCCGATCATGGCCATCGAGAACCTGACCGCGACGACGCTTCGCAACATCATCGGCGACCTCGACCTCGACACCACGCTCGTCAGCCGCGACACGATCAACGCGCAGATGCGCGCCATCCTGGACGAGGCGACGGACGCGTGGGGCATCAAGGTGAACCGCGTCGAGGTGAAGAACATCACGCCGCCGGCGGCCATCCGCGAGGCTATGGAGAAGCAGATGAAGGCGGAGCGCGAGAAGCGCGAGGCCGTGCTGCTCGCCGAAGGCCAGAAGCAGTGCGCGATCACCGTGGCCGAGGGCGAGAAGCAGGCGCAGATCCTTTCCGCCGAGGCCCAGAAGCAGATGATCATCCTCGCGGCAGAGGCCGAGAAGGAACGCCAGATCCGCGAGGCCGAGGGCGAGGCAGAGGCCATCCGCAACGTGCAGCAGGCAACGGCCGACGGCATCCGCGCCATCCGCGAGGCGGGTGCGGATTCCGCCGTTCTCGCGCTGCAGTCGTTCGACGCCCTGAAGGAAGTGTCGAAGGGCCAGGCCACGAAGCTGATCATCCCCTCGGACATGCAGGGCCTCGCCGGCATGGCAGCTTCCTTGAAGGAGATCGTCTCGGACGAGCCCAAGGCGTAGGCGAAGCCCGCCGCCGATAACGTTCCCAATCACTTTCCCCGCGGGTAATCGGTTGCCCGCGGGGAAAGTGCCATGGCTAACTTTCTGCGCTCGCCGCCAACATCTCTGCAGCTAACCGATTGATTACGAGAGCCCCGTTTCCATCGCGAACCGCCGTACCATATCGACCATGGTCCTCCAAGTTGTTGGTCTATGCTGGGACGTTTCCAGCTTGGTGGGAAAGGGTGCATCTATAAGAAAGCGTTGGGATGCGAAAAGGCCGCTTTCGGTGCTCACCGCGTTGGCGCTGGTGTTCTCGCTCGCGTTGGCGCCGGGCGTTGCGAGCGCGGCCGGCGAACTCACGGCCGGGACGATAGGTGCTAATGTGCCCGAATGGGCGGTCGATGACGGCTCCGCGGGGGCCTCGACCGCGCAAGCTGCGCTCCCGGCGAGTTTCGACATGCGCGATAAGGGCTGGGTGACTCCCGCCAAGCTGCAGAACCCGTGGCAGACTTGCTGGGCGTTCGGTGCCATAGCAGCCACCGAATCCTCGATCCTCTCTTCCACGGGCAACACCTATGAAGACACCGGCCTCGACCTTTCCGAGCGTCATCTCGCATGGTTTGCGGTGCGCCACATCACCGAGGCCCAGGACCCGGCGCAGGCGGGAGAGGGCTGCTATCTCTTCAACGACGAAGGCAACGCAGCCTTTGATACCGGCGGAATGAACGTTCTCGTTACTACGGTGTTCTCCCAGGGCGTTGGGCCTGTCACGGAAAAGGAGTTCCCGTATCGGGGCATCGACGCAGACGGCACGTCGCATACGAAAAAGCCCGAATACCCTAGAGAAGCCTTCGATGCAGATCCCTAGCAAGGAACGCTTGAGGTAATTAAGGAGCTTAACGGCTTCAGCAGTACTGCCGAAGCCAAGGCCTTGCTGGAGGCCGCAGCGGTAAAGGATAAAAAATCCTACAAGGACGAACTCGCCTCTGCCATCCAGTACGTGCTCTCCCTCTACGAGAGCATCGAGTACTCCAAGGCCGACAACTGGACCATTCCCGAGACGGACGCCGACGGCGCCCTGAACCGCTTCAAGCATGCCGGCCTGATCATAAAGGACGGCAATGTGCTGCCCGAATACTGGAATGCTGACAGGACGGTCGTCAACGAGGCGAGCATGACCGCCATGAAGCGGGAGATTGAAAATGGCCGGGGCGTCTGCATAGGCTATTTGGCCGACCAGGCGCAACCCGGGCAGGTCAGCGATTGCACCTACATAAACAGGGAGAACTGGGCGCAGTACACCTTCAATGCCTTGGGGATGGACCATGGCCGAGGCGATACCTGCGACGGGGTCCAAGGCTTCGACCAAGGGATCGCCCAGCACCGGCGATGCCATGGCAGTGCTGCCGGTTCTGGCCGTGGTGGCCCTGAGCGGCGTGGTGCTGCTCGTGGTGGACCTCCGGGTGCGCGCCTCCCGCCGCCGCGAGTAAATTCGCGCTTGCATGCCGTTGAATAGCTCCCCTGATTTTTACGCTTTGCTCGAAACATTAGAATAGTTTGTGACAAAAGTGTCAGACCAGACACTTTTGTCTTATACTGGCATCTATGAAAGATAGAACTGACATAGCGCGGGGAACGCGCCAGCTATTATCTGCGATGTCTAAGGCCTTCAGAGACTCTGATGGTGGGGGCATCATGGAGCGCTTCGAGTCTGTTAGCAAAATTCTCTATTTGCGAATCGCGTCGGAGGAGCTGGGTCTTCCTGAGGGTAGTTCGCCCTTTGCCAAAAGCCCGAACGAGACAGACCGCTCTATATATGAGTTGGCGCTGTCTGCATGGTTGAAACTTCCTGGCGCTTATGCATCGCGAGCGGCGCGAGATTCGTTTCCGAGTGATGTTCGTGGGACTGCAGCTGCAATTAAGCTTCTCAGGGGACAGGCTTTATCGAGCGATATCCTCGGCACTGCATATGAGAGCCTCTTGAGAAACACGTTCGAGAAAAACGATAACCAGCAGTACTTCACTCCGCGGACAGTCGTCGAGTTCATGGTGAGTATGATTGATCTTTCCGATGTGCTTAGTGTGTTTGATCCAGCTTGCGGATCGGGGGGCTTCCTCGTAGCGGCGGCCAAAATGGCGAAGAGTCTCGGGAACGAGGACATGCGTGTTTGTGGAATCGACGTCGACGAGAGGATGTCGTGGCTTGCGCGTGCTAACCTGGCGGCCCACGGAGTATGCACATCCGACATTGAATGCGTTAACGGAGCTGGAACTCTCGGAGACTTAGAGTATTTGGAGAACGGTCTTCCTGAAGGCGGGGCGGATGTCATATTCGAGAATCCGCCATTCGGTTCTGATATGAACGACAGGGAGGTTTTAGATACTTTTGAAACGGGCAAGGGCAAGGCGAGCCGCAGGAGGAGCATCCTTTTCGTCGAGCGCTCGCTGGAGCTGCTTGCATACGATGGCATCATGTCAGTCGTTCTGGACGATAGCGTTTTAAACCTTCCCGGCAACGGTGATATCAGGGAGTACATGAGGAGGTCGGCCGCCATTCTAGCCGTCATCAGCCTGCCGGATGTGACTTTCATGCCGTACAGCACAGCAAAGTCTTCCATAGTGGTGCTGAAAAAAGGCGCCAAACAGGGGGATGTCTTTATGGCGATACCCGCTCAAATTGGGCGTCGCCCGAATGGGGAGCCCCTTTTCGACGAAGCGGGCTCCATCGCTTCCGACCTGCCCGAAATAATTGACCAGTGGAACAGGTGGAACAGGGGTGAGGATATCGAGGGTAGCATCTGCTTCACCGCGAGACTCGAGGATGACCTTGCATCCCGCCTGGATGCGAACTACTATCATCCGTCGAGAAAGCATTCCGAGCTCGCCTTGCAAAACTCAGCATGGACAACATCGAGGCTGGTAGATCTCTTCACCTTCGTCGCGGATACGGTGTCGCTCTCATCTGCGCTCGAACCAAACGAGCAGGTAACGTGGGTCGGCTTGGCTGATGTCGAGTCATCGACGGGCTTCTATAACCCGAAAACCGTTCGCGCTGGTTCCATTCGATCGTCTGTCCATCGATACTTCGCTGGCGACTTGCTGTTTTCTCGTCTCCGACCAGAACTGCGAAAAGCGTTCGTGGCGAAAGAGGACGGCTACTGTTCATCCGAATTGTTGGTTATGAGACCCATTGATGCAGGGGCGATCCTCCCTGAGTATGCAGCGGAAGTGCTACGTAGCGATTTGGTGTTCGGGCAAATCGTTTACAAGGTAACCGGCATCGGTAGGCCGAGGATAGGGACAAAAGCGCTGAAGTCGGTCGTGCTTCCCGTGCCCCCGATCGATGAGCAGGCGCAGATAGTGGAGGACTATAAAGCCGCGTTGTCGAAGTACCAGCAAGCATGTCGACGCGCTGAAGACGAGAAGAGAAACGCACTTGCGGCTCTTATGGAAAGCCAGGAGCCAACAATCGGATAGCTCGCTATGCCATCTCCTGCAGCTTGCGCACCCACGGGTCCAGATCAAGACTGTCCAAACGTGTTTCATCTACTAAGCGGTGCATCTTGCCGAAGTTAGTGTCCGGCTTGCCCGTGCTCGCCAAAGGCAAACCGTTTGAATCGAACCCCCCGCCGTTATTGATACGTTTGAAATCTCTCTCCTTGGCAAATTGCGCGCAGGACACGAACACGGCATCCATGATTATGGGGTATTCAATTTCGATATTGTCGAGTTTCTCGCGCTTCCAATCCCATCTCGCCACGAACAGGAAATCGCGAGCCTTGTCGATATCTCGCTCTATCGTATCGAACCGAGCAGACTTCTCAGCGCTTGCGCTTTGGAACGCCTTGACATCGATTCTAAATGCAATTTGGTCACCCGGCTTATCGCGTATGAAGAAGTCAGCGAAAGTATTCGTGGTATTGAAGGTAACCTTGCATCTGCCGCTGGTATCCTGGTCGACCGTCTCGTGCAAGATTGAAATAATGGCATATTCCACCAGCAAACCAACTCTGCTGCGAATAGCCGACATCTCGCGCTTACTCAAATGTTGAGTCTCCGATGAGAGGTGGTAAAGGTTCTCACGCGCGTACGAACCGTTGAACCGATTGATAAGTGGCTCTAGGGCATACGTGTTAAGCTGATTGGCGATTTGGTTGTAGTCGCCAAGCATCTCTTCGGTGATTTCGAATAAGCGGACCAAGATAGTACACCTCCAACTTACATGCAACGACCTTTGAGGCTTACAAGCCTAAGAATCTTTCGACGTAGCCTCATTAATATGAATCAACAAAAAGAATTATAGCGAGAGGCAAGAGGACAATCTGTCAGCATGAGCGAAAAGAGTCTTTGAACAAGGCACTTCGATTGATGCAACGATCTGCAACAGCGCAAACTGAGGTGTCAGCAAGAGACAGTGCAGGACGCGATTCGGTCGGTTCGCATCGTCTCGGCGTAGTATGACGTCATAGAAAACTGCCTACTAACTGCGAAAACGCCTTTTCACTGTAGCATGATATCGGATGGTGTAGGGCTATCGATATAAACCTAGGAAATAGTGACTGCGCTCGCTAGTTGACGGCTCGGTTTCCGTTCGCGATTCGTTTTTCGCTTTTCCGCCCAGCGCCTGCCGCTGCGCGTTGGGGGCTTGCTACTATGGCCTGAGCGAAAAAGGGGGCCCATTGGCAAGCGCGTTCAACAAGGAGCTCGTGAGGTCGATCAGGAAGTCGGCCGGCCGCTTTGCTGCCATCGCCATCATCTCGCTCCTCGGGGCCGGCTTCTACGCGGGCCTGCGCATGGCCGCCCCCGACATGCGCCTCGCTGGCGACGAGTTCTTCGACGGGTGCAGCCTTTACGACATAAGCGTCGTCTCCTCGCTCGGCCTGGACGATGAGAGCGTCCGCATCCTCGATGGCATTGACGGCGTCGGGCAGGTCATGCCCGCCTACAAGGCGGATGCCATGGTGCTCCTCCCGGACGGGAGCCACGCCGCCTGCGTGGAGTCGCTTCCCATCGGGTCTGCGCGCGAGAGCGATTCCAGCGACGGCCTGCGCGTCCTATCCGATGACGAGGGTTATCTGAACAGGCCCATCCTCGTCAGCGGCTCATGGCCGGCCACTGCGGGCGAATGCGTCGTGTCCGCCGACGCGGCCGAAGAGCTCGGCATCGGCATCGGCGACTCGATCGAGGTCGAAAAGGCGGCAGAAACCGATGTGGAGGACACGTTCTCGCGCACGCTGTTCAGGGTCAGCGGCCTGGTGAATTCCCCCGCCTACGCATCCACCGGCTTCCTGGGCACCACGAAGCTCGGGACGGGCACGTTCGATCTGTACCTCTACGTCGACCCGTCCGCCTTCGCCGAGGACCTGCCGTATTCCACCGCATACCTGACGGTGCCCGCCGCGGCGCACCTGACCTGGCAAAGCAAGGCCTACAAAGACGCCGTGGGCGAGGTGAAGGCCCGCGTGGATGATGCTTCGCCGGAAATCGCCGCAGAGCGCTGGGACAACGTCCGGGGCGAAGCCCAGGAGGAGCTCGACGATGCGCGCGCCGACTACGAACGCGAGAAGACCGATGCCGAAGCCGAGCTCGCGGATGCGCGGGCCGAGCTCGACGACGCCCGCAAGAAGCTCGACGATGCCGCTTCCGAGCTCGCGCAGGCCGGGGCGCAGCTTGATTCCGGCGCCCGCGAGATAGCGGATAACGAAGCCAAGCTGCGCGAAGGCGAGGAGAGCTACGCGCAGGGGAAGGCCGAGCTCGACGCGCGCCTTCCCGAGTTCGAGCGGGAATACGCCCGAATCGGCGAGCTCAGGGCGCAGCGCGAACAGCTCGTCGCAGGGGTCGAGCAGGCGCAGGCCGGCGTGGCAATGCTCGAGCAACAACTCGCGCAGGCGCAGGCAGCCGGGGCGCCGGCCGAGCAGATCGCCGCCATCGAGGCGCAGCTCGCGCAGGCGCGGGCACAGGCGGACGCGCTCGCTCAGCAGCTCGCGCAGCTCGACGCGGGCATTGCGCAACTCGAGGCCGCGAAGGCCGAGATCGACGCCGCGCAGGCGCAGCTCGCCACCGCGCGCGCGGAGCTCGACAGCGGCTGGGCGCAGCTCGAGCAGGGCAGGGCCGAATACTACCAGGGCCTCGCCCAGTACCAGAGCGGCCTGGCGGAATACCAGGACGGCGAGCGGGAATACGCCGACGGCCTCGCGAAGTACGAGGACGGCCGCGCCGAAGCCGACGAGAAGCTCGCCGACGCCGAGGCGAAGCTCGCCGACGCGCAGCGCGACATCGACGACATCGAGCGCCCCGAGGTCTTCGTCATGGACCGCGCGAAGAACGCAGGCGCCGCGCAGCTCGCCTCCGATGCCGACGGCATCCAGCAGATCGCGCTGTTCTTGCCGTTCATGTTCTTCCTCGTGGCGGCTCTCGTTTCGCTCACGAGCATGACACGCATGGTCGACGAGGAGCGCCTCGAGATCGGCACGCACAAGGCGCTCGGCTACGGCCGCATGCGCATCACGTCGAAGTACCTGATCTACGGCGTGCTCGCGAGCGGCATCGGCAGCATCGTGGGCATAATCGCGTTCGGAAAGTTCCTTCCCTGGATCATCATGACGTCCTACCAGGTCACCTATGCCGTGCCGAACGTCCCCCTGCCGATCGACGCCGGCATCGCGGCGCGCGCGATCGGGCTCTCGGTGGGCGTGACGGCCATCGCTACCTGGGCGGCAGCAGCGGCGAGCCTGCGCGAGCGCCCGGCGTCGCTCATGCTCCCGCGCGCCCCGAAGGCGGGCAAGCGGATCATCCTCGAGCGCATCACGCCGCTCTGGTCGCGCCTGTCGTTCTCGCACAAGGTGACGGCGCGCAACCTCCTGCGCTACAAGCGGCGCTTCTTCATGGCTGTCGTGGGAATCGCGGGATGCACCGCGCTGCTCGTGATCGGCTTCGGCTTGCGCGACGCCATCGACGGGGTCGTGTCGAACCAATACGGGTCCATCGTGAACTACGACGCCGTGGTGCGCATCGACGACGATGCTACCGACGAGGCGCGCGAGCGCGTGAAGGAGGCGCTCGGCTCGCCCGATGTGTCTGAGCACATCGAGGTGGCCGACTTCAACATGGTCGCGCACGGGCCCGACGAGGACATGCGCGTCGAGGTGGTCGTGCCGAGCGACGACCGCATGGGCGAATTCGTGGCGCTGCGCGACCGCGTGTCGGGCGACGGCCTCGCCCTCGCCGGCGATTCCGTCGTCATCACGGAGAAGGCTGCCGAGGTCATGGGCCTGCGCGTGGGCGACACGGTCGACCTGTACGACGAGAATCGGGTGGGGGACGCCACGGGCGAGGCGCGCACGTTCACGGTGAGCGGGATCGCCGAGAACTACCTCGGTCATTTCGCGTACCTGCTGCCGGACGGGTACCGCCAGAGCTTCGGAGAGGAACCGTCCTTCAACGCCGCCTACGTGAAGTTCGCCGACGGGGCCGACACGAAGGCACTCAGCGACGAGCTGCTCGCGATAGAGGGAGTGAACACGGTGAGCTTCGTGTCCGACGAGGTGCGGACCTACGAGGACATGCTCGCGCTCATGGCGGGCATCATCGCCATAGTCATCGCCCTGTCCGCCGCGCTCGCGTTCGTGGTGCTCTACAACCTCACGAACATCAACATCACCGAGCGCGTGCGCGAGATCGCTACCCTCAAGGTGCTGGGTTTCACGAAACGCGAGGTGAACGCCTACATTTTCCGCGAGGTCATTGTCATGTCGCTCGTCGGCGCCATCGTGGGCTGCATCATAGGCGGGCCGCTCACGTCGTACATCTCGCAGGCGGCCGAGACACCCCAGATGATGTTCGGCCGCACGATCTGGCCGCTCAGCTACGTGCTGTCCTTCGTGATCACGATGGCGTTCTCAGCGGTGGTTGCCTTCACCATGCGCTGGAAGCTCAACCGCGTGAACATGGTCGAGTCCCTCAAGTCGGTGGAGTAATTCTGCTGCCGAGCAGCCCAATCACTTTCCCCGCGGGAAAGTGATTTTCGCTTGCGACCAGCGCCAACCGTTTCCCCCGCGGGAAACTGATTTCCCCCGGGGAAAATGATTGGGAAAATGATTTCCACGCAGCAGCGGACGCGCGGTGCGCGCCCCTACGGGCGAACGGAAACGGCTTCCCCGCGGGAAAGTGATTGGGCGACCGTTTTCCCCTGGGGAAAATGATTTTGTCAGGATCACCTGCGGAAATCAGCGTGCTAGAAGAGCGCGAGCTGGCTCGTCGGGGCGGGATCGTCGGGGTGCTCGGGTTGCACCGCGAGCTCGATGGAGCCCCGGTCCGCGAGCGCGGCCCAATCGGGGGAGAGCCACGTCGTCACTTCCTCGAAGCGGAGGATGAGGGGCATCCGGTTGTGGACGGGGGACACCCAGCGGTTCGGCTCGCAGGTGACGATCGAGCAGCGCCCGTTCGCCTGCACGCCGGCGAAGAGCAACGGCTCGCCCGAGGGAAGGGCGAACCGGTAGGCGCGCTTGACCGGGCGCCCCGTGCGCGCGCTGCGGACCGTCTCGGTGGCGTGCGGCTCGAAGAACGCGGCGGCGGGGATGATGCAGCGGCCGCCCCGGACGGCGTCGCGCCAAGCGTTCGACCCCTTGACCGCAGACTCGATGCGCGTGTTGAAGAGCAGCTTCGAGCTCCATTCCGCTTCGAACCCCCATGCGGCCTCCGCGGCTCGCAAGGCGCCATCGGCCGGGTTGGGCTCGATGAGGGGGATGGTGCTTCCCGGGCGGGCCTGCGCGCGTTCCGCGCCGTCCGCGAGCATCGGCCGCGTGCGGCTCTCGACCGCTGCGACGACCTCGGCCACCTCTTCCGCTGTTAGCATGACGAAACGTCCGCACATGGCGATCCTTCCCTCCAACCGTTTTCCCCGCGGGAAACTGATTGCCCCAGGGGAAGCCGGCCAGCCCAATCATTTTCCCGCGGGGAAAACGGTTGCCGGCCCAATCACTTTCCCCCGGGGAAAACGGTTGCCCCGCGGGGTGCCGCGCCAGAAATCATTTTCCCCTGGGGAAGCCAGTTGCCCCAGGGGAAAGCGCGCGGGCGGAGTTGTTAGTCGCGGGTGAGCTTGCGGTGCAGGCGGTGCGGGCGCGCGGCCTCGGGCCCCAGGCGCTCGATGCGGTTCTCCTGGTAGGCCTCGAAGTTGCCCTCGAACCAGTACCAGTTGCCGGGGTTCTCGTCGGTGCCCTCCCACGCCAGGATGTGCGTCGCCACGCGGTCGAGGAAGAATCGGTCGTGGCTCGTGATGACCGCGCAGCCGCTGAACTCGTTCAGGGCTTCCTCGAGCGAGGCGAGCGTCTCGGTGTCGAGGTCGTTCGTGGGCTCGTCGAGCAGCAGCAGGTTGCCGCCCTGCTTGAGCGTCAGCGCCAGGTTCAGGCGGTTGCGCTCGCCGCCGGAAAGAACGCCGGCGGGCTTCTGCTGGTCGCTTCCCTTGAACCCGTAAGCGGCCACATAGGCGCGCGACGGCACCTCGGTGCCGGCCACGTTCATGAAGTCGAGCCCGTCGGACACGACCTCCCAGACGCTCTTGCTTCCGTCGATGCCCGCGCGGTTCTGGTCGACGTAGGAGAGAACCGCCGTCTCGCCGAGCTCCAGCGAGCCGCTCGTGGGCTCGTCCTCGCCCACGATCATGCGGAACAGCGTCGTCTTGCCCACGCCGTTCGGGCCGATGACGCCCACGATGCCGTTGCGCGGCAGGCTGAACGACAGGTCGTCGATCAGCACGCGGTCGCCGAACGCCTTGTGCAGGTGCTCGGCCTCGAGCACCTTGTTGCCTAGGCGCGGGCCGGCGGGAATGTGGATCTCGGTGAAGTCGACGTCCTTGCGCGCGGCGGCCTCGGCGGCCATCTGCTCGTAGGCGGCCAAGCGGGCCTTGCCCTTCGCCTGGCGCGCCTTCGCTCCGCTGCGCACCCACGCCAGCTCGGCCTTCATCTTCTTCGCGCGCTTCTTGTCCTGCGCGCCCTCGAGCTCGAGGCGTGCGGCCTTCGTCTCGAGGTACGTGGAGTAGTTGCCCTTGTAGGGGTACAGCGTGCCGCGGTCCACCTCGCAGATCCACTCGGCCACGTTGTCGAGGAAGTAGCGGTCGTGCGTGACGGCGAGCACGGCGCCTGGGTAGGTGGAGAGGAACTGCTCGAGCCAGAGCACCGACTCCGCGTCCAGGTGGTTCGTCGGCTCGTCGAGCAGCAGGAGGTCGGGTGCCTCGAGCAGCAGGCGGCAGAGCGCCACGCGGCGCCTCTCGCCGCCGGAGAGCACGTTCACGGGCGCGTCGGGGTCGGGGCACTGGAGGGCGTCCATGGCCTGCGACAGCTGCGAGTCGAGGTCCCAGCCGTTGGCCGCGTCGATGGCGTCCTGCAGCTTGCCCATCTCGTCCATGAGCGCGTCGAAGTCCGCGTCGGGGTCGCCCATCTCCGCGGAGATCTCGTTGAAGCGCTGCACCTTGGCGATGACGTCGGCGAACGCGGCCTCGACGTTCTCGCGCACGGTCTTGTCCTCCATGAGCGGCGGCTCCTGCTGGAGCAGGCCCACGGTGAACCCGGGCGTCAGGCGCGCCTCGCCGTTGCTGACCTCCTCGAGCCCGGCCATGATCTTCAGCAGTGTGGACTTGCCCATGCCGTTGGGGCCCACGACGCCGATCTTGGCGCCGGGGAGGAACGCGAGCGTGACGTCGTCAAGGATGACCTTGTCGCCGTGCGCCTTGCGCGCCTTCTCGAGAACGTAGATGAATTCTGCCATGGTTACCTCGTTTCCAATCCTTTTCGTGGTTCGTTAACGGAGCGGGGCGGTGGTCAGCATCACGATCGCGGTCACGACCGCGAGGACGACGATCACCAGCAAGATGACGGCCGACCAGTTCACCCGCGCCCCGCGAAGCTGCTCGCGGTGCTCCGCGACGAGCGCTTCCTTGATGTCCTGCGGGGTGTTCGGGTCGTCGATGGTCATGCGGTACGTCACTTCGTTTGCGCCCACGACGAACCGCTGCCAGCTGTCGGCAATCGAGGGGACTCCCGTGAACATCACGTCCATGCGCCGTTGGAATTCCCCGACGTAGGCCTTCCGCTGCTCGGGGTCCTGGTTCGCGAGCGCTTCTTCCACCTGTTTGCTCGCGCGGGCGAAGTATTCGCGGTAGTTTGCTTGACGCTGCGCTGCTTTGGACGGCATCGGGCTCCTCGCATTTCCTCGACTCTCGATGACCACATAGTAATGCATCGGGGCCCGGCAACGCCCCGCGCGCCACGAAAGGAACGCGAACATCGCCGCGCGGAAAACCCGTGGTTAACTCCTGGTGGGCGGAGTGTCATGGTAAAGTGTTCCAGTCACATTTATGAACTGGGAGGACGCCATGTCTGTGAGAATCGGCCTCGTCGGCACCGGAACCGTGGGCGGTGGGTGCATCGACATCATTCAGAAGCACCGCGACGACTTCAAGCGCCATTACGGCGTGGACATCGAGCTCGCCCGCGTGTGCTCGCGCACCCCGAAGGGGGCGGAGGCGCACGGCGTCGGCCACCTGTTCACGAGCGACTACAAGGACATCGTCAACGACCCGGACATCGACCTGGTCGTCGAGCTCGTCGGCGGCACCGGCATCGCGCACGACATCGTCTGCGACGCGCTGCGCGCCGGCAAGAACGTCGTCACCGCCAACAAGGCGCTCATGGCCACGGCGGGCGAGGAGGTCTTCGCCCTCGCCGAGGAAGCCGGCGTCGAGGTGGCCTTCGAAGCCAGCGTGGGCGGCGGCATCCCCATTATCGACCCGCTGAAGCACTCGCTCATCTCCAACGAGATCTCGTCGGTCCTCGGCATCGTCAACGGCACGACCAACTACATGCTCACGCGCATGAACGAGGACGGCATGCCCTACGACGCCGTGCTCGCCGAGGCCCAGGAGAAGGGCTACGCCGAAGCCGACCCCACGGCCGACGTCGACGGTTTCGACGCGGCCGCCAAGATCGCCATCCTCGCGTCCATCGCGTTCAACTCGCGCGTCTCCATGAGCGATGTCAGCACCGAGGGCATCCGCGGCATCCAGCCGGTGGACCTCAAGACCGCGCACAACATGGGCTACGCCGTTAAGCTCCTGGCGCTCGCGCACCGCCTGCCCGAGGGCATCGACGTGCGCGTGCACCCCACGATGATCCCTCTGTCGCACCAGCTCGCTCACGTGAACGGCGTCGACAACGCCATCTACGTGACGGGCGACGCCGTGGGCGAGACCATGTTCTTCGGCGCCGGTGCGGGCGCCGGCCCCGCCGCGAGCGCCGTCATGGGCGACGTGCTCGAGGTGTCGCGCCACATCATGCTCGGCGTGCCGCCCATCGTGGGCTGCACGTGCACCGACGAGCTGCCGATCGTGCCCATGGGCAACCTCGAGACGCGCTACTACCTGCGCTTCGTCGTGCCCGACCGCGCCGGCGTGCTCGCCACCGCGGCCGAGGTGTTCGCCCGCCATGACGTGTCGCTGCGCTCGGTCATGCAGAAGGGCACGCGCCAACGCGACGCCGTGAACCTCATCTTCATCACGCACACCGCGCGCGAGGCCAACATCCGCGCCGTGCTCGATGAGCTGACGGGCATGGACGACATGGTGCTCGCCGACCCCACCGTCATCAGGGTGGAGGATTAATGACCGCTTTCATCTTCGACATGGACGGGTGCCTGCTCGACACCATCTGGCTCTGGCATGCCGCCGAGCAGCGCATTCTTGATTCCGCGGGCATCACGCTGACCAAGGAGCAGCGCGATGAGCTCAACGCCTTCACGCTGGAGGAAGCGGGCGCCTGGTTCCATGAGAAGTTCGGCATTATGGGCGACGGCAGCGAGGTGGCGCAGGCCATCGTGGACTATATGCTCGACTACTACCGCACGAAGGCCGAGGCCAACCCCGGCGCGGTGGAATTCGTGAAAGCCGTGCGCGAACTCGGCGCGCCCATGTGCGTGCTGTCCTCGAGCCCCCAGGCGTTCATCCAGGCGGGCCTCGGCCACGCCGGCATCAAGGACCTGTTTGCCCCCGACCTCGTGATATCCGCCGAAGATAACGGCCTCACGAAGCGAAATACCTCGACGTTCGAATTCGTATGCGCTAAGCTGGGAACGGATCCGGCCGACACGTTGCTCTTCGATGACAGCTGGTATGCCCTGGCTACCGCTCAGGAATGCGGCTTGAGAACCGTGGGCGTCTATAGCAACGACAACTGCGGCACTCACGAGGAGCTCTCGCGATACTGCGAGAAAGTGGTCGATGACTTTACCGAACTAGATCCGCGCGAGTTCATGTAGCGAGAGTGCGGGGGCCATCGATGAGGGACGCCAAAGCACAACCACCCAACGTAGGCTCGAGGATGCAGTGCAAGGCGGCCCGCGAATGCGGGGCTTGCAGCTGCGTTCACGTTCCTTACCCCGAGCAGCTCTCCGCGAAGGATGCGCGCGTGAGCGAGCTGTTCGCGCGTGAATTCCCCAAGGCGGAGCTCCGCCCGATACTCGGCATGCAGAGCCCGTACCGCTACCGCAACAAGATCGTGTCGCCCTTCGCGCCGGGCAAGCGCGGCCCCAACGGCGGGCAGGGTATCCTGACGGGCATGTACGCCGCGGGGTCGCACCGGATCGTCGACACGAGCGGCTGCCTCGTGGAAAACGAGTACGGCCAGCGCGTGGTCGCGGCCGTGAAGTCCATCATGCTCAAGCACAAGATCGCGCCCTACGACGAGAACCGCGGCACGGGCTTCATGCGCCACGTGGTCGTGCGCGTGGGCCACGAGAGCGGCGAAGTGCTCGTGACGCTCGTGACCAACGACGACGCGTTCCCCAACTCCAAGGCGTTCTGCCGCGAGCTCACGAAGAAGTGCCCTTTCGTCACGACGGTGGTGCAGAACGTGAACACGCGCAAGACGAACGTCATCCTGGGCGAGCGCGAGCAGCGGCTGTACGGCCCGGGCTTCATCCTCGACACGCTCTGCGGCCTGAGCTTCCGCATATCGTCGCAGTCGTTCTACCAGGTGAACGCCGTGCAGACCGCCGTGCTCTACGAGAGCGCCATCGCGCTCGCGGGCCTGGACGGCGCGCAGCGCGTCATCGACGCCTACTGCGGCACCGGCACCATCGGCCTCGTCGCGGCCAAGCGCGGCGCCGCGGAGGTCGTGGGCGTGGACTCGGTCGAGTCGGCCATCCGCGACGCGCGCGACAACGCGCGGCACAACGGGGTGGAGAACGCCCGGTTCGTCGCGGCCGACGCGGGCGATTTCATGCGCGGCATGGCGGATGCGGGCGAAAGGGCCGACGTCGTGCTCATGGACCCACCGCGCGCGGGCTCGACCCCCGAGTTCCTGGACGCGCTCGCGCAGCTGGCGCCCGAACGCGTCGTCTACATCAGTTGCAACCCCGAGACGCAGGTCCGCGACGTGCGCCACCTCGCGGGGGCGGGTTACTCGCTGCAGCTCGTGCAGCCGGTCGACATGTTCCCCCACACGAGCCATGTGGAGACGGTCGCGTTGCTGG
>SUUE01000004.1:17241-146170 GCA_015062685.1 Coriobacteriaceae bacterium
GGCCATCGTGTTTTTCGTCCACGCGCTCAGGAGCCTTTGCGAGGAGGTCGAGCACGCGCGGGTGCGGGAGATCGAGCTTCAGCGCGAGGCGCAGGAAAAGGAACTCGAGCTGTTCAAGCAGACGGCGGCAGCCCTGGCGAACGCGATAGACGCGAAGGACCGCTACACGCGCGGCCATTCCGCCAGGGTCGCGCGCTATTCGAGGCTGATCGCGGAGAGGGCCGGTTTGCCGGAGGACGAGTGCAAGAAGGTCTATTTCGCGGCGCTGCTGCACGACGTGGGCAAGATCGGCGTGAGAAACGACATCCTGAACAAGGTCGGGGAGTTGACCGACGAGGAGTTCGAGGAGGTCAAGGCCCATACCGTCCTCGGCTGCCGCATCCTCTCCAGCATTCGCAACTCGCCCTTCCTCAGGGACGGGGCACATTACCATCACGAGCGCTACGACGGCACCGGGTATCCCGAGGGGCTGTCCGGGGAGGACATTCCCGAGTGCGCGCGCATCATCGCCGTGGCGGACGCCTACGATTCCATGACGTCCACGAGGAGCTACCGCGATTCCCTTGCCCAGGAGAGGGTGAGGGAAGAGCTCGCGGACGGCGTCGGAACGCAGTTCGACCCCCAGTTCGCCACCATCATGCTGCAGCTCATCGACGAAGATTGCGGGTTCCTGATGCGCGAGAAGGGGCAGTCGAGCGATCTGCTGCCAGCGCTGGACGAAGTGGTCGACTGATCCTCGGGCATGCTGGGCTGGCGTGCTAGCCTGCCAGCGCGGCGCGGGTGACTTATGCGCTTTCGCGAGACATGGTCGCTCCATCCCGCTATACTGCATGCTGTCATTTATTGGCATTCATTTGGGGATGGTATTCGATGAACGTGGTGAATAGGGCGCGTACGGCCATTCGCGTCCACGACATGGCGAGCGCCGACACGCCGGTGCTGCTCATGGTGTCGGGCGGTTCCGATTCGACGGCCTTGGCCTACATCGCGAGCGAGCTCGTGGACTTCGGCGTCTTGGGGCCGGTGGCGATACTTCACGTGAACCATAATCTGCGCGGCAGGGATTCCGACGAGGATGCCGAGTTCGTGGCCAGGCTGGCCGGCTTGCTCGGCATGAAGTTCGTGTCGGCGTCGGTCGACGTGGGGGGCATCGCCGAGTCCGAGAACGGCAACGTCGAGGCTGTCGCGCGGCGCGAGCGCTACCGGGTTGCGCACGAGGCGCTCGCCGAGCTCTGCCGTGAGGCGGGCAAGCCCATCACGAGCGGGCGCATCTTCGTTGCGCATTCCGCGAACGATCGCATCGAGAACTTCTACATGAGGTCGATCGTCGGCACGGGCCCTGGCGGGTTCAGGTCCATGCTCTATGTGAACGGCCTGGTGGCGAGGCCTCTCCTGGACGTCTCGCGCAAGGCGCTGCGCGATTACACCATCGGGCGCATCGAGCGCGAGCTGCCCGTCGTGCGCGACGAGCACGAGATGCTCTGGCGCGAGGACGCGACCAACGGGCACACCGACCGCTTCCGCGCCTACGTGCGCCACGAGATCGTGCCGCGTGCGCTTGACCGCAACCCGAACCTGGTCGAGACGCTCACGCGCACGATGAACCTGATAGGCGACGAGGACGACATGCTCGACGACATGGCGCGCAACCTGTTCGAGCGCAGTGTCGTGTGGCTCGAGCCGGCCGAGCAGGGGTGCGTTCTCTCGCCCTTGCTGGCCGCGGAGCGCGTTCCCATGCAGCGCCGCGTGGCGATTATGGTGCTCGAGCGCTTCCTGGGCGCGGACGAGCGCATCGATACCGCCACGGTGGAGGCCGTGCTCGCGGCGTTCGCGGACGGCAAGCCGAACAGCGGGTACGTCGCGAACGTGCAGGGCAACCTCGCCGTGAGCGCGAACAAGCAAGGCGTGCGCGTGGAGCCGATGGCCGCGTTCCGCACGAGGCGCAAGCGGGCGTAGGCGCGCCGACCGTTTCCCCGCGGGAAACTGATTGCCCCAGGGGAAACCGATTGCCCGAAACCGATTGCCCGCGGGGAAACCGGTCGGCCAATCAAACTCCCGCGGGGAAATCAGTTTCCCGCGGGGAAGCGGTTCCGCGAGACGAAACGGGGGCAAATCATTTTCCCCAGGGGAAAGTGATTGCCGGCAAGTTGGCCGCTCGCGGGCGAAAATCAATTTCCCGCGGGGAAAGTGATCGGCGGGGAAGGGCCTGCAGGACGGAGGAAAAGTGGCTGCAGATGAGGAATTCGACATAGTGCTCGCGAGCGGCTCGCCGCGCCGGCGCGAGCTGCTCGAGGAGGCGGGCCTGCGCTTCAGGGTGCACCCCGTCGACGCCGACGAGACGCTCGACGAGCGCCTTATGGAAGAGCCCGAAGCAGCGGTTAAGCGCCTGGCGGAGCGCAAGGCGAAAGCCGCGGTCGAGCAGTTGGTGACGCCGGATTACGACGGCGACCTCGTCGTGATCGGGTCGGATACGATGGTCGTGTTTCGCGGCCAGATCTTCGGCAAGCCGGCCGACCGCGCCGACGCCGAGCGCATGCTCGGCACCCTTTCGGGCCACGGCCACGACGTCCACACCGCCGTGTCGATGTGGCTGGTCCACGCGCCCGCCTCGGGCGACGTGAGCATCGCCTACCGCACGTTCCTCGACACGACCTACGTCTATTTCCGCGACCTGACCGACGACGAGATCGCCGCCTACATCGAGACGGGCGACCCGTTCGACAAGGCGGGCGCTTACGGCATCCAGTCCGGCGCCGGAGCGTTCGTGGACCACATCGAGGGCAGCCTCGACACCGTCATCGGCTTTCCCGTAGAGCGTTTCCGCCGGGAGTTCCCCGATCTGTTCGACTAGCCGCACCACGCCCGCGGGCCCGTTCGGCCTGCTCCCCGACGTGTAAACTTCGTGGCTGTTCCCGAGCGTTAGTGCATCCTTGGAGCTGAGCAAACCGCCAAATGGTACACTTTCCCTTTGAATATAGGAGCAGATAGATTGGGTAATTATGCATAAGGACATCAAGGAAATCCTTTTTGCGGACACCGAGATTCAGGCCCGCGTTGCCGAGATCGGCGCGGCTTTGACCGACGAGTACTCCGAAGCCGCCGCACGCGGCGAAGAGGTGATCCTGCTCTCCGTTCTCCGCGGTGCAGCCATCTTCATGGCCGACCTGGCGAGGGCGACCGAGATTCCGCTCGAGATGGACTACATGGCCCTCTCGTCGTACGGCAGGGGCACGACGAGCTCGGGCGAGGTCAAGATCGTGAAGGACCTGACGAGCGACATCCAGGGGAAGCATGTCGTCGTGGTAGAGGACATCCTCGACTCCGGCCTGACGCTGCAGTTCCTCATCAACTACCTGCAGCAGCGCGACCCGGCGTCGATCGAGGTCATCACGTTGCTCCGCAAGAGGGCGAAGGCCCAGGCAGACATCAAGTGCGCCCACATCGGCTTCGAGTGCCCCGACGAGTTCATCGTCGGCTACGGCCTCGACTACGCCGAGCGCTACCGCAACCTGCCCTACATCGGCATCCTGAAGCCGGAAGTGTACGAGTAACCTCAGCAGAGAGATAACGCATGCCACAAAACAATCCTCAACCAAATGGGAACGGCGCCGATAACCGCAACCTGATTGTCTGGATTATCGTCGCCGTCGTCATAGCGATCGTCGTCGGCAACCAGTTCATGTTCAACCGGCAGGCCACCGAGGGCCCGCAGGCTCCCGACGCGCTGATCACATCCGAGTTCCTGCAGGCCGTCGAGCAGGACCGCGTGGTTTCCGTGGTCTACGACGCGCGCAACTACACGGTCACCGGCTCGTACTACCCTGCGGTCACGGCGGGCAAGACGGCGGTCGACGCGTTCAACGAGGCGTTCTCGGCCCTCAACACGCGCATGAGCGTGCTCGCGGAAGGCAAGGCGAGCTCCGTCGAGGGCGTCGCCACCGAGACGCTCCAGACGCAGACGCTCGGCGAACTCCGCGGCTACACGTCCACCTACGTGGGCCAGGAGTCGCTCGCGCAGCTCGCGGCCAAGCACCCGCAGATGACCTACGAGGTGGTCCTGCCCACGCAGTGGCTCGACATCCTCGGCACGCTGCTTCCGATCCTGCTGTTCGGCGTGCTCATCTTCATCTTCTTCCAGCAGATGCAGAAGGCGAACAACCAGCAGATGGGCTTCGGCAAGACCAAGGCGAAGAAGGCCCACGAGGAGCGCCCTGACGTCAAGTTCGACGACGTCGCCGGCGTCGACGAGGCCGTGGAGGAGATGCAGGAGATCAAGGACTTCCTGTCGAACCCCGAGAAGTACCAGTCGCTCGGCGCGAAGATCCCGCGCGGCTGCCTGCTCGTCGGCCCTCCGGGCACGGGCAAGACGCTGCTCGCGCGCGCCGTCGCGGGCGAGGCGGGCGTCCCGTTCTTCAGCATTTCGGGCTCCGACTTCGTCGAGATGTTCGTCGGCGTGGGCGCGAGCCGCGTGCGCGACCTGTTCCAGCAGGCGAAGGACGCCGCGCCCTCCATCATCTTCATCGACGAGATCGACGCGGTCGGCCGCCAGCGCGGCGCAGGCCTCGGCGGCGGCCACGACGAGCGCGAGCAGACGCTCAACCAGCTGCTCGTGGAGATGGACGGCTTCGACAAGAACGAGTCCGTCGTGCTCATCGCGGCGACGAACCGCTCCGACATCCTCGACCCCGCGCTGCTGCGCCCGGGCCGCTTCGACCGCCAGATCGTGGTCGACGTGCCCGACGTGAAGGGCCGCGAGCGCATACTCCAGGTGCACGCCGAGGACAAGCCCATCGGCAGCGACGTCGACCTGAAGAAGATCGCCTCGCTCACGCCGGGTTTCACGGGCGCCGACCTCATGAACCTCATGAACGAGAGCGCGCTGCTCACCGCGAGGCGCGGCAAGAAGGTCATCACCATGCAGGAAGTGACCGAGTCCATGGAGCGCGTCATCGCCGGCCCCGAGCGCAAGGGCCGCGTGATGAACGAGGAGACCCGCAAGACCATCGCCTACCACGAGAGCGGCCATGCGCTCGTGGGGCATTTGCTCGAGCACGCCGACCCGGTGCACAAGATCTCGATCATCTCGCGCGGTCGCGCGCTCGGCTACACGATGTCCATTCCCGACGAGGACAAGGTGCTCAACTCGCTCACCGAGATGCGCGCCCAGCTGGCGGTGCTCATGGGCGGCCGCGTGGCCGAGGAGATCTACCGCGGCGACATCACGACCGGCGCCAGCAACGACCTGGAGCGCGCCACGAAGATCGCGCGCTCGATCGTCACGCAGTACGGCATGAGCCCGCTCGGCCACCAGGTGTTCGGGCAGCCCAACCACGAGGTGTTCCTCGGTCGCGATTACGGCAACACGCAGGACTATTCGGACGAGACGGCCAAGCGCATCGACGACGAGGTTGCGCGCATCATGAGCGAGGCCCACGATTGCGCCTACGAGATCCTGTCGGCGCGCGCCGACCAGATGCACCTCATGGCGAGCGTGCTCTTGGAGCGCGAGACCGTCGACGGCGAGGCCTGCCAGGCGCTGCTCGAGAACAAGTGGGACGAGTACCTGGCCCACGAGGATGAGATCATCGCCCGCAAGGAGGCGGAGGAGGCGGCCGCGCGTGCACGCGACGAGCGCCTCGCCGACCCCAACTGGCGCGACAAGGAGCAGGCGGCCATGCAGAGCGCCTACGGCATGGCGCCCGCGCCTGCTGCCGGGGTCGCGGTAGCGCAGGAGCCCGCAGCGCCGGAACCCGCTCCCGCGCCCGAGGACGGCGAGCCCGCGGATGCCGGTGTCGAAAACCGTTTCGACCCGGGTTACACCGACCAGGCCCCCGCGCCCAAGTTCCCGGGGGACGATAGCGAGCAATAGGAGAGTATTTGCGCCATGACCTGGCATTGCGGTACGTTTGAATTCGACGAGAGGATGCCCATCATCATGGGCATCCTTAATGTGACGCCCGATTCGTTTTCCGATGGCGGGTGCTACGAGAGCCTCGAGAGCGCCGTGGAGCACGCGCGCGGCATGATCGACGCCGGCGCCCATATCATCGACGTGGGCGGCGAGTCGACGCGGCCCGGTTCCGAGACCGTGTCCGAGGAAGAGGAGATCGCCCGCACGGCGGGCGTCGTGAGGGCGCTTGCCGCGGAGGGCATATGCGTGAGCATCGACACGCGCCATGCGGCCGTCGCGAAGGCGGCGCTCGACGCAGGCGCGTCCATCGTGAACGACGTGTCCGGCTTCCGCGACCCCGCGATGGTGGAGGTGGCGGCCTCGTGCGACGCGGGGCTGGTCGTCATGCACATGAAGGGCGAGCCCGCCACCATGCAGGACGATCCTGTCTACGACGACGTCGTCGCCGAGGTGCGCGATTACCTGCGCGAGCAGGCGGCCATGCTCGAGTCCGCCGGCGTGGCGCGCGAGCGCATCTGTATCGACCCGGGCCCGGGCTTCGGGAAGACGCCTTCCCAGACCATGGAAATCGTCCGCAACTTCCACGAGTTCGCGCGCTTGGGCTACCCGGTCATGTGCGCCGTTTCACGCAAGAGCTTCATCGGGTGGGCCTACCATATCGACGACCCGGCCGAGCGCGATATTGCGTCGGCGGCCGAGGCGTTGCTCGCATGCGAGCTGGGCGCCACCGTCGTGCGCGCGCACAACGTGGAGGTGACGGCGGGCGGCTTGCGCGACCTGAGGCCGCTCGTGGTGTTGAGCCTCGGCAGCAACGTGGCGCTTGTGGGCAACCCGGGCGAGGAGCAGGAGGCGAAGATCGCGCAGCTGAATCAGGCGATCAGCCAGATCTGCTCGCTGCCCGATTCGCAGATCGTGGACGTGTCGAGCTTCTATGCGAGCGAGCCCGCCTACTACGAGGACCAGGACGAGTTCGTGAACGCCGTCGTGCTCATGCGCTGCGGGGTTCCGCCCGCGGAGCTGTTGAAGTACCTGCACGCCATCGAGAACAGCCTCGGGCGCGTCCGCACCATTGAGAACGGTCCGCGCACGTGCGATCTCGATATCGTGGACTACCAGATGTACGAAGTTGAGAACGAGGTGCTGACCTTGCCCCACCCGCGCGCCCTGGAGCGTGACTTCGTCGTGAGGCCGCTGGCCGAGTTGAGGCCGCATTTCGTTTTCGCCGATGGTTCGAGCATCGACGACGCCCATCCCGAGTATGGCGCTGCAACCCGAATCGAACGATAAGGTTAGGGGAGACATGAAACCACTTGACGTTGCGCTGTTCAAGGAAATCGATTCGACGAACGAGCAGGTGAAGAAGGCCCTGCGAGCCCATGCGGCCGAAGGGTACGTGTGCCGCGCGCGCAAGCAGACGGGCGGGTACGGGCGCCAGGGACGTTACTGGACGAGCCCCGAGGGCGGCTTGTACCAGTCGATTCTGCTGCGGCCTGGTCGCAGCGTCTCCGAGCTTCCCTCGCTCGGGTTCGTCATGGCGCTGTCGATCCGTGCGGCGCTCTTGAGGCTTTCCGCCATGCCCGCGGAGTCGATTCAGGTGAAGTGGCCGAACGACCTCATGGTGGGCGACGAGAAGATAGCGGGCATCTCCATGGAGGCCACGGCGGGCGGCGTGTGCATCGGCGTCGGCGTCAACGTGTTCCGGCCGAAGATGGAGGGCGACCTGCTCACCGACGGGCGTTACAAGCCCGCGTTCTTCGCCGATCTGGCGATCGGGTTTACCGAGGTGGGCGGCATAGCCTTCGGGAACGGTTACTCGTTCGCGAACCAGGAGGAGGCGATCGACGCGGTGGGAGACGCAGTGCTCTCCTCGTTCTGGCAGTGCTACCCGGTGTGGCAGGCCAACGGGTTCGCGCCGTTCGTCCACGAGTACGAGCAGTGCAACTACCTGCAGGGGAAGAAGGTGCGCATGCAGGTGCTGAGCGGCGATGTGATCGTCGAGGGCACCGTCGTGGGCGTGGACGCCGAGACCCTCTGCTTGCTCGTGAACGACGGTACGCAGATCGTGAAGGTCAACAGCGGCGAGGCTCACATCCTTTCGTAGCCCGAGGCGGGCATTGCCGCTTCGCCGCTACTTCGCAGCCGACCGTTTTCCCCGCGGGAAAACGGTCGGCGCAAAAATGGTTTACCTAGCTCAAAAAGATTCCTCTGGGGAAACCGATTTCCCCAGAGGAAAGTGATTCTCGGCGTTGTCGCCATCTCCCCGCGGGCAACCGGTTTCCCGCGGGGAAAACGGTTGGTGGCCGCGGAGGCTTGAGCTCCCTTTATCGGTTGGAGAGCGCGTTGATGATTACGCGGGCGACTGCTGTTGCCGCGACGATCTTGATGATGTCGACGACCACGAACGGGGCGACGGTCACGAGGAGCGACTCGACGGGGCCAACGCCTGCGACCACCATGTACTGAAGCCAGCCGCACGCATAGGCCACGAACGTGAACACGAGGCCGCTTGCCACGCCGACGCCGAAGTTGTCGATGCCGCGGCTGCGGAAGAAGGCGAGCAGCGCAACTGCGAGCGACACGCCGATGAGGTAGCCCCAGAGGAAGCCGCCGGTGAAGCCCATGAGCACGCCGATGCCCCCGCGCATGCCGGAGAACACCGGAACCCCGATGGCGCCGAGGGCGAGGTAGCCCGCGGTAGCGCCGATTGCCTGTTTCGGGGTGAGCACGAGGATGGCGAGCGTCACGGCGAACATCTGCAGCGTGAAGGGAACGGGGCCGATGGGGACCGTGATCCAGGCCGAGACGGCCATGACGGCGATGGAGAGCGCCGTGAACGTGATGGATCGTGTGCGAGAGTCGGAATATGCTAGCGGCTTGATCTCGCTCGTCTTCGTCTGGTACATGATTTTGAATCTTCTCCTAACGTTCGGTATCGGTTCCGTCCCAACAAAGCCCGACAATTCTAGCACTTGTTCGCGCGCCCCTGTCCAGCGGCATCCGCCGACCGTTTTCCCCGCGGGTAATCGGTTGCCCGCGGGGAAAACGGTCGTGCCCGCGGTTTCGCCTCGTTTGCGCTTTTCCTCGGAGCCGTGGGGCGCAGGTATAATTTGCGGGGAGGTAACCGAACGTAGAAAGGGCTGCGATGGCTTGGACGGGCAAACGCGAAAGGGGAGGCGCCGCATCGGCTCGGGTCTCCGCATGCTCAAAGCTCGTTGCTATCGTAGCGTCTCTGGCGCTCGTTGCGGCCATCTGCGCCGGTTGCGCTTCCGCGCCCTCTTCCGGATCGCCTGCTGCGGTTGCTTCGTCTGCATCATCGATCTCGAGCCCCGCAGCCCAATCGGACAGCCCTTCGTACACGTTCAGGTCGAAATCCCAGCTCAAGAGCCATTACAAGAAGCATGGTGTTGAGATGGGGTTCGAGAGCGCCCAGGACTATCTCGCGGGTGCGAATGCCGTGATCGCCAACCCGGACGCGCTCCACAAGACGCAGCGCGAGGACGGCGACGACGTGTACTACCTTCAATCGACCGACGAGCTCGTGGTCGTCTCGACCGACGGCTTCATCCGGACGTATTTCAAGCCCGGTGGAATCTCGTATTACAACAAGCAATAGGCCTAACGCCTCGCGCCAACCGTTTCCCCGCGGGCAACTGATTTCCCCTGGGGAAAGTGATTTGGGGAAAGTGATTGGCGGGCAATTCCCCGGGCGCAACCGATTTCCCGCGGGGAAACGGTTGGGAGAGCGGCTGGGACCCTAGCTATCGCGAGCGGCTTATTCCTCGATGGCGGGGATCGCGATGATGAAGACGGCGCCGCCGCCTACGCGGTTGAGCGCCTCGACGGTGCCGTCGTGCGACTCGACGATGGACTTCACGATGGAGAGCCCCAGGCCCGTGCCGCCCGTGTTCCGCGCGCGCGAGGCATCGGCGCGGTAGAACCTGCCGAACAGCAGGTTGGGGTCGATGTCGCCGAACCCGGTCCCGTCGTCCTTCACCTGGATGATCGCGTTGCCGTGCAGCCCCGAGAGCTCGATGGAGATGTGTCCGCCCGGATCGATGAACCTGCTCGCGTTCTCCACGAGGTTCGTGAGGGCTTCCTTCAAGCGGTCCGCGTTCCCGAGCACGTCGGGGGCCTCGCCGACGATTCGCACGTTCGCCTCGCGTTCCTCCAGGAGCGAATGGAGCGCGTCGACGACGTCCTGTGCGAGCGACCGCAGGTTGATTCGCGCGAGCTCGGCCGGCTGCGTGGCGTCGTTCTCGATGCGCTGCAGTGCGAGCAAATCGCTCACGAGCCGCGAGAGCCTCTCGCTTTCCGACACGATGATCGAGGTGAACCTCTCGCGCATTGACGGCGGAAGGTCCGGGTCTTGGAGCATCTCGGCGTTTCCCCTGATGGCGGTGAGCGGCGTCCGCAGCTCGTGTGCCACGTCGCTCACGAACTCGCTCTGCCTGCGCCCCTCGCGCACGAGGTCACTCTGCTGGGATTCGAGTTTCCTCACCAGGATACTCGTCGACTCGGAGAGCTCGTCCGCCTCGTAGAGCCGCGTGTCGGGCTCGAACGACACGGGAACGCCCACGCGGTAGGCCGTGAGCTTGCTGAGCAGCAGCCTGAGCGGCTCGGCGATGAAGTAGCCGATGATCAGGCTTAATATGAACGTGATGAGCGCGCAGGGCACCAGCATCAGGAACGTGTACCAGGGAAGCGCGTAAACCAGGGTGCAGACGAAGATTATCAGCGCGCCTGCGAGAATCGCAAGCAACGTTGCGAGGAGCGCGAAGTAGGTTTGAAGCCGCATTATTGTTTGAACCTGTACCCGTATCCTCGAACCGTCTCGACGAGGCCGGAGTCGTAACCGGCCGCCTCGATTTTATCACGCAGCCGCTTGATGTGCGTGTCCACGGTCTTCGTCTCGGTCAGGAATTCCCAGCCCCAGGCGTCGCGGAGCAGGTCCTCGCGCGAGACGACCTTGCCCGCGTTCTTCATCAGGCATGCCAGCAGCTCGAACTCGCGGGGCGTGAGGTCGAGCGGGCCGAACTCGCCGGTGGCGGAATGCGCTTCCTCGTCGAGCGTGATCCCGCCGGCCACGATCGCGTGGCTGGAGGCGGCGAAGTCCCCGCCGGCGCCGCGGCGCAGTAGGGCGTGCACGCGCGCGATCAGCTCGCGCACGCCGAAGGGCTTGGCGAGGTAGTCGTCGCCGCCGATTTCGAGGCCGACGACCTTGTCGAGTTCGGTGTCGCGCGCCGACAGGAACAGCACGGGCGCCGACGTGATGGAACGGAGGCGCCTGCAGAGCTCGTAGCCGTCCATGCCAGGGAGCATGATGTCCAGGATGAACAGGTCGAAGGGCGTCTTGCGCGCGGCCGCCAGCGCAGCTTCGCCGTTGTCGAACACATCGACCTCGTAGCCTTCCTTCTTGAGCGCGTAGCTCACGAATTCCGAAATCGAGCTCTCGTCGTCGACGACTAGGATGTGCTTGGTCGTATCAGCCATGGCGTTCTCCTCGTTAGCTGCTTGCTGGGCAAGGGGTATTCTCTTTGATTGATATAATAGCGTTTGAATTAGAAATTCGGAATCAAAAGCGCCTGATAAATTGGCGGATATGAAAGGATTTGCAGCGAACATGCTCCTCGCGATCGATATTGGAAACACCCAGACGGTCATCGGGATCTATGAAGGGTCGCTCCTGCGCCACATGTGGAGGATCGCGAGCACTAAGACCGACACCTCCGATGAGCTGCGGCTAAAGGTGATGCCGCTGCTCTCTTCCGAGGGCGTCGGCCCCGAGGACGTGACGGGTGCGGTCCTCGCGTCGGTCGTGCCGTCGCTCGGCTCGGCGTGGAGGCGCGCCCTCGCGCGCATCCTCGGCTTCGAGCCGGTGATCTGCAACGCCGAGGCGGCGGGGGAGCTGTTCGAGACGACGTACGCTAACCCATCGGAGATAGGCGCGGACCGCGTCGCGGACGCCGTGGCGGCCCGCGAGCTCTACGGCGCCCCCGTCGTGGTGGTCGATTTCGGCACCGCGACGAACCTCGAGGTCATCGATGCGGAAGGGCGCTTCATCGGCGGCATCATCGCGCCGGGGCTCGAGACGTCCGCCGCCGCGCTGTTCGCGCACGCGACCAAGCTGCCAGCCATCGAGCTCGTTGACCCGGGCGCCGCGATCGGCAGGAGCACCGTGCACGCCATGCAGTCGGGCATCGTCTACGGCGAGGCCGACCGCGTCGACGGCTTCGTGACGCGCGTGTTCGCCGAGCTCGGCTACGAGGCGCCGGTCGTCGCGACGGGCGGGCTGGCCGCGGTCATGGGCCCCTTGTGCCGCACCGTCACCGCGGTGAACCCCGAGCTCACGCTCGAGGGGCTGCGGCTGGTGCACGAGGGCGGCGCGCGTGCGAAGGGCGGTAAGTAGCGTTCATGGGTGCGGAATTCAATCTGGTTGCGCGGAGCGGTTCGCCCGTGCAGACCAAGGCTATCGGCGCGGCGCTCGGGCAGTGCCTCCGCGCGGGAGACGTCGTGCTGCTCTCGGGTGACCTGGGAGCGGGGAAGACCCAGTTCGTGCAGGGCGTCGCGCAAGGTTTGGGGGCTGCCGAGGTTCCCATCAGCCCCACGTTCAACATCGTGCTCACGTATGGTTCGGGGCGCTTGCCGCTGCACCATTTCGACTTGTACAGGCTCGACGAGCAGGAGCAGCTCGACGACATCGGGCTGCGGGAGTACCTCGAGTCGGGCGGCGCGTGCTTCGTCGAATGGGCCGAGAAATTTCCTGACGCGTTCGACGAGTTCCTCTCGATCAGCGTCGCGAAAGTGTCCGATGAGGTGCGGGAGATCGCGGTCAGGGCGGTCGGCGGGCAGTACGAGGAGCTCCTTGAGAGCTGGAAGGCCCGGATCGATGCCGCGCTCGCGGGCGATGGCGCCTCCGCGCCGGATCAGAGTGGGGCGGAAAAGTTAGCCACGGCGTTTTCCCCGCGGGAAATCGGTTGCCCGCGGGGAGACGATTCCGCGCGGACCAGCGTCGCCCCATCGGCGGCCGCCGCGCGCTACGTGCTCGCATTCGACACCGCCAACGAGGTGGTCGCGATCGGCGTCGGGACCCTGGACGCGCCCAGCCGCTCGATCGACATAGTCGCGACGCGCGAGGTGAGGGCGCACCGCGCGTCCAACACCCAGCTGCTCGCGCAAGTCGACGAGCTCCTCGCCCAAGCGGGCGTTCGCCGCGGGCAGATCGCGTGCGTGTGCGTGGGGCGCGGCCCGGGCTCGTTCACCGGCGTGCGCATCGCCATGGCGACGGCCAAGGGAATCGCGCAGGCGCTCGGCGTCGCGCTCGTGGGCGTATCGACGCTCGACGCAGTGGCCTGGAACGCATGGGCGCAGGGCGTTCGCGGCGACTTGCTCGTGGTGGCGGACGCCATGCGCAAGGAGGTGTATCCCGCGCGGTTCTCCCTGTTCGACGACGGGGCGAGGCGCTCGGGGGCGGACCGCGTCGTGAAGGCCGACGCTTTCGCCGGGGAAATCGCGCAGCCCGGCTGGAGGGGCGGGGAGTGCCTCGACGGCTCCGCGCTCGACCTGCTCATCGCGGGCGACGGGCTCGTCAAGTACCGGGAGCTGTACGAGCCGTACGGCCAGGTGCTCGACGAGGGCCTTTGGGAATCGACGGGCCTCGGGCTCCTGCTCGCGCTCGAGCATGCCTGGCGGTCGGGCTCCGCCGATCCCCTCGACGCGATTCGCCATGATCCCGGCCTGCTGCTTCCCGTGTACACGCGCCTTTCGGACGCCGAGGAGAACGAGCGCATAAAGCTCGCGAACAACGAGGAGAAGAACCTGGCCACGGGCGTGCAGGACGTCGCGCCCGATGGCGGGAAGGGCCGCGCGACCATGCACGCCGCCGCGCGCGTCGTCGCGCGCGCCGACGGGCAAGGGGTGGCCTACAGGCCGCTCGATGCGGAGCACGCCGAGGGCGTGGCCGCGATCGAGGCGACGGCCATGGGCACCGACGCGTGGAGCGCGCGCCTGGTAGGCGACGAGCTCGGGCGCCGTGACCGCAGCTGGTGGATCGCGGAGGCCGATGGCGCGCTCGTGGGCTATGCGGGAGGCCTCGTCGTGGACGGCGATCTGCAGGTGCTCAAGGTGGCGGTCTTGCCGGAATGGCGCCGCCGCGGCATAGCGCGCGAGCTCGTCGTCAGGCTCGCTGAAGACGCGCGTAACCTGGGCGCTTCGACGTGCTCGCTCGAGGTTCGCCTGTCCAACGAGGGCGCGCAGGCGTTCTACGAGTCGCTCGGGCTGGAGCGCGTCGGCGTGCGCCCGCGCTATTATTCCGACCGCGAGGACGCCGCCATCATGCAGGGCCCGCTGCCCGCCGCCGTGCGCGACGTCGCGGGCATGGAGCTCAAGCACCTGGAGGGCGGGGAAGGTGCCACGGCGCACGAACGTCCGCTCGTGCTCGCCATCGAGTCCTCGTGCGACGAGACGGCGGGCGCCGTCGTGGACGGCGAGGGGAACCTGCTCGCCGACGTCGTCGCTTCGCAGATCGATTTCCACTCGAGGTTCGGGGGCGTCGTGCCCGAGATCGCGAGCCGCAAGCACATTGAGGCCATATGCGGCGTGTCTGCCGAGGCGCTCGAGACGGCGGGCGTGACCTGGGGCGACCTTGATGCGGTTGCCGTGACGTACGCGCCGGGGCTGCTCGGCGCGCTCGTGGTGGGCGTGGCGTTCGCGAAGGGGGCCGCATGGGCGCTCGACGTGCCGTTCGTCGGGGTGAACCACCTGGAAGGGCATCTGTATGCCAACAAGATCGGCGATCCCGGCTTCGAGCCGCCGGCCGTGGTTTCGCTGGTGTCGGGCGGAAACACGATGCTCGTGCACATGCGCGGGTGGGGCGATTACGTCACGCTCGGCGCGACGATTGACGACGCGGTGGGCGAGGCCTTCGACAAGGTGTCGAAAGCGCTGGGGCTGGGGTATCCCGGTGGCCCGGTGATCTCGCGCGAGGCGGCGAAAGGAAACCCCGACGCGATCGAGTTCCCGCGGGCGATGCTGCATTCCCATGATCTGCGGTTCTCGCTGTCGGGCCTCAAGACCGCGGTGGTGAACTACATAAACAAGGAGCGACAGGCGGGGCGCGAGCTGTGCGTCCCGGATATCGCCGCGAGCTTCCAGCAGGCGGTCGTCGACGTGCAGGTGGCGAAAGCGAAGGATGCGCTCAAGCAGACGGGCGCGCGCACGTTCTGCCTCGGCGGCGGCGTGGCTGCGAACCCGGTTCTCCGCGCGGCGTACGAGGACATGTGCGCGCGGATGGGCGTCAAGCTCGTCATGCCGCCGCTCGCGAGCTGCGGCGACAATGCGGGCATGATCGCCCTTGTGGCCCTCGACCGCTATAAGGCTGGCCGCTTCTTCGACCTGACGGCAGACGCCCAAGCCCACGCGAGCCTCGACGAGCCGTACTGATCCCGCACCTAGCTCTCTCCCCGCGGGCAACCGGTTTCCCGCGGGGAAACCGGTTGCGCCAATCATTTTCCCCAGGGGAAATCAGTTGCCCGCGGGGAAGTTGGTTGGGAAGTTGGTTGGGAGTCCTGTGGCCCGGCAGTTTCGCTAAAAAGAAGAATCACTTTCCCCGCGGGAAAGTGATTCTTTTGGTTGCTCGCGATGTCCGGCGTGTTCGGAAGGGCTAGGCTTGCTTGTGCGCGACGTGCACGGCCGCGATGCCGCCGGTGTAGTTCTGCCATGTGACATCGGTGAAGCCGGCTTCTTCCATCATCTCGGCCAGGCCCCGCTGGTCCGGGAAGGCGCGGATCGAGCTCGACAGGTAGACGAAGCCGGAGCGATCGCCGGTGATGAGCCCGCCCCAAAACGGGATGAGGTGCTTCAGGTAGAACATGTACAGCGCACGCCATACCGGGTTCGGCGGCGTCGAGAATTCCAGGCATACGAGCGCACCGCCGGGCTTGAGCACGCGGTGCATCTCCGCGAGGGCGCGCGGCCGGTCGGGCATGTTGCGTATGCCGTACGCCATCGTGATGACGTCGTAGCTCTCGTCGTCGTACGGGATGTCTTGCGCGTCGACCACGTCGAAGTCGATGGGGACGTTCCCGAAATCGCCGTTCGCCTGGTGAGCACGCGCAACTTCGAGCATCGCCGGCACGAGGTCGGTGCATTGGATGTGCTTCGGGCGGTGGAAGCGCGCGACCCAGCGCGAGACGTCTCCCGTGCCTCCTGCGATGTCGAGCACGTCGTGCTCGGGCTTGATGGGGGCTTGCCTCATCATTCCGTCGAGCCAGCGACGATACGATCCGAAGCTCGAGACGGCGTTGAACAGCTCGTACTTGCGCGCGATGGTGGTGAAGATTTCCTTTACCCGCTCCGTGGATAGCTCAGCCGGCGCGGCGAGCCCCGTCGCGGTGTCAATGGTGGTGTCGGTGGGTTCAATCATGCTCTTAGTATATACGATAGGATGCCGGACCCTCGTCGGCGCTCCGGCTCGATCATTTTCCCCAGGGGAAACCGGTTGCCCGCGGGGAGCAATCATTTACCCGCGGGGAAACTGGTTGCCAATCGTTTTCCCCAGGGGAAATCAGTTTCCCGCGGGGAAAACGGGCGGGCGGGAAAACGCCCCGCGGCCCATCTCGGGGCCTCCCTCAATGCCGCCCGCCGCCCGCATCCGCATACCATATGAACTTTCAAGTTCACCGGGCGCAGGATGTTATGATACGGGGCTGTACACAAGCCACCAGGATGAGAATGGCAGAGGACGGTATGTCTAAAAAGCAGCAGAAGTCAAAGCAGAAATTGACGCAGAAACAACGCGAAGATCGCGTCAAGGCCGCCGAGGAGCGCGCCAAGCGCGAAGCGGCCGCGAAGGAGCGCAAAGAGCGCACCAAGCGCATCTTCACTATCGTCGTCTGCGTCATCCTCGTGTTGGCGCTCGGCATCCCGACCATGGCGATCGCCGTCTTGGGCTCGTAGCGACCGGGGGTATTCAGCGTGTTCGGTATAGGCGGCTTCGAGCTATTCATCATCCTCATATTCGCATTTCTCATCTTCGGCCCCGACAAGCTGCCGGAAATCGGCAGGACGGTCGGCCGCGCCATCGCGAAGTTCCGCGAGGCGCAAGAGGACATGAACGAGACGCTCGGCAACGAGGGCCTCTTCGACCCCAACAACCCCGACGAGCCTTTCAAGGATCCCATCGAGGCGCTCGACAAGCTTGCCAAGCGCCAAGAGGAGAAGAAGAAGGAGCGCCAGGAAAAGGAAGAGAAGGAAAAGGCAGGGCAGGAATCGGAGAAGAAGCAGGACGCGCCTGCTTCCGGGGGCGATTCCGCGAAGGGCGAGAAGCCTGCGCGCCAGGAGACCTTCACGGAGCGAAAGGCCCGTTACGAGCGCGAGCGCGCCGAGCGCAAGGCTGCCGAGGCCAAAGCGGCCGGCGAGGCTCCCGCGAAGGACGAGGCGCCCGCTCCCGCTGAGGCGTCCGGAGCCGAGGGCGATGCCGCCGAAGCCTCCGATTCCGCTGAGGGGGGTGAGCGCTAATGCCTATCGGTCCCGCGCGAATGCCCTTGATGGAACACCTCGGCGAGCTGCGCATGCGCCTCGTGCGCATCGCGGTCGTGCTGATCGTGGCCATCGTCGTGTTCTACCTCGCCGCTCCGACGGTGATCAACATCCTCATCTGGCCGATCGGCGAGTTCCTGCCGGGCGACGAGGGAGCGAAGCTCAACGTTTTCGGCAGCATCGACCCGTTCACGATCCCGTTCAAGGTGTCGTTCTGGACGTCCATAGTGGCGACGTCGCCGTTCATCCTGTGGCAGGTACTCGCGTTCTTCCTGCCCGCGCTCAAGCCCAACGAGCGCAAGTGGTTCATCCCGACGTTTGCGGCGGCGGTGGCGCTGTTCATCTTCGGCACGCTGTTCTGCTACTTCATCATCCTTCACCCCGCGTTCGAGTGGCTCACCGCCCAGACGAACGGGTGGGGCACGCTGGTGCCCGATGCGTCGAGCTACATTGACATCATCATCGGGTTCGAGATCGGCTTCGGCGTGGCCTTCGAGCTGCCGATCGTGATCTTCTACCTGGTCATCTTCAACATCGTGCCGTACCACAAGCTCCGCGCGAGCTGGCGCTACGTCTACGTCGTGCTCATCATCTTCTCCGCATGCGTGACGCCCGACGCCAACCCGGTGACCATGCTCCTGCTGTTCGCGGCGCTCATCGCGCTATACGAGCTGAGCTTGCTGCTCGCGCGCGTCATCCTGGCGAGGCGCATCAAGCGCCAGCGGGAAGAGGAAGAGGAGCTTTACGGCGAGGACGACGAGTAGCCCGTGCATGAGATGGGCATCATATCGGGGGTTCTCGACGCCACGCTCGCGACCGCTCGGGATGCCGGCGCCGAGAGGGTGACGGCTGTGAACCTGCGCGTGGGCGAGATGACCGAGGCCATCGAGGATGCGCTGCAGTTCGCGTTCGAGGCGCTTTCCGAGGGCACGGTTTGCGAAGGCGCCAAGCTCTCGATCGAGATGGTGCCGCCGAAGAGCCTTTGCTTCGAGTGCGCGAACGAGTTCGAGCACGACCGTTTCCACCGCGCATGCCCCGAGTGCGGGAGCTATGAGACGATGCTGCTTTCGGGGCGGGAGCTTGATATCGCCTCGATCGAGGTGGACATTCCCGACGAGGAGGAATGATATGCATATCGACATCAACAAGCCCATTCTCGAGAAGAACGACAAGCTGGCCGCCGAGCTGCGCGAGCGGTTCGCCGAGAACCACGTGTTCGTCGTTGACCTGCTGGCGAGCCCCGGTTCGGGGAAGACGTCCACGATCCTCGCGACGATCGACGCGTTGCGCGACGAGTTCAACATCGCGGTGATTGAGGGCGACATCGCGAGCACGGTTGACTCCGAGAAGATCAAGGCGCAGGGCATTCCCGCGGTGCAGATCAACACGGGCGGTGCGTGCCATCTGGAGAGCGCGATGCTGAAGCGCGCGATCGACGTGCTGGACCTCGAGAGGCTCGATTTGATCATAATCGAGAACGTGGGGAACCTCGTGTGCCCGACCGACTTCGACCTGGGCGAGAACGCCAAGGTCATGATCCTGTCCGTGCCCGAGGGTCACGACAAGCCGCTTAAGTACCCCGGCGTATTCCAGATCGCGGAGGCCGTCATCCTGAACAAGGTGGACACGGCGCCGGTGTTCGATTTCGATCGCGAGGCGTTCGACTCGTCGGTGCGCGAGCTCAACCCCAAGGCGCCCATCTTCCCGATCGCGGCGACGAAGGGCACGGGCGTCGAAGAGTGGGCGAGCTGGCTCGCCGACCGCATTCGCGAGGCCTAGCTTCGGGAAGCTCGCGTCAACAACTAAATTGCCACCTCAGCTCCCCGCGGGAAACCGATTTCCCGCGGGGAGCTTGCCGTTGCGCCCCGCCGCCGCGGGACCACTTTCCCCTGGGGAAACCGGTTGCCCGCGGGGAAGGAGGGAGGGCCGCAACCTCGAAACGCTAACGCCATTGCTAAACGATAAGCTAAAGGGTTAAAGATGGAATAAGTCAAGACTAAATATGGAAAAAATGAGGAGTAGTATTCGCCTTGTGCGTCAAACGGCGCACAGCTAGGAAGGGGAAAGAAGAAAGGTGGTACAAGGTATGGAATTGAATCGTCGTCAATTTCTAAAGGGAGGCGCGCTCCTGGGCGGCGCTGCCGCGATCGGCGGCGTGGCGGCCGGGTGCTCCCCGAGCGGGTCGGGCTCCAAGTCGGCTGCTGCCGCAAGCTCGCTGCCCGCCGGCACGGTCCAGGCCGACTTCGATGCGTCGGTCGTCGAGCTGCCTGCCATCACGAAATTCGATGAGGAGAAGGAATACGACATCGTCGTCGTGGGCGCCGGCACCGCCGGCGTTCCCGCAGCGCTGTCGGCCTTCGAGGAAGGCGCCACGGTCGCCGTCCTCCAGAAGGCGAACGAGGCCCAGGCGAACGGCAACGGCTCCTGCGGCATCATCCTCGAGGAGAGCACGGAGACGGGCGTTCTCGAGTTCATGCAGAGCTGGCGCGCGGCCGGCGGTTACCGCATGAACTGGGATCTGCTGAAGTTCTTCATGGACCACTCCGGCGAGACCAACAACTGGATCATCAAGCGCTCGGACGAGGCCGGCTTCCCGCCGTATTCCGCCTCCGCGACCAAGACCACGTACCCCGACGGCAGCTACTGCACCGCTGTCCTGAAGTCCTTCGGCCCCAAGCCCAAGAACCACAAGGACCTCATGGTGGCGTTGGCCGAGCTCGCTGCCAAGAAGGGCGTCGAGTTCTTCTACCAGACCCCGGCCGTCCAGCTCGTCGTCGAGTCTGACGGCTCCGTCAGCGGCGTCGTGGGCAAGAGCGGTGGCAAGTACATCAAGTTCAAGGCCAAGAAGGCCGTCATCATCGCCGCTGGCGACTACCAGAACAACGAGAGCCTCGTCTCCCGCTGGTCGCCCGACGTCTCTCGCTTCGGCCGCAAGCAGACCGACCGTACCGGCGACGGCATCCTGATGGCGATGGCCGCAGGCGCCCAGATGACCCCGGTCAACCATGCGAAGACCATGCACGACATGGACGCCCAGCCCATGATGATGACGAGCCTTCCGTTCATGGCTCTCGATCAGAACGGCAAGCGCTTCATGAACGAGGATATCCCCATGGCTTCGTGGGACCTCGCGCTGCGCATGCGCAAGGACGTCGACGATCCGGGCGTCTTCTTCCGCATCTTCGACAACGACTTCGTGGCTAAGTACAAGGCCAAGTCGTCCATCGAGTCGCTCGAAAACTACATTCCGGGCTTCAAGCAGGACCCGTACAACGTGTACCCGTCGCTCATCGACACGCACCGTGCTGAGACGCTCGACGAGCTTGCCAAGGAACTCGGTATCGACGCCGCTGCGCTGAAGGAGAGCGTTGACAAGTGGAATAAGGCATGCGAGGCCGGAGCGGACAACGAGTTCGGCCTGGCTCCTGACAAGATGAAGCCGATCGACACGCCGCCTTACTGGGGCACGCGCCAGTGGATCCGCTGCAGCGCCATTAACTCGGGCGTCGAAATCAACGCGAACTGCCAGGTGCTCAATGCAAAGGGCGAGGTCATCAAGGGCCTGTATTCGGTTGGTTCCGGCGCTGGCGATCTCTGCGGCGGCCTTGAGTGGAACCTCGCGCAGGGCGGTCTCTGCTGCGGTTCCTACATGACCATGGGCCGTTACGCGGCCATTCACGCCGTCACCGGCGACGTGAAGCCGAAGGATCCCGTCTCGGTCGAGGACGTGCGCGAGAAGTGGGAGAAGAAGGCGTAGGGACGACGCGCCGAAACCCACTCGATTCGAAGCGGCGGCCTGCGAGAGCGGGCCGCCGCTTTTGCGTCCGGCGCCGCCCGGGTTGCATCCTCCCCGCGGGCAACTGATTTCCCCGGGGGAAAATGATTGCCTTGCGGGAAATGATTGATGCCTCAAGCGAAGCCCGTCGCATTCTCCCCGCGGGCAACCGATTTCCCGCGGGGAGAGACGCGCGATTCGTATCCAGCGCCATCAATAACACATCAACACGTCTATGAACAGGCAAAATGTAGTGCGCAACCGTAGTTTACCCCTCCCTCAAGCCGTGAAAAACATAGCGTCCAATTCCTGTAAAAACCGCGTTGACTTTGAACACGGTTTAAGGTTTATGCTCATTTTGTTGGCTTTATCCGTAAATATTTGGGAGAGGAGAAGGATTTATGGAAAAGCAAGAACTTGAAGCCACACCTAAGGAAATCGGTTCCGAGGAGATCAAGCCTGAGGGCTTCGGCCGTCGTGGCTTCCTCAAGGGTGCGGCTCTGTCCGCCCTTGGCGTCGCGGGCGTGGGCATGTTCGCAGGCTGCTCGCCGGCAGCTTCCGGAAGCGCTGCTGCTTCGGGGTCTGCCGCCGCTTCCGCCGCAGCTGCTCCGGCGGCGTTCAAGGCCGACGAGACCAAGGACGTCGAGTTGGTCGTCATCGGTGCTGGCGCCGCTGGCATGATGGCAGCCCACGTGGCTGCGAAGAACGGCGTGAAGGTCACGCTGCTCGAGAAGGGCAAGGACTTCAGCGCCCCGAACGGCTTCCAGGTTTCCGGCCCGTTCGCTGTCGGCACCGACGTGCTGATCAACAAGGAAGGCGGCACGACGCTGACCGTCGACGACGCGTTCTACCATGTCATGGACTACTCGCACTGGACCCCGAACCCGGCCCTGATGCGCCGCTGCCTCGAGACTTCCAAGAACGCCGTGGCCGAGCTTTCCGAAGTCGGCTATGAGTTCAAAGAGGCTGACTTCCGCTTCCTCACCCCGTTCACGGGCGAGAAGGGCGGTTTCCATCTGATCACTACCAAGGCCGACGACCGCATCAAGCTGTGGGAAGCCCAGGTTGAGAAGGACGGCATCGACCTGCACTTCGATGCCAAGGCCGTTTCCTACATCGTTGAGGGCGACAAGGTCGTCGGCGTCAACGTCGAGGAAGGCAAGAAGAAGATCGCCTACAAGGCCAAGGCCGTCATCATGTGCGCCGGCGGCTACCTGGGCAACCGCGACCTCCAGGAGCGCTTCCTGAAGACCCGCAACCTCAACGTCGCGCGCGGTGGCGAGAGCATCTGCACGGGCGACACGATCCTCGCTGCCGAGGAGATCGGCGTTGCGCTGGACAAGACGTTCGGCTACTGCCCCTGCGAGTATGGCGGAACCAACCAGAAGGCTTCGCGCCCGGCCAAGCAGGACAAGTTCGAGCAGAACACCGCCTTCAAGTTCGGCCTGTACGGCTGTCTGCAGGTGGACGCCGAGGGCAAGCGCTTCATCAACGAGGGCCTGCTCTGCGACTTCCCGATGAGCTACGGTTCCGAGCAGATCATCCTGAACGCCCCGTGGTATTCCATCGTCGACCAGGATTACGTCGACGCCATGTCCACGCAGGGCCTGTACGAGTACACGGTGGCCAAGGGCGCCACGACCGATCGCGACGAGAACGCTTGGTTCATCGGCAATTACTTCAAGAACCCTGAGATGAAGTACCATACGCTGACCACGCTGCCCGCCGACATCGAAGAGGGCATCAAGGAAGGCTGGGCCTTCAAGGCAGACACGCTGAAGGAGCTCGGCGAGCACTTCGGCCTGACCGACCTCGAGGAGACCGTCAAGAAGTACAACGAGTACTGCGACGCTGGCGTCGACCCGCAGTTCGGCTGCCGCCCCTGGTACCTCTCGAAGGTCGCGAAGGCGCCGTTCTACGTCACGCAGAACGAGCCGAGCGCCTGGTCCACCTTCGGCGGCGTCCGCACGGACGACAACTGCAACGTGCTGAAGGCGGACAACACCCCGCTGCCCGGCCTCTACGCAGCCGGCACCGATTCGGGCTCGCTGTACTACTCGCCGTACTACGACATCCCCGGTTACTGCTATGGCCTGTGCATCGACTCCGGCTACATTGCGGCTACCGAGGCTGCGAAGTACATCAAGGGCTAAGACCCCGCGGTTCTCGATCGCCGATCGTCGAGCTTAGCTGACGAAAGCGAAGGGGGGATTGCGCGGCCCGTGCAATCCCCCCGTTTCATGACAGGGCGCTTTGAAAAGCGAATAGAGACGCATATCGCTTACATGGTGGATTGCTCTTCCACCGGTATGTATATGACTTCGACATCGCGACCCTCGCCGTCGAGGTTGAGGAACAGCGGAAACAGCAAGGCATCGCTCCTGATGGAAAGCTTGTTTTCTTCAAGGTACTTGTAGAGCATTGCGTACGACGATCGTTGGACGCTTTCTTCCCTTGTTACCTCCCTGCGAAAATACACGCAATGCCCGAGTTCTATCAGGCCCGATTCCGCCAGCGCCTCCGCGGACAGCAGGTGCGCGTTGCTCTCGCGAGTTGCCACGATGTAGCTTGGATCGAGGGTCGGCGAATCCGATTCCAGGTCCTCCTTCGTGATGATGCGCGTGCAGAACGAGAGGCCGAGGATGTCGTAGAACTCGGCGATCGAGAGCCTGTTGTCCGTTGCGATGTCGAAGTCATATCCGTTTGAGGCGCGCGCGTAGATGTAATTGGGCGCGTCGACCATGGCGCAGAACTCGGGCTGCTCGTCTTCGAGGTGGTGGAGTGCGCGGTCGACGTAGCTGATGCGGGCGTTGAGCTGGTCGATTTCATGCTGCATCTGCTCCTTGCGTGAGCGGAGCGACTCGGCGAATTCGACGCAGCCCTGCTTCTCGTTCAGGATGTGCACCGTCTCGTCGATGCTAAACCCGTACTTGAAGAGCGTGCGGAAGGTGTTCGAGCGGAAGGCGTCGAGCGGCGAGAAGCTGCGGTAGCCGTTTTCCGACCGGTTGCATTCGAAGAGCCCGTGCTTGTCGTAGAAGCGGATCGATGATGGCGTAAGGCCAGTCATGGCCGAGAAGTGTTTGATTTTCATCCCAATCCCCAAATGGTGCTGCGTGCGTCCTATTCCCCGAGAGAATGATATAATTCTTGGGTGGTTTGTACAATCCTCTCTTGGAGAGGGACTTTGGTCATAGAAAGACGAGGTGAATAAATGACTGAAGAGACGAAGGGCATCGACGTCGAGGAGACGCCGACGGAGAGCGTCGAGGAAACAGCCGAGACTGCTCCTGCCCCGAAAAAGAAGAAGAACAAGCTTGCGATTGTCGGTATCGTCGTCGGTGTCGTAGTCGTGCTTGGCGTGGGCCTCTGGGTGTGGCATGAGCAGCCGTCGTTCTGCAATGCGATTTGCCATACGCCGATGGACGCGTACGGCGCGACCTACCTCGAGGGCAATGTCGACAAGTATGGCAACGAGCTGACCAGTGAGCAGAGCCTCGCGATGATGGCGTTTGCTCACAAGGAGAAGGCTGGCACTACCTGCATGGGTTGCCATACCCCGATCCTGAGCCAGCAGGTCGGCGAGGCCATGCACTGGATTACCGGCAACTACGAGGTCGTTGGCACGAACAGCAGGGGCCAGGCGCTGCTCAATGAGCACACCATGGACGAGCTGGTTGAGCCCATGGGCCTGGAGTCCGGTGACCAGTTCTGCCTGAAGGCCGGTTGCCACGTGAACGACGACGGCTCCGTCATGACCCGCGACGACCTGCTCGCGAAGACGGCGGACCTGCACGAGAAGTTCAACCCGCACAAGGCTCAGCACGGCGAGATCGCCTGCGGCGAGTGCCACAAGGGCCATTCGCAGAGCGTGAACTACTGCAGCCAGTGCCATGCAGAGGCACCGGTGCCCGAGGGCTGGCTGACCTACTCCGAGGCTCAGAAGCGCGCGAAGGCCGCGTAAGCTTGCAGCTAGCATAAGTTGTCACGAGCGCCCCGCTACGTAAAGTGGCGGGGCGTTTCTTGTTAGGCCGCCGTTCTAGCGGCGTTCGTGGTACGGGCGCGCATGTTCCGTTGTCGCATTCTCTCCCCGCGGGCAATCAGTTTCCCGCGGGGAAATCGGTTGCAGCAGTTGCGCCGCTTAGCCTCGCGGCCATCCAATCACTTTCCCCAGGGGAAAGTGATTGGAGAAAGTGGTTCCCCTGGGGGCCGTCTTGCTGCGCGAGCCTTATCCCCGCGGGCAATCAGTTTCCCGCGGGGAAGTGCGGTTCGATCGCCTTGCCTTCCCGAGGAGCCGATCGTACTGCGCGTAAAGCTTCTGCGTTTCGTTTTCCAGGAAGTAGTAATGCACGATATAGGGCACGAGGAGCACGAGGAACAACAGGGTCAGGATGCCGGTGAGAAGCCGGGGGAAGAGGAGAACGGCAGCGGCGCTCACGATCGTCATGAGCGCGAATGCGAGCGTCACGAGCAAGTGGACGAGTCTCTCGTGCTGGAAAAAGGACACTTGAACAAGATGCTCCTCGATGGCCTCCTCCCAGTCCTGGTCGGGCGCGTCGTCTTCGAGCATCTCGTCCACGTGCCGGCGGTAATTCACGAGTCTTTTGCGCATAGTACCAGCCCTTTCGCTCGTTTATCATAATGCTAGCACCATCTAAGTACGGGGAGTGATAAGGGCATGTTTCCGTTGAGTGACGCTTTGAAGGGTTTCACGGGCTATTCAGTGCTCACCATCGTGTTCTTGCTCTCGGGCGCCATGCTCGTCGCAACTAACCGCGCAGTCGCGCGCGATGAGCGCGGCGTGTTCCTCCGCTCGATCACCGCACTCGTCGTAATCGTCGCAATCGATTGGTTCACGTATGCGACGAGCGGTCAATTCCCGGAGCTTCGTTGGCCCCATGCCGTGCTCATGGCGGTCACTTTCTCGATCGCGCCCTTTATTCCCGTGGGAATCGCGAACGTGATATTTCCCGAGATTCGAGTTCGCTGGGTGATGATTATCCTCGTTTGCCATGTTGTGTTCCAAACGGTTGGCATCTGCTTCGGGTACGTGTTCTGGGTCGACGAGGCGAACGTCTACCATCGCGGGCCGTTGTACTTCGTTTACATGGCCGTATATACATTGTCGTCAATATACTTGGTGGTCGAGTCCGTGAAAGCGGGCCGCACCTATCAGTCGAGCAGCGTCCTTGCCGTCGTCTCAATTTTCGTCTGTTTGGCGGCGGGCGTGTTGATGCAGGTCTCCGATACCACGGTTCGCACGACGTGGACGGCGGTGTCGATGGCGGTGATGCTGTATTTCCTGTTCTATTCGGATATGGTGTTGCGCACTGACCCGCTCACGAAGCTGCTCAATAGACGCAGCTTCGAGGAATTCCTCGCGAAGCCGAAGTTCCCGTGCGCTGTGATCGTCGTTGACGTTGATGATTTCAAGCGCGTGAACGATACGCACGGCCATGCTTATGGCGACGATTGCCTGGCGGCGATAGCGGGGATAATCCGGCGCGTTTTCGGCGGGGTGGGGATGTGCTTCCGAACCGGCGGCGACGAGTTCCTCATAGTGATACCGAAACAGGTCGGCGATGCGGATGCCTATATGAAGAGGGTGCACCTGGCGCTTGGCCGCGCGCAGTCTAGCGATCCGCATCTGCCGAGCATTTCCATGGGCTACGCCGTGGCGGATAAGAGCTGCAATGACGTTGCCGAAGTGATTCGCGAGGCGGACCAGGCAATGTACGAGGCGAAACGCGGCAAGAAGCTGCAGAGGGCATAGCCCGGCCGCGTCGTTCGTCAGCGCCTCTCTTCGGGTGCTTGTATCCTCCCCGCGGGCAACTGATTTCCCCTGGGGCAACTGATTGCCCCAGGGGAAATCAGTTGCCCGCGGGGAGGTATCGCGCAGGTTTCTTCGACGGACGGCGATACGCGCCAATTGAACTCCTGTACAATGCTCGCATGAAGAGAATGGAGGCAAGGAATGAATGATTTCGTGTTCTGCTCGCCTACGAAGTTCGTGTTCGGGCGCGGTTATGTCGACCGCACGGGTGCCGAGCTCGCAGGTGCGGGGTTCAAGCGCGTGCTCGTTGTGTTCGGGCAGGGTTCCGTCGTTCGTTCGGGATTGCTCGAGCGAGTTGAACAATCGCTCGTCGACGCAGGCCTGTCTTTCGTGGAATGCGGCGGCGTCCGGCCCAATCCGGAGGTCGAATGGGTGCGCGCCGCCATCGAGAAGGCGCGTGCCGAAGGCGTTGACGGCGTGCTCGCCGTTGGCGGCGGAAGCGTGATCGACGCCGCCAAGGCAACCGCCTTCGGCGTTCCCTATGCGGGTGACGTGTGGGACTTCTTCGCCAAGAAGGCGACGGTCGGCGAATGCCTTCCCATAGCCGCGGTGCTCACGATACCTGCGGCTGGTTCGGAGGCTTCGAGTTCGTGTGTGCTTAGCAACGATGCGGAGAACCGCAAAGTCGGCACGAACGGTGACGTTTTCCGTCCCCGAGTCGCCATCATGGACCCCGAAGTTACGTTCACGCTGCCCGCGTATCAGACCGCCGCTGGCGTCACCGACATGATCGCGCATATCTGCGAGCGCTACTTCAGCGCCGTAGGCGAAGTGCCCGTGACCGACAACCTGGCATGCGGGATCATCCGCGCGCTGATGGAAATGGCTCCGAGGGCGCTCGCCGACCCCGAGGACTACGAGGCGCGCGCGAACATCATGTGGGCAGGCACGCTCGCGCATAACGACTTATGCGGCTGCGGCCGCTCGACGAACCCGACTGCGCGTGCGGGCGGGTGGGAGAGCCATGCGCTCGAGCACGAGCTGTCCGCCCATTACCCGCAGGTGGCGCACGGTGCGGGCCTTGCGGTTATCCTGCCGGCGTGGATGCGCTACGTGTGGCGGACCAACCCCGAGCGCTTCTTGTCGTTCGCGGACGACGTGTTCGGCATCGAGCCCGTTGACGACGATTTCGAGCCCCGCGAGGAAGCGGTGGCGGACGCCGTCGAGGCGGCCATCGACGAGCTGCAGATGTTCTTCGTGGGAATGGGCATGCCCCGGGTGCTCGGCGATTTCGGCGTGGGGCCCGATTGCATAGACGAGCTGCTCGCGACGCTCGAGAAGACGAAGGGTTCCGAGTTCGGGCAGTTCCGCAAGCTCACGATGGATGATGCCCGCGCTATCTACGAATCTGCGTTCTAGGGTGCACTCGCTCGGCTCTTCCCCGCGGGAAACTGATTTCCCGCGGGGAAGAGCCGGCGCGCGCCGTCTTAGGGTTTGGCAATGGGAAGCTCGGAAAGCTCAAACACCAAAGAGGAGAAGTACGGCCTCATCCTGGTTGTCTATCTGGTCGGATTGCTCGTCGGGGGGCTCTATGTTGGCATGGTGTCCCCTGCGCGGACGGTCGTGCAGGCCGATTTCTGCATAGACGGCACGACCGGCATCTGGATGATCAACATCTACACGCTGTTCTACGCGGCGCTCATACCCGTGATCGGCAAGATCGCCGATAGGCGAGGGCGCCCGCGCGTGTTCACGGTGTGCATAGGGGTGTTCTGCCTGGGTGCCGTCATCTGCGGCCTGTCGCAAGTCATCGGCAGTTTCGCCGTCTTGCTCGTCGGGCGCGTGGTGCAGGCCGTCGGGGCTGGCGGAATGATTCCCGTCGCCAACGCGGAGATCGGCACGACGTTCCCTGTCGAGAAGCGGGGCATGGCCTTGGGGCTCGCGGCGGCGGTGGTGGGCGTCTCCAACGTGCTCGGTTCGGTCATCGGAAGCGCCATCGTCGGCGCGTTCGGCATCGAGAACTGGCCGGTCATGTTCTACCTCTCCATCCCGTTCTGCATTGCGCTCATCGCGGCATCGGCCATTTTCCTCCCGAAAGAGGAGCCCTGCCCGACATCGGGGAAGATGGACATTGCGGGGTCGTTTCTGCTCGCGCTGTTCGTGATATTGCTCCTGCTCGCCGTGAAGGGGGTCGACCTCGGCGGATCGTCGGATCCGGGGTCCGCTTTGTCGGTTGCGGCTCCCGCATTGGCGGCCGTTGCCGCGCTCGTGGCGTTCAGGCATGTCGAGTCTCACGCAGAGGACCCGGTTTTCCACCTCGAGTATTTCCACAGCAGGCCCATCGTCATAACCATGATCGTCTCGTTCTTCATAGGTTGCTTCGTCATTTCGCTCGTGCTCGTGCCCGAGCTCGCGGAGTACGCGATGGGGGACCCGCTCGGGTCCGGGGGCTATTACGTGCTCGCGATCGGGCTCACGTCGTTCGTGACTACGCCGGTTGGAGGCAAGATAATCGATAGGGTCGGGCCGAAGCCGGTTATAGTCACGGGGCTGGCGGTTTCTATAGCGGGCCTACTGTTTCTGGCGCTCGTCGCGATTGCGGCGCCTAGCTTTGCCACGTTCGTCATCGGGCTTGCGATTGTGGGCGCGGGCATGGGCATGGCGATGGGGGCGCCGACCAACTATATGATTCTGGAAAGCGTGGACCCGAAAGACAGCACGTCCGCCATCGCGACGATTACGCTTATCCGACAGATTGGCACGTCGCTCGCGCCTGCGATATTCGTGGGGTTGATTGCCTCCGCTCCGGGCGTCGAGGGCTATCAGCGCATGTTGCTCTGCGTGGCGCTTTTCAACGCTTTGGCGCTGGTGACGACGCTGTTCTACCGCTCGCCTGACGATTCGGCCGTGTAGGGAACCGCGCTGCCCGAAGCCGCTGGCCCGCGCGTACTGCGCCGCCCCGCCCCGAAGCCTTCGCATTCCTCTCCGCATTCCTCTCCCCGCGGGCAATCAGTTTCCCGCGGGGAGAATCAGTCGGGCGTCGAGGGCTATCAGCGCATGTTGCTCTGCGTGGCGCTTTTCAACGCTTTAGTTATCTCTCCCCGCGGGAAATCAGTTGCCCGCGGGGAGGGGCGTAGGAAATCAGTTGCCTGCGGGGAGGGGCGTACCGCGGGGAGGGGCGTACCCGCGGGGCGGGGCGTACGGGGGAGGGACGTAGTGTTTGCGCGATGGGCGCGCGAGCACGCTTTGTCGGCTCCAGACCATGTTCTTGTCAGGCGTATGTAAGACTCGATGTAGCGGGTGCCATTCCGCGGCGAATGCACTGTAAGGTTAGCTTGCTAGCATCTCCGGAACGGCGGGCGCACGCGCGCCCGAACCTCGATTCGCGAAGGGGGGATGCCGCAATGGCAACCAAGCGCCGCATTCAGAGCTCGTCGGGCTTCTACCATGTGTTCCACAGGGGAGTGAACCACTTCGACATCTTCGAGGACAACGAAGACCGGGAATACTACCTCGAGCGCATGCGAAAATGCGCGCGCAGCCTCGGTGTCAAAGTCCATGCATGGTGCCTCATGAGCAATCACGTGCACATGTTGCTGCAGGCCGATTACGCCGCGCTATCGGCGTTCATGCGCCAGCTCGCATCTTCGTACGCGCGCTTCTTCAACGCCCGGCACCTCCGTTGCGGCCCGCTGTTCGGCGGGCGGTTCGCAAGTGTCTGCGTCGAAACGGATGAGCAGCTCATGACCGTGGTGCGCTACATCCACCGCAACCCCGTCCACCATGAGGAGTCCGCCCTCTGCGGAAGCTACAGATGGAGCAGCTTCGGGGAATACGTCGCGGGCTCTCCCGCTCTGTGCGAGCTGGGGTTCGTGCTCGCCTTGTTCGGCAATATCGAGTCTTTCACGGCGTTCCATGGGGAAGCGGGCGAGGGGGAGCGGCACCTTGACGTGGACACCCTGGGGCGGATGGGGGACGAAGAGGCACGTTGGCGTGCTAACGCGGCGCTTGCGGCAGCGGGGATAGCGGCTACGGCACGCGACATCGGCAGGCTGCCTCGAAAGCTTCGCGACGAGGCGCTGATGTGCATAAAGCGCGTGGTCGGCTGCTCGTTGCGCCAGATCCAGCGGCTCACGGCAATAGCGTACTCGGCGATCAGGGAGGCGGTCTTGCTCGGCGGGAGCGGTGGGCGCGCCGAGCCTGAGGAGCCTCCGGTTTCGCCTGTCGAAGAGCTGCGCGAATCGCTCGAGCCACCTCGCGCCCGCGAACGTGACCGAAAAGACTTGCCGGTTCGGGCGCCAATACGCATACCGGGGCCTGCGCCCGCGCAAACGATGAGTTAAAATGGCACGATTCGGCATCGAGCGCAGAGGAGGGCTTTCATGACCGAAAAGGAAACGTCGATAGCCTATTTGGGGCCCGAGGGCACGTACTGCAACGAGGCGGCGCTCGTGTTCGCCTCGAAGCTCGGCATGCCTGATGCCGCGCTCGTGCCCTGCTCGTCGTTTACCGAGGTCTTCGAATGCGTCGATCGGGGCAAGTGCACCTATGGCGTCGTGGCGACCGAGAATGCTCTGGAGGGGCCGGTCACGGCCACGCTGGACAATTTCGCGTTCAATTCCGCTGCGCAGATTCTCGGGGTGCATGTGCTCGACATCCATCACTGTCTCATTGCTCATCCCGCTGCCAAGCGGGCCGAAATCAGAACGATAACGTCCCACGTGCAGGCGCTCGGCCAATGCCGCCGCTTCATCGCCCGCGAGTTCCCGGCGGCCACGACCGCCCCCTCGTCCTCGACGGCCGAGAGCGTGATGGCGGCGATGGCGGACCCGACGTGCGCTGCTATTGCTACGCGCTTCGCCGCGGAAATGCACGGGGCGGTGGTCGTTGACGACGACATCGAGGACATGCTCGGCAATCAGACGTCGTTTGCCCTGATCGGGCGTGCGGGGACGGTTTCTCCGCTCGAGGGCGCGAGTTACAAGACGAGCATCGCGCTGTTCATGCGGCAGGACCGTGCGGGCACCCTGAACATGATTCTGTCCGAGTTCGCGTATGCGGGGGTCAACATCACCATGATCCAATCCCGCCCGACGAAGCAGGCGCTCGGCGACTACATGTTCTTCTTGGATCTGGAGGGCCGAGCTGACGAGCCGGCACTCCAGACGGCGCTGAACTGCCTGCGCCTCAAGCTGCGCGAGGTGAAGGTGCTCGGATCTTATCCGGTTGATTGAGATTCCGCTTAGCTCGCGGTCCTTTTCGGCGCCGGCGCGGACTTCTTCCCCGCGGGCAATCGGTTTCCCGCGGGGAAATCAGTTGCGGGGAAATCAGTTGCCCTCGGGGAAGGCGCTCACGCGGGGGCGTCCGGGAAAGCGCTCGCCAGGTGGCAGTCTGCGCGCCCCGCATGCTGGCGGCTACATGAAGTCCTCGACGAATCCGACGCCGTAGTTCGCGAAAACCGCCTGGCCCTCTTCCTGGGTGGCATCGAGGTCCAGGTCGGCCTCGATGCGGAAGTCGAGGTCGCCGTCGGAATCGAGGAAGATCTGGCGAACGCGCCATATGCGCTCCGACCGCTCGGCGGACTCGTCGATCTCGAGGAATCGCGCGCTCCTGGCGTCGGCGTCGATCAGGATCTCCTCGTGCTCGTCGAAGAACCCGTTCAGCGCGTCCTGCCAGCGCGCGGCACTCCAGCCCCAATCGCCGTCGAGCGCCCCAAGCTCGTCGGTCCTCCCCAGCGCGGCGAGTCGCACGCGCGCGAACAGCGCGTTGCGCACGAGCAGCGTCACGCCCCGGCGATCGACGACGACAACGTCCTCGTCCATGGGCGCTGCGGCGTCTTCGAAGCCCGCGTCGTCGTTCCCCGCCCATTCGTCGAACAGGCTCGAATCGATGCTCTTCACGAGCCAGCCGAGCCAGCAAACGATGTCGTCGAGCCGGTCGTCGAACGCGTCGGGCGGCACCGTGCGGTCGAGCACGTGGTAAGCGTCCGACAGGTAGCGCAGCAGGATGCCCTCGCAGCGCGACAGCCCGTAGCGCTGCACGTAGGTCTTGAAATCGCTCGCCGTCTCCACCATGTCGCGCAGCACGGACTTGGGCGCCAGCTCGTAGTCGAGCGCCCAGGGCAGGGCCTCGCAATAGCGGGCGAAAGCGGCTCCCAGCAGCTCCTCGAGCGGCTTGGGGTAGGTCACTTCCTCGAGGCGCTCCATCCGCTCGTCGTAGTCCACGCCGTCGGCCTTCATCTCGGCAATGGCCGCGCTCCGCGCCTCCTTCTCCTGCGCGCGCAGCACCTGCCGCGGTTGCTCGAGCGTGGCCTCCACCAGCGAGATCACGTCGAGCGCATACGTATCGCTCTCGCGGTCGAGCAGCTCGAGCGCCGCGAGCAGGAACGGCGAGAGCGGCTGGTCGAGCGCGAACCCCTCGGGCACTTCGCCCACAACGCGCCAGCTCTCGTCGGGGCCGGCGCCTTCCCGTTCAATCAGCCCGGCTGCCTCGAGCGTGGCGAACACCTCGTCGACGCGCCGGTGGAGCGTCTCCTTCTGTTCGTCCGTCTGAAGTGACGCGTCCACGATGCCGTGCGTGCGCTGCCACGCGGGCCCGCCCTGCTCCACCTCGGCGAGCGCGATGGCGTGCGTCATCTCCATGCGGGGGCGAAGCGTTTCGGGAACCGCGTCGACGAGCCGCCGGTACGTGTCCTCGTTCCAGCCGACGAAACCCTCGGGCGGCTTCGACGTCTTGATCTTGCGGGCCTTCTTGGGGTCGCCGCCAGCCTTGGCGAGCGCCCTCTTCCGCTCGATATCGTACTTCGTGGCCTGCGCGATGACCGTGCCCTGCACATCGAAGCCGCTGCGTCCCGCACGGCCCGCGATCTGGTGGAACTCGCGCGCGTTCAGGCGCCGCACGCGCGAGCCGTCGTACTTCGCGAGAGCGGTCAGGAGCACGGTGCGGATGGGCACGTTGATTCCCATGCCCAGCGTGTCGGTGCCGCATATGACCGGGAGGAGCCCCAGTTGCGCGAGTCGTTCGACCGTGCGGCGGTAACGCGGCAGCATGCCCGCATGATGAACGCCCACGCCCATGAGCAGCAGGCGCTTAAGCGTCTTGCCGAAGGCCGTGGTGAAGCGCCCGTCCTGGAGCTCGGCCTTGATCGCCTCGCGCTGCTCCTTCGACGAGATCCCGAAGCTCGCGAGCGATTGCGCGCTCTTGAGCGCCTCGTCCTGCGAGAAATGCACGATGTAGATAGGCGCTTCGTCGCGCCGCAGCGCGAGCTCGACCGTGCCCTCGAGTGACGTGTCGTCGGCGAAGAGGTATTCGAGGGGAACGGGGCGCGGCGCGTCGGCTATGGTCGTGAGGGGACGGCCCGTGCGCTCCTCGACCTTCGCCGCGATGGCGCTCGTGTCGCCGAGCGTCGCGCTCATCAGGAGAAACTGCGTGTAGGGGAGCGTGAGAAGCGGCACTTGCCAAGCCCAGCCGCGCTCGCGGTCGCCGAAGAAGTGGAACTCGTCCATGGCGGTGTAGGCGACGTTTGCCCCAGTGCCGTAGCGTAGCGCCTCGTTGGCCAGGATCTCCGCCGTGCAGCAGATGACGGGGGCGGAGGAGTTGATGGAGACGTCCCCCGTGATCATGCCCACGTTGTCCCTTCCGAGCCGCGAGACGAAATCGAAGAATTTCTCGCTCACGAGCGCCTTGATGGGGGCTGTGTAGTACATGCGCTGGCCGGTTGCCATGGCGAGGAAGGCGAGCCAGAGCGCCACCGTCGATTTCCCGCTGCCGGTGGGCGTGCCGAGGATGACGTGGTCGCCGAGGGCGAGGGCCATGCACGCTTCCTCCTGGTGCGGCCAGAGCTCGATGCCGCACGATTCCTCGTATTCGAGGAAGAGCGAGAAGGCCTCGTCTGCGCTAGCGCCTTGTTCGAATGCGCGATCGGCCAGTGCGCCGAGCTGCGTGGCCTCGGGGAGCGCGTCTGACGCGAGCGCTATGTCGTCGAGCTGGTTTTCCATGTGAAGCATGATAGCAAAGCGCGTCGAGCTGGTTTTCCGACCGTTTTCCCCGCGGGAAACCGGTTGCCCCGGAGGAGGTTTATCAGCGGCGTTAGAGCGCGGCGACAACTGTCCTCCCCGCGGGCAATCGGTTGTCCGAACTGTCCTCCCCGCGGGCAATCGGTTGTCCGCGGGGAGGGGCAGCCGTGCACGCAACCGTTTTCCCGCGGGGAAATCAGTTTCCTGCGGGGAAATTGGTTGCCCGCGGGGAAGGGGTAGGGAAGGGGCAGCCGCCCCATCCACATGCACGCCCCGCACGCAGCTGCTTTCGGTTAAGTATGCACAACCTTAGGTTGCATATCGTGCGAACGCCTTGTTGATGTACGAGCAAAACCTCCCTCGTTAAACTTTTCGGTAGAAGGCCCTTGCGGATCGGCGGGCAAAACCGGGGGGTGGAGAAACCGGTCCGCAAGAGGCTTCGAGCAGGCAGGTTGGGGCTGCCGGCTTCAAGACGAGAAATGAGAGAAGGAGGAGAGCGCATGTCTGAAGAGTCTTTCGTCTACACTGCATGCCCAGGGTGGGGCGACCACGACTACTGCGCGCTGAAGACCATCGTCAAGGATGGAAAGATCGTTCGCATGGAGAAGGCCGACTACACCGGCCCCGAGGCGGCCGACGCTCACATCTGCCAGAAGGGCTGCCTGGCAGGGCGCCAGCCGTACGACCCTAAGCGCCTGAAGAAGCCGCTCAAGCGCATCGGCGAGCGCGGCGAGGGCAAATGGGAAGAGATCACCTGGGACCAGGCTCTCGACGAGATCGGCGAGAAGATGAACAAGATCATCGCCGAGGACGGCCCGCAGGCCATCGCCATGTGGAACCTGCGCGCCGGCGTGCCGCCCGCGTACAGCCTCGAGGCCCTCATGCCCGAGCGCTTCGGCAACATCCTGGGCCTCACCTGCCCGATGGAGTCGATCGGCCTCGACAACGGCCCGTTCTACACCGAGTTCTACAGCGTCGGCTCCACGGCGAGCCACGTGCTCATCGACCCCCGCGTCATGGACGAGACCGACCTCGTCTACGTGTGGGGCTGCAACCCCGTCGAGAACCAGATCCGCTTCGCGCAGCACCTCGTGAAGGCGCGCGAGCACGGCGCCAAGATCGTCGACATCGGCCTGATCTTCGACGGCACCGCGGGCTTCGCCGACGAGTTCCACGGCATCAACCCCGCAACCGACGGCGACCTCGCCATGGGCATGATCAACTACATCCTCGAGAACGACATGCAGGACACGCCGTACCTGATGCGCCGTTCCATCGCCGCCTACATGGTGCGCGACGACACCGGCGACCTCGCGCGCGACGTCGACGGCAACTTCATCGTCTTCGACAACGATTCCAGCAGCTTCGTGGCCATCGCGCCAAAGGGCGGCGCCCTGCCGAGCGAGAACCTGGCCATGAACGGCCATTTCGACTGGGAAGGCATCGCGCTGACCCCCGTGTTCCAGCTGCTCAAGGACCGCGCGGCGCAGTATCCGCTCGATCAGGTGGCCGAGAAGACGGGCATCCCCGCGTACGTCATCAAGAAGCTGGCGACCGACTGGGCCACCACCGACAAGGCCTTCATCGTGTCCGGCTACGGCCTGCGCTACCACAACACGAACGAGACGTACCGCCTGCAGCACCTGCTGGGCATCATCACCGGCAAGTTCGGCCGCCCCGGTGCGGGCGTCATCGAGGGCCTGCAGCTGCAGGGCTTCCCGCTGAACTTCAACGACACGGCCATCGTGTTCCCCGACGGCAAGAACCTGTCGTCCGTGAAGTCGAACCCCGTGCGCATGGCCTACTGGTTCGCCGAGGCCGAGGCCCCCAACAGCCCCTACAAGGCGCTGCTCGTTGCCGGCGGCAACCCGGTTCACCAGCAGCCCGACCGCCAGCGCTGGCTCGACATCGTCAACCAGATGGAGCTCGTCGTTGACTACGACATCTGGCTGACCGACACCGGCGAGATCGCCGACTACGTGCTGCCCGACTGCATGCCGTTCGAGCGCGAGGACCTCATCACCGGTGCGTGCTACAACCACCTGGTTCTCCAGGAGCCGGCCATCGAGCCGCCCGAGGGCTGCGACCCGCGCGACCCCGTCTGGTACTGGTCCGAGCTGGCGAAGCGCGTGGGCATCGGCGAGTACTTCGACAAGACCATCGGCGAGTGGATCGACGTGCGCCTCGACACCGACTTCCCGCTGGTGGCAAACATCGAGCCGAAGGTCACGTACGCTCGCCTGAAGGAGGAGAAGATCATCCGCGCGGCCGTCCCGCCCATTCCGTGGAACCCGTGGATGAACCCCGAGGAAGTGTTCGAGAACGAAACGGGCCGCTTCGAGATCTACGCCGAGCGCCTGAAGGAGTTCGACCTGGCCATTCCGCACCCGATCGAGCCCAACTACCTGGGCAAGGACCCGGATCACCCGTATCAGCTGTTCACCGGGCGTCAGCGCTTCTTCATGCAGTCCAGCTTCACCGACGATCCCATCACGGTGGAACTCTCGGGCGGCACGCCTTCGACGCGCATCAACCCGAAAGACGCACGAGAGCTCGGGCTGAAGTTCGGCGACAAGGTCGAGGTATACAACAGCCGCGGCCATGTGATCACGCGCCTGGAGATCGACGAGTGCGTGCCCGCCGGAACGATCCACGTGTGGTTCGGTTGGCGGCGCCACCACTTCGAGGAAGGCACGTATGCCGAGATGGTGCACCAGTGCCCGAACCTCGATTCCACGTCGGCCGTCGAGGACAAGTGGTGGAACGACTGGATCGCGGGTGGCCATATCGGCAATTCCTGGGTCGAGTTCATGGCGACCGAGATCGGCAGCACCGACTGCTACTGGGATTCGGTCTGCAACATCCGCAAGATCGAAGAAGCGTAAGGAGGATTTCACATGGCTAAGAAGATGTTGGTCGACCTCCAGCGCTGCATCGGCTGCTGGACGTGCTCTATGGCCTGCAAGGTCGGCAACGGCTTGGAAGACGACGATTATCGCGTGACCGTGCGCACGAACGGTTCGGGCGCGGGCATTGACCGCCCGCAGGGCATTTACCCCAACCTGCGTATGAGCTGGCAGCCCATCTACCAGAAGAGCTGCACGTTCTGTGCTCAGAGGGTTGCGGAAGGCAAGCAGCAGTACTGCGTCATGGACTGTCCGACGAATGCGCTGGCCTGGGGCGATGACGCTGACCCCGAGTCTCCCTACTGCCAGGAGCTCAAGCGCTGCCACGACCTGCACTATCACCTGTTCGAGTTGCCCGCTCGCGAGGGCACGCGCGCGAACGTCACCTACGCCGTACGCGAATAGCGCGGTGCAGGCGAACTGATCGGGCGCGGCTGATCGGGGGCCGTCGGCGCGAGCCGGCGACCCCTCGTCTTTCGGCGCGAGCTGCCCTGACGACAGCCGCAGCCCCTTTCCCCGCGGGCAACCGATTTCCCGCGGGGAAACGCCGTGGGGTAACGCCGTGGCTAACTTTGCTTCGCGAACCGTTCTCCGAGCATTCGCCCCGCGGGCAATCAGTTGCCCCAGGGGAAATCAGTTACCCGCGGGGAAATCGGTTGCCCGCGGGGGGCGTGACGCCCACCCGCCAGGCGAGGTGTCGTCCGTGCAACAGCGCGCGGTTGCGGTCGGCTTTCGCCCCGCAGCCCGATATACTGAACCCAAAGCACACGACGGGGGAGGAACCATGGAATACAGGCTGGACAAGAAGACGGGGAACAAGCTCTCGGTCCTCGGCATGGGGTGCATGCGCCTCCCGCGCGGGGTCGCCGGCATCGACATGCAGCGCACGGAGCTCGCAATCCTCACGGCGTTCGAACGCGGCATCAACTACTTCGACACCGCATACGCCTACTCCGGCAGCGAGGAAGCGCTCGGCGAGGTCGTCGAACGCAACAACCTGCGCCAGCATATCTACATCGCCTCGAAGCTGCCGCACGGCAAGGTCAGGTCCGTCGACGACGCGGAACGCCTCTTCACGACATCGCTCGAGCGCCTGCGCACGGATTACCTGGACTACTACCTCATCCACAACGTCGTGACCTTCGACCAATGGCAGCGCCTCGTCGATTTGGGCATCGAGGACTGGATCGCCCAGAAGAAGGAGAGCGGGCAGATCCGCCGTATCGGCTTCTCGTTCCACGGCGGCATCGCCGAGTTCCGCCAGCTGCTCGAAAGCTACGACTGGGACCTCGTGCAGATTCAGTACAACTACGTCAACGAGCACTACCAAGCCGGGCGAGAGGGGATGGAACTCGCTGCGAGCAAGGACATCCCCGTCGTCGTCATGGAACCGCTCCTCGGCGGCCGCCTCGCCACCGGCCTGCCCAAGAAGGCGGCGGCCGAGCTGGCGAAGGTCGACCCCCGCCGCAGCCCGGCATCGTGGGGCTTGCGCTGGCTGTTCGACCAGCCGGAGGTGACGGTCGTCCTGTCCGGCATGAACTCAGAGGAAATGGTGGACGAGAACTGCGAAACCGCGGCCAAGACCGCGCCGGGCAGCATGACCGAGCGCGAGCACGAGGCCATCCACGCCGCCCGCGACGCGTTCCAGGAAGGCTTCAAGGTGCCCTGCACCGGCTGCAACTACTGCATGCCGTGCCCGCAGGGCCTGAGCATCCCCTCCATGTTCGCCGCCTACAACGAGAGCTACTCGCTCGGGTGGTACACCGGCTTCTTCCACTACATGCTCAGCATCGGCGTGACGAGCGGCGACCCGCGCCTGGCCAGCGGCTGCATCGGCTGCGGTGCCTGCGTGAAGAAGTGCCCCCAGCACATCGAGATCCCCGACCGTCTCGGCGACGTGAGGCGCCGCCTGGAGCCGCCCGGCCTGAAGGGCGCCCTCAAGATCGCGCAGCCGTTCCTGTCGTAATCCGGGAACGGGTCCGGGGAACGCCCCGGCGCTCGTTCGGGAAGGGGAACCATCATGATGCATTACCGCGGGAAAGTATTCAGGCCCCCGTTCGAGGAGAGGTCGCTCCTGATCGAGGCCACGGTCGGCTGCAGCCGCGACAAGTGCGCGTTCTGCTCGCTCTACCACGACACGCCGTTCTCGCCGTCGCCCATGGAGGACATCGAGAGCGACATCCGCTTCATCGGCCGCAACCGCTCGCTGTTCAAGCGCGTGTTCCTGGTGGGCGGCGATCCGTTCGCGCTGCCGTACAACCGCCTGCGCCGCATCGGCGAGCTGGTGCGCGAGCACATCCCGCGCATCGAGACCATCGGCTGCTACGCGTCGGTGCGCAACATCCTGGCCAAGACGCCCGAGCAGCTCTCGAGTCTCGCGAGCCTGGGCTATTCGGGCCTCAACATCGGCTTCGAGACGGGCCTCGACGACGTGCTGGCGTTCATGGACAAGGGGAACACCGCCGACGAGGCGCGCGAGGCGTTCGCCCGCCTGAACGAAGCGGGCATACCCTTCACGCTCAACCTGGTCACGGGCCTCGCCGGCGCGGGCCGCGGCCTCGAGAACGCGCTCGCGAACGCCTCCGTCATCAACGAGGCGCGCCCGCAGCTCATCATCGTGACGGCGCTCAACGTGTGGCCTGGTTCAAGGCTCTACGACCTCGTGGAAGCCGGCGAGTTCACGCCGCCCACGTTGCGCGAGGTCATCGAAGAGGAAGCCGCGTTCCTGCGCGCCACCGACCTTTCCGACACGTTCTTCTTCGGCATGCACGAGCTCAACCCCGTGCGCGTGAACGGCAACTTGCCGCAGGATCGCGATTTCCTGGCGCGCGAGGTCGAGGCGGGCATCGCGCGTTTCCCCGAGCACCAGCTCGACGCGCCGATCCGCCAGATCGCGCGGGAGGGCGCGCCCGTACGCCGCACGGGGAGGACGATGTAGCTGTCGTGCGGCGTGCCTTGCATGGGGTAGCTTGCATTATGATGAGCGAGAAACATTACCCAAGGCGCCAACAATAGGAGGTCGTGATGGATGTCATCCAAGCAATCGAGAGCCGCATTTCGTGCCGTGCTTTCACCGGCCAGCAGGTCGAGCGGGAGAAATTCGACGCGCTCGTGGCGGAGGCCGCGCGCATCAACGAGGAGACGGGCCTTCATTTCCAGGTGTACGGGCCGCGCGAGGACGGGACGGCCATCGACATGAGCAACAAGATGTTCGCCGCCAACCCGCCGTGCTATGCGGCGCTCGTGGCGCGGAAGGACCCCATCGAGGAGGAGAAGCTGGGCTACTACGGCGAGCAGTTCGTGCTGGGCGCCGCGATGATGGGCCTCGCGACGTGCTGGGTCGCGAGCACGTACGACCGCGAGACGACCCGCGTTGAGCTGGCCGAGGGCGAAGTGCTGCACGATGTCGTGCCCATCGGGTACGCGCCGGCGAAGATCCCCTTCAAGCAGCGCACGATCCGCGCGGGCATCCGCAGGCGCTCGAAGGCGCTCGAGGACCTGTATCGCGGCCCCGTGCCGCTCGCCGAGGCGCCCGAATGGATTCGCGTGTGCATCGATGCGGTGTGGAAGGCGCCTTCGGCCATCAACGAGCAGCCGGTCGTGTTCGTGCAGGACGAGGCCGACGGCCCCGTGCGGGCGGAGTTGATCCGCGTGAAGACGGGGATGGAATACACCGACCTGGGCATCGCCAAGTACCATTTCGAGGTGGCGGCGGCCGCTTGCGGGGTCTCCGGCACCTGGCAATGGGGCGATGGGGGCGCGTTCGCCTAGCCCTTCCCGCAACCGCGCAATCCTTCCCCACGGGCAACTGGTTTCCCGCGGGGAGAAATCACTTTCCCCTGGGGCAATCGGTTTCCCGCGGGGAAACGCCGAGGTTAACTTTCGTTGCGCTATCATGGACGGAGGCGAATGGCGCCATCGCGAAAGGGTGGTTATGGCACACGAAGAGATCGATTGCATGGTCCAGTCCCTCGAGGAGGGAATGCCGGACGAGGAGATCCTTTACGATCTGGCGGACCTGTTCAAGGTGTTCTCCGACACGACGCGCATAAAGATTCTCTACTCGCTCATGGGCGGGGAACAGCGCGTGGCGGACATCGCCGAAGCGATTGGCGCGACGCAGAGCGCCGTTTCCCACCAGCTGCGCATCCTCAAGACCGCGCGCCTGGTGAAGTTCCAGCGCGACGGAAAGAACGTGCTGTACTCGCTGGCCGACGATCACGTCTACACCATGCTCGCCCAGGGCATGAGCCATATCTGCGAATAGGAATCACTTTCCCCAGGGGAAATCAGTTTCCCGCGGGGAAAACGGTCGGGCAATCATTTTCCCGCGGGGAAACCGATTGCCCGCGGGGAAGAAGGACGACAGGAGGCAAACATGGCGAAGATGCTCTACCAGGGACACGGGTCCTATCGGTTCGTCCTCGACGACGGGACGGTCGTCTACGTCGACCCGTTCGCGGGCGCGGGCTACGATCTGCCCGCGGACCTGATTCTCGTGACGCACGAACACTTCGACCACAACCAGGTGGGCAAGATGCCGCACGCGCCCGGCTGCGAAGTCGTCCGCGCCGCCGATGCGCACCCGGCCCCGAATCAATACCTCACCCTGGAAAGCCACGGCGTGCGCGCCACCGCCGTCCAAGCTTGCAACAAGAACCACCCCATCGACCAGTGCGTCGGCTTCGTGCTCGAATTCGACGGCATCACGTTCTACGCATCCGGCGACACGAGCATGACCGATGACATGCGCTCGGGCAAGCTCGCCGCCCTTGGAATCGATTACGCCGTCTTCCCCGGCGACGGGTTCTACAACATGGACGTCGCGGAAGCTGCCGAGTGCGCCAAGCTCGTGGGCGCCCGCCACAGCATCCCGGTGCACCTCGTGCCCATGGACGACCCGTCCGACCCGGCTCAGCTGTTCGACCGCCCGCGCGCGGAGGCATTCGTCTGCCCTGGTCGCATCATCGTGGAATCCGGAGAAACCCTCGACCTGAAGCCCCTCTAGGCATCACGTCCCTCGCCGCGCAAGCCCCTTCGACGCGCAGGCCTTCGCCCCCGCGCCGCGCAAGCGCGCGGCCAACCCCGCGGCTACAGCAGGGTCGACGTGATAACGTCGCCCGTATTGTGAGAGCTGCCGGCTCCTTTGCGCCGATTGAGCCTGTGATTGCGGTTGTGGAGCTTCATGGCCTCGACGTCCTGCAGCACGGAATAGCGCGAGAACCCGGCGAGCGCATACACCGTGCAGGGCGTTCCATCGACCTCCGCGATCGACATGAGCCTTTCCTCGATCATGTCGCAGGCCGCTTGCAGCCGCTCGTCCGTGGCGCCTTGCGCCAAGATGACGAACCGCTCGGCGTAAACGTGCCCGATAGCGCAGCTCGCGCCCACGGCGTCCATGAGCACCTCGCCCACGCGGGCGAGCACCTTATCCCCGAACTCATACCCAAGCTCGTCGTTGATTTGCTGGAAGCTCTCGATGTTGACGCTGATCATGGCGAAGTCGATGCCGAGGCGCTTGTACGCGTCGACGAATTTCCACGTGGCCGACTCCAGCCCCGTGTAGTTCAGGACGCCCGAAATGGGGTCGCGCAGCGGGAGGCTGCTCGACGCCGCGCCGTTCTCGGCTTCCCGGTCCACGTCGGAGAAATAGCCGACGAGGCCCACGATGCGCCCGTTGCGGTATACGGGCCGCTTCGTCGCGATGATGTTGTGCACCTCGCCGCGAACGATGCATTGCCCGGGAACGCCCTCCATGGCCTCGCCTTCGTTCAGCACGCGCAACTCGTGCTCCATGAACGGCACGGGGTCGATGTGCCAACCCATGTCCTCGTCGGTTTTCCCGATGATGTCGTCGAGCGAGTCGAAATGGTAGTAATCGAGGAACGCGCGGTTGGCGCCGACGAACTTGCGGTCGCGGTCCTTCCAGAACAGGCAGACACCCTCGTCTCTGATGAGCGCGCGCCAAAGGCTGCCGTCCGATATGCTGAGGTCGGCATTCTTGAGGTCCAGCTGCCCCTCGCCGTCTTGCGTGCCGTAGACGGCTTGCAGCAAGCCGCCGCTCATCCAGTGCGTGCCGCGGATGCAGAGCATGACCTGCCTGCCCGGCCGTTCTTCCAGATGGATCAGCGCATACAGCTTCCAAACGTAGTCGCCGCCCTCCTGGCGCGTGCGGAAGAAGCCTGTCAGGTACCTCTCGCCGGTCTTCTTGATGCGCTCCACCATGTTGTCATGGTTCATGAACTGAAGGTAGCGCTTGCGGTCGGAGGGGTAGATTTCCGTGTCCGCGAAAGCCTCCGTGACGTCATCGAAGTCCGGCGTCTCATATTGGATGCGCCATCCAGCCGTGCTGAACACGGGTTCGCTGAACCCCTCGTCGAGGTGCAGGATGTCGATGTGCTCGTAGATGCTGTACAGCACGTGAAGCGTCTCGGCCATGCGGTCGTGCCGCTTGCGCTCGTTCTGCTCGATGGTGTCGTCGATGGAGACGAGCAGCGCCGTGCGGCCACCTTGGCTCGTGATGTGCTTTGCCCTCATGACGCAGGCGACATCGCCCACCATGTAGTCGATGCGCGCGAACTTATCTCGCGCAATAGTGCCGACGAGGTGCCGCGCCTGGCGCGCAAGCGGCCGGCGCGGGTCGTTGATGCGCTCCTCGGCCTCCTCGATCGAGTAGATGCCCACGTTCTCGAGGCCTTCCCTGAAGATTTGGTTGGAGTCGATGAAGCGGAAGCGCTTGTCGTGGTATTCGATGATGGCGAGCGGCATGCTCGTAAGGTGCCCGTGCCCCATGCCCGAAGGAGTCAGGTCGCGCTCGGAAATGCTGAGCATGTTCACTGACCCGATCTTCTCGAAATAGTGCTTCTCGGCCCTCGACTCGATGCCGATGCGGCCGCAGATCTCGTCCATGTCGTCTTCGTTGTAGGGCAGCGGCTTGCCGAACAGGTAGCCCTGCATCTTCTCGCACCCTATACGGCGCAGGAACCTGCGGTGCTCCTCGGTCTCGACGCCTTCGGCGAGCGTCTGGATGCCCAGCTTCTTCGCCATGTCGACGACCGAGGCCAGAATCGTCCTCGATTTGTCGCCGAAGCGGTTCAGGAACTCCATGTCGATTTTCAGCTCGTCGAAGTCGAAGTCCTTGAGCGCGTTGAGCGTGGAGTAGCCGCTCCCGAAGTCGTCCATCCACACCTGGTAGCCCACGGCGTGGAACTTGCCGACCATGCCTGCCATGAACGTGGGGTCCGCGCCGAACACCGATTCGGTGATCTCGATGTTGAGCATGCCGCGGGGCACCTCGTTCTCGTGGACGGCCTCTTCCACGACGTTGAAGATGTCGCAGAGGTCGAAGTCGAGCCTGGACAGGTTGAACGACAGGGGCACGTTCGGCACGCCGTCCTCGACGCTCTTCCGGTACGTGCGGCACACCTGGTGGATGATGCTGCAATCGAGCAGATGTATCAGGCGGGCTTCCTCGAGCGCGGGGATGAACGTGGCAGGCGAGAGCAGCCCGTAAACGGGATCCTCCCAGCGCGCGAGCGCCTCGAGCCCGCAGAGCTTTCCCGTGAGCGTGCGGATGACCGGTTGGAAATACGGCTTGATCCAGCCCTTTTCGATGGCCTCCTCGATGTGCGAGACGATGTACGCGCGCATTTCGGCGTCGCTAGGCAGGGCGGCGGCGCCGTTCGCGCCGGAGCCAGCCGAGGCATCGATATGACTTTCCTCATGGCTCATGTCAACCCTTTCGACAGGTGCCGGCCGTGGTGGAAACCCATCCTGCTCTCGCTGCGTGCGAGAAGCTAGATTATATCTTAGTGCGTATGCTGTCGGCCGTTTGGGAACGGTGACAAATCGTCATCTACTCGAACGGGAAGCGGTAGTCGAGCCCCAGCTTATCGCGCAGGTACACGAATTCCTTCTGTACGGATTCGCTCACCGGCACGCCCTTGTCCTTGCGGTCGAGCCAGGCCAGGTACTCCTTCTCGCCGGCCGTGTAAATGCGGTCGTGGCCGGGGGCCTTCTTGGATGCGCGCAGCTGGCGGCAGATCTCGCCGGCGGTCTTCTTGAATTCCTCGGTGCCCGCGAACGCCTCGGGGTTCACGACGAAGAAGAAGTGGCCCAGGTGGTACATCTGCGGCGAGCCGTCGGGCGCGACGCCCGTGAGCGCCTTCATGAACTGACCGCCCGAGAGCGCAGCGGAAAGGATCTCGACCACGGCCGCATAGCCGTAGCCCTTGTAGCCGCACATCTCGTCGCCGGGGCCGCCGCCCAGCGGGGCGAGCGCGGCCGTGCCGTCCACGAGCATCTTCAGGATCTCCTCGGAATCGGTGACCTCCGAGCCGTCCTGCGCGACGACCATGCCGGCGGGCGTGGGCTTGCCGGAGCGCGCCCAGTACTCGATCTTGCCGCGCTGCACGATGGACGTGGCGCAGTCGATGCAGAAGGGGAACTCCTCGTCGGTGGGCAGCGAGAACGTGAGCGGGTTCGTGCCCATCATGTTCTCGACGCCGAACGTCGGGGAGATGGAGGGGCGAGCGTTCGTGCCGGTGATGCCCACCATGCCCTCCTTGCTGGCCATAGTGGTCCAGTAACCGGCGATGCCGTAGTGCGTGGAGTTGCGGATCGCGCCGCCCGCCATGCCGTAGGTCTTCGCCTTCTCGATGAGCTTCTCCATGACGCGGTAGCTCGCCACCATGCCCATGCCGTCGTGCGCGTCGGCGAGGATGGTCGTGGGCGTTTCCTTCACGATCTCGAGCTCGGTCTTGGGGAGCAGCGTGCCGCGCTCGATACGGTCGATGTAGATGGGCTTGAAGCGGTTGCAGCCGTGGCTCTCGATGCCGCGGCGATCCGATTCCACCAGCACGTCGGCGCAGATTGCGGCGTCCTCGCGCGGTACGCCGTAGGCCTCGAACACGTCGATCATGAACGAGGTGACCATTTCCCAAGGTACGTACGGGCGAGTTTCCATAATGCGCTCCAATCTATCCATGTTGCCGGCATCCCGCCGGCTCTTCGTCAATCTATTATAGCGGCCTCGTCGTGGGCGCGGCGCCCCCGTCGAGGACGAAGCGTATGCGCTCCTCGAGCCGGTCCTCGGTCACGAGCTCGTCGAAGAGCGGCGTCTTCATGCCGTCGGCCACGAGCACGATGTAGGGGAGTGCGGCGACGGCGAACTTGATGCGCAGCGCCTTGTTCTCGTCGGTGTCGACGGTGCAGAACTTCACCTCGCCGTTGAACTTCTCAGAAAGGCTCTCGAGCGTCGGGGCCATCTTCTTGCAGGGCCCGCACCATGCGGCGGTGAACTCGATGAGGCAGGGAATGGGGCTGTTCGCCACCTCGTCCTCGAACGTCGCGTCTGTAATCACGTGGACCATGGTCATCCTCCATCCTACGGCGGCGCGGCCTGCGCGCCTCTGCCTATCTTAACGCCAAATTGCACCTTGGCGGTATAATGTCCGAGCTAAAAACAACTTCCGTGCAGGTGGGGATCATGGCCAAGAAGAAAAAGATGACGAAGGCGCAGGCAGCGGCGGCGCGCAAGGATACGACGCTCAGGAAGCGCGAGTACGGCAAGCCCGTCGACTCGAGTGGCCCGAAGGACGCCGGCTCGCGCACCGCGATCATCGTCACCGTCGCATCGCTCGTCCTTGTCGCCGTGGTCGCCGCCGTGTACGCGGTCCCGACCTTGATGGGCTAGCGCCGAAGCCCCGAGGCGCCCGTCTTGTGGGTTTGTTGCCCTTTCCTTATCGCGCGGCGCGCTGCGTTACAATGGCGGGCATGACATCACTGACTGACAGCTTTATCGAAATCGCAGGCGCCGAGGGCGTGCTGCTCAACGAGCCGATGAGCGCCCACACCACGTTCCGCGTGGGCGGCCCGGCCGACTGGTTCATCATGCCCCGCAGCGTCGGGGAGCTGCGCTCCGTCTTGGAGCTGTGCGATGCCGAGGGCGTCCGCCCGTACGTCATGGGGCGCGGCAGCAACCTGCTCGTGGCCGACGAGGGACTCCGCGGCGCCGTCGTGCAAATCGCCCAGAACATGGCAGGGGTGGAAGCGTTCCCCGACGGCACGGTCAAGGCGCAGGCGGGCGTTTCCAATGCCAAGGTCGCTGCGGTGGCGTACCGCGCGAGCCTCGCGGGCTACGAGTTCGCGGCGGGAATCCCCGGCACGGTGGGCGGCGCGGCCATCATGAACGCCGGCGCCTACGACGGCGAGTTCCGCGACGTGGCGGTGGAGGTAACGTGCCTTTCCCCCAGCTACGAGGTTGTCAAGGTGCCCGCCGAGGAGGCCGACTGGTCGTACCGCCATTCGGCGATGGGCGACAACGGCATGATCGTGCTCGACGCCACGCTCAAGCTGCACCCCGGCGACCCCGAGGAGATCCAGGCCCGCATGGACGACCTGGCGCACCGACGATCCAGCAAGCAGCCGCTCGACGTCCCGTCCGCCGGTTCTACCTTCAAGCGCCCGCCCGGGCACTTCGCCGGCAAGCTCATCCAGGATGCGGGCATGCAGGGCCACGCCGTGGGAGGCGCCATGGTCTCGACCAAGCACGCTGGGTTCGTGGTGAACGCCAACAACGCCACAGCCGCCGATGTCCTCCAGGTCATCCGCGACGTCCAAGCCGAAGTCCAATCTCAATTCGGGGTAACCCTAACCCCCGAAGTGCGCATGTGGGGCTTCGACCTCTAATTTCTTTTATCCTTGCTGCCCGCCCTCTGCTCCCTTTGCCGCGATCAGGGGCCACTGAAGCTAACCGCTCCTCGTTTCGGCGAAGCAGCTGCGGAACTCGCTCGCTTCGCTCGCTCAAACAGTCCTCGCTCCCGCTTCGCCTACACTCGTCGCAGCTTCAGAAGCCCCTGATCGCGGCAAAGGGAGCAGAGGGCTATCGTATGTTCAAGAATGACGCCAAGCCCCACTTCGTTCATTTTTTTTAAAAGAAGAAGCCGCGCGCATCCGTTACGTATTGGCGGCATTGCGACGCGCTATAACGTGAGCTCGAGTTGAATTCTGCTCAACGCCCGTTACTAGTTGGTAGCCCCTCGGGGTCGGGATGCATGCGCCGGCGATTACGCAGCCGCAAAATCATTATGTTGGATAAACGTCGTGGGCGAGTATCCCGAGCCGGCGCATGCATCCCGACCCCGAGGGGCGGCGCGAGCCGGCGCATGCATCCCGGCCCCGAGGGGCGGCGGGTGCGAATGAGCGTTTAGCGGGGCGAGTATCCCGAGCCGGCGCATGCATCACGACCCCGAGGGGCGGCGCGGACAGGAATGAAAGAGCGGCGATTTACCTCCTCGGTCCGCGGCGGATAGTGATCTGGGCGCGGCGTTCGAGGCGGCGCACGGCGAGGGCTGCGCCTCCTAGCCCGAGGGCACCTGCTCCCACGAACACGACGAGCGGGAGGGGGATGAGGTCTCCCGTCTTCGCCATCGTGGTCGGCGGCGCGGGCGGGGCGGGTTTCACTTCCTGCACCACCACGACGGGCGTCTCGGGCTTCGGCTCCTCAGGGGGCAGGGGCTCCTCTGGGGGCGCGGGCTCCTCGGGCGGGGCGGGCTCTTCCGGCTTGGGCTCGAACGTCACCGTCTGCCCTTCGTCGGCGATGTCGGCATGGGTCGCGTACGTGGCTCCGCGGCGCGTGAGCTCCTCGAAGGCGACGACGCTGCGTCCTGCCAGGTCGGGTGCCGCGAACGCGAACGTGACCTGCGCGGTGCCCTCCGAGCCGTCGGGCACGAAGCTCGTCTGCGCGCGCAGGGGCGTGCCGTACCGGTCGAGAGCGATGCCCTCGTCGGCGCCGTCGGCTCCCCGGAGGTGCAGCGTGCCCGTCACCGTGTAGGCCTCGCCCGGCGTGAGGCCGCGGTACGACACGTTGTCCACCAGGACCACGGCCTCCCCCGCCGATGCCCTGTGGTCCCCGTCGGACGCGTCGGCGAGCTCGGTGGCGATGCCGGGCACGCGCACCGTCTGGCCCTCGTAGGTCAGGTCCTCGTGGGATGCGATGACGTTTCCGCCGGAGTCCTCGAGCTGCTCGAAGGCCACGAGGCGCGCGCCCTCCATGTCGGCCGTGTCTATGGCGAAGTCCACCCCGATGGTGCCCGCCGTTCCGCTCGGCTCGAACGTGACCGCACTCTCCGCGATGACCCCCTCGTCGTTGCCGTCGGCCCCCACGAGGTGCATGGTTCCCCGCATGGTGTAGCTCTTTCGCATGTCGAGGTTGACGTAGCTCACGGTGTCCGTCACCGTCGCGGTCGTGTTCGCGGCCATGAGCCGCACGCCGTTGCCATCGGTGAGCGACGTGTTCACGATGGGGCCGGGGTTGTCGTCGACCGTGCCAAGGTCGAGCTCGCGCCCGTCGCGCTCGATGGTCACGGCGAACGAGGCGAGGTCGTAGCCCTCGTTGGCGGCGCACCTCAGCTCGGCGACCGTGTACGTGTCGTAGGGCAGGGCGCCCAGGGAGTCGTCGGGCGGGCACGAGGCGTCGCTGCGCCCGTCGAACCAGATGCCCGCGGACGGGTCGATCCGCTCGTCGTCGACCGCCAGCGCGCCGTCCCTCTCCATCAGCGCAGCGTCGTTCGCGTTGGTCTTTGCGGTGTGGGCGTTCCACGACGCGGCGGTCGAGAGCATACCGTTCTCGTCGGTGACCGCGACATGGCTCTCGCCCGTGGTCGTGGACGTCACGAGGAACGGCACCTTGCCGAGGCGCGCCATGGAGTAGCCGTCCACCTTGCTGAAGGCGATGTCGCCGCGCACGACGCGGTTCGATGCCGCCGCGCCGTCGCGCAGGTCCACCACCTGGCCGTCGTAGGCCACTTCGAAACTGCAGCTCCACGAGCGCGAGGCGTCGTCGTAGAGGTAGCCGTCAGCCGCCGAGCACTCGCGCACCACGTACGACCCTGCTGGCAGGCAATCCGCGCTCGTCCATGCCTCTACGGCGTTGCCTGCTTGTGAGCATTCGAGCAGCTTCACGATCTCGCCGGGCTGGAACACGGCGCCGTCCACGATGACCGCGCGCTCGCTCGCGTTCTCGATGGAGAACTGGGCGCCTGCGAGCGATGCCGAGCCCTGCGGGAGGCCGGAGCCGTTCTGGCGGTCGATCTTCCCGATGGCCACGCCGCCGCGCGCGATGGCATCGCCGAAGGTGGGCGCGGAGTACACGTTGACGGCCTCCGTGTCGCCCCTGATCTGGAACAGCTTCGTTTCGCCGACGCCCGACCTGTCGCCGATCAGGTAGCCGTGCGGTGCGGCGGTTTCCTGGATGGTGACGGTGCCCAGGGGGATGGTCACCTGGCCCGCGCCCGTGCGGTAGTAGGGGTCGCCGCCGACGAGGTGCGCGTCGTCGGCCACGGCCACCCCGTCATCGCCCGTGGCGACGACCCAGGTGCGCGTGGGAGCGGCGGGCAGGCCGCCCAGCCCGTAGTAGCCGTCGTAATAGCGGATGGTGAACTGCGCCCCGGCGAGCGTCCCGTTGCCCTGTGGGGAGCCGTCCGGGGTCTGGGAATCCGCCTTCGAGGCCCAGAGCGTGACCGGGTTGGTCTGCGGCACGTCGACGACGTGTCCCGCGCCTGCGTTCACCCGCGCCGTGGCGCCTGGCTCCACGGCCACTTCGTAGATGGAGGAATCGAGCACGTAGCCCATCGGGGCGGCCAGCTCGGCAATGTAGTATTTTCCCGGGGCGAAGCGCTCGCCCGACGTCCACGAGCCCTGCGCGTCGGTGGAGAACGTGGCGGCCGCGCGATCGCTCCTGCGGCTCTCGGCCGCCCCGCGCGTCTCGAACACGCCGTACGTCGCGCCCTCCAGGCGGTAGCACGAGTTACCGTCGGTCAGGCTGGGGTTCGAGCTGCGCTTCTCGAGCGAGATGCCCCCGTTGAAATTCCAGGTGATGGTCACCGTCCCGCCAACGCGCTGGTAGCCGACGAGGCCGTACTCGTTCCACGTTTCCCCGTCTGTAGCGTCGGGCGGCGTGATGGTCACGTAGTAGCGCGCCCAACCCTCCGAGGTGTTGTACTCCACGAGCTCTGCCCAGTAGTCGGCGTAGACGTCGTGGGGTGCCGCGGCGGTGCGGTTGAGGCATTCGAACATGCCGTAGGGAACGCAGCCCTCGAGCGTTCCGGAGAACGATGGGATGGTGAAGAAGCTCGTGCTGCCTACCATCCAGGTGGAGCCGATGTAGCAGGTGCCGCTCGCGGTTTCCGGGAGCCCCGCAGGCCCCTCCGCCGCCCAAGCGCGAGGTGCCCACGCGCAACCCGCCGCCCACAAGCTCATCGCGAGGGTGGCGGCGACGAGCGCAGCCACCGCCCCGATCGGCCCCGCTCCGCGCCTCTTCGTAACCCCCAAAGCCTGCCCGTTCCCGATGCTACCCATATCCGTCCTTTCGATCGCGCTGCCCTTGGCGAGCGATGGTAGGCGCGCGACCTTACAGTGCATTCGCCCGCGTTCGCGTTGCGGGCGAACTGCGTCCCACCGGCGCCTTACAGGTTTGCGGGAATATCCGACGGTTCCTCTAACGGCTGTCGCCCCATGCTTGCGCGGAACCGACAGATTGTCCGAAAGCCCCGCTCGCGCCCCAGCCGTCTCGGCGCGGGGCCGCGCCGCGCAAGGGTGTGTACAATGAATTCACCATCGTCGGGTGGGCGCGGACGCGCCCGATGCGGGGAGGGCGCATGGCGGACAGCTTCGGCAAACAGGGAACGACGCGGCGAACGCTGCACTACTATTGGTGGGCCACGCGCAGGCACCTGGGCCTCTACATTGGCATGGTCCTTTCCACGATCAGCTTCGGCGTGCTTCTGTCCTACGGTAACCCGCTCGTCATGAGCCTTATCGTCGACCGCATATCGGCCGAGCCAGTTGCCGCCGACCAGGTGTTCGAGGTGTTCGGCCCCTACATCCTGGCGCTGCTGCTCATCAACGTGTTCGGCCAGGCTTTCAGCCGCCTGCAGGACTACACGCTCTGGAAGCTCGAGATCGCCGTGTCCTACGACCTGGCCACGCTGTGCTTCGACTGCCTGTGCAACCAGTCGGTCAGCTTCCACTCCAACCGCTTCGGCGGCACGCTCGTGTCGCAGACCTCGAAGTTCATGGCGGCCTACAACCAGCTGGTGGAGGGCATAAACTTCCCGTTCCTCCCCGTGCTCGAGTCGGTCGTGTTCATCTGCATCGTGCTGGGCCCGCGCGTGCCCGCCTACGTGGTCGTGCTCATGGTGCTGCTCGTGCTGTACGGCACGGTGAGCTACCTCATGTACCGCCGCATCCTCAACCTGAACGAGAAGGCGGCGGGTGCCCAGAACCAGCTCTCGGGCGAGCTTTCCGACAGCGTGGCGAACATCCTGGCGGTGAAGACCTACGGCCGCGAGGACTACGAGCGCGGCCTGTTCGACGCGGCCAACCGCGAGGTCGTGGCGCGCGATAGCAAGCGCATGATGGCGAGCCTCGCGCGCGGCGTCGTGACCTCGGTCATCGCGGTCACCATCATGGCCATCGTCACGGTGTTCATCGCGGGCGGCAACGCCTGGTTCGGCATCACGCCCGGCACGCTCGTGCTCATGTTCACCTACACGTACACGGTGACCAATCAGTTCAACTTCATCAACAACGGCCTGCAGCGCCTGAACCGCGCGTTCGGCGACGCGGCGGGCATGACGACCGTGCTCGACGAGCCGCGGCTGGTGGCCGACGCGCCGGGCGCGCCGGACCTCGTGGTGGGCGAGGGCGCCATCGACTTCGAGGGCATCGGCTTCCGCTACACCGATGGCGATGCCGAGACGGTCGTGTTCGACGGCTTCGACCTGCATATACCCGCGGGCCAGCGCGTGGGGCTCGTGGGCATGAGCGGTGCGGGCAAGACCACGCTCACGAAGCTGCTGCTGCGTCTGTCCGACATCCAGGAGGGCCGGATCCTCGTGGACGGGCAGGACGTTGCGAAGTGCGCGCAGCAGTCGCTGCGCCGCCAGATCGCCTACGTGCCGCAGGAGGCGCTGCTGTTCCACCGTACGGTGGCGGAGAACATCGCCTACGGCAAGCCCGACGCCACTCCCGAAGAGATCCGCGAGGCCGCGCGCCAGGCCAACGCGCTCGAGTTCATCGAGAAGCTGCCCCAGGGGTTCGACACCGTCACGGGGGAGCGCGGCGTCAAGCTGTCGGGCGGCCAGCGCCAGCGCATCGCCATCGCGCGCGCCATGCTGGCGAATTGCCCCATCCTCGTGCTGGACGAGGCCACGAGCGCGCTCGACTCGGAAAGCGAGCGGCTCGTCCAGGAGGCGCTCGGGCGCCTGATGGCCGGCCGCACGAGCATCGTCGTGGCGCACCGGCTCTCGACGGTGGCGAGCCTCGACCGCATCGTCGTGCTCTCCGACGGCCGCATCGCCGAGGACGGCCCGCACGCCCAGCTCATCGAGCGCGGCGGCGAGTACGCCATGCTGTGGAGCCGCCAGACCGGTGCCTATCTGGAATGATCTTCGGGGCGCTCCAGCTCATTCTGTGCAGCTCGTCGGCCCGAGCACGCCTTGTGCTACCATCCCATTCCCATGGGGCTAACTAAACAGGACATAGTGCAGGCGGTGGTGCTCCTCGCGGGGTGCCTGCTCGTCGTGCTCAACTACACGCTCCTCGCCCCTGCGCTGCCCGTCATCATGCACGAGATGAACGTCGGCGAGACCACCGTGCAGTGGCTCACGTCCATCTACGCCATGGTGGAGGCCATCGTGATCCCCATGAACGCGTTTCTGCTCGGGCGCTTCTCGGTGCGCAAGCTCTTCGCCGGCGCGTTCGTACTGTTCGCCTGCGGGTCGCTTGCTGCGGCCGTGGCGCCTACGTTCGCGCTGCTCCTGGTGGCGCGCGTCATGCAGGCGGCGGCGACGGGCGTGGCCATGCCCATGGTGTGGACGCTGCTGCTCCTCATGGCGCCCAAGGAGAACAGGGGAGTGCTCATGGGCATCGTAGGCGTGGTCATCAGCTTCGCGCCCGCCATCGGGCCGCCCGCGTCCGGCGCCATCATCGACGCGTTCGGCTGGCGCTCGCTCTTCTTCATCGTGGCGGGCATCAGCGTGGCCGTCATCGCGTTCACGCTCGCGCTGCTCAAGAACCGCGACGGTTTCGAGCGCACGAGCTTCGACGTTCCCTCCATGGCGCTGTCGTCTGCGGGCATGTTCGCCTTGCTCTACGGGCTTTCCACGTTCACGTCCACGGCGACGCCCTGGCTCTCGGCGCTTCTCATAGTCGCGGGCCTCGTGTTGCTCGGCGTGTTCGTGCGCAGGCAGGGCCGCCTCGAGGTGCCCATGCTGCGCGTCGAGACGCTCAGGACCCGCCGTTTCCGCAACGCGATCATCGTGTGCTGCCTGCTCGAGGCGGCGCTCATTGCCATCGACGTGCTCCTGCCGCTGTTCCTGCAGAACTCGCTCGGCCAGACGCCCACGCAGACGGGCCTCGTCATGGCCCCGGCGGCGCTCGCGGGCGCCGTGACGGGCGTCGTGGCGGGCCGCATTTTCGACAAGCACGGGGTGCGCCGTATCGTGCTCGTGGGCGCCGTGCTGCTCGAGGGCTCCGCCATCGCGCTCTGCCTATGCGGTGCCGGCACCTGGGTCGTGCTTGTGGCGGGCATCTACTGCATCGAGACCATCGGCTGGCAATGCGTGTCCACGCCCTCGAACACGTGGGGCATCAACTCGCTTCCCAACGAGATCATCCAGCACGGCAACGCGGTCATGAGCACGCTCATGCAGGTGGGGGCTTCGTTCGGCACGGCGGTCATCGTCAGCCTCACCGCTTTCGGCCCGCTCGTCGCGGGTACGGCTGGCACGGAGGCGGCAACGCTCGCGGGTTACCACGTGGCCTTCGTCGGCACGGCCGTGCTCTTGGGCATCGTCGCCCTCGTCATCTTCCTAGGCGTCCGCGATAAGGAATGAGCGCAGGGGCGGTCCTGAAGCCCGTTTGTTTTCGTGCGGCTTAGTCCGACAGGGACCTCATGCCGCGCTTGCGCGCGGCAGCGCCGAGCAGTTGGTGGTGCCTCTTGTTCTGGCAGGCGCTCAGGCCGCCGCAGATGAACGTGTCGATGGCCTCTCGCACCTCGCGCCAGAGAGCTTCGTCGTGGCCGTATTTCTTCGCAGCGTTAAAGCAGCCGTTCATCTGGAACACGGACAGTGCCTCGCATATCTCGTGCCTGTACCCAGCCGATGCCAGCGCGGAGATGAATTCGTTGTTGCCCGCGGTGTCCATGTGCTGCATGTAGGTGTCTAGAAAACCCGGCATGCCCACGATGGCCCGGTGCTCTTCGTCGCGTATGAGGTCGCAGAAGGGTCTTGTGCCCGGGGGCTCGATGCCGTCGAAGCACGCAGCTTCGCTCATGATGGGGGACACGTCGTCGTGGAAGCCGCGGACGATATCCTCATAGGCGTCGTAGGTGTTGTTGTAGTGCTGGTAGAGCGTGCTGCGGCTCACTTGCGCCTCGCGCGCGAGTTCGCTCATCGTAATGCTGTCGAGCGGCTTGCTCGCGAGCAGCTCAAGCAGCGCGCGCTTGATGTCGCGCTTGGTTCGGTCATTGCGCTTCGGTGCGTCGTTATTGGCCATGTGCGCCCCCTTGCGATCTCGGGCTTCGAATCGATTGAGCAAATAATAATCCTTCTGTTTCAAATCGTACAGTATGTATGAAAGTGTACGAGACGTACGAAAAAATCTCCCCTATGGTGCACTCAGGAGATTCAGCTGAGTCGATTCTGTAAATCGATATCCGGTCTCTGAGGGGTGCGCCCGGCAGCATGCGCAGCTGCAAGCCGAACCGAGCACAGCCGTCTCAGGTTGGCTTGAGGGCGAGTCTAAGAGAGAGGGGTATCCTGGCAACTTCTAGAGGAGGAGAGATGTCAGGAGAAATCAGTTCGCGTTCGGGCTTTACCCGCCGCGACTTCATGAAGGGCGCGACCGCCCTGGGCGCCATCGGCATGGTCGCGGGCGGCATGTCCACCGCATCTGGCTGGTTTGCGCCGGCAAAGGCAATAGCCGATGTTCAGGAAACCCATTGCGTCGTTCCCCATCTCGTTCACTGCGGTGGCGGGTGCACGCTCGATTGCACCGTACGCGAGGGGCGCATGGTGAACGTGCAGCCGGTCGCGTTGTACGACGAGCGCAACCGCAAGCAGTGCCTGCGCGCAGTTGGCGAGATATCGAACACGTACTCGGTCGATCGCATCCAGACGCCCCTGCGTCGTGTAGGCGAGCGCGGGGAGGGCAAGTTCGAGCAAATAAGCTGGGACGAAGCTATCGACGAGATCGCAACCGCGTTCAAGAGCGCGCAGGAGAAATACGGCAAAGATGCTGTGTTCATCAAGAAGACCATCGAGGCGATGAACTCCCATGGCTTCAACTTCATCCCGACCTACATCGGGTGCCAGACCGAGGCGCTCTCGGGCATTGACCGCAACATCGCAAACGGCATGATTCCGGCATTCATGCAGCCGCATGGCCTTGCTGCCGACAGCGTGTGGGCTTGGGAGGACTCCAAGACGATCATCAACATTGCCCACAACCAGGCCGAAACCGCCATCGTATGGTTCGAGTCGGTCGCGGTCGCCCGCGAGAACGGCGCGAAGTTCATCGACATCGACCCGCGTTTCAGCCCGACGGCGAGCAAGTCCGACCAGTGGATCTCGCCCATTCCGGGCCAGGACCCCGCGCTGTTCCTCGGCGTGCTCAACGCCATGGTCAGCAAGGGCTGGTATGACGAGCAGTTCGTCGTCGCGAACACGTCCATGCCGTTCCTCGTGGATGCGGAGACGGGTGCGCTCCTTGGGGACATGGAACAGTGGATGCACCCGATTGCGAAGAAGGAAGTGCCCGCGCGAATTCCCATGGTTTGGGACACGGCCGCGAATTCCGCCGTCGTGTACAGCGCGGCCACCTCTCCGGCGCTCGAGGGCGAATACGTGGTCGACGGCAAGAAGGTGGTAACGCAGTTCACGCTTCTGAAGAAGCAGATCGGCGATTACACGCCCGCATGGGCGGCTGCCAAGAGCGGTGTTGCCGAGGACGTCATCACCGGCTTGGCCGACCGCTACGCCAACCATGGTCCCGCTGTCATCAACTGGGGCATGGGCGGTCCCGACAAGTTCACGAACGGAGACATCCTGGGCCACACCCTCGCCATTATGGCGGCCCTCACGGGCAACTACGGCAAGCGCGGCGCGGGCATCGGCGCATACCCCGGTGGCGGTGGCATGAACAGCGGCGTTGCCGCAACGTTTGCCACGTGGCCCACCGCGGAGGGCTTCAAGCCGGCGGCCCATCCCGTTCCGTTCTTCGACATGCCCGTCAAGGAGAACAACGTCCACGCCGTCATGTTCTTCGGCGATGTGCCGTTCCTACAGCGCGGTAACGCGAACGAGACCGCCGCATGGCTCAAGTCGCTCGACTTCGTAGCCGTCGCGGAGATCTACAACTCCACGGTCTGCAGTTACGCCGACATCGTGCTGCCGTCCACCTCGCGCTTCGAGTGCGCCGAAGATTGGAAGGCGCTGCGTTCGCTGTTCGGGAACGTCACGTTGCAGCAGAAGGCCCTCGAGCCGATGTTCGAGGCGAAGGACGACCTCGAGATCGAGCGCCTCATCCTGGCGAAGTGGGGTTACGACCAGTACCTGCCCAAGACCTACGAGGAGCTCGCGCGCCATCAGCTCTCGAAGTCGACCGACAAGAAGATCGAGGGCCTCACGTTCGAGAAGCTCGTTGCCGAAGGCGGCGTGTACCACATTCCCTCTGCAACCGACCCCACGGTGACGGGCGCGAATACGCCTGTCTTGAAGACCCACACGGGCCGCGCGGAGCTCTACTACGAGAACCTTATCGAATACGGCCAGGCGTTCCCCCAGTTCGAGGAGCCGAGCGAAGCCTATGCGGACAACCCGCTGGCCGAGAAGTATCCGCTCATCTTCCTGACGGGCAAGACCCGCTTCCGCAACCACTCCTACATGTCGAACACGCCGTGGTTCCACCAGATGTACGGCGAGCCGCTCATGCTGAACCCGGTTGACGCGAATGCGCGCGGCCTGAAGGACGGCGATACGGTGCGCGTCTTCAACGACCGGGGGGAGTTCACCGCCATGCTGCAGGTGGACGAGTCGATTCGCCCGGGTAGCGCCTACATGGCGGAGGAGCGCTTCCTGCAATACAGCCCGGGTGGCCTCATGCAAAACGTCACCAACAGCACGTGCATTCCCCGTAGCTACACGGGCACGCACGGGGCGCAGGTGCCCTTCAACGACAACCTCGTCGAGATAAAGAAAGCGTAGGTGAGATAGATGACTAAGTTGGCGCTTGTGATCAACCAGCAACGTTGTATCGGCTGCCAAGCCTGCGCGCTCAGCTGCAAGATGTCGAATAACGTGCCTGACGGCATGATGTGGAACCGCGTGGTTTCCCTGGACACCGATCACATTGACGGCGCGCGGGACACGTTCCCCAACTTGACGCGCGAATACCTGCCCATTGCCTGCCAGCACTGCGAGAACCCCGCATGCATGAGGGTGTGCCCGACAGGGGCCACCTACAAGGATGACAAGGGCCGCGTGCTCATCGATTACGACAAGTGCATCGGTTGCCGCATGTGCATGGCCGCCTGCCCCTACAACGCCCGCGTCTTCAATTGGAACGAGCCGGTGCGCCAGGTGGGCTTCGACTACGGCGACAAGGACGTTCCCGCACGTGGCAAGGGCATCATGGAGAAGTGCACGCTGTGCCACGAGCGCACCGACCGCGGCGAAGACCCGATGTGCGTGGTCAACTGCCCGATGCGCGCCCGCGTGTACGGCGACTTGGACGACCCGAATTCCGCGGCGTCCAAGGCCGCGCGCGAGGCGGGCGCCTATGTCCTGTTGCCCGAAATGGGCACCAAGCCGCAAGTCCATTACGTGAAGTAGGGAAGGAGAGACCATGCAACTTACTGCTAAGACAAAGGGCGCGTGCATCGTCCTGGCCCTGCTGGCCGTCGTGGGCGTCGGCTGCTGGGTGTTCCAGTTGCTCAACGGCCTCGGCGTCACCGGCATGTCCAACGTCAACTCGTGGGGCCTCTACATCTGCATGTTCATGCTGTTCGTGGGGCTGTCCGCCGGCGGCTTGATCGTGGCCAGCTCGGCTCACGTGTTCAACGTCGAGTCGTTCAAGGGCGTCGCCAAGCCCGCCGTCATCCTTTCGACGGTGTGCATCTGCATCGCGGCTGCGCTCATCCTCGTCGACCTCGGCGGCATCCAGCGCTTCTGGCGCCTGTTCACGGGACCGAACTTCATGTCGCCGCTCATGTGGGACGTGTGCATCATCATGATCTACCTGGTGATCAACATCCTCGACCTCGTGTGGATGGGCAAGGGCGACGAGGGCAAGGTGCGCAAGCTGTCCTACGTGGCGCTGCCTGTGGCCATCCTGGTGCACAGCGTCACCGCCTGGATCTTCGGCCTCCAGATCGCTCGCGCATGGTACACCGCGATCATGGCCCCCATCTTCGTGGCGTCGGCCCTCGACAGCGGCCTTGCGCTCCTGCTCCTCGCGCTGATGGTGCTCGACAAGATGGGCCTCGCCAAGCTCGACAACGGCCTCATGGCCTCGCTGGGCAAGCTCCTGGCTGCGTTCATCGCGGTCGACGCGTTCTTCATCCTGTGCGAAGTGCTGACCATGGCCTACCCGGGTGCGGGCGAGGCGGCTGCGCTCTCGCAGATGCTGACCGGCGCCACCGCGCCGTTCTTCTGGGCCGAGGTCGTCGGCGGCCTGCTCGTGCCGTTCGTGGTCCTGGCCGTTGCCAAGAACCGCGAGAAGCGCGGTGCGGTCGTCTTCGCGAGCGTCCTCGTGGTGCTCGGTGTGGCCTGCAAGCGCGCTTGGCTGCTCCTCACGAGCTTCATCACGCCGAACGTTGCCGGCGGCCCCGGCATCACGACCGGCACATTGTCCGCCCAGACCGGCAACGCCACGAGCGTGTGGGCGACTGCGGGCTCGTATGCGCCCACCGTCCTCGAAGTCCTTATCGTCGTGGGCGTAATCGCGCTCGGCGCGCTCGTGTTCATCTTGCTGTGCAGCAAGCTCCTGGTCCACGTTTCGCAGGCCGAGGTTGCTGCATCCGAGGATGCCGTGCAGGTTGTTTAGCCATCATTCCTTTCCCCCTCCCAGACGGCGCGGACGGTCCACCCGGGTCGCCCGCGCTGTCTGGGAACGACGAGAGAAGGCCGTTATGAACCGTACAGCTGAAACTTGGGCCGACTACGCCGAGGCGCTTGCCTTCGTGGGCAACTCGCTTCTCGCGCCCATGAGCCAAACGGGAAGCGTCGGGCTCGACCCCGCGTTTTGGAGGTCGTTCCCCGATTTCGGCGACGAGGGCGTGCGCGCCGCCATCCGCGCGTGCTCGCAGTACGCTGCCGAGGCCTCCGAGGCCGATGACCCGCAAGGCTCCGTTCGCGAGACGTCCGTCGAGTACACGCATCTGTTCGTGGGGCCCCCGCACCCTGCGACGCCCCCGTGGGAAACCATGTATCGGGCTGGCTCGGAGGGTTCCACCGTGGGCTTCGGGAAACCCGCCTTCGAGATGCGCGCAGCCCTGCGCGCGCTGGGGCTCGAGATATCCAATGCGAACAACCAGTATCCCGACCACGCAGGCATCGAGCTGCTCTACGCGTCGGTGCTGTGCGGCAAGTGCGCTGACGCCGATTCCCAAGGCGGCCATGAGGCCGAATTAGCTTCTTTCGCGCACGACCGACTGCTCGAATGGCTGCCGAAGCTCGCGGCCGCCGTAAGGGCGGAGGAACCCGAGGGTTACTATTCCCGCCTTGTCGAGCTTGCCGTCGCGCTCGTCCGATCCCTTTAAAAACCCACGATCAAAGGGGCGTTCCCGAGGCTCGTTTTCTCTTCCGGAAGCGGGCCTCGGGAACGTCCCGTCGCCCATTTCGCATTTGCTTGCCGTTCGGCGCGATTCCTGGAACGTTTGCATCGGCCTCGATATATTCTGTGGAATTCTTCCGCTAAGTCTGTATAATCCAGTTTTGACTATGCCCAGTATTGGGCCTAGATATATATGCATTGGCCAACAGGCAAGGCAGCCTTTCCAAAGACTAGGGGTGGAACGGGTAGCTGCGCCGATTGGACGCCGCTGCTGGAGGGGTTTCACTAGGTGTGTTTGCCGTTTAGCTCGGTGGTCAATGCTTATATATAAGAAGGGCCGTGCGGTGGGAGCCGACCGGCCTAGGTAGGAAAACGGAGAGAAGAGGGGATTATATGACGCAAGTCGATATCCATGCTCCCGGTGTAGAGGTGAAGAAGAGCGCATGCTACTTCTGCCACGCTAACTGTGGCGTCCTCGCCTACGTGAAGGATGGCGAAGTCATCAAGATCGAGGGCGATCCCGACTACACCAACCAGGGTGGCTTGTGCTGCCGTGGTACGAGCGCGTTGAAGCACGTGCACCATCCCGCGCGCATCAACCACTGCCTCAAGCGAGCAGGGGAGAAGGGCGAGAACAAGTGGGAACAGATCCCGTGGGATCAGGGCATCCGCGAAGTCGCCGAGAGGCTCAATCAAATCAAGGCCGAGAGCGGCGCCGAAGCGGTGGCCACTGCCGGCGGCACGACGCGCACCGACGACTATGCGCGTCGTCGTTTCTTTAACATCTTCGGTTCGCCGAACAGCTTCCACAACGCGCTGCTGTGCTGGATCCCCACCTTCATGGTGGAGACGGCCGTCGGCGGCTGGTCTCCGTTCGAGACCGACCTGGGTGGCTCCCGCTGCGTCATCCTGTGGGGCATGAACCCCGGCGCTTCCACGCTGCCGAGCATGCACGGCTACACCGACCTGCAGCTCAACGGCCTGAAGATCATCGTCGTTGACCCGCGTTACTCCGAGACCGCCAAGAACGCCGACCTGTGGCTTCCGCTGCGTCCGGGTTCCGACACGGCTCTGGCGCTGGCCATGGCGCACACCATCTGCTTCGAGGGCATGATCGACTTCAACTTCGTCATGGAGTGGTGCGACGGCCTCGACGAGATCATGGATCACCTGGAGAAGTACTCGCCCGAGTGGGCGGCTCCCATCACGTGGCTCGACCCGGAGGACATCCGCAAGGCCGCGCGCATGTACGCCATGAACAAGCCCTCCAACATCCAGTGGGGCTGCACGTGGGACCAGCTCGGCCCCGACGCCGTGTCCGGCTCGCATGCCCGCGCGATCATGCGAGCCCTCACCGGCAACCTCGACGTGCCCGGCGGCGACCTCATGCCCGGCCCGTCCATGACGTTCCTCACCGACGAGGAGCTCGAGCTCAACGAGATGCTGCCCGAGGAGCAGAAGGCCAAGCAGATCGGCTCCAACTTCTTCAAGCTCACCTCGTGGCCCGGCTACAGCAAGATCGCCGAGACGGCTAACGCCACGTGGGGCAAGGCCATGACCACCGAGTGGTTCTGCGAGGCCCACGGCCCGTCCGTGTTCAAGGCCATCATCACCGGCGACCCCTACCGCGTCCGCGCGCTCATCGTCAACGCGACGAACCCCCAGAGCTGCTACGGCGACGCCAAGATGGTCCTCCAGGCGCTCAAGTCCTGCGAGTTCCTGGTAACCGTGGACTACTGGATGACTCCGGCCGCGTTCTATTCCGATTACATCTTCCCGCCCGCCGGCGCACTGGAGCGCCCGGTCATGCACACCAACTACGGTGCGACCGACTCCATCCAGTGCTCGCAGCGCGCCATCCAGCCGCTGTACGACCGCCACGACGACTACACGTTCTGGAAGGAACTGGGTCTCGCTTGCGGCCAGGACCCCGAGCTGTGGCCGTGGGAGACCGAGGAAGACGTGTACTACGACGTCATTAAGCCGCTCGGCTACCCGGTGGAGAGCTACGACGAGTTCGTCGAGACCTACCGCATGTTCTTCCCGCCGCAGGAGTTCAAGAAGTACGAGAAGAAGGGCTTCTGCACCCAGACCCGCAAGTTCGAGTTCAAGTCCACGATCCTCGAGGAGCTGGGCTACCCGCCCATGCCCGAGTACCATGGCTGCGGCGAGAACGAGTACGACCACCCCGAGCTGGCGAAGGAATACCCGCTGACGCTCACCACCGGTGGCTCGCCCATGCCGTTCCACCACTCCGAGCACTTCAACATGCCCACCATCCGCTACATCTCGCCGGAACCGTACTTCACGATTCACCCCGAGACGGCCGAAGAGCTGGGCATCGAGTACGGTGACTGGTGCTGGATCGAGACCCGTCGTGGCCGCATCCGCATGCGCGCCAACGTCGAGCCGGCCATGGCGCCGAAGGCAATCTTCGCGCCGCGCGGCTGGTGGTACCCCGAGCTGGGCGCCGCCGACCCCGAGGCTCCGTTCGGCTGCCTGATCTCCAACGTCAACGTGCTGACCTCCGTCGACAACGAGCACTGCGACCCGATCGGCGGTTCGTGGTCCAACCGCGGCCTGCTCTGCAAGGTCTACAAGTGCACCGAGGCCGACCTGCAGATGAAGCAGGACACCCGTTGGTCCATCCCGGGTTCTTCGCCCATCAAGTCCAACGACCCGGCCGAGGCCGTCCAGGTCATGCCGTCGGATCAGCCGCTGCGCTTCGATCCGATTCCCTTCACGCCGCCCACCTGCAACCGCGAGGTTCCCGAGGGCCTGAAGTGGGACTGGCACCGCGACGTCATCTATCAGCCCGGCACGTTCTACGAGTACGACGAGGAGAGCGGCTGGCTGGTCGATCCCAAGACCCAGAAGTACTACGACCTGTACTCCGGCTGGGCATACGACGCCGAGAAGGAGCTCCTGCACGACGAGGCCACCGACAAGTTCTACGACTTCGAGCGCAACGAGGTTCCGTTCGTGGCCGGCTACCGCGTGTACCCCGGCACCGAGACGGCTCCGTACGAGCTGCCTGCCAACTCCGACGTCACGTGGTATCCCGAGAAGGGCTACGCCACCAAGGCGAGCGCCGCTGGCGAGGGCAAGATCTACGACCCCGAGAGCGGTTGGCTGGTCGGCATCGAGGACGGCGTGTGGTACGACGCGTACTACGGCTACGCCTACGATCCCGAGGCCGAGAACCTCATCGACATGGCGAGCGGCCAGCGCTACGACATGGAGTACAACCCCATCTACGAGGTTGCCGGCTACCGCGTGTACCCCGGCACCGAGACGGCTCCGTACGAGCTGCCCGAGAAGGTTGAATGGGATGCCGAGAAGGGCTACGCAACCGTGCCCGGCAAGATCGGCGAGGGCAAGATCTTCGATCCCGAGAGCGGCTGGCTGGTGGGCATCGAGGACGGCTACTGGTACGAGATGTACTACGGCTACGCCTACGATCCGACCAACAACACCCTGCTCAACTTGGAAACGGGCGAGCGCTACACCATGGAGTACGAGCCCGTCGCGGCGGAATAGTTCAGGAAAGGAGAGGAGATACATCATGACGCGTTATGCAATGGCTATCGACCAGCGTCGGTGCATCGGCTGCCATTCCTGCTCAGTCGCTTGCCGTACCTGGAACGAGCTTCCGCTCGACATCATCTATAACCCCGTGCTCGGCGGCGTAGCCGAGGGCACGTGGCCCAACGTTCACCGCAACTACCTGCCGACGCTGTGCATGCACTGCAAGAACCCCGAGTGCGTGCCGTGCTGCCCCACGGGCGCATCTCAGCAGGACGAGGACGGCGTCGTATGGGTCGACTACAAGAAGTGCATGGGCTGCAAGGTGTGTGTCAACGCCTGCCCCTACGGCATGCGCGACACGTCGCACATGGTCCGTCGCTTCGACGAGTTTGTCCGCAAGTGCACGTTCTGCAAGGAACGCCGCGAGGTGGAGCCCGATGCAGATCCGTACTGCGTGCAGACCTGCCATCAGAAGGCTCGCGTGTTCGGCGACATCGACGATCCCGATTCCGCGATCTCCAAGCTCATCGGCCGTTCGGACACGTTCCGCCTGTTCGAGGAGCTCGGCACTGACCCGCAGATCTATTACATCCCGGATTTGGGAGGTACGCGATAATGGATATGAAGAAATACCAAGAAGAAAACGCTGAGATTCAGTACAAGCATCGCTACTGGGGCTTCCAGATCGCGACCTACCTGTTCCTCGGCGGCCTGGGTGGTGGCATCCTGTTCCTGACCTGGATCATGTCGACCTTCGTGTTCCCGCAGGCCGACCTCGTGCAGGCGTTCATGCTGCCGAACTTCATCGCGCTGCTCGCGATCGTGCTCGGCCTGTTCTTCCTCGTCGAGGAGCTCGGCCAGCCGCCCGTGTTCTACCGCGCTTACGTCACCGCCACCTCCATCATCAAGTGGGGCGCCGTGCTTCTGACCATCGCTTCCTTCGGCGACCTGTTCTGGCTGCTCGGCAACTGGTCGGCTGACGTGCCGGTGCTCGGCTTCCTGTGCGTGTTCAACTTCCTGGGCGGCGCTTCGCCCCTGTGGCTCGCTGCCGCTGGCCTGTCCGGCTTCGGCATCATGGTCTACACCGGCGTCATGCTGTCCACGCTGAAGGCGCACTCCTTCTGGTCGACGCCCGCACTGCCCATCCTGTTCACCGTGTCCGCTCTCTCCACCGCCTGCGCCGGCATCATGCTGTCCATGGGTGGTTGGCCCGGCGTCGCGGCTGACATGCATGCGGCTCACGAGGTGCACGGCCTGCTGCACATCTGCGACATCATCCTGGTGTTCGCCGAGATCACCATCCTCATGATCATGGTGCTCTCGTTCCTGGGCGCGGGCAACCGCACCCAGCAGCGCGTCGCCAAGCGTTGGATCAAGGGCTCCTACTCGCCGGTGTTCTGGATCGGCATGATCGGCCTCGGCCTGATCGTCCCGCTGATCTGCAACATCAGCGGCAACGAGCTCGCCGGCGTCTGGGCCAGCATCCTGGTCCTCTGCGGCGGCTGCCTGCTCCGCTTCCTGTGCGTTTGGTCTGACGACCGTCAGCCCATCGAGGGCGAGAACCGCTACTACTGGAAGCTCAAGCATGCCGACATGGACTTCGCTACCTACTACAGCAAGCCCGGCAAGCTCATGGAGCGCGGCCAGACCTTCGAGTACATCGACAACCTGTACTAGGCGGTCCGCATCGCGAAAGCGATTCCCGAAGGAGCCCGAGCAATCGGGCTCCTTTCTTTTACGCTTGCGGTAGCCGCACCCACCCCGCCTCAACGGCTGGTTGCGTGCCTGGTTCCCCGTAGGGGCGCTCCCCGAGCGCCCATCCCGCTGCAACGGCCGGGCTGCGATGCCTGGTTGCCCGTAGGGGCGCGCTCCGCGCGTCCGCCCTGCGCCGCATTCGGGCGCGGGCGTCGCCTGCTTCGGCGCACGGGCCCATACGGGCTTCGTCCGCCCCGGCCTGCGGTCCCGTGCGGGCTACGCTCGACGCGTCGTCGCTTCGAGCTAACTTTTCCGCCAAGAGCGGGCGGAAAAGTGGATCTCTCAGCTCCTTTGGCTTGACCTCGCTACGCCCGCACGGGCCCGCAGGCCGGGGCTGCATATCGGGTCTTGATTGGGCGGTTAGTGCCTGCGTTGCTCGCGGCTCGTTGCCTCGAATGGGCTACAATGGGGGAGGAGAAGAGGGAACGCGAGAGAGGGAACCATGGACGAGTACGTGTTTGAAGATGCGCTGGCGAAGAGCACGGTGACGTGCTCGTATCCTGGGCTCGAGGCGGTTACCGTGAAGAAGGCCGACGCCGCCAGTTGCACGTCGCTGTTCTTCCCGGGCTGCTCGCTTATTAACTACGCGTTGCCGCTCGCGCAGTCGGTGAACGACCTGCTCGTGAACGCGGGCGAGGTTGACGGCATGTCGCTCCTGTGCTGCGGCAAGATCCTCGAGTACGAGAATGACGGGGGCGCGTCGCGTGCCGCGTTCGAGCAACAGTTCCGCGAGCATATCGCGCAGACGGACATCAAGCGCATCGTGACCGCCTGCCCGAATTGCGCGTTCGCGTTGCGCAAGCTGCTCGCTGCCAGTGATGAGACGGCGGGCATCGAGATCGTGCCGCTGCCGCGCGTTCTCGTGGATATGGGCTACAAGGTGGATCCCGAAACCGCTGCGAGCGTCGTCTACAACGACGGGCGCATCGAAGAGGGCGCTCCCATCACGTTCTGCCCCAAGGATTCGTGTCCCGATCGCGCCACGGGCGAGTTCGCCGACGCGCTGCGCGAGATCATGGGGGAATGCGCGCTCGTCGAGCCCAAGTACGCACGCAAGCGCTCCTATTGCTGCGGGTCGCGCCCGCGCGCGGCTGGTCACTACGACCTCGGCGACAAGATGGCGCGCCGTCACGGCACGCATGCGAAGGAAGCTGGAGCCAACGCGCTCGTGACGCCCTGCATCAGCTGCACGTTCTCGATCCTCGGCTCCGGGTGCGAAGTGCCCGTCTTCCATTACCTCGAGCTTCTCTTCGGGTGGAACATTCCCTGGTACCTCGCCGAGGGCTACATGAAGCTCCGCTTCCTCTTCGACGACAACGACTCCAACCGCGACGTTCGTTCCTACAAGGGTATCGGATAGGTGTTGCGCTTGCCTTGCGGCAAGCGCAACCACTCGACGCTGCGGGCCCCTGTGGCACCCGATCTTGGCTTTCAAGCCTGCGCGCATGGCCCTAAAAGTTGCGTCGGCCTGACGGCCGCCGCAATCGCTCGACGCTGCGGCCCCCTGTGGCACCCGATCTTGGCTTTCAAGCCTGCGCGCATGGCCAGAAGGCCAATGCGCTTGTCTTTCAAGCCAATCTCGGGCACCACAGGGGCCCTCGCTGATTTTGGCGCCCACATCGGCTTTTAAGATTCCATCCTTGGGTCTGTTTGTAGGGGCGCGCTCCGCGCGTCCTTCGGGAAAGAATCACTTTCCCCGCGGGAAAACGGTTGGTGCTGCTTAATCACTTTCCCCGCGGGAAAGTGATCGCGGGAAAGTGATCGGGGGAACCCTTTCCGGGAGCCAGACGTGTTGGGCTAGTCTAGCGGTGAAAACCGAGTAATCTTTGCCAGTCGGGCGCGAGCGTTGGCGGGAATCAAGAGGTTTTCATTGATTTCGAAGGGGTTTTACGGAGCTGCCCCATCATAATCCCAGGTCATGGAGATTTACCTCATTCGCAACCAGTGAAAAACGCCCGATTCGCGCCATACGTTTGGCGGGAGTGGTCGGAAGTGCGTGGTTTTCACTGCTTGCGATGCTGCGGCGGTCGCACTCATTCTTCTCATGATGCCGCCTGCCCGCCCAATCATTTTCCCCGCGGGAAAATGATTGGCCAGGTCAGCTGCGAAAATCACTTTCCCCGCGGGAAAACGGTTGGTGCTGCTCCAAGGTGCCGTGCGCCGGCGGGTAAGGCGGTGCGGCTCGCGCCTCGCGTATAATAGCGCCATGACTGAAATCAAGCCGACAAACTGCCACTTCTGCGGGTATTGCTGCGCGTTCCTGGCAACCGTGGAAGACGGCCGGGTCATCGACCTCAAGCCCGATCCCTCGCGCTACCCCTACGACGAGCGCATCCTCGCGGGGTGCCGCCGCTGGCGCATGAACCTCGACGTGCTCGATTCGCCGCGCCGCGTGAACTACCCCCTGCGTCGCGTGGGCGAGCGGGGGAGCGGCGAATGGGAACGCGTGAGCTGGGACGAGGCGCTCGACGACATCGCGAGCCGCCTGAGCGCGCTGCGCGAGGAGCACGGCGCCGGCACGCTCGCGTCCATGATCGGCGGGCCGCACGCGAGCTTCTGGCCGCTGCACCGCTTCATGAACCTGTTCGGCAGCCCCAACAACATGGGCATCGGGCAGATCTGCTGGAACCCGCGCATCTGGATGGACGCCATCACGTTCGGCTGGACGGGCGAGGCCAACATCGAGTTCGGCGTCACCGACGCGCTCTTCATATGGGGCACCAACCCCGCGCAGTCCGATAACTCCGCCTTCTGGCAGACGATCCGCCACGCCGGCAAATCGGACGACATGACGCTCGTGTGCGTCGACCCGCGGTTCACACAGGTGGCGGGCTGCGCCGACCTGTGGCTCGCCCCGAAACCCGGCACCGACTGCACGCTCGCGCTCGGCATGCTGAACGTGATCATAGGCGAAGGGCTGGAGGACCGCGCGTTCGTGGACGACTGGTGCCACGGCTTCGACGAGCTGGCCGAGCACGTCAAGCCCTTCACGCCGGAATACGTCGGCGCGTTCTGCGACGTGCGCCCCGAGGACATCGAGCGCGCCGCGCGCATCTTCGCGGCCGGCCGCACGGCGCTCGTGTCGGGCCGCGGCATCGACCAGGTGGGGAAGTCGGTCGCGCCCACGCACCGCGCCATCTGCTGCCTGCGCGCCATCACGGGCAACGTCGACCGCCCGGGCACGTTCATCTTGAACGACGCGAGCGACTTCACGAGCGAGGTGGACTTCGAGCTCAGCCCCGAGCACGAGGAGGAGCTGCGCGGCCTCTGCCTGAACGAGGGCGTCGCGCCGCTGCAGTGCTTCTCGGGCTACGACCTCGTGCGCGAGCAAACGGAGAAGCTCGGCCGCAGCCTGCCGATGCGCTACATGACGTCCTCGAGCCCGCACCTCGTGCTCAAGGCCATGGAGACCGGCGACCCCTACCGCGTGAGCGCGCTCATCGTGAACGCCACGAACCCGCTCGTCACCTACGCCGACACGCGCCGCGTGTTCCGCGCTCTCATGGGCCTCGACCTCATTGTCGTGCTCGATTACTACATCACGCCCACCGCGGCCATCGCAGACTACGTGCTGCCGTGCGCGGGCGCCATCGAGCGGCCCATCTTCCAGATCCACGGGGGAGTGGCCAACTTCGGCTACGGCGGCCCCGCGGCCGTAGAGCCGTACTACGAGCGCAAGACCGACTACGATATCTTCCGCGGGCTCGGCCAGCGCCTTGGCCAGGACGACGCGTGGCCCGACGAGACCCTGGCCGACGCGTTCGCGACGCAGCTCGCGCCTACGGGCTGGGACTGGGAGGCCTACTGCCTCTACGGAGCCTACAGCATGCCGCCCGTCGCCGAGAAGCACCTGCTGCCCGGCCCCGACGGCAAGCCGCAAGGGTTCGCCACGACCACGGGCAAGATCGAGCTCGCGAGCGAGCTGCTGCCCAAGCTCGGCAGCCAGCGCCTCCCCGAGCAGGGCCCGTTCATGCGCCTGTGCTCGCCCGAGCTCGTCGAGCGCCTCGAGGCGAAGGGCGCGCACCGCGTGGAAATGCTCACAGGCGCCCGCAAGCAGCCCTACAACGCCTCGATGTATCTGGAGAACCCCGCGTTCCGCAAGGCGACGCCCGGCCCCGTCGTCGAGATGAGCCAGAAGACCGCGCGCGACCTCGGCTTGCAGCCGGGCGACGTGGCGCTTCTCACGACCGACCAGGGCGAGGCGCGCTTCACCGTTGCCATCGCGAACATGCGCGACGACCTGATCAGCGTCGACTATGGCTGGTGGCACCCCGAGAACGGCGTGCCGCAGGCTCCCGACTTCGGCGGCATATGGGAAAGCAACGTGAACACGCTCACGAGCTGCGAGCTCCAGGAGCCCCTCATCGGCACGTGGGCCTACAACGCCATCGACTGCATGATCCAGAAGGACGACACGTCGCTTTCCTGGTAGAAGGACGCGCGGAGCGCGCCCCTACAGGCAACCTCCGCCGACTCCCCGCATTTCCTGTAGGGGCGCGCTCCGCGCGCCCGTCGTGCTAGGAGACCAGCCGTCCGTAATCTCCATGCGTTCGCGGTGACCATGCCTTATAGTGGGCGCGTTCTAAGGTACACTCTGATGGTTTACGAGAGACGAGAGGAATTCCTATGGCTGAGAAGAAGCAAGCCCTGCTCATTTTCACGAAGCCGCCGCTCCCGGGCGTCGTCAAGACGCGCATGACCACCGAGCACGGCGGGTTCTTCAGCATGGAACAGGCAGCCCAGTTCTACAAGTGCTGCTTCTACGACGTGTGCGAAATGTCCATGCAGGCGCTGAAGGAACTGCAGGCGATGAACGACGAGCTCGTGGCGTCAGACCCCACGGCCGACAAGATCACCTACGACTTCTTCGTGTCCACCACGCCCGCGAAGAGCCTGCCCAAGGTGCAGGAAGTCATGGAGATCATCACGCGGAATTGGGACATCGACGTCCATTACGTCATCGACACCGGCTCCACCTTCGACGAGCACTTCAACGACGCGTTCAGCCAGATCTTCGCCATGGGCTACGAGAGCATCGTGTCCATTGGCGGCGACGTGCCCACCATGCCGAAGAGCCACCTCATCCAGTCGTTCCAGTGGCTCGACTACTTCCAGAACACCCTCGGCAAGCCGGGCTTCGTCTACGCGCCGTGCCAGGAGTGCGGCACGTCGCTCGTGGGCTTCAGCCACAACACCGTCATGGACCACACGGGCGTCTACTACAACATGGAGGGCCGCCCGGCGCTCGACGGCTACCTGGCGAAGCTGCAGGAAGCCGACGTGCCCTCGGCCTACTTCGACCCGGTTGCCGACGTCGACGAGATCACGGACCTCGGCCATGCTATCTCCTGCATGCGCGCAATCCAGGAGGCGGCGAAGTACCAGCCGCTGTTCGTGCCGACCCGCACGCTCACATGGTGCGACCTCATGGGCATCACGGTGTCCACCCCGCCCAACGACAACCACGACCCGCGCGACATCCTCGACGGCGATGAAGAGGTGGAAATCGACGAGGCCGAGTTCCAGAAGTTCATCGGCACCGATGCGGGCGACGCCCCCACGGCAGACGAGCTCAAGCGCATCTCCGAGGGCATGGATTCGCTGCGCACCAACCAGGCCGCCGAGAACGCCTACGAGGCCAGCCAGTACAACTAGGAGCGCCCTGTGACCGAACACCTTCACGACACCATGGCCGTCTGCCCCGAGTGCCTGCAGGCCCTCAAGGCCGACGTCTTCGCGGACGACGAGGGCGCGGTGTGGATGACCCGCACGTGCCCCGAGCACGGCCAGTTCGACACGCGCATCTGGCCCGACGTGGACCACTACCGTTGGCTCACGGCGCAGGCCATGCCCAAGACGGCTCCGCAGAACACCATCCCTTGCAAGGCCCCGTGCCCGTTCGGATGCGGCACGTGCGCGCGTCACGAGCGCCGCGGCACGCTGCTCGAGATCGAGGTCACGTGGATGTGCAACCTGCATTGCCCCGTGTGCTTCATGAGCGCCGACACCGAGGAGCACGACCCCTCGCTCGAGGAGATCAGCGCCATGTACGACGTCATCGCCGACGCGGTGGGTACGGACGGCGCCGTCCAGCTCACGGGCGGCGAGCCCACATGCCGCAAGGACCTGCCGGAGATCATCCGCATGGGCCGCGAGAAGGGTTTCTGGGGCATCGAGCTCAACACGAACGGGCTCGTCATCTCGGCGCGCCCGGGCTACCTCGAGAAGCTCAAGGAAGCGGGCGTGACCGGCCTGTTCCTGTCGTTCGATGGCCTGACCGGCGACGTCTACGAGGCCACGTGCGGCCGCGACATCCTGGACGTCAAGCTGCGTTGCATCGAGCGCTGCCGCGAGGCGGGCGTGCAGGTGGTCCTGTGCGTGACGATCCTCGCGGGCGTGAACGACCATCAGCTCGGCGACATCCTGCGCTTCGCGCTCGACAACTCCGACGTCGTCGCGGGGCTCGCGTTGCAGCCCGCCTTCACCTCGGGCCGCTTCGACGCGCGTCAGGCCACGGGCATGACCGCAGGCGACACCATCTTCAAGTTGGCCGAGCAGTCCGAGGGCCTGATCGACGTCAAGGACATCTGGCCGCTCGGGTGCAGCAACCCGCTCTGCGACACCGGCGTGTTCCTGGTGAAGGGCCCCGCGCCCGACGGCGTGCCCGAGCACGAGAGCGGCTTCTGGCCCGCCACGCGCTTCATCACCACCGACGAGTACCACGACATGTACAGCCCCGACAGCCCGCAGGGCTCGGTGTTCTACGACATCCTGTCGAAGAAGGGCATCTACGTGGCTGACGGCCTGTCCATCGTGATCATGGACTACATGGACGCCTACACCATGGACATCCAGCGCCTGCGCGAGTGCTCCATGATGGTCACGGTGCCGAGCGGCCAGGCCATCCCGTTCTGCTCGTACCACCTGACCGACGCCAAGGGCCATCGCGTCTACCCGCCTTGGATGAAGGAGGAGCTGCGCGACGGCAAGGTCGAGAACGACTTGATTGTGAAATACCTGCTAGGGGAGAACAATGGCTAACGAAGTCTCCTATTCCATAACGATCAACCGCGACGCGTGCATCAAGTGCGGGCTGTGCGCGGATTTCTGCCCGACCGAGGTGTACGTCATGGACGACGGCCCGCAGGCCGTGCACCCCGAGTGGTGCTGGGGCTGCGAGACCTGCTCGGGCAACTGCCCACAGGACGCCATCAAGGTCGAGGCGAATCCCGACGCGCTGGCGGCCGACGACGACCACCCGCGCGCGAAGCTCATCGACGACGAGACCGCCGCCACCTACAAGGAGTGGGCGAAAACGCTGCGCGACGTGCTGCAGCTGCGCTGGCACCCCGTTGGCGTGCGCCTCATCCGCAAGGGCGAGCCGTACCCCGAGGGCGTGCAGATTCCCAAGGAGCGCATGCGCTACTGCCAGTCCATGAACGCCGCCCGCCGCGGCGTGTCGCTGCTCATGCCCGCCAACCGCCATTCCTGCCCGGATGGGACGTCCATCCTCGGCCTGACCGAGGTGCCGCCCAAGCTGGCGTCGGGCGAGATCTACATTCTGTTCCACAAGCTCGATACGCAGGAGGCCGCCAGCCGCATGGTGAACGAGCGCCCGATGCTCGAGCCGTATTCCATGGACGCCACCTGCGTGTTCCCGCTCGACGACCCGAAGGCGAACGTGGACGTGGTGTCCATCATGGGCAACCCCGAGCAGATGATGTGGCTCTCCATGGCCACGTCGTACTACACCGGCCACCGCCACGACTTCCACGCGTCGGGCTACAACTCGCACTGCGTCGAGGTGACGCTGCTGCCCATGCGCGACAAGAAGATCAACATCTCGTTCGGCTGCTACGGCGGCCGCGCGAGCTCCGACGTGAGCGACGATATGATGATGATGGGCGTACCGGTGGAGCTCATGCCCGACATCGTGAAGGGCGTGAAGGAGCTCTCCAAGCGCGTCATCCCGCAGGAGCGCGATAAGATATACCTGCCGCCCATGAGGGGTTAATATACAGCACCGATAGCCCGCAGTAGCCCGTAGGGGCGCTCCCCGAGCGCCCGCCGCCGAAGGCGGCACGCTCCGGGTCGAACGAGCGCGGGCGCTCGGGGAGCGCCCCTACGGACAACCGACAAAGAAGCCGTTTGGTTGCTGAATGAATTGAGAATTGATGACCGACCTGTTCACCATACGCGATGCACGCGAGGCCGACATGGGCCTCGTGAACTCGTATGCCAACGCAGCGGGCATGGACCGCATGCCGAGCGTCGAGCGCATCCGCGTGGCGGTGAACGAGGACGACGTCGTGGTGGGCTTCTGCCGCCTGCAGGACGACGTGAACGGCATCGCCTACGTGAACCCCATCGTCACCTACGAGCCGTGGCGCGGCTACGGGGTGGGGCGCGCGCTCATCGAGGACGCGCACGCGCTCGCCGGCGAGCTGCGGCTCATATCGCGCGGCACGAGCGAGGGCTTCTACCGCAAGCTCGGCTTCGTGGAGATGCCCTGGGAAGACGTGGACCTCGAGGCCGCCGAGGAGGACTGCGACAACTGCCCCTACCGCGCCGAATGCCACCCCGTTCCCATGCGCCGAGAGTGAGACAGAGGGGTCAGGCCCCTCTGTCTCATTGCAGACGTCTTTCCGCGCGAAGCGCAGGACCACCTTTCCAATGAGACAAAGGGGCCTGACCCCTCTGTCTCACTCGATCTCGCTCGGCTCTTAGCCGATGCCGTGGGGCTCGACGTTCACGGTGCGGTTGTCGCCGCCGATCCATTTCTCGCCCATGGAGCCGTCCTCGTTCACGTGCACGCAATAGGGCGTGTCGGGCACGTCGATGCCGAGCGCGGTCGAGGCGTACTTGCGCAGGTCCTCGATGGTCATCTTGTAGCATGCCAGGGCGTCGATCCAGCGGCGCAGGCACAGGCGGCCCTTATCGGTGAGCTCGAACATGCGCTTGGCCGAGCCCTCGTTGGGCGTTTCCCACCACGACGTGACGAGCTCGGCTTCCTCCATGCGCTTGAGCGCGCGGTACACGCCGGTCGCATCGGGCTTCTTGCCGCTGAACATGGGGGAGTTCGCAGCCTGCTGCACGATGATGTAGCCGTGCATGGGCTTGTCGTTGGCGGCGAGGATGGTGAGGATCGTGGGCTGCGACAGCTTGCTGAGCGACTTGCCCAGTGTGGCGCACTCCATCATCTCCTCGTCGGTTTTCGGGTGGCATGCACTCCAGAGTTGCTCCATGTCGGTTCACCTCGTTTTGTCCAGCCCGCATGCCGTGTTCCGATGTCCTTCCGGTCGGCGCGGGCGTGATTCGCATTCAATTCGTTGCATCATACCATATCACCATAGGCAATGCTATTCGTGGGCTAATACTAAGCGGGGTCAGTATTAGCCCTTGGCAACTAGCCATGAACAGGGGAAACGCATCGCACTCTAGGTAAGTAGTGGCAACTGCAAACAATGGCAAAACAGAATTGACGGCGGGTAACAAGTGGAAGTAGTTTGGCCATACTATGTGCCCGCAGGGCGAATGCTATGATGCTGCTAACGGAGGATAAACGCGATAGGAGGAATCATGCAGGCGCTCGCGCTCGCGCTCGTGCTTTTGGTCACGGTGTTGGCGTCTGCGGTGCTCGACCAGCTCCTCCCGCGCATCTCGCTTCCGCTCATCCAGATTGCGTGCGGCATCGCCGTGGCCGTCTTCGCGGGCGAGCGCATTTCGATCACGCTCAACCCGGACCTGTTCCTCGTACTGTTCATCGCGCCGCTGCTTTTCCACGAGGCGCGCGAGGCGGACAAGACCGCGCTGTGGAAGAACCGCAGCACCATGCTCTCGTACGCCATCGGCCTCGTGGTGGCCATCGTGCTCGGCGTCGGCTTCGCGGTGAACGCGCTCATCCCGTCCATTCCGCTCGCGGCGGCGTTCGCCTTAGGCGCCGCGCTCGGCCCGACGGATCCGATCGCAGTGGCATCCATTGCGCAGCAGGCCGACATTCCCAAGCGCCAGCAGACCACGCTCCAGGGCGAGTCGCTGCTCAACGACGCGTCGGGCATCGTCTCATTCCAGCTGGCAGTCGCCGCCACGGTCACGGCCGCCACGATCAGCTTCGAGGGCACCGAGCTCTTCGAGGCGGGCGGTGCCGGCACGTTCGCGCTCCATGCGGCGGGGGAGTTCCTCGTCGAGTTCTTCGGCGCGCTGGTCGTGGGCATCGTCTTCGGCTACGTCCTGGCCAAGTTCGCCAACAAGGTGCGCGACATGGGGTTGGAGAACACGACGTTCCACGTGTCGCTCGAAGTGGTCACGCCGTTCGTGGCCTACTTGCTCGGCGAGGTCGTGGGCGTCTCGGGCGTCATCCTCGTCGTTGCCTGCGGCATCACGATGTCGCTCGTGCCGCGCGACCTGGGCCCGTCCATGTCGCGCATGAAGATCGTCTCCACGAGCGTGTGGCAGGTGCTCACGTTCGCGCTTAACGGCATCGTCTTCGTCATGTTGGGCACGCAGCTTCCGCAGTCGATTGGCGGCGTGTGGATCGAGCAGGGTATCGGCAGCGTCGACCTGATCGTCGACATCCTCGTGATCACGCTCGTCATGCACGGCATCCGCTTCCTGTGGACCTTGGCGTCTGATGTCCGCGCCTTCCGCAAGCGCGGCGAGACCCCGACCATGGGTCAGCGCCTCCGTTCGGCCGCCATCATGACGTTCGCCGGCTCGAAGGGCGCGATTACGCTCGCCATCATGTTCTCGTTGCCGTTCTTCGTGATATCGGGCTCGTCGAGCGCGGCGGTCGCGCCTTTCCCGCAGCGCGACCTGCTCATCTTCCTGTCCTGCGGCGTTATCCTCGTGTCGCTGCTGCTGGCGACGTTCGTGGTGCCGCTGCTCGCCCCGCGCGAGCGCGAGGAGCTCACGGTGCTGCAAGAGCGCGACAACGAGGCCACGGCCGAAATCCTGCGCCGCGTCATCGAGGAGCTCACGGCGCGCCAGACGCGCGAGAACCGCAAGGCCTACAGCCAGGTCATAGCCCAGTACAACGAGCGGCTCGAGCGCTTCAAGGAGAAGAAGGAGCTGGAGGACGAATCCGATGTCGAGCTGCGCCTGAAAGTGCTCGACTGGGAGCAGGAATACGTGCTCGACCTTATCGAGAACGACGAGGTGCCGCCCGTCGAGGGCTACCAGTACGTGAGCCGCATCGCGCGCATCGAGTCGATGCTCAAGCACGGGAAGAACCGCCAGATCGCGTTCATGAAGTGGCTGCGCCGCCAGCGCACCCTCATGCGCAAGCGCTGGAACAAGTTCCGCAAGCGCAAGCACGGCGAGGGCCCCCAGACACCCGGCCGCATAAAGCGCGACATCCAAGTGCGCACGGGCGCCTACGTGATCACTCGCCTGAAGCAGGAGATGACCGAGTCGGACCTCCAGTCCGAGAAGATCAGCCAGCTCATAAACGAGTACGAGCGCACGCTCTTCCTGCTGCGCGGCCCAGCGCCGTCTATCACGGCGATCACCGAGAACGCCGAGCTCGACCTCGACGCCACGCGCGTGGGCCTGCGCATCGAGCTCGAGCAGATCCAGCAGGCCTACGAGGAGAAGCTCATCTCCCGCGCCGCCGCCCAGCGCATGCGCGAGGCCGTGTATGTGATGCAGCTCGACCTAGAGGACTACGTCTAACCTCCTGTCCGCCCGCTGCCGTCGCTTCGGATGACCTGCGGCGGCTGGTTCCTCGCGGAGCGGTTTCGCCCACATGGGGTGGTTCTGCTGCGGAAGGCCGCCGCAGGCCATCCGAAGCGACGGCAGCGGGCCTGCGCTCTTCCGCTGGGGCAAAGGTGGATCTCGCTCCTCCTTTGGCTTGACCTCGCTGCGCCCGCATGCCCGCGCCCGCCGTGGCTGCGCTCTTCCGCTTGGGAAACGAGGCGTTGGGGGGCTTAGATCGCCCTAAAGCGTAAAAAACTTGCCAACAGGCCTCATAGAGTTCAACTTTTTTACGGTTTAGAGCGACTTGGATCCCATTCGCGAAAAGCCGACCTGGGCTTTTGCTGATTCGTGAGACTAAAACGGCTTCAAATTCGCTCTAGACCGTAAAAAAACCGACGCAACCCACCCGAGTCGTCATCAAATTGACGGTCTAGGGCGATTCACGGCTCTCATTCCCCCAAGCGGGAAAGCGGAGCTTCGAATGGCCGGAAGGCCGGGGCGGCATGGGGTGAGGGCGATTCCGCAGCCTGTCTTTCCCTCAAGCGGGAAAGCGGAGCCGCGCGGTGGCGGCGGGAAGGGGTGGGGGACCCTCGCCGAGCGCCCCGTTTTACCGCGCAAAAAGAAATCGGCTAGTCCAGTCAGCAGCATGCGGGTCTGCATTTTCGCTTCCATCTAGCGGGAAAGCGGAGCTTCGAATGGGCGGATGGCCGGGGCGGCATGAGGTGAGGGCGATTCCGCAGCCGTGATGTGTCGGGATGGGTTCGCCTTTCTTAGCGAGGACTAAGCCCGAACCCCTTGCCGCCCCGGCCATCCGCCCATTCGAAGCGGACATGAGGTTAAACGCGTCCTACATGCGCTCGGGCGCGCTCACGCCCAGCAGGCTCAAAGTCAGCGCGAGCAGGATGCGGCACGCGTCCGCGAGCGCCAGGCGGGCATCGCGGATGGCGGGATCCTCGCCCATGATGTGGCAGTTGGTGTAGAACTGGTGGAACAGGCTCGCGAGCTCCTGCGCGTAATGCGTCAGGCGGAACGGCGCGCGGTCGCGCGCGGCCAGGGCCACGAGCTCCGTGAAGTCGTCCATCTTGCGCATGAGCGCGAGCTCCGACTCGTGCGTGAGCGTGGACAGGTCAACGCCCGCGGGCACGACCCGGGCGGCCAGCTCGTCGGCGGCGCCTTCCTCCACGCCTGCGGCCTTGCGCAGGATCGAGCAGATGCGCGCGTGCGCGTACTGCACGTAGTAGACGGGGTTCGAGGAGTCCTGTTTCTTGGCCACCTCGATGTCGAAGTCGATCATCTGGTCGGACGAGCGCGAGAGCATGAGGAAGCGCGTCGCGTCCACGCCCACCTCGTCCACGAGCTCCTCGAAGGTCACCATCTCGCCCGTGCGCTTCGACATGCGGACGGGCTCGCCGTCGCGAAGCAGGTTCACGAGCTGCCCGAGCACGACCTCGAGCATGCCGGGGTTGCCCCAGGCCTCCATCATGGCTTCGCAGCGCTTGATGTAGCCGTGGTGGTCGGCGCCCCAAATATCGATCAGGTGGTCGAAGCCGCGCTGCACCTTGTTGTAGTGATAGGCCATGTCGCTCGTGAAGTAGGTGAGCTCGCCGTTGGCCTTTATGAGCACGCGGTCCTTGTCGTCGCCGAAGTCGGTCGAGCGGAACCACGTGGCGTCCTCGGCCTCGAAGATGTAGCCGCGCTCGCGCATGACCTCGAGCGCGCGGTCGACGGCGGACTTCCCGTCGGCGTCGAGCACGTACAGGTCGCGCTCGCTGAACCATTTGTCGAACGTGGTGCCGAAGCGCTCGAGCAGGCTGCGTTGGTTCTCGAGCATCTCGCGGTAGCCGATCTCGCGCATCGCGATGCGGCGCTCGTCGTCGCTCATGTCCTCGTAGGCGCGCCCCTCGCGGTCGATGATGCCCTGCGCGATGTCGGCCACGTAGGCGCCGCCGTAGCATTCCTCGGGCATCTCGACGTCATGGCCGAGCAGCTGCATGTAGCGCACGGCGATGGAATTGCCGAACACGTCCATCTGCGTGCCGTGGTCGTTCACGTAGAACTCCTCAGACACGTCGTAGCCGGCGTGGCGCATGACGCGCGCCATGGAATCGCCGAGCGCGGCCCAGCGTCCGTGGCCCACGTGCATGGGGCCGGTGGGGTTGGCGGAGATGTACTCGAGGTTCACCTTGCGCTGCCCCTCGGGAATGGTGCCGCGGCCGAAGTCGCCGCGCTGCTCGCGCACGGAGTCGACGACGCCTTGTAGCGCCTGTTCGGTCAGGCGGAAGTTGATGAAGCCGGGGCCCGCGATCTCGGCGGACTTGATGACGTCGTTCTCGGGGAGGTGGTCGACGATCGCCTGCGCGATGACGCGCGGGTTTGCGTGCGCGAGCTTTGCCGAGCGCATGGCGACGGTGGAAGCCCAGTCGCCGTTCTCGAGGTCGCGAGGCCTCTCGAGCCCGGCCGCAGGCGCCTCCTCCATAGCGAGTTCGCCAGAGGCAATGGCATCCGCAATTGCCTGGTCAACAATCTTTTCCAACGCTTCCCGAATCTGCATGTCGTTTCCTCCCATATACAAAGTTCCGCCCATTGTAATGCAGAAACACACTCCCAACCCCCAATTCCACCTTCCCCCCAAACAGATGAGACAACGGGGTCAGGCACCTTTGTCTCATTGCCACCCGCCCCAGCGCTTCGCGCGCAACCCTCCAGCAACGAGACAAAGGAGCCCGACCCCCTTTCGTCCAAACAGAAGAGCGGAACCCCCGTCGGCGTTTAGGGTGCCCTGCGCCGGCCTTCCGCAGCAGAAAGCCTTTATGTGGGCGCAATCGTCCAGCGAGGAACCAGCCGGCGCAGGGCACCCTAAACGCCGACGGGGGTGGACAGCAGGTCAGATGTGAACATCGCAGGTCGATTAGCCAAGCACTTGTTGCAATCAATCAACCATCGTGTAAAATTGCAAGTTGGTTATATGCGATTTCTTCGAAAACGCAGCTGAAACGGCAAACGAACAGGAGAGTACTGACATGGCCATCAATCTTGCTTCCGAGCACTTGGCAGTCATTAAGGTCGTCGGCGTGGGCGGCGGCGGTACCAACGCGGTCAATCGCATGGTCGAGGCCGGCGTGCAGGGCGTCGAATTCATAGCCGTGAACACCGACCGTCAGGCACTGCTCATGTCCGATGCCGACAAGACCATCCACATTGGCGAGGACCTGACCCGCGGCCTGGGCGCCGGCGCGAACCCCGAGGTGGGCGCGCAGGCAGCCGAGGAGAGCCGCGACGAGATCCGCCAGGCGCTGGCCGAGGCCGACATGGTGTTCGTCACCGCCGGCGAAGGCGGCGGCACGGGCACGGGCGCCGCTCCCGTTATCGCCCAGATCGCCCGCGAGGAGATCGGCGCGCTGACGGTGGGCATCGTCACCAAGCCGTTCTCGTTCGAGGGCCGCATGCGCCGCAACCAGGCCGACCAGGGTGTCGAGCTGCTGAGCCAGAAGGTCGACACGCTCATCGTCATCCCGAACGACCGCCTGCTCGAGGTGGTCGACAAGAAGACGAGCATGCTCGACGCGTTCCGCATCGCGGACGACACGCTGCGCCAGGGCATCCAGGGCGTCACGGACCTCATCACCATCCCCGGCCTGATCAACCTCGACTTCGCGGACATCCGCACGGTCATGAAGGACGCGGGCACGGCCATGATGGGCATCGGCCTCGCTTCCGGCGAGAACCGCGCGCTCGACGCCGCGACTCAGGCGACGAGCTCCAACCTGCTCGAGACTTCCATCGCAGGCGCTTCGCGCGTCCTGTTCTCCATCGCCGGCGGCCCGGACCTCACGCTCACCGAGGTGGACGCCGCGGCCCGCACGGTCGAGGCTTGCGCCGACGAGAACGCGAACATCATCTACGGCCAGATCGTGGACGAGTCCATGGGCGATCAGGTGCGCATCACCGTCATCGCCACCGGTTTCAAACCCGACGCGTTCAACGTGACGAGCAGGCGCGACCGCAACGTGCAGCGCAACGACCTGTTCGCGAGCACCACGCAGGAGTCCGCTGCTGCCGCTTCGTCGGCCATGTCGTCGGCCCCGGCTGCGCCGTCGCCGCTGTCGAGCTCCGCACCGGTGTCCGCGGTGCCGCGCACGACCGTTTCCGGCCCGTCGAACCGCTTCGCCGACGAGGACTACATCCCCGACTTCCTGAAGCGTCGATAGGGGGAACGTGGCGGCCGAAAGCCTTCCATATCCGAAGATTGATGCGCTCCCTATGGGGGCGCATCGCCTTTTTATGCTCACGGACCAGGCGCTGTTCGAGCAGACGGGCGTGCGCATGGGGTTCACGAGCCGCGACGGGGGAGTGAGCGAGGGCGCGTACGCCTCGCTCAACACGGCCATGCACGTGGATGACGACCCCGCCCGCGTCGCGTGCAACCGCGCGATTGTCGTGGAGGCCGTGGGCTGCGCTGACGCGCCGCTCGTGGTTCCCAACCAGGTGCACGGCTCGAACATCGTGACGGTGCAGGGCCTCGCAGATGCCCCGCGCGCCCAAGAGGAGGCGAGCGAAGGCGCCGACGCCGTGGTCGTCGCATCCACGGGCGTCGCCACCTTGCTCAACTTCGCCGACTGCCTGCCGCTCATCGTCGTGTCGCCCACGGGCCGCTTCGCAGTTGCGCATGCCGGCTGGCGCGGCGCGGTAGCCGGCATTGCCGGCAATGCCGCCCGCGCCCTGGCAGCAGCCGACGAAGAGGCCGGCGAGCCAATTTCCGCCGCCGAGTTCAACGCCTACATCGGCCCCCACATCTGCGCCAAATGCTTCGAGGTGAGCGAAGACGTGTCCTCGCAGTTCGTCGAGAAGTTCGCCCCCGCCGTTTCCCCCGACCCGCGCCACGTCAGCCTTGCGAACGCCGTGGCCGCCGACCTCAATAGCGCCGGCCTCAGTTACGCCCGTATTAAAGATTGCGAACAGTGCACGATGTGCCACCCCGACAAGTACTACTCTTATCGCGCAAGCAACTCCCACTGCGGCCGCCACGCCGCAATTGCATTTAGGGAGAAGGCCCATCTAAGGAATGCTCTCCCATGATGAGCTGAGGGGACGGCCGCTTCGGTGCTTCTGAGGCTGCGACGAGCGAAGGCCGAGCGGGAGCGAGGACTGTCCGAGCGAGCGCAGCGAGCGAGTTCCGCAGCTGCTCGGCCGAAGCGAGGAGCGGTTAGCCTCAGCGGCACCGAAGCGGCCGCCCCCTCAGCTCATCATGCTGACGATTGCCAAGAAAGGAACCCAAGAATGGGAACGAAAGAACGCTACGAATCCACTGCCGCCGAGGTCGCCCGCGTGTGCGAGCGCGTCGGCCGCCCCGCGAGCGAGGTCACGCTCGTGGCCGTCTCGAAGACGGTCGGCCCCGACCAGGTGCAGGAAGCCATCGACGGTGGCGCCACCAACTTCGGCGAGAACAGGCCGGACCAGCTCGTCCCCAAGGCCGACCAGTTCACAGGCGCAACGTGGCACTTCATCGGCAACATCCAGTCGCGCCGCATCCGCGACATCGTGGGGCGCGCGGCCCTCATCCACTCGCTCTTCGAGGAGCGCCACGCGCGCAAGATCGACGAGGTGGCGCGCGAGCGCGGCATCGTGCAGGACGTGCTCGTGGAGGTGAACGTGTCGGGCGAGGAGTCGAAGAGCGGCCTCGAGCCGAGCCAGGTGCGCCCGATGCTCGAGGTGCTCGAAAGCCTTCCCAACGTGCGCGCGTGCGGCCTCATGACCATGGCTCCCCAGGGCAGCATGGACGTTGCGCGCAGCACCTTCGCGGGCCTGCGCGAGCTGCGCGACCAGCTCAAGCCCGATTACCCCGAGCTGACCGAGCTCTCCATGGGCATGTCCGAGGACTGGGCGGTGGCCATCGAGGAGGGTGCCACGATCGTCCGGATCGGCCGCGCCATCTTCAGCGAGACGTTCGCGTAGGGGCGCGTCGGGCGGCGCTTCCCACGTGCGCGGGGGCGCCCGTTCCCGCATAGAAATTTTGACTAATTGGCAGGATGCAGGCTTACTTCTAGTAATATTCGTGGTTAGGGCTCAAGGGCTTATTAACTACTACGTATGAAGCAGGTGATGAAATGCCCAACAATAGCTCGGGTGGCGTCGGTGGAATGATCGACGGCCTGAAGTCGCGCCTCGGTCTGAGCCGCGATGACGATAGGTATGACGACCGTTACGACGATTACGACGACGGTTACGATGATGACGGCTACGACGACTACGAGGAAGAATACGACGAGGGTTATCGCAGCTACGGTTCCGATTACGACAGCAGCGACTCCTCGGTGGGCGGCTTCCGCCCCGTGGAGGTTTCCTCCAACCGTTCCTCGCGCTCTTCGCGTGACCTTTCTTCCAATCTCGTGTCGATCGACGACGTGAAGGCCTCGACGCGCGTTCCCGAGCGACTGAACCGCGACCCGCTCGCGGATACCAGCAGCTCCTACAGCTCGCGCACGTCTTCGCGTTCGACTGCGGACTATTCGGCTCCCGCGGGTACGGTTACCACGCGCGACACGTCGTATAGCGACAGCCGCTCGCGTTCCGAGGGCCTCAACTCGCTGTTCGAACCGTCCGGGTCGGGCGCTTACGACCCCTACGAGGCGTATTCCAGCTCCACGCCGGGCACGTACTCCTCGTCCCGTTCGCTTTCCGTCATCAAACCGGTGGTCTACGGCGACGTCGAGCGCGTCGCACGTGCCGTCAAGTCGGGCGACGTGGTTGTGCTCGCCATGCGCAACACGCCCGATGATCTGTCCAAACGCATTCTCGACTTCTCGTTCGGCGTTGCGAGCGCCCTCGAGGCGAACGTCGAATGCCCGGGCGCCAAGGTGTTCGCCATCGCGCGCGGCAACGGGCTCACGGAAGCCGAGAAGCTTAGCCTACGAAGTCAGGGTGTGTTGTAAATGGAGGTTCCGGAAAACATTCTCATCATCGGCTGTGGCAAGATGGGCGAGGCCATCCTCTCGGGTTGGCTCTCTGCCGAGGCAGGCCCGGCCGCTTTCATAACCCCCAACGCGGTCCATGTGGTGGAGCCCACCATCGACCGCTGCGAGGACCTCGAGGGCATGTACGCCGTCGAGTGCTTCTCGGATATCCTCGACCTTCCCACTGACATCACGTACGACCTGGTCGTGCTTGCGGTCAAGCCGCAGGTCATGATGGAGGTGCTCGAGAACGTGCGCAAGGCGCCGGCGCTCCAGGCGGGCCCCGAGGGGCCGCTGTTCGTGTCGATTGCCGCCGGCCTCACCACCGAGCGCCTGCTCGCCGGGCTTCCCGCGGGTTCGTCGCTCGTGCGCGTCATGCCCAACATGCCGCTCATGGTGGGCGCGGGCGCGACCGCAGTGTGCGGGAGCGCCGCATCCGATGAGAGCCAGGTCAAGTTCGTGGCCGACCTCTTCGACAGCTTGGGCCAGGCCGTCATCGTCGAGGAAGCCGACATGGACGCCGTCTGCGCCGTCAGCGGGTCCGGCCCTGCCTACGTGGCCGCCATGATCGAGGCCCTGCGCGACGCGGGCATCGAGTGCGGCCTCGACGAGCAGGTGGCCGAAGACCTCGCGCTCCAGACGGTGCTCGGCACGGCGCAGCTCATCGATCAGACGGGCACGTCGCCCCAGGCCGCGCGCGAGGCAGTGTGCTCGCCGGGCGGCACCACGCTCGCAGCGCTCGACGCCATGAACGCCGCCGGTTTCGCCGGCGTGTTCCGCGCGGGCGTGCAGGCGGCGGAGCGCCGCTCTAAGGAGCTGGCTGAATCGTGATAACTGCGCTCATCATGCAGTTGCTCGACGCCTACTGCATCGTTATTTTCATATACGTGATCTTGTCGTGGTTCCCGCATGAGACGGGGATCATGGGCCAGATATACAGCGCCCTGGGTGTGCTGTGCGATTGGTACCTCGACCTCTTCCGCCGCTTCATTCCGCCGATCGGGGGGATGGTCGATATCTCGCCCATTGCCGCGCTGCTTGTTTTACAATTAGTTGGTCGTTTGATAGTGATTATTCTGTAGCATCATTTATACTGGTGAAGGGTGAAGTTTCGCAACTCGTGAAGGGATTGAACATGGCAATTACCGCAGCAGATATCCAGAATGTCAGCTTCTCGATTGACCGCAAGGGCTACGATGTCGACGAGGTCGACGTCTTCCTCGAGCGCGTCGCCGACGAAGTTGGGGCCATGAACGCCCGCATCATGCAGCTCGAGGACGAGCTCGACGCAGCCGCTGCCGGCGCTCCCGCTCCCGCAGCCGAGCCTGTCGAAGCCGAGGAGGCCGCTCCCGCAGCCGACGCGTCCGACAAGGATGCCGAGATCGCTGCGCTGAAGGCCAAGGTCGAGGAGCTCGAGAAGCAGCTCACCGAGAAATCCGCCAACGATAGCGCCATTTCGCAGGCACTCATCGTCGCGCAGCGTTCCGCCGACGAGGTCGTCGCAAACGCCCGCGCCGAGGCTTCCAACATCATCAAGGACGCCGACGAGGAGGCCGACCGCATCATCGGCAAGGCCGAGTCCGACCGCATGAAGATCGCGGAGTCCATCCGCTCGCTCGAGACGGATCGCGACGACGTCCGCGCCGAGTACCGCGAGATGCTCGCCAACTTCATGGCCGACGCGCAGAAGAAGCTCGCCGAGATCGACGGCGACAGCCGCCGCGCCGCCGTCACCGCGCAGGCGCGCAGCGAGGCCAACGCCGCTGGTTACGCTCCGTCCGGTGCCTTCGTCCGCGAGCCCGTCAGCACGCCGGCTCCCGCACCGTCCGCGAGCGGCTTCATCGACAAGGATTTCTCCGGCTACGGCGCCGCCGACGACGGCTTCGAGTTCGACGTCGACTAACCCGCGGTAACAACCATGTAGCTAACGGGGCGCGCTCGCGCCCCGTTTTCTTTTACGGGCCGCGCACCTGAAGCGCCGCTTTGAATCAGGGCGTTTTGAGCGTAGGAACCGCTCTAGGTCGTAAAAAACTCGACGTTGCATGCTCGCGGCGTCGAGTTTTTTACGGCTTAGAGCGATTTTCAGGTCCCGCACGATAGGCGGGAAAGAAAAGGCCCAGGTCATGAAATTGCTTAATGGTAAGCAAGAGTGCAAATTCGCCCTAACCCGTAAAAAACTCGACAACCAAATGCTGATCTGTCGAGTTATTTACGGGTTAGGGCGAATTAACGTAACTGAGTTCCGGCTTGCGTTCGCATTACTTGCTAGAACGTGCGGAACTCCTGCACGTAGTGCTTGATGATCGCCGCGCTCGTGGGGGTGCAGAGTTCCCCTTCGAGCTTCTCGTCGCATACGGGAATGCCGGACTCGAGGATCGCGGCAGTCGCGGGCGCCGGCACGTCCATGAGCCCGTGCGCGCACTTGACCTTGCCGCTGCCGGTCTGCACGGGGCTCGCCGAGATGAAGTCGGGGTGCAGGTAGCTGATCGCACTGCAGATGAGCAGCGTGTTGAAGATGGCCTCGCCGTTGCCCACCTCGTGGAAGTGCGTTTCATCAACCTCGCACTCGTGCACGTGAGCCTCGGCCTGCGCGAGGATCTCGTAAATGGCGAGCATGTCTTCCTTCACGCCCTTGCCGGTGCGCAGGTTGTTGATCGTCTCGCGCACTTCGACGATGCCGTGGTGGTGCCCCTTGGGCACGCCCGCCTTCGCCGCCTCCATGGAAACGGCGGCCCACGCGGCGTCGTCCATCTTCGCCTTCACCTGGTCGAGGATGTCGGAGCGCCTGGCGCCCTTCGTGAAATCGAAATACAGCTGCATGGTGGACCCCTTTGCTTGCTCGTGTCTATCGAGCAGGGAGTCTATCAGAAAAGCTCGCGCGCAACGCGCGGGGAGCGCAACGTGGGCAATTTCGTTGACGTTAGGTCATAATTGCGAGTCTGACGCGAATCCAACAAGGTTCCAACGCATGGGCCCGCTAAACCTTACAGGGCATTGTTCCGCTTCTGACCAGGCCAAAAACGTCGCTTTGAGCGCTCTAGAATCTGTTAGCATCATGCAATGGCGCTCATTTTCGACATAGGCATCTCAGCAGAATTCTGGCGAAGGAAATACCCTCTGACGCGCGCGCCGGAGAATCCGCTCCTTGCGCCACCGCTCGATGCAGAATGCTCGATGGCGGCTATTAACGAGCTCGCGCCATCATGGGCGTGGGATTTCGCCGAATACAGAAACCAGCCTATCGACGTGCTCGTGTTCGATAACGCCAAAAGGCAAAAGTCGCAGGCGCGCAAAGCGTACGCATGGATAGGCGCCGTGCCCGAGGGATCGTTCTATGAACTGAGGCCCGGGGTGCTCATCGAGTCGCCCGAGTTCATGTTTCTGCGTGCTGCTTCATTGATGGGCTTCGAAAGGCTCGTCGCGTTTGGCGACGAGCTTTGCGGGCTCTACAGTTTTGACGAGGAGCAGAAGCGTGGTTTCCGCAAGAGGGAGGTTCCCCTTACCACGAAGGACCGCCTCGGGCGTTACCTGGAAAAGGCTGAAGGTTGCTGGGGCAAGAAAACGGCGGTGCGGGCATTGCGGTATATCGTGGAGCGTTCCGCGTCTCCCATGGAGTCGTTCGACGTCATGACCATGTGCCTTCCCTACAAGCTTGGCGGATATCACATTCCACAACTGGCGATGAACGCTAAGGTGCCATTGACACCTCGTGCGGCGCGGATCGCGCGCAGAAAGAATTGCTACCTCGACATGGGCAACGTTGAGAAACACGTCGACATCGAGCATCACGGCCGCCTCGATCATTCGAGCGACGAAGACAAAGAGTCAGATCGCGACCGCGTCAACGGTCTTAAGGAGATGGGGTTCGAGGTCATCGAGTTGACTTCGAAAGAAGTCGGCGATCTTTTCGTCTATGAGTGCATCATCGAGCGAATTGCAAAGCTGCTCGGCAAGAAGCTCGACAAAAGCAAATTCGGGCCAACGCCCGCGCGTCTGAAGCTGCGAAAAGAGTTGACGCTCTGGAACAGCTCGTCCGGTCAGATACGCTAGTGAATTCTGGATCTGATTCGCCCTAGACCGTCAAAAACCCGCCAGCGCAGCTTACGCAGAGCGAGTATTTTACGGTCTAGGGCGATTTGCTGTTTGATGGGCCTTCGCGACCTGGGGTTTTGGTGATCTGCTTTCCCGTGAGGGGTCAAAAATCGCCCTAGACTGGAAAAAACTCGATGCCAGTGTTCCTGTGCGGCGGCTATTTTTACGGTCTAGGGCGATTTGCTGCGGCTGTGGTCTGCTTCGCATGAGCCGCTATTGTTCCTGCGGTACGTAGGTGCAAGTTCCTTGTAAAGGGGCGGCGTGAAGCGGGGCGGGGCCTGCGCCTGCGCGTATAATATGAAAGTTCGCAACTATTGGGAAAGCAGGTGTGCATGGCACAGCATGTGACCGAGCGGGATGTGCGCGGCATCGCGGAATACACGCGCATCCACCTCGACGAAGACGAAGTGAAGCAGATGACCGTCGACCTCAACGACATCATCGAGAGCTTGAAACCCATCACCGAATACGACTTGGAGGGCGTCGAGCCGACGTTCCACCCGATCGGCAGCCTGAGCAACGTGATGCGCGAGGACGTGGAGAAGCCCGGCTTCTCGCAGGAAGAAGCGCTCGCGAACGCCCCGGCTCGTCAGGACGATTGCTTCCTGATCCCGTCGATCCTGGGCGAAGGGGGCGATCGCTAATGGCAGCCTTCTCCGAAATGGGAATCCGCGAAATCCAGGCGGGCCTCGAGGCGGGCGACTTCAGCGCGAAGGAAGTGGCGGAAGCGTCGCTCGCGCGCATCGCTGAGCAGGACAAGGACGTGCACGCGTTCCTCGAGACCACCGAGGAGCTGGCGCTCGAGGCCGCAGCCGCCGTGGACGCAGCGCTCGCGGCGGACAAGAGCATCGCGGACCTCGGCCCGCTCGCAGGCGTGCCCGTGGCCTACAAGGACAACATGAACCTCAAGGGCACGCACACCACGTGCTCGTCGCGCATGCTCGAGAGCTACGTGTCGCCGTACACGGCCACGTGCGTGAGCAACACGCTCGACGCGGGCGCCATCCCGCTCGGCAAGCTCAACATGGACGAGTTCGCGTTCGGCAGCTCCACCGAGACGAGCGCCTTCGGCCCCACGCGCAACCCGTGGGACCTCGAGCGCGTGCCCGGCGGTAGCTCGGGCGGCAGCGCGGCGGCGGTCGCGGCCGGCCTGGCCACGGTCACGCTCGGCTCCGACACCGGCGGCTCCATCCGCCAGCCGGGCAGCTTCACGGGCACGGTGGCCGTGAAGCCCACCTACGGCGTGGTCAGCCGCTACGGCATCGTCGCGTTCGGTAGCTCGCTCGACCAGGTGGGCCCGTTCGCGCGCTCGGTCGAGGACGCCGCGCTCGCGCTCAACGCCATTAGCGGCCACGACCCGCTCGACTGCACGAGCCAGCCCGTGACCACCGACTTCACGGCCAACCTGGCCGAAGGCGCCAAGGGCATGCGCGTGGGCATCGTGCCCGCGTTCATGGACGCCGATGGCCTCACGCACGAGGTGAAGGCGAAGATCGAGGAAGCCGCCGAGCACCTGCGCGCCGCCGGCGCCGAGCTCGTGGAAGTGGACCTGCCCAACGCGCAGGCCGCCATGAGCGCCTACTACGTGCTGGGCCCCTGCGAGGCTTTCAGCAACCTGTCGCGCTTCGACTCGGTGCGCTACGGCTACTGCGACCCCGGCCACAAGGACCTGGGCGGCCAGTACGAGGCCAGCCGCGCGAACGGCTTCGGCCCCGAGGCGCGCCGCCGCATCATGCTCGGCAGCTACCTGCTGAGCGCGGGCGTCTACGACAAGTACTACTACCCGGCGCAGCAGGTGCGCACGCTCATCACGGCCGACTACACGCGCGCCTACGAGAAATGCGACGTCATCCTGCTGCCGTCCGCGCCGCGCACGGCGTTCAAGTTCGGCGAGATCAGCGACCCGACCAGCATGTACCTGTCCGACATGTTCACCATCAGCCTGAACATCGCGGGCAACGGCGGCATGTCGATGCCCGTGGGCCTCGGCGCCGACTCCGGCCTGCCCGTCGGCGCGCAGCTGCAGGCGCCGCAGTTCAAGGACGAGAACATGTTCCGCGCCGCCGCCGCTTTGGAGCAGGTGTACGGCAAGGCTCCGGTCGCGCCAGCGTTCGCGTAGCCCTTTCCGTAGGGGCGCGCTCCACGCGCCCGAGGGCGCTCGGGGAGCGCCCCTACTATTGAGAACTGTTGAGTCGATAGAAAGAGCGACAACGTATGAAAACCATGGAAGAAGTGCTGCAAGACTGGGAGGCCGTGATCGGCCTCGAGGTGCACTGCGAGCTGACCAAGCTCGAGACCAAGATGTTCTGCGGCTGCAAGCTCGAGTTCGGCGCGGAGCCGAACACCCACACGTGCCCCGTGTGCCTGGGCATGCCGGGCGCGCTGCCCGTGCCCAACCGCGCGGCCATCCAGAGCATCGTGCTCGCCGGCCTGGCCACCAACTGCGACATCGAGAAGCACACGATGTTCTACCGCAAGGGCTACATGTATCCCGACATGGCCAAGAACTTCCAGACCACGCAGGGCCCCAAGGCCTTCTGCATGCGCGGCTGGCTCGACCTCAACGTGGACGGCCGCGGCGCCAAGGAGCGCCTGTTCTGGGATGACCTCGCCGAGGGCGAGACGAGCGAGAACATGACGCGCACGGCCGACGGCTACACCGCGCACGTGGGCATCACGCGCATCCACATGGAGGAGGACGCGGGCAAGATGGTGCACATCGGCGGCGGCGAGGGCCGCATCGCCGGCGCTACGCACAGCCTCGTGGACTACAACCGCGCCGGCACGCCGCTCATCGAGCTCGTCACCGAGCCCGACCTGCGCACGCCGGAAGAGGCGCGCCTGTTCATGCAGAAGCTGCGCCAGATCTTCCTGACGCTCGGCATCTCGGACTGCTCCATGGAGGAGGGCAGCCTCCGCGCGGACGGCAACGTCTCGCTGCGCCGCCGCGGCGCCAAGGAGTTCGGCACCAAGACCGAGCTCAAGAACATCAACAGCTTCAAGAACCTGCACGACGGTCTGGTCTACGAGATCTGCCGCCAGGCGGAAGTGCTCGAAGAGGGCGGCCAGATCTACCAGGAAACGCGCCACTGGGACCCGTCGGCCAAGCGCACCATCGTCATGCGCGTGAAGGAAACGGCCGACGACTACCGCATGTTCCCGGACCCCGACCTGGCGCCGTACGACCTGAGCGACGAGTTCATCGAGAACGTGCGCGCCAAGCTGCCCGAGCTGCCCGACCAGAAGGCCGCGCGCTTCGAGCGCGACTTCGGGCTGTCGGCCTACGACGCGCGTCACCTCGTGGAGCACCGCTTCACCACCGACTTCTTCGAGCGCGCGTGCGAGGCGGCGGGCGACCGCGCCGCCGAGCTGGCCAAGCCGCTCGCGAACCTGGCGCTCAACGACATCACGGCCTACGTGAACGCGGGCGAGGGCATCGACTTCGGCGCGACGCCGTTCACGCCCGAGCGCGGCGTGCAGCTCGTGTCGCTGCTCGCTGCCGACGAGATCTCGAGCAAGCAGGCCAAGGAAGTGTTCGCCGCCGTGCTCGAGGAGGACAAGGACCCACAGGCCATCGTCGAGGAGCGCGGCATGAAGCAGGTGTCAGACACCGGCGCCATCGAGGCCGTCATCGACGAGGTGCTCGCCGCCAACCCTGACAAGGTGGAGCAGTACAAGGGCGGCAAGACCGGGCTCATCGGCTTCTTTGTGGGCCAGTGCATGAAGGCCATGAAGGGGCAGGGGAACCCGAAGCTCATCAACCAGCTGCTGGAAGAGAAGCTTTCGTAGCGGGAGGTTGTTTGTAGGGGCGCTCCCCGAGCGCCCGCACCCGAAGGGCGCATGCGCCGATAGGCGCATCAGATATGCCGTTGGCGCGGTATGCCGCCTGCGGCGGCGGGCGCTCGGAGAGCGCCCCTACAGGGCGTTTGCGGATGCGGGCGCCGATGAATGATTGAAGAGGCAGGAAGGGCGGATATGACGAACGAACCGTTGGTATCGGTGCTCGTGCCGGTGTACAACATGGAGCGCTACCTGGGGCAATGCCTGAAGGCGCTCACGGAGCAGACGCTCGAGAGCCTCGAGATCATCGCGATCGACGACGGCTCCTCCGACGCCTCGCCGCGGATGCTCGCCGAATGGGCGCAGCGCGACCCGCGCATCCGCGTCATCACGAAGCCCAACTCGGGCTACGGCGACTCCATGAACCGCGGCCTCGAGCAGGCGCGCGGCCGCTACGTGGGCATCGTCGAGCCCGACGACTACCCCGACCTCGCGATGTTCCAGAAGCTCGCGAAGGCGGCGCTCAAGCACGACGCCGACGTCGTGAAATGCAACTACTACCTGCATTTCGAGGACCACGAAGAGATCCTCTGGAACCTCCACGGCTTCGAGTACGGCAAGCCGTTCGACCCCGCCGACATGCCGGGCATCGTCACGACCACGCCCTCCATCTGGACCGGCCTCTACCGCCGCGAGTTCCTCGAGCGCGAGGGCATCAACTTCCGCCCGACGCCGGGCGCCGCGTTTCAGGACACGTCCTTCAGCCTGAAGGTGTGGTTCGCCGCCGAGCGCGCCGTGCTGCTGCGCCGCCCCATGCTGCACTACCGCATGGACAACCCCGGCTCGTCGTCCAAGACGAGCGACAAGGTGTACACCGTGTGCGAAGAGCTCGCCGAGGCCTACGCCTTCCTCGAGCAGCGTCCGCGCCGCAAGGCGTCCTTCGCCCCGTGGTTCCACGTGGACAAGTGGGGGAAGTACCGCTGGAACTACGAGCGCATAGCCCCCGAGCTGCACGAGGAGTTCGCCGAGCGCATGCGCGCGGAATACGAGGCCGCGCTCGCGGCGGGCGAGATCGACTGGAGCGCCTTCGAGCGCAACAGCCTGTTCCAGCTGCGCTACCTGCTCGAAGCCGGCGCGCACGCCTTCGCCGAGCGCTACCCCGAGAGCTTCCCGCTCGACTGCGAGGACGACCCGTTCCTGCAGGCCGCCCCGGCTGCGGAAGGCCCCGTGCCCGAGGGCCTGTCGCCGGCCGTGACGGTGATCGTGCCCGTGTTCAACACCGAGCCCTACGTGGGCGAATGCATCGCATCGCTCAAGGGTCAGACCTACGCCGACTTCGAGGCGTTCGTGGTGGACGACGCGTCCACCGACGGCTCGCGCGCCGCCGCCGAGGCGGCCATCGCGGGCGACGAGCGCTTCACGCTCATACCGCGCGACGAGAACCGCGGCCTCTCGGCCGTGCGCAACGTCGCGCTCGACCGCGCGAAGGGCGAGTACGTCGTGTTCCTCGACAGCGACGACTACCTGTGCGTCGACGCGCTCGAGCAGCTCGTGCGCCGCGCGCGCACGCAGCGCCTCGACGAGCTGTACTTCTCCGGCGCGTCGTTCTACGAGGACGACGAGCTGCGCGGCCGCCTGCGCGAGGACTTCGGTCAGCGCACGCCGTGCGACGACGTGTTCACCGGGCGCGAGATGTTCACGCGCTTCGAGGAGCGCGACGAGTTCTTCACCCAGGCCGCGCTGCGCATGGTGCGCCGCGGGCTGCTCGAGGAGCACGGCATCCGTTTCCGCGAGGGCATCCTCCACGAGGACATCCTGTTCACGTTCCAGGTGCTCTGCGTGGCGCAGCGCAGCTCGTTCCTGGACGAGCCGCTCTACCTGCGCCGCCTGCGCAGCGACTCGATCATGGGGAAGAAGCGCACCGTGGCCAACATCGACGGCCACTTCGTGAGCCTACAGGAAATGAAGCGCTGGCTCGCCGAGAATATCGACGACGTCAACCCGCGCTTCGCCGCGGCGGTCGCGAAGCGCATCGCCACGTGGCGCGAGGTGGTCGCGCACGATTGGAACAACGACATCGCGCTCGCCGACCGCGAGCAGTACCTGGCCGGCCTGAGCCCCGCCGACCGCGCCGACTTCTACGTCGACATCATCGGCTCGGGCGCGGCGGGCGACCGCGTGCGCCGCGAGTACAGCGAATCGGGCGCCTACCGCCTGGGCAGCGCCCTGGTGGCCGGCCCGCGCTTCGTGGCCGGGAAACTGCAATCGGTCGCCGACCGCCTGTAGGGGCGCTCCCCGAGCGCCCGCGCCCGAAGGGCGCACAATGAAGGAGAGGGAACCGAGGCCGCACATGACCGCAACCAAGACCAACACCTCACAACCCACGCCCTGCGTAAGCGTGATCATGCCCGTCTACAACTGCGAGCGCACGCTCGTCGACACGCTGCTCTCGGTGCTCACGCAGGACCTCGCCAACATCGAGGTCATCTGCGTGGACGACGGATCGACCGACCGCACGGCCTACATCGTCGAGCAGCTGGCCGAAGTAGATGCGCGCCTGCGCCTCGTCTCGCAGAAGAACGCGGGCCCCGGCGCCGCCCGCAACGCCGGCATCGACGCCGCGCGCGGCGAGTTCCTCTGCTTCATGGACGGCGACGACCTCTACGAAGAGGCCTCCTACCTGCGCGAACTCTACGAGGGCGCGCGCGACAACGGCCAGAAGGCCGCGGCGGGCTGCTTCGTCAACTGGCGCGACGGTTTCCTCGAGCGCGACTTCGCCGGCACCGAGTACGACGCCTACGCGTTCGCGGAAAGCGGCGTCGTGGCCTGGGAGGACTTCCAGTTCGACTACGGCTTCCACCGCTTCCTGTTCGCGCGCGAGCTGTTCGAGGGCGGCCGCAACCGCTTCAGCGGGCTGCGCTACTTCGAGGACCCGGTGTTCCTCGTGGCCGCGCTGGCCGACGCGGAGTCGTTCTACGCGTCCTGCCGCGCGCACTACCTCTACCGCTGCGAGTACCGCCCGCGCGACTGGACCACGGGCCTCGTGCTCGATTTCCTGCAGGGCGCGGGGGAGAACCTCGCGTTCTCGCGCGAGCGCGGCCTGCCGCTGCTGCACTGGTACACGCTCATGCACATGGAATACCCCGCGTGGGAAATCGGCATCGGCGCCAACCGCGCGCTGGCCGTCGACGTGATCGACGAGAAGCTCAAGCGCCTCGAGGCGGAAGTGGACCCCGAGCTGCTGGCCCAAGGCCGCGCCCAGATGTCGGCGCGCTTCGCGAGCCTCGCGTCGGTGGAGGAGAGCCTCTCGCCCGAGGCCGAGAACCCCTGGCCGCTGCGCCTGCGCCAGGCCGTGGATGGCGCCAAGGGCTTCGACCCAGTGGGCAACGCCTACCGCTGGGCACGCTATAAATACGCTCACCGCTAAGCATTTATGAAGAAACGATAATCCGAACCACTACAGCACTCTACTGTGCTAAAGTTTCGACTCGTACAAAGCGTGCATTGAACGATTGCTTGTAGGGGCGCTCCCCGAGCGCCCTTCGCGAGAGCGGCACGACCCGTAGGGGCGCTCCCCGAGCGCCCGCCGCCGAAGGCGGCACAACGATATGAGGAAGAAGGCTATGGAATACACGACACCATCGGGGTTCCGCGACGTGCTGGCCGACGAGGCCGTGGCGCGCGAGCGCATCGCGCGGCGCGTCGCCGACCTGTTCGCGAGCAGGGGCTACGTGCCCATCGAGACGCCCACGCTCGAGAGCATGGCCGTCATGCAGGCGGGCGGGCGCGTGCCGGCCTCGCCGTTCAAGTTCTTCGACGCCACGGGCGACCTCGTCACCATGCGCCCCGACGTGACGCTGCAGGTGGCGCGCATGTGCGCGACGCGCCTGGGCGACGCGCGCGGGCCGTTCCGCTTCCGCTACATGCAGCGCGTCTTCCGCGAGACCGAAGGCCAGCTGCGCGCCGACGTGCGCGAGAAGAAGCAGATCGGCATCGAATGCATCGACGCCGCGGGCGTGGAAGCCGACGCCGAGGTCATCTGCCTCTTCGCCGAGGCGCTCGAGGTGGCGGGCGTGACCGACTTCAAGCTGTCGCTCGCAACCGTGGGCGTGCTCCGCGCGCTGCTGGCCGCGTCGAGCGCCCCCGAGGCGTGGAAGGCCGAGCTGCTCGAGGCGTTCCACGAGTCCAACTTCGTGACGATCGACGAGCTCTGCGACCGCGCTCAGGCGAAGGGCTCGAAGTTCGCGCCGGTCATCCGCTCGCTGGCCCGCATCCGCGGCGGCCGCGAGGCGGTGCGCGAGGCGCGCGCCCTCGTCGAGCCGTTCGGCTGCGCAGAAGCGCTCGACCCGTTCGAGGAGACGCTCGAGCTCATCGCGAGCCGCGGCCTGGCCGACCGCATCGTCGTGGACTTCTCGGTCATGAGCTCGTTCGACTACTACACGGGCATCGTGTTCGAGGCGTTCGCGCCCGGGCTCGGCCGCGCCATCGGCAGCGGCGGCCGCTACGACAAGCTGCTCGCAACCTACGGCGCCGACCGCCCGGCCGCGGGCTTCGCGTTCTACCTGGAAGAGGCCATGGAGGCCGCGGCCGCTCAACAGGCGCCGGCCGAGCGCCCGCTGCGCATCGCCGTGCCGAAGGGCTCGCTCAACGCCGACTCCATCGAGGCGCTCGCGAGCGCCGGCCTGGACGTGACCGGCCTCGACAACCCGGGCCGCTCGCTCATCATCAGCAACCCCGGTGTCGACTACATCATCGTGCGGCCCTCGGACGCCCCGGTGTTCGTGGAAACGGGCGCGGCCGATTGCGGCATCTGCGGCGAGGACTCGCTGCTCGAGACCGAGACCGACGTCGTCGAGCTCGTGGACCTGCGCTTCGGCGCCTGCCGCTTCATCGTGGCCGAGCCCGAGGGTGCCGCCGAGCGCACGGCCGAGCATTACCGCCAGCTGGGCAGCATCCGCGTGGCCACGAAGTATCCGCGCATCGCGCGCGCCCACTTCGCGCGCCGCGGCACGCAGGTGGAGATCGTCGAGCTGCACGGCAACATCGAGCTCGGGCCGCTCACGGGCATGAGCGAGTGCATCGTGGACATCACGGCGACGGGCACGACGTTGCGCGAGAACAACCTCGTGATCACCGACGAGGTGCTCAGCTCCACGGCGCGCTTCTTCGCCAACGTGGCTTCGTTCCGCACCGACCCTCGCGTGCGCGACCTGGCCGCCAAGCTCTACGCGCAATCCGCCGACCGCGCGCTCAAGGTAACTGCCGGCGGCGAAGGGAAGTAGGGGTGCTGCCGAAAGACCCCGTAGGGGCGCGCTCCGCGCGTCCGCACCTTGTAGGGGCGCTCCCCGAGCGCCCGCGCCCGAAGGGCGCATATAATATGCGAGCAAACTCGATGAAGAGAGGTTAACAATGCGGAAAGTAATCCTGAACCAGGGCGAGGTGTTCAGCAACTCGCACCTGCAGCGCAAGAGCGCGTTCAACGCGAAGGCCATGCAGGTGGCCACGCAGATCGTCGAGGACGTGCGCGAGCGCGGCGACGAATGCCTGCGCGAGCTCACCGAGAAGTTCGACGGCGTGCGCCTCGAGAACTTCCGCGTGTCGCAGGAGAAGTTCGACGCCGCCGTGGCTGCTTGCGAGCCGCAGCTGGCGAAGGCGCTCGAGCAGGCCGCGGACCAGATCCGCGAGTTCCACGAGCGCCAGCTCGAGCAGAGCTGGTTCTCGGTGCGCGAGGACGGCGCGCTCGTGGGCGCGAAGGTGACGCCGCTCGATTCCGTGGGCGTCTACGTGCCCGGCGGTCGCGCGCTGTATCCCAGCACGCTGCTCATGAACGCCCTGCCCGCGAGCGTGGCCGGCGTGCCGCGCATCGTCGTGGCCAACCCGCCGCTGCCCGACGGCGGCATCGACCCCGCCATCGCGAAGGCCTGCCAGCTGGCCGGCGTGACCGAGATCTACCAGGTGGGCGGCGCCCAGGCCGTGGCCGCGCTGGCGTACGGCACCGAGCAGATTGCGCCCGTGGACAAGATCACCGGCCCCGGCAACGCCTTCGTGGCCGCCGCCAAGAAGATCGTGAGCGGCGACGTGGGCATCGACATGATCGCGGGCCCCTCCGAGGTGTGCGTCGTGGCGGACGAGACCGCCGAGCCCAGCCTCGTGGCCATCGACCTCATGGCGCAGGCCGAGCACGACCCGCTGGCAACCTGTTATCTGGTCGCGTTCTCCGAGGCCTACGCCGATGCCGTGCTCGCGGCCATCGACGAGCACGTGAAGGAGTCCACGCGCGCCGACATCACCACGGCGTCGCTCGACGACCAGGGTCTCATCGTGGTGTGTCAGGACCTGCCGCAGGCCATCGAGGCCGTGAACGTGATCGCGCCCGAGCACCTCGAGCTGCACATCGCCAACCCCATGGACTCGCTCGGCGCCATTCGCCACGCGGGCGCCATCTTCTTGGGCGAGTGGACCCCCGAGGCCGTCGGCGACTACGTGGCCGGCCCCAACCACACGCTTCCCACCGGCGGCACCGCGCGCTTCAGCAGCCCGCTCGCCGTCGAGCAGTTCATCAAGAAGTCGAGCGTCATCCAGTACTCGCAGTCCGCGCTCATGGCCGATGCGCCCGCCATCGTGGCCATCGCCAAGCACGAGGGCCTCTGGGCGCACGCCCGCAGCGTCGAGCTGCGCATGGAGCAAACCCTGTAGGGGCGCGCTCCGCGCGTCCTCCTCGGGGGACGATTGACCCTGTAGGGGCGCTCCCCGAGCGCCCGCGCCCGAAGGGCGCATTTGAACGGGATTTCGAAAAATCTGTCACAAAACGAAGTTTGTGAGCAGATTCGATTCGAGATTTGAGCCTTGAAAAATCGCGACCAGGCATTTTTGGGCGTGCGTGAGAGCCTAGGGCCGCGAAACGAGCGCGAAAGGACCGAATTTTGCGCACAAACGACGTTTTGTGACAGAATTTCGCAATTCCCGTTCAGATAGGCAGAAACAAAGGCGCCTAGCGCCAAGGAAGGAACGATCGATCATGCAACAAGTGCGACCCGCCGCGCCGCAGCTTGAGGGCGTAGAGCCGTACGATCCGAAATACATCCCGGCCGAGGTCATGATCTCGGCCAACGAGAACCCGCGCGACGTGGACCTCGAGATCCGCCGCGAGGTCGAGCACGCCGTGCGCAAGGTCAGCCTCAACCGCTACCCGGACCCGCTGGCCAACGACCTGCGCGACAAGATCGCAGAAGCCAACGGCCTCGACCGCGACCAGGTGCTCCTGGGCAACGGCGGCGACGAGCTGCTGTTCGACTTCGCGCTGGCGTGGGGCGGCCCCGGCCGCAAGTTCCTCAACGTGCCGCCGACGTTCTCGGTCTACGCGTACAACGCGCTCCTCACGAACACCGAGGTGGTGGAGGTGCCGCGCCGCAGCGACTACTCCGTTGACGTTGACGCCGTGTGCGAGCGCCTGGCGCAGGGCGACATCGACTTCGCGATCATAACGAGCCCCAACAACCCCACGGGCAACCTGCTCACGGGCGGCGAGGTGGAGCGCATCCTCGACGCGTCCGACGCGCTCGTCATGATCGACGAGGCCTACTTCGAGTTCAGCCGCTTCACGGTGCGCCCGTCGCTCGAGAAGCACGAGAACCTGATCATCCTGCGCACGTTCAGCAAGGCGTTCTCGCTCGCCGGCGTGCGCATCGGCTACGTGCTCGGCAGCGCGCGCGTGCTCGACGAGTTCAAGAAGGTGCGCCTGCCGTATTCGGTGGATGCCGTTTCGCAGGCCATCGCGGGTGTGATCTACGAGCATCGCGCGCAGTTCGAGAAGGGCGTCGACGAGATCGTCGCCGAGCGCGAGCGCGTGATCGAGGCGCTCAACGCCATGGACGGCGTGCAGGCCTTCCCGTCGAGCGCGAACTACGTGCTGTTCCGTTTGGACGCAGCCCGAGGCATCGACGGCGGCGACGTGTGGCAGCGCCTGTTGGATGCCGGCGTGCTCGTGCGCGACTTCTCGCGCACCCCGCGCCTGGAGAACTGCCTTCGTGTTTCAATCGGGTCACCGGAGGAGAACACCCGCTTCCTCGAGGCCCTGAACGGTATACTTGCCTAAAATCATTTTCCCCAGGGGAAAATGATTGGTTATCAAACGAAAGGACGCGCATGGCACGAGACACTACCATCAAGCGCACGACGAAGGAAACCGACATCGCGATCACGCTCGACCTCGACGGAACGGGCGAGACGGACATCGAGACGGGCATCGGGTTCTTCGACCACATGCTCGAATCGTTCGGGCGCCACGGCCTGTTCGACCTCGACATCAACGTGAAGGGCGACCTCCACGTGGACGGCCACCACACGGTGGAGGACACTGGCATCGTGCTCGGCCAGGCCTTCGCGAAGACGGTGGGCAACAAGCGCGGCATCATCCGTTACGGCAACATCACGCTGCCCATGGACGAGGCGCTCGTGCTCGCGGCGGTGGACTTCTCGGGCCGCGGCGCGCTGTACTGGGACATGGACGTGCCCTACCAGATGGTCGGCTCGTTCGACTCCACGCTGGCGAAGGAGTTCTTCATCGCGTTCGCCACGAACGCGGGCATCACGCTGCACGTGAAGCAGCTGGCCGGCGAGAACGTGCACCACATCATCGAGGCCACGTTCAAGGCCGTCGCCCGCGCCCTGCGCTCGGCCGTGCGCATCGACCCCGCCGCCCCCGACGCCCTCCCGTCCACGAAGGGTGCGCTGTAATGATGTGACGCCCGCTTCGCGGGCTGCGTTGGCTGTCGCCTTCGGCGGCGGACGCGCGGAGCGCGCCCCTACAGGCTGTGTGCTACGGGTTGCTGGTTGTATGTAGGGGCGCGCTCCGCGCGTCCGCGCCCGAAGGGCGCACAAGAACGAAAGAGGAACAAACTTGATCGCAGTTGTTGACTACCACAAGGGCAACCTCAAGTCCGTCGAGCGCGGGCTGACGGCCGTGGGCGCGGACGCCCGCATCACCGACGACCTGAAGGTCATCCGCGACGCGAGCGCTATTGTGCTGCCGGGCGTGGGCGCGTTCACCGACGCCGCCACCGAGATCCGCGAGACCGGCCAGTTCGGCGTGCTCATCGACCGCATCTCCGAGGGCGTGCCGTTTCTCGGCATCTGCCTCGGCATGCACCTGCTCTACGACTCGGGCGAGGAGCACGCGGAAGAGGGCCTGCCCACTGCGGGCCTGGGGCTCATCCCCGGCACGGTCAAGGCCATGCCGAAAGCCGACGTGCGCGGCACGCAGTACAAGGTGCCCCACGTGGGCTGGAACAAGGTTGAGTACCTGAGCAAGCGCCCGAACCCGCTGTTCGAGGGCATCCCGGACGGCGAGTTCTTCTACTTCACGCACAGCTACGTCGCGCCGCCGTCGTGCGAGACCATCGCAACGACGTCGCACTCGATCACGTTCCCGAGCGCCGTCCAGGTGGGGCAGACCTGCTTCGCCGTGCAGTTCCACCCCGAGAAGAGCTCGGACGCCGGCGCGCAGCTGCTCAAGAACTTCGTCAAGATCGCCGAGAAGGCGTGATGCGTAAAGGTCTTGTAGGGGCGCTCCCCGAGCGCCCGTGAGACAGAGGGGTCAGGGCCCTTTGTCTCATTGACAGAATCATTGGGCGCGAAGCGCTGGCGCGTTATCCCAATGAGACAAAGGGCCCTGACCCCTCTGTCTCACTCGTTCCGTGAAAGGACCCGCATGTACCTGCTACCAGCAATCGACATCCTCGACGGCAAGGCGGTGCGCCTGGCCAAGGGCGACTACGCCAAGGTGACCGTCTACAACGACGACCCCGTCGAGCAGGCGAAGGTGTTCGAGGCCGCGGGCGCCGAGTGGCTGCACATGGTTGACCTCGACGGCGCGAAGTCGGGCAACGCCGACAACATCGCCGTGGTCGAGCGTATCATGAACGCCACGTCGCTGCGCGTTGAGGTGGGCGGCGGCATCCGAAGCCTGGCCGTTATCGAGCGACTGTGCAACGCCGGCGCGAGCCGCCTCGTGCTGGGCACCGCGCTCGTGCGCGACCCCGAGTTCGCCCAGGCCGCCATCGAGCAATACGGCGACCTGCTGGCCGCGGGCATCGACGCGAAGAGCGGGGAAGTGGCCGTGGCCGGTTGGCGCGAGGGTTCGGGCGTGCAGGCGGCCGACCTCGCCGCGCAGATGAGCGCGCAGGGCTACTGCCACCTGGTTTACACCGACATCGCGCGCGACGGCATGCAGACCGGCATCGACGAGCAGGCCTACGTGCGCATGAGCGAGGCGTTCGGCCACCCCGTCATCGCGAGCGGCGGCGTCGCGGGCATGGACGACATCGAGCGCCTGGCGGCCGCCGAGCACGCGCGCCCCGGCACGATCGAGGGCGTCATCGCCGGCCGCGCCATCTACGAGGGCTCCCTGCCCCTGGAAGAAGCCATTGCAGCCTGCCTGTAGGGACGCTCCCCGAGCGCCCGTCAGCCCGGAAACCGGATAGGAGCTGAACATGCTAACCAAACGCGTAATCCCGTGCATGGACGTGACCGACGGCCGCGTCGTGAAGGGCGTGAACTTCGTGAACCTGCGCGACGCGGGCGACCCGATCGAGCTCGCGCAGCGCTACGACGAGCAGAAGGCCGACGAGGTCATCTTCTTGGACATCACGGCCACGAGCGATGATCGCGCCACGACGATCGAGCTGGCCAGCCGCGCGAGCGAGGAGCTGCACCTGCCCTACACGGTGGGCGGCGGCTTCCGCAGCGTCGAGGACATCCGCCGCATGATCGCCGCGGGCGCCGACAAGGTGAGCATCAATTCGGCGGCCGTGAAGGACCCGACGCTCATCACGACGGCCGCCCAGGCGTTCGGCACGCAGGCCATCATCGTGGCCATCGACGCCAAGCAGGTGCCGGGCAACCCTAACAAGTGGGAAGTGTACCTGGCCGGCGGCCGCACAGCCACGGGCATCGACGCCGTGGAATGGGCCGCCGAGGCCGCCAAGCGCGGCGCGGGCGAGATTCTGCTCACGAGCATGGACCGTGACGGCACGCGCGACGGATTCGACTGCGCCCTCACGCGTGCGGTGGCGCGCGCGGTGGACATCCCCGTCATCGCGAGCGGCGGCGTGGGCAAGCTCGAGCATTTCGCCGAGGGCATCATCGAGGGCGAGGCCGACGCGGTGCTGGCCGCGAGCGTGTTCCACTTCGGCGAGCTCACGATCCGCGAGGTGAAAGAATACATGCGCTCGCAGGGCATTCCTGTGCGGTTGTAAATGCGTGACGCCCGCTTCGCGGGCTGGTGATGTTTGCCGCCTGCGGCGGCGGGCGCTCGGGGAGCGCCCCTACAGGGCGTTTGCGAGCGTGGCAATGACCCTGTTGGGAATGATCTTGTAGGGGCGCTCCCCGAGCGCCCGCGCGCGGAGCGCGCAAAAGAAAGGACGACGCCCATGAACATCGAAGATCTCAAATACGACGCGAACGGGCTCATCCCGTGCATCGTGCAGGACGCCGCGACGGGCGACGTGCTCATGATGGCGTGGATGAACGAGGAATCCGTTCGTCTGACGGTGGAGCAGCGCACGACGTGGTTCTGGTCGCGCAGTCGCGGCGAGCTCTGGCACAAGGGCGAGACGAGCGGCAACACGCAGCAGCTCGAGGAGCTGCGCTACGACTGCGACGCCGATTGCCTCCTCGCGCGCGTGGCCCCCGCGGGTCCGGCGTGCCACACGGGCAACCGCACCTGCTTCTACCGCACGCTCGCGTAGGGGGCGCGATACATACCGCGTCCGGTCCGCAAGGGCGTTTGTTCGAAGAGGCGGTTGCCCGTAGGGGCGCTCCCCGAGCGCCCGTGCGCGAAGCGCGCCGCACGCATAACGTGCGGGTATGGACTCAGCGTTCCATCGCGGAGTAATTTTCGTGTACGGGGGCGCGCAATCCTATAATGGAAGCTCACGACACGTACCTCCACACGGAAGGGAAGCGTTGGCTACTAAAGGAAGACACGCGCGCGGCGCGCATGCGTCGGGCGCTAACGGCGCGACTCAGTCGTTCTCGGCACCGCAGCAGGGCGCAAGGCCCCAGCAGGGCGGTCAGCAGATGTCGCGCGACGAATACGAACAGGCATTCCGCGACGCGTTCGGCGACCCGCGCCAGGCCGTGGGGGTGTCGAACCCGCAGGCGGGCGACACGCAGGGCTTCACGTTCGGCGCGACGCAGGTCATGCCGCATCAACGTCAGGATCAGCAGCAATACCAGCAACAGGGCTTCGAGCGCATGGCTACGGCCGCATCGCCCTACCAGCGCTACGGCGAGCCCACGGCCAATTCGTGGGAATACGACCGCTGGGCAAACCAGCAGCAGCGCGCCGACAACCAGTTCGACATGTCGCGCGGCAAGAAGAAAAAGGGCCGCGTGCTCAAGCGCGTGCTCATCGTGCTGCTCATCATCTTGCTCGGCGTGGGCATCGGCGCGTTCCTGTTCCTGCACAACCTCGACGATATCATCGACCTCGGCAAGAGGAAGGGCGACATCAAGCAGGCCCTGGTGGACGGCGAGGCCGGCCAGCCCTACTACGTGCTCCTCATCGGCAACGACTCGCGCGAAGGCGTGGCGGGTTCCGACGCCGAATGGGCCGACAAGGCCACGGACGGCTCCGACGGCCAGTCCGACGTCATGATCCTCGCGCGCGTCGACGAGGCGAACGACCTCGTCACGATGCTCTCGATCCCGCGCGACACTCCATGGCAGCGCGACGACGGCTCTTGGGTCAAGCTCAAGGAGTACTACCGCACGGACGGCCCGTCCAAGCTCATCAAGGCAGTGAGCCAGCTCACGGGCGTGCCGATTTCCCACTACGCGGAGATCCACATGTCGGGCTTCATGAACCTGGTCGACAACGTGGGCGGTATCGACATCGAAGTGCCGTTCGACATCGACTACCACGAGGCCCTGACCAACCAGGACGTCCATCTCGACGCCGGCATGCAGCACCTCAACGGAGCGCAGGCCGAAGTGTTCGCGCGCGAGCGCATGGCGTACTCGAACGACCAGGACATGAACCGCCAGAGCAACGTCCGCAACATCGTGTGGGCGCTGTTCGACAAGATCCAGTCGAAGCCGGCGTGGGAGCTGCCTAGCACCATCACCGCATGCGCGCAGTGCGTGTCCACCGATATGAACACGATCCAGCTCGCGCAGGTCATGGCCGGCATCGGCAAGCCTCAGATGTATTCCGGCACGGGTCCTTACGCGGGAGATATCAACCCGTACGTGAACGACGAATGGCTCTGCTACGTGGATGACGAAGGCTGGGCTCGCGTCATGCAGGTGGTGTCGAGCGGCGGCGACCCGAGCGGCGTCAGCTATGAGGGCGACAACGTCTACGTGGCCGGCAGCCAATAAGGGAACAAGTGAGACAACGGGGTCAGGGCCCTCTGTCTCATCGGAGCAGTCTTTCGCCGCGAAGCGCATATGCTCGCGGGCGATGAGACAGAGGGCCCTGACCCCGTTGTCTCACTTAGGGGCGCGCTCCGCGCGTCCGCGCCCGAAGGGCGCATCTAAAGAAACGGTTACGTTACGCTTGCGCCGCTAGATAGTGCGGCGCAAGCTGTTACTGTATACAAAATAAGCAATTGCACAGGGAAACAGTAGGGGAAAGGGATAGGAGAGGAAAATGGCAACGAAGACCAAATCCAGCAGAGCCGTTTTGGCCATCTTGACCGCATGCGCCCTCGTGGCCATGTTCGCGATGGTGGCGTGCTCGTCGCCGAAGGCGAGCAGCGAATCCACGACTGCGGAGATGTCGGTGAACGACGCCTCGAAGCAGTCCATCGACGCCGATGCGTACAACATTCTCGTTCTGGGCAACGACCAGTGGGAGTCCACCGATCCCGGCCACCCGGACATGATCTGCGTCATGCACGTTGATTTCAAGAACCATAAGGCCACGCTGGTGTCCGTGCCGCGCGATACGCGCGTTACGAGCGCTAACGGCAGTCCGAACAAGCTCATGTGGGAGATGACAGGCAAGCCCTACGATCAGCAGATCGCTCTCGTCGAGGGCATCACCGGCTTGAAGATCGACTACTACGCGGAAATCGGTTTCCCCGGCCTCGAGAAGCTCGTCGACGGCCTGGGCGGCGTGCCCATGAACCTGCCGTATGATTGCGTGTATTCGTTCTACACACATGATTATCCCGATGATACCTTCAAGGCCGGCGAGCAGGTACTCAATGGCTTCCGCGCCATGGAGATTTCCCGCGCGCGAACGGGCTATGGCGATCAGGGAATCGAGAACGAGGATATGGTGCGCCAATTCGTCTGCCGCCAGATGTTCACGAGTCTCATGCAACTGGCCTATAAGGGCGGTACAGCCGGTGCCGAGGACGTCCTGCGCTCCTATCAGGGTAACGTGAAGACCAACATCCCGCTCGAGACGCAGATTGCCATGGCGAAGAAGCTTGGCGAGACCGGCTCGATCGAGGTCATTGGCACTACCGGTCCGTTCCTCGGCGACGTTGCCGATGGCGAGGAGATTTGGTTGGTGCAGACCGATGCAGCGGGTTGGGCGGCCATGGCCGATGCTGTTACGAACGGTGGCGACCTGAACGTGGCTATCAACGCGTTCGAGCAGCCAGAGTTCACCGAGACCACCCCGGGCGTTCTCGCCACCACCGTCAAGGTTGGGTAGAGGAAAAGCGCTATATCGCGGACGCCGACCATAAAGGGGCAGGTTAGCATTACAATACGAATCCTCTGAGCAATGCATTCTTGCGGCTCGGAGGATTCGTCGTTTCAGTGATGGGGATGCATGTACAAGGACCAAACAAGGAGCTGGATCAAGCACTTCGACTTCATGGTGCTTGACGTTCTTTGCATGCAGCTCTGCTTCATCCTGAGCTATTGGGCGTACGTCGACTTCAGCAGCCCGTACGAGCTTGACTCGTATCAATTTCAGGCAGTGCTGCTGTTCGTTTGCCAGCTGATCATCATGCTGTTCTCAAACAGCTACCAGGGCATATTGCGGCGCAATAGAACCGAGGAAGTGCTCGCTGTACTGCGCTACGCGAGCGCAATCTTCCTATTGGCGCTCGTTTATTTGTTTGCGCTGCACCAATCGATCATAGCTTCGCGTATGCAGATGGGCTTGACCTATGCGTTCTTCCTCATACTGGGCTTCGGCGTACGCGAGTTGAACAAGCTGCGCATCCAGAAGACGGGCAAGGGGCAGAAGAAGTCGCTCGTGCTCATCACGTCTGCCGAACTTGCGCCCAAGATGGTCAAGCGCCTGATCACTGGGAAGGGCTACCTCGACTATTTCATTTCGAGCATCATCCTGCTTGACGGCGAGCCGACGCAAGAGCTGATTGACAGTGGCATTCCCATTGACAGATTTGGCAAAGAGGCCATCGACGAGATGAGTCACAACTGGGTCGACGAGGTGTTCATCCTCCAGCCTGAGAACGTGCCGCTTCCGCCACGCCTCATGGACGACATGATTGAGATGGGTATGGTAGTCAACTACTCGTCGGCTGCGATGAGCGAGGAGCGCTGGCCCATCACCGAGATGCGAAAGATCGGCGATTATCGTGTTATCACGAGCGGTATCCAGATGGCGTCGGTGGGTCAGGTGGCCATCAAGCGTATCATGGACTTCATCGGCGGCATCGTGGGCAGCATAATTACGCTAGTCTTGTTTGTCATTATCGGGCCTATCATCAAAATCAAGTCGCCTGGCCCGGTGTTCTTCGTGCAGGAACGCGTAGGCCGCAATGGCAAGGTGTTCAAGATGTACAAGTTTCGTAGCATGCACGTGGACGCTGAGGAGCGCAAGAAGGACCTTGCCGATCAGAATGCAGTCTCTGATGGCATGATGTTTAAGATCAAGAACGACCCGCGCATCATCGACGGCGACAAGAAGCGCCGCAACGGCAAGCCGGGCGGGTTCGGCCATTTCATCCGCCGCACGTCCATCGACGAGTTCCCGCAGTTCTTCAACGTGCTCAAGGGAGAGATGAGCATGGTGGGCACGCGCCCGCCCACGCTCGACGAGTGGGAGAAATACGACCTGGGGCACCGCGCGCGCATGAGCGTGAAGCCGGGCATCACCGGGCTCTGGCAGGTGAGCGGCCGCAGCAAGATCACCGACTTCCACAAGGTCGTGCGCCTGGATCGCGAGTACATCGAGCACTGGAGCCTCGCGCTGGACCTAAAGATCCTGCTGAGAACCGTCGTGGTCGTCGTGCGCGGCCGCGGCGCGCTCTAGCGGCGGCAGGCGGGGAAGGGGGCTCGCGTGGCGGGTTTGTCGACCGGCGAGGCGTTCAAGCGCTTGGCTGACCAGGACGGCGTGACGGTCATCGAGGGCGAGGCCCTCGAGCGGCTGCAGTACGTGCTGCTCGACATGCTCGTGGACGTGGCGGCCTGGTTCGAGGTGTGCGACATCGAGTGGTTCCTGTTCGGCGGCAGCTGCCTGGGAGCGGTGCGCCATGGCGGGTTCATTCCCTGGGATGACGATGTGGATATTGCTGTGCCGCGCTCGTCGTACGAGCGCATGCGCGCCACGTTCGACGCCGCGCTGGGCGACCGCTACTGGCTGCACACCCCCGAGGACACCGAGGGCAACGAGCTCGGGTTCGCGCGCATCCGCCGCAAGGGCACCGTGGTGCGCGGTCGCGAGGATTACGGTAACGACGAATGTGGTGCGCAGATCGACGTGTTCGTGATGGAGGACGCGCCCGACAATCCGCTCGTGCGCGCGCTGCACGGCGCGGGGTCGCTCGCGCTGGGGCTGGCGCTGTCGTGCAAGCGCTACCGGGAGCACCAGGGGTTCTTGCTGGGGCTTGCTGGCGACGACGAGGCGCTGGGGAGGGCGATCCGCGTGAAGGCGGCGCTCGGCGCGCTGGCATCGTTCTGGCCGGTCGACGCGTGGTGCCGCGCCTGGAACGCGTGGAACGCGCTTTGCCGTAATGACGGGTCGCGCAGTTTGGTGTGCCCGTCCGGAGTGAAGCACTACTTCGGGGAAGTGTACGAACGCGACATGATGCTTCCCGCGGTGCCGGGGACGTTCGCGGGCATCCCCGCGAAGCTGCCGCACGATGCACGCGCCTACCTGCGGCAGCGATACGGAGATTACGAGACAATCCCACCGGCCTCCGACCGCGAGGCCCACGTGGTGTTCGAGATTGATTTAGGTTGAAATAGGTGACGCCCGCTTGCGCGGGCTGGTAAGGAATGCCGCCTACGGCGGTGGGCGCTCGGGGAGCGCCCCTACAATCGTAACGCGTCTGTGCCGTTGCTGTAGGGGCGCTCCCCGAGCGCCCATCAACGACGGCAATGGTGCATAATGCCTGTAGGGGCGCGCTCCGCGCGTCCTCAGACAACGACGATGGCGCACAGAGCCTGTAGGGGCGCTCCCCGAGCGCCCGATATTAGGAGGACCATGAGCAACGTATTCGCAGCGGTTCTGGCGGGCGGCATGGGCACCCGCATGGGTAACCCCGACAAGCCGAAGCAGTTCTGGGACCTTGCCGGCAAGCCCGTCATCGTGCACACGGTGGAGAAGTTCTGCCTCGTGAGCGACTTCGCGAAGGTGATCGTGCCCGTTCCCGAGACGTGGGTCAACCAGACGCGCGACGTGATGGCGCGCTACCTGCCGGCGTTCACTGGCAAGATCGATGTGATCGCGGGCGGCGAGGACCGCAACGGCTCCATCATGAACGCTATCGCGCACATCGAGCAGCTCGGTGCGCTCGACGACGACACGCTCATCGTCACGCACGACGCGGTGCGCCCGTTCGTGAGCTACCGCATCATCAAGGAGAATATCGAGGCCGCGCGCAGCACGGGCGCGTGCGACACCGTCATCCCCGCGACGGACACCATCGTCCACAGCGTGGACGGCCAGGTGATCGCGTCCATCCCGCCGCGCGCGGAGCACTACCAGGGGCAGACGCCGCAGTCGTTCAACGCACTCATGCTGCGCGAGCTGTTCGAGGCGCTGCCAGAAGGGGAGCGCGCCGTGCTCACCGACGCGTGCGGCATCTGCGTCAAGGCCGGTCGTCCTGTCGCGCTCGTAACCGGCGACGTGGCAAACATGAAGCTCACCTACACCGCCGACATGCGCATCGCGCGCGCCATGATGGAAGACGGGGAAGCCGATGCTTAATCGCGTGTATCGCCTGGTTGCGCCGCGCACCGTCGAGCCGGTCGAGACTCACGTCGAGATTGCGGCGGATTCGGTGGTCGTGCGCCCGACGCACCTGTCCATCTGCAACGCCGACCAGCGTTACTACCAGGGGCGACGTGCGGCCAGTGTTATGGCGCAGAAGCTTCCTATGGCGCTTATCCACGAGGGCATCGGCGAGGTCGTTTACGACGCAAGCGGTAAGTTCAAGCCCGGCCAGCGTGTCGTAATGGTTCCTAATGCCCCCGTCGAAACCGACCCCTACATCGCTGAGAACTACCTGCGCTCGAGCCGCTTCTGCGGCAGCGGCTTCGACGGCTTCATGCAGGAACTCTGCGTCCTGCCGCCCGAGCGCGTACTGCCTCTGCCCGAGGGTCTCGACAGCAATGTCGCTGCCTTCACCGAGCTCGTGAGCGTCATCGTCCACGCTGTTTCTCGCTTCGAGGCCACCGCGCACGACTGGCGTGAGACCATCGGCGTATGGGGCGACGGCAACGTGGGATATCTCATTTCTCTCATTTTGCGCGCAGAGTATCCAAATGCGCGCATTGTCGTGGTTGGCCGCAACAATTACAAGCTTGCCGACTTCACGTTTGCGAACGAGACGTACCTGTCGAGTGATCTCCCGGCAGGCTTGTTGATAGATCATGCCTTCGAATGCTGCGGGGGAGAGGGTTCTGCTCATGCCATCCAGCAGATCATCGACGTCATCCGCCCCGAGGGTACGATCGCGCTGCTTGGCGTGACGGAAAACCCAGTGCCTATCGACACACGCATGGCGCTCGAGAAGGGCCTGCGCCTCATCGGTAGCAGCCGCAGCGGCCGCGTTGATTTCGAGCGCACGCTAGCTCTCTACGGACAGCACCCCGCGATTCCAAAATACCTTGAGTCCCTCGTAAGCTGCGTCGTTTCCGTAGGCGAGGTTCGAGATATAACCGCCGCTTTTGAGGCCGATGCTCGCAAGCCCATGGGCAAAACCATTATGGAGTGGAATGTTTAAGAGAGCGCTCGTCTCCCTTGCGCGTAACGCGTCTTATGACGTGCTGGTTCCGCTTGCTTACTGGCGTGCTGCCACCCAACCCGTCGACCCCCGCAAGGTCGTCTTCGTCATCGAAAAGGGCGACACCATCCCGAGCGCCTACTCGGTCATGCTTCCGTACCTGCGCGACGTCATCGGCATGGACGTGCGCGTTCATATCATCGGCTTCAACGAAGGCATCGGTCGCGCCGAGCATTTGCGCCGCAGTATGGCCCTCGCTCGCGCGGCCGCCACCGCCAGCGTGGTCTTCCTGGATGATGCCTCTCGAGAGATCAGCTGCCTGCCGTTGCGTCCCGAGACACGCGTCGTGCAACTCTGGCACGCTTGCGGTGCCTTCAAGAAGTGGGGCGCGAGTACTGAGGGTCTCCGTTTCGGCCATACCCTAAAGCAAGTGAAGAGGCATCCCTTCTATGCCAATCTGAGCTTAGTAACGGTAAGTAGCCCCGAGGTTGAATGGGCCTACCGCGAGGCCATGCTCCTCGAAGAGTCGCCCGAGGTAGTGCAACCCCTCGGCGTCAGTCGCACCGACGTCTTCTTCGACGATGCCTTCATCGAGCAGTCGTTCCATAGCCTTTACGAGCAGGTTCCGCAGGCAATGGGGAAGCGGGTTCTTCTCTACGCGCCGACGTTCCGGGGTGATATCGAGGGAGCTGAGGCGCCTGATGCGCTAGATATCGCGCAGCTGGCAAGTGAGCTGGGGGAGGACTGGGTGCTCCTAATTAACCACCACCCATTCGTGAAGAGTCGCCCCGTCATACCCGCTGGCTACGAGAGCTTCGCTTTCGACGTCACCGGAGAGCTCCCTATCAATCAGCTCCTCACAACCGCCGACGCCCTCGTAACCGACTATTCATCGGTAGTCTTCGAATACTCCCTCACCAACCGTCCCATTTGTTTCTTCGCCTACGATCTCGAAGACTACGACGATTGGCGCGGCTTCTACTACCCCTACGAAGAAATGACCCCCGGCCCCGTCGTCCGCACCACCGCCGAAGTTGCCGCCTTCGTTCGCGACACCGCAACTGCTTTCGACGACACCGAGGTCCGCACCTTCCGCAACCGCTTCATGTCCTCCTGCGACGGCCATTCCACCCAACGCATCTGGCAAGCCATTAGCTCTCTGTAATGCCGGGCCTCACATTCCTTCCCGTAGGGGCGCGCTCCGCGCGTCCTCAACCAAGGACTACTGTGCGGGTACGATCCAACTGGCTTCTGGTTTGACGACAAGGCGAGCGTTGCTGTACGCCATTTCAAGCGTCAAGCACGTTCGAGCCGAGTAATAGGTGTCATACCTTTTAATCGCAAGGGCTAATTCGGGTTCTTCGGAGGTGAGGCAGAGCGGCAGCAGCAGTTGTATTCCGCCGCGATAGTATTGAGGCACTGCCACCGTGTAGTTTGCTGCGGCTCTTCTCTCCGCCTCCTTAACGGCTCCTTCAAAGACACGGTGAAGCATCAGCTTCTTGCTGGGATCCTGCAATTCGACTGGCAGTCGGGAAACGTTGTTCTGGTCTGTAAGGATGTGATCCTTATTCACGCGGATAGGAAGCCGATTATCATAAATCAGCTCTGACGGATTGTCGTATATTCTTGGGCGGTCTGGTAGCTCAGATATGCTCTGCAATTGCACCGCCGAGCTTTTGAAGAAGCCCTGGAGGAACCAGTCTTGACGGGCGTTCTTGACCTTATTTTTTTCGAACAGCATGAATATGTCTTCGTAGTTCGCGGTATATAAACCGGTGTTCATGCAGGCGAAGCCCTTTTCAAATAGCAAGCTATCTCGGGCGATGCCGTTATCGTTAAGGTCTTCGCTAACCTTCTTGAAGAGGTAGTTAACGTAGTTACGAAGAATGGCGTTGTCCGGACCCCAGTTTTCGGGAGCTGCAATGCTTGCCAAGTCGTTAATGTAGTCGTTAAACGACTTGTTCCTGGAAGGGTCGGTTTTGCTGTCAATCATGCAGAATGCAAAATCGAATAGTTTTGTAGGTATCGCCATAACCCCGCCTTCCTTTGATTTGCTCCAAGCTTGCTGTTATAATTAGCGTTCGTCGGTAGAGAAAAACTCTGCTGGCAAACATATTTTGTGATTGAAGGGAGGGCCTACGGGCTCTCCCTTCGTTTGTCACACAGTAGCTGCATTATCCCCATGAATCGCTCTGGGTTACTCAACTATGAGCGTATCAACTAGAATTACAAATGCTGAGGTTTTGTGTTTGGCCCAACTTGCTAGGTGTGTTTGAATGAACGCCGTCAATTCAATTCATCAGACTCCAGCAAGAGTCGTTCGATGCTTTCTAAGGCTTCAGTCTTTTCCGGCTCAATCTCAAGAAGCCTGGTCCGTATCATCTTAATATCGTTTTCAAGAGCGAGGGGAAGGAGCGTACTGGCTTGCAGCCTATAGGCGCGATCCAGTGAGTAGAGGGGATAGCGGTCGTCGTTGGCGACGCGCCAGATTATGCAATTATAATTACCGATTTCCTTTTTCGCCGTAGCCGTCGGGGTCCATTTCCAAAGGCTTCTTTTGATCAAGAGAAGGAATTCGAAATAGAGCGCGCAGATTGTTGACTTGTATGAGTTTAAGGTCCCCGCAACCGAAATCCATGGCAAGAGGTTTGCGGCAAGCCGTTCATTGTAGAAGTCAATTAATCTTTGTTTCAACGACGGTTTGATGCGATCCATTTGCAAGAGACCAGCTTCGAGGTTGATCGCAAAACCAACAACGTTTTCTTTGTAGTCAAAATTCACGGTGCTTAGAGCCACGAAACTATGTTCTACGATGTTGCGCAAATCGTAGCAAAGTGCGTATGACAGGCTACTATCATAGAATGTCTTGGTTGCGCCTTTCCAGTAAACCCATTCGGGTGATTCTTTGCCGAAAACATCATTAATTGCCTTCTCGATGCTGTCGATCAGGCGTCTACCAGAAACGATTGCGTCATACACTAAGCCAGAAACGTTCGCGTAAACTTGGGGTAGTGTTTTTGGAGTTGCCGGAACTCGGCCGTCTTCGGCCAAATCGTAGTTGCTTGTTAAATACTCGATGCTATTCAAGAAGCTGGTGATCATAAGGCGCAATTGGATCAAGGTATTGTTCAGAATTGCGTGTTGCTTTAGCTCCTCGAAAACAGTATCAGTTGGATGAACGCTTGAGCAGATGAGAACTTCTGCGGACAAGTTGCCATAGCTTGTGCCGTAGTAGCAATCGATGAGGTTTTCTTTCTCGATTTCGCGCCAGCCGCCTATCAATGGGGAGAAGAACCTCGTTATTGTTTCATCTGGCATGTGTCTCCGATTGGTTAAGTTGCTATTGCTCCATGATTCTTCAGAGCTGCAACGGCAGCTGCTCCGAGGCATCGGTCAGGCGTTCCAGGCGCCGGCACCCGTTCCGAGCCGTCGACGCCCCTAGATTATACGGTACGTCCCCCAACTCGCCGCCATCTAACGTTTCGGGATGGGCAATCGGGAGGACGACGACCGCGTCGTCGTAGACCGTGGCGAACGTACGGCGTCTATAGTAATCATGCGTCATGAAGATCGCGAGCTCGAACAGATGCGCGTGCTTGCGTGGGGGCCGTAGGCGCTAAGCGGTGAGCCCCGGCTTGAGAGTCAGCAGCCTAGCCACGTATAGGGATAGCGAAACGGATCCAAATGTAGTGTTGTAGATTGATGGGACGGTGCGCATGTTTGAAAACGAGATTGACGCTGCGCATGCACAAGAGGAGCGAGAAGCTTAAGAATCCTTCCTAGATGGAACCGTAACACTGACGGTTCGTTTGAGCTCCCTTTCGAACGTTATGTATGTCTCGAACGCTCGTTTAAGCAGCGCCGACGACGCATGGAGTTATGCCCCGATTGGCGTGCAATACTCAGCATATATAGTTACGCTTCCTATCCATTTTCCCTTCAGGGCTTCCAGTCGCTTTCGAGGCCGAATGAAATTATCGCATTCGCTTCGTTTGCCTTCGGTCGAATCGGTGTTCCGTTCTTTCTGTTCATGATTGGTTTTCTGATGCTAGATCAGTGCAATTGGGAAAGGCATCATCTTGAATACGAGAGGCGTCTAATTAGCCTATCGGGAAGCCTTATTCCGATTTTGGTAAGGCATGCTCGAGTTTTGATAAAGCAACTAGGCGCCAAGGTCTTGTTCAAGAGAGGAAATGATTCGCTGAAAGCGGTCGCGCAAATCGTTGTAGGTGATGATATCTACAATGCGAGAGTAGTGACGCCTGATCAAATCGAAATCATAGGCCTCCCTTTCTGTGAATCCTGATCTCTCGTCATTGCCTTTGCAATAGCCGATGATCAACAATCCGCGGGGATTCAGGAATCTAAGTTTGTCCAGGTTCTCCGGAAGCTCGTCTTTGTAGCGGCTGTATAGCTCTTTCTCGCCATCGATGCCCCAATTAAGCAGATTGTTTATATATTTCTCAATTTGCATTACACCGCCAGTCAGCTCTTTTGCTGCGATGTAGTTATCCCGGTAGGTTCTTTTGCGTATGAGGCTGCTCTTCGGAAATGCTTTCTTGATTTCTAACACGTCTATATTGCCTCTTGCGTCCGCGAGGAGGAAATCAATGAATCGGTGGCTATGGCTGGGGTCAATACGGTCTGGGATTTGAATGTCTGCTTTGGCAAACACGTATTGGGGGAATATGATTTTCAGTATCGGATAAATCGAATCCCTCCACTCTCTTTCGGGCACTGCGGATGGGTTCGTGTTTTCGAGCAGATAATCTAGTTGGCTAAGGCCGTATTGCATTAATTCAAGTTGCTGGGCTGCAATCAGCTCGTTCGTCGGATTGCCACGAGAGTGTGCTCTTCCAGCTCTGGCTGTCTTCCTTGTCATGTATCGGCTGTAGTCTTGTTCAAAGTCGCGTGAGGTGTCGAAGTATTCTCCTACAAGTTGAGCCGTACGATAATCTGCGTATCGCTTGAACTCGTAGCTAGTGGGGAGGTTGTTGACGAGCTCGTTAAACGCCTCTTCGGGCATAGCGTCTTCGTGCGGCCCGCCGATTATGACATTTTTCTCATCGGGGTCTAAGACTTTTGCGATATGTCCGAAAACAGAAGCTTTCCATCTTGCTGGGCCGGCTCCGAAGTGCTTCGTTGAAATACGCATATCGGTGCTCAGGTAGACATCAAAGGGGATTCTTAGTTTCCGTCCCTCAACGAAGTAGTAGGGCGCTTCGTTTTTGGTAGCGCCAAGTAAGAAAATATATTGTTCTTCGAATTCAGCATCGATGAGATCGGATTGCGAGAATTCAAATACTCCGCCCCAAAGGCTTATCGGCCACGGATTGTTTGCAGGCTGCTGCGTATTACTGGTGTCGTAGTCGTAGTCGGGCGCGATGCCAATGCGCTCGCCGAGCCAATCTTGCATTTCGGGGTGGTAGATAAGGCGTATTTCGCTTTCGGTTTGATGGAATCTGATGCTCATTGCGGGCTCCTCGGGGTCATTATTGTTCGCGAACGGCGTGATCGTATCCATAAAGAATCGCGGCTGCAATTATCCTTCATCAATTTGAAATTACGTTCTTGATTTAATGCGTGGAGGCCAACGATGGTCTTATCGTTATTCGTGATGATTGCCATTCGAAGCCGACGATATACTTGCATAGAAGTCGGGTTGGTGGTTGTTTTTTTGCGGAGGCGCTGGAAGTCTGTCGTCCAAGGAGTGGCGGGATGATTCTATCGAGGCAAAACTATACAGAGGAATTCAACTTTAGGCTCGCAACCATCAATCAGGTGCTTGCAATCGACGGTTGTATAAATACGCTGTCCCAGGCGGTTCATGCAGAAGACTTTTATACAAGGATGCTGAACTCGCTTTATGGTTGGCAGCTTGAGAATAAGAATGCCGTAAAACAAAATGCCAAAGGGATTGACCTCATCGACGAAAGCGCGCGTTTGGTCGTGCAGGTTACGGTGACTTGCACAAAGGCGAAGATAGTCCAAACATTAACGAAGCAAGTTATGAAAAAGTATGCCGAAGAGGGTTATGCGCTCAAGTTCGTGTTCATCGGTGGGCAGGATAGGAGCGTAAAAGCGAGGAGCTACGATAACAAGCATCACGTTAAGTTTGATCCAACGAACGACATTATTCTTAGCGAAGACCTCGTAAAGTATTTCATGCATTTAGATATTGAGGAACAGGAGCGCGTTCTTCATATCGTACGCCAAGAGATGGGCGATGAGTTCATGCTTTCGGATGAGGTGATCGAGGGCTTCTTCAATCGATCAAAGAGGGAGCTTGGCTCCAGGTACAACCCCGAGTTGAATGTGCCGGTATCGGAGATGGATTATTACAAGCCATTAATCGATTCAGATTCGGTTAAGGACTCGATTGCGTCTTCTGCTGCTGCGATTGCCGTCAGCGTAAAGGAAGCTGGAGTCGAAGCTCTCTCAAAAGAAAATCCGGTGAATTGCGACTGCGTCAACTTAGAGCTAGCGTTGCTCTTTCTCTCCGATCTCGAGGCTCTTGCGTGTGGTCGAGATTACGTTACTGCAGAGAGCGTGCGAAATGCCTTGGCGCATGCAAATGCGATTCTCTATTCAGGCGACTTTGTTCGCCGCCGGATTGATGGGGCTAGCAAGACCGAAGAGGTGGTCAAGGAAATCCTTATACAGGCTGACCTGTTTGATGAGAGCATGTATGATGTAAGGTATGACTTGCTTGACCAAGACTTCATAATCATTAATGGCAATGGCGGTATCGGAAAGTCCCACTTTATCGCTGACCTGTGCGCAAAGGCCAATTCATCAGGTACGCCCGCGTTTCTATTCCTTGGGCAAAACTTCGTAGAAAGTGAGTCGCCATTGCGGCAAATGGCCCGAATGGTAGACGCTGACTTATCGGGTAAAGCGTTTCTTGATGAATTGAGTCGATATACCTCCACGCGCTCAACGAGGGCTATCATTGCGATAGATGCTCTTAATGAAGGTATAGGCCGGCGATACTGGACAAGCCACCTTCACGCACTTAAGGAGTCTATTGACGGTTACGATAACCTCTCATTGATTGTTTCTGTGAGATCGCCATACGAAACGGATGTGATTCCAGAATCTCTAGCAGGTTTCCTAGACTCGAATTGCATAACTTTGCAGGGCTTTGATTATTATGACAATGCCGTTGAAGTGTTCTGCTCGCATTACCATATCGATGCTCCGACGATTCCGATTCTCGAAGAAGGCTTGAGAAACCCGCTCTATTTGCGATTGCTGTGCGAAGCGGCGCAAGCGAAGGGCTCAAATATCTTTGACCTGCGTATGAGCTTTTCCGATGCAGTAGAAGTTGTTGTTGCGAATGTGAATAGAACGCTGGCGAGAAACGATAGGTTGGCTTTTGATCGTCGAATAAATATCGTTGAGATGGCTCTTAGGGCGATAGCGTCTGATGAGTCGTTCATTAATTCAGGATGGATTCAATACGAAGCCGCGTTTAATCTTGTCGTTGAGACGGTGTCAGGTCGAATGAATAGGCCTTGCGATCTGTTGGGTGCAATGTGCGACGAAGATTTGCTAAGAGTTCAGGGGGATTTCGGAGAATCAACGTTAGCGTTCGCATTTGAGAGGGTGGGGGACTTCTTTGCAGCAGGCGAGTTACTTCGCAAGGCTGGCGCTGATTCTGGCAAGCCGCTGAACGGCAATGCCAAGGCATATTTGAAGGGGCGTATCGAATCCGGGCTTAGAGAGGGCATTCTTGAAGCGTTAGCGATAATGCTTCCCGAGCGGCACGGCGTAGAGCTATTCGAGTGTTGCGATGAAGAGATGTATGGCAAAATCATATATTGCTTCATCGAGAGCATCCCCTGGAGGCGCACGGAGAATCTATCGGAAGAGACCCGATTGTTCGTTGAGGAATACATTCTGAAAGACCAAAGCGCCTCGGTACGTTTCTTCAGTAGGCTCATTGATGTTTCTTTCTGGGCTGGCAATGGGCTGAATGCTTTGTATTTACACGAGCTATTGCTCGAGATGGATCCTCAAGCCAGGGATGCGGTTTGGTCTTGGACGATGCTCCGTAACGAAAGAATCGAGAGCATTATTGATTGGGTCTGGAGAAACGCCGCTGCGATTCCGCACGAGTCTTTAGAGCTTGCGGAGATCTTGTTAGCCTGGTGCACGGCAGTGCCTAGCAGGCGAATTCGCGATATGGCAACAAAGGCTTTATCTTGCTGCTTGGCCGTTGACCCGTCGTGCGCCATGAAACTCATGAGGGCTTTTTCAAGTTGCGATGATGATTACGTAATCGAGCGAGTTATTGCCGCGATATATGGCGCTGTCTCCAATTCCGAAACCAATGAATCATGGGTTGATGCAGCGTATGCAGCATACGACTTTACATATGGGGGTATCGAAACATACCCGAATATCATGATCCGCAATTATACCGACTGTCTCGTCTGCTATTTGGTAAGCATAGGCGCTGTTGATAAGGCTGGGTTTCCCGATGTGCTTCATACGGGCAATAGCGCCTGGTATCAAAAAGAGATATCAAACGCCGATATCGATAAAGAGTTGAATTTGACAGAGCGGCGTTATGGGGAAGATTCCGATGAGGCACATAACCTCTGGTGGATTATTCATTCAATGACGACAGAATATGGACGCGGGACGTGTGCATATGGCGATTTCGGGCGCTATATCTTCGGCGGATATGTTGGCTGCTGGAATAATCAATTTGAGTCAGATCAAGATCTTTCCAATCTTGCTTTATGGGAGGTCTTGAAACGTCGCTATGTCCCAGATCTACATTGTGCTTTTGATCGAGCGGTTAATCGTTACGAGAGGGGGCAAAGCCGCAGATTTGAGAGGCTGTCAAAGAAATACCAATGGGTCGAGACTTTCCGGCTGCTCGCTCGGCTTATCGATAATTATCCTCCATATAGAGAGGACAGGACATATGATCAGGAATACGAGGAGTATCTAACAAAACGGATGGAAGCTTTTAGCGAGGCATGTGCTCGCGAAGGCGGTTTCCCTCTCGATTTCCATTTTGAGCCAGAGCTTGATCCCGAGGAACATGTGGAGAGCGTTTGTCGTGTGCCCCTGAAGGACTTCGAGATATTCAACGAGCTATCAGCAGTGCGGGATATTGATCCGTCTTTCATTTGCCCCGATGCGAGTGGGATGGCGAGCAACGATGAGGTGCTGGCGCCTGAGCTGTCCCTGCTGAACGCTAAACTAATTTATGGCGAGGCAGAGTTAAAAGAAGCTTTTGATCAAATTGAGCACGTCATAAGAGACGGGAGGCGATTCTTCCCGTTGTCGCTTATCGTTACAAAGAAAGAGACAATGCCCGAGACTGCGGAGGTGCATCTGAACTCGAATTGTGGCTTTGTACGGAGCGACGATGCCGAGAGGTTCATTGAGTTCTATAAGGCTGAATTCGGGTTGAGTGCTCTTTCGCCTGATCCGCTATTCGTGTATGCGCATGAGTATTGCGGGGGATTTGGCTACCGGTTTTATGAGGAGCTAAGGAATTCCGAACTTTGCGAAGAAGAGCGGCTGGTGACACCGGCGTCCTACGAATACGTGTGGGAGCCGCCGTATGATGGTTCGCTTCATGGTGGAGTGGCAAGGCTTTTGGTGCCGTCGAGGGAGTTCATTGAGTTTTTCGGGTTGAATCAGTTGCCAACGGGGGTATGGGTTGGCGAAGGCGGCAAGACCGTTTGTATCAACGAGAGCACGGAGGAAGGCTATCAGCTATTGGTTGACTCGGATTATTTGGCCGAGTTTCTTGAATCAAAACAGCTTGTTCTGGTGCAAGGCAGATACTTCGAGATTTCTTCTCATGAAGAATGTCAAAGGCTTTGGCTGGTTAGCTTCGGAGACGGTGATAGCAATCGTAATGATGCACTCATCAGCAAAGAGCAGTATGCCAAGACTCCCGGTTTGCTTGATCAGCTGGGGCCGTAAAGGCTGTAAACAACGGAGCTTTATTACAGAACTCCCAATCTAAACGACAGTCGGCACGATGCGCACTGGTGTATTGTGTTTCACCTCGCTTTTGGGCTTAAAACCACATGCGAAATGCCTCTTCACGCTCAGCTTCGTTTAGTCCACATCTTTCAAGTACGCATGCATATACAGTTAACCTTGCCTTCAGGGCCGATACGTAGACCTTCTCATCAATGGAAAGGTAGGCGTTGTGGGTTATATCATTACGATGTTTCACGAGAGCTTTCATGTCTGGGCGTTCCGTAACGTCTAGACGATAGCGTAGGAGGTTATCGATCGCCGGTCCGATTGCGCTTTCGTGCCTGTCAATGAGTTGCTGGTATTGCGTATGCGCACTAACATCAATGTGGTCAATTGAGCTGAAAACTCTGCTTCTGTCTTGATCGGTCAAACTCTCTTGAGGGCTCTCTCGCAGGTATTGTTTGGTAAAAGCATGCAAAGCGTTTCTGAGATCTGCTAGCGCTTCCATTTTCGGAGTGTTCAATCCCAGCTTTTGGTGTTCGTGCTCGAGTGCGGTACAGATGTTTTTGATTTGCGTATTATGGATTATGTACTCCTGCGCCCAATCTTGGGGCAATACAGACATGTTTGTCCCGCATCCGCCCAAGTCATTGTTGCGGGCGTTTTTGAAGATGTTCCAGATCTTGTCCCCAATATTACGAATGTCCAGTACGTGGGTCTTGAACCTATAGTTGCGCTGATTTGGAATCGAATTACGCGTGAATTCATTTATGACATTCGTTACGACGAGACGGTCTCTCAAATTCCCAAATAGTTGGTTTGGAATATCGAGTTCAGTTTCGATTTTTAAAAATGATACCGTTTGCGACATGGACAAGAATGCAACGAGCCTTGCCATGTGGCCGATGTATTCAAATGCTCGGCTTATTGATTGGCGCTGGTTGAACACAAGGCGAAATATTGCGATGGTTTCTCCGGTATATCGCGCCGATGTACGCCGGAAAATCTCAAAGCGGGCAATGTCTCTGTCTTCCACGTCAATAACCATGGGCGGGATGCTGTATGGTTCAACAATGGGATTAACCTCGTAGGTGCCGTGTGATTCTTCGCGCTTATACCCGCGTTCGGGAATAAGTAATTCGAGATTTCCTCCGACAAAGCTGATGGCGTCAAATGTGGCTCCTTGCATGTCTTGTTTGTTGATGCCTGAGTGGTAGTTGCCAGGTGTCTGTGTTCCTATGGCAAATGGGGCTGAGATAGGCAAATAACCGAAAGCGGGTTCGATGTTGTTGTCTCCGTTCAGGTATAGAAATATGCTGCGCTTTGAGAAGGTTTTTCCTTTGAGAATGTACGGTGAATCTTGCTCTTTAGATAAGATGATTCTGGTTGCTGGGATGGATCTTGGGTCGGTGATTGTGAACACATTGGTGGCTTCCTCGTATGAGAAGTTAACGTGAACGTTGCTCTGTGTTGTGAAGCCCCCGATGCGATCGCCATAACTCAAGTCCGCGAAGTCAAATTCATCTATCATGTTTAGGTCTCCCGACTCTCCATTAGGCTGATCCTGTAATAAGCTACTCATTCAGTGGGATGCATATCGATGGATTAATAGTATGCTATTCACGCATTCAATTCAGGGGACGGGGGAGTTAAGTTGAGATTCTTAGATATAGATCTCGATTTCTTCTTGAGTGACATCCCTACGTTTTCTGGCGCCCACGATGAACGATTGCCAGATGGGTTAGTTGATGTTTGGGATGACGAAAGGGTTCGAGCTTTCTTTGAGGAGAGTCTTGGACTTTCAGGCAGCAATCGCGTTGAGGCGATGTTTGTTGAACGCCACGATGGGGTTCTCGACATAATGCTGGGCCGACTGAGACCGAATTCTTATCAGGAGGACAATTCTATTGTGCATGTTGACTCGCATGCGGATCTTGGTTTTGGCACGAATACAGTTTCAAGGCTTATTGGGATGTCATGTCATGCTTTAGATTGGCGCCGGTCAATTCCGCTCGAGGTATACCGAAATTACGATGAAGAGACACGAGGTGAGCTTGACGAAACAAACTATCTTCTTTATGCGATCTTCCTCGAGCTGATATCAAGTATTGATTATGTGCATAACGAAAAACTCAATCCAAATGGACGAGATGCCGATATCTGCAAAAGCGTCATCGCCGGAATCGACGCGCATGAGTCTGGAAGGATTTGGCTGAGAATTCCAAAGCTGAAGGATGGGATTCTGGTAAATGATTTATCTCATGAGCTATTTCCATATTGGGCAGAGGATAGCAATAGAAATGCCACGGTTCCTTTACGTTTCGTTTCACCATTGGAATGCTCCTATTCTGAGGGCTTTGATCTGGCGTTTTTAGCCCATTCTCAAAGCTATACTCCGCAGGCGTCTGATCGGCTTATTCCGGTTGTGTGTGATTACCTTGATTTCGGGCGTGCAGAGGATAAAATGCGCAAGCGTTATTCGAGATGACGTTTGAATCAGATTTTAATCAGCCACCCTAAGTCAGGCTAAAATCGCCAAATCCCAGCCAGTCGTTAATCATCTTAAGCTTATGGCAGGCGGCTTGAATGTATACAGGCGTTTTTAGGACGCCTGACGATAAGTAACTCCGATTTCTCCAGATGAGCCGACACCAATACGTGATGTCATACTAGTGCGAGGTTATAATAAAGATGAGATAAAGGCTCAACAATTTGGAGGCAAAATGCGTTTGCCCAGTGCTGAAATTGAGTATTCAAACCGTTCGATTGTTCAATCATTGAACAACGCCTCATTTCTTAGTCGTGGCGTTGTGGCGCAAGCGGCGCTGAATAATATGAGGAACCTTACAGAACATGTGCTTGTATACGCTGCGTTTGGTGATAGTGTCCCTTATCAGGACTATTGGAAAGCAATAAAGGATGCGCTTGATCAGGCAAAGCGCTGTAAGAAGCGTCGATTCATTTGGGATTTCCATTTCAATCTCCAAAAGGTCGTATCGCACTACACCCCATCTGAGACTTCGTCTGAGAGGCTGCTTTTAAGGTATCTCGAATTGCTATTTCTTCTCCGGAAATACGCTCAGGAGGAACTGGGCATTTCGATATTGCAAAATCTTGAACTATTCCCTGTAAAGCAAGATAATGCGCTGGTTCATTACTACTCTGAGATTGCAGATAAAACCGAACAATTCATTTTGAGCGGAGATTATACATTCGGAAAAGACAGGTACTATATCACCTCGTCAAAACCAATTGTTCTTAATAATCGGATAGTCTATGAACTTTCGCTCACTGCTGCTTTGGACGGGTGCGGCAAGACCGACCGGGTGATCGCTTTTTCAAATGAGCGAATTCCAAATAACAATGCTGTTTCCTTGGCCATGAAGAGCACAAATGTGAGCATATGTGGGCGTCAAGTGCCTATAGACATTGTCGTGGGGTGGCGTGTTTCAATTAGGCCTTGCGAATTGAATGGTATTCTTAAAGCGCTCGGTTCCGGTTATATTGTTCGAGGCAATTTGCGCAACTACCGCTCCTTGATGGGCGTATTGCAAGATACCGGCATGAATCTTTGTGAGCTTTGCGATCTGGATGACTCGTTGTATTCGCGTTATCGTGGGCGAATCGAGCAGTCTAAGAACAATGAGTCAATTGAATTTCTGCTTGATGAATGCCATAGGATTATACGTCGCAACGGCCCTGGGTCGAATGTGATGAGATATCTATTGTGGAGACCGCGAAACGAGGTTATTAATAATCAGCTGCAAACACAGGCGAATAACTATTTAGGATATTTGTATTTGAGGAATGAGTGCATCCCTTTTGACAAAAACCCTTTTAGCTCGCATTTGAGAATGACTAAAACCAGAAGCCTTGACGTTGTTAGGTGCATCGACCCCGATGGTCGCGAAGCTGATCTTTTGGCAAGTCAGATCATTACCGCATGTGAGAATAGCCGCCAGATTTATATTGACGAGGATGAGTTCGACCAAAGCCCTCATCTGGACTCTCGTATAGCCGCATACAATAACAGCCTTTACCGCACGCATGCTAATCGCCAGATAGTTCACGAGACAGGCCAATTGTTTATTCGTGGCTATGAAGATGATATATCGGTTATTTTGAACAAGCTTCTTCAGATATCGAAGCAAGGGGTGCCAGGGTATCGCGCTTCAGCTGAGCAATGGCTATTTGCGAATTCGGCGCTCGTGAACGATCCAGTTAAGAAGAATGTGCTCGAGTCTATGTTTGAAAATACAAGCGTGGCGCTTGTTAGCGGATCTGCGGGAACCGGTAAGACGACGCTACTAAATTATGTCTGTACTTCAATGCAAGGCATTAAAGTAACTGCTATTGCAAATACCAATCCCGCAGTTGAGAGCCTTCGCAGGAGAATCAAGGCTTCCGCATGTGATTTTAGAACGGTCACAAAGTATCTCAATGATGTGTCGCAATGCGATCTGTTGATTGTGGACGAATGCAGCACAGTTAGCAATCATGATATGCGTCAGATTATGGAAGACGGTCACTTTAAGACCCTCCTTCTTGTAGGGGATGTCCACCAAATCGAAGCTATTGATTTTGGTAATTGGTTTGAGTTGGCTCAAACGTTTCTGCCTGAAAAATGCTTCTATGAACTCACTACAACTTGGCGAACAACCTCTGAATCCCTGCTTTCGTTATGGAAATCTGTACGTGATGCAAAAGACGATGTCGCGGAGATTTTAGAGGCAAATGGCTATAGCTGCAATTTGGATGATTCGTTGTTCAGCCCCTCTTCGGGTGACGAGATTGTCCTCTGTCTTAACTATGATGGTTTATACGGCATTAATAACGTTAACCGCATATTGCAATCTCAAAATCCCAATCCAGTAATAAAGTGGGGAATACATCGCTATAAGATTGGTGATCCGATCCTATTTAATGACTCGAATCGATTTGCTCCCTTGCTATACAACAACCTGAAGGGCCGTATTGTAGGCATTGAGGAGTCGGGAGAAGACAGGATAACTTTTGATATTGCTGTTAATGATCCAATTAATGCGTTATCGGTATCGGGGTATCCGGGGCTGCAATTTGTGAGAAATGAGGGCGCTGCTGCGGTGCTTAGGTTTTCGGTTTGCGCAATCAATGATCCAGACGAGGAGGGGATTGCGGACAACGTTGTCCCGTTCAATATCGCATATGCCGTATCAATTCATAAAGCGCAGGGCCTCGAATACGATTCTGTAAAACTGATAGTTACAGAAAATATCGAGGGGATGGTTTCTCACAACATTCTATATACGGCTATAACCAGGGCAAAAGGTAGCCTAAAAATATATTGGACCCCGGAGACTGAAGCGCATGTTCTTGCTGCATTGAGTCCATCTGATTCGAGCAGAGATGCTTGCATCTTGGCAAGAAGACTTGGTCTTCAGATGCATCCATAGTTGTCAGCTGGACGTCATAATATGGTTGTTGTGGGCCTGTTGCATATAGATGCGGTAGCGTAAATGTCGACACTTTGGCATGTCGATAATCGGCACTTCGGCATAAAGAACAAGCTGACCACCAACCAACAGGCCTATCTTTGTCATTGCTAGGTATTCGACGAAGGAGGCCGGAGAGGATGACGATCAGCATGTCCAAAGTACAGACTATACGACAACTGAAGAGGGAGGGCGAGTAGATCGCGGGAATAAGCCACATCGTCGGCGTTTCCCGGGACACCGTCTACAAGTACCTGGAGATGGACGACTTCTCGCCGGAGATGCCGGCGATGAAGCCGCCCAAGTCGATCATGGACGAGTACCGCCCGGTCATCGAGGGCTACCTCGATGCCGATGCCCGCAGCTGGCGCAAGCAGCGACGCACCGCCAAGAGGATATACGAGCGGCTCCGCGACGAGCATGGCTGCACAGCCTCCGAATCGACCGTCCGGCACTACGTCGCCAGGCTCCGCAAGGAGCGCGAGCCGCTCTCGGCCTCGTTTCTGACGCTCGTGTGGGCGCCTGGCGAGGCGCAGGCCGACGACAGCTATCGGCTCTGGGCGCAAACCGAAACCGACGTGATGGATGACATCCTGTGGGTTGCAGACTTGGGTTTTGACCAGGAATCGCAGCGCTTCTCGCAGGAATTAAGCCGTGACGAGGAAGGGTTCAATGCGTATCTTGCTGCACTGGCTGAGCGGGGCCTGCTCGAGAATGAGTATTGCGGCGTTTGAGTAGCACCCGATTCGCGCTTTCCGTATCACCCGACCAAGTGGCCTATTCGCGCAATCC
>SUUE01000026.1 GCA_015062685.1 Coriobacteriaceae bacterium
GCCATGAGGTTGTCCATGGCGCCCTGGATGCGCTCCTCGGTGCGCGTGTCCACCGAGCTCGTGGCCTCGTCGAGCACGAGCATGCGCCGATCCGCTAGGAACGCGCGGGCGATCGTGAGCAACTGCCGCTGGCCTGCACTGATGTTGCTCGCGTCCTCGTTGATCATGCAGTCATAGCCGTCGGGCAAGGTCTCGATGAAGTGGTGCGCGTAAGCGCGGCGCGCAGCCTCTTCCACTTCCTCGTCGGTGGCGTCCGGGTTGCCGTAGCGGATGTTATCGCGCACGGTGCCATGGAACAGCCATGCATCCTGCAGCACCATGCCGAACATGTTGCGCACGTCCTCGCGGTCAATTTCGCGCACGTCCGTGCCGCCGATGCGGATCGCGCCGTCCTGCACGTCGTAGAAGCGCATGAGCAGCTTCACGAGCGTGGTCTTGCCCGCGCCCGTCGGGCCGACGAACGCGACGGTCTGGCCCTCTTCCACGCGCGCGCTGAAGTCCTTGATGACGGGCTTCTCGGGGTCGTAGCCGAAGCGCACGTGCTCGAACTCGACGCAGCCCGACAGCTCGTCCGTATCCACGGCCGATTCCTCCACCGGCTCCTCTTCCGCCTCCAGGAACTCGAAGACGCGCTCGGCGGCCGCGGCCGTCTGCTGGAGCACGTTGCTCACCTGGGCCAGTTGCGTGATCGGCTGGGTGAAGTTCTTCACGTACTGGATGAACGCCTGGATGTCGCCCACCGTGATGACGCCCTGCACCGCGAAGACGCTGCCCATGATAGCAACTGCCACGTAGCCCAGGTTCCCGATGACGTCCATTACCGGGCGCATGAGCCCGCTCAGGAACTGCGATTTCCACGCGCTCTCGTAGAGCTTCTCGTTGGTGGCGTTGAACTCGTCGACGGCCATCTGCTCGCGGCCGTACGCCTTCACGATGGCGTGCCCGCTGAACGTCTCCTCGATCTGCCCGTCGATGGCGCCCAGGTTGGCCTGCTGCGCGTAGAAGTGCTTCTGCGACCTCTTCACGATGAGGCGAATGAACACGAGCGACACCGGCACGATGAGCAGCGTCACGAGCGTCATGGGCACGTTGATGACGAACATGATCGATACGACGCCCACGAGCGTGACGATAGAGCGCAGGAGCTCGGAAATGCCCTGGTTCAGGCTCTGGCCGAGCGTGTCCACATCGTTGGTGATGCGCGAGAGCGTATCACCCGTGCTCGTGCGCTCGAAGTAGCCCACCGGCAGGCGGTCGATCTTCTCGGAGATCTCGCGGCGGAACTCGTAGCACGTCTTCTGTGACACGTAGGTGAGGATCCAGCCCTGCACGAACTGGCACGCCGCGCTCGCGAGGTAGATCGCGAGCGTCGTGAGCAGGATGCCCCGGATCACGTCGAAGTTGATGCCGCCCGTTCCCTCCACCTTGGCCACGATGCCCGTGAAGAGCTCCGTGGTGGCCGTGGAGAGCACCTTGGGGCCGATGACGTTGAACACCGTCGAGCCGATCGCGAACACGAGCGCCGCGGCCACGGCGAACTTGAAGCGGCCCATGAAGCGGATGAGCTTGCCCACCGTGCCCTTGAAGTCGCGCGGCTTCTCCGTCACGATCATGCGGCCGGCGGGGCCGTGCGGCCGGTAGCCGCGCCTCTTGCGCTGCGATGCCTGCATGAGCTCGCGTTCCTGTGCCTCGTCATGTGCGCTCATCGGAGATCACCCCCTTCGCTCAGCGAAGCAGGTTGGGCGCTGCCCTCGAGTTCCTCGGGGGAAAGCTGCGAGTAGGCTATCTCGCGATATTGGTCGCACGTGCGCAGCAGCTCGGCATGCGTGCCCTGCCCCACGACGCGCCCCTCGTCGAGCACGACGATCTTGTCCGCCTGCATGACGGTGGCGATGCGCTGAGCCACGATGAGCTGCGTCTTGCCGGGCAGGCGCTCGGCGAGCGCCCGGCGCAGCTGCGCGTCGGTCTTGTAGTCGAGCGCCGAGAAGCTGTCGTCGAACAGGAGCCCGCGGGCGTCCGTGGCGAGCGCGCGGGCAATCGCCAGGCGCTGGCGCTGGCCGCCCGACACGTTCGTGCCGCCCTGGGTGATCTCGGACTCCAGGCCGTCTTCCTTCGATTCCACGAACTCGGCGGCCTGCGCGATGTCGATCGCCTCCAGGATGCGCGCCTCGTCCGGGTCGTCCTCGCCGTAGCCTACGTTCGACTCGATGGTGCCGGTGAACAGGAACGCGCGCTGCGGCACGTAGCCGAACTGCGTGCGCAGGTCGTGCAGGGGCATGTCGCGCACGTCCACGCCGTTCACGCGCACGGCGCCGTCGGTCACGTCGTAGAAGCGCTCCACGAGCTTGATGATGGTCGACTTGCCCGAGCCCGTCGATCCGATGATGGCGCATGTCTTGCCGGCTTCCGCCGTGAACGAGACGTCCTGCAGCACGCATTCGCTGCTGTCGTCGTAGCGGAACGACACGTTGTCGAACTCGATCGTCACGCCGGAGCCCTCAGAGAGCTTCCCGGGCGTAGCCGGCTCCACGGGGTCGACGATCGAGACCTCGGCCTCGAGCACCTCGTCGATGCGCCCCGCCGAGACGTCGGCGCGCGGCGCGATGATGGCGAGCATCGAGAGCATGAGGAAGCCCATGATGATCACCATGGAATACGTGATGAACGCGATGAGGTCGCCCGTCTGGATGTTGCCCGCATCGATCTGCCCGGCGCCCGCCCAGACGATCACGACCGACACCAGGTTCATGATCACCATCATGACCGGCATGAGGAACACCATGACGCGGTTGGTGAAGAGCTGCGTGCGCATGAGCTCGGTGCTCGCCACGTCGAAGCGCTCCTGCTCGCGCTTCTGGCTCCCGAACGCGCGCACCACCTGAACGCCCGTGAGGCGCTCGCGCGACACGAGGTTCACGCGGTCCACGAGCTTCTGCATGATCTTGAACTTGGGCATGGCGATGGCCATGAGCACGAGCACCACCACGACGATGGCGGCGATCGCCGCGCCGATGATCCAGCCCATGGACACGTCCATCTGCGCGATCATGATGATGCCGCCGATGGCCAGGATAGGCGCGTAGAGCACCATGCGCATGAGCATGATCGACATCATCTGGATCTGCTGCACGTCGTTCGTGCCGCGCGTGATGAGCGAGGCCGCCGAGAAGCGCTGAACTTCGGCATCGGAGAACGACATGACCTTGGCGAACAGCTTGCCGCGCAGCTCGCGGCCGATCTTCGCGCCCGTGCGCGCCGCCACCAGGCCGACGAGCGCCGCGATGCACACGGACAGCAGCACGAAGCCCATCATCTTGAGCGCAGTGAACATGAGCGCGTTCATCTGCATGGCGTTCATGTCGTAGCCGAGGGCGGCGTATTCCGCGCGTGCTGCGGCGATGGCCTGCTGGCCCACCAGGTTCTCGTCGATCTCGGAGCCGGCGCCCATGAACTGAGTCACCAGGGGAAGCGCCACCGCCTCGTCCAATTCCGCGCGGTGGCTCTCGCCGTACGCGTTCAGCGCGTACGTGCCGTTGCCCGTGGGATCGTACGATGCCGCGAACAGCTCAGCGCCTTCGCCGCTCAGCTGGGCGGCAATGGCGTCGTGCGTCGCCGCGCTCAATTCGGTTGTCGAGGCGTGGTCAACGCCCGCTTGCTGGATGCCCACGTCCACGATCTGGGCCGTGTAGTTCGGCAGCATCAGATCGCAGAACGCCTGGCCGATGAGAAGCACGAACACGAGCACGACCGCGCCCAGGTGCTTCCCCAGATACTTGAACAGTCTCATATAAGCCTTTCCACATGTTTCCGCATCAGTGTAGCGCCCGGGGAAAGCAGTCGTTGTGGCATAGGCTCATCGTTACCGAATCGCCATTTTTTACAGGTACCTGTTATTCAGAGGGCAAACGCGCCGGCTATGCGCCGTAATGCCTGCGCACGCGGCCGGGCTGGTCCAGGCGGTAGCCGCCGAGCTCGCCCATGCGCTCGCGGAATTCCCGGCCCCGAAGCACCTCGAGCAGGGCCTGCACCATCGGCGCGTCCCAAGCGTAATCGGGTATGAGCAGATCGTATTGCTCCTCGCAGACGGGGACGAACCCCAGCCCGAACATCTTCGCCGCCGAATAAATGCCCATGCCCGCATCGGCGGACCCCGCGGCGACGAGCGTCGCCACCGCCGTGTGGGTGAACTCCTCGTGGTCGTAGCCGTATATCAGCCCCGTGTCGATGCCGTCGCGCCTGCACAGGTAATCGCTCAGGATGCGCGTGCCCGACCCCTTCTGGCGGTTGACGAAGCTGCGGCCCTCCACCGCGAGGTCCGCGAGAGACTCGATGCCGAGCGGGTTGCCGGGAGCCACCATGAGGCCCTGCTGGCGGTAGACGCACTCCACCTGCCGCACTCCACCCTCGGGGAAATGCCTCTCGAGGTATGCGGCGTTGTACTCCCCCGTCGCCTCGTCGAGCAAGTGGATGCCGCCGCAATGGTTCTCCCCGCGCTTGGCGGCCACGATGGCGCCCATCGAGCCCACATGGGTCGACGCCACAGAGAGCTCCGGCCAGTGCCCGTGCACCAGCTGCGCTATCTCGTCTATGAGCGGGTCATGGCTGCCGATCACGACGAGCGAGTTCTCAATCTGGTCGAAGGGCCGCAGCAGGCGGACGCACGCCTTCTGCCCGGCCTCGAGACCCTCGCTGTTCTGGGGGATGGACATGATGCCGTCCGCCTTTACGAACGAGGTGACAACGCCCGCGCCGCGCGAGAGCGGCGTGGCAACCGTCTTGCCGCCGACGACCCCCAGGCGCACGCGAACGAACTCCTCGTACTTGAGCGACGACATGCACGGGCGGGCAAGCGTCGCCTCCACGACCTCGGCCTGATCGGCCGCACAGCCGAGCAGCCGCTCGACGAGCGGCTTCACCAGCTGCTCCACCACGATGATGCCGCTTACGGGATACCCGGGCACGCCCACGATGGCGCACGTGTTGCCGCCCTGGCCCGCGCACCCCAAAATGGCAGGCTTGCCCGGCTTGATGGCGATGCCGTGGAAGAGCAGCTCCCCCACCTCGGCCACCGCGCGAGACGAGTAGTCATCGCGGCCCGCCGACGATCCTGCGTTGAGCAGCACGATGCTGCACTCGCGCGCCGCGCGGCCCAGCGCCTCGCGCACGAGCTCGGGCTTGTCCTTGACTATGGGGTACACCACGGGCTCGGCGCCCCACTGGCTCACCATGCCCGAGAAGATCGTGGAGTTGAACTCCATCACGTCGCCCGGCTGCGGGTTGGCGCTCGGGGGAACCACCTCGTCGCCCGTCGGGATGATGCCTATTCGCGGCCGCGCGACGACCTCGACCTCCTGCACGCCCGCCGCGAGCATGGCGCCCATCGCGGCCGGCTCGACGCGCACGTTCGAGGTGAGCAGCATCTCGCCCGCGCAAATGTCCTCGCCTATCTGGCGCACGTTGCCCCAAGGCGCAACCGACGAGAACAGCGTGACCGGGCACTCTCCCAGGCTCGCGATGTCGACTCCTTCGGGGAACACGACGTCCTCGATCATGACCACCGCATCGCACCCTTCGGGCAGGGGGTCGCCCGTGTCCACCGCCACGTAGCTGCCCGGCTGCACGACCACGGGCGTCGTGGCCGTGGCGCCGAACGTCTCGTTCGCGGCAAGGGCGATCCCGTCCATCGCGCACGCGTGGTAATGCGGCGCCGAGATGGCGGCGTAGACGGGCCGCGCGGTCACGCGGCCGAGCGCCTCCCCCACCGGCACGCGCTCGATGTCCGGCGCGAACCCGCGCTCGTCGAGCTCCGCCAGGAACCCACGCACCGCCTCGTCCAATGCCACGTTGCTCAAGTATTCGAAAGCCATGTCCCCCTCCTGGCACGCTAGAACATCTTCGCTTCGACCGCCGTGCCGGCGGCGAGGCCTTCCTGGTTGCGCGCTATCTCGATATAGCCGTCCGCCCCGCTCAATTGCGAGATGAGCCCCGACTTGCCCCGCACGGGAACGGCAACAGGCTGGCCCCCGCGCTCCTCCAGGCGCACGGCCACCAGCTCGGCCCGGCCATGGTTCGACGGCAGCCCCTCGGCAAGGATCGCACTCGCGCGCCGCACGCGGCCCGGTAGCAACAGGGGCCGCACCAGTTCCAGAAACATGAAATACGCCGCAACTGGGTGCCCTGGCAGCCCGAATGCGGGCTTGCCGCCCACGTCGGCGCACATGGTGGGCTTGCCGGGCTTCACCGCTATGCCGTGGAAGAGCAGACTGCCCAGCTGGCCGAGCACGCGCGCGGTGTTGTCCTTCTCGCCCGCTGAAGACCCGCCCGACACAAGCACGGCATCGCACGTTCCGAGCGCCTCGCGCACGCATACCAACAGCTCGTTGTACTCGTCGGCCACGATGGGGAAGCGAACGGCCTCCGCGCCGCACGCCTCGACGGCAGCGGCGAGAGCCGGCGCGTTCACGTCGCGCATCTGCGAGGCGACGGGCGTCGCCTCCACGGGCACGATCTCGTCGCCCGTCGATATGATTCCCACTCGCAGGCGCCCGCGAACCTCGCAGCTCGCCATGCCCAGGCTGGCCAACGTCCCCACATGATGCGCCAGGAGGCGCGTGCCGGTGGGGATCAGCACGGCTCCGGGAGCGATGTCGTCGTGCTTGAACACGATGTTCTCGCCCGGGGCGACCGGGCGCGCCACGCCCACCGTGCCGTCGCCGTATTCCTCGCAGTATTCGAGCATGACCACGGCGTCCGCGCCCGTTGGGATCTGCCCGCCGGTCGGCACGCGTACGCAGCGCCCCTCCGCGCAATCGCAGTCCGGCTCGGCGCCCATCTGCACTTCCCCGGCGAGTTCGAGTATCGCGGGCAACGCGTCGGAGCAACCGAACGTGTCGGATGCCACCAAGCCGAACCCGTCCACCGTGGACCGGTCGAACGGCGGAACGCCCTCCTCGGCCACGACGTCATGCGCGATCGCGCGCCCGGCAGCTTCCCCGAGCGGGACGCTTACCGCCGCGCTTTCAAGAGGCGCGAACCGATCGGCCACGATCGAGCGGGCATCGTCAAGGTTCACGACTTCGAGCATGATCCCTCCCATTCAACGAATTGGCTAGACCACGGCCCCCACCACGACGAGGACGGCGGCGAGTGCCGCGAGGGCGATGGTCGCGGCGCGCACGGAGCCCATTCGTCCCTTGTCCAGCCCGAGGTCGACGAGCAACGACTTGGCGCCCACGCAGACGTGCACCGCGAGCAGGGCAACCAAGGCCACCGCGGCAACCGCGCCCGACACCGCCACCTGGGCGGCGCCCGGGCCGTACGCGCCAATGAGCCCGACATGCAGGGAGGCCGCGATCAGGACGAACCCGCCCGTCGCCCATTTCAGGGCCAAGTGGCGCTTCTTGCGGGCGCTCGGCGGGCGTTCCAGGTCATTGAGCTGCTGGTAGCTCGTCAGCACGCTCGCAGCCACGTGAAACGCCGCGAGCGCCGCCGCGCCCCAGATGATCCACGAGGGCGCGGGCGGCAAGGGCAAGACGCCCTCGAGTCCTCCCAATAATGCGTGCACCAGGAAAAACACCGCCACGACCGCCGCCACGACCGCGTTCACGTACCTTGCTGCTGGGCGCTTTCGCACCTGGCCTCACCTTCCCATACAAGCATGCCGTTGAACGACCATGCGATACTATTCGCACATCAGCATGATTGTACTGCTACACCGTCCAGTACGACAGGAATTCGCGGCCCTCTTCGCTCTGGGGGCTCGAGAGCACCCGCTCCGTCGGCCCGAACTCCACCACGCGCCCGCCGCTGAGCATAATCGTCTCCGGGGCAATGCGGCGCGCCTGGGAAGGCGCATGGGTGGCCACGACGAGCAGGCACCCCGTGCGCTCCCGGTAACGAGCGAGGGCCCCTTCCACGAGCAGCGTGCCCGCGATGTCCATGGATGCGGTGGGCTCGTCGAGCAGCAGCACGTCCAGGTCGCGCACGAGCATGCGGGCGAGCGCCACGCGCTGCGACTCGCCGCCCGAAAGCCCGCTCCCCCGCACATCCGCGAATGCCGACATGCCCACGGCCGCGAGCGCATCGTCCACCCGCTCGCGCACTTCTTCGCGGGAGAGGCCGCTCGACTCGAGGGCGAGCGCCACGTTCTTGCGCACGGTGAATCCGAACACGTAGGTCTTCTGGGGCATGTAGCCCACCACGAGCTCCGGGCGGTCCACGCCGCCGGACACGTCAACGCGGCCGAACGTCTGGTCTATCACGCCCGACAGCACCTTCAGGAACGTCGACTTGCCGCAGCCGTTTGGCCCGACGAGCGCATACGTATTGCCCGACGCCAGCTCGAGGCCGTCCACGTCCAGCACGACACGGTCGCCGAAGGCCCTCCGGAGCCCGCGCATCTGAAGCCCGAACGATTTGCTCATCGCGGACCACCGCCCAATCGCCCCCCGCGCGTGCGGCCGCGCGCGCCTTCCATCTCAGGCGTGGAAGTGCGCTCCTGCAACGACAGCGCAATGGAGTTGATCACGAACGACACGACGAGCAGCGCGATGCCGAGCGCTATGGCGTATTCGAAATGGCCCATGTTCGTCTCGAGCATGATGGCCGTGGTCATGACGCGCGTCTTGTACTGCACGTTGCCGCCGACGAGCATGACGGCGCCCACCTCGCCGATGGAACGCCCGAACGCCACGAACATGATCGAGAACAGCTGCGATCGGCACTCGTAGAGCAGGCACAGCACCTCGCGGCGCCTCGAAAGGCCCATGCCGTGAGCCGTCTCGTGCACGCGCGGGGCCACACCCGCAATGGCGGTGGCGGAAAGCCCGCACACGATGGGCGTGATGAGAACCACCTGAGCGGTGACCATGGCCGGCAGGGTGTAGAGGAGCCGCAGCGACCCGAGCGGGCCCGACCGCGACAGTATGAAGAACACGACGAGGCCGGCCAGCACGGGCGGCAGGCCCATGAGCGTGTTCAATATGCGCATGACGAGGCGCTTCCCGGGGAACCGATACAACCCGATGCACACGCCGATCGGCACGCCGATCACGGTCGAGATCACCGTGGAGAAAGCAGCCATCTGAAGGGTCAGCAGAATGATCTGCGACAGCTCGCTACCCGGCGTGAACATCAGGCTGAACGCCTGAACGAGTTCGTCCATGTCCAGCTAGAACGGAGGGCCGGGGCATCGGCCCCGCGCCCTCCACCTCGAATCGCTATTTCTCGAGCAGGTAGAACAGCGGCTCGCCGTACTCGGCAACGCCGTACTCGGCGATGAGCTTGGAAGCCTGCTCCCCCTGCATCCAGTCGATGAAGGCCTTCGCGCCCTCGCTGTTGGTGTCGGGCCACTTCTCGGGGCTGATGGCGATCATGGAGTAGGTGTTCTTCATGTCGTCAGACTCGCCGAGTAGGATGACCAGCGACTTCTTGGCGTCGTTGGACAGGAACGTGCCCTTGTCGGACAGGGTGTAGCCCTGGCGCTCGGCAGCCTGGGTCAGCGTCGCGCCCATGCCCGCTCCCGCGTTCACGTACCAATCCTGGCCCGTGGGGGCGACCCCTGCGGCCTCCCAGATCTGGAGCTCCTTCTTGTTGGTGCCGGAATCGTCGCCGCGCGACACGAACGTCGAGCCGGAGTCGGCGATCTTCTTGAAGGCCTCGGCGGCCGTCTTGCAGTCCTTGATGCCCGCGGGATCGTCGGCGGGGCCCACGATCACGAAGTAGTTGTACATGAACGGAATGCGCTCCACGCCAAAGCCGTTGTTAACGAACTCCTCCTCGCTGGCCTTTGCGTGGACGAGCAGGGCATCGGCGTCGCCCGTCTCGCCCTTTTTGATTGCGGCGCCCGTGCCGGCCGACGTGATCTCCCATTGGTATCCAGTCGCTTCCTCGAAGTACGGCTGCAGGTACGGCAGCAGGCCGGAATCGTTCACCGACGTCGTGGTGGAAATGCGCACCACGGGGTTCGCGGGCGCGGCGGCCGGCGAAGCAGACGACGATGCCGCTGCAGACGATGCGGACGAGGCGGACGCGCTTGCCGAGGAGCTTGCGGCACTGCCCGACCCACTCGAGCATGCAACCATGAACAGCGCGAACAGCGCAGCAAACACGGTTGCGAACAGTACTTTGCTAGCAGTTTTTCTCTTCATAGTTCCCTTCCCTCTCTCATCCCACAGTGAACCTTCGAACAGCGCGACCCTTGACGCCGTTCCTTGCGTTTCACTTTACTTCGTAACCTCTCGCAACGCTAGGAAAAAAGGCGCTATTTGCGCCATAGATATGCGGTGGAACGGCCCGCTCCCACCTTCTCCACCTCGCCGGCCTTGACCATGGCGCCGAGGGCGTTCTCGACCGTGGCTTCGCTCACCTCGGGGAACGCCTCGCGGATATCGCGCTTGCTCACGGGGCCGCTGGCCATGCGAACGAACTCGCGCACGCGTTCGGACTTCCCCAAAGCGCGCGAGGCGTCCGCGCTCTCGAGGATGGCGAACAGCTTCGCATAGGCTGCGTGCACGACGTCGAGCCAATAGCGCACGTATGCCGTGTAGTCGTTTTGCGCGCGGTCCCACCCCTCGACGCAGGAGTTCAGGGCGTTGTAGTAATCCATGCCCGATTCCTCCACGATGCGGTCGACGCTGACGTAGCGGGCAACGTCGAAGCCGGCTTTCATGAGCAGCAAGTCGGCGAACAGGCGCGAGATGCGCCCGTTCCCCTCGTCGAAGGGGCGAATGCAGAGGAGGTCCACCGCGAACACGGCGTTCAGGATCAGCGGGCTGCACGTGTTGACGTTGAAAGCATCGGCCAGGCTATCGCACGCCCCGCCGAGCACGAGCGGCGTCTCGAACGCGGGGACAGGGCTCACGGGCATGGCCTCAACACGGCCTTCCACCTGCACGTAAGCGTAATCCTTCTTGCGGTAGCGACTCTTACGTCCGAGGTTGCGGTGCGAGTACAGCGTCTCGTAGAAGACGACCGCGGTGGACGTAGACAGATCCAGCGAGGGATGGTTGTCCTCCAGGAGCTGCAGGGCTTTCGAGTAGCCCACTATCTGGCACTCGGTCTCGTCGATCGGCTCCGCGCCCCCGATCAGCTCCCGCACGCGGCGCTGGTCAACATAGAGCCCCTCGATGCGCGTGGAGGCGTCGACGTTGTCGTAATGCGCCCGCTCGCGCAGCGCGTCCAGCTCGGCGGCATGCGTTTTCTTGAGCATATCGAGCTTGCCCCGGTCCTCGTACAGGCGGACGTTGGCGTCCCCCGCCTTCCCGTCGAACAGGCTCTGCGGCAGATGGCGATAATCAAACGTGCGCATGTGCATACCTCCCTCGAGGCCGTGCTCAGAACGTAACGCGAACGCTAGGCAGAAACGATTCCGCTTTCTGCCTAATATTATCCCCGATCTCGGCAGAATAGGCCAAGTTCACCGGGGTGAATTTAGCAAACCGGTACTTTCTGCCCAATGAGCGTGCTTTCATGGATTTGGGTGGAAAAACGAGAGAGAGGGGCGTTCTATGGCTAAACAGCTAGTCGTGGACCCGAAGAAGTGCGTCAGCTGCCGCACGTGCGAGCTCGTCTGTTCGTTCAGGCACAACGAGGAATTCAACCCGCGCCTGAGCAACGTCAGCGTGTTCCACTACGAGGAGGCGGCGATCACCGTACCCATCATGTGCATGCAGTGCGACGACGCCTGCTGCGCGGCGATCTGCCCGACGGGCGCTCTCAAGCGCAACGCCGAGGGCGTGATCGCCCACGATGCGAGCAAGTGCATCGTATGCAAGATGTGCGTGAGCGCCTGCCCGCTCGGCAACGTGTCGTACTCGGTGACCAAGAAGAAGATCTTCAAGTGCGACATGTGCGACGGCGAGACATGGTGCGCGGTGCACTGCCCGACCGGCGCGATTTCGGTCGTCGACCCCGACGAGGTCCCCGATAAGAAGCAGCTCGCCGCAGACAAGCTCAAGGCGGCCGTCGAGGAGGTGCTGGCATAATGACACAGGGAAATGGCTGGATGGGCACCATCCTTCGCGTCAACCTGACCGAGGGCACCATCAAGAAGGAACCGCTCAACATGCAGGACGCCAACGACTACGTGGGCGCGCGCGGCTTGGGCACCAAATACTACTGCAACGAGGTTGACCCGAAGGTCGACCCGCTATCCCCCGAGAACAAGCTCATCTTCATGACCGGCCCGCTCACCGGCACCGCGGCATGCTCGGCAGGCCGCTACGAGGTCGTGTCGAAGGCGCCGCTCACCGGCATCATCGGCGCAGCCAACTCCGGCGGCCACTTCGGCCCCGAGCTGAAGTACGCCGGCTACGACGGCATCATCTTCGAGGGCAAGGCCGCCGAGCCCGTCTACCTGCACATCGACGACGAACTTGTGGAGTTGCTCCCCGCCGGCGACCTCTGGGGCCAGGGCGTGCACCCGGTCACCGAGGCGCTCGAGGAGAAGCACGGCAAGGTGCGCGTGGCCACCATCGGCCGCCCCGGCGAGCGCATGATGCTCTACGCCGGCGTCATGAACGACAAGAACCGCGCAGCCGGCCGTGGCGGCATGGGCGCTGTCATGGGTTCGAAGAACCTGAAGGCCGTCGTCGTGCGCGGTACGGGCGGCGTCAAGGTGGCGCGCCCCAAGGAGTTCATGGAAGAGGCCACGAAGGCCCGCACCATGCTGCGCGCGCACCCCGTGACCGGCGAGGGCCTGGGCGCACTGGGCACCGAGGTGCTCGTGAACATCGTCAACGAGGTGGGCGGCCTGCCGCTGCACAACGGGCGCGACGGCTCGTACTGGGACAAGGCCGACGACACATCGGGCGAGCGTCTGGTCGAGACGCATCTCGTCAAGAACCAGGGCTGCTTCGGCTGCACCATCGCCTGCGGCCGCGTGACCAAGATCGAGGGCCGCGGCGACCTCGACGGCTTCGGCGAGGGCCCCGAGTACGAGGCCGGCTGGTCGTACGGCGCGGCTTGCGGCGTGAACGACATCGGCGCCATCGTCAAGGCCAACTTCATCTGCAACGAGGAGGGCATGGACCCGATCACCCTCGGCTCCACCGTTGCCTGCGCCATGGAGCTCTTCGAGATGGGCGCCATTCCCGAGAGCGACATCGGCTTCCCGCTGCGCTTCGGCGACGCGGAGGCCATGGTGAAGCTCACCCAGATGTGCGCCGACGGCGAGGGCTTCGGCAAGACCATCGGCCTGGGCTCGTACCGCCTGGCCGAGAAGTACGGGCACCCCGAGCTGTCTATGTCCACGAAAAAGCAGGAGATGCCGGCCTACGACGGCCGCGCCATCCAGGGCATCGGCCTGGAGTACGCCACGTCCAACCGCGGCGGTTGCCACGTGCGCGGCTACATGATCTCCCCCGAGGTGCTGGGCATTCCCATGAAGCTCGACCCGCAGGTCACGGAAGGCAAGGCCTCCACGCTCAAGCTGTTCCAGGACCTCACGGCCCTCTGCGACTCGTCGGGCATCTGCCTGTTCACCACGTTCGGCATCGGCCTGCCTGAGATCGCCGGCCAGTACCGTGCGGCCGTGGGCTCCGACGAGACCGACGAGGAAATCCTGCTCAAGGGCGAGCGCATCTGGAACCTGGAGAAGCGCTTCAACATCCAGGCGGGCGTCGAGAAGGACACGCTGCCGCCGCGCCTGCTGCGCGAGGCGCTGCCATCTGGCCCGGCCAAGGGCAAGGTGAGCGAGCTGCAGACCATGCTCGCCGAATACTACGAGGCCCGCAACTGGACAGCCGACGGCATCCCCACGCAGGAGAAGCTCGACGAGCTGAACCTGAAGTACTAGCACGTGAAGGCGGGCGGATCTCGCTTGCGCCGATCTGCCCGCCCGCTCCTGGCCAGCCGGTCGGGAGCTACCGTAATCCGGTCCATACGTTGGGAGTTCGGCCATGCTCGTGAAGTTCTTCGCCACATACCGCCAGATCACTGGTTGCAAGACGTGCGACGTTCCCGCACCCGGGAACGTCCTCGCGCTTATGGAGGACCTTTCCGAGCGCTGGCCCGAATTCCGCACGCTCATTCTGAACGAGGACGGCACCGACAAGGGTGACGACGTGATCATCATGGTCAACGGCCGCCACATCGAGCATCTCGACGGCGTGGCCACCGAGCTGACCGAAGAAGACTACGTAGCCGTCACCCCATTGGTCGCCGGTGGGTAACGAGTTGCCGGGCAAGCGAAGCGAAGCCAACCCGAACGAGTAGCCCATGTCCTCGCCCGCGCGGGCGGAGCGAGGTCAAGCCAAAGGAGGAGCGAGATCCACTTTTCGCCCGTACTTGGCGAAAAGTTAGCTCGCGACGACGACGCGTCGAGCGCAGCCCGCGCGGGCGAGGACATGGGCGGACGCGTAGAGCGCGCCCCTATGGGCAAATACGGGCATCGCACCTGGCAACGGAAAGAGGCATCTATGACTGAAGTCGATCAAGCCTCGAGGATAGCCGAGATCATCGAGGCATGTCCTGCAGATCAGCGGTTCGCGCTCGCGGCCCTGCAGGACATGCAGCACGCATTCAACTACATCCCCGAAGAGGGTCTCTCAGCGCTCGCCGAGCACCTCGGCTGCTCGCAGGCGCACCTGTACTCCATGGCCACGTTCTACAAGGCGCTCTCGCTCACCCCGAAGGGCGAGCACATCATCAAGATCTGCAACGGCACGGCCTGCCACCTGCGCGGAGCCATGAATCTGGCCACCGAGCTCAAACGCGACCTGGGCATCGACCCGGGCGAGACCACCGAGGACGGCACGTTCTCCGTGGAGCTTGTGAACTGCCTGGGCTCGTGCGCGCTGGCGCCCGTCATGGTCGTGGACGGGACCTACCATAACAAGCTGCGCGTCGAGCAGATCCCCGGCATCATCGAATCGTATGCCTCGCAGGGCTCCGAGGAGGTGGCCGACCATGATTAACGGAACCGAGAAGATTCTGGTCTGCTGCGGCACCGGCTGCATCGCCAACGGCGCGCTGGGCGTGGCCGACGCCATCCAAGCAGAGCTCGAAGCGCGCGGCCTGGCCGGCAGCGTGGAGGTGAGCGCCCAGGTGGTGCGCACCGGCTGCTCGGGCGAATGCGAGCAGGGGCCCATCGTGCGGTTCATGCCGCGCGACCTCATGTACTACCGCGTGAAGGAACGCGACGCCGCGGCCATTGTCGACTCGCTCGAGGGCGAACCGGTCAGCCGGTTGCTGTTCAAGAAGGACGGCCAGACCTACGAGCACATGAACGACAACCCCTACTACGCGCTGCAGCACAAGGTGGTGCTCAAGGACGTCGGCATCATCGACCCGCTCTCCATTGACGACTACATCGAGCGCGGCGGCTACGAGGGCCTGAAGAAGGCGCTTGCCATGACGCCCGACGAGATCATCACCGAGGTCGAGAAGAGCGGCCTGCGCGGCAAGGGCGGTGCGGGCTTCCCCACCGGGCGCAAGTGGCGCACAGCGGCGGGCTATGACGTGTTCCCCAAATACATCGTGTGCAACGGCGACGAGGGCGACCCCGGCGCGTTCATGGACGGATCCACGATGGAGGGCTCGCCGCATGCCGTCATCGAGGGCATGATCATCGGTGCGCTGGCCATCGGCGCCGAGGAGGGCGTGCTCTACATCCGCGACGAGTACGCGCTCGCGCGCGACCACATCCAGCACGCCATCGACGATGCCTACGAGGCGGGGATCCTGGGCGATTCCATCATGGGCAGCGGCCACAAGCTGGACCTGTCCATCGTCCGCGGCGGCGGCGCGTTCGTGTGCGGCGAGTCGACGGCGCTCATGGCCTCCATCGAGGGCCGCGTGGGCGAACCGCGCGCCAAGTACATCCGCAGCGTGCAGCGAGGCCTGTTCGACCACCCGACGGTGCTCAACAACGTCGAGTCGCTCGCGTCCATTCCCACCATCCTGCGCGACGGCGGCGAGGAGTACGCCAAGCTCGGCACCGAGGGATCCAAGGGCACGAAAGTGTTCGCCATGGTGGGCAAGGTGAAGCACACGGGGCTCGTGGAAGTGCCCATGGGCACCACGCTGCGCACGCTCATCTACGACATCGGCGGCGGCCTGATCGACGACCGCCCCTTCAAGGCCATCCAGACCGGCGGCCCCTCCGGCGGCTGCATTCCCGAAAGCTTGCTCGACCTGCCCGTGGACTTCGACACGCTCACCGAATACGGCGCGATGATGGGCTCGGGCGGCATGATCGTCATGGACGACCGCTCGTGCATGGTGGAAGTGGCGCGCTACTACGTAGACTTCCTCTGCGAGGAAAGCTGCGGCAAGTGCACGCCGTGCCGCGAGGGCCTGCGCCAGATGCGCGCGATCCTGACCGACATATGCGAGGGCCGCGGCAAGCCGGGCGATGTCGAGCTGCTCGAGCGCATCGGCCGCACCATGCAGGACGCGTCCCTGTGCGCCCTGGGCCGCACAGCCCCGAACCCCGTCATGACTACGATCAAGTTCTTCCGCAACGAGTATGACGCGCACATCGAGGGCAAGGAGTGCCCCGCCGGCGTGTGCGAGAAGCTCACGCAGTTCGCCATCGACGCGGACGCCTGCACGGGCTGCGGCATGTGCTCGCGCGCCTGCCCGGCCGACGCCATTTCCGGCGAAAGGAAGGAAGCGCACGTCATCGATCCCGCCAAGTGCATCGCCTGCGGCAGCTGCCGCGAGGTGTGCCGCTTCAACGCGGTGCTGACCGAAAGGAGGCCCGCATGAGCGAGAAGCTGACCATCACGATCGACGGCGTGGAATGCACGTGCGAAAAGGGCGAGTACATCTACGACGTCGCGCGCCGCAACAACATCGCCATCCCGGTGCTCTGCCGCTCCGACGCGTTCGCCGACCACCGGGCCTGCTGCCGCATCTGCATCGTGGAGGTGGAGACGCGCGGGCGGCGCAAGGTCGTCACGTCGTGCGTTTACCCCATCGATCAGGAATGCGCCGTCTACACGAAGTCCGAGAAGATCCTGGAGGAACGGGCCGTCATCCTGTCGTTGCTCGCTCACCGGGCCCCGGACGCCCAGCGCATCGCCGACATGAACCAGGCGTGGGGCCGCGAGGGCTTCGAGCGCCTCGTGACCATCGACAACGAGAAGTGCATCCTCTGCGGCCTGTGCGTGCAGGCATGCGACAGCCTGGGGACAGGCGCAATCTCCACGGTGCTGCGCGGCACCGAGAAGAAGGTGGACACGCCCTACGACAAGCCGTCTGAGTTCTGCGTCGGCTGCCTCAGCTGCGCGAACGTGTGCCCCACCGGCGCGATAGAGTACGAGCAGACGGCCACGACGCGCACCATCTGGAACCGCGAGTTCAGCCTTCTGTTCTGCCCCGATTGCGGCGCCCCCATGGGCACGCCCGAATCGGTGCGCCACGCCGTCGGGCCCGAGGGCGAGCTTCCCACCGTGTGCGACGCCTGCCGGAAGAAGAGGCTAGCGAACGAGATGATGCAGACGTACCGTTACGTGTAACCAGCCGTACGGCTGTTATGCGCCAGCGTATAAGCCGGAGCGACCCTCCCGCGTCGCTGGAAAAGGATGAGCCGGAGCGCTTCCCAATACCCACAGCGCCCCGGCTCATCTATACTTTACCAAATTTGGCCACGTTGGCCACCGACGAGACGAGGCGATAGAGCATGGCTTTCCCGAACAGGTACGACCGCAACAAGATGGCCCTATCCGAGCAGGAATGCGCCAGCCTCGCTGGCAAGCGCATCGCCGTGGTGGGGTGCGGCGGCCTGGGCGGGCTCGTCATCGAGGCACTCGCCCGCATTGGCGTGGGGCACGTGCGCGTCATCGACGGCGACGTGTTCGAGGAGAGCAACCTGAACCGCCAGCTGCTCTGCACCGAAGACGCGCTCGGGCGCGAGAAGGCGCTCGTGGCGGCCGAGCGCATACGCGCCATCAACGGCGAGGTGGAAGCCGAGCCCATCGTGGCCTTCCTGAGCGAGGAGAACGCAGCCGAGCTGTTGGGCGGCGTGGACTGCGTCGTCGACTGCCTCGACAACTTGGAAGCGCGCTTCTGGATGGCGCATGCATGCCAGGACCTCAGCACGCCCGTCGTGTACGGGGCCATCGCCGGCTGGTTCGGCCAGGTGTGCACCGTCCACCCCGGCGACCCGTCGTTCGTCAGCATTTACGGCGAGCCCTTCGGCGAGAGCCAGCACAAGAAGCTCGGCAACCTGCCCTTCACGGCCTATTCCATTGCTGCGTTCCAGGCTGCCGAGGCCGTGAAAGTCGTGCTCGGCAAGCCTTGCCAGGTGCGCAACCGACTGCTCATGATCGACCTCCTGGACGGCTCGGTAGACGACATGGAGCTACGATGAGCGAAGAGGCCTCGATCGACCTCGATTGCGGCATAGCGAACCGGCGCATAACCGCCTGGCTCGACGACGAGCTGGGCCTTCCGCGCGAGGATGGTGCGTGGGTCTGTTTCCATGGGCGGGCAAGCTGCCGGATATGCGTCGAGCCGCTCGATAGCCGTCCGCTCGGCACCATCCTCCTGGAACGGACCCGCCTCGTTGCGCGGGGCGACGCCGCGGCCGTGGAGGCGTTCCGCAAGGCCTTCACCCTCCGTTTCATGTCCGCCGGCGGGTAGCGACGCGCATCAACGGGAATGCGTCCACCGCCTCGTAGGGGCGCGCTCCGCGCGTC
>SUUE01000027.1 GCA_015062685.1 Coriobacteriaceae bacterium
CCGCAACACATACCGCACCGGGCGACCCCGCAACACATACCGCACCGGGCGACCCCGCAACACATACCGCACCGGGCAATCCTGCGGCACATGCCGCGCACGATGATTCCGCAACGGATGCCACCCCTGGCAACCGCGAAACGCTCACGATCGTGCACCTTTACCCCGAGCTGCTGAACCTCTACGGCGACGGCGGCAACGTCACCATCCTGGCCGAACGGGCGCGCGCACGCGGCTTTGACGCAAAGGTCGTGCGCGTGGAGCATGGGCAACCCGCCCCGCTCGACACCGCCGACATCGTGTTCCTGGGCGGCGGCCCGGACCGCGAACAGCAGCTGGCATCCCTCAGCCTGCTCGACCAGGCGGAAGCGCTGCGCGCCTACGTAGAGGGCGACGGCGTGCTGCTTGCCATATGCGGCGGCTACCAGATACTCGGCCGCGAATGGCTCCTCGGCGGCGATGCCGTGCCGGGCCTCGGCATTCTCGACATCACGACGAAGCGAGCCGACGGTGGCTCGCACAACCGCCTCGTCGGCAACATCGCGCTCGAGAGCCCGCTCGCGAGCATGCCCGTCATCGGTTACGAGAACCACGCCGGCCGCACGTTCCTCGGCAAGGGCTGTGCGCCGTTCGGCCGCGTCGCAGGCAACAACGGCAAGGGCAACAACGACGATGACGGCGCGGACGGCGCGCTCTACCGCAACGTCGTGGGCACCTACCTGCACGGCCCGCTGCTCTCCAAAAACCCCGAAGTTGCCGACTGGCTCATCGCCCGCGCCCTCGAACGACGCGCTGCGAAGGAAGGCGAGCCCTGCCCCGCGCTCGCGCCCCTCGACGATGCCGAGGAGCGCGCGGCCAACGAGGCCATGCGCGCGAAGCTGGGGCTCCATCGCTAGAAACATAAAACGGCGCGCCGGTTACCGGCGCGCCGCGTCAATTCCCAGAGCGCGGAACCTATTCCACGGTAACCGATTTGGCCAGGTTGCGGGGCTGGTCCACGTCGCAGCCGCGCATGACGGCGATGGAGCGCGCGAGCAGCTGCAGCGGAACGCTCGCCGTGATCGGCGTGAGCGCGTCGCGCACCTTCGGAATGTAAATGACGTGATCCGCGTGCTCGCGGATGGCCTCGTCGCCCTCGGTGGCGATGGCCACCACGAGCGCGCCGCGGGCGCGGCTCTCCTGGAGGTTCGAGATCACCTTGTCGTACACCGGGCTCTGGGTGGCGATGGCGATGACGGGGAAGCCCTCGTCGATGAGCGCGATGGGGCCGTGCTTCATCTCGCCCGCAGGATAGGCCTCGGCGTGCAGGTAGCTGATCTCCTTCAGCTTGAGCGCTCCCTCGCGCGCGATGGCGGCGCCCATGCCACGGCCGACGAACAGCGCGCTCGAAGCGTCCACGCACGCACGAGCGGCGTCCTCGATGCTCGACGTGTCCGCCAGGATCTGCTCCACCTGCTCGGCCGTATCGGCCAGCTCGCGGAAGATGAGCCTGATCTGGTTCATGCGCATCTTGCCCTTGCTCTGCGCCAACAACAGGGCCAGCAGCGTCAGGCTGACCACCTGGCCTAGGAACGACTTCGTGGAGGCGACGGCGATCTCCTTGTTCGCCTTCGTGTAGATGACGCCGTCGGACTCGCGCGCCACGGGCGAGCCGAGCACGTTGGTGATGCCGAACACGCGGGCGCCCTTGATGCGCGCATCGCGGATGGCCGCCAGGGTGTCGGCCGTCTCGCCCGATTGCGACACCGCCACGACGAGCGTCGTCGGCGTGATGATGGGGTTGCGGTAACGGAACTCGCTGGCCACCTCAACCTCCGTGGGAATGCGCGCCCAGCTCTCGATCATCTCCTTCGCGATGAGGCCGGCGTGGTAGCTCGTGCCGCACGCGATGACGTACACGCGGTCGATGAGGTTGAGCTCCTCGGCCGTCATGTCGAGCTCGTCGATTTCCAGGTGGCCGCCCACCAGGCGCCCCGCCAGCGTGTCGCGGATGACACGCGGCTGCTCGTGGATCTCCTTGAGCATGAAGTCGGGGTAGCCGCCCTTCTCGGCCACGTCCATGTCCCAGGAGATGTGCGTGACCTCGGGCTCGATGGCCTTGCCGTAATTGTCGAAGAAAGCGATGCCCTCGGGCGTGAGGCGTGCGATCTGGCCGTCGTCCAGGTAGACGACGTCGCGCGTGGCGCCGATGACGGCGATCGCGTCGGAGGCGACGTACGACCCGTCCGCGGCGGATCCCACGATGATGGGCATGTCGCGGCGAGTGACGACGATGACGCCGGGTTCGTGCGCGCTCGTGACGGCCAGGCCGTAGGAGCCCACGAGGCGCAGGCTCGCCAGGCGCACGGCCTCTGCCAGCCCATGCGTCTCGTGCCCGTTTGCCTTGCCGCTCAGCACGTCGGCGTAGGTTTCCTCCACCAAGTGGGCGATGACCTCCGTATCGGTCTCGCTGCGGAACGTGTGCCCGCGGCCCTCGAGCTCCTCGCGAAGCTCGGCGAAGTTCTCGATGATCCCGTTGTGCACGACGGCGATGTCGGCCGCGCACGACGTGTGCGGGTGGGCGTTCGCCTCGGAGGGCCTCCCGTGGGTGGCCCAGCGCGTGTGGCCGATGCCGCAGGACCCCGTCAGGTCGAAATGGCTCGCCGCGCTCACCAGCTCGGCAACCTTGCCGCGCCTGCGCACGACCTGCAGCGCATCGCCTTCCATGACGGCGATTCCCGCCGAGTCGTAGCCGCGGTACTCGAGCTTCGCCAGCCCGTCGAGCAAAACCGGCGCTGCCGCGTTAGACCCCGTATATCCCACAATTCCGCACATGCTGCCTACTCCTTATCGTGCAAAAACTATCTCGCGTTAGTCTAGTGGCGCACGCCCGCGCGCGGGTTGCGACGAGGTAAAAACCCTCCATGCACCACATATGGCAAACGGAAGCGGCGCTGCGCCGAGGCCCAGGCCCAGCGCAGCGCCGCCGTTTTCCTTACACATGAGCCGCGCCGACCTAGCCCCACTGCGGCAGGTCCTGCAGCGCGATGACGCCGAGCGCTCCGTCGCGCACGGATTCCATGGCCGCCGCCAAGGCCTGCGCGGCCGCTATAGTTGTTGCATACGTCACGCCGTAGCGCACGGCCGCGAGGCGCAGCACGTGCCCGTCGCCGCGCGACCCATGGCCGAACGGCGTATTGATCATGAGATCCACCTGGCCGTCCGCGATCATGTCGGCGATGTTTGGATGCTCTTCGCTCACCTTGTTCACCCTGCGGCAGGGCACGCCCGACGCCTCGAGGGTCTTCGCGGTGCCGCCCGTGCTGAGCACGGTGAAGCCGAGGTGGTGGAAGTCGCGCGCGATCGCGGCAATGGAGCGCTTGTCGCGGTCGGCCACGCTGATGAACACCGTGCCCGCCTTCGGCAGCTCGTAGGAGATGGCCAGCTGGGTCTTGGCGTACGCCGCCGGGAAGGTGGGCGCGATGCCCATGACCTCGCCGGTCGATTTCATCTCGGGGCCGAGCACCACGTCGGAGCCGGGGAACCTGCCGAAGGGCATGACCGCCTCCTTCACCGCTCGGTAGCTCAGGTCGCGGTCGTCGGGCGGGAGGCCCATATCGGCCAATTGCTCGCCCGCCATGACGCGTGCCGCCACCTTCGCCAGCGGCACGCCCGTCGCCTTGGACACGAATGGCACGGTGCGGCTCGCGCGGGGGTTCGCCTCGATGACGTAGACCAGCTGGTCCTTCACGGCGAACTGGATGTTGAGCAGGCCGCGCACGCCTATGCTCAGCGCCAGGCGCCAGGCTATGTTGCGCAGCTGCGCCACGAGCGAATCCGACAGCGAGAACGGCGGCACGCAGCATGCCGAGTCGCCTGAATGGATGCCTGCTTCCTCGATATGCTCGAGCACGCCGCCTATGTAGACGTCATCGCCGTCGCACACGCAGTCGAGGTCAACTTCCACCGCCGACTCCAGGAACTTGTCCAGATAGACGGGGTGATCGGGCGAGATCTTCGCAGCTTCGCCCATGTAGCGGCGCAGTTGCTTGGCATCGTAGACGATGGCCATGCCGCGCCCGCCCAGCACGTAGCTCGGGCGCACGAGCAGCGGGAAGCCGACGCGGTCGGCCACCCTCACGGCCTCGTCGAGCGTGTTGGCGTCGCCCGCCGGCGGGTAGGCGATGCCCAGCCCGTCGAGCATGTCGGCGAAGCGGTCACGGTCCTCCGCCAGGTCGATCGCGTCGGCGCCCGTGCCCATAATGGGCACGCCCGCTTCCTCCAAGGCGCGCGCGAGCTTGAGCGGCGTCTGCCCGCCCAGCGTGGTCACGACGCCGTCGGGGCGCTCGACGTCGACGATGTCCATGACGTCCTCGAACGTCAGCGGCTCGAAATAGAGTTTGTCCGACGTGTCGTAGTCGGTGGAAACCGTCTCGGGGTTGCAGTTCACCATGATTGTCTCGTAGCCCGCCTCCTGCAGTGCGTAGCTCGCGTGCACGCAGCAGTAGTCGAACTCGATGCCCTGCCCGATGCGGTTGGGCCCCGCCCCCAATATGAGCGCCTTCGGCTTGGAGGAATGGGCATCGGGGCTCTCCCGGCACCCATTCAAGTTCTCGCCCTCGTACGTCTTGTAGAAGTAGGCGGTGGAACTTCCGAACTCGGCAGCGCAGGTGTCCACGGCGTTGAACGTGGGGACGACGCCGAGCGCCTTGCGGCGGGTGCGCACGACGATCTCGCTCGAGTTGGTGAGGAAGCCGATCTGCACGTCCGACAGGCCGTATCGCTTGGCGATGCGGAACGACTCGGCGTCCATGTCGTCCACGCGCGCGCCGCGCAGCGCCTCCTGCACCGCCACGACATCGGCCATGCGGTTGAGGAAGAACAGGTCGATGCCCGTGGCCTCGTGCACTTCCTCGGGCGTCCAGCCGCAGCGCAGCGCGCAGCCGATGAACACGATGCGGTCGCTCGTCGGCCGCGCGAGCAGGGTCTCGTAGCCCTCCTTGATCTCCGCGGCGCGCACGAAGCCGTCCACGCCCAAGCCGTAGCGGCCGTTCTCCAGCGAGCGGAGCGCCTTGCCGAGCGCTTCCTCGAAGGTGCGGCCGATGGCCATGACCTCGCCCACCGCCTTCATGCGGGTGGAGAGCGTGTCGTCGGAGTCCTTGAACTTCTCGAACGCGAAGCGCGGCGCCTTCACCACGCAGTAGTCGATGCTCGGCTCGAAGCAGGCGGACGTGCTGCCGGTGATGTCGTTCACGATCTCGGGCAGCGTGTAGCCCACGGCCAGGCGCGCGGCAACCTTCGCGATGGGGAAGCCCGTGGCCTTGGACGCCAGCGCCGAAGAGCGCGAAACGCGCGGGTTCATCTCGATGATGACCATGCGGCCGTCGGACGGGTTCACAGCGAACTGCACGTTGGAGCCGCCGGTCTGCACGCCCACCTTCTCGAGCACGGCGAGCGACGCCGTGCGCATGCGCTGGTACTCGACATCCGAGAGCGTCTGCGCGGGCGCCACCGTGATCGAATCGCCCGTATGCACGCCCATGGGGTCGAAGTTCTCGATGGAGCACACGATGATGCCGTTGCCGGCGCGATCGCGCACGACCTCCATCTCGTATTCCTTCCAGCCCTCGATGCTCTCCTCCACCAGCACCTCGCTGATCGGCGAGAGCTCGACGCCCTGCGAGACGATGCGCACGAGGTCTTCCTCGCTATAGGCGATGCCGCCGCCCGCGCCGCCGAGGGTGAACGACGGGCGCAGCACGGCCGGCAGCCCGATCTCGGCCACGATGGCGAGCGCATCCTCGACGGAGTACGCGTAGCCGGAGCGGGCCGTCTCGATGCCCAGCTCCTCCATGCACTCGTTGAAGAGCTTTCGGTTCTCGCCGCGCTGGATGGCTTCGAGGCTGCAGCCGATCATCTCGACGCCGTAGCGCTCGAGGACGCCCGACTCGGCCAGCTCGACGGCCACGTTCAAGGCCGTCTGGCCGCCTAACGTGGGCAGCAGCGCGTCGGGGCTCTCCTCGCGTATGATCTTTTCCACGAACTCGGCGGTGATCGGCTCGACGTAGGTGCGGTCGGCCAGGCCGGGGTCGGTCATGATGGTTGCCGGGTTGCTGTTCACGAGCACCACCCGGTAGCCCTCCTCGCGCAGCACCTTGCACGCCTGCGCTCCCGAGTAGTCGAACTCGCACGCCTGCCCGATCACGATCGGCCCGGAGCCGATCACGAGTATCGTGCGGATATCGGTCCTCTTCGGCATGGTTAGAACCTCCATCCTTCCAGGCGGTCTTTAGCAATGTCTATGTCCAGGTAGTCCGCCTTCCCGTCCATGAGGCGGGTGAAGGCCGTGAACAGGTAATGCGAATCGGTGGGCCCGGGGCATGCCTCGGGGTGGTACTGCACCGAGAACGCCGGGATGTCGGTGAAGGCAATGCCCTCGGCCGTGCCGTCGTTCAGGTTCACGTGCGTCAGGCGGATGCCCCCGTAGCGCGCGTTCGCGGCGATGGGCGCCGCGCCCGTGTCCACCCAGGAGCGCAGGTCGCTCGGATCCGCCAGAGCAGGCGCGCCCTCAACGGCGCCCAAGCTGGGGAACACGAGGTTGAAGCCGTGGTTCTGCGCCGTGATCTCCACGCGCCCCGTGAGCAGGTTGATGACGGGCTGATTTCCGCCGTGGTGGCCGAACTTCAGCTTCTCGACGGTGCCGCCCGCCGCCTTGCAGATCATCTGGTGACCCAGGCAGATGCCGAACAGCGGCACTTCGCCGAGCAGCTTTTCCACCTGCTCGTACGTGCCCGCCACCGCGCTGGGGTCGCCCGGCCCGTTCGACAGGAACACGCCGTCGGGCGCCATGGCGAGCACCTTCTCGGCGGGCGTGTCCCAGGGCACGAGCGTCACCTGGCAGCCCGCGCGCACGAGACCCTCGAGGATCGAGCGCTTGATGCCGCAGTCGTAGGCCACGACGCGATAGCGCTCGTCGGCTGGCGGCGCCATGGCGAAGGCTTTGGAGCCTGCCAAGTCCGCCGCGCCGAACTCGCGCGGCTCCGCGCACGACACGGTGCGCACCAAGTTCACGCCCACGATCGGCTCGGCCGCACGCGCCTTCGCCACGAGGCTCTCCACGCTCAGGTCCTCGGTGGAGATCACGGCGCTCATGGCGCCGTGATCGCGCACGTGCTGCACGAGCGCCCGTGTGTCAACGTCTTCTATGGCGATGAGGCCCTCGCGCCAGAGGTATTCGGGCAGCGACTCGCTGCTCCGCCAGTTGCTCGGCGTGTAGCACATGTCGCGCACGACGAGGCCCCTCAAAGCGGGGTGCGTCGCCTGCGCGTCGTCGAGGTTCACGCCGTAGTTGCCTATCTGCGGGTAGGTCATCGCCACAATCTGCCCCGCGTACGAGGGATCGCTCACAACTTCCAGATAGCCCTCGACCGAGGTGTTGAAGCACACCTCGCCGAGCACCTCGCCCGGCGCCCCGCACGACTTCCCGCGAAACGCCGTGCCGTCCTCCAGCACGAGCAGCGCGTCGCCAGCTGGGGGCTTGGACGTCGCCGCCCGCATCTTGTCTGCAAGAATGCCCATATCAGAATCCCTTTCCCCTTGAAGCGGAACCCGCTCCCGAACCCTGTTTAGCTGCCGCATGCGCCGCCACATGCTCCGGCAGGAAGCTCTTGCGCCTGATCGCCTCGGGAATCTCCACGGGGTAGCGCCCGCTGAAGCAGGCGTCGCAGTAGCCGTCGTGGTCCGAGCGCACCGCCTCGTGCAGCCCTTCCAAGCTGATGAACGCGAGGGAGTCGCACCCGATGAAGCGGCACGCCTCGTCATGGGACATGTTCGCGGAGATGAGCTGGTCCTGCGTGTCGGTGTCGATGCCGTAGAAGCACGGCCACATGACCTCGGGGCTCACGATGCGCAGGTGAACTTCCGCGGCGCCCGCTTGGCGCAGCATCTCCACGAGCTTCTTCGACGTGTTGCCGCGCACGATGGAGTCGTCGATCACCACGAGCCGCTTGCCCCGGATCATCGAGGGCAGCGGGTTGAGCTTGATGCGGATGCCCATCTGGCGCATCTCCTGCGTGGGCTGGATGAACGTGCGGCCCACGTAGCGGTTCTTCACGATGCCGTCGCCGTACGGGATGCCGCTCGCCTCTGCATAGCCCAACGCAGGCGGCACGCCCGAGTCGGGCACGCCGAGCACCATGTCCGCTTCCACCGGCGCCTCCTGCGCAAGGATGCGGCCCATCCTGCGGCGCGCGTGGTACACCACCTCGCCGTCGATCACGCTGTCGGGGCGCGCGAAGTACACGTACTCGAAAATGCAAAACGCCCGCTCCGCGGGCGCTATTCCTTGCTCCGATTCCAAACCCGCCGCGCTCATCTTCACGATCTCGCCCGGCTCCACGTCGCGCATGAACTCCGCGCCCACGGCGTCGAGACCGCAGGTCTCGCTGGCGACGACCCAGCCGCGCCCGTTGGGCAGCTTGCCAATGGAGAGCGGGCGGATGCCGTTGGGGTCGCGGAACGCGTAGAGCGCCACGGGCGTCACGAGCACGATGGCGTAGGCGCCGTGGAGCTGCTGCATCATGAGCCGAATGCCGCTGCGGATATGCCCCGTGCGGCGCGTGTCGACGCCGATCGTGCGCGCGGCCACCTCGCTGTCGGTGTGGCCGTACAGCTGCACGCCCTCGTTCGCCAGGCGCGCCCGCTGGGGCACCGTGTCCACGAGCGTGCCGTTATGCGCGAGCGCGATGATCTCGTCGTCGATCGCCGACACGTGGGGCTGCGCTTCCTTCCAGCTGCCGCCGCCGGCGGTGGAGTAGCGCGTGTGCCCGATGGCGAAGTTGCCCTTCAGGTGGGAAAGCGCCTCCTCGTCGAACACTTGGTCCACGAGCCCCAGGTCCTTGTGGATGAGGATGGTCTCGCCGTCGCCCACGGCGATGCCGGCGCTCTCCTGCCCCCGGTGCTGCAACGCCTGCAGCCCGAAGCACGCCATGCGCGCCACGTCCTCCCCGGGCGCATACACGCCGAACACGGCGCATGCCTCCTCCAGCCGGTCGGGTCTTTCGTCTGCGAACAAACTCGTCGCCACCGATTCTTCTCCTCCCACATGCAGAGCCTAAAACACTAGCCTCCATTGTCGGAAGCGTTCATTACGAACGGGTTTCGAGGGCTCCATGTAAAGCAATCGAAACAATACCGCCGTATCGTCGTCGGTGAATCAACCGAATCTAACAACACGGAGGGACCACCTTGCGATTCACGAAAATGCAGGGCATCGGTAATGACTACGTCTACGTGAACTGTCTGGAGGAAACCGTCAACGATCCCGCGTCGCTCGCGCGCATGGTGAGCGACCGCCACTTCGGCATCGGGTCCGATGGGCTCATCCTCATCAGGCCGTCCAGCAAGGCGGACTTCTTCATGGAGATGTTCAACGCGGACGGCACGCGCTCGGCCATGTGCGGCAACGGCATCCGGTGCGTGGGCAAGTACGTCTACGACCACGGGCTGACGAGCAAGACCGAGATTTCCATTAACACGCTCGACGGCGTGAAGTACCTCACTCTGCACGTGGAGGACGGCGCCGTGGCCTCGGTGACGGTGGACATGGGCGAGCCCCGTCTGGAGGCGGCGCTCGTCCCCGTGGAGGCCGAAGAGTCGCCCGTCGTCGCCGAGCCCATCGAGGTGGCGGGCCGGCAGTTCGAGATGACGTGCGTGGGCATGGGCAACCCCCACGCGGTCACGTTCGTGGAGAGCACCGAGAGCTTCCCCGTGGAGGAGATCGGCAGGCAGTTCGAGTTCCACCCCGCCTTCCCCGAGCGCACGAACGCCGAGTTCGTGGAAGTGCTCAGCCATTCCGAGGTGAACATGCGCGTGTGGGAGCGCGGCACGGGCGAGACGCTCGCGTGTGGCACCGGCGCCTGCGCCACGGTGGTGGCCTGCATCCTCAACGGCCTGACCGACAGCGAGGTGACAGTGCACCTGCTCGGGGGCGACCTGCACATCAGCTGGCGCCGCGACGTCAACAGGGTGTTCATGACCGGCCCCGCCGCAACCGTCTTCGAGGGCCAGATCGACGCGTCCGCATGCCCGCACGACAACCCGCCCCACGTGGTGAGCCCCGACTGGTAAGCGCGGCGCCCCACCCAACGGCACGAGGAGGAAACCCATGTTCAAGGCAAACGAGAACTACCTCAAGCTCCCGGGGAACTACCTGTTCTCCATGGTGGCTTCCAAAATCGACGCATACGGCAAGCAGAACCCCGACAAGGCCGCGCGCATCGTGCGCCTGGGCATCGGTGACGTAACCCAGCCCCTCGCGCCCTCAATCGTGAGCGCGCTCCACGGCGCGGTGGACGAGATGGCCAGCGCGGGCACGTTCCGAGGCTACGCCCCCGACCTGGGCTACGACTTCCTGCGCGAGACCATCGCGCGCGAGGACTTCGCCACACGCGGTGCTACCGTCCACCCCGACGAAGTGTTCGTGAGCGACGGCGCGAAGTCCGATTCCGCCAACATCCAGGAGATATTCAGCTCCGATGCGCGCATCGCGGTGTGCGACCCGGTGTACCCCGTCTACGTTGACTCGAACGTCATGGCAGGCCGCACCGGCACCTACGACCAGAAAACCGGCCTGTGGAGCAACGTGGTGTACATGCCCTGCACGCAGGAGAACGGCTTCGTGGCCGACCTTCCCGCCGCCGACGCAAACGTCTCGATCATCTACCTGTGCTTCCCCAACAACCCCACGGGTGCCGTCATCGACCGTGCGCGCCTGCAGGCATGGGTGGACTACGCCAACGAGCATGGCGCGGTGATCGTCTACGATGCCGCCTACGAGGCATACATCTCCGACCCCGCCCTGCCCCATTCCATTTACGAATGCGACGGCGCGCGCACCTGCGCCATCGAGATCCGCAGCTTCTCCAAGAACGCCGGCTTCACGGGCACGCGCCTGGGCTACACCGTGGTGCCGCGCGACCTGAAGGATGCGGACGGCACGAGTTTGCGTGACCTGTGGGCCCGCCGCCACGGCACGAAGTTCAACGGCGCTCCCTACATCGTGCAGCGCGCGGGCGAGGCGGTGTACAGCGAGGAAGGCAAGCGCGAGACCCGCGAGCAGATAAGCTTCTACATGGAGAACGCCCGCATTATCCTGGATGGCCTGCGCAGCGCGGGCTACGAGGTGTCGGGCGGCGTGAACGCGCCCTACATCTGGCTGAAGGTTCCCGACGGCATGACCTCGTGGGGCTTCTTCGATCACCTGCTCGAGTCCGTGCAGGTGGTGGGTACCCCGGGTTCGGGCTTCGGCCCGAGCGGCGAGGGCTACTTCCGCCTGACCGCATTCGGCTCCCGCGAGTCCGCCCTTGAGGCCGTGAGCCGCATCAAGGCGCTGTAGGGCCGCACTCTGGACAGCGGGAATCAAGCCTTTCCCGAAATTAGTGTACACATTTTGCTCTTAAGCCTATTTCAGCTTTCCACGACCTGGGCTTTTATAAACGCGCTTCAAAATGTGTACACTAATTGCGATTCCCACGGCTTCCGCGCACGGGCAATGCTACTGTGGCCCCATGCAACTCACGCTCTGCAAACACTCGGCACTCGCCGTCCTGCGCGCGCTTCGAGCCTCGAGCGCTTCTGCCGCTATGAGCAGATCACGCTCCACGAAAACCGACATCCTACCGCCAGACCCCTCTCCCGGCAAGCGTTGGACAAGGTCGCTCATCGACAGCATCGAGCTCGGCCTGCCGCTCACGTTCGCCGGCAAAACCGTCGACTTCGCCGTCCCGGACAAAGAGTCCCGCATCCGCGCGAAAAACACCACCAGCACGGTGTACGAAAAGGGTTTGCCCAGCGGGTCGTTCGTCAAAGCGCGTTGCAGCACGAGCAACTGCTCGCTTGCAATTAGCAGCCCCGAGCTCTTGTTCGCGGAACTCGCGAAGGTCATGCACCCTCTCGAGCACCTCACGCTCGGCCATGAGCTCTGCGGCACGTTCTCGCGCGATCCGAAAGACCCCTACAACGGCCCGATAACCTACGGCATCCAGCCTGCCACCAGCGTGGAGCGGATACGCCGCTTCCTGAACGAGGCGAAGAGCGTCAGGGGAATCAGGGCAGCGCAGACGTCCGCCCAATACTTGAACGACAATGCCTGGTCGCCAACGGAATCGCTCGTAGCCGCCTTGCTCCGCCTTCCCGTCGACAGCCTTGGTTACGATTTCGGGGAACTCGTGCTGAACCCGCGCGTCTCCCCGAGCGCAGCGCTGCCCGGGTTCGCACACTCGCGCGTGCCCGACATCATCATCGCAGGAACGCCCGTTGGCGTGAACTACGATGGCGCCGTCCATCTCGACCTCGGGTCAATCGTGAACGCGGCCATAGAAGTCGGGAGCAACCCCGAGCTGCAACAGGCGCAAGCGTCGCTGACGAAAGCGGTGAGGGACGTGCGTGCGAAAGCGGTCGATGACATCAGGCGCAACCGGGAGCTCGCGGCCGACGGTTTCGCCGTGTTCCCCGTCGTGAAGGAAGACCTCTACCCGAAAGGCGGTTTCGACCAGATAGCCGAGCACCTGATCACCGTCATCGAGCAGCTGACCGATCGCGACATGAGCGTGCAAAAGAGGTTCCTTCACCCGGAGAGAATCTCCAACGCTCGTTGGAACATGATACTGTCGCTGCTCCCAGGCAATCACGAACGCAACATTCACGTTGCCCGATTCATCGGCGGGCACGAAGTGATCGAGGGCCAGTTCGAAGTAACCGAGTGCTGGATTGAGTTCTAATCAAGGCCCTTCGCAGCATTAGTGTACACATTTTTGAATTGCTTCAAGAAACCCCAGGTCGTCAGAAGCGAAAGATGGGCTCAGGGCAAAATGTGTACACTAATCCACTCATCTGCAAACAAAAAGCCGGGGCGCGAGCGTATTGCCCGCGCCCCGGCTTCTTCTGCAGGGTCCTAGCAGTAGAAGAGGATCTTGTTGTACGTCGGCAGCGGCCAAGCCTCGGTGGAGACGATGCCCTCCATAGCGTCGCACACGGCGCGCAGGCGCTCCATGGCGGCCAGCACCTCGTCGTGGTAGGCGCGCGCCTTCGCGAGCGTCTCATCGGTGCCCTGAGCCTTCTCGAGCGCGGCGTCCAGCACCTCGAGCGCGTCGGAAATGCCGTTGGCGCCCTCGTTCAGCTTGTCGAGCAGCTTGAGGTCGGCCTTGGGCTCGAGCGCAGGGTTGGCCTGCTTCTTCGCGTTGATCGTGGCGGCGATGTGCTCGGCGTAGGCGCTCACGGCCGGCGCGATCTTGCGCTTGGTCATGTGGCTCATCGTCTGCCCCTCAATGTTGATGAGCTTGGAGTACGTGTCAAGCTTCACCTCGTAGCGGCTGCGGTTCTCCACCTCGTTCAGCACGCCGAACTCCTCGAAGAGCGCGACGTTCTTCGGGTCGAGCATGTGCGGCGCGGCGTCCACCGTCGACTTCAGGTTCATCAGCCCGCGCGCCTCGGCCTCGGCAATCCATTCATCGGTGTAGCCGTCGCCGTTGAAGATGATGCGCTGATGGTCGGTGAGCGTCGTGCGCACCCATTTGTAAGCCGCCTTCTCGAAATCTTCGGCGCCCTCCACGGCCTCGCAGAAGCACTTGAGCGACTTCGCCACGATCGTGTTGAGGATGGTGTTGGCATCGGCCAGGTTAATCTGGCTGCCCGGCATGCGGAACTCGAACTTGTTGCCCGTGAACGCGAACGGGCTCGTGCGATTGCGGTCGGTGTTGTCGCGCTCGAAGCTCGGCAGCACCTTCACGCCGAGGTCCATGTAGACCGCCTCGACCGTCTCGCCCTTCTCGCCGGAGATGATGGCGCTCACCACGCGATCGAGCTCGTCGCCCAGGAACATGGAGATCACGGCTGGCGGCGCCTCGTTAGCGCCCAAGCGGTGGTCGTTGCCGGCACTCGCGACGGTGATGCGCAGCAGGTCCTGGTAATCGTCGACAGCCTGCACCACCGCGGCCAGGAACACGAGGAAGCGCAGGTTGCTCGCGGGGGTCTTGCCCGGGTCGAGCAGGTTCTCGGAATCGGTCGCGATGGACCAGTTGTTGTGCTTGCCCGATCCGTTGATGCCCACGAACGGCTTCTCGTGCTGCAGGCACACCAGCCCGTGGCGGCTGGCTATCTTGCGCATGAGCTCCATGGTAAGCAGGTTGTGGTCGATGGCCACGTTGCTGATGGTGAACATGGGCGCGAGCTCGTGCTGGCAGGGCGCCACCTCGTTATGCTTCGTCTTGGCAGACACGCCCAGCTTCCACAGCTCCTCGTCGAGCTCCTTCATGAACTCGTTCACCGTGGGGCGGATAGCGCCGAAGTAGTGCTCCTCCATCTCCTGGCCCTTGCACGGCGGCGCGCCGAACAGGGTGCGGCCGGTCAGGATCAGGTCCTGGCGCTGCTCGTAGTCGGACTCCTTGATCAGAAAGTACTCCTGCTCGGCGCCGACCGTCGTGGTGACGCGCGGCACGTCCTGGCCGAAGAAACCCAGCACCTTGCACGCCTGCTGCGACACAGCCTCCATCGAGCGCAGCAGCGGCGTCTTCTTGTCCAGCGCCTCGCCGGTGTAGCTGCAGAACGCCGTGGGGATGCACAGCACCTCGTCCTTGATGAACGCGTAGCTCGTGGGGTCCCAGGCCGTGTAGCCGCGGGCCTCGAAGGTGGCGCGAACGCCGCCGCTCGGGAAGCTCGAGGCATCGGGTTCGCCCTGGATGAGCGCCTTGCCCGAGAACGTCATGATGGCGCGGCCGTCCTTCTGGGGGTTCACGAACGCGTCGTGCTTCTCGGACGTGATGCCCGAAAGGGGCTGAAACCAATGCGTGTAGTGCGTCGCACCATGCGCCACCGCCCATTCCTTCATGGCGTGCGCTACGACGTTGGCCACCTCGATGTCGAGCGGCTTGCCCTGCTTGATCGTCTTGGCGAGCGCCTTGTACGTGGCCGACGGCAGCAGCTCCTGCATCGTGTGGTCGTTGAAGACGAGCGTACCGTACTCCTCAGCGATTCGTCCCATGTGAATTGCCCCTTTCTCGATGACGCCCTTTTGGGTTCACCGAGAAAATTAGGATCCGCGTGTTTCGAGCGCTTTTCACCCATGTTTCGAAACGCGCATTTAACGCAGCGCAGCCAATAGCTGCGCCACACCCCCTTGGGGTTTGACGAGCGTTTCGATAAAATATAAGCGCATTACAAAGCATCGCGAAACGCACGCCGGCACTACGAGCACGCTTTTTGCCACGAGCGACCGGGAGCAAACATGCCACAAACTGCAGCAATTCATTTCGATACGGCCGCTGCCGTCATCATGCTCGTGACGTTATCGTCATTCGTCCTGCGGCGCATGACCAAAGGCGCCATCAACCGCGTCTACATCGTCGCCATGGCGCTGGTCACGATCACCACGCTGGCGTCTCTCGGCGGCGAGATCTACGACATGGCCATCGCGCGCGGGGCCCTGCCGGGCACATCGGCCGAATCAGGCCAACCGCCCCTCGGCCGCGATGCCTTCACGCTCGTGTACTACACGCTGCGCTCGCTCACCGCCCCTATATACCTGATGCTCATAGCAACGGTGAGCGACACCACGCACCTGCTCGACAAGAACTTGTGCGTCAGGGCGCTCCTCTGGACGCCCATGATAGTGACGTTGCTGCTCGTGATGACCAACCCCGTGCATCACCTCGTCTACTACTACGCCGACGGCGCTCTTTGCTACGGTTTCGGCATCCACGTGCTCAACTTGAGCTCGGCCTACTACTCGATAACCGGAATCGTCTGGCTCTTGCGCTGGCGGCGGCTCCTGAACAAGATCGAGTTCTACACGCTGCTCATATCGTACCCGTTCGTCCTCTTCTCGCTCATCGTCCACTTCGCGTTCCCCGAGGCGTCCATCGAGATGTTCGTCACGTCCGTCGTGATGATGCTCATCTCGGCATTCGTCATCCACCCCGAATTGCGCCTCGACTCCATCGTGGACGCGGCCAACCTGCGCGAATACGACGAGATGTGCCAGCGCGCGTTCGAGAGCGAAAAGGCCCTGTGCCTCGTATACCTCGAGATCGTCAACTACGAGCGGATGCGCAGCCTCATGGGCAAGGACGAGCTGCACAACGTCGTGCGCAGAATCGGAGCCGGCCTCTCGAACCGTCTCGAGCGCGACGACGTGCTGTACTACCTCCGCGCCGGGCTCTTCTGCATCGCCCCGCACAACACCGACCCGGGGCATGCAATACGCATCGCGCAACGCGCCCACGAGGAAGGCATGGCGAGGTCGGCCGCCCTGCGCGAGCGCTCCGCCAAAAACGAGATGCGCACATGCATCGTGCGCGTGCCCGAGGACGCGCACGATGCCGACACCTTGAAAGCATTCATTCGGCGCTTCGCGCACTTGGTGCCCCACTCGTGCGTCACCACATATTCCGAGCTGTCCATGCGCGATAACTTCGAGCTCGAGATGAGCCTATCGGACATTATCGCGCGCGCCATCCGCGAACAATCATTCACCGTGGAATACCAGCCCATCTGGCACCTCGAGTCCGACAGCGCGCGCTCGGCCGAAGCGCTCGCACGGCTCTACGACCCCAAGTTCGGCTGGATTCCACCGGAGCTCTTCATCCCCGCGGCCGAGGAAAGCGGTGCCATCGTCGAGATCGGGCAGATCCTGTTCGACAAGATCTGCTCCTTCTTGAGCAAGGTGGACTTCGAGGGCCTGGGGCTCGATTACGTGGAAGTGAACCTGTCGATCGACCAATGCGTGCACCCCGGCATGGCCGAGGCCCTGAGCAGCGTCGTCAGAAGCCACGGCATCGACCCCCACCGGATGAACCTCGAGATCACCGAGACCTCGTCGGCATATTCGCAGCGAATCGTGAGCGACAACATGCGCGTGCTCGCGAACGAGGGGTTCACGTTCTCGCTGGACGACTACGGAACCGGGTACTCCAACGTGACGCGCATGCTGAACTTGCCGTTCTCGCTCATCAAGTTCGACCGCAGCTTCGTGCTGGGCTTGGACGATCCGATCATGGTGAGCGTGCTCGCCGACTCCATCGACATGATCAAGGCCGTGGGCAAGCTCACGCTCATCGAGGGCGTGGAAACCCACGAGCAAGCAGCCACGATGGAAGACATGGGCATCGACTACATCCAGGGCTTCTACTATTCCAAGCCGCTTTCCGAAACCGACTTCCTCGAGTTCATGCGCAAGCACCGGCAGTGAGCGCCTGGACGGCGCCGAGGCCATTGCCCCTAAAGCGCAGCCACAACCTGCAAGGCATCGGCGATGGCGGTTGCCACGAGGGTTGATCCCAGGCGGGCATCGCCAGCCAGGCGAACGTTGCCGTAAGGGGCGAAGGCGTCGATGACCGGCTGCTCGGGGCCCGTGAAGCCTTTCGCTATGAGCACGAGGTCTGCCGCCACTTCCTGCACGGCCCCGCCGTTGACGGGCGCGACCTGCACCGCCGCCACGTTTCCCGCACCGTCGTCTGCGAACCCCACGGTGTCGGTGGACCACATGCGCGGGTCCTCGCCGAGCAGCTCGGCCGCCTCGCGTTGCCCGTATGC
>SUUE01000028.1 GCA_015062685.1 Coriobacteriaceae bacterium
ACATAGCCCAATCGTAATCCGTAGATAACGACGAAGGTCGTAATGTCTGGATTAGCTACGACTCAGACTGTAATGGGGACGTGTTGTGACCCGAACTGCTCGTATTTCAGGTGCCCTATTGATCGCGGCGTTGCTTTGCCTGCTATTGGCTCCTTCGGTGGCCTTTGCGGGCGAGGCGAAGGGCGATGCCCTCGAGGCGCCCGCGATGTTGCCCGCTGCACAAGCGGGTTTGGCCGGTCAGGCGCTTCCGGAGGCCGAGGCTCAAGGGGAGCAGGCTGGTAACGCTGCTGCGGACGCACATGCGGATCGCGCCGACGAGCTGGAGGGCATTAAGGGCGGTAATGCGGCGCGCTCCGACCAGGGGCAGCCCCGGGAAGCCGACCAACCGCGTGCTGCCGGCGTCGGGCAGACCCTGGAAGCCCAGAGCGAAGTGAGCGCTCAGGGCGCGGTCGACGCCGCCCCGCCGGCAGCCGTGAGCGTCATAACCCACATCCAGAACATCGGTTGGGGCCAAGGGTGGCAGCAGGCCACTTCCACGGCCACGGAAGTCGGCACCGCGTCTGCGGGCACTTCGGGCCGTGCGTTGCGCTTGGAGGCCATGCAGATTCAAGTTACCGGCATTCCGGGCTCCGTGAGCTATCAGGTGCACGTGCAAAATCTAGGATGGCAGGCCGCGCAGGCCGATGGCGGCACGGCGGGCACCTCGGGCAAGTCGTTGAGGCTCGAGGGGCTTCGCATCGCGCTCGCTGGCGAGATCTCGCAGTGGTACGACATCGAGTATCGCACCCATGTGCAGAACGTCGGCTGGCAAGATTGGGTGCGCAACGGGGCCATGGCTGGCACGACCGGCCGGGGCCTGCGCCTCGAGGCGCTCGACGTGAGGCTTGTTCCCAAAGCGCAGAAGTCGGGGGCGAGCGAAGGCCTCTTGGAGGTGCGCGGCCAGGCGCACGTGCAGAACATCGGCAACCAGGCATGGGTGCGCAGCGATGCGATCCTCGGCACGAGCGGGAAAAGCCTGAGGATGGAGTCCATTAGGCTCGAGCTCGACCGCGGCGTTTACTCGGGCGGCATCGAGTACCGCACCCATGTGCAGAACGTCGGCTGGACAGGCTGGTCGCGCGATGGCCAGCTGTCGGGAACCACTGGCCGCGGCCTGCGCATGGAGGCGCTCGACGTGCATCTCTACGGTGACATCGCCAGCTACTTCGAGGTGGCCTATCGCGCCCACGTGCAGAACATCGGCTGGCAGGACTGGGTCTCGGGCGGCAACATCGCCGGCACGACCGGCAGGTCGCTGCGCGTGGAGGCACTGCAGATCACGCTCGTCCGCAAGCCCTCCGTGCCAAACCCCGAGCGCACGGTGGGCGACGGCATCTACGCGCTGAAAGTGCTGTCCTCGCCGGCTAACGCCGTGGCCATCGCGGGCGCATCCGATGCGGTGGGCGCCAACGCGCAGCTCGCCTCCAACGGCGGGGACCGCCTTGAGGGCAAGTGGCAGGTCACGTGGAGGGGCAACGGCTACGAGCTCGTCAACCTCAACTCGGGGCTGGCGCTCGATGCGCTCGGCGGCAACGCGAACCTCGTCGCCAATGTTGGTCAGTACAGCCGCAACGACTCGCTCAACCAGCGCTGGGCCATCCAGCGCGACGGCAGCGGCTACACGCTCGCGGGCATGAACTTCGGCGCCGTGCTCGACGTGCAGGACGGCAACCTGTCCCCGGGCGCGAACCTGCACCTCTGGACGCCGAACGGGAGCGCCGCGCAGCGCTTCGAGCTCGTGGCCGTCCAGGCGCTCGCCGAGGGCACCTACCAGCTGTTCACGAAGCTCGACCAGGCCGGCAAGTGCCTCGACGTGCCCGAGGGCTCGGTTGCCGACAACGTGCGCCTCATGATCGGCGGGACCAACGACGGCCCCAACCAGCACATCACCTTCGCCAGGAGCGGCGACGGCTACACGGCCCAAGTGGTCTCTTCGGGCAAGTACCTCTCCGTATCCGGCGACAGCGTGGTCCAGGTTTCGCGTAGCAATGCGGCCACCCAGGTCTGGAAGCCCGCCGTTTCCGCCGCGGGCGGGCTGGTGCTCGTGAACGCCGCCACCGGCAAGGTGCTCTCGGTGGAGGGCGACCGCAACAAGAGCGGCGCGCTCATCGCGCAGTCGTGGCGCAACGATTCGGCCGGCCAGAGGTGGTACCCGCTCGGCCGCGCCCTCGTGTCCAACGGCCTCTACGAGCTGCGCACGGCGCCCAAGAGCAACATCGTGCTCGACGTGAGCGGCGCCTCCATCAGCAGCGGCGCGAACGACATGGTGCACGGCCGCAACGGCGGCAACAACCAGAAGTTCACGTTCACGGCCGTGGACGGCAGCTACTTCCGCATTGGCATGCCGCTCGGCGGGACGGTCGTCACCGTCCAGGGCTCGAGCCGCGACAACGGCGCCAACGTGCGCATGGAGGGCTGGAACGGGGCAGACTCCCAGCTCTGGGATGCCCGTCGTCACCGATGGCGGGCTGATGTTCGTGAACAAGGGCTCGAACATGGCCCTCTCGTTCGCCGAGGCCAAGCCAGGCGCGAATGTGTGCCAGACGGCGCAGGCCAATTCGCCGCTCCAGAAATGGGCCGTGGTGAAGGCCTCGCTGAACGCGGGCGACATGATCTCCTACCGCCACGTGGTTGAGGCGGTGCGCAGCGGCGGGACGAGGACGGGCAACGGCATTTCGGGCTATTCCATCAGCCAGGGCAATTGGAATTGGCTGATAAGCGCCGTCAACGATTGCTGGGACAACGGCGTCGACATCGGCTTCGTCATGATCGACTGCAACACGGGCATGAGCGTGTCCGCTTACCCCGATTCGGAGTACTTCGGCGCCAGCACGATCAAAGCCCTCTGGGTCACCTACCTGTTCCAGGAATACCTCGAGAGAGGGTGGTTGTCCTGGGACGACATCGGCGGCCTGGCGTACGACACCATCGTGTGGTCCGACAACGACGCTTACCGGGCCCTGCGCGCATCGTACGGCTCCGAGGACGGGTTCGCCACATGGCTCGACGAGCCGGGCGTTCGCTACCTGGAGCTGTGGGATTCCTACACGCCACGCCAGCTCATAGCCGCGTGGACGCACATGCTGGAATACTCCGAGTCGGGCGGCAGCTACGTTTCCACATGGAAGAGCCTGTTCGACCATTCGGACCATTCGGCCATCAACGAGGCGCTCGGCGGCTACCGCAACGTCTACAGCAAGCCCGGGTGGATGGAGTGGGGCACGTGGAGCGGCCCCATCACGAACGATGCCGCGCTCGTGGACGACTGCAACGGCCGCAAGTACCTGCTCGCAATCATGAGCAGCGCTGATCCGGAGTCTCAGCGCTACCTGATTCGCAACGTGGCGCAGGCGCTCGATGCCATCCACATGGAGATGCCCTATAGCCGTTAAAGCGGAAACGATGAAGCTTGAAGAGAACCTTGTAATGCCAAGGGGTTTTGTGGTATCGTTTATCGCTGTATCTCTGCGCCCATGATGGCGCGAGTAGTGAGTATTCAACGGCTTTTCGAAAGGAAGTTCGCGTGGCTGAAGCCCAAGAGAAGACCGAAGCAAAGACAGTGAAATCCACTACGAGGAAAAAGGCGACGACTAAGAGCGCGGCAGCCGCCAAGAAGGTGGCTGAGGAAATCGCAGAAACTCTGACGACAGAGGCCGAAGGCGAGGAGAAGCCCGCCAAGAAGGCTGCGGCCAAAAAGCCCGCTGCCAAGTCGAAGAAAGCCGCCTCGGGCAAGAAGGCCGCCGAGGCCTCGAACGCCGACGGCGCGGCCGAGGACGAGTTCCCGGACGCCGACGACGCCGAGGAGCCCACTGAGGCCGAGCAGGCGTCTGCCGAGCTCGATCAGAACGGCGACAACGTCCACGTCGAGGAGACGGAGGAGGAGCTGCTCGAGGGCATTCCCGAGGAGGAGCTCAAGGCCGCGAGCGACGTGGCGCTGCCGAAGGTCACCTCGCGCAGCAAGGTGAAGTCGTCCCGCCGCCGCAACGCCGACGCGGGCGTGACCATGCTCACGGGCGATCCCGTGCGCATGTACCTCAAGGAGATCGGCAAGGTGCCGCTGCTGACGGCTGCCGAGGAGATCGACCTGGCCATGAAGATCGAGGCCGGCGTCGCCGCCACGGCCGAGATCGAGGCCGCCGAGGAAGAGGGCCGCGAGATCCCGCGCCGCGAGATGCGCCGCCTCGGCCGCATCGAGCAGGTGGGCCTCGACGCCAAGCAGCAGCTCATCGAGGCGAACCTGCGCCTCGTCGTTTCCATCGCAAAGCGTTACGTGGGCCGCGGCATGCTGTTCCTGGACCTCATCCAGGAGGGCAACCTGGGCCTCATCCGCGCGGTCGAGAAGTTCGATTACAAGAAGGGCTTCAAGTTCTCCACGTACGCAACGTGGTGGATCCGCCAGGCCATCACCCGCGCTATCGCCGACCAGGCCCGCACCATCCGCATCCCGGTGCACATGGTCGAGACCATCAACAAGCTCGTTCGCATCCAGCGCCAGCTGCTTCAGGAGCTGGGCCGCGAACCAACTCCCGAGGAGATCGGCGAGCAGATGGGCCTCACGGCCGAGCGCGTCCGCGAGATCCAGAAGATCTCGCAGGAGCCCGTGTCGCTCGAGACGCCCATCGGCGAGGAGGAAGACTCCCAGCTCGGCGACTTCATCGAGGACGATGCGGCCGTCGTGCCGCCCGATGCGGCGAGCTTCAGCATGCTCCAGGAGCAGCTCACCAAGGTGCTCGACAGCCTCGCCGAGCGCGAGCGCAAGGTCATCAGCCTGCGCTTCGGCTTGGAGGACGGCCACCCGCGCACGCTCGAGGAGGTTGGGCGCGAGTTCGGCGTCACCCGCGAGCGCATCCGTCAGATCGAGTCCAAGACGCTGGCCAAGCTGCGCCATCCGTCCCGCTCGAGCAAGCTGAAGGACTACCTGGAGGACTAAGCGAACGGCCGCTTAATGCCGTAGGGGCGCTCCCCGAGCGCCCGTCAACCATGACTGGAGGGGCGCTCGGGGAGCGCCCCTACGATTACGATGTGACGGGATGTCAATGGAACTCGAATTCTTCGCGAGCTGTTTATCGGGGCTCGAGCAAGCCCTCGCCGCTGAGCTGAAATCATTCGGAATCGAGCGCGTGCGCCCCCTTGGCGGGGGCGTCGCGTTTTTCTGCGATGCCGAAGCGGCTATGCGCGCATGCCTGTGGTCGCGCCTGGCCTCGCGCGTCATGCTGGTGCTCGGGCGCGTGAACGCGGGCGACGCGGACCTGCTCTATGCGGGCGTCTATGACATTGCCTGGGAGGACGTGCTTTCCGATGACGCCACCATGGCCGTGCGCGCGCATGGCACGAACGACGAGCTGCGCAACACGCGCTTCACGGCGCTCAAGGTGAAGGACGCCATAGCGGACAGGATGCGCTCCCGCCGCGATGCGCGCCCGAACGTTGACACGTCGGCGCCGCGCGCGTCCATCGACGTGCGCATCCGCGAGCGCCGCGCCACGATATCCCTCGACTTCTCGGGGGAGGCCCTGAACCACCGCACCTACCTTGCCCCCGACGACAAGGAGGACGCGGCCCTCGCGTGCTCGCTTTCGGCCACGGCGCTCGTGCTGGGCGGCTGGGGCGACATGCTGCAGAAGGGCTCGGCTTTCATGGATCCCGCGTGCCGCGACGGCGTCATGCTCGTCGAGGCGGCATGGATGGCGTGCGACCGCGCCCCCGGCCTCGACCGCAAGCGCTGGGGCTTCACGGGTTGGTCGCAGTTCGATCGTGCCGCTTGGGAGGCGCTGCTCGAGGAAGCGCACGAGCGCTTCGAAGCGGGGCTCGCCCGCATTGGCGGGGAAGCCGCCGTTTCCGATAGGGACGCTCGCCCCGAGGCCGACCGCGTGCGGTTCGTGGGCGCGACCACGTCGTCGCCGCTCATATCCCGTGCACGCAACCACGTGCGCCACGCGGGCGTGCGCGCCATCGTGAGCGTCGAGCTCTGCGACGCGCAGGAGATGGCCGGTTTCATCCGCGACCACAAGGCCCTCGCGCATGCGCACATGACCATGGTTGCGAGCAATTTCGACGCGAGGGCGCGCGCCGATGCACCCGCGCACGTGCAGGCCGACGAGGGCGCGTTCGTGGTGGCATGCTCCGCGATGCGCGACGGCTCGCGTTTCGTGGCGCTGGATGCGCAGGACGTCCGCGCCCGCTTCGGCAACCGTCCGTCGCAGTCCTCGAAGGTGGGCCGCGGCCGCGTCGAGGCGCTCGTGGAGGTCTTCGACGAGAAGCCCGTGGGCTCCACGCGCATAGAGATCCCCGACTCAGCCGGCGGCGCGCCGCACAAGGTGGAGGTGTTTGAAGCGGCAACCGAGCAGTTCGCGGCGCGTTTGCGCAAGGTGTTCAAGGAGCGCCGCAAGTGGGCGTCGCGCGCGGGCGTGTCGTGCTACCGCATCTACGATTCCGATTTGCCCGACTATGCCGTCGCCATCGATTGGTACACGGGGGCGAACGACGCCAAGGGCAACGATTACCTGCACATTGCCGAATACGCGCCTCCCGCGTCGGTGGACGCCGACAAGGCGCGCCGCCGCTTCAAAGACGTTCTCGCCGTCGCGCCGCTCGTGTGCGGCGTGCGACCCGACCACGTGTTCTCGAAGACGCGCATCCGCGAGAAGGGCGGCGGCCAGTACCGCAACGCGGGTCAGCGCTCGTATGTGACGAGCGTGCTGGAAAACGGCCATTCCTTCGAGGTGGACCTTGCGGGCCGCCTGGACACGGGTTTGTTCCTGGACCACCGCGTGACGCGCGAGCTGGTGGGCTCGAAGGCCGAGGGCAAGCGTTTCCTCAACCTGTTCGCCTACACGGGCACCGCGTCGGTGTACGCGGCTGCGGGCGGGGCTCGCTCGACCGTGACCGTGGACCTGTCGCAGACCTACCTCGATTGGGCGGAGCGCAACATGGCGGCCAACGGCTTCTCGGGTGCCGACCACAAGTTCGAGAAGGCCGATGTAATGCGCTGGATTACTGACGCCCGCCGCTCGGGGCGCCGCTTCGACCTCGTGTTCGTCGACCCGCCCACGTTCTCCAACTCGAAGGCCATGGGCAAGCGCACCTGGGACGTCCAGCGCGACCATGTGGAGCTGCTCATCGGCGTGTCCCGCCTGCTCTCCGAGGAGGGGGAGGCCGTGTTCTCGTGCAACCTGCGCTCGTTCAAGCCGCACGTCGAGGACCTGGCGAAATACGGCGTCGAGATCGAGGACATATCCGCGAGTACCATTCCCGAGGACTTCGCCCGCACCCCCAAGATCCACAAATGCTACCTGGTCAGGCGCGCGGAGGCCTAAGCGAGGCTTCTGCGCGCCACCATCCCCGCCGTCGGCCCGTCGCGCCGTGGCGTTTGCAACGCGGCGTTGACGCATTGCGCGACGGTGGGCGGCGTGAAATACAATGATCGCTAAGGCGTAAAACCAAGCCCAGAAGGGAAGTGGGTCCATGAAGCGCCATCATCCGAGCAGGTCGTTCCCGTTCATCATTTCCTTCATGCTCGTGCTTGCGTGCACGTTGACTGTGGCGGGCTGCGCATCCGGGCAATCGGCTTCGTCTTCTCAGCCCGCGAGCGCATCCGCATCGAGCGCCGCCGCGGCGGTGGGCGAGCCTTGGATCGACTCGAACGTCCTCGGCGTCGTCACGAAGGACACGCAAGCCAACGTGCACGAGGACTACTACGTGGCGGGGGAGAAGGACTGGCTGTCCACGGTGAAGATACCCGAGGGCTCTGAGAGCTGGAGCTCGTACGCCGAGCGGGGAAAGCAGATTGACGACCAGCTTATCGCGCTCATCGAAAACGAGTCGATCACCGACCACGATGTCGTCTGCATGCGCAACTACTTCAAGCTGCTTTCCGACTGGGAAGCGCGCAACGCCGCCGGCATCGAGCCGGTCATGGCCGAAGTGCGTGAGGTCCAGGCCATATCGTCGATCGACGAGCTCACCGCCTATCTCGCGAGCGACCGCGTGCGGTTGCGCGGGAACTACATCGCCGACGACGAAGGCAAGGCTGCTGGCGAGACGCTCGTGACGTTCGGCCTGGTCATCCCTGAGGTGGGCACGGCCGACTACCGGGTGAGCGTCGACGTGAACTCGCGCTTTACCCAAAGCGCGAGCAGCTACGACGTGGACGATGCGATGTTGGAGGCGCTGAACGAGGCGTTCACGATGAAGGCCTCCTACATGCTCGGCCGCGCCGGCTATTCCGATTCCGAGGTGGAGAAGATGCTGCGCCTCGTGAAAGACCTGGAGAGCAGGCTCGAGAAGGCCTCAAAGCCCACCGACGACGAAGTCAAGGCGGCCGAGGATTACCTCAGCCAGGCAATGAACGGCTCCGGTGAACTGACCGAGGAGGAGTGGGAGCTGATTTACGAGCAGGCGCTCTCCTTCTACAAGCACACGAAGCTCATGACGCGCGACGAGATGGCGGCAAGCGCGGGCGCGTTCCCCATCCTCCGGATCATCGACGCGTACGGCTTCGGGGGCGCCGTGGCCTATGACGTGGTCGAGCCCAAGTGGCTCACGGCCATGGGCGAGGTGTACAACCAGCAGAACCTCGAGGCCCTCAAGGCGCACATCATATGCGGCATCCTCGTGGACAACATGCGCTACTTGGACCAAGGGGCCTTCGAGATGGGCATCGTGGGAGACAGCCTCATCGCATCGGCCGAGCTGGCTGAAACCGACGGCGAAGGCGAAGCAGCCAAGTCCAGCGGCGCGAGCGCGTCGCGCGTGGCCTTGGCGGCTACGGCGAGCGCCGAGGAGGCTGGCGGGGTTCCCGCCGACCGGGTTGAACCCGTGAGCGAGGAATACCAGGTGAAGGCGTTTGCCATGGAAACGCTCAAGGAGGACATGCCGGGCGTCGTGACCAACGCCTTCGTGGAGCATTGCTACCCCGAAGCGGCCAACGAGCGCGCGACTGAGCTTACCTACCAGGTTATCGCCGAATACCGCGAGCTCCTGAAGGACGAGGAGTGGCTCGACCCCGAGACGAGGGCCGCCGCTATCGAGAAGCTCAACGCCGTGGAAGTGCACGTGGGCTACCCGAGTTCGCTCGACGACACGGCGGCGCTCGTAGTTCCCACGCCGGGGAGCGGCGCTTCGCTCTACGATGCCTCGAAAGCGCTCGACGCCTACAATGTGGAACTCACCCAAAGGCTGCTCGCCGACCCCTCGCAGGGCACGTATTGGCAGAACCCCATGGACGTCAACGCGTATTACTCCTCGACCGACAACGCCATCTTCATCGGCTGTGGCATCATCGGCGGCAGGCTGTTCGACGAGAACGCGTCCGTCGAGGAGCAGCTGGCCACGCTCGGCCACACCATCGGGCACGAGGTGTCGCATGCGTTCGACAGCAGCGGGGCCTATTTCGACAAGGACGGCAATTACCGCAACTGGTGGACCGAGGGCGATCTGGTCGAGTTCAAGCAGCGCACGGACAAGGTGGTCAAGTACCTGAACACCATCAAGCCCCTGGGCGCCGAGGCCTATAACGGCGAGAGCGTATGCGCCGAGATGATCGCCGACATAAGCGGCCTCAAGGTCATCCTTATGATCGCCAAGGACATCGACGGCTTCGACTACAAGAAGTTCTTCGACGCATACCTCACGGGGTGGCAGTCCGTGGGCACGAAGAGCGCTATCGAGTCCCTGTTCTACACGGATCCGCACCCGCTGGATGCGACGCGCGCCAACGTGTCCGTCATGCAAGTGCAGGAGTTCTACGACACGTACGACATCAAGCCGGGCGACAAGATGTACCTGGCTCCCGAGGACCGCATCGCAGTCTGGTAGACCGCCCGCAGGGCACGCAGCGAATAACCGTAACTTGGCCGAGAACTCTGACAAGAACCGTATATAACACTCTGGTAACGGAGGCGGAATACGGGCGTGACGGGCGCGAACGGCCGAATCGCGCGTGCTATCATAATCAGGGGGTTCCTGGTGATTCCAGGAACAATTACAGGGAAAGGAAACCACATGAAGACAATTGGAAAGATTGCTGCATTGGCCATGACGCTCTCTTTGGCATTTGTCCTGACCGCATGCGGCGGCAGCGCGTCGTCGAGCGCCGCTGCCTCGAGCGCTGCGTCGTCGAGCACGGCGTCATCCAGCGCTGCTACGTCGTCGAGCGCCGCCGCGTCGAGCGCCAGTGCCGCATCGTCGAGCTCCACCGAGAACGCGACCGTGTACACCAACGAGGCCTTCGGCATCGAGTACGTCCTGCCCGATGGCTGGACCTTCGCTGATGCCAGCATGCTCAAGCAGCTCAATTCGCCGCTGTCGACCACCGCGAGCGCCGACGCCGTCGACATGCTCGCCGTGTCTCCCACGGGCAGCCCCACCGTTATGGTCGCCATCATCAAGCCGAGCTCCGAGACGAGCGGCAAGACCGCCGAGGATTTGCTGAAGGCCCAGGTCGAGGAGATGCAGAAGGGGCTCGAGGGCTCTAGCTACTCCTACACCTCCAAGGAAGCCGAGGTCACGTTCAACGGCCTGACGCGCACCTTGCCGGCCAACTTCACCACCATCACGATCGAGGGAACGTCGATCGTCATGGGCCAGGCCGTTGCCGAGAAGGACGGCTACTTCATGGAGATCGTGGTCGCCGGCTCCACCGAGGACGAAGTGGTGAACGCGTTCACGAACTTCAAGGCCGTCTCCGAATAGGCGTTTAGCCAGCACAAAGATTGCCTCGAGAAGCCGCCCGCGCATGTGCGGGCGGCTTTCGTTTTCCCGCTGCCCCGCGGCGGAAAATGTCGCCCAACCCCCGATCTCGTGCATTTCGCACCGTGCAGATGCACCAAATCGGGGGACGCGCGACATTTTTCAGAAACGGAACCGCGCCCGCGATTTTGCGCAAGCCCATGACCTGGCATTTTTCGAAAGCGAATAGGGAAGTGGTGCCAGGTGGCGTCAAAAATGTCGCCCAACCCCCGATTTCATGCATTCGGCGAGGTCGAAATGCACCAAATCGGGGGTTGGGCGCAGTTTTTGCAATGGGTACGTGACGGCTATGCATGTTAATCGTGGTGGTGAGCGAGAAAGAAATGGTGGGCCCAGCAGGACTCACGATTTCGCTGCGCGAAATCAACGGCTCCGCGCTAAAGCGCTCCGCCCGTCGGCCTCCGACCTCATCGGTTCGAGTCCATGCGGCCGGGGTGGCAAAGCATGTTAATCGTGGTGGTGAGCGAGAAAGAAATGGTGGGCCCAGCAGGACTCACGATTTCGCTGCGCGAAATCAACGGCTCCGCGCTAAAGCGCTCCGCCCGTCGGCCTACGAAATGCCCACTGGGCATTTCGCTTAACGGCCTCCGACCTCATCGGTTCGAGTCCATGCGGCTGGGGTGGCAATGCAGGTTTGTCGTGGTGGGGAGTTTAGGAGCGATGGTGGGCCCAGCAGGACTCGAACCTGCAACCAAGGGATTATGAGTCCCCTGCTCCGCCATTGAGCTATGGGCCCGTTTCGCGCGAATTATTCTAGCCCAAATGGCGTTGGGCTGCTTGGATATCCAAGCGCGTTACACCGAATACACGTACATGGCAGTTGAGATGGCGGCAAGCTCGTCGATGTCCCAGAGCTGCGACGAATGCTCGATCGAGTAGGGGTCGTTCATGATTGCCTTCCCGTTGTCTGCCATACCGGAGATCACGACGAAGCTCTCCGTCGACGTGAAGCGGCCGGGCTCGATGACGAGGACGATGGCGTCGCCGGTGAGCAGCGCGTCGCGGATGGTGTCGTAGGTGGGGTAGAGCTCCGTGCAGTCCAGCTTCAGGGCGGCCGCGCCGTCGTAGAGGAACTCCGCCTTCATGCCGAGCTTGTCGTTTACGGCCTTTGCTTCCTCCGCCGCCTTCCCCATGTCGTAGGGCGTCTTGGATTTATCGCCCGTCAGCCCCTGGTACACCATGGCCAAGCAGGTCGGGCCGCTACCCGACACGCCCATCGCGTTGCCGGCGAAGCCGGTGTTGGCCCAACGCTGATCCCACTGGTAGACGTGGGGGATCGAGGTGGCGGGCACGCTGGACGAGGGGGAATCGCTCGAGATGGCCTGCGATTCGTCGCTCGAGGCGCTCGCCGTGGGGTAGCTCGACGGGTAGGAGCGGACGAACGGGATGGCTTCGTCCTCGTCGGCGGCCAGTTTCAGCACCTTGTACTGGGTCTCGGTGCCGTCGAAGGCGTAGTCGTTGACGTGCGCGCAGATCCACATGACGTCGGAGTTGGTTTTCGCCTTGTTGAGCAGCTTGGCGGCGGTTTCCTTGCCGAGGAGCTTCACGAGCGCCGCCTCGTGCGGCTCGTCCATGTCGAAGTCGAACTCGGTCGAGGGCGCGGCCGCGCTGGGCTCCTCGACGGGCGCCGATGCGGTCTGGCTGCTCTTCGCGTTCGCAGCGCTTTCGGCGGCGTTGCGGTTGCAACTGGGCACGACGATCATGAGCGCGATGAGGAAGACGACGAGCAGCACGAGCGCAATCGCGAATATCGGGGGAATCGCGCTGGGCAGGACGTCCTCCAGCCGGCGGTAGAGCGATGCGGGGCGCGATTCCTGCAGGCGCGTCGAGTTGCGGCGCAGCCTGTCGTTCGACGGGCGGGAAGGGCTTTGGCCGCGGGGCCGTCCGGCGCCGCGGTTCCCGGAGCCGCCCCTGCGGGCGCCGGCTTGGCCGTTGCGCTGCTCCATGCGCTCGGGGGCGCGGCCCCTCGAGGGCGCTGCGCTGCGGTTGCGGCTGCTCCTGCTCGTGCCGTCGGGGCGTCGCTCGCCGCTTGCGCGGTTCGATTGGCGCTGCCGGTCGGAGCGGTTGCTTGAAGGGTTGGAACGCGGATCCTGGCGGCGCCTGGCGCTCGATCCTCCGCGTTGGTTGGAGCGCGCGGTCTGCCCCGTGCGCGCTTGCAGGCGCGCACGTGCTGCTTCTCGTGATTCGTCGTCGTAAGGCGGCATGGGCTCGATTCTCCGTGGTCGCGCTTTGTTGTAGTTTACGCTAAGCGTTTGATTTTCGCCACGAAAAAGCCCTCGTAGCGGTCGGTGGGCGCGAGGCAGAGCGCGCCCTCGAGGGCGGTGGGCAGCAAGGGGAGGTCGGGCGCCTGGCGGGCGATGACTTCGGCGGGCGAGAGGTCGTCCGCGGCATCCGCGTCGTCGTGCCGGAAGCTCACCGGCTGCACTTCGTACGACCCGCGCTTGCGGGCGCGCTTCAGCCCCTGCATCACGATGTCCTCGTTCTCTCCGGCCAGCACCGAGCACGTGGAGTACACGAGCGTGCCCCCTGGCTTCACGAGGGTGAGCGCCTTGTCGAAGAGCGCCGCCTGTGCCTTCTGCGATTTCGCAACGAGCGCGGGGGTGAAGCGTTTTGCCACGCGCGGGTCACCTACGGTGAGCGTTCCCGAACCCGAGCAGGGGGCATCCAGGAGCACGCGGTCGAACGAGAAGAAGTCGTCCATCCGGCGCGCGTCAACGCGCATGACGTTGACGTTCTTGGCGCCGAGCTTGGCCAGGTTATGCTCGAGCTTCTCGGCGCGCGGCGCGTGCATCTCGCAGGCCGTGAGGTAGGCCGCGTTGCCGGTGAGGGCGGCTATCTGCGTGGTCTTTCCCCCGGGCGCCGCGCACATGTCACATATGTCCTCGCGCGGTTGCGCGTCGAGCGCCAGGGCGGGGATCATGGACGACAGGCTCTGCAGGTAGATGCGGCCGTCCTGGTAGACGGGCAGCTCGCCCAGGGCCCGCTCGGATCCATGGGGAAGCACGAAGGCGTCGTCGTACCACGGCACGGGTTGCCACGGCAGGCCCGCCTCGTCTAGGGCCGCCGCGATTTCGCCGCGATCGGCGCGTAGGGCATTGGCGCGCAGGGTCGTGGCGCGCTTTGCTCTGCATCCCTCGAGGATGCGCTCCACGTCTTCGGCGCAGTACTGCTCGGCGAGCAGAGGCTCGAAGAACGCGGGTAGTTGTTCGTTGTTTTCCATGGGCCTATTGTACATGCACGCGCGTGGGGTTTCGCCGCGCATGGGCTGTGGGCCGCGTGCCTCGCAGCCTTCGTGCCCGCCACCGCGGCGCGTGGTATGCTATCAGCACGTAATGTGCCTGGGAAAGGTCTCATCATGCCCATGAACGACGGAAACGTGCTGCTCATAGCGAACCCCGCTGCCCAGAGGGGCAACGGCGAGCAGGCGGCGCACATCGCGCGCGACTTGCTCGCGGAATGGCTCGGCGAGGGGGCGGTGTCGTTCGAGTTCACCGAACGGCCCGGCCATGCCACCGAGATCGCCGCCGCGGCGGGCGGCCGCTACGCGAGCGTCATCGCGCTCGGCGGGGATGGCATGGTGCACGAGGTGGTGAACGGGCTCATGCGCGTCCCGCAGGCTGACCGCCCGCGCTTCGGCCTCATTCCTGTGGGGTCGGGCAACGACTACGCGCGCACGCTCGGCATGGTCGAGAGCGTGCCAGATGCCGTGGTGCAGTTCCTCGACGCGAACGAGGTGGCCGTGGACGTGGGCTGCTGCAACGGGGAATACTTCGCCGAGACGCTCTCGTGGGGGCTCGATGCCGCGATCGCGCTCGACACCGTGGAGCGCCGCCTGCGCACGGGCGAGCAGGGCACGATCCTCTACCTGAAGAGCGGCCTCGACCAGCTGCTCCACCACTTGGACACCTTCAAGCTCGAGGCGACGCTCGACGATGGCCGCGTGATCAGTGATTCCGTTCACCTGCTGACCATCCAGGTGGGGCCGACATACGGCGGAGGCTTCCGCATCTGCCCCGAGGCCGACCCTACTGACGGGCTCTTCGACCTGTGCTATGCGTCCGCGCCCATGAGCGTGCTCGAGGCAACGTTCAAGTTCCTGCGCGCAAAGGACGCCCACCACACCAAGTTCAAGAACATCCACTTCGACCGCGCCAGCTCGTTGCAGATAACCTTCGACCGCCGCCCGCCGTGCCAGATAGACGGCGAGCCGCACATCGCCGATTCGTACGACGTGTCTATCGTGCCCGGTGCGCTCACCGTTTTCGCGCCCGCGCTGTAGGGGAGGGACAGCTCGTTTCGGCAGCTGATAAGGCTTTCTAGCGAGCGAGTTTTCCCGCGCCTGCGGTATGATGGTTCCGCACGATTATTCGTGGCAAGGTATAACCTGACAAAATGGGGCAACATTTATGCAGCGTAATGGCAATCCGGGAAGTAAGAGGCCGAGCGGTTCCGAGCGCCGCCGTGCGAGCGGCCAGCGTCCGAGCGTGAGGGCGACGGGCGGCTCGCATGCGCCAAGGCGCAGCGGCCCCGGGTTCATGGGGGTGCTCATCGGCGCGGCGGCCGTGCTCGTCGTTGCCATAGGCATCGGGTTCGCAGCGTCCGGGCCCCTGTCCGCTTCCGGCTCGTCGGCTGATTCCACGGCATCCCAGGGGGCGCAAGCGCCGCAAGCGCCGCAAGCGTCGCAAGCCAGCGCCGCAAGCACTTCGAGCGTCGACTTGGCCGCGCGTGACCAGGATTTCGCTGTCGATCCCAACCGGTCCACGTGGAGCTATGCCGACAACGGGCGCAAGGTCGTCTACCTGACCATCGACGACGGCCCCTCCGACAAGACGCAGCAGGTGCTCGACCTTCTGGATAAATACAATTGCAAGGCCACGTTCTTCGTGACGGGCCACGACCCCGACCACTACCACATGATCAAGGAAGCGTACGACCGGGGGCACACCATCGGCCTGCACACGATGACGCATGACTACGGCCAGATCTACGCTTCCACGGACGCCTTCTTCGCCGACCTCGACCAGGTGGGGCAGGTGGTCAAGGACCAGATCGGCTACGTGCCCTGCTTCATCCGCTTCCCCGGCGGCTCCTCGAACGCGATGGCTCCGGACGGCATGATGGACACGCTCAAGGAAGAGGTGCAGAAGCGCGGTTACCAGTACTACGATTGGAACATTTCGACCGGCGACGGCGCCGACCACACGGCGGACGAGCTGTACGGCTACGCCATCGAGGGCAACCCGCCGGGCAACTACGACGAGAACATCGTGATGCTCTGCCACGACTCCGCGACGAAGCAGACGACGGTCGACGCACTCCCGCGCATCATCGAGTACTACCAGGGCATGGGCTATACGTTCGAGGCCATCGACCCGACCACCTGGGTGTGCCACCACGGCTAAGCGCCTCGATGAGACAAAGGGGTCGGGCTCTTCTGTCTCATTGGGTTAATGCTTCGCGCTTTGCGCGGGTAGACGTCTGCAATGAGACAGAGGTGCCTGACCCCTTTGTCTCATCATTCAACACGCACGCGGTTTATTTCAGGAAGCGTCCCGACCTGAGGACGAACGCCGCTATGGCGCAGAGCACTCCCGCCACGATCACGGGGAACCACGCCCATTGGATGAGCGGCAACCCCTCCACGTTCATGCCGTAGAAGCTGAAGATAATCGTCGGAATAGCCATCACGAGCGTGATGATGGTCAGGGTGCGCATCGTGATGTTCAGGTTGTTCGAGATGACGCTCGAGAACGTGTCGGTAATGCCGTTCAGGATGTTCGTATAGATCGTGCACATCTCGGTTGCCTGGCGAATCTCGATCATGACGTCGTCGAGCAGCTCGTGGTCTTCCTCGTACAGGTCGAGGATGCGGCCCGTGCCGATGCGCGACGCCGTGGACTCGAGGCCCTTGAGCGACGTGGAAAAGTAAACGAGCGACTTCTCCAAGCCCAACATCTTCATGAGCTCGCTGTTGCGCATGGTCTTGCGCAGCGCGCGTTCGTATTCGCGGATCTGGCGGTTGATCGAGCGCAGGCACACCAGGTAGCGCTGGGCGACGCGCAGGAGCATCTGCAGCAGGAAGCGCGTGCGGCGCGCGGTCGAGATGTCATGGTAGCGGCCGTGCGCGAAGTCCGAGATGGTCTCGTTGCGGCGCAGGCAGATGGTGACGAAGTACTCCTGCTCGGGCACGAACACGAACGACAGCGGGTGGGTGTCGTACTGCACGATGGAGCGGTCCACCACTTCGCTTTCGTCTTCGACGAACGGGCAGTCGACGATAACGAGCACCTGGCCGGTGTCCTCGTCGAAGTCAACGTGCGACGTTTCTTCGTCGTCGAACGCGGAACGCACGAACTCGGGCACGATCTCGAGCTCGTTCTGGAGCCATTGGCGTTCGGCCATGGTGGGCTCCAGGACATCAACCCAGCAACCGGGCTCAATGGCGTCGGTGCGGATGATGGTCCCGTTGTCCGATCTGAAGAAAGAGATCATGCGATAAAGGTCCGTTCCCTTGTGTCTCGTGCGTGCAAGATTGTAGCACTCTGGCCTGCAAAAAGGCGTGCGCAAATCAATATGGAAAAGACTCCACGACGTTTATCGCGCGGCCGTTTTGGCGCAGGTTGCTGCGCCGCGGCAACCTGCGGGGGCATGGTCGCTGCGCCACGGCAACGCGTAGGGGCGCGCTCCGCGGGATATAGGCAAAAACGTGTTGCCGGCGTTTAATCCCAATCAACTTGCCAAGGCGTCGAATGATGGAGCTCCGAC
>SUUE01000005.1:0-21527 GCA_015062685.1 Coriobacteriaceae bacterium
AAGGTTCCCGATCTCTCGATCGGGCCCGAAATTCGATTCTTCGTTCCGTCCAGTATCCGGTTCTCAAGGTCCTCGGGCCAGCCTGTTGGGGCTGCTCAGAAGCCGATTTGACTTCTTTTCCCGAACCGCTTCCGTGCGAAGCGGCGATTGAATATATTACGAGCGCCCAAGCCTTGCGTCAAGGAAAACTTTGCAGGAATCTGAGTCTCCACATTCCCGACAAATCGCCCGCAACAGGGGGCCGTGAGAGCCCCCTTGAGCACCTTGTAAGACGCGGGGGTCATTTTCGTCGGATTCGCGATGGGTCGGCCTGCAAGGCCGTTGGAAGCGTGTCGGGTTCGTTGGAACCGTATCCATATATATGGAAGAACGGGAGGCCTTGGAGCCGCTCGATCCTGAAAAGTCGAAGAGGGTTTGGTCGGAGACTTGTCAGCACGCCCCCAGGTAATATGCCTGCTACAAACGACGGGCGGGCAAGAAGAGCCCGAGGGTTGAAACGGAGGGGATCGATATGCGGCGCATGGCAACATCGGCAACGGGGAAACGAGCCGCAGGCTTGCTCGTAGCGGGAGCCATCGCATGCTCAATGACCGCCGGGTGCCTCCCCGCCGTTCCCCAGGCATACGCCGCCGAGGGAGTCATAACAATCAACCAGCGCGCGAACGCGGAAGCCCGCTACACCATGTACCAGGTATTCGTCGCCGACATCAACGATGAGGACATCGCGACCCATGTGGCATGGAGCCCCGCCAACAAGGAGGCGGTGACCACGTTCCTCGGCAAGAACGCTGGGCAAACGGGGGCAACCACAAGCTACGCCGCATGGCTCGCCGCGCGGAGCAAATCGGGGGACGCGGCGCGCGATAACGCGCAGAACGCCGCCGAGTACATTTCCGAGATGATCGCGGCTTCGGCAGACGTCCCCGAAACGGGGCCCATCGCGGCCAAGCAGTCCAGCTCGTTCGCGGAAAACCTGGCGCAGCACCTCGCGGCATGCGGGTCCCCCTCCTCTCCGGAGACGGCCGTGGCAGGCACGCCCTACGCAAACGCCGAAGGATACTACTTGGCAGTAAGCTCGACAGCGAGCATAGGCGAGGGCGAGGCTGGGTCCGCCCCCATGTGGATCCCGCTCGGAGGATCGATGCAAACGATCGACGCCAAGGAGGATGCGCCGTCGCTCGCGTTCCACGTCAGGGAGGACCGCGACGGTTCGGGCTGGGGCAAAGCCGCCGACTCATGCATAGGCCAGGACCTGCCCTTCCGCATCCGGGGGTCGTTGCCCGCAGACATCGGCGCATACGACAGCTACCACGACCGCTATGCCGTGACCCTGGCGCCCGGAGTGGAGCTCGCCGGCGGCACGTCGCCCGTTTGCGTGAGCGTGGGCGGCTCGGACGTGACCAAGCTTGCGAGCATCGAGCACGATGACGGCACGCTGGTCATAGATATAGCCGATTTGAAAGCGGTTGGCGGGATCGACGCCAATGACGATATCGAGATAGACTTCGCCGCCCACTTGACCGGGAACGCCGCTGTCGGCGAGGCCGGCAACGTCACGACGGTGGAGCGCACGTACACCGCAGACCCCGTGACGCTTGCCGAAAGGACGGCGCCCAAGCTGGCGGTCAGCAACTACGCATACCAGCTGCAGGTGGTGAAGGTGGACAAGTCCACCGGCGAGCGACTCTCCGGTGCAAAGTTCACCGTCCGAGCATCGGACGGGACGGCGCAGGACAAGGACGGCCTGCCGAGCGCGCAAGCACCGAACGCGAACACCGACGCGGAATCGGCTGGGCTGTTCGTCCAGGCCGACGGCTCGCTCGGCGGGCAACCGCACGAGTTCGCGAGCGGGCCCGACGGGGAGCTGGCGATTCCGGCCATGGACGAGGGCGTCTACGTTGTCCGCGAAACGGCGGCGCCCGAGGGCTACGAGCCCCAAGACACCGACATCGTCCTGACCATCGCAACCGAGCTCGACCAGAACGAAGGCGCGATCGCCTCCCTCTCGGCCCACGTTGCGGGCGGCGAGGCGGCAAGCGTCGAGGGCGACGAAGCCACCCGCCTGCTCTCGGTGTCGAAGCGTTCGGGAACCGTGCGAATGCAGGCCGCCGACGACCGCATGCTCGAGCTGGCCGGAACGGGGCTTCAGGGCAACGGGGCGCTGTTCGTAGCTGCCGGCCTGCTCGCGGGCGCGGGCACGACCGGGCTTGCGGCAACCGGGCGCAAGCGCCGCGAAGGCAAGTAAGATGCGACCGCCCACCAGCTCGGAGGGAGGGGCCCCGTTCCCCAGGGGAAAAGGAGCACGCACCTCCGCCATTCCCGGAATCGACTGGAAGAGGTCGATCATCGCCTCGCTCAGCATGCTGTGCTATGCCGCCGCCATCGTCATCGCCTCGTACCCGTTCCTCGCCGATAGGGCGAGCGCATACGAGGCGGCGAGGAATTTCACCGAGCAACGCGACGAGCTCGCGAGCATGCCCTCCGACGAGGCGCGAGCGGCAATTGCCGAAGCGGGCGCGTACAACGACATGCTGGCAGGCCGTCCCGACGGCGAGGGGGCGATACCATACGACCAACAGTTGAACGGGGCACGGGACGGATCGCTGTGCTGGATAGAGATTCCGCGCATCGGCGTGAAGGAACCCGTTTACCGCGGCAGCGACGAAGACGAGCTCTACGAGGCGCTCATGCAGGGCGCGGCTCATGTCAGGGGTTCGTCCCTGCCCGTAGGGGGCGCGTCGGCCAACACCGTGATTACGGGCCATAGCGGCATGCGGGATTCGAGCATGTTCGACCATCTGGACCTGCTGCAACCGGGCGACCCCATCATCCTCTGGACGATGGGCGAGCCCTATGCATACGAAGTCGTGGCAACGGAGCTCGTGGAGCCCGACCGCCTCGACGTCGTGGACATAGCGGACGGCGTGGACCAGTGCACGCTCATAACGTGCAGGAACCCCTCGAGCACTTCGGGGTTCCTGCCCGGAGGCACGTTCACCCACCGGCTCGTGGTCCATTCCGAGCGCACCGATTGGGCTCCTTCCCTCGAATCGCAGCCGCAAGAGCATATCGCAGACGGGCGCAGCGTCCTCTTCGGAGGTTCGCTCGCAGCTGTGGGCGCGCTCTTCTGGGTTGCGTCAAGCCTCGCGCTGGGGTTCCGCCGCGACTGGGTGCTCGACCGATCCGTCGGCGCTCGGGAACTCTCCCCCAAAGACGTCGCGCGGATCGCGGGTGAGAGGGGCGCCGCGCGGCTCAGGTTGGGCGTGTTCGGAAATGCGCGGCTCGACCTGTTCGGCAAGCACGTGACCGGGCGCTGGTCGCGCGTCAAGCCCGACGACAGCCGCATACGCCTGCGGTTCCGATTGCGCGCACCCGAGACACTCCGCATCGAAGGCGAGCCAAAGCTCGACGGGCTCCGCCTGCAACAGGGCGACTTCATCGCGCGCGGGCTCGACGGCGAGCTGGGCATAGGCGCGGACCGTTATGCCTCCACGCTCGTGTTCCGGCCCGAGCGGACGCGGCGCCGGAACGCACGTCGGGTCAAACGCGGGAAAGGAAGGTGACGTCATGTGCCGGCAAAGGCGAAACGCGCGAACGCGCGGCATGGCTGCCGCATCGCTTGCCCTGCTGCTCGCATGGAGCGCAGCAGCGCCAGCGGCCGCGGCCGCAAGCGAGACCGGAAGCTCGGAGGATGGCATGCCGCCAACCGCCGGAGCCGCACCGGTGGATGACGAGGCAAGCAGAGCGCGGCGCGAAGACGCGAGCGCCACCGCCGGGCCCGAGATTGCAGGCCCGATTGAGGAATCGCCACTCGAGCGCGAGCCCGAGACAAACCCAACGACGCGGGCGGATGAAGGACCGATCGCAGAACCCGCAGCCGACGAGCCTTCAGAGAACCTCGTCGCGATCATCGACACGGGGTGTGACGAAGCGCTCTGCGAGCGAGCCGTGAGCGTAATCGACGACGATCCCTCCGATTGCTCCGGGCAGGGAAGCGCGGTTGCGCGCCAAGTGCTCGAGCAGGACCCGCACGCACGCATCCTTTCAATAAAGGCAGCTGACGAACAGGGCCGGGGATCGGCGGCCGACGTGTGCGCGGCATTGCGCGTCGCCATCGACGTCGACGCTGACATCATAACCACGCCTCCCGTTTCGTACGGGCCCGACGAGCAGCCGTCGGTCGACGCGCTCGTGGGCGAAGCCATCGCCCGCGGCGCGACGGTGCTCGCGGCAACGCAAACCAACGGAACGGGCTCCTTCCGCACCTTCGGCGCCGCCTTCGCGCACTCCACCCTGCAATGCAGGCTCCACGTGAGCAACGTCGGCGACAGCCAGTGGATGCCAATCGACGAGAACGCGCCCGTCCGCACGAAAGACGGTGCAATGACGCCCACCACATTCGGAAACTACGTGAACGGGTATTGGCAGCACATCGAGAACATGGCCTTCAAAATCGTCCAGAACGGCGGGCCCAGCGGAGGCATTGCCTATCGCGTGTACTACCGCAACGGGGGCTGGGACGCCTGGAGGGCGAATGGCGCCTACAGCCCGTCGGCGACGGGCGCTGGCAACGTCGCGATGGCGCTGCAAGCCGCGCTCACGGGCGACATGGCCGCAGCCTACTCCCTCGCCTATCGGGTGCGCATCTCGGATGCCGACCCCGTCACGAAAGTCGACGGGCGCGATTCCCCGCTCGGATGGACATGGCCGCAGGCAAGCGATGGGGGCACGGCTGGAACGACCGACTACTATTACGGCCTCGAGGATGTCCGGATGTGGCTCACCCCGAGGTCCTACGCGCACGCCGTGCAAGCGCGCTACCAGAACCCCGATGGATCGTACGGTGGCTGGACGAACGAACGCGTCGGGACGTTTGCCTTCGGCTCAACCGTCCCCGCCTGGTCGCGAGCCGGGGATGCCACCTACAACGCCGCGTCCGTAGGCGCCTACACCGCGGGCTTCGCCACGACGACCAAGCAGGTGAGCATCTCGAGGAAAAGCTACTACCTGGACGTAAACGGCATGCTCGACGGCATGGCCACGGGCGATTGTGGCGATTATGGCACGTTCGGTTTCGTCGTGAACGGATCAACGCGTGCCGAAGGCGCTGTGGATTACTACCAAACGGCGCTCGCGGGATCGGCGTGGCGCATCGTCGACGTCCGCGCAAAACCGGGATACACCTTCGACGGCACCGCGGAAGGGTCAATGTCGGGCACGCTCGGAACGGCGAGCGCCCAGGCGGCGCGTCTTTCCTTCCACACGAGCACCTACGCGGTGCGCTTCGACGGCAACGGGGCCACCCACGGGCGGATGGGCGATCAGGCTATGCGCTGCCACACCGCAGCACCACTTGCCGCTTGCACGTACGAGCGACCGGGTTATTCCTTCGAGGGGTGGAACACCGAACCTGACGGTTCGGGCGCGCCCTATGCGAACGGCCAGGAAGTGACGAACCTGTCGCTCGAGGACGGCGCAGCCGCGATGCTCTACGCCCAGTGGAGACGCGACGTCCAACTGCCCGCGACGGGGAGCAACGACTTGGCCGACGCCGCTGCCGCCGCGTTCCTGCTCACGACATACGGGTCCGCAACCGCCATCGCCAACCGCCGGAAACGCCGATAGGGCAGCCGACGATGGGCAGCTGGGTCATCGCAAAACGAGGCCCCCGGCACAACGCCGAGGGCCTCGTTTTCCGTCTTCTTATATAGGGGCTACACGAGCTTGGCGAACTTGCGCTTGCCCACCTGGATCGTGGCGCCCTGCAGCAGGGCGGGATCGACGTTGTAGGCCTTCGGGGCCACGGCCTCGCCGTTCACCTTCACGCCGCCGCCGTCGATGAGGCGGCGCGCCTCGCCGATGCTCGGCGCCAAGCCGGCGTCGTGCAGCAGCTTGGCCAGGTAGACCTTGCCCTCGTCGTTGGGCGTGAGGTCGGCGGCGAACTCGGGGATATCGTCGGGAATCTCGTGCTGCTTGAACACCAAGTCGAACTGCTCCTCGGCAGCCTTTGCGGCTTCCTCGTCGTAGTACGTGGCCACGATGTTGCGCGCGAGCGAGCGCTTCACCTTGTTGGGATGCAGCTCATCGGCCGCCAAGCCCTTCTCGATAGCGTCGATCTCGTCCACCGGCACGCTCGAGGCCAAGCGGAAGTACTTCACCATAATCTCGTCGGGGATGGACATGACCTTGCCGAACATGTTCGCAGGCTCGTCGGTCACGCCGATGTAGTTGCCATAGCTCTTCGACATCTTCTGCACGCCGTCGGTGCCCTCGAGCAGCGGCAGCGTCAGGCAGACCTGCGGCTCCATGCCCATCTTCTCCATGAGCTCGCGACCGGCGAGCAGGTTGAACAGCTGGTCGGAACCGCCCAGCTCCACATCGGCCTTGATGCACACCGAGTCGTATGCCTGCATGATGGGGTACAGGAACTCGTGCACGCTGATGGGCTGGTTGTTGGTGTAGCGGTTGTGGAAGTCATCGCGCTCGAGGATGCGGGCCACGGTGAACTTGCTCGTGAGCGACAGCAGGTCCTCCAGCGTTAGGGGCATGAGCCATTCGGAGTTGTACACGAGCGTGGTCTTCTCGGGGTCGAGCACCTTGAACGCCTGGTCGACGTAAGTCTGGGCGTTGTGCTTGATCTGCTCGGTGGTCAGCTGCGGGCGCGTGGAGTTGCGCCCGGAGGGGTCGCCGATGAGGGCAGTGCCGTCGCCGATGATGAGCGTGACGCGATGGCCCAGGTCCTGGAACTGGCGCAGCTTGCGCAGCGGCACGGCGTGGCCGATGTGGATATCGGGGGCCGTGGGGTCGACGCCGAGCTTGATGTTGAGCGGCTCCCCCCGCTTCAGCTTCTCGAGCAGGGCGCTCTCGGGCACGATGCGGTCGACGCCGCTCGCGATGATGTGAAGTTGCTCTTCAGCAGACAGCATTGCTCTCTCCATTCTGCAGAAAGCCGTGCGCGCGGGAAGCCCCGCCCGCGGCTTTCGTGACCGTTCGATACACAAGGAGCGATTCTATCACGAAACGCCCCGGAACAAGTGGCCGGTAGTCGTGTTCGGCCGCTTCGACAGGGCCTTATGCTCCGACAATGCGGCCTCGCGCGCACGGCGGACCCTCGCGACGGCATCGGCGACCGCCTTCTTGTCCAAGAGCGTCGTATCCACCATGACGGCGGAGATGCCGATGTCGACCAGGTCGGGCAACGTCGGCACGGCATCCAGCTCCACCCCGTTGAAGAGGTGGCTGCGCCCGAGCATGTCGGTCATGACCGGGAAATCGAAGCCCTTGCGGTCGACGAGCTTGTGATGAGCACGGCGGCGCGCGCATGTCTCGCACGTCTGGGCGCAAGGCCCCTGGCTCATGAGCAGGCAATGTTCAGTGATCATCAGCTCTTGCGCACCTGCCACGGTAAGCCCGAGCGGAACGGAGCTCTCCCGCGCGAGGTCGGCGATCTGGCCGAGCGTCAGCTCGGGGGAAAGCCAGATGCGGCTGATCCCTAAATCGGCCATCAGCTGTAGAGACGCCGCGTTCGTCACGGGCACGTGCGGGCCAATTTCAACGTTCGCGCCCATCTCGAGCGCGCGGATAGCACCGGCGAGGCTGTCGGCGAACACGGTCTTGCCTTCGCGCACGTAATCCCACATGTCGAACGACGATGCGTACTCGCGTGTGCCCGGAACGGGATCGTGGTCCACGGCGGGAAGCGCCATAACGCACTGCTTGGGGTAACCCGCCTGGTCCGCCTCCTCCTGGAGGACGCCCGCCTGCTGGGCCTGGCCGCGCTTGAAGTTGAGCAGCGGGACGTAGAGCGCATCCGCGCCGGCACGTTTTGCGGCTCTTGCGGTCGAGGGGCTGGTCACCCAAGCGACGACCTGCAGCGGCTCGGCGGCCGGCAGGGGGCCCGACTCGGGGCACGCTGAGGCTAACCGCTCCTCGCTACGGCGGAGCGGCTGCGGAACTCGCTCGCTTCGCTCGCTCAAACAGTCCTCGCCAAACGCTCCGCCTTCGCTCGTCGCAGCCTCAGAGAGCCCCGAGTCGGGCCCCCTGCCGGCCGCCGAGCCATCGCGACATAGTTGAAGAATGGCCGCCTTAAGAGAATCGAGCGCTTCGGCGCGGAGGTGGTGGAGTTGGGAAAAGCCGATGCCGACGCCTTCTTCCAGGTCGACGGACAGCTCCTCGATCTTGAACGGGGTCTGGCCCAGGCGGTCGACGTGGTCGCGCACGTCCTGCTCGGACACCGCGCGCGTCCGGGCGGCCTCGACCGTTCCGCCGAACGCCTCGCCGTACGCGCCCGCGCTCGCGAACGAGATGTGCGCGGGCTGCCCGATGCGCAGGGACACCGTACCCGTCACGGGAATGCGCGGCTCGTTTGCGTCGTCGTGGAACGCAGTTGCGGCGTTGCGCACGCGGAACACGCGGTCGCCCTTCCCCGTTCGCTGATCGACGGGCACGCTCACGGCGCCGTCCTTGCCGGGGCGCACGCTCTCGAGCGTAGCCGCGAAGTGCCCGCGGTTCGTCCAGAACTCGAGCACGTCGCCCTCGTGGAGCTCGATTTCGGGCACCACCTCGGCAACGCCGTCGCGCACGCGCGCGACGCGCCCCGCGAACACGCCCCGGTTGTTCGGGCGCCCGTAGCTCATGATCTCGTTGCCGCGCTCGCCCGTGAGATACGCCGTCGTGAACCCGCGCGAGAACGCCTCGGCCAGCCGGGCGCGGTGCGACTCGCTGGCCTGCATGCCCCCGTCGAGCACCTCGCGGTAGACCGACACGACTTCGTGCACGTAATCCGCCGACTTCATCCGGCCTTCCACCTTCAACGAGGCTACCCCGGCGGAAACGAGGTCGCCGAGCATGTCCACCGTGCACAGGTCGCGCGGCGACAGCAAGTGCTCCCCAGGCGCGGGAAGCGCGCCTTCGCGGTCGCTGCGATGCAGCTCGTAGGGCAGGCGGCATGCCTGCGCGCACAGGCCGCGGTTGGCCGAGCGCCCACCGATCATAGACGACATGAGGCATTGCCCTGAATAGCATACGCAGAGCGCGCCGTGCCCGAAGGCCTCCACCTCCATGCCGAAGGCGCTCGCCACCTCCACGAGCTCGCGGATTTCCTCGAGCGAGAGCTCGCGGGCGAGCGTGACCCTGCTCGCCCCCAGGCGGGCAGCCAGCTCGATGCCCGCTGCGTTATGTATGTTCATCTGAGTCGAGATATGCAGGGACGCCTGCGGCACCTGGCGCTTCAGCTCGGCCGCGAGGCCCGCGTCTTGCACGATGAAGGCGTCCGCCCCGGATTCGTGCGCGTCCTTGACCACCCTGATCGCGCGGTCGAGCTCGCTCGGCAGGATCTCCACGTTCATGGTCACGTAGATCTTCACTCCGCGAAGGTGCGCGTACTCGCATGCGGAGCCCAGCGTCTCCAGCGTGAAGTTATCGGCGTTCCTGCGCGCATTGAACTCGTCCAGGCCCAAATAGACCGCATCCGCCCCCGCCGCCACGGCGGCGTGCAGGCATTCGACGTTGCCGGCAGGCGCAAGTAACTCCATCTGCCCTCTCCATTCCAAGCCGTTACCCCGGCTCCCCTGGTCCTTCACATTAGCTCTATAGCATGAAGTATAATGAACCATCTGCACTGTAACCGAACTAGACAAGGCCAAACATCATGAAAGTACGACGTAAGCTTCGGCAGTCGAAGAGTCATGCCATCGCCTGGATCGCTCTCGTGCTCGTGCTCGCGCTCGGTCTGGTAGGGTTCCGCACCGCCTCGGGTGTTATCACCGCATACAACACCTGGACCAAAGACCTGCCGGTCATCAACAGCTCCTCGTTCAACTACGCCGAAGACTCCTACATGTATGCAGCCGACGGCACCACGCTGCTCGCCAAGTTCCAGCTGGACAAGCGCGACCCGGTTGAGCTGTCGCAGGTCAGCAAGAACGCGATCAACGCGACCGTCGCCGTCGAGGACGCCCGCTTCTACGAGCATGACGGCGTCGACTACCAGGGCATCGTCCGCGCTGTCGTGAACAACATCAAGGGCGGCGACCTCGAGGGCGCTTCGACCATCACCCAGCAGCTCGTCCGCAACACCGCGCTTTCCGACGAGGCGACCGACATCACGCTCGAGCGCAAGGCCAAGGAGGCCGAGCTCGCGCTCGAGATGGAGAAGAGCTACTCCAAGGAAGAGATCCTCACCATGTACCTGAACACCATCAACTATGGTGACGGGTGCTACGGCATCGGCGCGGCTGCCATGAACTACTTCCAGGTGCCCGCCTCGGACCTGAGCCTGACCCAGGCGGCCACGCTCGCGGGCATCCCGCAGTCGCCGACGGCATTCAACCCCAAGGAGAACCCTCAGGCGTGCCTCGAGCGCCGCAACCACGTGCTCGAGCGCATGTACGCGGCCAACTACATCACGGAAGCCGAGTACAACGAGGCCGTCAAGGCAGAGCTCGGGCTGAACCCACAGCCCGACGAACCGCAGCAGGGCATCTACGCCTACCCCTACTTCACGAGCTTCGTGCGCGACGAGCTCATGAAGGAGAACAACATCTACGGCTGCACGTACGCCGACCTGTTCTCGGGCGGCCTGAAGATCTACACCACCCTCGACGTCGACATGCAGGAGAAGGCCGAGCAGGCGTGCGCCGACCAGTACGACCGCATGGACCCGGGCATGGACGCAGCGCTCGTGGCCATGGACCCGCGCAACGGCTACGTCAAGGCCATGGTGGGCGGCAACGACTTCTACCAGGACCAATGGAACATCGCCGCGCAGGGCGGACGCCCCAGCGGCTCCACCTTCAAGGTGTTCACGCTGACGGCGGCCGTCGAGATGGGCATCAACCCGCAGTCGACTATCGACTGCTCCAACCCCGTCACGCTGCCGAGCGGCGAGACCGTGAACAACTTCGGCAAGGCGAACTACGGCACCCGCACGATCGCGGACGCGACGGCCATCTCCTCCAACACGGGCTACTACCGCCTGACCGAGCGCATCGGGGTGAACAACCTCATTTCCATGGCGCATAACCTGGGCATCAAGTCCGAGCTCGAGCCCTACCCGATCATCACGCTCGGCACCGAGAACGTTACCCCGCTCGAGATGGCGGAGGCGTATAGCACCATCGCCGACGGCGGCATCCACCACGACTACGTGATCATCACCCGCATCGAGGACAAGAACGGCAACATCCTGTTCGAGGCTTCGGACACGAGCGAACGCGTCATCTCCGAGAGCACGGCCAACACCGTCACCGGCGTCCTGCGCGGCGTGTTCGAGAAATCGTACGGCACCGCCTTCGGCATGGGCCCCTCGAACGGGCAACCCGTTGCCGGCAAGACCGGTACCGGCGTCGACTACCGAGATCACTGGCTGGTCGGCTACTCCCCGACGCTCACCTGCGCGGCATGGATCGGCAACCGCGACTACTCGTCCACGAGCGAGTCGCTCACCGCCAACAGCCTCTGGAACGAGTTCATGTCGATGGCGCTGGCGGGTACGGAGATCGTGGCGTTCCCCAAAGACGCGTCCGTGAACTACTCGAGCGGATACACGAACTACACGACGGACACGACGCAGCAGCAGAACCAGCAAAACGACGCCAACCAGAACAACAATAACCAGCAGCAGCAACAGCAGCAGAACAACACGGGCGGGCAGGACGCCGGCGGCGGCCAAGGCGGCCAGCAGCAAGACCAAGGCCAGCAGGGCGGCGACCAAGCCGGCGGCGGCAACGCAGGCTAAGCCGCATCGAACAGCTAACCGCTAGAAAAGGCGGGGCTCCTATCGGGGCCCCGCCTTTCGTTTATGCGCATTGTGATTCATGCTGAATGTGAGGCGCGTTGCTCTCGAAGCCTTCCCGGGCCCGTTCCGAGCCCGTCTTTCGCACCCGGCTTCACCTGCCCATTGTCGCTCCGTCTTCCAACGGCAGGATTCGGCACTAGTCTGAAAAACAAAGAGTTCGATCCATCGATTCGGGGTTTCGCGGCAGGATCCGGCGCTTGTCTGAAGGCTATTTCCCGAATCCGAGCGATTTGTGTCAGGATAAAGCGCTTGTCTGAAAGAATTTGCTCGTTCGGCTTCAGACTAACGGGAAACCCTGCCACGAAAGCGTCTTTTGCTGGATGGAACTCGTTTGCGCCCGTGCGGGCGGAAGGCGATGTGCGGCCTTGCTACTTGGAGGAAGCGCTGGAAGCGCCCGCGGCACCCGCGACAGCGGCGTCGGCATCCTTGAGCTGCTTGACGGCATCGTCGTAGAGCGACTGCACCTTCTTCACGCGGTTCTCGTGATCGGACCAGCTGTAGCTGCTACCGGCGGCGGAAGCCTCGGTGTAGAGCTGGATATAGGCGTCAAGGGCCTCGCGCATGGCGGTGGTACCCTTGAGGTACTGCTCACGGATGTCGGCCATGTCCTCGGGCGCCTCGATGGCGGCCAGCTCGTCGAGCACCTTGTAGGCGTTATCGGCCTCGGTTCGCATGCTCACGACATCGCCTCGCGAGACGGCGTCCGTGAACTGCCCGAGGCTGTCCTGCAGCTTGGTCATGGACTCGTTCACCTGCGACATGTAGGCGCGGTTCAGCTGTTCGGGGCTCTTGGACGAAGCCGAGGCCGCTGGCCCCATCGAGCATGCTGCCAGCATGCCGGCAACGACGCACGCGCAAAGCGCTACGGCTACTTTCGCGATGATTCCCTTGTTCATATCACGTTCTCCTCTATATCCGCTTTCCTCGCAACGGCACGCGAGCTCGCGCTATTGCTGCGCTTGTTGTTGTTGCTGCTGTTGCTGTTGTTGCTGCTGTTGTTGCTGCTGCTGGCGCTCTTTCTCCGCCTCGCGCTGCTTCTTCGCTTCCTCTTCCTTCTGGCGCTTCTCTTCTTCTTCCTTCTTCTTCTTTTCCTCTTCTTCCTTGCGCTTCTGCTCCTCAAGGGCCTGGTACGTGTTGTAGCCGTACACGTGGTGCTCCATGTCCTCGTAGGGCACGTAGGCAGGATCGTCGGCATAGGCGAAGTCCTGCACCGGAATGCCCTCAGCGTACATGATATCCGTGCAGTAATTGCGGAAGACGTCGCCGCACGAGCCGGCTGAGACGGCATGCTCGTTCAAGGGGTCGCCCACCCACACGGCGGCAGCCGCGAACGGCGTGATGCCCACGAAGCTGATGTCCTTGTAGTCTTCGGACGTGCCCGTCTTGCCGGCCACGGGCTGGCCGTTGCGCATGGCGGCATCGGAGCCCGTACCGCCCTGAACGACGCCCTTCATGACCTGCTGGGCCGCATGGGCCTGCTCGGGCGTGAGCACGCGGCGGGCGCGCTTCTCGGGGTCGGAGTTGTCCACGATCACGTTGCCCTCGTGGTCCTCGATGGTCGTGATGGCGCACAGGTCGTGGTGAACGCCGCCGTTGGCTATGGTAGCCACGGAGTTCGCGAGCTCGAGGGGCGTGACGTTCTGGACGCCCAGCGTGAGAGCGGCGCCTGCGGTTTCGGGAGACAGGTCGGTCGTGACGCCCAGGTCGTACGCCGTCTGGGCGACGTCGTTCACCCCAATCGAGGAAATGAGCCGCACGAAGCCGGTGTTCGACGAAACGGCGAAGGCGCCCGCGATGTTCTTGATGCCGTAGTTGGTGTTGGCGAAGTTCTCGAGCGTGTAGCCGTCGACAGTGGCCGGCGACGTGCAGTCGAGGTAGGTGTTGTTGGGGTTGATCTGCTTCTTGATGGCGGTCACGAGCGTGAACGTCTTGAAGACGGACCCGCACGGGCGCCCAAAGCCGCCCTGCCCCGTCGCGATGTTCACCTGGCTCGACGAGTAGTCGGCGCCGCCCACGATGGCCTGGACATTGCCGGTGGCGGGATCGACCACGGCCATGGCCACCTCCATGGCGCCGTTGCCCATGGAATCGCGCTTCGCGGCGCAAGCCGCCTCGGCCGCCTCCTGCTTGCCCACGTCGAGCGTCGTGTAGACCTTCAAGCCGCCCTTGAGGATGTCGGCTTCGGAGAGGTTGTAGTCGTTGTAGAGCATCTCGCGAACGTACGTCGTGAAGTACGGATAGGCCAAGATGCCGTTGTTGGACATGTCCTTGGGGTTGAGCTTGAGCGGCTCGTTGATGGCCTGCGAGTATTCCTCGTTCGTGATGTAGTGCTCGCCGAGCATGCGTTCGAGCACGGCGTTGCGGCGCTCGATAGCACGGCTGGGGAACTGCATTGGATCGTTATAGGTGGGCGACTGCGGAATGCCCGCCAGCAGCGCCGATTCGGCCAGGGTGAGCTCGGAGGCGTGCTTCGAGAAGTACACCTGGGCTGCAGCTTCCACTCCATGCGCGCCAGCGCCGTAGTTGATCGTGTTGAGGTACATGAGCAGGATTTCGTCCTTGGTGTACATGTCCTCCATCTGCACGGCGATGTAGGCCTCGCGGGCCTTTCGTTTGATGGAGATGTCATCCATCTCGTCGAGCAGGATCGTGTTGCGGACGAACTGCTGGGTGATGGTGGAGGCGCCCTGGATCTGACCGCCCGTGACGTTGCTCGCCACCGCTCGGACAATGCCGTAGTAGTCGAGGCCGGAATGCTCGTAGTAGCGAGCGTCCTCGATTGCGATCGTGGCGTTCACCAGGTCGGGGCTGATATCGCTCATCGCCACCGGTTCGCGGTACTCGAGCTGAAGGCGCGCGAGAACGGTCGTGCGGTCGGCGGCATACACGTACGTCGGGAGCGAGATGTCGAAAGCGTCGGCGCTCCGGTAGTCCGGCAGGTCGTCGAACCACGAGGAGACGAGGACGAGCCCGCCCACGAAACACGCCGCCACGAGGGAGAGGAGCACGGCGACCACGCCGAGGAACCCGGCTAGCGTACGCTTCTTGCCGAGACCCTTCCTGTTCTTAACAGAGCGCGAGGCCAAACGATCCCCTTTCCTTTACGCAATTGCCCGTAATTGTACCATCGAGCGAGTTCAGGGGCGATAACCGACCTACCCGCGTTCCGCTTCCGCTAGAGGGAAGCCTCGTCTTCGCCAAGGGCTTTCTCGACCAGCGCCATCTGCTGCGCGATGGCGGAACGGCCGGTGCCGCCCTCGGTGGTGCGGGCGTCGGCAATCGATTCAGCATCGAGCTGGCCGGTGATATCGGCCTCGAAGAGGTCGCTCTCGGCCTTGAAGTCGTCGAGCGACAGATCCTCCAGGCCGCACCCGCGACGGTCGCACAGCAGCACCAGATGCCCCACGATCTCGTGGGCACGGCGGAACGGCAAGCCCTTCTTCGCGAGGTAGTCGGCCACGTCGGTGGCCGCGAGGTAGCCCTTGTTCACCTGTGCGCGCATGGCGTCGGCGTTCACGCGCATGGTCGAGATCATGCCGGTCATGCAGGTGTAGCAATCCTCGAGCGTGCGCGCCGCGTCGATGGCGCCCTCCTTGTCCTCCTGGAGGTCCTTGTTATAGGCGAGCGGGAGCGACTTGAGGGTCACGAGCAGCGCGACGAGGTCGCCCACCACGCGGCCCGACTTGCCGCGGATGAGCTCCGCGAAATCGGGGTTCTTCTTCTGCGGCATGATCGACGAGCCCGTGGAGTAGGCATCCGACATGGTGATGAAGCCGAACTCGGACGTGGACCAGAGCACCAGCTCCTCGGCCAGGCGCGACAGGTGGATGCACGAGACGCTAGCGGCATACGACAGGTCGAGCAGGAAGTCGCGGTCGGAAACCGCGTCGAGCGAGTTGGCGGTAACACCGCCGAAGCCCAGCTCCTCGGCCGTCATGCGGCGGTCGAGCGGATAGGTCGTGCCGGCGAGCGCGGCGGAGCCCAGCGGGCAGACGTCGGCTGCGGCGCGGGCGGACTCCAAGCGCTTGAAATCGCGCGCGAACATGTGCGCATAAGCCAGCAGGTGATGCGAGAGGAAAACGGGCTGAGCGTGCTGCATGTGCGTGTAGCCGGGCAGGATGACATCGGCGTTCTGCTTCGCGGCATCCACGAGCGCGTGCCGCAGCTCGAGGTTCGCATGCATGAGGTCGATGCAGCGCTGCTTGGCGAACAGGCGCGTGTCGGTGACCACCTGGTCGTTGCGCGAGCGCCCGGTATGCAGGCGCGCGCCCGCCTCGCCGATGTCGGCGATGAGCGCCTTCTCGATGGACATGTGGATGTCCTCGTCGTTGATGTCGAAGGGGAATTCGCCTGCCTCGATGCGGGCCTGGATGCGGTCGAGCCCCGCGACGATGGCGCTCACGTCATCCTGGCTGATGACGCCCCGGGCGCCGAGCATGCGCGCATGGGCTTTCGACCCCGCGATGTCCTGGGCGTAGAGCTGCTTGTCAACCGGCAGCGACGCGCCGAAGCGCTGAGTGAACTCCGACACGTCTTCCGTGAATCTACCGGACCAGAGAGCCATGTGAATTTCCTTTCGTAATATGCCCGAGAGGCGACCAACGCTCATCCCCATTTCCTTCCAGGAAGAGCGCAGCCCTCCGGCGCGACCGTGCGGCCCGGGTCGGGAGGCCTTGTGCCAGCGATTACGCAGCCGCAAAACCTCCGTGTGGGCAAAAGCCCTCCGGCGAGTACCCCGAGCTGGCACAGGGCCTCCCGGCCCGGGCCGCACGGTCGCGCCGGAGGGCGGACAGCAGGTCAGACTATTTGTTCTTCATGCGGTTCTCGGCGCACACCTTGGCGGGCAGGGCGAACAGCTCGATGAAGCCAGCGGAGGCCTCGTGGTCGAACTGGTCCTCCTTGTCGTAGGTTGCCAGGGCGTAATCGTAGAGCGAGTAATCGGACTTGCGGCCGACGACCGTGCACGTGCCCTTGTAGAACTTCACGCGAACCGTGCCCGTGACCTCGTTCTGCGTGGAGGAGATGAACGCGTCGAGGGAGGCCTTGAGCGGCGCGAACCACTGGCCGTAGTAGACGCACTCGGCCCACTTCTGCTCGATGCCCAGCTTGAAGTGCAGCACCTCGCGCTCGAGGCACATGTCCTCCAGCGCCTTGTGCGCCGTGATCAGGGCCAGGGCGGCGGGCTGCTCGTAGCACTCGCGGCTCTTCACGCCCACGAGGCGGTTCTCGATCATGTCGAGGCGGCCGTAGCCGTTGCGACCGGCGATCTCGTTGAGCTTGTAGATGACGTCGAGGAAGCTCATCTTCTCGCCGTCGAGCGCGTTGGGAATGCCGGCCTCGAAGCCGATCTCCACGTACTCGGGCTTGTCCGGCGCAGCCTCGGGCGAGCCGGTCATCGTGTAGATGTCCTCGGGCGGCTCGTTCCACGGGTTCTCGAGCACGCCGCACTCGATGGCGCGGCCCCACAGGTTATCGTCGATGGAGTAGGGCTTGGCGTTGGTGACGGGCACCTCAACACCGTGCTCCGCGGCCCACTCGATCTCCTCGGGGCGCGTCTTGAACGGCCACTCGCGCACCGGCGCGATGATCTTGATGGTCGGGTCGAGCAGCCAGACGCTCGTCTCGAAGCGCACCTGGTCGTTGCCCTTGCCCGTGCAGCCGTGGGCGATGTACTTCGCGCCGTGCTTGTGGGCGATCTCCACGAGGTGCTTGGAGATGACCGGGCGCGACAAGGCGGAGAGCAGCGGGTACTTGTTCTCGTAGAGCGCGTTGGCGCGGATGGCGTCGGTCAGGTACTCGTTGACGAACTCCTCGCGCATGTCCACCACGTACGCCTCGATGGCGCCCGTGCGCAGCGCCTTCTGGCGAATGGCCTCGAGCCCCTCGTGCTCCTGGCCCACTTCGCCGATAACGGCGATGACGTCCAAGTCGTGCTCGTCCATGAGCCACTTGATGCAGATCGACGTGTCGAGCCCGCCCGAATAAGCGAGGACTACCTTTTCCTTCTCAGCCATGATGTTCCTTCCTATCCAATCGCTTTATCGCGATAAAGTAACAAGTATATCGGTCGTTATTCTACAGCAGCGCTGCCAGACGCTCGATGGCGGTATCCACATCTTCACGCTTGCACACGAGCGGCGGCAGGAAGCGCAGCGTGTGCGGCCCCGTCGCGTTGAAGACCAACCCGGCCCTCAAGCCCGCCAGCACGACGGCGTTCGCGTCGAGCGACTCGTCCAGGTCGGCCGCCACCATGAGGCCCTTACCGCGCACCTCCACGACATGGGGCAGCTCTGCGAGCTTCTCGCGCAGGTAGGCGCCCACCTCGGTGACGCTCGCGGCGATACCTTCCGCAGCGACGGTGTCGAGCACCGTGTTGGCCGCCGTGATGGCCAGGCAGCTGCCGCCGAACGTGGACCCGTGGATACCGGGCTCGAACACGGCCGCGATATGCGCGGGGGCGGAGCAGGCGCCCATGGGAACGCCACCCGCGATGCCCTTGGCCATGGTCACGATATCGGGCACGATACCCGCATGCTGGAACGCGAACGGATAGGTGCCGCAGCGGTACATGCCGCATTGCACCTCATCGGCAATGAGCAGCGCCCCGTTCTCGGTGCACAGGCGGCGCGCCGCCTGCAGGAACTCGTCGGAGCACGGGCGCACGCCGCACTCGCCCTGCACGGGCTCGAGCATCAGGCCCGCGATCTCGGCTCCCCTCTCGGCGAAGACGCGCTCGAGGGCGGCCACGTCGTTGGAGGGCGTGGGCACGAAGAGCTTCTGGTCGGGCAGCGGTTGGAAGGCCTCCTGCTTCACGGCCTGCGCCGTGGCGGAGAGCGTCGCCTGGGTGCGCCCGTGGAAGCTGCGCTCGAGCACGACGATCACCTGGGGCCGTGCCGTGGAACCGGCCGCCTCCTGTTGCCTGCGCGCGTACAGGCGAGCGAGCTTGATCGCGCACTCGTTCGCTTCGGCGCCGGAGTTGGCAAAGAAGGTCTGCCACGCCTCGCGGTCGCCTTCGGGCACCTGCAGGTTCAGCAGGTCGGAGAGCTTCTTCGCCAGCTCGCCGCGCCCCTCGATGTAGTAGTAGTTGCTCACGTGCATGAGCTTGCCGGCCTGCTCGGCGAGCGCTCCGGAGAGCGCCGGATGGCAATGCCCCAGGCTGATGACGCCGATGCCGCTCAGGAAGTCGAGGTACTCGTGCCCCTCGTCATCCCACAGGAGCATGCCCTCCCCCCGCACGAACTCAACCGGCTTCCGCCCGAACGTATGCATGACATACGCTTCCTCAAGCTTCTGTTGCTCTTCCAAACCCATTTCCATTTCCTTCTTTCTCAAAGCGCGCAGTCGCACGCGTTCTTGCTTCAATCATCTCGCCCAAAGCAACCCGGTAGCCCCTGTTTGCGGGAGCATCGGTGGGCGGAAGGGCGGAGCGAGGTCAAGCGAAAATCGTCTAAGAGACCTTGGCTCGTACGATTTTCGCGTCGAGCGAGCCCTCCCGCCCACCGATGCTCCCGCAAACAGGGGCGGCGAGGTCGCAGGACCTTGCGCGCGTTACTTGTTCACCAGCAACTTGCTAGCAAAGTTCCCGACTGCGCGCACCGCGTTCACCGCGTCTTCGCTGTCGGTATACACCGCCGTGCCCACGCCGGAGAGCGTGAACAGCTCGAGCAGGATCGCATGAGGGATCGTCCCGTTCACGATGTAGGCGCTCGGCACGCCCCCTTCGAGCGCCGTCACGCAGGAGCGTAGCTTGGGGATCATGCCCGACGAGAGCTCGCCGCCGTCGATGAGCTCGCGCGCCTCCTCGAGCGACAGCTGCGACACGAGCGTGCCCTTGTCGTCGAAATCCAGGTAGAGCCCGTCCACGTCGGTGAGGAACAGGATCTTGGCCGCGCCCGTCGCTGCGGCGATCTGGCCGGCCATGACGTCGGCGTTCACGTTGCAGTAGCCGCCGTCGTTTCCGATGGCCACGGAGGCGATGACGGGAATGTAATCGGCGGCGATGAGGTCCTGCAAGAACGCGCCGTTGATGCGCTTGATGCGGCCCACGCGGCCGAGCTCGTCGGACACGGGCTCGGCGATGACCGTGCCGCCATCGACGCCGTTCACGCCCACGGCGATGTTGCCGTGCTCGTTCAGCTCGCGCACGAGCTCCTGGTTCACCTTCCCCGCGAGGATGGTGCGCACGATGTCCATGCCCTCGTCGGTGGTGACGCGCTGGCCGTCCTTGAACTCCACGGGGATGCCGGCGTCCTCCATGGCCTTGGAAATGTCCTTGCCGCCGCCGTGCACGATGACGGGGTTCACGCCGACCGTCTTCAGCAGCACGATGTCGGCCATGACCGCGGCCCTAAGTTCGGGGTCCACCATGGCCGCGCCGCCGTACTTGATGACGACGGTCTTGCCGGTGATGTTCTTGATCCACGGCAGCGCCTCGGCGAGCAGCTGCGCGGTTTCCTTATCGGTTACGCCGTTGGGGCGTGTGTCTTTCGAAAGCTTCATGTGCGGTAATCTCCGTTAATCGTTACGTAGTCGTGCGAGAAGTCGCACGTCCAGATGGTCGTGGATGAGGTGCCTGCGCCCAGGTCGACGTCGATGTCGACTTCCGGGCGCTCGAATCGTCGTAGCGCCTCCTCCTCGCTGAAGGGAACAGGAAGACCGCCGCGCAGGACCGGCATGCCCATGATGTCGATGGACACGTCCTCCTGGCGGAAGCGCGCTCCGGACCTGCCGGCAGCGGCCGCGATGCGGCCCCAGTTGGCGTCGTGCCCGAAGATGGCCGTCTTGGTGAGCGGCGAGTTCGCGATGGTGCGGGCCGCCATGTCGGCCTCGGCATCGTTCGCCGCGCCCGCCACGCGGACGGTGACGAGGCGCGTTGCGCCCTCGCCGTCGGCCGCCATATCGCGCGCGAGCGATTCGCACACGGCGCCCAGCGCGCGCTCGAAGAGCGCGTATGCAGGGCCCTCGGGGTCGAACTGCGGCGCCCCGGGTGCCGCCGCGCCGCTCGCGAACGCGAAGCAGCAGTCGTTGGTGGACGTGTCGGAGTCCACCGTTATCTTGTTGAAGCTCGTGGAGACGGCGCGCCTGAGCGCGGTGCGCAGCGCGGGCGCCGTCACGGGAGCATCGGTCGTGATGCAGGCGATCATGGTGGCCATGTTGGGCATGATCATGCCGGAACCCTTGGACATGCCGCCGACGGTGAACGTGGCGCCGTCGTATCCGATGCCGTCGCCGGAGAACGTGACGGCGAACTCCTTAGGGTGCGTATCGGTCGTCATGATGGCGCGCGCGGCATCGGGGCCTCCGTCGCGGGAGAGCGCCTCCATGGCGAGCGGCGTGCCCGATTCGAACGTCGAGACATCCAGGTGAACGCCGATGACGCCCGTCGAGGCGACCATCACCTCGCTTGCGGGGCAACCTACGGCGTCGGCGACGATCTCGGCCGTCTCGCGCGCGGTCTCGAGGCCGCGGTCGCCCGTCGCGGCGTTCGCGCAGCCCGAGTTGACCACGAGCGCGCGGGCGGTGCCGCAGGACTCGCCGCCGAGGTGCTCGCGCGACACGATGACGGGCGCGGCGCAGAACACGTTCTGCGTGAACGTGGCGGCGCAGGCAGCGGGTTCGTCGGCCACGACGAGCGCCATATCCAGGCGCCCGGGGTTCTTGCGGAAGCCCGCATGGACGCCCGCGGCGCGGAAGCCGAGGGCGCTCGAAACGCCGCCGCCGTCCACGACGG
>SUUE01000005.1:21627-134502 GCA_015062685.1 Coriobacteriaceae bacterium
GTTCTTGCGGAAGCCCGCATGGACGCCCGCGGCGCGGAAGCCGAGGGCGCTCGAAACGCCGCCGCCGTCCACGACGGTAAGGCTGGTCAGGTCGGGCGTTCCGCCCGGCAGGTTCAAAGGCTGTATGTCGTTGGCTTCGCTCACAACGTTCCTCTCGTTGGCGCTCTTCTCTCATTGGCGCCCTCCGGGCGCGGGCGCTCGGAGAGCGCCCCTACGGGCAACCGGTAGCAGAGCAAATACCGGTTTCCGGTTCTGACTATCGGCCGTTAGGCCGGAATGGCTATGTGCTCCAGACCGATCGTTTCCGGCAGGCCGAACACGATGTTCGCGCATTGCACCGCCTGGCCGGCGGCGCCCTTCCCCACGTTGTCGATGGCGCCCGTGGCCACCACGACGTTCGCGTGGGCGTTGTATACGGCCGCCACGTGCGCGCGGCACGTGCCCGCGACCGACGAGGTCTTGGGCTGCGCGCCGCCGGTGAGCACGCTCACGAGCGGGGCGTCCGCGTAGAAATCGGTGTACAGGCCATCGAGCTGCTCCTGGCTCACGCCGCTCTCGCCCAGCGGGAGCGTCACCGTGGAGAGAAGCCCGCGGTCGAGCGGCGCCAGATGCGGCGTGAAGACCAACCGGCCCTCGATGCCCAGGATCTGCTCAATCTCGGGCGTGTGGCGGTGGCTTCCCACGCCGTAAGCCTCGACGTTCTCGTCGGCGAAGCAGAAGTGCGTGCGCTCCGTGGCCTTCTTGCCCGCGCCCGAAACGCCGGACACGGCATCGGCCACGATGGGGCCCTCGCCCACGAGGCCGGCGCGGATGAGCGGCGCCGCAGCGAGCGAGGTGGCCGTGGGGTAGCAGCCCGCGCAGCCGACGAGCACGCCCTGGCCGCTCTCGCGGCGGCTGGCCAGCGCGCGCAACTCGCCGCCGAACAGCTCGGGAAGGCCGAACGCGGCCTGCGCGAGCAGGTCGGTTGCCGTGTGCTTCACCTTGTACCACTGCTCGTAGACGGCGGGGTCCTTGAGGCGGAAGTCTGCCGAGAGGTCGATGACCGCGACGCCCGCCTGGACGAGCGCAGGAGCCTGCGCGATGGCCGCCGTGTGGGGCACCGCCAGGAAGACCACGTCGCACTCGGTGAGGGGCGCGTCGTCGTGCGCGGTGAAGGCGAGGTCGGTCACGCCGAGGAAATTGGGGTAGAGGTCGCTCAGCTTGCAGCCCGCAAGTTCATTGGACGTCGCTGCGACCAATTCGAATTCTGGGTGAGTAAGAACGAGGCGTGCCGCTTCGATTCCCGCGAAGCCGGCCGCCCCGACGATCCCAGCCTTTATGCTCATGAGACATCGCCCCAATCTTTTCGTGTGTGAGCGTTCATCGTAGGAAAGTCCCACGTAGATTGCAAGGTGCTTCATCGTTTCTTAACCCAACGGAATCGTGGGCGAACCGCTTGTCGGGGCCAGCGGACGGGCGCCGCCGCGCAATTCCCGTGCGGTTGACTTTGTGGGACAATGCCATCGAAAAGAATTAATCCACTAAGGAGAATAAAGCGAGGCATCTTATGCGCGAGAACGTGGAAGCTATTGTCGATTACTTCAAGAGCGGCATCAAGAAAGAAGGCGAGCAGGGCAAGCTCGGGGTGGAGCTCGAGCACATCGTCGTGGGTCCTGGCAACTCCGCTGTCGCCTACGGGGACGAGCATGGCGCGGGCTGGCTGCTCGAGCAGCTCGAGAGCGAGTACGCCGAGCTCTCGAACGGCGATGCGGGGGCCCTCATCGGCCTCGCCGGGGGCAACAAGGCCGTCACGCTCGAGCCCGCAGCCCAATTGGAGCTGTCCGCCGGCCCCTTCGAGAACGGCGAGGATGCGCGTGTGGAGTTCACCGCGTTCCAGCGGGAGGTCATCGACCTGATCGACCCTTACGGCTACCGGCTCGTGGAAGTGGGGTATCACCCCACGGCAAAAGCCGACGACCTGCCGCTCATACCCAAGGAGCGCTACCGCTTCATGGACGACCACTTCGCGAAGATCGGCCCGTACGGGCGCCGCATGATGCGCGGCTCCGCATCCACGCAGATCTCGATCGACTACTACTCGGTCGAGGACTGCCTGCGCAAACTGCGGCTCGCAACTGCGGCAGCCCCGCTATTCGCGCTCATCTGCGACAACTCGCCTGCTTTCGAAGGCGAGCCCAGCCCGCACCACATGATGCGCACCGAGATTTGGCGCGAATGCGATCCCGCACGCTGCAACGCCGTGCCCGGCGCGCTCGACCGCGACTTCACGCTCGAGAAGTATGCAGAGTACATCCTGAGCACGCCCGCGATCTTCTACTACAACGAAGAGGGCGTCGCGCAGCCCACCGAGCAGACCTTCGGCGAGATATACGCGGACCGCGCGATGACGCGCGCCGACGTGGAGCACGCGCTGTCCATGTTCTTCAACGACGTGCGCTGCAAGACCTACATCGAGATCCGCCCCGCAGACGCCCTGCCCCTCGTGTACGTGGCCGCCTACGCCACGCTCGTGAAGGGGCTGTTCTACTCCCCTGAGAGCCTCGATTTCCTCGACGAGCTGTTCGCGGACGTTGACGAGGCCGCGGTTGAGGCCGCCAAGACCGAGCTCATGGCGAAGGGCTACGACGCCCAGGTGTACGGCAAGGCCGCGGGCGAGATCGTCGACGAGCTCTTCAAGCAGGCGCACAGTGCCCTGCCTCAGGGCGAGGCCATGTTGCTCAACCCCCTCGAGCAGCTCACGCGCATGCGCAAGACCCTCGCGATGATGGGCAGGCGCAAGAAGTAAGCGTCACGGGCCTGGCAAGAGGACGCGCGGAGCGCGCCCCTACAGGCGTTTCGGGAAGGCGACGCATCCGTTTTTAGCGACCCGATGGGAAGGACGCGCGGAGCGCGCCCCTACGGGCGTTCCGCGACACGAACTCACCGCCGAAGGCGGCATGCGCTCGCGATCACAACCGGAATGTGGTGCGGTCGGTGGCGCCGAGAACCGTGCCGTCGGTGAGGAAGCGCTCGAACACCGCGGGGCTCATGGCCACGAGGGCCTCGTCGGCGCCGTCGTAAACCACCACGGGGTTGCCCTCCGCATGCGCCACCGCAACCATTTCACGGACATCGTTGATTTTCTCGAGCTCGAACGTCTTCATGCCGCCCACCTTTCCCTCGGAAACCGGTGCGCAGGCGTGATGGGCAGCGCCGGGCGACGCCGCCGGGGACCGACGGGCTGCTCGAGCGCGACGGCACCTGCTCCATGTACTGGAGCAATCATACCACATTTTGCGAACGTTTGTTTGTGTTTCCTTAAGAAGTTTTCTCGAAGAACGTCACGTGGACCGACGCCGACACGGGCGCATCCTTGGAAGAGGACGCCTTCGTGGACTTGTCGTTGATCGAAATGGTGTCCACTCGGCACGGGTACTTCCCCGCTGCGAGCGCGTCGACGATCGATTCCGCCGCCTCGTACGAAGAGGACTCGTAGTCGATGCGCACGCCGCGCGCGACGTAGCCCGCGTTGCTCGTGTCCAGGTCGTCAAACGACAGCGAGTAGCTGGCCGCCGCCGACATGATCCTGTTCAGCTGCGCCATGAGGGGCTGGATGTTGTCGTACTCCGGCACCTCGACGGGCTTGGCGCCCTCGGCCTTGCGCTGCTCGATCTCGGCCTTCATCTGATCGATTTGATTTGCGCGCGCTTCCATAAGCTGGGTCTGCGACTGGACCGTGGACAGCTCGCCCTCGATCTTCGTTATCTGGTCGGTCGTGTTCTGATACACGAACACGAACCACGCAACCGCCACCAGGATGATTGCGAACACCAAAACGAGGGCCTTCTCGCGACGCGACATCTTGTACGTGAGCATATCGACCCCCTTACGCCTTCTCGACCGAAATGACCATGGCGGCTGTCAGCTCCTCGTTCTTCGAGGAATCCTGCCCCGCCGTCGACACGGCCACGTTCTTGACGATGGGCTGCTCGTAGAGCTTGCTCACGAGCTTACCCACGTTCTCGAGCGTGATGTTGCTCAGGTTGAGCGTGATCGTGTTCTTGTCGTAGTTAATCTCGTCGATGTGCGCGTAGGGCGCGATGTAGGCGTCGACGAGCTCCATGGCCTCGATCGCGCTCACCTCGTTGGCCGCGGAGGAGAGGCGCGTCGATTGGTACGCGTCGTACTCTTCCTTCACCTGATCGTAGTCGGCGGCCTTGGCCTGCACGCTCCGCAGCACCTGGGTCTGGGAGTTGAGCTCCGCCTGCTTGGCGGACACGTTGGCGAACAGGTCGTACACGCCGAACTTGATGAACACAGCCAAGAGCACGAACAAGATGATGGCCACCGGCAGAACCTTGCGCCAATCGTTGTTGCGCTCCTTGCGCGGCATGAGGTTGATGTAGCGCTTGGAGGGGTACGTGACGCTGCCCTTGCCCGACGCCTTCTTGAGGCCCGAGAACGAAATCTTCTTGCTCCAGTCCAGCGCCATCTACATCGCCTCGCCTTCGAGCATGCTGCCGATGGCCAGCGCGCAGACGGGGGAATTCTCCTGGCCCCGCGCCTCGGGCGGCAAAACCGCCTCGATGCTCGCGGCGGGCACCGCCACCGCCTCGGCAATTGCCATGGTGAGCTGGGATATGCGGGCGCCGCCGCCGAGGAAGCACAGCAGGCTGATCTCGCGCTCGCGGTTGCTGAAGTTGTAGAAGTTGATGACCTTGGCCACCTCGACCGCGAACCGGTCGCAGAGCGCCAAGCACGGCTGCTCGTCGAGCACGCCCTCGAAGTTCGTGAACTTGTAGCTGCCCGCCGTGTAGGGGTCGATGCCCTTCAGGTCGGCGATGATGTTGTCGAACTCGCGGCAACCCATCTCGATGGTGCGCGCGGAGTCGTAGCGCAAGCCGCGGAACAGCGACACGGTGACGTCCGCATGGCCGATGTCCACGAGGACGACGTCCTGCCCCATGAACTCGGGCACGCGCTTCGCGTAGTCCTGCAGCAGGCGCGCATAGGCCATGGGGGCCGGCGTGACCATCCTGAGCTTGAAGCCAGATTTCTTGAGCATCATCGCGTACTCGTCCACGAGCTGCTTCGACACCGCCGACGCGTACAGCTCCATGCGGCCGGGGCCGCCGTCCTCGCCGGGGACCATCTCGTCCACCGCGTAGTCGTAGAGGTAGCCCTCGGGGTCGTCGCTGATGAAATCGCGGAACTCATACGGAAGGTTGAGCTCGAGCTCGGCCGTGGACATCAAGGGCAGCGAGATATGGCGGAAGAACACCTGGTTGGAACCGAGCACGAGCGCGCAGTTGCGGTCGCGGATGTGCTCGTCGGCGCGAACCATCTTGAGGAAGCGCGCCATGGTCTCGGGCGATGCCACCTCGCCGTCGCGCACGATGTTGTCGGGCATGCGGCTCGAGATGAGCTTCATGCTGCCACCATCGCGCATGGCAATCTTGCAATTGTTGTTGCCGATATCAATCCCTATAAGCGCCACGCGTGTATCCCTTCAGCTTCATTGTGCGTAAGCCCTATTATTGTAGCGCTTTTTGAGGCTACAGGAAGCTTGCATACCAGGTAATAAAGGCATTTCCCACGAGCATGGTGATCACGCACGCGGCCGCGATCGAGGGGCCGAAGGGTATGGGGCGACGCATGAAGCCCTCTTCCCCGGCTTGATCCCCCGAAGGCTGCTCCCCCGCAGGCGCCCCCGCCCGCCCGGAAGTGAGCAGGGCAACGACGATGCCGAAGATGCAGCTGACGATGATGAGGAAGAGCCCCTGCTGCCAGCCGAAGTAGAATCCAGCCACCGCATAGAGCTTGAGGTCGCCGCCGCCCATGGACTCGCGGCCGAGCACCTTGTCGGCGGCGAGCACGACGATGACGAGGGCTACGCCCATGCCGAAGCCGCTCGCCAGGTAGTAGCCGATCTCGGGCAGGGCGAGCGTTCCCATGAAATACGCGGCAGCCAGGTAGACGGCGCGGATGGCCAGCGCCACGACGATGCAGGCGTTGGGGATGATGAAGTCGTCGATGTCGGTGAGGCTCAGGAACAGGAGCACGCCGGCGAACGCGAGCAGCTCGACCGTCTCGAGGGACAGGCCGTACACGTAGACGATGGCCATGAAGACGATTGCGCACACGAGCTCGGTGGCAGGGTAGCGCGCGGAGACGGGTTCGCCGCAGTAGCGGCACTTGCGCCCCGAGAGCAGCCAGCTGAGCACGGGCACTAGGTCGCGCGCGCCGAGCTCATGCCCGCAGGCAGGGCAATGCGAGCGTCCCGAAAGCACCGACTCGCCATGCGTGGAGCGCCACGCCCAGCAGTTGATGAAGCTGCCCATGACGAGCCCCAGCAAGCCCGCCACGACCAGCACATACGCTGTGACTATGGGATCGAAGTTCTGCATGCGGAAAGTATACCCTTTGGAAGACTCCCGTATAAAAAGAGGCCGCATCCGAGGATGCGGCCCTTTTCTGCAACGACTCTAACTATTCGGAATTAACCATTCCCGTTGCCGCCGCTGTTGTTGTTGGTGGGGGTATCAGTGGTGCCGAAATGAGCAGTGCCTCCACCATAAGTCAAATCAACTGTGACAACCTTCTTATCCTTGTCGATGGTGGTCTTCAGTTCTTGGGTACGCGTACTGAATTCAAACTTTTGAGTTGATCCATCTGACAAAGTCACCGTATAGACCTTCGGATCAGTCCCAGACGGGCCCTCAACCTTTGTCGCAGTTGCACCAGTTCCTGTATACGGCGACATAACGTCCGCCTGGACCAGGCCGTAGATGGAGCGGGCGTTTGCCTCGTCCGTCGCGTCCTTGGAGCGGTCGAGCTGAGCACCCAGGACGGGGATGGCGATGGCGACCAGGACGGCGATGATGGCGATGACGATGAGCATCTCCATCAGGGTGAAGCCCTTGACGCCGCGCTTCTGCAACGCCTCTTTGCGGTTCTTCAGCATCTCAATCATATATACCTCCTTCGGTTGTTACCGAAGGAGGTATACGTCCCCTTCGGTTATTGACGGCCATATTATATACCGTTTGTCCCACCGTGATATGCGGGAACGATGCACTTTTCTCTCGATAAATCAACCTTTTGGCAACACCGCATGTGGGACTTGTGTCCCATTTTTCGAGACCTATCTATATCTTGAGTCCCACCTAGCCCATGCTGCCGTACATGCTGAAGAGCGGCAGGTAGACGCTGAGCAGAAGCACGAACACGATGACCGCCAGGACCACGATGATCATGGGCTCCAAGATGCTCATAGCGCGCGCTGTGGACGTCTCCACCTCGTTGTCGTAGTACTCGGAAATGACCTCCATGGTGCCCTCGAGCGAACCGGTCTGCTCGCCCACGGACGTCATCTCGATGGCGAGCTCAGGCATGGTGGCTTCCTCGGCCAGGCACTGCGCGAGCGTCTTGCCAGCCTCCAAGCCAGGCATCGTGGCCTCGAGCGAGCGCGCCATGTAGTAGTTGGTCATGGAGCGCGCCGTGACCCCCACGGCCCTCACGATGGGAAGGCCCGCGGCCATCATGACGCTCATCGTGCCGGAATACTGGCTCGCGGCGCTCATGAGGTTGATGCGCCCGAGCACGGGCACCTTGACGCCTATCTTGCTCCACAACAAATGGAAAGCGTCGTTCTTCTTGGCGAGCTTGATGGCAATGACCAGGGCCGCCACGAATATGACGACGAGCCACCACCAATGCACCCAGAAATCCGAGCTCGCCACGACGAACTGCGTGAGCGCGGGCAGCTCGTTGCCCATGCTCTCGAACGTGGACGAGAACACCGGCACGGCGAAGATCATGATGATGGCCACGACCACCACGGCGATGACCATGACGAACACCGGGTAGATCATGGCGCTCTTCACCTTGTTCTTGGTGCGGCTGCTCTTCTCGTAGTAGTTGCTCAGACGCTTGAATACGAGCTCGAGCGCGCCGGACTCCTCGCCAGCGCGGATGGACTCGACGAACGTGGTGGGCAGCCCGTCGCCGTGCTTCTCGAGGCTGTCGGCCAGGCCGTAGCCCGCGGCCACGTCGTTGGCGGCTTCGCGGAGGATGCCGGCGAGCGTCTTGTCCTCGGTCTGGTTCGCGATGAGCTCGAGCGTGCGCACGATGGGAAGGCCCGCCCTCAGCAGAATCTCGAACTGGTCGCACACGATGCCGAGCGACTTCTCCTTGGTCTTCTTGGCGCCCAGGCGCAGGTCGATGTCGCGCGAGCCTCCGCCGACCTCCACGATGCGCTCGATGATCAAGCCGTCGTCGCGCAGCGCGCGTATGGCCTCCTCGCGCGTGTTGGCCTCGGCGACGCCAGTGACCTGGCCTCCCTCGATCGATCGCGCGGTATAGTTGAACGTTTTCACCTGGAGCTTCCTTCCGTCGTGCTAGTGGGCGCTGCGTTTGACGAACTCAGCGTCGCGGGCGGCCGCTATGGCCGTCTCGGGGGTGATGATGCGCTGGCGCGCCATCTGGACGAGCATGTTGTCCATGGTCACGCTGCCGAGGTCGGCCGTCGTTGCGAGCGTGTTCTCGATCTGCGGGGTCTTGCCCTCGCGGATGAGGTTGCGGATGGCGTGGTTGACGATCATGACTTCGCAGGCCACGGCGCGCCCTTGGCCGCTCGCGCGCGGCAGCAACTGCTGCGAGAGCACCGCCTGGAGCACCATGGAGAGCTGCAGGCGGATCTGGCGCTGGCGCCCCTCGGGGAACACGTCCACAAGGCGGTCGATGGAGTCGGCCGCCGACTTGGTGTGCAACGTGCCGAACACGAGGTGGCCGGTCTCGGCCGCGGTGAGCGCCGTCTCGATGGTGTCGAGGTCGCGCATCTCGCCGATGAGGATGACGTCGGGGTCCTGGCGCAGGATGGCGCGCAGGCCCTCGGAGTAGCTGGCGGTGTCGCGCCCGATCTCGCGCTGGTCGATGGAGCTCATCTGGGGCTGGTACACGTACTCGATGGGGTCTTCCAGCGTGATGATGTGGTCGGGGCGCGTGAGGTTGATCTGGTTGAGGATGGCCGCCAGCGTGGTCGACTTGCCCGAGCCCGTCTCGCCCGTCACGATGACGATGCCCTTCTGGTAGCTGGGGAACGTCTGCACCACCTGGGGCAACCCCAGGGACGACAGCTCGGGGATGGTGTTGGAAAGCAGGCGGATGGCCAAGCAGACCGAGCGCATGGACTGGAAGATGTTCAGGCGGCAGCGCACGTGCCCAGCGTAGGTGCCGGCCATGTCGATCTCCTCGATGCGCGGGTGGTTGTCGAACTGGTCGCCCACCGCGTCGCGTGCGATGGCGTCGCACTCGGCGGCCGTGAGCACGTGGTCGCCCAAGTTGCGCAGCTCGCCGTCGATGCGCAGCCTGATCGGCAGCCCCGCCGCAATGTGAATGTCGGACGCGCGGTTGGCTTCAGCCGCGCTGACGATGTTGTCCATCAAGCCCATGGTTCACTCCGTTCCGCTAGTCCGTCGTGTAGATGGTGCGGTAAACCTCTTCGATGGTGGTGACGCCGCCGAGCACAAGGTCGCGGGCGTTGACGATGATGGGCTGGAAACCGCTGGCGCGCACTGCCTGCATCAGCGCCTCGCGCGACTCCTGCTGATGGATGGCACGGCTTATATTGCGGTCGATGACGAGCGCCTCGGCCACCACGATGCGTCCACGGTAACCGCTATTGAAGCATTCCGAGCATCCTGCGCCGCGGAAGAACTGCACGCCCTGCGCGGTGGGATCGATGCCGAGGCTCTGCAGCTCGTCGGGCGTCGGCGAATACGACGTGCGGCAATGCGGGCAGATGCGCCTGACGAGGCGCTGCGAGATGACGCCCTTGAGCGCCGTGGCCAGCATGTAGGGCTCGATGCCCATGTCGGACAGGCGGTCGAGCGTCGAGACGGCATCGCCCGTATGGAGCGTCGAGAGCACCAGGTGACCCGTGACAGCCGCGCGCATGGCAATCTCGGCGGTCTCGTCATCGCGGATCTCGCCCACCGACACGACGTCGGGGTCCTGGCGCAGGATGGCGCGCAGGCCGCTCGCGAACGTCATGCCCGTCTTCTCGTTCACCTGCACCTGATTCACGCCCGAGATGCTGTACTCCACCGGGTCCTCGAGGGTGACGATGTTCACTTCCTCGGCGTTGAGCGCGTTGATCATGGTGAACAGCGTGGACGACTTGCCCGAGCCCGTGGGGCCTACGAGCAGGATGACGCCCTGCGTGTTCTCGAGCAGCTGACGATAGATCTCCAGGTTATGCCCGTAAAAGCCCAGCTCCTCGGCCGTGTCCTGCTTGGCGTCGCGGTCCAGGATTCGCAGCACGATCTTCTCACCGTGCACCGTGGGCAGCGTATTCACGCGAAGATCGGCCTCGTGCATGCGGATGCGCACGATTGCGCGGCCGTCCTGCGGCACGCGACGCTCGGTGACGTCCATATTGCACATGATCTTGATGCGGCTCGTGACCGACTGTTGCAGCTCCTTGGGGATAGTCAGCGTGTTGTGGAGCATGCCGTCCACGCGCATGCGCACGTTGACGATGTCTTCCTGCGGCTCGATATGGATGTCGGAAGCATGGTCCGAGATGCCGCGCTCGATGATGCTGTCGACCAGGCGGATGGACGGCGCGGCATTCTCGGATTCCGTAACGTCGCTCACCTGCGTGCCCACGTAGTCGGCGTTCTGCGCGCTGCCCTCCTGCTGCATCTCGCGGATGGCGCGCTTGGCGCCCTCGGTGCCGTACAGGGCGGAAATGGCACGGTCGATGCCGCTCTGGGTGGCGATGACCGGCGTCACGCGCTTGCGCGTGGCGGTGCGCACTTCCTCGGTGGCGATGAAGTTGAGGGGATCGGCCATGGCCAGGATCAGCTCGTCACCGCGCGTGCGCACGGGGACGACCGAATGCTTCTTGGCGATGTTCTTCGGCAGGATCTGGGCCATCTCCGGCGAGATGTCGGTGACGGACAGGTCCACGTAGTCGATGCCCAGCTGCATCATGAGGGCATCGATGAGCTGACGCTCGGTGATGACGCCCGTCTTGATGAGCTCGTCGCCCAAGCGTCGCTTGCTCTGCTTCTGCGATTTGAGGGCCGCGCCGAGCTGCTCGTCGCTGATGACCCCCGCGTCTACAAGCAAGTCGCCAAGTCGCATGTACTTCATCTAAGCTGCATCTCCTTTTGGTTCGCTTGCTCAACCTGCCGTTTTAGCGGCAATGCATAGATAGTTTTATTGTAAACGAAACCGCTCGTCATGGGGGAAATTTGTGTCGTGCCTCGCACGCTCGACGACCCTGAGGTTATCGCGATTCCCGAGTGTTGCAATGCGAAGGGAATCCGCCTTGCAGGGCATGTGCGCGGATCGCGTGCCGGACTATTCGACCAGCTGCCAGACGAGGCCGACGATGCCGCCTTCCATTCCGGGGTAAGAATGAGGCTGACCATCGGTGAAATCGCTGGTGTTGAACTCCGTACCCTCCGAGTTGAACCATCTATAGGCTTCAGTATAGCCATCCGGGTAACGCTTCATCGGAACGTAGAAGTGTCCGTTGTAATAGACCATTTCGACCACATTTGACTGCCTCGGCTTATCTTGCAGCCAACCCTGAACGGGATAAGCGATAAGAATCGTCTTGCCATCCTGGCTGGTGACCTCGAACCATGCGTTGTAATCCGCCGGAGGCTGCCACCAGCCGCCGTAGGCATCGCGCATCGAATACTGATCCGCAACATCGTCACCCGGCTGTGGCGCATTGGGATCGACAGCGCCGGAGCTGCTCGAGCTGCTGCTCGACTCGCCGCCGCTTGAGCTGCTGCCACTGGAGCTGCTGCTCGAGCTGCCACCGCCCGAATGGCCGCCGCCACCGCCGCCTTCGCCGTCGATGTCGGGCTTGCTATAAGGTATGAAATCGAACACGGTGTCCTCGATGAGGAGGTCGCCCCTCTCGTTGTAGATGCCGATCGTCACCGAGAAGCGCCCGTTCACGGGCTCGTTGGGGCCATCGGCGTACTCGACGCTCACGCTCGCCTGCAGGCCGCGGGTGTACGTGGAGTTGCTGAGCAGCGGCTGCTTGCCACCGCCCTCCGAATCAACTTGATAGATTTGGCCGTAGCTTGCGGGCGCGCCGTCCTTCATGGGCTCGAGCTCGCAGTTGTCGCCGAACGACTTGCTGAAATAGGTTCCGAGCTCATAGACCGTGTGGTCCTTGCCCCCGATGCTACCGGTGACGGTCTTGGAAGCCGAATGGATGGCGTTGGTTGCGGTGAGCTCGTTGCCGATCGTGTTGCTCAGCGTTGACTGCAGCACCTTGGCCTCTGAGAGCTCCATGGAACGGGCGAATTCGGTGGCGGCGAAGGCCATGCCCGTGCCTACGACCAAGGTCACGAGGACGACGATCGCAAGTGTCACGACCATCTCGACCAGGGTGAAGCCCTTGCGGCTCTCGAGCTTGTTACGCAGACGGTTCAACGCCATAGCAGTAATACCTCGCTTCACCGTCGTTGCCCTTGATGACGTACAAGTCCTCATCCATCGATTGGCCGGCAATCGTCACGTTCACCGAGCCCACCTGCTCGGCCTTCGTGTAGTCGATGGCCACGTCATCGGAATCGATGCCATGGTTGATCTTGGCCGCGACGAGCGCCGCGTTCACGAGGAAGGCGAACACGAACACGATGATCAGCATGGCCACGAGGGACTCCACGAGCGTCTCGCCCGCGATGCTCCGCAGCTTATCTGTCAAGCGCTTCCTCAACTCGACGCTTCCTTCTTCGTGCTCAACGTGATGTTGCTAGCGGGCCAATTGAGAGTTTGCGTAGCCCATAGGTTATTCGGATCCAAATCATTATATGCCGTGAGGAACAGCCTCTGCCCTCGATCCTTCAGGGTCACCGTCGCGTTGATATGGTACCTATCATGCTCAATATCGCTTTCGATGATCTTCTCGACCTCCACGGTGTAGGCCACCTCGATATCGCCCTCGGTAAGTGCCTCGGGCAAGTTGAGGTTGCTGGGATTGCTGGAGTTCACCTTGACCTGAAAGCTGCCCGTGGCCTTCTCGGGCGTATGGGGCCAGCTCGATGCTCCCGACGCCTTCTGAATCGCCCCCAGCAATTCGTCCTCGAGGTTCTTGCTCGTGCCGCCATCGACCTTGGTTGCCCACTGGACCTCTGACTTCCCTGTCTGCCAGTCACTGCCGTAGTAGACCGTGAACGACGAGCCCTCGATGCATTCGCGCACGAGCTCGCCCGCTGAGCGCAGGGCGAGCGAGTCCTGGTTGCGCTCCTGCTCGGAGTCGACCCGGCTTGCGGCCGTGACGGCGGCGCTGAGCATGAGCGACGCGACCATGACGGCCACGAGCATGAACAGGACGCCGTAGAGTATCGATACTCCGTCCTCCCCGTTCAGTTTTTCTCGCCAGTTGCTCATTTGGTCAATTCCTAGTCAAACTCATAGAGGAACACGTTGGGATCATCGTTCTCGACGGTCACGATGTAATCGCTTGCATCGCTGCGACCATTGCCCTCGATGCTGCCCACGCCGAAGATGTTCTCATCGGGCGTTCCCGCCGTGCGGGCAATCTCGTTGAGGATCATATTCTTGTATTTCTGCTCGAGAGCGTGGCCCTTGAGCACCTCAACGTCATCCAGGAGGAGCTTGTCCTTCATGATCTTCACTGTGATATGCGTGTTTTCACTGCGATCGAAGTACTTCTCAGTGTTGTTGAGCGCCACCTTCTTTGTCTTGGCTTTGTTCTGGGCGTTGTACTGGAGGTGCATCACGCTGGAGTCGTTCCACTCTCCCAGCTTGTCGTACCGGCCGAACGAGAGGATGTCTGCCTTGTTTATCTTGCAAGTGCTCACGTTCATGGTCACCTTCAGGTAGTCACCGCGGTCGAAGTCGATCTTCACCTTGTCGGGATACCTGTTGTTCTCGGTGCCGTTCCATAGCTGGCCGTTCGGATCGAAGTGGAACTTGGGCGACTGGGTCCAGCGCGCGTGCAGCACCCTGCCCTCGGTGAGCTCCGACTCCTTGCCGGCCACGACATGCCCGTCGGCGTCGATGACCATCGTGCCGCCGTCATCGGTGTTGCCCGTATACCAGCCGTCAAGCTTGTAGCCAAGGCCATCCACCGTGCGGGTGGGCTTCTCGTATGGCGCGGTGCCGTCAATCAGCGCGGGAATGTCGTAGGCCGTCTCCACGCCATTGGCCTTGAGCTTCACCTTGGCGGGCGTCCAGTGCGCGTAGAGCGTCTTGTCAGCATCCAGAGCAAACTCGCCGTCGGCGGTGTAGCCCTCGACCGTGCCGGCTATGGTGCCGTCTGCCCTGAGCACCTTGCTGCCGCCCGTCGGCTCGGTGTACCAGCCTTCAACTGTATAGGCCCAAACCGTGGGCCTGGTGTAGCCGGTCACCTCGGAGAAGTGATCGTAGACATCGATCGCCTGGCTCGCGGGCGTCGGGTGGAACTCATCCGTTGCCTGCGAGTCGAGCGTGAGCTTGTGCTTGGAACCCCACACCGCATAGAGGTTGACCGTGGCGTTCGCCTCCGCCGTGAGGTTGAGGATGCTCGCCTGATCCCGATAGGCCACCGAGCCGTTCGGGGTCTTCGCCCAGCCGGCGAAGCGGAAGCCGTCGCGCTCGAACTCGTTGGCCGGCAGCGTGGTCGAAGTGTCGTAGACGCAGTCAACGATCACGGGGTCGTCGGACGTCTGGAAGTTGGGGTTGAGCGCAACCTTGTACGGGTTTGCCGTCCATTGCGCTTCGAAGCTGCGGTTCGACACCAGGCGATAGGTGGTGCCGGGCTGCAGGTTCGTTTCCACGTCATCGCTCCAGCCGCTGAACGTGTAGCCCGTCTTCGAGAAGCCCTGCGAGTCGGGCAACGTGATATCGCCCGTGCCCGTGCCCTTCACGATGCGATCGCGGCCTTCGCCGGCGCCGGCAGTGAACGTGCCGATGTAGCGGGGCACGTCGATGGAAGCTTGGACGCTGTACGGCGTGGCCACGCCCGCATCCGAGACGTCTTCCTCGTGCGTGAACTCGATGGTGATGGCGGTCTTGCCCACAGTGCCCTCGCCGGTATACCTGATGTGGCACGGCAGGTACTGGAAGTTGGAATCGGACACCAGGTCGGTTTCGGGGTTGCCCATCTGCACCAGGAAGCCCGGGTTCTCGGGGTCAGCCGTGCCGGCGTATACGAAGTCGAAGGGCGTCGCGCCCGCGGCGGTCGTGATCGTGCCCGTCAGCCTGACTGACGGCTCCACCATGCCCGCAAGGGCCTTGCCACCCACATCGCCATCGGAAATGGACTCGTAGAGGTAGAAGTCGGCGTCCAAACCCTCGGGCAGCTCGGGCTTCTCGTCCTCTTCGTAGACTGCATCCTGGCCCACGACGATCGTGTTCGACAGCTGCCTTTGCACCTCGTTGTAAGCCAGCGAATCGCCCGCGAGCACCGGGTCGCTCGAAACGCCGATGGAGCCAGGCGTCCTGACCGGCACGTAGAGGCGAGCTAGGTAGTCATGGCCCCTGTACGTGTAGGTGAACAGCACGGGCAGCTGCAGGGAGCCCTTCTCGTCGTGCGTCACGTTCCACGTGTTGACGCCGGTCTTATCGAGGCTCACGAGGCTCTGCAGCTGGCTATCGTCGATCTCCCAGCGGCCGTTCGAGGAAGTGGAGTACACCTGGCTGGGGTTGCTCTTCGAACGCGCTTCGAGCGTGAGCTGCGAGACCGTGTTCTTGTAGCCCACCAGCTGTGCGGGCACCGATTCCAGTTCGAGCTCGCCCGTGACGCGCAGTACGAACGATGCGCTCGACCCGGTGTCTTCCGCTATGACCGTGGTCGCGCCCTCGCCGAGCGCCGTGAAGGTAACCTCGTAGGTGTGGTCGTCCTTGCGCGTGACCCCCGAAACTTCGGCAATGCCCGCGTGGTCGAACTTGAACTTCAGGGTGCTCGGATCCTTGTCGATCAGCTCGCCCAGGGGGTCTTCGAGGGTGAACGTCTTCTGGGCCTCGCCCGCACTCGAGCCTTCCCGCTGCATGTCCGCGAAGATGTCGATGTCGGCCATGCCCTCGGTCCACGTCGCGCCGTAGAGCGGCCACGTGCCATAGTGCACGTTGACGTCGCCGCCGTAAGTCAGATCGGGCTGCGTCACGACAGTTGGGAACGGGTAATCCTTGCCCGCCAACTTGGCATTATTGCCGGGGAAGCTGTACTTGCCAGGAATGCTCACGCCACCTTCGGAAGTCGTCACCGTGGTCCATGCGGGGCTGAGGAACGACGTATCTCCGCTGCTCAAGCGTGTGTAATCAACGTCGGAAGGCCGGCCGTACAACTGGGCATTGCCCGAATCGGGATAGAGGATCCTCCTGTTGATGTGCAGGTCGCCATTGAGGATGTCTTGGAAGTCTTCTTCCGTCATCAGGTAGTGCTCGTTCATCATCCAATACTCGGGAATCGTGTACGTGATGCCGCGGTTCACCATATCCAAGTAGTAGCAATTATTGATGGTGATCGACGCAGCTGGGATGCCGAAACGGTCGGCCGGGCCCGCAATGTAGCTGACCCCCTTGATGGTGCCCGCCATATCGGGAAGCTTCACGTAGGTGTAGCAATTGTTGAACACGCCCTTGCCGTCGTAGGCGTCGCCCGTTCCCGTGAAGTTGATGTAGTTGCTCGTGTAAGCGCTACCAGCAATGCCCGCGATATAGATATGCGTCTGATAGATACGATCGACCTTACGCGCGCGACTGCCTTCGGGAACGGGCGTGCCCTTGGCGTCGGCATACAGCTCGTTGATGGTGCGCTCCGCCACGCTGATGGAGCCGCCGGAATAGCAATCGTTCACCGAATACTGGGCGGAGCCCATGAGGCCGCCCACGCGAATGTAGTTGCCCCAGGAAGCCGCACCGGTATCATGCGTGCACTCGATGCTGATGTCGGTGACTGCGGAACTCCTCTCGAGCATCACGTTGCCCACACCCAGCAAACCACCCACGACGCCGCCGCCCTGGCGGTGTTTTTGAGAGCTGGCATCCACGATGTTGTAACCCGCAATCGCGCAATTGGAGATGGTGCTCACCGTGGTCTTGGTCTGGTAATCATACGCCACGCCGACCAGGCCGCCGAGGCTGTAAGCGCCAGGGGACTGATTGACCTGACCGCCACTCGAAGGCGTCTGTCGCTTGATCGTATTGCCCTGGTCGCTGTAGAGAATGATGTCATGCATGTCGGCGCCGACGGTCACGCCGAACAAGCCAACGGTGAAGCTGTCGGACGTGATGTCGAAGTTCTGGACCTTGTAGCTGCCGCCATCGTACTCACCGCCAAACCAGGCATAGAGCACGACCTCCCTGTTGTCGGTGGCGGCCGCACTAGCCGAAGCCGCAATGGGCGTGAAGTTGAAGGCGGTCCCCTTGGCAACACCCAAGTCGTGCGTCTGGCGCCAGTACTGGCGCGGGCGCGCGGCATACGCATCGGCCTCGGTCTGCTTCGCCTTACCCGTCGAGCTCGTGTACTGCAGGTACGGGTAGTTCTTGTAGGTGTCCCCGTTCACGAACTGGCTCGTGTTCTTGGTTATGCTGTTCCAATTGATGTACTGCAGCTGCTGGAGCGAGCGCACCTCGTACTTGTTGTCGAGCTCGCCCGGCGTCTCCGAGTAGTTCGTCTCCTCGCCGTCGGTGCCGGCGATCACGCCAGCGCCCTCGAGGCTCATGGCGTTGGCGAAGAACGGCGCCACCTGGAACACGTAGGAGTCGTCGCCGTAGCGCAGCGTCCACGTGCCCTCGCGCACGGATGCGTTGTCGGTGCTCAGGTAGAGGTAGTCGCCGCCGCCGGCCTCGCTTTCAAGGCGCGTGGTGTACGGATAGAACGTGTACGCGCCGCCCATCTGGGTCTGGATGCTGGCCTGGGCCTCCTCGTTCACCGTGGTGCCGCTATACGCCATGTTGGCGAGGGAGGACTCGACGTTGATCGCCTCGTCGGAGCGCGCGAAGTAGCCGTAGCCGTACTCGGTGATCAGGCCCTCGTCGTCATGCGCCGTGCAAAGCGTCGTGCCCTTCATGGAGCCGCCGCGCTCGGCACCGATGAACGTGATGTGGTAGCCGTCGTTCGTGCCGTGCTCCTCGTGCTCCCAATAGAACACGCCCAGCGTGCCGAGGTTCGCCTCGTCCTGCCAATTGCCGTAATGCACCCAGTTGCCCGAGCGATCGCTCACGACCGCGCGATAGGGGTAGCCGTCATAATCGGAGAGGTCGGTCGCGCCGAAATCGTACACGTAGCCATCCACCGCCCAGCTGGTGCCCCTCTGGCCGCACATCACGTTGCGCGTGACCGGCTGCCCGGTGGTCGTGCCCGGATCGTAGTTGTAGGAGCGCAGGGTGCCGACGTAGGAGAACGTGCCGTCGCTCAGGTAGACCGACGACGAGACGATGCCGCCCAGCGGCGAGAACGCATAGGTATGGGAAGCCTCGCCGTTCGCGTTGAGCGACGTAGCGCAATAGCTCGAGCGGATCGCGCCTTGGTTGTAGCCGGCGAAGCCGGACAGGCGCACGTTTCCACCGCGCGAGAACGACGTCTCGACATGGCCCAGGTTGTAGCACGAAACGATGTTGCCCGTGCCGTAGTTGATGCCCACGAAACCGCCCGCGTAGGCCTCCGCGTTGAGCGTCGAGAGGCGAATGACCGGGCAATCGGCCGAGCTGCTGTAGATGTCGCCCTCGTTGCCGCCCACGAGGCCGCCGACGTAGAGGTTGCTGTTGCTGTAGGCGCTGATCGTGCCGTTCGTGCCCTCGTAGCTGTAGCCCGCCACCGCGCAGTTGTCCACGATGGCGCCCTCGCCGTTATAGCCGGCGAGAATGCCGAAGTAGACGTGCTGGTTCGCGCCGATCTCGCTCATGCGATGCGCGTAGCGGTGCGTGCCGTCCACGGTGTAGTCCCAGGTGACCACGATGTTCTCGAGCCTGCCCTCGTTGAAGCCGAACAAACCAATGTAGTCGGCGTCGTCGGTGATGAAATCAATGCCGCCGATGCGGTAGCAGTTGCCGTTGTAGTTGGCGATGAAGTGACGGTAGCCGCCGATGGGCTCCTGCCGCGTGACGGAATAAACGCCCTCGCGGAAGTAGCTGTTCCAGTCGTATTCGCTGTAGTAGATGTCGCGCTCCTGGTAGAAGGTGCAACCGGAGGTGGCATCGGCGTAGCTGTCGTAGTACAAGCTGAGGTTGTAGAGCTGGCGCGGCGTCCTGACCGAAATCCTCTCGCCGGAGCTCAACGCGGGCCTCACGTCGTTCTCAGCGTTGCCGACGCGCGCCGTCTTGGCGAAGTGCGGGTTGAAGTAGTAGACGTTCGTCGTTTGGCTCAGGATGCGCTCGTCCACCTGCACGCGCCAGAAGAAGCCCGTCGCGTCGTCCAGGACCACGTTCACCATTTCCCTCGGCAGGGGGTACACGTGGTATTCTGCGCCATCCGTCCCGTACACCTGGAAGTAGCCGCCGGAACCCGAAGCGGGGCTGATGGTGTAGGAGCTGAAGCCCTCCACGGTCACGTTGGCGGTTTCGGGAAGGGGGTCGCCCACGCGGTAGACGATGCCGTAACCGTCGCCCACGATGGTGTCCCAATCCGAGAGCGTCGAATCGACGTCCGCGCCGAAGAAGCCGTAGCCGCCCGATGCGTACTGCTCGTAGTAGACGAGGCCACCGGACTTGAAGTCGGCCTCCCAGTCGCCGTAGTGGTCGTTCACCTTCAAGCGCGGGTAGGCGTAGGCCGTGAGCGCCTGGCCGGCCAGGTTGTAAGGGTGCGTCGTCGTGGTCGTATCGGAGGTGTAGGCGTTCGAGACGGCGGAGAGCGCCGCGAGCAGCTCGGCGCTGCCCATGTTCCCGATGCGGTACGTGCCGGAAGCGTCGCCCGCTGTCGATTCGGCGGCGTGCAGGTAGTAGACGCCCGACGCCTGGTCGATGGTCGGCGCCGTGCTGTAGGCAAGGGGCATGCCGCTCCCCGAGACCACGGTGTAGGTGCCCGTGGCCTTGGTCACGGCACCGTTGCTCAGGCCGGCGAGCTGGCTGCCGTACAGGAAGCCGACGGCGTAGCAGTTCTCGAACGTCACTTGCGCGCCGTTGGACGAGACGCCCACCAGGCCCGCAGAGGACGCGTCGCCGTGCACGTAGCTGTCGGCATAGGACTTCTCGGCGTAGAGCGTGCCGGAGACCGAGCCGACCAGGCCGCCCGAAGCCGCCGCGCCGTACTGAACCGTGGCGGCCAGGTTGTTGGACATGCCGAGGCTGGCGTCTAGCTCGACCGAGCCGACCAGGCCGCCCGTGCGCACGCCCGAGATCCAGATGTCGTTATAGGTCTTGTTGTCCAAGTCGCCCTGGGCATCGCTCAGGTAGACGCGGCAATCGTGGATGTAGTTCGTCTGCCCGGACACGCGGCCCACGAGCGCACCCGTGTCGGACCCGCCGCTCACGTGAGCGCCGACGAGCGAGACGTTGCGCAGCGTCAACGAGCCCTTGGACTCGGCGAACAGGCCGGCGGGCGCGTCGCCCTCCTCGGCGATGTTCAGCCCGGAGATCACGTAGCCGCCGCCCTCCTTGGCGTTGTTGCCCTCGAGCACGTTGAGCGTCGTGACGCCCACGGGCTTGAACTTGGCGAGGCCGGTGGCGCTGTCGTTGCCGTTGAAGTAGGTCTTCAGCAGCTCGCCGTCCTTGCAGTAGGTGTGGTACCAGTCGTCCTTGTCCGAGGTCTCGTTGAACGAGATGTTGCGATTGATCGTTGCCGTGGTGACCTTGAAGTTGCCCGACGCGCTCTCGAGCATGTCGAGGTTCTGCAGATGCCTGCCGTACTCGATGACCGCCTCGTTGTTCGCGCCCTTCGCGTTCTTCGAGCTGTTGCTCGCGTCCGCGAACAGGCTGTTCGTCTTGGCGGTGACCGTCTTCGACTCGATGGTCCGATCGGGGCTCTCCACCTTGAGCGAGATGTTGAGCTCGTCGCCCGCGATGAGCTGCTCTTGCGGCGCGCTATGGCTTCCCGAACCGTAGACGGCGTCGAAGCGCTTGTCGGGCGCCGACAGGTCGTCCAGGACGATGCGCACGTAGTAGCTCTTGCCCACACGCCTCAGGTTGTTGGCGCTGTTGTACTTGTAGACGGTCTCGCGGCTATGCCCCTGGCTGTCGGAGAGCTTGATGGTGAACACGAGGTCGTCGCCCGTGCCCGTGCCCGGGCGGGTGCAGTAGAACGCGGCCTCGAGCTTCTCCTTGTTGGTGATCGTGATGGTGGGCTTGAGCGTGGACGTGTCGCCCGACACCGCGGTGTCGCCGCCGTAGTAGCCCACGCGGGCGCCATCGTCGAAGCGCTTGTCGCGGCTGCGCAAGTCGTCGTACGTGGCCCAGTTGGACGCGTAGTCGCTCAGGTCGCGTTCGGAACCGGTCTGCTCCTCGCTGTAGTAGACGGCGTAGACGCTACCGCTATCCGGCGCGTATTCGACTACCCAATGGTGCTTGATCAGTTCGCTGTCCGCCACGTCGTCGGTCATGACGTAGTAGCACACCGACCCCTCGGTTCCGCGCGCGGAGTCCGTCATGGCGTACAGGTCGGGCAACTGCACGAGCTCGCCCGACTCGTCCAGCTCCGCGGCGCGGTCGCACGGCGTGTCGGGGAGCTTGACCAGCAACGGGTCGTCGAGGTCCTGGTACTCGTCGGCGTAGCCGCTCGAGCTCATGGCCGTGAGCTTATTCTGCACCGCCGCGTAGAGCACCTCGGCCTTGGAGTCGAGCTCGTTTTGGCGCATGTTCTTCTGCAGGTTCGCGATAGCGGGAATGAGCAGCATGAGCAGCACGAGCAATATCGCTACAGCGATAAGCGCCTCAGCAAGAGTAAAGCCTTTTTGATCCTTCGCACCCAAACGCACTATACCCACCTACAACTGCTCTTATATCAACGTTTAAAGCTCTGGAAAAAGAGCGTGCTAATTCATGATGGATTATAGCATCCTGTTTTGAACTATTCGGTTTTGACGTGGGTTTTCGTAGCGAAACGGTCAAACAGGCAGGGCGTTACCAACTGATGAGCTCGTAGCCGTCGTCGGTCACCACCAACTGCACCTCCCATTGGGCGGTGGGCTTGCCGTCCGCGGTGCGCACCGTCCAGCCGTTGGGGTCGCTCATGTCGATGTCGGGTGCGCCCATGTTCACCATGGGCTCGATCGTGAAGCACATGCCCGGCACGAGGACGGGGCCGGTGCCCGCCTTCTCGTTGAAGCCCACCCAGGGATCCTCGTGGAACTCGAGGCCGATGCCGTGGCCTCCGAACTCGCGCACCACGGTGAAGCCGGCGTCGGTGGCAACCTTGTTAACGGCAGCGCTCACGTCGCCCAGGAAGCCCCACGGCTTCACGGCGGCCAAGCCCGCCTGCACCGATTCGCGCGTCACGTCCACCAGGCGCTTCCGCTCCGGGTCCACATCGCCGATGCAGAACATGCGCGAGCTGTCGCTGAAGTAGCCGTCGAGGATGGTCGACATGTCCACGTTCACGATGTCGCCGCTCTTGAGCGCCTCGTCGGGGCTCGGGATGCCGTGGCACACCACCTCGTTGATGCTCGTGCACACGCTCTTCGGGAAGCCCTCGTAGTCGAGGTCGGCCGGAACGGCGCCGTGCTCGATGCAGTAATCGTGCACCCACTGGTCGATCTCCTCGGTCGTGGTGCCCTCGCCAATGTGAGCTTCCACGTAGTCGAGCGCGCCGACGTTCACTTCCGCGCTGCGCTTGATGGCCGCGATGTCGGCCTCGCTCTTCAGCAGCTCGCGCGGCAGCACCTCGAATCCTTGGGCGGCGAGCTCTTCCATGCGCTCGTCGTTGGCCAGATGGCACTTCTTGTACTTCCTGCCGCTCCCGCACCAGCATTCGTCGTTGCGGCCCGGCGTGACCATTCCATCGAAAGACATGTTCGTTCCTTTAGTCCAGATTGTAATATTCGGCTAACATTATACACGCTGGCCGTCATCGGAAACGACGACCTCTTCCACCAAGTACAGCGGGCGGTGCTTGGCCTCGGCAAACGTGTTGCCCACGTAGATGCCCACGACGCCCATGACCGACACGATGATGCCGCCGACGAAGACCATGACCGCGATGGTGCTCGGCCAGCCCATGGGCACCTCGGGGTCGATGACGCTGTGGACGATGAGCACGATGATGCCGATGAGGGCCGCCACCGCCATGGCGAACCCGAACTTGACCGCCAACGTCAGCGGCTTGGTCGAGTGCGTCGTGATGGACTCGATGGCGAGCGATACCTTCTTGCCGAACGTATAGGACGACTTGCCCTCGAAGCGCTCCTCAGCCGCAATGTCGATGGTTGTTTGCTCGAATCCCATCCACGTCATGAACAGCGAGTAGTCGCGCCCGCGCTCGCGCATGCTCAGGTACGCGTCGATGGCGCGACGGCTGGCGATGCTGAAGTTGCCGATGGTCGGGTCGACTTCGGTTTCGGCGAGCCGCGAGTACACGCGGTAGAACGCGCGGGAAAGCGCCATGGTCGAGCGCGAGTCCTTGCGCTCCATGCGGCGCGCGAACACGATATCGTAGCCCTCGAGCGCCTTGGCGTAGAGCTCGGGGATGGCCTCGGGCGGGTCCTGGCAATCGCAGTCCATGACCACCGTCCAGGCGCCGCGCGCCCGATCGAGGCCGGCCGTGATGGCGCATGCCTGGCCGAAGTTGCGCGAAAAGTGGATGCCGACCACGTGGGAATCGTCTTGCGCCAGCTGGCGAACCGTTTCCCACGAGCCTTTGGGGCAGCGATCGTCGACGAGGATGATCTCGTAGCCCATGCCCATGCGCCCGAGGGCATCGGTGAGCCTGCGGTGCAGCTCGGGCAGAGCGCCCGGGCACCCGTAGACGGGCACGACGATTGATATCTCGATAGCTTGTTCGTTCATGGCTGCCATTCTATCCCAGCAACCCTAAATAAGGGAGCAGGTCCTGGACGGCGGGGGCGGCGAGGATGAAGTGGCCGAGGCGCGTGGAGCTGTCGGTCACCTCGCGCGCGCCCGCACGGGCTTCCTCATCAATGCGCACGGACTGCAGGAAGTTCGGGCACTCGCTGCGCACTCGGTCGAGCAGCTGGAAATCGGCTTCCTCGAACATGAAGCGGATGGCAGCCGCCTGCGGCTCCGACACGGGGTTCAAATCGGGCTCGCGGCCGAGCGCGATGTCCACCACCGCGCGCACGAAATCGACGCCCGTGGAAAGCGGCACGAGGTCGCTGCCGATGCAGTCGCCGCCCATGCGGGCGCCGATCTCGATGATCCGCATAGTGCCGTCAGGGGCGATCTTCAATTCGGAATGGCTGGCGCCGTTCTCCACGCCGAGCGTGCTGAGCGCGTGCACGACGACGTCCCGCACGCGGGCCTCCGTAGCCGCGTCCAGCCCGGCGGGCTGCAGGTGCCCCGACTCGATGAAATGCGGGGCTCCGGTCGTGGCCTTGCGCGTGATCGTCAGTATGCGATGCTCGCCGCGCCAGCTGATGCCCTCGACGCTGAACTCGTCGCCCTCGGCGAATTCCTCCACGAGGGCGCTCTTCGCGAACCCTTGCTCGAAAGCGTTGGCCAGGGCCTCGCCCACGGTCATGGGGTCGCCCGGCGCCTCGAGCTTGGTCACGCCGCGGCTGCCGGAGCGGTCGATGGGCTTCACGATGAGCGGGTAGCTCAGGCCGTGCTCCAGCGGGTCGAAGCCCGCGGCATCGTCCTCACAGACGAGAATGCTCTTCGGCGAGGGGTCTCCCCCCTCCTCGAACGCCCGGCGCATGCAGCTCTTGTTGGTGGAGAGCTGGGTGCACTCGAGCGAATTGCCCACGAGCCCCAGCTCGTGGGCCACATGGTTCACGGCTACCGTGGCGAGGTCGCTCGCAATCGTGCAGATGCCGTCCACGCCTATGCGGCGGCATTCCTCCACGATCTGGTCCACCTCCACGATGCTAACGGGATGGAACACGTCGGCGGCGGTTTCGCCCACGTCGCCGCATTGCCATGCGAACGCGTGCACCTCGCAGCCCATCTCCTGGGCCTTGAGGATGAGCGGCATCTGGAAGTGCGATGCGCCTATGACGGCCAGTTTGGGCTTGGACATGGCTTAACCCCGCTGGAAGTAGTCGAGGGCGGCATCGACCACGGTCTGGCGATCGGCCGGGTCCATACCGTAGTACATGGGCAGGCGCACGAGGCGCTCGCTCTCGGACGTGGTGTAGCGGTCCTCGCCGACGAACTCGCCGAACTTCAAGCCGGCGGGGGCGCTGTGGAGCGGCACGTAGTGGAACACACACTGAACGCCGTGCTCGCGCATGTGGTTGATGAACTGCGTGCGGTCCGCCAAGTCGCGGCACTTCACGTAGAACATGTGCGCGTTGTGCACGCACCCCTCCGGGATGACCTGGAGGTCGATGCGGCCGGCTTCCGCGAGGGGCTCGAACGCCTCGCGGTAGAAACGCCACGTTTCAAGGCGGTTCTCGTTGATCTCGTCGGCGCGCTCGAGCTGGGCCCACAGGTAGGCGGCCAGCATGTCGCTCGGCAGGAAGCTGCTGCCCCAGTCCACCCAGGTGTACTTGTCCACCTGGCCGCGGAAGAAGCGCGAGCGGTCGGTGCCCTTCTCGCGGTAGATCTCGGCGGTCTCGACGGGCCCCTCGTCGCGCACGAGGATCGCGCCGCCCTCGCCCATGGAGTAGTTCTTGGTCTCGTGGAACGAGTAGCAGCCGAAATCGCCAATGGTGCCGAGCGCCTGACCGTGATAGGTGCTCATGACGCCCTGCGCCGCATCTTCCACGACCACGAGGTCGTGCTCGCGGGCGATTTCCAGGATCGTGTTCATCTCGCAGGAGACGCCCGCGTAGTGCACGGGCACGATTGCCTTGGTCTTGGGCGTGATAGCCGCTTCAATGAGCTTCTCGTCCATGTTCATGGTGTCGGGGCGAATGTCGATGAACTTCAGGCGCGCGCCTCGGCCGACGAACGCGGTGGCCGTGGAGGAGAACGTGTAGGACGGCAGGATCACCTCGTCGCCCGCCTGCACGCCACTCAGGGCCGCAGCCATCTCGAGCGCGCTCGTGCCGCTCGTCGTGAGCAGCGCGCTGCGTGCACCGAAGCGCTCCTCCAGCCACGCGTTACACTTCTTCGTGAACGATCCGTCGCCGCAGATCTTGAGGGCATCGACAGCTTGCTGGATATACCCGAATTCAGCGCCGATGAACGGTGCCTTGTTGAACGTGATCACGATTCGACATCTCCTTTGTCAGCGAGTGGCTTGTTTTCATCCATTATCTCGGAACCGCCCTTCCTGCGGCGAAGAACAAGAGCTAAAACCACGAGAGCAACGATGCCCGCTCCCGTCACCATGGCGCCTTCCTTCAGGCCCGGCGTGAAGTAGCGCAGCTCGATGTCGTGGTGGCCCTCCGAAAGGTCGAGCGCCATGAACGCCGTGTCCGCGCGGAGGAGCTCCGCGGGCTGGCCGTCCACGAAGGCGCTCCAACCGGCGCCCTTGGCCACTGTAAGGAGCAGCGTCTTCGGGGCGGCGAGGTCGATGCTCCCCTTGAGCGAGTTGCACCCGAGCTCCACGTTCTCGAGCGCTTCGGCGCGCCTGTCGCCCACCCAGCCGGCGAGCTTCGCATGCGTCTGCTCGACCACCTGCAGCTCGTCGAAGGAGTACTCGCCACCCTCGCTGAACGTAATGGTCATCGAGGTTGCGGGCTTGTCACCCGCGCCCAGGTTCACGAGCCACGTGTCCTTGCCACCGAACATGTGGCTCTCGGGCGTGTAGTTGGTGATGAAGCCCGTGAGCGGCGAGGCATCGCTCTTCACGGCCACCTCGTAGAACGAGGGCGCCGCATAGGCAAGGTCGCGCGCGAGGAGGTCGGCGCGCCGGTACCAGAGCATGTTCTCCTTGTCGGCATCCGACAGGAAGTCCGAGGGCTTGAGGCCGCGGTACTTCAGCCCCTTCACGAACAGATATGTATCGGCCTTCTCGGCCCCGCGGAACGACAGCGTGACCGTGGCCCCGGGGCGGCTCACGACAAAGCGGCCCTCCTCCACCGAAACGCCGTCGGCGGCCGCCACCTCGTAGGCCACCGCGGAATCCTCGTAGGTCAAACCGGATGCGCTCGTCATGCGCGCGCCGCCGGCCGCGCCGTCGCCGCGGCCGTCGAGCACGACCGCCTGCAGCAGGGCCTGCTGGCGCTGCGCGGGCGAGAGCGAGAGGTAGTCTTCGCGCGTGATGGCCTGGTCGAACGTCGAGCCCACAGGTAGATACGCAGATGTCTCGAGCAGGCGGTAGTCGACGCCCGCGATGACGCGCTGCGCCACCTCGCCCCCTTGGGCAAACTGCGCCGGCGCCGCATCGGACCCGTCGTTCCTGAACGCGTAGTAGCGCACGCCCAGCAGGGCGGCCGGGTCGGCCCTCCCCTGCAGGTTGGTGTAGCTGAAGTTGACGTCATCGCCCGCGATGGCGAGCTCGGTGTGGAACTCGTCCACGCCGTTGTCGTAGATGCTGTTGTAGAAATCGATGCCCTTCAGCCCGAGGACCAGGCTGTTGTTGCGGATGCGGTTCATCGGCGTGCTGGCGGCGTGCGCCACCTGCCCCGCGTCGTAGCGCCACCACGCACCCTGCTCGCCCTCGAGCGCCAGCTCGTCCACGGACGCGGACGTGAGCTTGGCGTAGGCCATGCCGATGGGCACCTGATGCTCGCCCTTGCCCCCTTCGTCGGAAGACAGGAAGTAGAACCCGTTCACGCCGAGCGTGAGCGCCAAGCCGCACACGAGCATGCCGCGGCGAGCATCGGCGCCCTGAGAGACCACGAGCACCGCGAGGGCCGCCAGCAGCGCGGCATAGCCCGCCACGTTGGCTTCCGTGCGCGCCGCAGGAATAACGAGCAGCACCGCGTAGATGGCGACGCCCACGCCGAGAACGCGCCTGGTCTGCGCGTCAATCTGCAGCAAACGCGGCGTCATGCGCGCGAAGACGAGCGACACGCAGAGCGCATAGGCCCACGTCCAGCGGTTGGTGGCATAGTTCATGCCGTTGAAGAGGCTGCCGAAGAACGGGAGCAGCAGGAACGCGGTGAGCACGACGAACACGACCTTGAGCGCGCGGTTCTCGCCCTTGCGGGAGAACAGCAGCAGGCAGGCGAGGAAGCCAAGCCCGCCGAAGCCCTGATAGGTGTCGCTTCCCACGTAGTAGGTGGAGAGGAAGCCCGTCGCGGTCTGCACGTAGTAGCTGAACGAGTAGAGCAGGGGCACCGCCGTGCTGCTCTCGGTGACGCGGTCCATGCCCATCATGGCGAACACTGCGGGCACGATCGCGAAGCCCGCGAGGGCGAGGCAGACGATCACGAGGCCCGCGAACACGGCCACCCAGCGCAGGAAGCGCATGACCGTCAGGTTGGGGCGCTCGACCATGACGACGCGCACAGCGAGATAGCCCACGAGCAGGATGCAGGCCATGTAGGTGAAGTAATAGGAAACTACCGCGAGGCAGGTCAGCGAGGCGATGAAGACCCACGGCCGCCCGCCTGCGAGAACGCGCTCGGCGCCCGCCAGGACAACTGGGAACAGAATGAGCGCATGCAGGCCGCTCGCCCAGATGACGCCCATGAGACCGGCGCCGCCCAGCGCATACACGAGCGCGCCGAGCACCGTGCCCGTGCGATTCTCGCCGCGCGTGCGGCAGTAGAACACGAAAGCCAGCCCCGCCAGGTACATGCGCACCACGACGAGCAGCTGAAACACCCACTCGCTGAGCTTCGCCGGCACGATGGCCGACACCAGGTTCAGCGGGTCGAGGAAGACGTCGAAGGTGGTGAGCACGTCGGCGCCGTAGCCGCTGTTCCACGCCCAGAGAGGCACGTTGAAGCCTTGGCCGGAGAACAGGCCGCCGAATATGCCGCGGATCCACTCGCCCTCGTAGACGAAGAACGGGTAGTACTGGTTGAGGCCGTCGACGCTCCACATGAGCTCACGCCCGCCGAGCGGCAAGGCTATGAGCACGATGATGGCGAAGGGGACGAACAGCTGCGTGTACGCGCGGTAGCACGCGCGGCCGGCGCGTTTCGGCTTCGCGCCCTCCCATGCGTCGAGGGCGTCGAGGCGCTTGCGCGTCCAGCGCTCAAAGCGTCCGCTCGGTTGGTCCCCTCTTTTCATCCATCCCCTTCAAACAGTAGGGGCGCACGCCGTGCGCCCGCGCCCCATAGACGCATAAACGATGCCGCCTTCGGCGGCGGGCGCTCGGGGAGCGCCCCTACAGGCAATCCCCCAAGCAGCCGACGCCCGGGCAGGCAATCCCCCAAGCGGGCGGCGCCCGGAAGGCGGCTCGAGCGCTCGGGGAGCGCCCCTACTTAGCCGCGCACTTCCGCGCCCGTGGCGCCCGCGACCTTCTTCTTCAACTTCTCAACGGCCTTCTCGACCTCTTCGCCCGTGAGCGTGCGGTCGGGCGCGCGGAAGGTCAGCGCATAGGCCATGGACTTCTTGCCCGCGCCCAGGCGCTCCTCGTCGCGGTAGACGTCGAACAGGCGCACGTCCGCGAGCAGCTTGCCGCCCGCGCTCGTGGCGCACTGCACCAGGCGCTCGTTGGTGACGTCCTCGTCAACGACGAAGGCCACGTCCACGTCGACGGGCGGGAACTCGGGCACGTCCACGTAATCGCGCGCGATGCGGGCCGCCTTGCCCAGCGCGTCCATGTCGAGCTCGAAGGCCACGACCGGAGCCGTCGCCTCGAAGGCGTCGACGGCCAGCGGGTGCAACTCGCCCACCCAACCGAGCTTCGTGCCGCCGCTGTACACCTCGGCAGCACGGCCGGGCTGCAGGAACGGCGCCTCCTCGGCCGGGATTGCCTTGAAGCGCATCTTGGGTAGGGCGAGCTCGCGAGCGAGGCTCTCGACGGCGCCCTTGCCGTCGAAGAAATCGAACGCCGCGGGCGCAACGTTCCATGCGGGATCGCCCATGGCGCCGGCAAGCACCGCTGCCACGCGGCCGCGTTCCTTGGGCTGCTTGCGGCCCTCGTGGGCGAAGAAGACCTTGCCCGTCTCGTAGAGCTGAACGTTCTTCACGCCATGCGCTTGGTTGTAGGCCACCGAGTGGAGGAGGCCCGGGATGATGCTCTGGCGCATGATCGACTGCTCAGCGTTCATGGGGTTGATGAGCTCAACCGGCTCGCCGTTGATGCCGGAAGCCGGCGCGGGCTCTCCCAAGAGCACCTCGGAGCCTGCTGCAGCATGGGCGCCGGAGTGACCGGGGGCCACCAGACGCAGCTTCAGCAGGTCGGCCGGATCGGTGAAGGAATAGGTCATGGTCTCGTTGAGGCCCGCGGCCGTGAGCGTGCGGTTGATCTTGCGCGCGAGCAGCTGGTCATCGGTCAGCGCGCCCACGCGGTCGGGGCTCGACGGGAGCGTCGGCGGAACGAGGTCCATGCCCCACAGGCGCAGGACCTCCTCGTACAGGTCGATCTCGCGCTCCAGGTCGGGGCGGCACGTGGGTGCCGTGACCTGCAGGACGTCGCCATCGCCTTCCTCGACCTCGCAGTCGAGGCGCTCGAGGATGTCGACGATGTCGGCACGCGGCACGTCGACGCCCATCATCTGGCAGAAGCGCGGGATGCGGAACTGCAGCTGGATGGGCGCGGTGGGCGCGGGGTAGACGTCGATGATGCCGGGGCACACGCTGCCGCCCGACACCTCGGCGAGCAGCGCCGCGGCGGCCGCGGAGTAGTCGGCGATGGGGTTGTCGTCCACACCGCGCTCGTAGCGCATGGACGACTCGCTGATCAGGCCCAGGTTGCGGCTCGTGCGGCTCGTGCGGCCGTGCTCGAACGTCGCGGCCTCCAGCAGCACGGTGGTGGACTCCTCGGTGATCTCGGAGTCGAGGCCGCCCATGACGCCGGCGAGCGCCACTGCGCGCTCGGGCGTGGCGATGACGGTCATGTCGCTCGTCAGCGTGCGGTCCACCTCGTCGAGCGTCGTGAACTCCTCGCCGTCCACAGCAGCGCGCACGACGATGTGCGCCTTGCCGTCGCTGCCGACCAGCTTGTCGTAGTCGAATGCGTGGAGCGGTTGGCCGTACAGGAACAGGATGTAGTTGGTGACATCCACCACGTTGTTGATGGAACGGGCGCCTGCCGCGGTCACGCGTTCGGCGAGCCACTGCGGGCTGGGGCCGATCTTCACGTTCTTGATGACGCGCGCCGTGTAGCGAGCGCAGCGCTCGGGATCCTCGATCTCGACCGTCGCCAGGTCGGCGACGTTCGGCAGGCTGGCGTCCTCCTCCAGCTCGTAGAGCGGGAACGCCACGTCTTCGCGATACATCGCGCCCACCTCGCGCGCCATGCCCACCATGCTCAGGCAGTCGGGGCGGTTCGGCGTGATCTCGAGGTCGAGCACCGTGTCGCTCATCTTCATATAGTCGGCGAAGGGCACGCCAATGGGAGCATCCTCAGGCAGAATCATGATGCCGTCGTGGTCGCTGCCGATGCCGAGCTCGCGCGCAGAACAGTTCATGCCCATGCTCGTGACGCCGCGCAGCTTCGACTTCTTGATGGTGAAATCGCCCGGCAGGGTGGCGCCGATGAGCGCCGTGACGATGTGGTCCCCCGCGTTGAAGTTCTGCGCGCCGCACACGATCTGCAGCGGCTCGGGGTTGCCGTCGGCGTCCACGTTGTTGGTGCCCACGTCCACCTTCGTCACCCACATGTGGTCGGAGTCGGGGTGCGGCTCCTTCTCGAGCACCTTGGCGGTGACGATCTTGTCGAACGCGGCGCCCGTCTTCTCGACGCCCTCGACGCCCGTGCCCGTGAGGTCGAGCCGATCGCAGAACGCCTTCAGGTCGCCCGGCACGTCAACGTATTCGTTAAGCCAATTCAAACTAACTTTCATATCGCTCTATCCTTCTTCGGACATGCGCCCTTCGGGCGCGGGCGCGCGGGGCGCGCCCCTACGGGTTCACCTGACTAGCTTCCTAGAACTGGCGCAGGAAGCGCATATCGCCCTGCAGCAGCAAACGAAGGTCGGGGACGTTGTACTTCAGGCAGGCCACGCGCTCGACGCCGACGCCGAACGCGAAACCGCTGTAGACCTCGGGGTCGATGCCGCTCATCTCGAGCACGTTGGGGTCGACCATGCCGCAACCCAGGATCTCGAGCCAGCCCGTGCCCTTGCACATGCGGCAGCCCTCGCCGTGGCACACGCCGCACGACACGTCCACCTCGGCAGACGGCTCGGTGAACGGGAAGTAATGCGCGCGGAAACGGGTCTTGCGCTCGGGGCCGAACACGGCCTTGCAGAAATAGTCGAGCGTGCCCTTCAGGTCGCCGAACGTGATGCCCTTGTCCACGACCAGGCCCTCGATCTGCGTGAACTGCGGCAGGTGGCTCGGATCGGCCACGTCGCGGCGGTACACCTTGCCGGGCGCCACGATGTAGATGGGCAGCTCCTGGTCCTCCATGCAGTGCACCTGCACGCCGCTCGTCTGAGTGCGCAGAAGCACGTCGGATTCGCCGCGCACCGCGGCCTCGTCGCCCGAGCGGTCCACCACGTAGAACGTGTCCTGCATCGAGCGGCTGGGGTGGTCGGCGGGCGCGTTGAGCGCCGTGAAGTTGTAGTAGTCGGTCTCGACTTCGGGGCCTTCGGCAACCGTGTAGCCCAAGCCCAGGAACACGTCGCAGATCTCCTCGGTGACGCGGTTGATCAAATGGCGCGTGCCGAGCTGCTGCACGCGGCCGGGAAGCGTGACGTCAACCGCGGCCGCATCGATGCTCGCCTCGAGCTCGGCGGCGGCGAGCTGCTTCTTGCGCGCCTCCAGCGCCTCTTCCACCACGTTGCGCACTTCGTTCACGGTCTTGCCGACCGTCGCGCGCTCCTCCTTGGGCACCTGCCCCATGTTGCGCAGATACGCCGTGAGCGTGCCCGACTTGCCCACGACGCGCACGCGCACCTCGTCGAGCGCCGCCGTGTCGGCAGCCGACTCGATGGCTGCGAGCGTGTCGGCGCGCAGGGCCTCCAGTTCTTCGACAATTGCCATGCTTTTCTCCGTTCGCAAGAACCTACGGGGCGGTTCCCCCACGACGCTGGGGGAACCGCCCCGTCGGCGTCTTCGGTTCGCTTTACACACAAACCGCTAGTATAGCCGTTTGCAGCGCCCTGACCCCGCTTTAAGCCGTTCGGTTCACGAAATAAGCCGTTGGTAGACCGAGGAAATCGCAGCCTCCAGTTTCGGCAGGTCCGCTGCCTCGAACCGGTAGCGCACACATTGGGGTTGCAGCGGGTCGTCGGCGCGGGGCCGCTCGACGCGCACGAAGACGGCCTCCACCTCCTTCACCCCCTGCAGCATGATGGCGTAGGCGTAGCACGAAGCCTGCAGCACGTGCTTGACGCGCAGCTCGCTTGCGCCCTCGTCATCGCGGCCGCCCGTCTTGTAGTCGACCACGATGGCGCGCGAGGAGTCCTCGCTCAACCCGAGCAGGTCGATCTCGCCCTCCAGGTATGCGGGGTGCGCCGCTCCCCCGGATTCGACCGACACGAAGAACGGGACCTCGGCGCGCAGATCGGCTATTTCGGACATGCGCGACGCGAGGCTGCTGCCGAACCAGCGGTCGAGCGCCGCTGCGAGGCGGCTGCCCTGCAGCGCATCGAGGTTGCAGCTCCGGGAGAGCGCCGCGATGCGGTCCGCGGGCGGCAGCCGCAAGGCGCCTGCCGCAGCACGCGCCACGACCGCGTATTGCGCCAGCCTGTGGAAGGCGGTGCCCAAATCGGTCGCCCGGTCCTCGTCGAACGCCATGGAAGGATCGACATCCCAGAAATCATCGGACTGGCCCGCTCGCGCGGGTGCGAGAGCCGACGGCGCGCCCGCGGACCAGCCGTCCGTCGCGGCCTCGTCGCAGTCGATGAAATGCTCATCGGCCAACTGGTCGAGCACGTCGCCCTCGTGCGAGGCGTCGGAGATCGAAGAGTAGCTGAATATGCCCTGGTGCAGCGGCTTGAACACCTCGGCATCGGGGAGCGCCGGGGCATGGCCGTCATCGGGAACGGGCACGGCGAAGGAACGCGGCTGCGCTTCGGCCGCGCGGGAGGGCTCAGGAATGTCCTGCCCGTCTTCCGAATCGAGCGCCCAATGGCGGTATACGGCCGGCAGCGTTCCACCGTAATCGCATTGCCGCTCCCCCCGCTCGAGGGGCTCGCCCCTCAGCAGGGCGCTTGCCACGCCGGACAGCGCGCTCTTGGGAACGGCGCCGGGGTTGCCCTTCGTGCGCCTGCCCCTCATCGACACGATGAGGGCCTCCCTCGCGCGAGTGAGGGCGACGTAGAGGAGCCGTTTCGCTTCCTCGCGGTCGCCCTCCGCCTGGTATGCGCGCAGCGCCAAGCGCCTGTGCAGGGCGCCCGCATCGTCCTGGACGGCGCTTGCCAGCTCGTCCTCGCCGGCCCGATCGCCCAGAACGTACTCGCTCATCTGGTCCAGCGCAGCCCCGTCGATTTGATACGACGATTCGTCCGCCGAGCGCGCCAAGTCGAGTGACAGGTAGATCCCGTCGCCAACGGACGATACGAGCAGCTTGGACGAAGGGGCGCTGTCCTCGGGGACCTCGGCAACGGCCACGATGGGAAACTCGAGGCCCTTGGAGGCGTGGATGGTCATGATGCGCACCGAATCGCCGCCCGATACCGAGAGGGCGCCCGGCGCCTCCTTGGATTCCGCGAGCGTTTCCGCGAAACGGGCCGCGACCGTCGCCGGGCCGAAGGAGCCCGACCGCTCCACATCCTCCACCATGCGAATGGCCTTGAGCACGTTGGCCGCGGAGGCAAGGCCCTCGGCCCCCTGGGATTCCAGGCGGGAAAGCCAGCCGGAATCTGCCGCGATGCGCTCGAGCACGCGCGAGAGAGGGCGCCTGGAAACGTCCCTCAACGCGCAGCTCATCGTGCGCAACGCGCACTCGAGACGGGGCGAACCTGTTTCCGAAGGGGCGCTCCCCGAGCGCCCCCCAAACGCGCCTGACGGGCGCTCGGGGAGCGCCCCTACAAAACGATTGCGGCATTCCCTCGCGAACCCCTCGACACCGCCGACTTGCAGCAGGTCGCCCGCCGTCAACGCGAACACGGGGCTCGTGAGCACGTTGAAGAGGGACTCGGTTTGCGCCGGGTTGGCCAGCGCGCGGACGAGGCTGGCAATTGTCTGAGCCTCGGGCGTCCTCGCGAACACGGAGCCGCCCGAGATGACGCACGCGATGCCGCGGTCCCTCAGCGCCTGCGCGTACACGCCGGAGTTCGCCATGCGCCCGAGCAAGATGACCATCTCGCCGGCGGAACGGCCCGACGCTATCAGGCCCTCGAATTCGGCGGCGACGCGATCGGCGGCGAAGCGCGCGAGGTATCCCGAGCTCACGCCCCGCGAAGGGCCGGACACCTGCTGCACGGACACGCGCTCCCGGGCGGAGTCGAAAGGATTGGCCACGCGGGCCTCGTCCCTGCCCGCCGCAAGCGACATGAACTCGCCCCCGAACATGTCGGGCTTCTCGAACACGCGGTCGACGAACGCGAGGACGTCGGGATGGCTCCGGAAATTGTCCGCGAGCTCGATGACCCCATCGGGCCACTCGGAGCGAACGGAGGCGAGGTGGCGACGGTAGACCGACACGTCGGCGCCGCGGAACCGGTAGATGGACTGCTGTGCATCCCCCACCGTGCAGAGGCGCCGGGCGCCCTCCCCGGCGATGCGCTTGATCATGTCGACCTGCATCTGGTCGGTGTCCTGGAACTCGTCGACCATCACGAGCTTGAACTTGTCCGCATAGCATGCGGCGATGCCCGGGTTCTCCTCGATGGCGCGCGCGGCGAGCACGAGCAGGTCGTTGTTGTCGAGCACGCCGGACTCCGCCTTGAGGCGGGCGTACGCGTCGAGCGCACGGCGGGCGAGCTCGACGAGCGTTTCGAGGTGACGTTCCGCGGCACTCAAGCGCAGCTCCATGACGAGCGCCGCGAACATCCCGCGTGCCTCGTCCACCTGCGCCTTGAAGTCCTTCGACCCGAACGTCTTGGCCAACTTGAAGGGGCTCAGAACGGCGAGAGCAACCAAGGGGTCCGAGAGGTCTGCGGCCGAGGGCTTGCGGGCGTCGGCCAGCTGCTCCTCGGTCACCGCCATCCACTCGTCGCGCTTCGCGCTCGCCTTCTCGTTCGCGGCGAGCGCCAACAGACCGTCGACGAGCTCGAGCGCCTGGGAGACCGCCACGTGGGAAGGCACCGTCACGCCCGGCGCCACGAAAGCCTCGGCCCCTCGAGCGTGCGACGATGCAGCTTCCACGAGGTCCGACACCATGCCCTCGACGGACGTGCCCAGGCCACCCGACTGAGCAGGGTATTCCCTGAACAGAGCGTCGAGGCGCTGCGTGGAGCCAGTTTGGGCCTCTGCGAGCACGTCGTTGACGGCGCGCGCCATCAGGCGCGCCGTGACGGCGCCCTCGGCAACTTCGAACGAGGGATCGATTCCCAATTCGAGCGCGTGGGCCCGCAGGATGCGGGCGCACATGCCGTGGATGGTGGATATCCAGGCCTCGTCCACCTTCAGCGCCTGGTCCACCAGGCCGCATGCGCGCAGCGCCGATTTGATGCGCGACTTCAGCTCGGCGGCTGCCTTGTTGGTGAAGGTTATCGCGCACACCTCGCCGATGTCGCCCACGTAGCCGTTCTGCAGCGCGCTGACGATGCGCTTGGTGAGCGTGAAAGTCTTACCGGAACCCGCGCCCGCCGCGACCACGAGGGGCCTGTCGAGCGTGTCCACGCACCGTTGCTGCCCGGGAGTCAGGCTCATCGCTGCCTCCTTTCGCACGCCATGACGTGGCAATACTGGCAGGCTTTGGCATATGCCGGGTCTGGGGCTATGCGGCCCGCGGCCATGCCCGCAATCGCATCACCGGCAATTCGCTCGGTCTCGTCGAGCAGGGCGGCGAAGCTCAGATCGGACAGGTCGGGGGTTTCCCCTTCGCCCTCGGCGTTTGCAGGAGCCTCGGGTAGGGCATCGAGCTGTCCGCAAGCGCATCGATCGTGCTTCATGCCGGGCAGGTGCGGCGAATCGAGCACGCGGGGGTCGTAGGCACCCGACGCGCTCGGCCGCTTGCCGTAGCTCACATAGAGCGCGCCCACGACGTCCAGCCCGAGGGCGCGTTTGATGGCCTGCGCGTACACGCGCGTCTGGACCTTGCCCGCATGGTCGCGCGCCTTGCCCGCTATCTCGTGCTCGGAGTTGAGCGAGCCCTTGTAGTCGATGATCACCGCATGCCCGGCGCCGTCCACGTCGATCCGGTCGACCTTGCCCACGAGCGAAAAGCCCGCATAGTCCACCGCGTGATCGGCGTCGATCTCGTATTCCAAGTATGCAGGGCGGTACGTCGGGAGTAACCGCGCCTCGAAATCGAGGTAGGCGACGAGCTGATCGCAGAGCGCATCGACCCGCCGGCGTTCGAGCTCGGTCGCCGCCACGAGCCTGCCCGAGAGCGGCTCTTCCTCGGGCTGCCGGGCTACGAGCGAGTCGAGCACCGCGCGCATGACCTCGCGCGCGCGGCCGATGTTGCTGTTGTCAACTTTCGCGAACCCCTCCTGCTGGAATTGCCGGTAGAAGCCCTCGAGCGCCGCATGGGCGAACGTCCCGATCTCGAGCGGGCCGAAATCCTCGTCCAGCGACCCGATTCGCATGCGCCGCTCGGCAAACCACCTGAACGGGCATTCCAGATAGACCTCGATTTGCGAGGGCGACGGGCACGGCTTCTCGAGAGCACGCCCCTCCGTCGTCCTGCGCGGCGGCATCACGCTGCCGGGCGGGGCCCCTGCGAGGTCGTGCGGGGCCGGCCAATCGCCAGGCTCCCCCATCGGCTGCTCGTCCTGGACGCGGCCCGCCCGCTGATTCGGGTAGAGCCATTCCTCGCCACGCTCCCTCATGCCTTGCCGGAGGGCTTCGGGGAGGCGGAAGGGGTTGTCGATGTCGTCGGTCGCCGACGGGTCGGGACGATATGCGTCCACGAACTCCTCGAGCACCGCGCACGGATACGTCGGCTCGGCGTTCGCATCGCCTAGGGGGCGCACGAGGCACACCTGCTCGGACGGCAAGCCTATCAGCGCGTTGAACTGGCGGCGGGCACGCGAGAGAGCGTCCTCCCCGCGCCCGACGCCCAGCTTGCCGAGCAGCGTCGCCGCCGCGTCGTCCTTATCGGCGACCGGATAGTCCGCCGAGGTCAAATCGGTCACGACGAGCGTCGCGCAGCAGCCGGGCTCCAGCGACGACGCCCTGCTCAGATCGAGGAACGTCACGCACGCCATCGGGTTGCCTGGCGTCACCTGCGCAGAGACCTGCACCGACGCATCGGCGAGCACGTCCATGCACGCGCGGATGCCGGCGCCCGCCCGGCGCGCAGCACCCGAAACGTCGCGCAGCATGCGCATCGCCGCCAGCTGCTCGGCTTTCCACGAAGGCGACCTATGCGATGCCGATTGCACCATCTGCTCGAACAGGCCCAGGAGCACGTCGGCCTCCGGATCGCTCGCCAGCTCCTCCAACTGCGAGAACCGCTCCGAGGCCAAGCGCAGTTCGGCAAGCGCGTCATCCCGCTCGGCAATGCGGTCGGCACGCAGCGATGCGTCGACCCTCTGCGCATCGGCTCTGGAGAAGCCCGAGAACGGCGACGACACAACGTCGCTCAGAACCGAGGGCTCCCAAGGATCGGCGTGCAGGCAGTGGCACATGCCGAGATACGCACGGCCGAAATCGGTGCGCGCAAACGGCTTCGACCCCTGCACGCGCACGCAGAGCCCCTCTTCGGTCAAGCGGCCCTCGGCATGATCGAAGAACGAGAGCGGGTCCTTGCACGCCACGACGGCATCGCCGCGGCCAGCGCGCTCGCTCAGAACGTCGGCAACCATGCCCGCCTGAGCCGACTTGCCCGACGGGAAGGCGAACCGCACGTCCACGCCCTCGGGGGCGCGCTTGACTCCTTCGCTTGCGCGTACCGGCCGGATCGCGACCTGAGCGGGAGCGCATGCACCGAAGAACTGCGAATGCAGCTCCGTCAGCGGAAGCGCCTCTTCCACCAGAACGCGCAAGCCGGGAGCGAAAACCTCTTCCGCGCGGGCAGTTAGTGACATGGCAGCTTGGCCGAGCTCGACGAGGCCCATCGTTTCGAGCATGCCTTCGTAGCGGGAAAGCGCGCCTAAGAACTCGAGCTCGCCAGGCGCAAGGGCCTCGCCCGTGGTGCCGATGGCGACCGCGCCCTGAGCTACATCCGCGATGGCCCCCTCGAACCGGGCCACGCCCGCGCATTCGCGCATGCACGAGGCGCCCAGCTTCGCCAGGCCCTGCGCTCCCTCATCGAACGCGATGCGCATGAGCACGTTGCGCTGCGCGGCATCGACGATCGCGCGTCCATCTCCATGGAGCTCCCAGAGGTCCGCGATCCATGCATCGAACGTCGTTGCGGTCTGGGCGAACAGCCCCGCCGAGCGTTCGTCCGCATGTTGCTTGCGCCAGCTTTCGACCTGCGCAAACGAAGGCAACAACACCACGTCGTAGTTCAAAGATCTCTGCCTTTCCCGTTGGTTTTTCGCTATTGTACCAACCGAGAACACCTTCAGTGGTGCGTTCATGGGACTATACTGGCAAAGAAAAACGCGCGCCGAGGAGGAGCCCATGGCGGAAATCAAATGCCCGAAATGCGGGACGCTCATATCGCTCGAGCAATCGGACCTCGACTCGATCGTGCACCAGGTGCGCGACGAGCAGTTCGAGAAGGAGATCTCCGAGCGCACCGCCCTGCTCGAGGCCGACAAGGCCCGGGCCGTCGAGCTCGCCCAAACGCAGGCGGAGGCGAAGCTGCAGAAGCGCATGGGCGCCAAGGACGCGATTATCGCAGAGCTGCAGACGCAGGCCAAGGCCGCCGAGGCGGAAGCGAAGGCGCGCGAGGGCGAGATTGCCGCGAAGGCCCAGGCCGAACTGGCTCAGGCCGCCGCAGCGAAGGACGCCGAAATCGAGGCGCTCAAGGCCCAGCTAGCCGCGCAGCGCGACACGCTCCAGGCGAAACACGAGCTGGCCGTGACGCAGGCGGTGGCCGCCATCGAAAAGGAGCGCGACGCCCTCACCGCGTCCATCGAGCGCAAGGAGGCCGAGAAGGCGCGCGCCGAGGCGGCGTTCAAGGAGCAGCTTGCCGAGCAGGCGAAGGCCAAGGACGACATCATCGCCTTCCAGAAGGACGAGATCGAGCGCATGAAGGACATGAAGGCGCGACTCTCCACGAAGATGGTGGGCGAAACGCTCGAGCAGCACTGCCAATACGAGTTCGACCGCATCCGCGCCATCGCGTTTCCCAATGCCTACTTCGAGAAGGACAACGAGGCCGTGGAGGGCACGAAGGGCGACTTCGTGTTCCGCGAGGAGGACGAGGACGGCAACGAGATCATCTCGATCATGTTCGAGATGAAGAACGAGACCGACTCGACCTCGACCAAGAAGAAGAACGAGGACCATTTCGCCAAGCTGGACAAGGACCGCGCGAAGAAGGGCTGCGAGTACGCCATCCTGGTGTCGCTGCTCGAGCCCGACAACGAGCTCTACAACGAGGGCATCGTCGACGTGTCGCACCGCTACCCCAAGATGTACGTCGTGCGCCCGCAGTTCTTCATCCCCATCATCTCGCTGCTGCGCAACGCCGCCCTAAGCTCGCTCGAATACAAGCGCGAGCTCGCGCTCGTGAGGCAGCAGGAACTCGACATCACTCATTTCGAAGAGGACCTCGACGTGTTCAAGCAGGGCTTCTTCAAGAACTTCGGAGATGCATCGCTGCGCTTCGAGGAAGCGGTGAAGGCCATCGACAAGGCCATCGCCGATCTGCAGAAGGCCAAAGACAAGCTGCTCGTTTCCGAAAAGCACCTGAGCGCCGCCAACAACAAGCTCGAGGGCCTGACGGTGAAGAAGCTCACACGCAAGAACCCTACCATGAAAGCCAAGTTCAAAGCGCTCGAGGAAGCACGTGACGAAGACGAGGATTAGGTTCTCGCGGGGCTTGGCTGGGTGAACAAAGGAACCATGCGGACGAAGTGGCAGGTGAGCCGCCCCCGCGAGAACGGTTACAGGATACGCCGCCCGCGAATACTAAGTGGTGCATTTTCGGGACATTGGAGCCGAACCTCCGAAATAAACCCGCTACCCATTGCCCGCAAGGGGCGTATGATGCGTCGTCAGGAAGAACGCGAGCGCGCATACCGCGCAAATCACGCCGATCACGATAACCGCGACGCTGTCAGTTGCGCCGAGAAGCGCACTCAAGATAAACGGCTGGGCGATGAGCGCGAGGCTGCGCGTGGCGAACATGGCGCTAGTCGCACCGCCTGCAGGGGCGCCCTCCTCGCCCGCCGTCTTGAGCCACATGGCCTTCCACCCGTCCGCGGCCTTGCAGAGCACGGCCACGATGGCGATAACCGCCACGGACCACGCGAGCGTCGTGTTGATGGCGAAGAGCAGAAACACCACGCCGAGCAAGCCGACCGCGCACGCGGACACCTGCCATCTACCGCGGCGGGCCTCCAGGCGCTCGATCGACCCGATGAGCAGGTACACGACCAGCTGGCCGAGCACCACGATGTTGTTGACGTCGGACTTCGACAAGCCCAAATCCGACGAGAACAGCGGAAACAGGAACGATGCGTAGCCCGCGGCCACCGTGGCCGGGAGCACGACGAAAAACGCCAGGGCTAGCGTGCGGCGCTTCTTCACGAAATCGAATACGCGGCCTCTGCGGCTATCGGGTTGGGCCAGCTTCTCCAACGGGTCCACGCCCTTGGGCAGAAGGTTCAGCGCCATGAGGATGACGGGCAAGCACGCCACCGCGACGAGCGCGTAAACCCACACGTTGCCGAGAGTCTGCGCCACATAGCCGCCGAGCACCGTGCCGAGCGCAGCGGCAGACGTATCGGTGCGCTTGACGCCGCCCGCTGCTAGCGTGCGCGTCTCGTCATCGGCCGCCAAGCGCTGAAGCGAGTACCCCATGACGTACAGCATGCCGAACGGCACGGCCATCGCAAACTTCGCGGCGCAGTACAACCAGAAAACGCCGGAATAGACCGCCGCCCCCGTAGCGCACGCGCACACGAGCATGACGAACGCGCCTACGGCCATGAGCCTGCGCAGCCCCACCCGCCGCCCGCAGGCCCCGTACAACGCCTGACCGACAATCAGGCCGATGCCGAGCATGACGGCGGGAACGGCCAGCAACGGGCTCGATTCGCCCATGCCCGCCTTGCTGAGCAAGTCGCGCGCGATGAGCACCGTCATGACCGAGTCGATGCTCGTCAGCATGGTGATGGCGAGCGTGAACGGGCGCGTCAGCACCGCGATCGCCCGAGCACCGTCTTGCTGCTGGCGCTGCCTATACGAGAACAGGCAGCGGCCGCACGCGCGCAGCTCGGAGTAAGCCAAATACACGACGAGCACCATGACGAGGAGCCCCAGAATCCACTGGGCCAAGTCGCCGGTGACGGACGACTCGAACGACCTCATCTTGCTGCCTATCTCGATGACGCCGGCCACGCCCTTGCCGTCGGAGGTGGGAATCCGGACCAGCCGGTACTGCGTTGCGTCATGCAGCGTCCTGCCCCAGCGCAGATCGCCACCCGGCGAAGACGCGCTGTCGAAGGCTTCCTGGAGCCCCTTGTCTGCGACCTCCCGCGCGGATGTGCCCATAACGTAATCTGTCGTGGTTCCATACAGGTAAAAGATGCCCTCGCCGTCCTTGCCGTACAACAAGCAATACATGCCGATGCCGTTGTCCTCCGCCGCCTGGACAAGCGACAAGGCGGGAGCGGCCGCCTCGAACATGTTCACGACTGCCGCGCTGAGCTCGTCGCCGCTCTTGCGCAGCGCATTGCGGTCGGGCACTCCCTCCATAGCGGCGCTCATGCTGGGCGCAAGGTGGTCGAGGTGCTCGGCGCTCATCTTGATCTCGCTTGCCCGCAGATCGAACATCTTCTGGTACGACGCATACGAGATGCCGCCAACGGCAACTGCGATTGCCGCGACGACGGCCACGGCCGCGAGCATGGGGCCGATGCCCGCCGTCTTGCCCTCCCTCGCCATCCTGATGACCTTGCGGACAGCCAGCACCAGGGCGAGGCCCACGAGGTACAGCCCGCTCGCCCAGACGACCATCATGCGCGCCGAGAACCCAACGCTCGGCTTGACTTCGGCGAGCTCCTGTTTCACGGCCCCTGAATCGTCGCACAGCTTCACGAGGTTGGTATCGCTGTTGCACAGGCTGATGACGCCGCCGTTCTCGTGAACGCAGTGATAACCCGCGCCCTCGACGAGCACTTTCACTTCCTCGGAGCCCTTGGCGATCGAGCACAGCGAGCCCGTCTCGTCATCGCAAGCGTAGAGGGCCCCGTTGCCGCCGAGGTCGATGTTGGTGAACACGTGGCCGGCATACACTTGAGGGGCGAAATCATCACCGCCGTCGTCCAAAACGCCACGGACGCTGAGGGTTGTGCACCGAAATGCATCGCCATCGGTGCCAATAGCCGCATCGAACGTTGCCACGTCGCCGACCTGCACCTCCCCGGCCTTATTGAAACCCCGCTCGTCGACGATGCCGAACAGAAGCGAACTCGGGGCAGATGCCGAGGAGGCGTCGCTCGATTTCTCATAGGCGATGGCGAGGCCCTTGCTCGTGCTGTGGACCGCCTTTATCTGGGGATTCGAGGTCCCGTTCTCCATCTCGTAAACGAACCCCTGGAAATTGCCGCCTTTGTCGTAGGCGACCAAGCGCTCTGCGGTGATGACGTCGCTATCGGGAGCGTACCTGACGCCCGCCAAATAGACGAGCCCGTCCCTCACGCATATGTCGGTAATGGCATCGACCGGGGAGTCGGTCGTCGTGCAGCCTACGACGCCGGTCAGGTCGCCGTCGGCGTTAAGGATGAGCGCGCGGCGCGATTCGGTGTCCACCACCCCCGTCATCTCGCCATCGGAATCAACGACGGACGGGCCGTCCAGTTGGATCGAGGCGAACGGGGCTGCGGGCAGTACCGTGCCGTACGTGACGAACAGCACCGCTGCAGCGAGTGCGGCGCACACGGCCAGAGCGATATGCGATTTGCGCAAACCCATGGCGCAATCTTCGCACGAAAGAGCAAGCCGGGCTAGTCACTGCGCCGATTTGTGAGATGCCCGAAACCGCGCCGCAGCCTATTCCGAATCGAGCTGCTGGCGCGCGACCAGGTCGGCGAACTTGCCTCCGAGCGCGACGAGCTCGTCATACGAGCCGTCCTCCACGATGTGGCCCCCATCGAGCATGATGATGCGATCGGCCTCGCGGATGGTGGAAAGCCTGTGGGCGATGGCGATTCGCGTGCAGTTGAGCCGCGCCAGGGCGTCGCTCACATGGCGCTGCGTCACGTTGTCCAGCGCGCTCGTGGCCTCGTCGAGCATGAGCACCCGCGGCTTGCCGCAGACAGCGCGCGCGATCAGCAGGCGCTGGCGCTGCCCGCCCGATACGCCGCTCCCGCCTTCGCCGATGAGCGTCTGCATGCCCATCGGCATCTTGCGGATGTCGTCGGCGATGCCCGCGAGCTCGGCGGCTTCCCATGCTTCATCGACCGTGGCGCGCGGGTTCATGATGGTTATGTTGCTGAAGATGTCGCCGGCGAACAAATCGCCGTTCTGCATCACCACGCCCACGTTGCGGCGAACCGACCGGGCGTCGACGGTAGCGAGGTCCGTGCCGTCGTAGAAGATCGAGCCGCTTGCCGGCTTCTCGAAGCCCAGCATGAGGCGCATGAGCGTGGACTTGCCGCACCCCGTCGTGCCCACGATGGCAACGTATTCCCCGGGATTGATCTTCAGCGACACCCTGTCGAGGACGAGCGGGAGGTTCGAGGCGTACCTGAACGAGAGGCTCGAGACCTCGATGCCGCCATCGAGCGACGGCACCTGCTTCTGGTTCGAGAGGGTCTCCGGCGCCGTCTTCATGATGGGGTCCACCATCTCGAGCAGCGGGCGCATGCGCGCCAGCATGGGGATGGACGTGGCCAACGCGGTGACGGCGCCCGACACCATGCCGAACGCGTAGTTGAACGCCATGTAGTCGGCAGCCGAAACGTGGCCCACTGCCGCTATGCCGTAAAACGCGATGGTGCCCGCCACCGCGACGAGCGGGATGAGCGCGGGAGCAGCGAGCAGGAGCGGCGGCCTGCCGTAGAGCGCGTTCGACATCTTCGCGTAGCGGCGCGCCCAGAACGAGAACGCCCGGCTCTCGGCACCGGCCACCTTGAGCTTCGGGACGCCCTGCAGGAGCGAGGGGACCACACCCGACAGCTTGGTCTTCTGCTGCATCTGAACCCGGTTGTAGCGCATGGTGGATTTGAGCGCCAGCAACACGGCCGCGATCTGCAGCAGCGCCACCACCAGGGCGGGCAGGGCGAGCTCCGGGGCAAAGGAGCAGATCTGCGCCACGTAGAGCAACGAGAACAGGCAGGTGAGGCCCACGTTCAAGGCGCTCTTCGAGAACACCTCGGCGAACAGGGACACGCTCGACACGCGGTGTGCCAAATCACCTGGGGCGTACTGCCTGAAGAACGACGGGGGCAAGAGCATGACGCGCGCGTAGACCGCTGCCTCCAACTGCACTTGCAGCTTCAGCATGAGCCGCGCGCTGACGACGGAGCTCGACACGCCGATGAGCGCCTGGGCGCAGATGATGCCGAGCAGGAGCGCGCCGATGGGCGGGATGAGCGACATGAGCCCCGAAGGCACGACGGCGTCGAACAGCAAACGGTAAGCGACCGTGGGCAGCATGCCCAGCAGCGTCACGAGGAGCGTGGCCAGGAGCAGGAGCGCGTAATCAGGCCCCCTGAGCGACGTTCGCATGAAATCGAGCACGTCCCGCGTGGACAGCTCGCGTGCGGGAAGCGGCCGGTAGAAGCAGAGCGCGTCGGGCTCGAGGTCGCCCGCCGTGCGCTTGTTGACGACGACGATCCTCTTCGTCGCAGGATCGATGTAGCCGTAACCGCGCGTGCGGCGCGGGAGGATGGCCACCGGCTCGCCGTCCTTGAGCTTGCCCAGGTAAGCGCCGGAAGCGTCTCGCCACCAGGCGCCCTCGAGGCGAACGGGGCGTTTCATGACGCCCGAGGGCCGTATCGCGCACTCGATGCGCTCCGCCGAATCGGTCACGTCATCGGGGACCTCGGCGGGAACCTGCCCGTAGAACGCCAGGACGGCAGCCATCGCGTCGTCCACGGCGGCGGCATCGTTGAGCGTGAAGCGAGGGGCGTGCGCCGTGCCGACGACGGACGCGGCCAAGCGGGCGTAGGAGTCCTCGAGCTCCTGCTGGTCGAGGCGCCGGCGCACCTTTATTTGCTCCGAGAACCAGCTCATGTCAGTTGCTCCTCACGAGCTCGGCGTAAGCGCCGTCCATGCCCATAAGCTCGTCGTGCGTGCCGCGCTCGACGACGGAGCCTTCCCGCAGCACGATGATCTCGTCGCAATCCCGGATGGTCGACAACCGATGCGCCACGACGATGCACGTGATCCCGCGGTCGCGCACCGCCTGTATAACATGGGCCTCGGTCTTCGCATCGAGGGCGCTCGTTGCCTCGTCGAGGATGATGATGCTCGGGTCGGAGGCCAAGGCGCGCGCGATCTCGAGGCGCTGCAGCTGCCCGCCCGAGAAGTTGCGCCCCCGGGGAGCGATGACCTCCTGGTAGCCAGCCTCTCGCGCGACGATCGCGTCATGTATGTCCGCATCGCTCGCGGCCTCCGTGACCTCGTGGTCCTCGATGGAGCGGTCCCATAGCCGGATGTTGGCATCCACCGTGTCGTTGAACACCATCACGCTCTGGTCGACGACGGCAAGCGAGCCGTGCAGTTGGTCGGGGTCGATGTCGTGCCGTGGAACGCCGTCGAAGCGGATCTCGCCCTCCCAGGGCTCGTAGAGCCCGCACACGAGCTTCGCTATGGTCGACTTGCCCGACCCGGACGATCCGACGAGCGCCACCCAGGACCCCCGCTCCAGCTTGAGCGAGAAGTCCTTGATGAGCGGCGGCTCGAGCGGAGAATAGCCGAACGAGACGCCATCGATTTCAACCTGGCCCGACAGCTTCGACAAGGAATCGACGTCCCCGGCAACCTCCGGCCGCTCGGAATCGGTCGGGTATTCCAGCACGTCCTGCACGCGCTCCATGGACGTGCGCATTTCCTGCACCTGCTGGCCGAGCTTGATGATCGAATCGACCGGCTGCATGAAGCTCGAGAGCAGCCCTTGGAACGCCAGCAGCATGCCGGCGCTGAATTGGCCCGACATGATGAGGAACGTGCCGATGAGCAGAACCACGATATTGGCCAGCTGCGCCAGGAACTCGGGCACGGCGGCGAAGTAGAGGTCCACCTTGTTGAAGCGAACGCCCGCGTCGTTCACGAGCGCCTGGTAGCCCGACCAGCGCTCGAAGTAGCCTTCCTCGGCACCCGAAGCCTTTATGGTCTCGATGGACTCGATGCCCGCCATGGTGCTGGAGTACAGCAGCCCCCGATCGCGCATCTGCTGGCGCGTCACGTTCACGCGGGCGCGCGAAGCCCAGTTGGCTACGGCAACGTTGATCGCAACCGCGGCGAGCCCGACAAGCGTGAGCTTCCAGCTGTAGGCGAGCATGACGGTCAGATAGAGCACGACGAGCACCGTGTTGAACAGTGCGGGCGCGAGCTGTTCCACGACCGTGGCGGCAACGGTCTCGTTCGACTCTTGCCGCTGCTGGAGATCGCCCACGGCGCGCTGCTCGAAGAAGCCCACGGGCAAGTGCAGCAGGTGCCACATGAACTGCGAAGCGCCCACGACGGCGAACTTGCCGCGTATGCGATTGAGGTAGACCGCGTTAGCTATGCTCACGACGCACCTCACGACGACGGTGGCGCCGAGGACCGCCAGGATCGGGACGAGCCAATCGGGGTTGTCGCCCGACAGCACGTAATCGAGGAACGCCGACGAAACGGTCGTGCCTATGATGGTTGCAAGCGATACGACGAGCGTGGCCAGGGCCACGAACACGATGGGGGTCTTCATGCCGTGCAAGCGCTCGCGCACGAACGCCCACGTGGACGGCCGTTCCCCACCTTCCTCGAACGAGTCGGTGCGCGCGAACTCGAGCACCGAGCCGCCGAACGAGCGGTCGAATGAGTCGAGGCTCACCTTCACCGATCCGCGGCCGGGATCGTTCAGCAGCGCCTTTGAGCCGGAAAACCCGCGGAGCACCACGTAGTTCTTCTGGTTCCACGCAACAATGCAGGGAAACTCACCCGCCTGGCGCAGCTCCTGCGCAGAGCACTCGCGCATTTCGGCCGTCAGTCCGTAAGCGCGGGCCGCTTTCAGGATGTTTTCGGCCTTCGACCCGTCGCGGCTCACGCCGCAAGCGATGCGCGCCTCCTCGAGAGGCACCCAGCGCCCATAGTGCGCCAAAATCATGGCCAGGCAGGCCGCACCGCATTCGGTGGCCTCCATCTGCATGATGACGGGGACGTTGCGCGCGAGCGTAGAAGGCATGTACGCTCCCTACTCCTTCCCCAGCACGATGTTGATGGGGCGTTTTTCGGAAACGACGATGCTGACGGGCACGAGCGTCGCATCGCCCGCTGCGGTGTTCATCCTGAAATCCGATTGCGGCAAGCTTCCGCCCGGCTCGATGGTTACCTGGTAGTTCCAATCGGCGATGTCCATCGACGCGGCATAGAAGTCGGTGCCGAGGAGCTGAACCACTTCGGAAGCGGACATGGGGTTCGAGGCTACGGCGACGCTCTTCGCGTCGACGCCGTCGATGCTCGCCTTCGCGCCCGATTCGCCGATTTTGTCAGCCGTTGACTTGTCGACCCAGCATATGACGCGCCCGGCCTCATGCCCCTCGTCGAGCATCACGACACCCGTCGTGTTAACGGTGACGGGGACGATTGCCACGACGGCCCAGACGATGATGCCGACCACGAGCAGGAAGGCCGCAACGGCCACGACCCAAGCGCTGGGGTTGGTCACCTTGATGTAATGGTCAAGTTCGTCGGCACTTGCGACTCGATTCATCGCAGACCGCCTGAAGGCCCCTTCTTCACTTGCTGTTTCGTTGGCCATGCACGTCCCTTACCGCCGTTTATATAGCGCGTTTATGATACCAGCCCGAACCTCCGCACAATGAAGAGGGTGTTAATAAAGAAAAGCGGCCCGGAGGCCGCTTCTTTCAGCACGTGTATTCTTAAACGGAATTAGAGCTTCGTGACGTTGCTCGCCTGCAGCTTGCCGTTGTCACCCTGCGTGACCTCGAACTCAACAGCAGCGCCCTCGTCGAGCGTCTTGTACCCGTCCATCTGGATCTCGCTCCAGTGCACGAACAGGTCCTCGCCGCCCTCCTGGGAGATGAAGCCATAGCCTTTTTCCGGATTGAACCACTTAACAGTACCCTGCGCCATCTTTTTTCCTTCTTTCTTTCCCCGAACAGCCGCCGCGGGGGTTACGCTAGCGCCGTGGCGTACGACGCGTGCCCTCACTTCAAGGACACGCAGCTCACTATACCTTATCTTTTTCTAACAATGACTCGGATTGCCATTATTTTGTTGCCGTTTATTAGCGAATTTATCAGAAATTGTCCCGAAAGGCGGTGAAATGGCGCCGTATGAGCCCGTCAGCGCGCGCTCATACGTCTTCGTCGTCGATGAAGGCGCCGAAGCCCTTGGGCGAATCGTCTTCCTCTAATTCTTCCGCACCCGCCATCCAGTAGGGCTCGTCATCATAGGCCGGCGCCACCGTCCCGCCGAAAAGCTCGTCCTGCAACGACTGCAACTCGCCCAGCTGCTCCTCGAAAGCAGGCTCGGCGTCCTCGAAGCCGCCCGCGAGCGCGGCTTCCTCGAGGCCTTCCGAAAGGGCGGCGAAGTCCGCCGGGTCTTCGGGCAGGTCGAACCCGTACTCGCAGGCTATCGCGCGCGCCTGCGCGGCCCTGACGGCGGCGAGGGCAGTCTGCCGCGCCTCCGAGAGGTAGACCGATTCGAGCAGCATGCTGCGGGCGACGAACTGCGTGATGTTGGGATCGATGCCCGTCACGCGCATGACCTGCGCAATAGAGTCGGGCGAGAGCGCCAGCAGAGCCGCGCCGTCCATTTCCACCGCTTCGCCCACTGCCGTCTCGAGCATGTCGGCGGCCATCTGGGGGTCGGGGTGCTCCTTGTTCTCGGCACGCTCCGCAGCGCGGTTCATGGCCTGGAAGAACTGGACGAGCATGCGCACGAGGTAGTCTTGCTCGAGCATGCTAGAACCCCTCGGGCGGGACCATTCCGATGTGCTCGTAGGTGCGCGCGGTGGCCTGGCGCCCCTTCGGCGTTCGGATCATGAGGCCTTGCTGCATGAGGAAGGGCTCGTACACGTCCTCGAGCGTGTCGGGCTCTTCCGAGAGCGCGCTCGCCAAAGTGGTCAGCCCCACCGGGCGCCCGCCGAACTGGACGGCGAGCATCTCGAGTATGCGGTTGTCCATGGCGTCGAGGCCGAGCGAGTCGACCTCGAAGAAGCTGAGGGCCTGAGCCGCGACGTCTTCGGTGATGCTGCCGTCGCCCCTCACCTGCGCCCAGTCGCGGACGCGCTTCAGGAGGCGGTTCGCCAGGCGCGGCGTGCCGCGGGAGCGGCGCGCGATCTCGAGGGCGCCGTCCTCCTCGATGCTGACGTCGAGGATGGCCGCAGACCTCGTGACGATGGCCGCAAGTTCCTCGGGCGTGTAGTACTGCAGGCGGAACGCGATGCCGAAGCGGTCGCGCAACGGCCCCGTGAGCAGGCCCGTGCGCGTGGTGGCGCCTATGAGCGTGAAGCGCGGCAGGTCGAGCCTGATGGAGCGAGCGGCGGGGCCCTTGCCCACCACGATGTCGAGCGCAAAATCCTCGAGGGCCGGGTAGAGCACCTCCTCGACCATGCGGTTCATGCGATGGATCTCGTCGATGAACAGCACGTCGCCCTCTTCCAGGTTCGTGAGGATGGCTGCCAGGTCGCCCGTGCGCTCGATAGCCGGGCCGCTCGTCGTCTTGATGTTGGCGCCCAGCTCGTTTGCCACGACCGTCGCGAGCGTCGTCTTGCCGAGGCCCGGAGGGCCGCTGAACAGGATGTGGTCGGCCGCCTCGCCGCGTGCCTGCGCGGCCTCGATCATGATTGCGAGCGATTCCTTGACCTTCTCCTGCCCCAGGTAGTCCTTGAGGTATTTGGGGCGCAGGCTGCGGTCGATCGCCAGGTCCTCCTCCTGCAGCTCCACGCCCGTGGCGCGGGTGCGCGCATCGGCGCCATCGCCTTGGCCAACAAGGGAGCCATGCGCCTGCATTCCGGCGTCGAACACCAGCCCCTCTATTTCGATTCCAGCCATACCCTGTTCCGTTTCCGCTTCTTGGCTTTGCTATGCGCCCAGTTTTTTCAACGCGTATTGTAGCAGCGAGCTTTCGGTGCCGTCCTCGGGCGCCCCCTTGAGCGCCAGGTCGATCTCGCCCGTGGTGAAGCCCATGGACAGAAGCGCTTCCTTCGCTCCCTCGAGCGCCTGGTTGGCCAGCTGCGCCTCCTGGGCGAACAAGCCGCCGAGGCCCTCGTCGAGCGACCCCTTGAGCTCCAAGATGATGCGCGATGCCGTCTTCTTGCCCACGCCGGGTATGCGCTGCACCGCCGCCACGTCCTGCGCGGCGATGAGGTCCGCCAGCTGGGCGGGAGCATACGAGGAGAGGGCCGCGAGGGCAACCTTCGGCCCGACGCCGCTCACCGTGATGAGCTTCTCGAAGAGCGCCTTCTCCTCCATGTCGAGGAAGCCGAAGAGCGACATGCCGTCGTCGCGCACTTGCATGTGCGTGTAAACCGTGACGCGCTCCCCCGCCTGGGGAAGCTTGGCGAGGGACGCCTGCGACATGCCCACCTCGAAGCCGACGCCGCCTACGTTCACGAACGCGCTCGCGAGCGTCTTCCCCGCCAGCACTCCATCTAGGAAGGCAATCATCCGACAGCCACCTTTCCCTCGAGACCCTCGTGGGTCGTGTAGCAGATTGCCGCGGCGAGCGCGTCGGCCGCATGGTCGGGGCGCGGCACGACGTCGAGCGACAAGAGCTGCTTTACCATGTATTGCACCTGGGCCTTGTCGGCACCGCCCGCGCCCACCACGGCCAGCTTGATTTGCTTGGGCGTGAACTCGCCCACCTTCATGCCGGCGTTGGCGCACGCCACGAGCGCCGCCCCGCGGGCTTGGCCCGTGGCGAAGGCGGCCGTGATGTTCTGTCCGAACCACACGGTCTCGATGCCCACGCACGTGGGCCTGTAGCGCTCGGCCACCGCGCCGATTTGCTCGTGGATCTTCGCGAGGCGCTTCTCGAGCGGCACCTCGGCCGGAGTGGAGACGCAGCCGTATGCGACGCACGTCAGCCGCGCGCCGCGCTGCTCGATCACCCCCCAGCCTGTGTTCGCCAGGCCGGGGTCGATGCCCATTATGATTCGTTCCTTGCCCATGGGAGCATGATAGAACATCCGTTTGTATTACGCAAGCGGCCCCTCGGCGCGGCGACGCGCCGCGGCGCGCGCCAAAACGGCTCGGCCAGCTTCCCCGAGATGGCACACGAACACGAGCTCGCCGTTGAAGAGCTTGGGCGTCTTCTCATCGCACAGAGGGCCGTTGCACCCCCTGCACTTGACATCCTCGACGGGGATCCCGGCAAAATCCTCCTCGGTCAAGCTGATATCGATTTGTCTGCCCACTGCACATCCTTTCGCAAACAGAAGATGCGGCCTGCAAGCAGGCCGCATCCGAACAGGTAGTCTATCGCGCCTTGGAGTTACGCGGTGACGGCCTTGGTTTTCTTGGCGCGCTTGCGCGGCATCGCGAACGCGATGACTGCAGCGATGGCCATGGTGATGCCGACGATCAGGAAGGAGTCGCCGACGAAACCGCTTGCGTCGATGACCATGCCGGCCAGCCACGGACCGAGGTAGCGGCCCACGATGTTGATCGTGCCGACCACGCCCGTGCCCGTCGCGCGGATGTCATCGTCGTAGTACTCGCCCGCAGCGGTCATGATGACCGTGATGACGCCCGTGCAAGCGGAGATCGTTGCCACGAAGAAGTAGCACGCGAGCAGCGAAGCCTCGGGCGTGTTCGACAGGTAGAAGAAGTAGGCGAGCGAGAGCACCGCGTTGAGCGCGACCATGAACGCCATGAGGCTCTTGCGCTCCATGCGGTCGGACAGCTGGCCCAAGATGAGCTCGGTGATGATGGTCAGAATGCCGCCCCACGTGATGGCGAGGCTCGCCTGAGCCAGGTCGAAGCCGGCGGACTGGATGGACGCGACGTAGAACTGGGTGGCTGCCATGTAGCCGATCTGGTAGATGATGTAGAAGATGCCGAAGTGCCAGGTGATGGGCATCTTGAGAACGCGCATGATGGGGGTCTCGGTGGACTTGGAAGCGGTCTCGGCCTTCGGCTGCTCGATAGTCGGCGTCGGCGCGGCCTGCGTGCCCTCGGGCGCGCCATAGGGAGCCAGGCCCTTCTCCTCGGGGCCCTCGCGGAACGTGATGGCGATGAACAGGGCGATCAGGGCGTAGATGCCGCCGAAGATGATGTAGGCCATCTCCCAACCCGTGCTGGCGATGATGATCGGGGCGACGATGCCCAAGATGATCGCCGAGAAGTTCGCGCCCGGGGTGATAAGGCTCATGCCCATGCCGCGCTTCTCGGGGGCGAACCAACGAGAGACGATCTTCGGCAGGATGGCCATGAGCAGGCCAGCGGTGCCGCAACCAGCAATCGACCACGTCACGATCGCGGGGATCAGGCCCATGGGCGCCAGGATGCCGAACGAGATGGCGCCTGCGGAAGCCAGGCCGCAAGCGAGCACGATCATGCGCTTCGTGCCAAACTTGTCAGCGGCCATGCCCCATGCGAACGAGAGGCCCGCGTAGAAGATCATGTAGATGGATGTGATCAGGCCCACCTCGGCGTACGACACGCCCAGGGTCTGACGGATCGACTCAAGCGAGATTGCCGGAAGGCGCTGCGCGCTCAAGACGATGAACTGGGTCAGGAAGCCGCCCAAGCAAATGACGAACGCGTAATGCAGTCCGCCCCTTTTCTTCGGCGCCGTGCCCTCTACTGTTTGAAGCATTGTTTCCTCCTCCTTGAATTATTCCCAATGCTTAATTGCTCTTCGCCAAAAACCTCGGCGTTAAAGCTGATATGAACAATGCGCGGCGTGCGCGCCGGTGCTCCTTCATGGCGGCTGCGTTACCTTCCTTCGCAGCCCACGCGGCTTGCTCGAACTCCTGCCGCGCGGCCCTGCCGCCTTCCGCCTCGAGCTCTGCGCACGCCTTCACGCGCTCGGCGTCGGCGATGATCTTGAGCGCCCGCTTCTTGCACTTGACGGGCACGAAGATGTCGACGCCGTAGTTCTTGTCCTTGTGCTGGGGAACAGCCATGCATGCAATGGGGTGGTTCATCTTGAGGGTTCCCCTGTCGATGCCGTAAAGGGGAATGCCCTCCTCGCGGAACAGATACGCCATCCCGTCGTATTGCCACTTCATGGTGATGTTGGTCAGGAACGACCACGTGGTCTCGTTGAACTCCCTCAGATCGACCATGGTCGTGAATCCGGTCCTCTTCTGCGGCATGTTCCCTCCTCGGTTCGAGTTGGCTCGGAGCCTGCCGCCGCATTGCCCCTCCGGCAGCAGGCCCTCATTCCGATAGCGCTAGGGCAAGAAGCAGCTCACCTTGCCATGGCCGAGCTCGACCATGCGCTTGGTCAGGTCCTCCACGGGCAGGACCTCGATGACGTTGGCCAGACAGTGCAGCTCGCACATGGCCTTCTTGCCTTCCTCCTTGCGGCTGGCGCACAGATTGCACAGGCGCGAGGGCACGGGCACGTAGTCCCACTCCCACTGGCCGCCGAGCTTCTTGGGGCCGATCTGCTCGACCGTGATGCCCCACTCCTCGAGGGGCAGGTCGTGCTCCTTGCGGCACGAGACCTCGCACGATTTGCAGCCAGTGCACAAGCTGTAATCGATAAGCATTCCGTATTGCATTTCCATTCCCCCTCTCTAGGCGTCGAGCGAATCGACGCGCTCGATCTTGCAGATGCCGTTCTTGTAAGGCGCGCCGTAGCCGGTGACGCCCACGCTCTCGTGCGGGATCAGGTTGTTGGCGTTGGCCTTCCACACGCCATAGAGGTTAGGAGCCTCGCCGTCCTGCTCGGGGAACCACCATGCATGCTCGACGTGAATGAACTTGTCGTTGACCATCTCGGTCAGGTACGCCTTCTGCACCATGGAGCCCTGCGGGCTGGTCACGCGCACCCAATCGCCGTCCTCGATGCCGTACTTGGCAGCGACCGTCGGATGGATGCTCACGAGCGGCCACGGGTGCATCGCGCGCATGCTCGGCACTTGACGGTGCTCGGAGTGGAACATGGAGATGTTGCGTCCACCGGTCGTGTAGTAGAGCGGGAACTCGTCGGCCAGGTCGGGGCGAGAAATATGGCTGAACTCGGGTTCCTCGTAGTAGGGGACGCCACCCTCGCCGTAGTTCTCGAGCACGATGGAGCGCAGCTCGACCAGGCCGGTGATGGTGTCGAAGCCCGGCTCGCCGTCGGGGCGCAGCCCGCCCGTCTCGTACTTGCGGTACTCGTAGCCCGCCATCTTCGCGGGGACGGCGCGCACGTCGTCCAGGCCGAAATCGTAGTTCTTGCGCAGCTGCTCGTCGAAGAACTGGTCGACGGAGTCCATGTTGCCCCAGATCTCCGGGCGCAGGCGCTTGCCCATGTCGATGAGGATCTCGAGGTCGCTCTTCGTGTTGGGGTTGTCGAACGCCTTGTTCATGGCGCCGATGAAGTGCTGGTTGCGCCCGAAGTTGGGGGTGACCAGACCATCGTGCTCGGCAAACGTCGAGAGCGGCAGCACCACGTCGGCGAGTGCCATGATGGTGGGCGTCATGAAGATGTCCTGCACCACCACGAACTCGAGCGGCTTCATGGCCTCGTACCAGCGCTGCGGCTGGTCCGCCATGCAGGCCAGGGGGTTAGTGCCGATCATCCAGCACATCTTGAGGTCGTAGTAGCAGTCGCGGTCCTTGTACATGCCCTCGAGCCAGTTGAGCAGCGTGTCGCCCTGGACGCCGCCCATGGCTGCGCCGATGTTGAACAGCTTGTACTTGCCGTCAGGGTCGACGATGTGCTTGGCTGCCATCTCGGGCGAGATGGTGTCGGACATCTCGTAGCGCCACTTGCCGATGAAGCTCGTCGGTTTCGTGATGGCGATGCCGCCGGGTACGTCAAGGTAGCCGCAGATGGCCATGATGGACAGGAAGCACTGGCCTGCTTGCGTGGAAGCCTTCGATTGGTCGAGCGCCACGCCCCAGATGCCCGACGACGGGGCGTTGGTGGCGAACGCGCGGGCCGCGCCCACGAGCGTCTCGGGATCGACCCAGGTCACTTCCTGCACCTTCTCGGGCGTCCACTCCTCGACGGCCTCCGCCAGGTCCTCGAAGCCGAAACACCAGTTCTCGACGAAGTCGTGGTCGTAGAGATCCTCCTTGATGATCACGCGCAGGAGGCCCATGCCTACGGCGGCGTCGGTGCCCGGACGCAGCTGCAGGTGGTATTCCGCATGGGCGGAGAGCCAGGTGAGACGCGGGTCGATCGTGATGATCTTCGAGCCGCGCTTCATGAGGTCGATAATCGAATGGCCGAAGAAGCCGTCGGGGCTCGAGTACAGCGGGTCCTTGCCCCAGATGATCAAGTACTTCGGGCACTCCCAACCGGGGTGGTCGTAACGGTCCTCGTAGTACTGAGCCCAGTCAATCTCGGGAACGCCCGCACCCAACAGGTAGTTTGCGATTGTCGCACGAGGGCCGTAGCACGCCTGACCGCTGAAAGCGTACGTGGAAGCGCCGTTGCATGTGTTCAGCACGGACGGGCCGTAGACGGGAGCGTACAGCGTGCTCTCGCGCCCGGTCCCCGTGAGCGTGAAGATGCTCTCCGCTCCGTACTTATCCCAGATCTCGCGCACCTTCGCCTCGATGAGGTCGTAGGCTTCGTCCCACGTAACTTCTTTCCACGCGTTCTTGCCGCGGTCGGCGCGGTCGCGCACCATCGGGTGCTGCAGGCGGTCCTTGTGGTAGACAACCTCGTCAAGCGCGATGCACCTCGGGCACAGCCGCCCATGGGTGATCGGATGGTCGGGGTCGCCCTCGACCCTGACGAGCTTGCCGTCCTCCACGTGAAGGATCAAGCCGCATCCAACTGGATGGTCTCCCGGCGGCGACCAAGCGCAGGTGCGCACTTTCAGCACGCCGTCCTCTTCGGTTGCAAATGACTTTTCCATGTCCATTTGCCATACCCCCCTCGTCTCGATTCGATCGCAGTCCCTCTGCGTTCGGTTGCGAGGAAGGTACCGCCGTATGCACGTTGCGGGCAGACCCGTGAGGGGGCGTTTTTGCGGGGGTATGGAGCGGGGGCGAACGGGGTGGAACGCCCCACCCCGTTTAAGGGGGTGCTAGCCGCGAACAGCGGAAATGCGGCTCTCCGTCATATCGATGAGCTCTTGCCGCGAATGGATGCCCGCCTTGGCGTAAACGTTCTTAACGTAGCCCTTCACGGTGTTCGGGGCGATGACGAGCTCGTCGGCAATGAAACCGATGGAACGCCCGCGCGACAGGAGAGCAAACACCTCGGCCTCGCGCGCGGTCAGCTTGAATTCCTTGGCAATATCCGAGCAAGCGATCGTCCAAGGATTCTCGACCAGATCGTCTTCCGTCCGCATGGCCACGGACTCCTGAGCGAACTGCGAGCCCTCGACAGACAACGTGCTCCCCAGGGCTTCGCTCACCGTGTGTTCGTTCGGCACGAACAGCACCGCGGCGAGCAAGACGAAAGCAGTGACCAGGAAGAACGCAACGTAAAATGACGCCGAATCGACGAGCGACTCTTCGGCGAAAGCGACGACCACCCAGCCCAGCGTCGTCGCGAGAGCGGAGGCGCCGCGGCCGTAGCCAAAGACGCGCACGGACCCCAATGTGGTCCTGCCCGCCAATTCGATGAACAGGCACCAGACGACCAGGACGAACACGTTGTAGAGCACGTTGATAATCAGCCCCTGAGCCGGCAAGAACCGACCGAACAGGGGGCAGAGCAGCATGCCCGCTGCAGCGGCGAAGCCAACGGGAATATAGAGCTTGCTCACGTCAAAGTTGCGAAACACCAGCACAATATTACCGAGCAACAGAAACGCAGCGACCGCGGCGAAGCTTATGATGACCTCCCATGTCGACTGAGAGGCGCCTAGGATGACGGTGCTGTCCTGCGTCAGCGCCACAAGAGCTTTAACCAAACCCGCAGCCAACGCAAAGATGAACACAGTGCAAATCAGGCGCGGAAAGTAACCCTGGGGAAGGGACTTGATGTCGATGAGGTCATTCGGATCGGGCCCATCGCCAGCATCGGAAGGAGCGCAAAACGAGGAAGCCACCGCCACGAGCGGTAGGGCGGAGATGACCCAAAGAGCCAACACCGGCGGCAGAGCCTGACATGTGAAGAAGATGAGATTGGCCGTCAGAGCCGCAGCCCCCACCTTCATTGCGGCGTCCATGCCGCTGAACTGACTCGTCACATGCCCGACGCGCAGGCACACGACGGACGTGCCGACGCCCGTGCCGGCGCCGAAAACGCAAAACAGCACGGGATCCAAGCCCGCCCCTGCCCCGCCGGCGATAAAAAAGGTGCACGCAGTGGCGAGGGCGCCTGCAAGGGGGACGAGCGGGCCGCGCTCAATGAAAGGCTGGACGCGCTTCGAGAACATGCCCGAAAGGATGAGGCAAACGGCTAGAGCGACACCGGACGAGAGGTAGAGCAGCCCTTGGAACATGCCCGCATCTTCCACCTCGAACAGCGAGACCGCCTCGTCACTCGCCATCACAAGGAGAATCCAGGCGCTATAGAACGCTAGGCTCATGAATTGCAACGCCGGCCAGCGATTCCCCATGACCTTCGTGAGGCTGAGGCTCGATCGCCCCCAACCGGTCTCGTGCACGGCAGCGTCAACGCGCATTTGCTCCATCTCCACCCCCTAAGTTCAAGAACAAACGGCACTAGTTTTAGGTGATTTGAAAGATAGGCGCAACCCCCCCCAAACTAGGGGGGTTTCACTCGTTTCCTGGGGTTTTGCCGTTTTAGCACCCCGGAATACACGGATGCTCCGCAGCCTTGCGCAGCGGAGCATCCGCACGGAACACCTATATAGACAATGCGAGAGTATCAGCCTCGCATTGCCCAATCCGCTATTCGTCGAACTCTTCGGCGAACGCTTCCTTGATCGCCCCACGGTCGCCTTCCGCGTCGAGGATCATCTCGATGATCTCGGCATCGCGGCCGCCCTCGTCGGCCACCGCACGCGCCTGCTCCAGCGACTCTTCGCGCGCGACCAGGCGCGGGGCAACCGCCCGGTCGCGGAGCAGTTCGGCAACCGCGCCGATGTAATCGGGGTCGGTGCCGCAGCAACCGCCCACGATGGTCGCACCCGCCTCGATCATGGGGAGGACCGCCTTCGCGTAATCCTCGGGCGCGAGCGTATAGGTCGTCTCCCCGTTCACGACCTCGGGCAAGCCGGCGTTCGCCTGCACGATGACGGGACACGGGGCCACTTCCAGCATCTCGGAGACCACCGACTGCAGGTCTGCCGGGCCAGCCGAGCAATTCACGCCAAGCGCGTCCACGCCAAGCGCCGCAAGGGCGAGAGCCGCGTCACGCGGAGCCGTGCCCAGGAACGTGCGCCCCGACGCCGTAAAGGTCATCGTCGCGAACACGGGCAGGGAGCATTCGTCCTTCACCGCAAGCACCGCGGCAGCCATTTCGAGCACGTCGGCCATGGTCTCGACGATGACGAGGTCGGCGTCGGTCTTCGCGATTGCGCGCGCCTGTTCGGCGAACAGCTCGTAAGCCGCCGAGAACTCCAGGTCGCCCATGGGGAAGATGAGATCGCCGAGCGGCCCGATATCTGCCGCCACGTACTGCGCGCCCGATTCGCGGGCACAGTTGACCGCCGCAGCAAACGCCTTCTCGACCTCGGCGGCGTCTTCGAGCTTACGGGAATTAGCGCCGAACGTGTTCGTGGTCACCACCTGGCTGCCAGCCTCCACGTACGCGCGGTGGATGGCCGTAATGCCTTCGGGATCGGAGAAGCACAGCTTCTCGGGCAGCTCCCCCGCCGCGAGGCCGCGACGTTGCAGCATGGTGCCCATGGCGCCGTCGAACAGTAGGAACGACTCTCCCGCGAGCACGTCTTTCAGTTCGGTCATGTTGCATCTCCTCCTTTGCCGAGGACGCGCGGAGCGCGCCCCTACAGTCATTTCGCGACGCGCGGAGCGCGCCCCTGCATATTTGTATGCCACTTTAACAAAAAGGCGCGCCCGAAGGCGCGCCTTTTGCAACTATTGTTGACCTTTTCGCTATTCTTCTTCGAGAGCAGCGGCGATCTCGTCGGTGATATCCATCGTGTGGTAGACGTTCTGCAGGTCCTCGAGCTCCTCGAGGCGGTCGATCAGGCGCATGACCTTCTTCGCGTCGGCAACCGAGACCTCAGCGGGGTTCTGCGCGATCATCGTGAGCTCGGCGCCCTTGGTCTCGACGCCAGCCTCCTCAATGGCCTTCTTCACGGCCATGAGGTCCGTCGGGCCGGTGTAGACGATCCACTCGTCATCGGCGTCCTCGTAGTCGTCGGCGCCAACCTCGAGCAGCATCATCTCGAACTCGTCGGCATCGCCTGCCGCGCCGTTCGGACGATCGGCGATCTTCTTGCCGTCGCCCTCGATGATCTTCGGGATCATGATCTGGCCCTTGCGGTCAAACTGGAAAGCAACTGCGCCAGTGGTGGCCAGGTTGCCGCCGTGATGGTTGAAGGCGGCGCGCACGTCGGCAGCGGTGCGGTTGCGGTTGTCGGTCAGGGCCTCGCAGAACACGCCGATGCCTGCAGGGCCGTAGCCCTCGTAGCTGCAGGTCTCGAAGTTCGCGGCATCCTTGCCGGAGCCGAAGGCCTTGTCGATAGCCGTCTTGATCTTGTCCTTGGGCAGCGAGTAGCCCTTGGCCTTTTCGATTGCGGCTGCCAGGGACGCGTTGTTCTCGGGGTTCGGGTCGCCGCCCTCCTTGGCCGCAACGGTGATGTTACGAGAGAGCTTGGAGAACAGCGCCGAGCGCTTCGAGTCCTGAGCGGCCTTGCGATGTTTCGTGGTCGCCCACTTTGAATGTCCTGACATAGCGATCCTTTCCCACAAGAACGAAAGGCCCGCTGGCCTCACGTCCACTATGCACGATGAATGCACGTTGAATACCGACCGAGTATTCTAGCATAGGAGGGCAAGGCGGCATACACCTACCTCGCCCCTACGCAGGAACTGCAAGTTTTCGCGGGTGAGCGCTATGCTTCGGGTGCGGGTTCCGCCTCGGGCGCGACGTTCATGGTCACATAGGAGTAGACGATGCGCACCGTGTCGTTGAGGTTGCCCGTCACGATCTGGGTCTTGTAATCGTAGGAGAGCACCGCCGACCACGTGCAATCGAGGCCGTTGATGCTGATCGGCCCCTCGAAGGAGCAACGCTCCTTGACGACCGTCGTACCGTCCGACGCGTAGGTCGAGTACACCGTCTTGTCCTCGGGCAGGACCACGGTGCGCTCGGGCACGTCCGCGCCGATCTTGGCGAGCGTCTTCTCGATCACGTGCTCGGTGGCGATGGCGTCGGCGAAACTCAGCGAGCCGAACCCGAGGGCGCTCGCAGATGCCGAGTAGCCAACCTGGATGACCTTGCCATCCTTGTCGAGGCCCAGGTATACGGTCGGGGTGCCCGTCTTGGAATCGGCAGGCTCCTCGGTGAGGGCGACGTTCAGGTTGGTCTTGATAGCGCTGGCGCTGTCCTCCACCGGACGGTTGGCCGTCACGAGCGCGCCGTGGCCGATCTCGGCGATGGCCTCGTCGGCGGTCTTGCCGAAGAGCGACACGAGGTTGGGCACGTTGGTCTTGGATGACGAGGACGCCTCGGAGCTGCTGCGGCTCGAGCTCGTCTCGACGATGTCCGTCTGGGTTTGGGTCTGGGCCTGCTGCTGGGCCCTGTCGTTGTTACCGGTCTGGGACCCGGAAACCATCTTATAGGCGAAATAGCCCAGCACGCCTGCCAGCAAAATCAACAGGATGATGAGAACGATGAGCACCTTGCGCGTGCGGCGGGACTTCTGCATGCGCTCGGAGAGCTGCTTCTCGGGCGCGGCGTGGCGCCCACGGCCCGAGCTCACCTCCGCGACGGGAGCCGCCGCGGGTTCAGCAGCCTGCTCCTCGGGTTGCTCGGCATCGGCCTCGCCAGCGGGCGCCGCCGCGGCCTCCTGGCCTTCGTAGCCGGCATCCCAATCGAAGCCTTCCCACTTGCCCTCTTCGTCCCACACGCGCGGCTCGTCCTGATCGGGCAGCGCGCCGAAGGCCTGGGTCAGGCCTACAGGATCGTCTTCCTCGCCGTAATCAACCGACTGCGGACCCTTGACAGGCGCAAATGCGCTCGTCAAGCCAATGGGGTTATCACCGGAATCATAATAACGGTCGTCGGAGTCGTTAGTTCTGCGTTTAGTCATCGTTGCTTCCTCCTCGTAGCCCCCCGAAGGGGGTGCGAAATGGTGCAACTATATTACCCTAGAAACGCGATGCAATAAATAATCGCACCGATAATGCAAACAACCGCCGCGATGATGGTCACCTTTTGCGCGAGCGGCATGGGCTGGGACTGGAGGTCCTCGAGCGTGGATTCGCGGTAGTCGTCGCGCTTTTTCTTGGCGGGGGCCTTGCGCGGGCGATTGGTTGCCGCGGTTGATGGACGCGCGGAGCGCGCCCCTACGGGGGTATCGCCCTCCGCGGGGTTATCGGCCCCAGCGGGGGTATGACCTTCCGCGGGATTATCAGCCGCGCCAGGGGTATCGTATTCCGCGGGGGCTGCGGCCCCGGCGGGGGCTGCCGCATCTGCGCGGTCGTCCGTCGTGGAGGGAGCCGGCTCTTCCTTCGGCGCCGCGCCCACGCGAATGACAACGTCATCGTCGTCGGCAGCCGTTACCGTTATGTGCTTGAAGCCTTCGCCTTGCGCCATCATAAACCTCCGCAAGCGTGATACAGTTGCATGGATTACAGCGATTATACGATGAAAGGCACCCTATGGAACTTGCTACTGGAACCACCCTCCATGGCTTTACCATCGAGCGGCGCGAAGACCTCCCCGAGATCGAGGGCCTGGCATACATCGGCCGCCACGAGCAATCCGGCGCGAAGCTGCTCTACTTGGCCAACGATGACGACAACAAGTCGTTCGCAATAGGCTTCCGCACGCCCCCGCAGGATGACACGGGCGTATTCCACATCCTGGAGCACTCCGTCCTGTGCGGATCGCGCCGCTTCCCGGTGAAGGAACCGTTCGTCGACCTCCTCAAGGGGTCCATGCAGACGTTCTTGAACGCGATGACGTTCGCCGACAAGACGCTCTACCCGGTTGCCTCCACCAACGAGCGCGACCTGTTCAACCTCATGGACGTCTACCTCGACGCCGTATTCCACCCGCAGATCTACTCGAAGCAAGCCATCTTCGAACAGGAAGGCTGGCACTACGAGCTCGTCGCGAACGACGGCGAAGGAGACCCCGCCGCGCTCGGCGCCGACGAAACCTCGCTCGTCTACAACGGCGTGGTGTTCAACGAGATGAAGGGCGCGCTCTCGGACGCGAGTTCGGTCCTGTACGACGAGGTGCAGAAGGCGCTGTTCCCTGGAACGTGCTACGCCTTCGAATCGGGAGGAACGCCGGAGGCCATCCCCACCCTGACCTACGAGAACTTCCTGGACGAGCACAGGCGCCACTACCGCACGGACAACAGCTACATCATCCTCTACGGCGACCTGGACATCGACCGCGCGCTCGCGTTCCTGGACGAGCGATACCTCGCGCCCGTCGCCGCCGAGCAACGCGAGCTCGACGAGGAGCGCGCGGCAGCGGGCCTCGAGCCGCTGCGCCCGCGCGAGATCACCGCGGCGCACGAGAGCATCCCGGGCGATGTGATGGTGACGATGCCGCAGCTCTGCGAGCGCTGCGGCGGGTCGGCCGACGACGTGGTGACGGTGCGCGTGGCGGCGGATTCCGACGTCGCGGCCATGCACCCCGAGGCAACCCCCTGCGCGCCCTACGTGAGGCGCACCATGGACACCGCGCTCGAGAACGCGTGCGCCGGCGTCGGCTACGTGGTAGGCGACGCATCGGACCGCATGCGCGCAACCGCCGTGGAGATACTGCTCGACGCCCTCTTCGGCAGCAACGAGGCGCCGCTCAAGCGGGCGCTCCTCGACGCGGGCATCGCCCACAACGTGTCCGCCTTCCTCTCCGATGCCGTGCTGCAGCCGTTCGCCGTAGTGCAGGCGCAGATGCCCAGCGAGGGCGTGGGCGAAAACCTGCACGCCATCATTGCCGAGAAGGCGCGCGAGATGCTGGACGCGGGCCTGGACAAGGAGCTCGTGGAGGCGGCCCTCTCCAACGCCGAGTTCCACATGCGAGAGCACGACACGGGAACGGCCGACGGCGTCATCTACGCAATGGCCTCCCTCTCGAGCTGGCTATACGACGACGATGCCGTGACGGACTACCTGCGCTACGAGAAGATGTTCGCCTCGCTGCGCGCGGAGCTCGAAAGCGACTACTTCGAGCGGCTCTGCCGCGAGCTGCTCTGCGATAACGCGCACGTGGCCGCCGTCGAGATCGCTCCGACGCCCGGTGAACCCGACAACGACGCAGCTGAGCACCTCGCGGAACTGAACCGCACGATGCCGCGCGAGGAGCGCGAGCGCATCGTGGCGAAAGTGGCCCTGCTGCGCGAGCTGCAGGAGGCGCCCGATTCCCCGGAGGCCGTGGCCACGCTGCCGCGCCTCTCCGTGGACGACATCGAGGACAAGCCCGGGGAGCCGAGCTATGCGCTCGACGACGAGGCGCCCGTTCGCTGCGTCCGCCATAGCGTCGCGACGCGCGGCATAGCCTACGCCTACCGCTTCTTCGACACGAGCTGCCTCGCCTTCGACGAGCTTCCCTACCTCGGGGTGCTCGCCCGCGTGCTCGGCCGCCTGGACACGGCCCACCACACCGCTGCGGAGATCGACACGCTCTCCCAGGGGAAACTCGGCAACCTCAGCTTCTTCGTGGACGTCTACGAGCGCGTGGACGACCCCACCCCGATAGTGCCGGAGTTCGTGGCGAGCGCTTCCGCGCTCTCCAAGAACCACGACTGGCTGGCCAGCCTGCCGCGCGAGGTGCTGCTGGAGACCGACTTCTCCGACACGGGGAGGATTCTCGACATACTCAAGCAGCGCAAGATCGCCATCGAGCAGGGCTTCGCCAACTCGGGCCACACGTGTGCGATCGCCAGGGCGCGGTCGTACTTCACGAAGGCGGGCATCGTGCGCGAGCAGCTGGGGAACGTGGGCTTCTATCGCTTCCTCTGCGAGCTGATCGACCAGTTCGACGAACGGGCGGCCGACCTCAGCGAGCGTTTGGCGGACATTTCCAAGCGCCTGTTCTGCGACGATAACTGCACGATCAGCTTCGCGGGTTCCGACGAGGACTACGCCGCGTTCTGGCAAGCCCACCCCGAATGCGGGCGCGAGCAACAGGGCGGCGCCCAGCTCGTGGCCCCCGAGCCCGTCGCGCTGAACGAGGCCTTCATCGTGCCGACCGACGTATGCTTCGCGAGCGTCGCCTGGGACTGGCGCCTGCTCGACACGCCCTTCGACGGGAGCTGGATCGTCGCGGGCCGCGCGCTCTCGCTCGATTACCTGTGGAACGAGGTGCGCGTGAAGGGCGGCGCATACGGCGTGGGCTTCCAGGCCCAGGGGCTCGGCGTCATGCGCTTCTACACCTACCGCGACCCGCATCTCGACGAATCGCTCGAACGCATCAGGAAGTCAAGCGACTGGCTTGCCGGCTTCGACCCCTCCGATGAGGAGATGGACGGGTTCGTGGTGGCCACGGTGGCGGCGCTCGACGCCCCCATCAAGCCGCGCACGCTGATCAGGCGCCAGATGTCCGACTACTTCCGCGGGCGCACGCCGGAGGACCGCCTGGCCATCCGCTCGCAGGCCATCGCGACCGACGTCGCGCAGGTGCGAGCGTTCTCCAGCATCGTGGCCGAAACGGTGAACGCCAACGCCGTGTGCGCGTTCGGCAACCGTGACATCCTGGAAGCATCGAAGGCGGGGCTCGAGGTCATTCCCCTCGTGGGCTAGCCTCTCCCCTCCTGCATACCAGCAAAAAAACGGGCGCCCATTGGCGCCCGTTTCATCTGCTGACCCGTTTGAGCGAATCTACTGCTGGGTCGCGCTTCCCGCCGAGGCGGCCTCGGTCGACGCGGCAGCATCGCTTGCCGCCGCTGCGCTCGAGGCGGACGCCGCGCTTGCGCCCGATGCGGCAGCGGAGCCAGCCGAGCTGTTCGAATCGGAAAGCTGCGACTTCACGATGGCGACCTGGCTCAGGTTGAGCGGCGAGCCGAGGTACTCTGCCTCGATGACGTCGATGATACCGCCAGACACGAGCTTGCCGATGGCCGTGGCCACGGCGCTCTGAAGCTCGGTGTTGTTGCTCGCGACAGCAGCGCAGTAGCCGCTCGCGTCACCCAGCAAGGCGACGATCTTCGCATCGTACTTGCCCGTCTTGGCGTTGTACGTGCCCACCACGGCATCGGCGGCCACGTAGCGGGAAGAGCCGGAGATCAGAGCCTCGAAAGCTTCCGTCGTGCTCTCCTTCGAGATGAGGGAGCCATCGCCAAACAGGTTGGTCACGCGCCAGGAAACCGTCGTGGGTGCCTTGGCCGCGATCTTGGGCTTGGAGTTGAGCGTGGGAACGGAATTCTCGGCCGAGGTGCCGAACAGCGCGACACCCGTGACCATGTACGGCTCGGACTTCCAGTACGTGCCGTCGGTGTCGGACGCGTCCACGCCGAGGACGACGTCGACCTTGCCGCTGTCGAGCGCCTCCTGCGCGTCGCCTTCGATGTCGACGATCTCGAGCTTCAGGCCCATCTCGTCGGCCAGGCACTCGGCAACATCAACGTCGATGCCCATGGTCTTGCCGTTCGGGTCGTTCTTGGGCTTGCCTGCGAGCGGGGCATGCGAGGCGTCAACGCCCACGCGCAGCGTGCCTGCCGCGCCCAGCGCCGAAGCGGGAACGGTCTGCTCCTTTGCTGCGGGCTTGTAATTCTGCGACCCGCAACCTGCAAGCAGCAAGCATGCGCAAGTGACAACCGCGCAAACGAGCACTGCAAGCTTCCAACGTTTCATCGTAGCCTCCTCATGCCAACGGCATCCTGGAATCTCTTTCCCCCGACACCGCGCCATGCGCAGCATCGTCTGCGTTTCTTCCGGCTGACCTAGTCTTCGACCCCACACTCGCGCATTGGGGCTGAGCTATTCACCATCACCCTCTCGCCCGCCGCGGCCGAATGCCGCGCATCAACGGGCGATGCGACTTACTCCTAGAACGCGCCGTGCTCGCCAACGGGAAGCCCGCTGGTTTACGTGGATCCTTTCGACCGCATCTGCCATGGACTAGGGGCACCGAGGCGCCCCGCAACTACAGACCCGAAAGAAACGTACCAAGTTTAGCAGATTCGCCTGCTACGTGCAGCTATTCGGGGCTGGTTGCCTCGGGTTGGCGGGCACGCGTGGATTGCGCCCCGTCCGCTCTGACTTGAAGGCGTGCGGGCGAACTGCGCTCGCCGTATAGCTGTAGGGGCGCGCTCCGCGCGCCCCCTCCGGTTGGCGGGCGCCGGCAAGCTGCGCTCGCCGCGTCGTCGTCGCGAGCTAACTTTCCCGCCAAGGGCGGGAAAGTGGATCTCGCTCCTCTTTGGCTTGACCTCCCTCCGCTTGCCAGCGCCCGCCAACCGGAGGGGTCATCCTAGCGAATCGCCAATAAATTGGAACAAAACCTTTCATACGCGGGCGAAGGTTAGGCAGCGGACTTCCTTGATGTTTGAATTAAGGAGGGCATCGGTGGCGGCGCAGAGGGTGGCGCCGGTGGTGTAGACGTCGTCCACGAGCAGGACGTGCTGCGGGCGGAACCCGCTCTCGGTTTCGAGGGGAGCGAAGCGGCCCGCGAGGTTTTCGATGCGCTGCTTGCCCGAAAGGCCTCGTTGGTCGCGGTTGCGGGGGCGGGCGAGCATCATCTCGCAAGGCGTTCCCAGGCCTGACGCCACCTCGCGGGCTATGAGCTCCGAATGGTCGAAACCGCGGTGGCGCGCGGCAGCCAACGTGGCGGGCACGTACGTGACCGCGTCGATCGGCCAGCCGGGCGGCAGGGCGCGCAGCATGAGCCCGGCCATCACGGCTGCGAGGCGCTGTTCCCCCTGGTCCTTGAACACGCGCACGAGGCGGCTCACTTCGGGAGAGAACATGACGGCGCTCGCGCAGGCCGCGAACGGGAGGTCATCCCGCCCGATCAGCGCGAGCGAGATGGGGTTGCATGCATCGCACTGCACCCTGCCGTAGGGGCTGCCGCACCGGCTGCACGCCCGCCACCAGTCGAGGTACGGGAGCTCCCCGGTGCACTCGTCGCAGAGCACCGCGCCGGGCACGTCGCAGATTGCGCACCGCGTCGGCCACAACGTCTCGGCGGCAGCCTCCGCGGCGAAGGATATCGCCTCTCGCGCTCTTTTTGACCATGAACCCATCGGCCGATCGTACCCGGCCAACCTTACCGTGCAACCGCGCGAACCTTGCCCAAACCTTACACGGCGCCACTGCAAACGAAAGGGCCACCGGGATTTCCCCGATGGCCCTCGATTTCAGGCGGTAGATGCCTTGGCGAGCTAGTCGCGCGCGATGGCGCCCTTCTGCTCCGCGCCGGCGATGTCCTCGGCGCTCACGGCGATCGAGTGCTTGATGGGCTTCCACTCGGCCTTCTTCACCAGCGCCACGAGTGCGATGGGAATGTAGGTGATCATGAAGAACGGGAACGTGAACATGTAGCGGACCTTCTTGGCCGTGGTGGAATGGATGGAATCCCACTCCACGAACGTGGTCAGCACGCCCAGCACGAACATGAACAGCAGGTAGCTCATCAGGCAGAACGAGATGGACGACAGCGACGAGGCGATCATCACGCCCGTCGACATGGCGCCCGTCAGGCCGAGCACGACGATCGTGCCGTTAAACAGCACCGAGATGATGGTGAGCAGCATGGCCGGGGAGATGGTCATGAGCATGTCGTAGCAGGCGAACCGATGGCCCTTCGACTGCGTGAAGATACCCTTCACCAGGCCGCCCGCATACTTGCCGAACACCTGGTAGAAGCCCTTGGCCCAGCGGAAGCGCTGGTTCCACGAATCGCGGAACGTGATGGGCTGCTCGTCGTAGAGCACGGCGGTCGGGCAGTACGAGATGCGCACGCCGTCGATGATGCTGCTCGTGGAGAACTCGATGTCCTCGGTGAGCAGGTGCCATTTCCAGCCGCCCACCTTGTCGATGATCTTGGCGCTGATGAAGAAGCCCGTGCCCGAGATGGCGCAGCTCGTGTTCAGGTTCAGGCGGGCCTGGCTCAGGAACTTCGCCTCGCGCAGGAACCACGTGGCGTAGCCGGCCGAGATCCAGTTGCTGCCGTAGTTCTTGGAATTGCGGTAGCTCGTGGACGCCAGGGCGCCGTTGTCGAACGTCTTGTTCATCTCGCGGAAGTAGTTCACGTCGAGCACGTTGTCGGCGTCGAACACGAAGTAGGCCTCGTAGCCGCGGTCGGCGTAGCGCTCGCGGATGATCTTGATGCAGAAATCGAGCGCGTAGCCCTTGCCGATGAGCTCGTCGTTGAAGCGGCGGAAGACGATCGCGCCCGCCTCCTCGGCGATCTCGGCCGTGTTGTCGGTGCAGTTGTCCGCCACGACGAACACGTCGATGAGCTCCTGCGGGTAGTTCTGCACCTTGATGGAATGGATGAGGTTGCCGATGACGGCGCTCTCGTTGCGTGCCGAGATGAGCACGGCGTAGCGGTGGTTCTTCTTCGCCGTCAGTTCACGCGGCTTCGTGGCGAGCACGTTGAACACGTAGAACATCTGATAGGCATAGCAAAGAGTGAATGCAACGAAAACGCTAAAGTTGAAAACATCGACGAACGATATCTGCGAAAAAAACTGATCGATCACAGCTTCCTTCTTCTAACGTCGCCGCTATTGCGGCTACCGGCGTTCACCCGGGGTGCCGGCCCTTCCCCAAATTACGGCGCTTTCCCCTACGCCGGGCCCTGAAAACGAGCCGAGGGAATTATAGCCATTCCGCCCCCTGTCAAGGCGCGCGTTTTCATGACAAACGGGAAACGAGCTGGTAACGGGCGCCGCGCGGTTTTATTCGCAAAACTTCTTCACCATCCCGCCATATACGAAAGGCCCGCAACCGCCCCCCCGTGTGGGCGCCGACGCATGGCAGCAGCCCTAAGGGGTCGGGCGGCCCTGCACCGAACCCTGGGGCTGCCCGCCTGCAGCGCCCCCGCCGGAAAAGCCGCCGTCGCCCTGGGGTTGCGCGCCGGGTTGCGCAGGCGCGCCGTCGCCGCCGTATTGGGGCTGGCCCTCGGGTGCGGCTTGGGCTTCTTGGGCGTCCTGGCCGTTCTGGGGCCCAGGGCCGCCCTGGCCGTCTTGCTGGGAGCCTCCTTGCGGCTGCGCTCCCTGGCCGCCGGCGCCGTCGCCCTGCGGCTGACCGCCCCGCTCGTTCCAGTTGCCGTCCTGCGGCAGCTCGGCCGGCGCATCGCCCGGAGCGGCCCGATCGCCCTGGGGTTGCCGCACTTCGCGTTCGCCGCCGCGGGGGCCGAACTCAACCGGCGACGAGGGGTCATGCTCCTCCATGCGGCCCACGGCCTGGGAGAGCGCCTCCTCGTAGGGCTTGTTGCGCAGATCGCCCCCCTCGACGATCTCGCGGCCCGTCTCGTCGTTCGCATCTGCCGACACGGTGATGCCGAACACGTTCACGCCGAGCGTGATGACCGTCTCGCCTTGGGCCACCTCGTAATACGTGGCGGGAACGGCATATGCGACGCCGCCCGACAGGGCGAGCGCCAGGCAAGCCGCTATGGCGGCAAAGCGCATGGCGCGCCACCTGGCCCTCTTTGGGCCGCGCGAGCCCGCGCCGCCCGCCACCGCCTCGACCTTCGGAACGGCGGCGGAGCCTTCGTCGGCAGCTGCGAACACGACCGACAACGCGGCCTGCTGCAGCTCGTCGGAGGCGCTCACCTCGTCGAACGCCCCGAACAGGCTGCGCAGCTCGTCGTCCTCGATGGACGCGTCGTTCAACTCGAATGCGTCCAGGTCGGCGGTTGTCTCGCGCCTCTCATCGTCGTTGGCCATTGGTGAGCACCTCCTTCAGCTTCTTGCGCCCGCGTGCCAGGTTCGTGTACACGGTGTTCTCGGGCTTGTCCAGCATTTCGGCTATCTCGGCGGCCGTGTAGCCCTCGTAGTATTTCAAGTACAGTGCGATTCTATAGTTCTCGTCCAGTTGTTGCAGGGCTTCGTTCAGCTCGTCAGCGCGTTCGCTGCCAGTGCCGTAGGCTGCCGGATCGTTCTCCGTCGCACCGTTTCCCCAGCCGGGCTGGGCGGCATCGTCGATCTTATCGAGCAGGACCGTCTTCGCCTCGGAGCGCCTGAGCATGTCCTTGCACGTGTTGGATGCCACCGTGATCAGCCAGGCCTTCACATGCTCCCCATCCGAGAACTCCTTGTCGGACTGGGAATACTTGATGAACGTTTCCTGGAAGGCGTCGTCGCGCTCGGGGCGGCCGTGGAAATAGAGGGAGCAGACGCGCAGCACGGTATCGGCGTGCGCCCTGACTGTGTTCGTGATGTCCCCATGCTCCCTCATGTTCCTTATCGTACGCACACCGGCTTAAACGAGCCTGAAAACGCCGCAGGAGGCTAGCCCGCGTAAGCCACTCCGTTGACGTAGAGCGCATGCCCGTTCAGATTGATCGAGCCAGCGTTGCTGAGCGACGAGACGTAGCTGTCGCCCGTGAGCGTCCAGGTGCTGCCGGCCTCGATCGTCACGTCGACCGTGCCGTCGTTAGAGATCGCGCCCTCGTAGGAGCTGTTGCCCTTCAGGTTCAGCGCGACGCTCGACACGCTGTCGACGGTGATGTTGCCGCTTGCCGCCTGCGACGTCAGGTTCACTGTTGCGTGGCCGCCGTTCCTGCCGGACGTGCCCCACGCATCCGCCGTGGCGATGAGGAAATCGCTGCTGTCAGGCGCATTCGCCAACGTCACGCCACTCAGATCGATGGTCGTCGTGGTGTTGGTCACGTGGAACATCGACCCCGTGAGCGAGGTCAGGCTGCCGCCGGCCATGGTGAAGCTCGATGCCCCCTCAGACGCGTCGCCCGACATCGACTGGTAGATGAGCACGTTCGTCTTGACCGTGGATTGCCCGTTCAGCTTTGCGTTGCTGCCCGTCACGTTGGCGTTGCGCAACGTGACGGAGTTTCCGCCCTCGATGACTACCGCTTCGGAGTTCGTGGCGGAAAGCGTCGCGTCGCTCACGGTGACGTCGGCCGTGGAGTAGATGGCCGGCGATCCGACGCCGCTCGTGGAATACGTGCCCTGCGAAGCCGTGACGGTGCCGCCTCCACGATCGGTGCGAATGGCGGCCGACGAGTTGCCGGTCGTGTTGACGGTCATGTTCGTGGCGCTGAGCGACGCACCGCCCGTCGTCATGAGGCCGCCCGAGTTATTGCCGGTCGTCGTGATCGTGGAATTGGAAATGGCCACGGACGTGCCGGAGCCGTAGCTGAAAACGCCGTTGGCGTGCGCGCCATCGGTCGTGACGGTTGCCCCGTCGATCGTCAAGTTGGCGCCGTTATTGGCCAGGATGCCTGCGTTCGTGCCGTAGAAATCGGCGTTCTCGCCGCTCGCGCTGCCCGTCTTCTCGACGGTGAAGTTGCTGAGCGTCACAGCCTTGCCGTCGACGAGCACGGCGTTCTCGTTGTCTGCCGTCGACTTGTACGCGCCGCCGTCAGCGCTGGTGTCGAGCTTGTTGGCAGCATCATACGAGGTGGGGGCGCCGTTGGAGCCTCCAGGCTGGCCGGGCTGCTGCCCAGGCTGGCCGGGCTGCTGCCCCGGCTGACCCGGCTGCTGGCCCGGCTGGCCGCCGAAGCCGAACGGGTTCGTCATGGCGTTCTGCATGCTGGACATCATCTGGTGCATCATGTCCTCGATGGGGTTGGCTTCCGCATCGATGCCCAGGATGCCGTACAGGCTCTGCAGTATCTCGCGCATGCGCTCGGGGGTCATGGGCGGCTGCTGGCCGTTTTGCTGGCCAGGCTGCTGGCCGCCGGGCTGGCCTGCTTGCTCGCCGCCGGGCTGACCGGGCTGCTGGCCGTTCTGCTCCCCGCCGGGCTGGGCGGGCTGCTGACCAATGCCGAACTGGTTCCACACGATGCCCTGCATGCCCGACGTCAACTGCTGCATGACGTCCGCGATCGGGTGAGCTTCCCCGTCCACCGCCATGGCGTCGTACACACGCTGCACGAGGTCGTTCACCTGGCCGATGGGCACGGGCGGCTGCTGGCCGTCGCCGGGCCGCCCGAGCTGCTGGCCGTCGCCGGGCTGCTGGCCATCGGCAGGTTGCTGGGACGCCTCGCCCTGACCGGGCCCTTGGGTGCCGTCGGGCTGCATGGAGGCGTCCGGCTGGCCGCTCGGCTGCTCCCCATCGAACTGCGGGTAGCCGCCCTGCTGCTGGCCTTCGGCGCCGGGCGCGCCGGAATCGCCCCAACTGGGCTGCTGGGGCGCCTGCCCGCCATCAGGCTGCCCGCCGTAGCCGTTCTGCTGCATGTCGCCGAACTGGGCGTCCTGCGCAAACGGGGCCTGGCCGGTCTGGCCGGGATCTCGTGGCGTATCGCCCGGCACGGCGAACGCGGCCGCCGGGAGCATCGTCAGCACCAGGCAGCCCGAAACGATAGTTGCCCCCACGCCCCGCCGCAGGTTCTTATGCGGCGCCTCGGGTGGCATTTCGATGAGTTTTTTCTTCTCGGTGCTCATGGTCCGTTCCTTTCCATCGTCGTATTCACGAGGGAAGCCCCTGCGCGCTTCGAAGGCCCCCTACGCCCTGAACACGACCCGGGCGCCGCGCGCCTTTCAATTCGCGCTGCGTTTCACGATTCCTTCACACCGGGCCTGCGCATACGGCGCGTGAAGCCCGGGCGCCTCCGCGCGGAGCGCTTCTATTAATAAAATGGGCAGCCATGCGGTGTGGTACCCTTAACGGGCAAAACACCCGCCTACGGAAGGAACAACATGGCGTACGAAATCAAGGACATCAACCTGGCCGACGAGGGCCTGGCGCGCATCGAGTGGGCCGAGCGCGACATGCCGGTGCTGCGCAGCATCCGCGAGCGCTTCGCCGAGGAGCGCCCGCTCGAAGGCGTGCGCATCGGCGCGTGCATGCACGTGACCACCGAGACGGCCAACCTCATGCGCGCGCTCGTGGCGTCGGGCGCGAAGGTGACGCTGTGCGCGTCCAACCCGTTGTCCACCCAGGACGACACGGCCGCTTCGCTCGTGCGCGATTTCGGCGTGGACGTGCACGCCATCGCCGGCGAGGACGCCGACACCTACAACAAGCACATCGAGGCCGTCATCGCCACCGACCCGCAGATCATCATGGACGACGGCGCCGACCTGGACACCGCGCTGCACACGCGCTTCACCGAGAAGCTGGCCAACGTCATCGGCGGCACCGAGGAGACCACGACGGGCGTCGTGCGCCTGGCCGCCATGGCCGCCGAGGGTGCGCTGGGCTACCCCGTGTTCAACATCAACGACGCCAACACCAAGCACTGCTTCGACAACCACTACGGCACGGGCCAGTCGACGCTCGACGGCATCGTGCGCGCCACGAACCGCCTGCTGTGCGGCCGCACCATCGTCGTGTCGGGCTACGGCTACTGCGGCAGCGGCCTGGCGCTGCGCGCCAAGGGCATGGGCATGCGCGTGATCGTGTGCGAGGTGGACCCGCTGAAGGCGCTCGAGGCGCACATGGAGGGCTACGAGGTCATGCCCGCCGCCGAAGCCGCCAAGCTCTGCGACGTGTGGGTCACCGTGACCGGCGACTGCAAGGTCGTGGACGCCCCCGCGTTCGAGAACATGAAGGACGGCGCGATCCTGTGCAACTCCGGCCATTTCGATTCCGAGATCAACATCGCCTGGCTCGAGGAGAACTGCGAGAGCAAGGTCGAGCTGAAGCCGCTCGTCGAGGAGTACACGCTCAAGGACGGCCGCAAGATCGTGCTGCTGGCGCAGGGGCGCCTCGTCAACCTGGCATGCGCCGAGGGGCACCCCGCGAGCGTCATGGACATGAGCTTCGCCAACCAGGCGCTGGCCGCAGAGTATCTGTATCTGCATGCAGACGAGCTCGAGAACAAGGTGTACGACGTTCCGGCCGAGATCGACGACGGCGTGGCGCGCGTGAAGCTCGAGACGCTCGGCGTCGAGATCGACGAGCTGACCGAGGAGCAGATCGCATATATGAACAGCTGGAAGTTCTAGGAGGGTATCGTGATTGACGGGACGTTTGACATCTCGGTTGATACGCCCAAGCTGCACCGCCGCGGAACGATCTCGCTGAAGAGCGAGGGGGACTCCATCGCCGCGGTCCTGAACGTGGGCGAGGACCTGCGCGACGAGCATTTCGAAGGCGCGTGCTCCGACAGGGAGTTCACGTTCGAGGGCGCGGGCGACTACCCGGGCGTTGGTCAGATCGACTACAAGGCCAAGGGAAGCATCTGGGGCAATTCGCTCGACCTCGACATCGAGTCGAGCGTGGGCAAGATCATCATCTTCGGCACGCGCATCGGCGGCTCGGCGGGCGCGAACGTGAGTTCCCACGACTCCATGATGCGCGCCTCCAGGGCCGATTTCAGCTACGACGACGGGGCCATGTACTCCGGCCTCTTCAGCGACAGCTTCTAAGAGCGCATCGGACCAGTTCAAGGCGGGCCGGCAGACCTTATGCGTCCGCCGGCCCGCTTTCTCTTCCCATAGATTTCACTGTTTGTTCGATTGACTTTCCCCTCCCAATAGTGCGAACATATGTTTCATACTAAACGAGAAATGCCTGTTGAGGGCTTAGATGTCTATTGCCTAAACTCGAGGGGAGGAACGCGTGGATCGGGTCATCCTGCATAGCGACATGAACTCGTTCTACGCGAGCGTCGAGCAGGCCGAGCGGCCCGAACTGCGCGGCAAGCCCGTCGTCGTGGCGGGCAAGGAGGAGCTGCGCCACGGCATCGTGCTCACGAAGAGCCGCGAGGCCAAGCGCTACGGCATCAAGACGGCCGAGGCGCTGTGGCAGGCGCGCGCGAAGTGCCCCGGCCTCATCGTGCTGCCGCCGCGCTACAAGCTCTACCGGCGCTATTCCGAGATGGCGCGCAGCATCTACTACCAGTACACCGACCTCGTCGAGCCGTTCGGGCTGGACGAATGCTGGCTCGACGTGACGGGCTCGCTCCCGCTGCACGGCGGCGATGCCCTCGTCGTGGCCGCCGAGATCTCCGAGCGCATAAAAGCCGAGCTGGGGTGCACGGTCTCCATCGGCGTGTCGTGGAACAAGATCTTCGCTAAGTTCGGCAGCGATTACCGCAAGCCCGACGCCATCACGCGCATCACGCGCGGCAACTACCGCAGCATCGTGTGGGAATCGCCCGTGCGCGAGCTGCTGTACGTGGGGCCTGCGACCGAGCGGAAGCTCCATGCCTATGGCATCCAGACGATCGGCCAGCTGGCCCAGGCGTCGGACGCGTACCTGAAGCGGCGCTTCGGGAAGATAGGGTTCACGCTGCGTACGTTCGCGCGCGGCGAGGACGCGACGCCCGTGAAGCCCTACGACCCGGCAGCGCGCGATGTGTGGCGCGAAGTGAAGAGCTACGGCAACGGGCTCACGGCGCCGCACCCCATCACGTCGGCGAGCGATGCATGCGCGCTCATCTGGCTGCTGTCGGAATCGGTGGCCCAGCGCATGCGCGACGACGGCGTGCGTGCGCGCACCGTGTCGATCGGCGTGCGCAACGACGTGGACCTGACCGGCTACGGCTGCCAGGTGAAGCTGCGCGCCCCGTCGGCGGCCACGCGCCACGTGGCCAGGGCGGCCTGGGGCATGCTCGCGGCCTGCGAGCCCTTCGGGGAAGACCACCCCATCCGGGCGCTGCACGTGCGGGCGACCGACCTGGTAGAGGTGGACCCCGTCGAGCAGCTCTCGCTCTTCGACGACCCCGAGCCCGATTGGGAGGGCCTCGACTGCTGCATAGACGAGCTGCGCCGCCGTTTCGGCAACACCTGCATCGTGCGCGGCACCGAGCTGCTCGACGAGAGCCTCGCCGGCCTCGACATCAAGGACGAGAACACCGTGCACCCCGTTGGCTACTTCCACCATTAGGACTCCCACGATGGCACCGATGTCTTTCAGAACCTGCGCAACCTCGCACACGGCACAAAGGCCGCTTAGCTCGGCTGCGCAGAACCTTCAAGCCATCGGCGCTCATCGCAGAAGCCCTAATGGCGAAAGCAAGTTCCACCGATAGGGTTGCGCGATGGTCCAGGGAATCGAGCATAGGCGTAAGCATTACGTGGAAGTCCTCGCGCGCATAGGCGAGGACGGCAAGGTCACGCCCGTGTCCGTGACGTGGGAGGACGGCCGCACGTTCGAGATCGATCGTATCCTCGACCGCCGTCAGGCCGCCTCGCTCAAGGTGGGCGGCACCGGCATGCGCTACCTCGTGCGCATCGGCCAGGCCACCACCTATCTCTTCTACGAGAACCCCCGCTGGTTCGTGGAAGAGAAGTGCGCGGAAGGCAAATGAGACAGAGGGGTCAGGGACCTTTGTCTCATTTGCGGGCTATAGGCGGTTGCGAAAAATAAGAAGCGCCGACATACCCGTTAGGTATGCCGACGCTTCCTCTCCAAGAAGACGGAGGAACCTGTCCCCTCCCAGAAACCGGGTTCCACGTCGTTGTACAGTCAAGTTTCGGCTGCGGTAATAAAACCGCCGACGGGAATTATAGCACCGTTCGCCGCGAATGTCTCTAAAAATTTTGCGGCTCCTACCTGGGGAATTAACCCAAAATGGGTTATATACCCAAGTCAGGCGAATGTGCGGCGGCCATGCGCCGATAGGGTCCCGTTTTACAACTGGCGGCGCGCCTCGATGGCGCGCGACAGCGTGACCTCGTCGATGAAATCGATCTCACCGCCGACGGGCATCCCACTCGCCAGGCGCGTCACGGAGACGTCGAACGGGCGGAGGAGGCGGGCGATGTAGGCCGCGGTGGTTTCGCCTTCCACGTTGGGGTTCGTCGCGAGCACGACCTCGCGCACGTCCTCTGCCGCCAGGCGCTGCATGAGCTCGGCAATGTGCAGGTCGTCGGGGCCCACTCCGTCCATGGGCGCTAGCTCTCCGCCCAACACGTGGTACACGCCGCGGAACGCGCCCGTGCGCTCGACGGCCGCGAGGTCGCGCGGCTCGCTCACGACACAGATCACGCTGCCGTCGCGCTCGCCCGATTGGCATATCTCGCACAGATCGCCCTCGGCGTAGTTGAAGCACCGCGTGCAGAAGTGCACCGTGCTCTTCACCTCGTGGATGGCATCGGCCAACCGGAGCACCGTGGCGCTATCGGTGTTCATCATCCAATAGGCGATGCGCTGGGCCGACTTGGCCCCGATGCCCGGCAGCCTCTCAAGCTCGTCGAGCAATTTCTGCAATGCAGGCGCGGTTTGCACGTATATCCTCCAATTTGATGAGAGCCAATGTGGGAGAAAAGTCAGCGAGAGCGCCTGTGGCGCCACAGATCGGCTTGAAAGGCAAGCGCTTTGGCCTTTGGGCCAAGCGCGCAGACTTGAAAGCCGAGCTGGGGTGCCACAGGCGGTCGCAGCGTCGAATAGTTCCGGCGGCCGTTAGGCCGACGGAACCTAAAACAACCCAGGAATACTCATGCCGCCGGTAGCAGCGTTGATGCGCGCCTCGCCTTGCTGGGCCACGCCGCGCAGGGCCTCGTTCACGGCCACGAGGATCATGTCCTCGAGCATCTCGACGTCGTCGGGGTCCACTGCCTCGGGGTTGATGGAGATGCTCTCGATGGAACCGTCGCCCACCGCCTTCACCTCGATCATCCCGCCGCCGGACGTGGCGGTGTACGTCAGGGTCTTGATCTCCTCCTGCGCGCGGGCAAGCTCGAGCTGCATCTTCTGGGCTTGCCTCATCATCTGGTTCATATCCATGGCCATTGCGAATTTCCTCCTATTCGCTCGCTGGTCCAACCATACTACACCGGCACCCGGACGGGTCCTTAGCCGTCCACCTCGCTGAACACGATGCCGTCGCCGAAACCGGCCTGCAATATGGCCTGAACATCCGACGGGTCGCTGGCCGGAGCGTCACCCGACGGCGCGGGCGCAGCGGCCTGCGCGGGCTCGGGAGCGACATTGCCGCCCGCGGGGGCAGCCGGGGCATCGAACTCCTCGTAGGGCACGTAATCGTAGGGCATATCCTCGTAAGGCACTTGATCCGGAGCAGGTTCAGCCGCGGGCGCGGGAGCCTGAGCGGGCTCGCTTTGCACCGGCGCTGCCGCAGGTGCCGCAGCCTGGGCAGCTGGCGCCGCAGCGGGCACAGCCTGCGCCGCGGGTGCGGCTGCCTGCCCCGCCTTCTCGAACGAGAAGGCGACGGGGCCGCCGGCCGCCTGCTGCAGGGCGGCGGCGAGGGCCTCCTGCACGTCGGGCTTCTGCGCGTTCTTGAACAGGAAATCGCTCTCGGCGGGGAACACGATGCGCAGCGTGGAAGCCGCCGCATCGTAGCGGGCCTTGGCGTTCATGAACAGGACCACGTGGGCCTGCTTCTCCTTCTTGAGCGCGGCCATCGCGGCCTGCCACACGCGCTGGAGCGCAGCGGGGTTCGCAAGCGGCGAATCGGAAGCGGGCTGGGCTTCTGCCGCCGCGGCGCTCGTCTTCGGGGCGACGCTTTCGACGGCCTCGGCTGGCTGGGCAACGGCGGCAGGCTGCGCTGCAGGCGCGGCTGCGGCCGGCTGGGCTGCCGCCACGGGCGCTGCTGCGGCAACGGGCTCGACGGGCGCGGATGCGGCCGGCTGCGAGTTGACGGGCGCTTGCGCGGGCGCCGCGGCGGCCGGCGCGGGTGCATCCGAGTATACGTGCGAAACGGCCGAGTAGCCCGACTCCAGCGCCTCGACGCGCTCCGCCAGCGCCTCGAGCGTCAGATCCGAATCGGGGCGCACCATGCGCGTGAGCGCGATCTCGAACGCCAGGCGCGAATTGGACGTGGTCTTCAGCTCGGCGGACAGGTCGCCGAGCACGCCGAGCAAGCGGCTCGCGCGGTCGGGGCCGAACCACTGCAGCTGGCTGGCGAGCTCGTGGCGTGCCGTCTCCCCGACATCGATGTCGGCCTCGTCGCCCACGAGCGCCATGACGTAGAGGTTGCGCACATGCTCGGACATGTCGCGGACGAACTGCGCTATGTCGGCGCCGGTTTCCACGTACTTGGCGGTCCAGCGGAAGCAGCTCGCGATGTCGCGCTTGCCCACGTAGGTCATGATCTCGGACATGTCGTTGGAATCGATGGCACCCAGCAGGCGCTCGGCACCCGCAAGCGTGACGCGCCCGTTCTCGAACGCGATGATCTGCTCGAGCGAGGTGAGAGCGTTGCGCAGTCCGCCTTCGGCGCGATGCGCGATCAGGTCGAGCGCCTCGCCCTCGAACTCCACGCCCTCGGCTATGCAGATGGCGCCCAGGCGCGACACCATCGACTCGGGCGCAATGCGGCGGAAGTCGAAGCGCTGGCAGCGCGAGTGAATCGTCTCCGGCACCTTCTGGGGGTCCGTCGTGCACAGGATGAAGATGACGTGCGAGGGCGGTTCTTCCAGCGTCTTCAGCAAGGCGTTGAACGCCGCCATCGACAGCATGTGAACCTCGTCGATGATGTAGACCTTGCGGCTACCGCGCGTCGGCGCGAACGAGACGCGGCCGATGATCTCCTCGCGCACGTTCTCCACGCCCGTGCGGCTCGCGGCGTCGAGCTCGTACACGTCGGGGTGCGTGCCCTCGGCAATGAGCTGGCAGTCCTCGCACGTGCCGTCCGGGTCGGGCGTGGGCCCGTTCTGACAGAGCAGCGCCTTGGCCAGCAAGCGCGCCGTGGTCGTCTTGCCCGTGCCGCGCGGCCCGCAGAACAGGTACGCATGCGACACCTTGCCCTGCACAATGGCGTTCTTCAGCGTGCGCTCGATGGGCTCCTGGCCCACGACGTCCTCGAACACCTGGGGACGGTATTTCCTATACAGCGCTTCCGCCATAGCTCCTGCCCTTCCGTCAGTCGTTTATGAGGTTGTTAGTTGGTCAATCTTACTACTTCTTGCGAGCGTTCAGAGCGCCCCTCACGGCACCGACGATGGCGGGGAGGACGGAGATGAAGATGATGCCGAGCACGATCGCGCTGAAGTGCTGCTGCACGAACGGCACGCCGCCGAAGAAGTAGCCCACGAGCACGAACAGGCTCACCCAGCTGATGCCGCCGATGGCGTTGAACAGCGTGAACTTAGCGAAGTTCATATGGCCCGTGCCCGCGATGAACGGGGCGAAGGTGCGGAAGAACGGCATGAATCGCGTGATGACGATGGTCAAGCCGCCGTACTTCTCGAAGAAGTGATCGAGCTTGGCCATGCGCTCGGGCGTGAGCGCCTTCACCTTGCCCGAGTCGATGATGCGGCTGCCGAAGAAGCGCGCGATCCAGTAATTGGACGTGTTTCCCAGGATGGCCGCGGCGTAGAACACCGCGAGGGTGACGCCGAGGTTGAGCCCCCAACCCTCGGCCGAGAACACGCCGCATGCGAACAGCAGCGAGTCGCCCGGCAGGAACGGGAAGAACACCAGGCCGGTCTCGATGAACACGACGAGGAAGAGCGGGCAGTACACGAGGATCGGGCCCAATCCCGTGATCCATGCGGCGATTTGCGTGCGCGGGTCCTTCAGGAAGCTGATGATGAAGTTGATGAATTCCATGGGCGGTTCTCTGTTCGCGATGTCGACGAAGTTGCATAGCAGGTCAATTCAGCGAAAAGCCCTGAGGTGCATCGCATTGGCGTGAGAGCTGAGCGAAGCGGCCTTCGTGCCGTGAGCGAAGCTCGGAGCGCCAAGGCGGTGGGCCTCAGGGCTTTGCAGCGTCGGCAAGTGCCTTGAAAAGACTAGGACGCTCGTCAGCGGTCCCTTATGGCTGCTTCCTCCCGGACCTGACCAGGTTCGGAACTTGGCGCCGTCCTAGTCCTTCCAAAGCACTCGAACAACTGCACGTGGCAGTATACGCGAAATCGCGCCCAGCTGCCCGCTCGGATGGCCCACGAACCAAAATCACACACAGCCTAAGAACGCGAGAAAGGGGCTGCGGGCACCCTCGACGGGTGCGAGATGGCAAAAATTCCGACTTGCCGACGATTTTGAGCGGCATGCCTCGATTTGTGCCCTTTTGGGCATTGAATCGCACCTGGTCAACGGCTTGCGATATTTATTTATGTTTTGGTCATCTTTCGAAAATCGTCGGCAAGTCGGAATTTTTGCCACGCGGCTCAGAATTGAGGGCAAATTGACCCCTACGCCGAGGCGCCTGTAAAATGTAAGCACCGAGAAACATCAGGAGGCAACATGGCCGAGCAGACTAGAATCGCGCTGTTCGTGGATGCCGACAATGCGTCGCCCAAGAGCATTCCCGCCATCATGCGCGAGCTCACCGGAAAATACGGCGAAGTGACCTACCGCCGCGTCTACCGCAACTGGCACATCGCCAGCGACAAGTGGAACGACATGCTCGTTCGCTACTCCATGCAGCCCGTGTACCAGGCAAGCAACGCACGCGGCAAGAACTCGTCGGACATCAAGATGATCATCGACGCCATGGACGCGCTGTATGCGGGAACGGCCGAATGCTTCTGCTTCGTCTCGAGCGACAGCGATTTCACCTCCCTGGCCGTGCGCCTGCGCGAAGGCGGCAAAACCGTCCTCGGCATCGGCGAGCGCGACAAGGTGAAGAACGACAGCGCGCTGGCCCGCGCCTGCAGCAAGTTCATCTACGTGGAAAACCTCATGGACGACCACGCGCCCGAAGACGAGCCGGATGAGGAGCAGCCCTCGCAGGCAGCATCGAGCCCCTCGCTCACGAGCGAATCGGACATCGCCGACGTCATCGCCGACATCATCACGACGAACGCCGACGAGGACGGCAGCATGAACTTGAGCCAGCTCAAGCAAGCCATCGTAAACCGCCGCCCCGACTTCGACGTGCGCACCTACGGCTTCAACTCGTTCTCAAAATTCCTCACCGGCCTGGGCGGCTTCGAGCTCACCCCGCCCGATGCACCCGACAGCGCCCGCGTTGCGGGAGTGAAGCACCGCACCGAAGAAGTCTTCGGCCTCGTGCGCGCCTATGTCATCGAGGGCGGCCGCAACGGGCGAACGCTCCCCGAGATCGGCAGCGCCATCAACTCCGCCTTCCCCGGGCAACGCATACGCGAGCTCGGCTACACCCGCATGAGCAAGCTGCTCGCGGACGTGCCCGACGTGGGCTTGTCCACGCGAGAGGACGGCACCGTCGTAGCCGTACCCGAAGAGTAAACGGCTCGCGCAATTTAGTAGGACCTCTCTTCCGAGCGCCCCCGCGGGGGCGCACACCGCAGCTCGCCCACCCCTGACAGACGAACGCACGATGCGCGCCCCCACGGGGACAACCCGTCAACATGTCCCCCTTGGCTGACGACACGGCAAACCCGTGACCTATAGGGCACGGGTTTGCTCGCCACGCCTATAGGCTAGTTGTCATGGACACGAATGAGGAAAGAATCCGACGCCTCGGCGCCACCATTGCGCGCCTGCGTGAGCAGGAGGGCATCTCCCAAGCCGTGCTCACGCGCATGCTCGGATACTCCAGCCATTCGCACCTATCCCGAATCGAGAACGGCGAGAAGGCCCCGAGCATCGTCGCCCTCTTCAACATTGCCGACGCGCTCGACGTTGACGTCAAGTACTTCTTCACCGACCTCTAGAGCACAGGGGAATCGCCCTGCGGCGCCCGCCCGTCCGTTGCCTTGACTTTTTGCAGGTACCGTTTTATCTTGTTCTCGTAATATTTTGCAGGTACCTGTTACTTATGATGCCGGCAGGAGGTTCCCCATGGATACCAGCATGAACGAAGAAACCACCAAGAACGATCAGACCTTCCGCAAGCTCATGGATGTCCAGCACGTGATGATGGCCCTCCACCACCGCAAGATGTTCGAGCACGGCCCGCTGGGCGACACGACCCGTGGCCGCGGCCGCATCCTCGCGCTGCTGCAGCTCAAAGACGGCATCGCCACCAAGGACATGGCCCAGATCCTGGGCATCCGCGTATCATCGCTGAACGAGACGCTCGGCAAGCTCGAGAGGGACGGCTACATCGAGCGCACCCCGTCGGAAGAAGACAAGCGCATCATGCTGGTCACGCTCACGGAGAAGGGCCGCGAAGTCAAGCCCCACGGCAGCCGCCTGCCGAAGAAGCTCTTCGCCGGCTTCTCCGACGAGGAGCTCGACGCGTTCTCGGGCTACCTCGACCGCATGATGGCGAACCTCGAGGAAGAGCTCGGGGAGGACGCCCAGGTGGTCCTCGAGCAGATGCGCGAGAAACGCGCCGAGTTCCTCGAAATGCACGGGCACGGGTTCCGTCACGGGCACGGCAGGGGCCGCTGCGGTCATTCGCACGAGGGGCAATAGCCCCTGGAATACAAGAGGCGCCCTGGGCGCCACCTGCTACGACGGGCGCCCTAGGCGCCCGTCGTTCGTTATCGAGACGCAGCGCGAGACGACGCTACTCTTCGCGATAGGAATCCATGAGCCCACGGAACAGCTCTCCGGAGCTCGGGGGCGTGTAGACGATCGCGTTGGCGCCCGCCGCGACGGTCGCCTTGATCGATTCAGGCGTCTTGCCGCCCGAAGCCATGATGGGCACCTTCGGATACCGTGCGCGGATGTTCGACACCACGTCTGCCGTGCGCGCGCCGGCTGCGACGTTGAGGATGGTTGCGCCGTGCGAGATCCGGCGCCCGATGTCGTCCTTCTCGCTCGTCACGGTCACGACGATGGGGATGTCGAGCACGCGGGCCGTCATGCGCAGGTCCTTGTTGGGAATGGGCGCGTTGAACACCACGCCCATGGCTCCCTGGTTCTCTGCGTCCATGGCCAGGTAGACCGCGCGGCTCCCCTGCGTCGTGCCGCCGCCGACGCCGCAGAACACGGGCATCGATGCGGCATGGATAACTGCCGCATGCACCGCGCGCTGAGCCGTGAAGGGATACACGCAGAAGACGGCGTCGGCATCGCAGTTCTTGATGATGGCGATATCCGTCGAGAAGAGCAGGCTGCGGATGCGGCGGCCGTACACGACGATGCCGGACGCCTCCTCGATCTCCTTCGGCATGCGCAGGATGTTGTGCCGCAGGCGCGACTCGATGGGCGGAATGCCCTCTTCCTCCGCCAGAAGCTCCTCCATGATCTCGTCCTCGACGCGCTGGTCGTCGTCCCTCGGCCTAAAAAGCCCCATCGAAACCTCCGCATTCTACTCAAGCATGTCGCACGCCCATTGGGCCGCGACCATAGACCCCTTGACGAGAACGCTCTCGTCAACCGTGTAATAGCAACTGTGCTGCGGGTGCACGGCCCCGATGTCGGGGTTGTTCGTGCCCACGAAGACGAACACGCCGGGCACGTGTTGAAGATACTCGGCGTAGTCCTCGCCCGCGAGCGTGCCCTCGTACAGCCCGATAGCGCCTTCGCCGAGCACTTCCTCCACCGCCTTGCGGGCGGCCTCCGAGCAAGCGGGGTCGTTCACGACGCTCGGGTTGCCCTCCTCGAAGCTGAAGCGCACCTCGGCGCCGAAGGCGTGCGACGTCTTGCCGGCCACGCGCTCGATGCGGTCGATCAGGCGGTCGCGCACGCTCGAATGCCACGTGCGCAGCGTGCCGGTGAGATACGCCGAGCCCGCCATGACGTTGCGCGCCGTCCCGCCGTGGATCTCGCCCACGGTGATCACCACGGGCTCGAACGGCGACGTGCGCCGCGACACGATGACCTGCAGGGCATCCACGATCTCGGCGGCGATGACGATGGCGTCCACGCCCTTGTGCGGCATGGAGCCATGCGCGCTCACGCCCTCGATGTCAATGCGGAACCAGTCGGTGAAGGCCATTCGCGGCCCCGCCTCGCACGAGATGACGCCGGCGTCCACCTCGCTCCAGATGTGCGCGCCATAGATGGCGTCGACTCCCTCGAGCGCGCCCGCCGCTATCATGTCGCGCGCACCGATGGAGATCTCCTCCGCCGGTTGGAAGATCACGCGCACCTCGCCCCTCAGGCGGCCGCGCAGCTCCATGAGCATGCGCACGGCGCCAAGCATCATGGCCATGTGGCAATCGTGCCCGCACGCATGCATGATCCCTTCGTTTTGGGACGCGAATTCAAGCTCCGTGCGCTCGGTCACGTGCAGCGCATCCATGTCGGTGCGAAGCGCGATGCGCTTGGCGGGCTTGCCATCCGCGTCGTAGGCGCCGGGCGCCTCGCCGCGAATGGTCGCGATGATGCCCGTGCCGATGAATGTGTCGCGCCCGTCTTGCTCCGGATAGGGCCTGTGGCCCTCCACCAAGCGGTACGACACGCCGAGCGCGTCGAGCTGCTCGCGCACGTACTTAGAGGTTTCAACCTCATGCGCCCCCACTTCGGGGTGCTGATGGAAATGACGCCGCAGCGCGATGATCTCGTCTTCGTAGCGCGCGCCCATCTCGCGGATGAGCTCCGCTGCTGCCAGGCCGGAGTTGTCAGTACGTTCAGTCATAGCCGCCTCACTTTCACGGTCGACCCAGTATAGCAAGGAGCCATGTACGGGCATTGCCGAGAGGGAGGGCGGCTCCTTACTTTCTTCGCCAGATGTCGATGATCACCCACACGGACAGCACAAAGGCGCCGACGAAGCCGAAGAACGAGACGAACGGAACGCCCAAGATGAAAGGCTCGACGCCGATCTGGGCGAACATGCTCGAACCGATAAACAAGCCGGCGATTATGATGCCGATGGTCAGGCGATTCATGATCTTCGAGAGGGCCGCCATGGGGGCTTCGGAGCCGAGCATCTCCATGTTGAACTTCAGCTGGCCGCGCGTAAGCATGCGCAGGGTCTCGCCCGAATAGGAAGCGGCCTGCGTCAGCCCGACCGCCGCCTTGTTCAACTCGATGATGGCGTCCGCGAGCGCGTCCTTGGTCTTGTCGATGGGGTTGCCGGAGCGCATGATGTGGTCGTTGATGATGCTCACGATGCTGTCATTGGGGATAAAGTCCGCGATCGTGCCCTCCATGGTGACGATACCGCGCGAGACGTTCGTAACCGATGGCGGCAGCACCACCTGGCTGACGCGCGTGAGGGCGATCACGTCGGTGAGCAGCTGACCGATGTCGAGGTCGCGCACGTCGCACGACCCGTAGCTCGACAGCAACAGGTCGAGATCGGCGAGCAAGCGCGGGTGGTCGATCAGGTCGTTGTCGCGTTGAATGGAAAACGAGAGCAGGGCGTCCTTGAGCTCGCCCGGATCCTGCCTGCCCACGGCCGAGATGATCGTGCCGAAGCCCGCCCGCTCAGCGGGGGTCAAGCGGCCCATGATCCCGAGGTCGATGTAGATGACCTTGCCTTCGCGCACCATGATGTTGCCCGGGTGCGGATCCGCATGGAAAAACCCATGCTCGAGGATCTGGGTGGCGTAGTTGTCGAGCATCTTCTCGCCGATTTCGGACAGCTCGTAGCCGAGCTCGACGAGCTTATCGTGATCGCCGATGGACGTGCCCTCGATATACTCCATGACCAGGCAGTACTCGCTGCATAGCTCAGGGAAAACACGCGGGCAGTCGATGAACGCCACCTGCTCGTTGAGCTTCTTGAACAGCTGGAGGTTCTCGGCCTCGATGGCGAAGTCGGTCTCCTCGAGGAAGGTGCGCCACATCTCCTCGACGACGTCTGAGAAGTCGACCATCTGGGTGCTCTTGGCGAAACGCGATAAGCGCTTCGCCATGACCCTCATGATGTCGATGTCCTGCGCCATGGTGGCCTTCACGCCCGGGCGCTGGACCTTGATGGCCACTACCTCGCCGTCCGTGAGCGCGGCCTTGTGCACCTGGGCAAGCGATGCGCTCCCGAGCGGGTTGGGGTCGATGTACGAAAACACGCTCGAGAGGTCCTTGCCGAATATCTCCTCGAGCGCTTTCTCCACCTCGGGGAACGGAAGGGGGTCGCACTCGCTCTGGAGCTTCGAAAGTTCCTCGCAATATGCTTGCGGCAGTATCTCGGAGCGTGTGGAGAGCGTCTGGCCGATCTTCACGAAGCTCGGGCCGAGGTCTTCGAGCATCTCGCGGAACTCCTCCGGCGTGAACCCCCGGAGGAACCGGTGCTTCGCCAAAATGGAATAGATCTCCCTAAGGCGCTTTCCCCGCGTCTTGCGATTGAGATTGAATCGATCTTCGGGATCGAGTTCGGCGCCCTGCCCGAAGAAATGTTTGAGCAGCGTACCGCCTGGCATTGTTTTGACCCGTTCGAAAGGCGCCTATGCCTCGATGGGCTCGTCCTCGGCGTCCTCGGTAGCTTCCTCGACGACCTCAGCCTCCACGGTCATGGCGGCGGCAGCGTCGGCTGCGTTCTGGGCGGCGGCGAACGCTGCGGCCTTGGCCGCGAACTCGTCGCGCTCCTCGGGAGTCATCATCTTCATGCGCGCCTCGAGAGCGCTCTCGCGCAGGTTGGCCGAGGTCTCGCCGGCCTTGCGCTTGAGCTCCTCGTTCAGCTCGCGCCCTTGGTCCATGGTGATCTCGCCCTTCTCCACGAGCTGGTCGATGATCTCCTTGCCCTTCTCGCCCGTATAGGCCAGAGCCCCGATTCCTGCCAGGAAAATGTTCTTGAAGCCATCGCCAATGTTGGACATAGCTGTCAGCCTCCTCACGTAGCTGGACGGACCGTTCACCTCCGATACGGTGATTCACGCTAATGATAGCTCAAGCAGGGCGAACAGCATGCCGCTGTTTCCAATTTGGAACTATGATTATTCAGCGCGTCTTTACCTTCGCCACCACGAAGATCAGGCAGAGAACGGCCATGAGCGCGGAGAAGCCGAAAGCGACCTGATACGGCAACACGGCAGGGACGGCCCCCTCCGCTGCGAGGCTGCCGAGCATCGCGATGCACAGCACCATGACGGCGGTGCTGAACGTCGCGGCCACTTGGCGGACGATGACCATCGCCGTGCTCCCATGGCTCACGAGCGGCCCCTCGAGGCCGGCGAGGGAGTAGGTGACGAGGGGGCCTATCAGGCCCGAGACCCCGATGCCCCTCAAGGTTTGGAACGTGGCGAGGAACCAGAACGGCGTGTCGGGCTGGACGAACACGTAGGCCACGGACCCCACGACGAGGAACGCGCCGAAGATGAGGCAGGCCAACCGCGCCGAAGTCTTGTCGGCGAGCATGCCCGCGAGCGGGTTCACGAGCAGAGCCGTGACCGTCGTGGGCAAGATGACGAGCCCCGAGTCGAGCGAGGTGCCGCCCTGCACGCCCTGCACGTAGAGCGGGATGACGAGCGTGATGCCGATGAAGCAAGAATATAGGAAGACCGACGTGAGCAAGCCGTCCGAGAATATGCGGGAATCGAAGATGCGCAGGTCGATGAGCGGGTCATCGATGGCGCGCTGGCGGTGCACGAACAGCGCCAGGAACACGGCGCCTACGGCGATGGGGGCCCACATCCAGGCGCTCCGAAGGCCGTAGCTGCTCGCCTGGGACAGCCCAAGCAGCACGCCCCCGAAGCCGATCGTGGAATAGACGAACGACACGGTCTCGAAGCGGGCGCCCGCATCGAGCGCACGACCGCGCTCAACGAGCAAGGCTGCCATAATCAGAAGCGCGAGCGAAACGGCGAACTGAGCAACGAAGAAACTGCGCCAGCCGAACGCGAAATCGAGCGCGCCGCCGGCCGTGGGGCCGATGTTGGGAGCGAAGCCGAGGGCGATGCCCGCCACGCCCATGGCCGTGGCCTGCCTGCCCGGGGCGAACTGCGTCATGGCGATCGTCTGCATCTTGGGAACGAGCAGCCCTACCGCGACCGCTTGGAGCACGCGACCCGCGAATGCGCTGTAGAACTCGGGCGCGACGACGTCGCCGAGGGAGCCGAGTGTGAACATGCCGAAGCTGAGCAGCAGGTAGCCGCGGTCATCGAGGCGCTTCATGAGGAAGGTCGCCACGGGCACCGCGACGCCCATCACGAGCATGTAGCCCGTTGTGAGCCATTGCCCGGTGCCCACCTCCACCCCGAGGTCAAGCATGACCGAGGGCATCATGGCGTTGAGCCCCGTCTGGGAAAGGTTGCCGAGCGCCGCCCCGAGGACGATGATCCCGAACAGCGCATACACGCGCCAACGAGCCTGGCCGCCCTTATTTTCGATTGTTTCGGTCATGGATACATGATAGCGCCTGCCGGAGCGGCAGAACAGGGACCGACGCGAAGGCTCTGGCCGCTATCCGTTGAACTTGGACTGCGTCTTCTCGAGCCCCTCCTCCAGGAGGGAGAGCGTGGCCAGCGCGGCGCGGTCGATGGCGTACTGGAAGTCGTCGGCGGCTTCCTTCTTGGGCACGCTCAGAACGTAATCCGCGACGGGCATGCGCCCGGGCGGGCGGCCGATGCCGCAGCGCACGCGGAACCAATCGCGCGTTCCCAGTTTGTCGCAGATCGAGCGCAGCCCGTTGTGCCCGGCATGCCCGCCGCCGAACTTCACGCGCACGGTGCCGGGATCGATGTCGAGCTCGTCATGGACAACGATCAAGTGGTCGGGATCGACGCCGTATGCATCGAGGAGCTTCTTCACCGGTCCGCCGCTCACGTTCATGAAGCTCTGGGGCTTCGCGAGCACCACGTCGTGGTCGCGGTACGCGCCCTTGGCCGTGAGCGCCCCGCATTCGTTCTTCCAATAGCGCGCGTTCATCTCGCCGGCCAACTGGTCCACCACGCGGAATCCCGCGTTATGCCGCGTCTCCGCATATTCATCTCCGGGATTCCCCAACCCAGCAATAACCCACAAAGCCACGCTCGTCCTTCCTTCTCACTCATTCGCAGGCATCATAGCACGCAACTTTGCACGAACAATAACCTCCCCTCGCCCCAGCGGAAGAGCGTAGCCCCTCTGGGCACTTTTGCTGCTCGGGGAGGGGGCCCTGTGCCAGCGATTACGCAGCCGCAACGACTCCATGTGGGAGAAGCCCATCAGGCGAGTACCCCGAGCTGGCACAGGGCCCCCTCCCCGAGCAGCAAAAGCGCCCAGAGGGCGGACAGTAGGTCAGACGCGTCTCTCTCTGTGAAATGCGCGTGTGACATGCGCGCCAAGCGACTGCCTCTTTTCTCCTGCGTTACAATATTGCAGTTTGCTTAAAACCCTGTGAGGAGCACGAAAACAATGACGGATTTCAAGAACGAATACTGCATGCACACCGCAACATGCGGCGAGCTGCGCAAGGACGATTGCGGGCGCGAGGTGACACTGACCGGTTGGGCGTGGCACAACCGCGACCACGGCGGGCTCATCTTCGTTGACCTGCGCGATCGCGACGGCTACACGCAGGTGGTCGTCGACCCCGACTGCGTGAGCGCCGAGGAGTTCGCGCTGGCCGAGCACTTCAGCCGCGAGGACGTGCTGAAGTTCACCGGCAAAGTGCGCGAGCGCGGCCCCGAGGCGGTCAACCCCAACATGGTGACGGGCGAAATCGAGGTGCTCGCCAGCTCCATCGAGGTGCTGAACAAGTCGGTCACCCCTCCGTTCAGCATCGAGGACGGCATCGAGACCGACGAGACCACGCGCATGAAGTGGCGCTACCTGGACATCCGCCGTCCCGAGATGCTCGCCAACCTGAGGCTGCGCCACCAGGTGGTCACCGCCATGCGCGCCGCGCTCAACAAGCGCGAGTTCCTGGAAATCGAGACGCCGATCCTGGCGAACTCCACGCCCGAGGGCGCGCGCGACTACATCGTGCCGAGCCGCCCGAACCCCGGCAAGTTCTACGCGCTGCCGCAGAGCCCGCAGCAGTTCAAGCAGATGCTCATGGTGGGCGGCGTCGAGCGCTACTACCAGATTGCCAAGTGCTTCCGCGACGAGGACCTGCGCGCCGACCGCCAGCCCGAGTTCACGCAGATCGACATCGAGATGTCGTTCGTGCAGGGCGATGACGTCATCGACATGATGGAAGACGTCATGAAGGAGACCCTCGAGGCCGTGGGCGTCGAGCACCCCTTCCCGCTGCAGCGCATGCAGTACGCCGAGGCCATGGAGCGCTTCGGCTGCGACCGCCCGGACATCCGCTTCGGCATGGAGCTCGTGAACCTAACCGAGATCGTGCGCGGCTGCGGCTTCGGCGTGTTCGCCAAGGCCGTCGAGGCGGGCGGCGTCGTGAAGGCCATCAACTGCAAGGGCGCCGGCAACTGGAGCCGCGGCGACGTGGAGAAGCTGGGCGACCTCGCCGCCGAGAACGGCGCGAAGGGCATGGCCTGGATCGCCTACACCGACTCCGACACGGAGCTGGCCGGCAAGAGCCCCATCATCAAGTTCTTCGAGGACGACGTTTACGCCAAGCTGAAGGAAGCCATGGACGTCGAGCCCGGCGACCTGCTGCTCTTCGCTGCCGACAAGGCCGAGGTGGCCAACGCCGTGCTGAGCGCGCTGCGCCTGCACATGGCCGACCGCCTGGAGATCCCGCGCGAGGGCCACGCCCTGCTGTGGGTCGTGAACTTCCCCATGTTCAAGTACGACGAGGACGAGAAGAAGTACGCTGCCGAGCACCATCCGTTCACGATGATCCGCGACGAGGATCTCGACAAGATCGAGGACGCTCCGCTCGAGTGCGGCAGCTACTCCTACGACTTGGTCATGGACGGCTTCGAGGCTGGCGGCGGCACCATCCGTATCCACACGCCCGAGCTGCAGCGCCGCGTGCTGCGCCGTTGCGGCCTGACCGACGAGCAGATCGACGAGAAGTTCGGCCACCTGATCCATGCGCTCGAGCTCGGCGCTCCCCCGCATGGCGGCATCGCGCTCGGCCTCGACCGTCTGGTCATGCTGCTCGCGGGCAAGGACTCGATCCGCGACGTCATCGCCTTCCCGAAGACGAGCAGCGCGAGCGACCCCATGACCGGCGCGCCGAGCACCGTCACCGGCCGCCAGCTGAAGGAAGTCAGCCTGCGCACGCTCTAACCTGGCGCACCACCGAACAGGGAGAAACGAGAAGCCGCCGCATCAAACGATGCGGCGGCTTTTTTGAACCCTGCTTGTTTGTGCAGGAGCGCGCTCCGCGCGTCCAACAGCCTCGGTAGGCGGGCGCGCGGAGCGCGCCCACGAGGATTAACCGAAGCGCTTACTCGAACAGCTGGGCGACGCTCGTGTTGTCGTAGACGCACTTGATGGTCTTCGCCATGAGCGGGGCGATGGAGAGCACCTTGATCTTGCCGGTCTGGCGGTCGAGCGGCACGGGCACGGCGTCGGTCACGACGACCTCGGTGATCTTGGAGTTCTCGATGCGGTCGTATGCGGGGCCGCTGAACAGGCCGTGCGTCGCGCACACGTAGACGGACTCGGCACCGCGCGCGATGAGCGTGTCGGCGGCGGCGCAGAGCGTGCCCGCCGTGTCGATCATGTCGTCGTTGATGATGCAGATCTTGCCCGTCACGTCGCCGATGAGCGCCGTGATCTCGGACTGGTTGTGCCGCGGACGGTCCTTGTGCATGATCGCGATGTCGCTGTCGAGCAGCGTCTGGAACTTCTTGGCGGCCTTCGCGCGCCCGACGTCGGGCGAGACGACGCAGAGCTTCTCGGGATCGAAGCCCTTCTTGCGGTAGTAGTCGATGAAAATGGGCATGGCCGTCATGTGGTTCACGGGCATGTCGAAGAAGCCCTGGATGGCGTCCTGGTGCAGATCCACTGCGATGACGCGGTCGACGCCGGCCGAGGAGATGAGGTCGGCGACGAGGCGAGCCGTGATGGGCTCGCGCGGGGCAGCTTTGCGCTCCTGGCGCGCGTAGCCGTAGTGCGAGATGACGGCGCAGACGGAGCGGGCGGAGGCGCGCTTGGCCGCATCGGCCAGGATCAGCAGCTCCATGAGCGCGTCGTTCACGTCGTAGTCGCCGCCGGCGCACACCGACTGGATGATGAACACGTCGGAGCCGCGCACGGTGTCGACGTAGCGGGCGTAGATCTCGCCGTTCGCGAACTTCTCGCGCTTGACGTTGCCGAGCGGCACGCCGAGCTCCTTGGCAATTCCGTCTGCCAGGGCGGGGTTAACCGAACCCGGACACAACATAATGCTCTTCTTCATCTCTGTCTTGATCATGGAATGCTCCTCGATTCTTGCCATATGGCCCGTTGAAACCCAGTCTACACTTCTTAAAGCGCTCGCTCGCGAGCAAGGCGCTCCACTTCGGCGAGCTGCTCGGGAGTGTTGATGCCCAAGCACTCGGCGACATCGGCCGCGGGGTAGGCGCGCACGGGACGCCCCGCCTTGCGGCAGATCTCCAATACGTCGGTCAGGTAGTACTCGCCCTGCGCGTTGTCGCTCCCCACCTGGTCGAGCGCCTTGAACAACGCCTGCGCGTCGAAGCAGTAGAAGCCCGAATTGCACTCGCGCACGGCGGCCTCTTCGGGCGTGGTGTCCTTCTGCTCGACGATGCGCTCGACGGCTCCGTCCGCATCGCGGATGATGCGCCCGTAGCCGAACGGGTCTTCAGGCTGCATCGTGAGCACCACGACCGCCGCATTCGCCTTCTCGCGCTCCTCCACGAGCGCGCGCATCGTGGAGGACGAGATGAGCGGGCAATCGCCGGAGAGGACGAGCAGCGACCCCTCGAACTTGCCGAGCGCAGCGCGGCTGGCGGCCACGGCATCGGCGGTTCCCCGCTGCTGCTCCTGCACCGCCACCTCGGTCCTGCCAGCGACGATTGCCTCCACCTGCTCGCGCTTGTGGCCGACGATGGTCACGATGCGCTCGATGCCGGCCTCCTCGGCCGCGTCGATCACCCAAGTGACCAAGGGCTTGCCAAGCATCTCATGCGCCACTTTCGGCTTTTCCGATTTCATGCGCGTACCCGCGCCCGCAGCAAGGATGACAGCTGCCGTGCTCATGCACTCCCCCGTTTCTCTCTTCTATAGCCCCTCGTTGATGGCGTCGACCGAAGCTTTGGCGTCGCCGAGGAGCATAGCGGTGTTGTCTTTGAAGAATAGCGGGTTCTGAACACCCGAATACCCCGCGTTCCCCATCTTGCGCTTAAACACAATAACTTTGCCCGCTTCCCACACGCGCAGCACCGGCATGCCCGCGATGGGCGAATCGGGCTCGGTCTCCGCGGAAGGGTTCACCGTGTCGTTAGCGCCGATGACGAGCACGACATCCACGTCGGAGAAATCGTCGTTGATCTCGTCCATCTCGTATACGCTCTCGTAGGGCACCTTTGCCTCGGCCAGGAGCACGTTCATATGGCCGGGCATGCGGCCCGCCACCGGGTGGATGCCGAACTTGACGTCGACGCCTTCGGCGAGCAGCTTCTTGGTCATCTCAGCCACGGGAAACTGCGCCTGCGCGACTGCCATTCCGTAGCCGGGGGTGATGACGACGCTCTTGGCCTTCTTCAGCAAGGCCGCCACTTCGGCGGCGGTTATCTCCGTATGCTCGCCGTAGTCGCGCTTCTCGGCCGTCTCGTTGGCGGCAGGGGCGTCGCCGAAACCGCCCAGTATGACCGACGTGAACGAGCGGTTCATGCCCTTGCACATGATGTAGGACAGGTAGGCGCCCGAGGACCCCACGAGCGCGCCCGTCACGATGAGCAGGTCGTTGCCCAACGTAAAGCCCGCCATTGCCGCCGCCCAGCCCGAATACGAGTTGAGCATGGACACCACGACCGGCATGTCGCCTCCGCCGATCGCAAGCACCAAGTGCGCGCCGAGGGCGAACGAGACGAACGCTATCGCGATGAGGTACGGAAGCCCTTCCTCGACGCCTACCGAGTTGCCGAACGGCACGATGAGCGCCACATAGGCGATCAGCATGAACAGGTTGAGCCAGTTGCGGCCCGGCAGCATGAGGGGCTTGCCCGAAATGCGCGCCGAAAGCTTGAGGTTGGCCACGATCGAGCCCGTGAACGTGGCGCCGCCTATGAACACGGCCAAGCCCACCTCGCCGAGGTGGTACATGTTCATCTGGCCCTCGTAGTACCCGCCCGGTTCCATCAGGAACGAGTTGAAGCCGACGAGCACCGCCGCAGCGCCCACGAAGCAATGAAGCAGCGCCACGAGCTGGGGCATCTCGGTCATCTGCACGTGCTTCGCCTTGAACACGCCGAAAAGCCCGCCCGCGACGACGGCGGCGAGCATGAGCCCGGCGGACACGAGCACGGCGTCGGCATGGAGCAGTGCAAGGCCCACCGTCGCCGCAAGGGCTATGACCATGCCGCATATCCCCAGGTAATTGCCCCTCTTGGCGGTCCTTTGCCTCGACAAGCCCGCCAGGGCGAGTATGAACAGGAGCGCGGCCAGCAGGTAGGCAACGCTCTGGAAGCTTACCTCTGTCACTTGGAGCTCCTTTCGAACATCTTGAGCATCCGGTGCGTCACGAGGAAGCCGCCGAATATGTTGATGGATGCGATAGCGATGGCAATCGTGGCCATGACGAGCACGGCGACGTCGCCCGTGGCCGCAACTTGCAACAGGGCGCCGACGATGATGATGCCCGAGATGGCATTGGTCACCGACATGAGCGGCGTGTGCAGCGTGTGCGTGACGTTCGTGATGACGTAGAAGCCGATGACGCAAGCCAGCACGAACACGAAGAAGTGTTGGGCCATCTCCTCTGGCGCCGCCACGACCAATGCCACCGCCACGACACTGAGAAACGCCTTCCAGATCAGGCCGCGAATGGTGCGGGCATCGCGGCTGGTATCGGTGATGAGCTGGTGGTCGGCCTCGGCGCTCGCGGACGGCTCCTCCTTCTTGGGAGCGGCCGACACCTTCACCTCGGGGGGCGGCCACATGCCCTCGCCGGCGAGCGTGACGGTGACGCCGCGCTGCACCTCGTCCTTCATGTCCAGCTGCAAGATGCCGTCCTTGCCGGGTGTGACCAGCTTGAGGAAGTTGACGATGTTCTGGCCGTACAGCTGGGAGGTCTGGCCGGGCATGCGGCTCGGCAGGTCGTCGTAGCCGATGATGGTGACGCCATTGTCGGTGCGCACGACCTCGCCCGCGCGCGACAGCTCGCAATTGCCCCCGAGCTCGGAGGCGCCCATGTCCACGATGACCGAGCCGGGCTTCATGCCCGCAACGGCCTCGGCCGTTATGAGCAGCGGCGCAGGGCGTCCGGGGACGGCAGCGGTGGTGATCACGATGTCGCTCTTCGCCGCCTGCTCGGTGTAGACGGCGAGCGTCAACCGCTGCTGCTCCTCGTCGAGCGCCTTGGCGTATCCGTCCGCGCTCTCCTGCTTGACCGGGATCTCGACGAACGTGCCGCCGAGCGATTCCACCTGATCGGCAACTTCGGGGCGAACGTCTGTGGCCGATACGACTGCGCCCATCGAGCCCGCGGTGCCAATGGCGGCGAGGCCCGCGACGCCGACGCCGATGACGTAGACCTTCGCGGGCTGCGTCTTGCCGGCGGCGGTGACCTGGCCGGTGAAGGTGCGCCCGAACTCGTTCGCGGCCTCGATGACGGCGCGGTAGCCCGCCACATTCATCATGGACGAGCGCACGTCGAGCGATTGCGCTCGGGAGATTCGCGGAACGGCGTCCATGGCGAGCGCGGTCATGCCCTTCGCCTCGAACTTCGGCATGTCCTCCTCGTGCGCCCATGGGTTCATGCGCGCGATGAGCGTAGACCCTTGGCGCATCAGGTCGAGCTCGGCATCGGGGGGCGTGTCAAGGCACGCGACGATATCGGCGCCCCACGCCTCCTCCTTGGAGACGACGGTTGCGCCAGCAGCTTCGTATTGGTCGTCGTAGTAATCGGCCGATGCGCCCGCGCCGCTTTCCACGAGCACCTCGTAACCGAGCTTGATCATCTTCCCCACGCCGTTGGGGGAAGCAGCAACGAGCTTCTGGCCCACGCGGGGTTCTTTTGGGATTCCGATCTTCATTAGCATTTCGCCTATCTTTTTCGGGGTCAGGCCCCGTTTTTTCGTTTGAATCAACGATTATGCACCTTATCCGCGCGCCGCTGGCGAAACTTCACACAATATGAAGCTTAAATTCGTGCCACGAGCTGCGGTAACGCTGATTATTATGACCCATGAAGGGCTCGCGGGCCGTCTCCCCTCTATACGCTTCGGCATCGTTTGACAATTCACGGCGCATATTAGTCCGAATTGCGCTATCCTGTTCACACCAGCTTGAGGAAGGAGGAGCCGTTTATTCAGGCTTGTCCCTGCGAAGGCTGTTTTTTATTCGCCCACGACAAGAGAGGTGCACGATGACCATCACCGTAACCGGACGCAAAATGAATGTAACCGATGCACTGCGCCAATACGCCGAAGAGAAAATCGGCAACTCCATGAAGATCATGGACATCGATCCGCTCGACGCCGAAGTCGTACTGAGCGTGAAGAGGAACCCTTCCATCGCCCTGCCGTGCAAGTGCGAGGTGACCATGCACACGAAGGGCAACGTGATCCACGTTGAGGAGAACGAGCAGGACATGTACGCGGCCATCGACGTGGCATCCGCGAAGGTGCTGCGCCAGCTGCGCAAGTTCAAGACCCGCGTCATCGATCGCAAGGTGCGCGCAGGCGCCCATGGCGATCCGGCGTCCATCAAGACCATGGCCGAGGGCACGGGCGACCTTGACCTCGACGCGCTCATGGCCGACCTTTCCGCCGACGACGAGGTCGTGCGCGTGAAGGAGATCGAGTTCGAGCCGATGACCGTGGACGAGGCGCTTATCCAGATCGATCTGCTCGGGCATGATTTCTTCGCCTACACCGACCGTGACACCAACATGGCGTGCGTGCTGTATCGCCGTTCCGAGGGCGGCTACGGCCTCCTCAAGCAGCCCGAATCCGAGTAGCAGGGAGAAGACGACATGGCAACTATCGACGCCATCCGCGAGATCCTGGCCGAGAACATGGACATCGCGCCCGAAAGCGTTACCGAGGAATCGACCTTCGATTCGCTCAACATCGACTCGCTCGACATGGTTGAGTTGATCTGCGGCCTCGAAGACAAGCTCGACATCGACTTCGGCGAGCCCGAGGGGCTCGAAAACGTCGGCGACGTCGTGAAGTACATCGAGTCGCTCTAGAGCGCTTTTCTGATCTCGGCAACCGAGTACAAGCTGCCGAACGCGCAAACGACACCGGAAGGGCCCGCCAGCTGGCGGGCCCTTTCCATTGCCCGCGAGAAATCAGGCGCCACCTCAATGGGAACGCCCGCAGCGCGCACTTCCTCTCGAATGGCCAACGCCAGACCTTCGCCCGAGAGAGCACGGGCGGCGTTGGGCGACGTCACGCACACCCACGCTGCGCCGAGCCCTGAAACCGCGCGCACCATGGCGCGGTAGTCCTTGTCCGCCAGCACGCTCATAAGGAACACGACGCGCTTCCCGGGGAACACGTCGCGCAGGCTGTCGGCCAGAACGGCAGCACCCTGGGGGTTATGGCCGCCGTCCACGATGACCGTGGGAGGCCCCGCTTCGACCACCTCGAAGCGGCCGGGCCAGCTGGCATCGGCAATGCCCCGAGCGATCGCGCCCTCGCCCACGTTCCAGCCCCGCCGCGCAAGGGCGCGGAGCGCCTCGATGGCAAGCGCGGCGTTGGAAGGCTGATAGCTGCCGAGCATGCGCGTCGTGAAGGGCCGCCCGCCATATGAGAACGGGCGCGCGGCACCCTCGACGGGGCGCACCTCGAGGCTTTCGAAATGGGGCACGACCACCGGGCAACCGCATTCGCCGGCGGCTTCCTCGATTGCCAGCGTTGCCGCGGGATCATCCTGCGGATACGACACCACGAGGGAGCCGCGCTTGATGATCCCGGCCTTCTCGCGGGCGATTGCGCCGACGGTGTCCCCGAGCACGCCGGTATGATCCAGCCCGATGCGCGCGATTACGCACACCTCGGGGGCTTCGATGACGTTGGTCGAATCGAGGCGCCCCCCAAGCCCGACCTCGCATACGACGATATCGCAACCGCTCCGAGCGAAATGCTCGAACGCCACTGCCGTCATGAGTTCGAATTCGGTCGGGTGCTCGCCCGTTTCGGCTTCCATGGCATCGGCATGCTCGCGCACGAACAGCGTCACGTCGAGCAGGTCGGCTGGCGGAATGTCCTCGCCATCCACGCGAATGCGCTCCTCGAAACGGATGATGTAGGGGCTGGTGAACAAGCCTGTCCTGTACCCCGCCGCCTGAAGCGCGCTCGCGATGTAGGCGCACGTGGATCCCTTGCCGTTGGTGCCGGCAACGTGGACGAACTTCAAGCGGTCCTGCGGGCGCCCCATGCGGTCGAGCAGGTCGATCGTGCGCTCGAGCCCGAGCCGCGATTCCTGCCAGCGCGGCTCGTTAATGTACGCTACCGGGTCGAAGTCGATCATGCATCGCCCTCGCCCGAAGGAGCTGCCTGCCTCAGCAGGCGGCCGAGCGTCTCGAAATCCTCTTCCAGGGCCACTTGCTTGGAACGGTCGTAGATGGCCGCCGCCGGGTGATAGATGGGGAACACCTTGAAGCGCCCCGCCGTCTGCAGGGTGCCGTGCAGCCTCGTGATGCCTACTTCGGTCTTGAGGATGAACTTGGTCGCGAAGTTCCCCAGCGTCACGATGAACTCCGGGTTGATCGCGCGCGTCTGCTCGCGGAGGAACGGCGTGCAGAGCTGAATTTCCTCAGGGCGCGGGTCGCGGTTTCCCGGGGGCCTGCACTTGAGCACGTTGGCGATGAAAACGTCTTCGCGCTTGAGGCCGGCGATCTCGAGGAGCTTGTTGAGGTTCTGCCCCGCCTTGCCCACGAAGGGCACGCCCTGCAGGTCCTCGTTCTTCCCCGGCGCCTCTCCCACGATGAGCACGCGCGCATTGGGGTTGCCGTCGCCGAAGACGGTCTGCGTGCGTCCGTCCGCAAGCGGGCACGCATGGCATGCCGCCACCTGGTCGCGAAGCTCGTCGAGAGACATGTGCGGTTTCGAGCTCATGAGCGCCCCCTATGTGTAAATACGTTCCAGACGGTTGCCGAAGCCGATCGCCACCTCGTAGTGAATCGTGCCGAGCTTTGCAGCCATCTCGTCGATGGAGACCTCCGCGATGCCCTGGCTACCGACGACAAGCACCTCGTCGCCCACCTGCGGATCCACCCTGTCGCGCGAGGCGTAGCTGCGCATGTCCACCTCGAACATGCACTGATCCATGCAGATGTTGCCCACCTGGCGGTAGTAGCGGCCGCCCATGATGAAATCGGTGTTGCCCGAGAGCCCACGGTGCAAGCCGTCGGCATAGCCGATGGGCACGGTGCAAACCTTCACCGAACCGGGGCTGCGGTAATGCAGGCCGTACGACACGCCCTCGCTCATGGGCACCGCGCGGACATCGGTGATTCGCGCATGGATGCTCATCGCCGGGCGCAGGTCCACCACATCGCGCGTCTCAGGGCACGGATGGAACCCGTAGAGCGAGACGCCCGCTCGCACCATGTCGAAATGGACGTCGGGGAAGCGGTAGATCGCCGCCGAGTTCGCGGCGTGGACGATTCCCGGATCGTATCCGGCGGCCTGAATGGCCGAGACCGATTCCATGAAACGGCGCGCCTGGATCTGGAAATCCAGCGTTTCGGCGCAGTCGGCGGTAGCGAAGTGCGTGAACACGCCTTCGAGCTTGAGCGCGCGATGGAAGTCTATCTGGTCGAGGAACTCGACGGCGTCTTCATGGTGCACGCCGACGCGGTTCATGCCGGTGTTGAGCGCCAGGTGGTACGGTGCCGTCATGCCGTGCAGATCGGCCGCCTCGCCATAGGCGATGGCGAAGTCCGCCTTATGGACAGCTGGCGTGATGTGGTAGCCGAGCAGCAGCGGAATAGCCGTCGCAGGAGGCTGGTCGAGCATGACGATGGGCGCCGTGACCCCCGCATCGCGCAGCTTGATGCCGTCGGCGACAGTCGAGACCGCGAGGTGATCGGCCCCCGCCCCGAGCATGGCCTTCGACACCTCCACGATGCCGTGGCCGTAGGCGTCGGCTTTCACGACGGCCAGCAGGCGACACCGCGGCTTGAGGTACCTGCGCGTCTCCGCGACGTTGTGGCGAATGGCCGACAAGTCCACTTCCATCCACGCCCAGCGCATGTCGTTGGGAGAAACCTCGCCGAGCAGGCCCTGCGCGTTCGCGTCGAACGAGGCGGCGGGCTCCCTCCGGCTAGGCGCAAGATCGGGCGAATAGCGCTGCACGTGCTGCGGCCTTGCACCCGGCGCCTCGGCATGTTGCCTCCGAATGGCATCCGCCGCCGACTCGAAATCGCCCGCCGGCTTGCTAAAGCCCGTGAACCCGTTGGGCAAATCGCTCATGTTCGCTCCCCTCGCACTTGTTTCGCATGGGTTCCATGGTACGACAAAACGAGGCCCCCACGTGAAGCGAGCATATCAGCTCCATGGAGGGGGTCTCGTTTGCTACGTTGGCGCGTTTGCTCTAATGGCCGCCGCCCGCCATCATCTTCGCGGCATGAGGCAGAGCCTTCACGATGCCGTCCCAGTTCTCGCGGGCAGCTTTTTCGCTACCGGGCAGGTTGATGACGATATGCCGGCCCCGCTGCATGCAAAGCGCGCGGGAGAGCATGGCGTACGGAGTGATAGCGAGCGAATGGGCCCGCATGGCTTCGGCGATGCCCGGCACGTTGCGCTCGCATACGTCCTGCGTGGCTTCCGGTGTGACATCGCGCAGCGAGAGGCCGCTGCCGCCGCAGGTGAGCACGATGTCGGCGTCGAGCGTGTCGCATGCCTCGACGATTGCGGCCGAGATGTCGGCACGCTCGTCCTTTACGATCACGCGGCTCGCGCATTCCCAACCGTTCTCGACGATAAGTTCCTCGAGCGCCGCGCCCGCCGTGTCCTCCTCGATCGAACGCGTGTCAGAACATGTAACAATCGCAAATTTCAAACTGGTCATTGTGCGAATTCCTTTCTTGCCAGGTTAGGCGATAAGTCAGCGAGGCTTACCGTGGTGCGTCAGATTGGCTTGAAGACGAAGCGCATTGGCCTCTTGGCCATGCGCTGAAGTCTGAAAGTCAAGATGGCGTGCCACGGCAAGCCGCAGCGTCGAGCCATTCCGGCGGCCGTCAGGCCGACGGAACTTTAGAGCAGAACCTCCTCGGGAATATCGAGCAGCACGCAGTCCACGAGCTCGCCCTCTTCGAATACGCGCGCCTCGCCCTCGGGCAGAACGACGAAGCAGTTGGATTTCTGGATGGGTCCGAACAAGCCCGAGCTCTGGTTCTTCGCGAGCGTGACCAAGTAGCCCTCGCCATCCTTCGAGAGGGTGGCGCGGTTGAAGATGCGGCGAGGGTCCTTCTTCTTGGTCGATGCGGCTAGACGCGCCTCCACGTGCGGACGCTCGAAATGGGAGTAGCCCTGCATCTTGCGGAGCGCCGGGCGGATGATCATCTCAAAGCCGAGATATGCCGCAGCGGGGTTGCCGGGGAGCCCGAACACGGGCGTGCCGTCCACGACGCCGAACGTCTGGGCTTTGCCGGGGCGCATGTTCACCGTCGTCATGAGGAGTTCGCCTGCATCATCGACGACTTTCTTGATGAAGTCGTAGTCGCCGTTTGCCGCGCCGCCGCTCGTCACAACGAAATCGTACTCAGCCGCAGCCGCGACGACCTCCGCGCGCAGCCCCTCGAAATCGTCAGGCGATATAGGGAGCACCGTCGGCTCAGCGCCCGCATCGATGGCGCACGCCGCCAGCGCGTAGCTGTTGGAATTGCGGATCTTGCCCTGCGAGGGCACCTCGGTGGGCTCGACGAGCTCGGACCCGGTGGCAATGATGGCCACGCGGGGCCTGCGGTACGTCTTGCAGCGCGTGACGCCGCAACCCGCCAGGAAGCCGACGCCCGCGGAATGCACGACCTCGCCTGCATGCACGATGACCTCGCCCGCCTTGGCCTCCTCGCCCGCGGCGCGCACGCAGCTGCCCAGCGCGGTGGGAGCGGTGAAGGCGACGCGGCTGCCAACGCGGCCATCGCCCAACACGACGTCCACGATCTCGTACTTCACGACGGAATCGGCTGCCTCGGGCAGGGGTGCGCCGGTCATGATGCGCACGCATTGCCCCTCCCCGATCTCGCCGCCGTACCAAGCTCCTGCAGGAACCTCGGCTATCACGTCGAGCTCGACCGGGGCATCGGGCGAAGCGCCTTCGAGCTGGGCCGCGCGCATGGCGAAGCCGTCCATCGCGGAGTTCGCGAAGGGCGAGATGTTGATGTCGCTCGTAAGGTCCTCGGCCGCGACGCGGCCGATCATGTCGAGAATCGGCGCCTCCTCGATGCCGAGCGGTTCCACCTGGCCAAGCACGAGGCTGCGCGCGTCTTCCAGCGAAATCATTTCAGGTACAGCCAAAACAATCCCCTTTCAGCAATATTTTTAGCAAAGGATATTGTGCCACAGCGGCTCTCAACAAACCAGCCGAAGAAAGGCGGTTCGCGCCGTACGGTATAATTAGGCCGCGCGCCCTAATTCTAGGCGCAGACAATCGAAAGTCACGGAGGACGCCATGATCCGGAGAACCAAGGCAGCATTCGCGGCCGTCCTTACCGCAGCAGCACTGCTCTGCATTGCGCCGGCGAGCGCATTCGCGGTCGAACAGCAGGAAAGCCCCGCTAACGAGGTAAAACAAAACGAAACGGCCGTAACGGCCATGAGCGCCCCGGGTCAAGAGGGCCAAAATGCAGCAGCACAGCAGGTAGACGCCAACGCGAGCCAGCAACAGCTTGCACAGCAAGGAAACGCTTCCGAGAACGTCGAAACAGCAGCTGCGCCCGGCACCGAAACTCCGTTGCTTGAGGCCGCAAGTTCAACTGGCGGGCAGCAGCTCGTTGCGGCAAGCACCGCCGAGCGCACCGAGCCGAGCATTTCCTACGAGGCGCACGTCCAGAACATCGGCTGGCAGGCCGCAGTCGCCGACGGGGCCGAAGCCGGCACGGACGGCCAGGCGCTGCGCATGGAAGCGGTGAAGGTCACGCTCGACAAGGGCGGATATACCGGCGACATCCAAATGGAGGCGCACGTCCAGAACATTGGCTGGCAGAAAGTCATGGGCAATGGCGAGGCCATGGGAACGCACGGGCAGGCGCTGCGCGTGGAGGCCATGAGGCTCGCGCTCGTGGGCGAGATCTCCCGTTACTACGACATCTGTTACCAGACGCACGTTCAGAACATCGGCTGGCAGGAATGGGTGCGCAATGGCGAGCTGGCCGGCACGACGGGCCAGGCCCTGCGCCTTGAGGCCATAAGGATCAAGCTCGAGAAGAAAAAGACCCCCGCAGCCGAACAAGAAGAGGGGATCATTGGCGTGCGCTATCAAGCCCACGTGCAGAACATCGGCTGGCAAGAAGCGCAAGCAGACGAAACCACAGCTGGTACGACCGGTCAATCGCTGCGCGTGGAAGCATTGAGGATCTGGCTCGACCAGGGCACCCTTGCGGGTAACATCGAATACCGCGCGCACGTTCAGAACAAAGGCTGGACCCCATGGGTGAAGAACGGCGCTATAGCGGGCTCGACCGGCGAGTCACTGCGCATGGAGGCGTTGCAGATTTGCCTAACTGGCGAAATTGGCCAGAAGTATGACGTCATCTATTCGGGACACGTGCAGAACATTGGGTGGCAGTCCTCCAGAAACAACAAAAACACCGCGGGCACAACCGGTCAAGCCCTCCGGGTCGAGGCTTTGAAGATCATCTTGGTCAGCAAGGACAAGCGCGCTGGTTGGTTCAAGGACAACGACGAGGTTAACTGGAACTACTACGAGGGCGGCGCCAAGACAGCGGGCCGCTGGGTCGTAACCTCGCAATCGCCCATCGACAACGGCGCACCCGGACAGCAACGCTACTGGATAGACACCGCCGCACACCTTGCCACCTCGCGCATGATCGACCCCGCGAATGCGATTGACAGCGGCAGCTATCGGGCAATCGCCACGGAATCGGGCTACGTTGAGCGCAACACCATCGTCGAATACAACGGGGAGTTCTGGTTCGCCGACAACGACGGACGTCTTACCTCGCCCGACGTCGACGCCCTCATCGAGAAGGCCGTGCAATGGGCCATAGACACCGCCAACGACGACAGCCACGGCTACAGCCAGAGCGTACGCTGGGGGCCCGACTACGATTGCTCCTCGTTCGTCATTTCCGCCTACAAGGCCGCTGGATTCAACGTGGGCAACGCCGTGTACACCGGCAACATGAAGAGCGAGCTGACCGCACACGGCTTCGTGTGGTCAACCAACCTCTCGGGCATCAAGCGCGGCGACATCCTGCTGGTCCATAATGACGATAGGCAGCACACGGAGCTCTACCTGGGCAACAACAGGAACGTAGGCGCCCATAGCAGCGAGAACGGCGGAATATACGGCCGCGCAGGCGATCAGACGGGCGGCGAGATATCCATCACCAACTACTACAGCGCCCCCTGGGAAGGCTTCCTCCGCGCCGTCCTAAGGTAGCCTCCCGCCCATAACGAGCAGTAGCCGCCGAAGCCCCGGCCCCACCTGGAGCCGGGGCTTCCTCTTTTCCTTTGCAGGAAGGCCGAAACTCAAATGGTGAGACACCGGGGTCAGGGCCCTTTGTCTCATTGGCGAAGTCTTTACGCGCGAAGCGCGGTAACGTTATTCCAATGAGACAAAGGGCCCTGACCCCGGTGTCTCACCCGACGGACGCGCGGAGCGCGCCCCTACAAACAAACCCCGACGCGAACCACGTCAACGTCGGGGTTGGTGTCAAAAAGCCGAGTGGGCGCAAAAGTCAGCGAGGCCGATTCTGGCGAGTGCAGCTGGCCCGCCTTTCGACCGACGCGTACTTCGGTACGCGAGGGAGAAAACAAGGGCCAGATGCGCCGCCAGAATCGGCCGCAGCGTCGAGTAGTTGCGCTTGCCGTAGGCAAGCGCAACCAAGCTAGCGCTTGATGTTGTAGAAAGCGCTCATGCCGGCGTAAACGGCCTGGGTCTCGAGCTCTTCCTCGATGCGGAGCAGCTGATTGTACTTGGCAACGCGGTCGGAGCGGCACGGGGCGCCCGTCTTGATCTGGCCGGTATTGCAAGCGACGGACAGGTCGGCGATCGTCGTGTCCTCGGTCTCGCCCGAGCGGTGCGACATGACGCACGCGTAGCCATGGGTCTTTGCGAGCTCGATGGCCTCGAGCGTCTCGGTCAGGCTGCCGATCTGGTTGACCTTGATGAGGATTGCATTGGCGCAGCCGAGCTCGATGCCCTTTGCCAGGCGCTCGGAGTTCGTGACGAACAGGTCGTCGCCGACCAGCTGCACCTTGCCGCCGATGCGGTCGGTCAGCTTCTTCCAACCGTCCCAGTCCTCCTCGGCCATGCCGTCCTCGATGCTGATGATCGGGAACTCCTCGACGAGCGCGGCCCAGTAGTCGACCATCTCGTCGCTCGTGAGCTCGCGACCCTCGCCGGCCAGCACGTACTTGCCGGTCTCAGCGTTGTAGAACTCGGTGGAAGCGGGGTCCATGGCGAACATGATGTCGACGCCCGGCTTGTAGCCAGCGGCCTCGCAGGCCTTGACGATGTACTCGAGCGGCTCCTTGTTCGTCTTGAAGTTGGGGGCAAAACCGCCCTCGTCGCCAACGCCGCCGCCCAAGCCGGCGTCATGCAGGACCTTCTTCAGGGTGTGGTAGATCTCGGCGCACCAGCGCAGCGCCTCGGCGAACGAGTCGGCGCCGACGGGCATGATCATGAACTCCTGGAAGTCCACGTTGTTGTCGGCATGCACGCCGCCGTTGAGGATGTTCATCATCGGGGTCGGCAGCAAGTGCGCGTTCGGGCCGCCCACGTACTTGTAGAGCGGCAGAGCGGCCTCCTCGGCCGATGCCTTGGCAGTTGCCAGCGACACGCCCAGGATGGCGTTGGCGCCGAAAACGCCCTTGTTGTCGGAGCCGTCGAGCGCGATCATGGCATCGTCAATGGCGCGCTGGTCATCGGACTCCATGCCCACGAGCTCGTCGCAGATATCGGCGTTCACGTGCTCGACCGCGTTGAGAACGCCCTTGCCCAGGTAACGGTCCTTGTCGCCGTCGCGCAACTCAACGGCCTCGAAAGCTCCCGTCGATGCACCGGACGGGACCATCGCACGGCCCATGGCGCCGCTCTCGAGCGTCACCTCTACTTCGACCGTGGGATTACCGCGAGAATCCAGGACCTCGCGCCCGTACACATCGATGATCATGCTCATAGACTTTGCCTCCTCTGGCTCAGACAATTTCGAACCCGTTCATAATATCACGCGACAGCAGAGGCAACGGCGGCATCGGAACGTCCTCACTTCGGAAGGCGGGTGCGAGCAGCCACACCATAGCAGCGAGCGTCCATGGCATCCGCCATGGTGTCGGCGCGACGAAACAGGTTGACGAACATCGTGGCGAACGCGGACCCCACGATGCGGAGCCTCTTCGGAAACGACCTGGCAAGATCCGAACCGCGCGACCTCTGCGCCATGCGGACCAGCTCGTATTCGCGCTCGACGAGCGGTATGAAACGCAGCGCGAGCGAGAGCGTGAAGGCGACATCGTCCACGGGCACGCGCAAGTGACGCAGCGGGGAGATGAACCAACGGAACGCCTCGAGCAGCTGCGACGACGATGACGTGAGGCACACGACGAAACTCGCGGCAGTGAGCAGCACCATGCGAACCGCTAGGAACAGCCCCGCCGCCAGACCATCGACGATAGGGGCTGCCAGCACGTTGAACAGGACCGAGAAACACGCAAGCACGTACACGGGCGCCAGCATGCGGTTCATCATGCCAACCGGGATGCGCGCGACCGCAGCGGCCGCGATCACGACAGCTGCGAATGCGAGTATGACCCACCACGATGTGACGAGAAAGATGCCGACGGAATATGCGAGCAGCGCCGCGATCTTCACGCGCGCATCGCAGGCATGGACGGGGGAGGCCCCCTTGAGGTATGTCAACATCGGCAACGCCACGCTTCTAGTATAGTGGGAACGAAACCCGCGGCCAGGCTGGGCCGCCCGAACGGCAATCTATCGGGAAGCTGGCAGCACCTCATGCAAACAGCGCTGAGACATAAGCTCGCTATGCTGGCGACCGCCTTCGCGGCAGCCCTGTTCTGCGCCTCGGGCGCCTTCCAGGCGCACGCGGAGGCGGATGAACCGACCACGGTTCCGCTCCTCGTGGTGGTGATCGAATTCGACGACGGGGCGGGATCCGCCACGTACTACGACGACGAATACGACTGGTCGGCCACCATATTCGGCAAAGACGGCTCGCTGGCCTCGTACTACACCGAGATGTCCGACGGGGCGTTCACCTTCTCGCCCGCCAGCGAATCAAGTGCTGCGGGCGTGTCGGGAAACCACTGCGCGCCCGATCGGCCCAACGACGGCATAGTGCACGTCACGCTGCCCGAAGCGCACCAGGCATGGGGAATGGTGAACAACGATGCCTCCATGGCGCACGAGTTCGGCAAGGTCATGATGCGGGCCATAGCGGCATCGCGCAGCTTCGTCGATTACGATGCCTTTGACGCCAACGGCGATGGGGTCCTCGGCAACGACGAGCTCGCCATATGCTTCTGCCTCGCAGGCTACGACGCATCGGCAGTGCTCGACCCCGCTAGGACTGACATCCCGCTCATGTGGCCGCATACCGGCTATTTCTCGGCGAAAACGTACCCACCGGGCGGTGGGGAGCCCGCCAAGCCCTCTTCGTACATCGCGCTCGCCGAGCACATTTGGTACGACGGCACGCCAATTGAGAGCGCGGGGCAAGAACCGCTCGGGGTGCTCTACCACGAGCTCGCGCATTCGAGGGGGCTTCCCGACCTCTACCCGCTGAACGCAAACGCCGAAGCGGAAACGTGGGGAGCTTACAAGGTGGGCGCCCTGAGCCTCATGGACGAAGGCGGGTGGGCGGAAACCCTCAACCAAGACGGCTCGCCGTCCAACGCTCCCATGGCGCTTGACGCATGGAGCCGTTACGTTCTTGGCTGGGAGATGCCGCAAGTGGCCACGCAATCGGGCGACTACGTCGTGCGCAGCCAGCTGGCCGACGGCGGATACCAATCCTTGATCATCCCCACCTCCGACCCCAACGAGTACTACATCGTCGAGAACCGGCAACCGGAGGGCATCGACAGCGCCCTCTCGAACGAATACGCTGAAGGGAACACAGCAGGGGGCCTCGTGATCTGGCATGTCGATAAGACGACGCTTCGCGAGTTCTGCAAGGCAAACACCATCAACGACACCACGCACCAGCCGGCGGTCATGGAGACCTATTTCGAGGTTCTTGCCGACGGGTCGGGGTACGCGACCGCCTGGGACCAGGCCGCACCTGACACCGAGCAGCCGTTCTACGATTCCTCTGCATGTGCGCGCAACTTCGGAGACGCCCTGGCGCAGGTGAACCTGCCGCTCTACAACGACGACCCGAACGCCGCAACGCCATCAGGGCGCCTGGACTCAGGAATAGTATTGCAGTTCCCGAGCGAATCCTCACGCGAGATGACCGTGCGCGTCGAGATGCCCTCGCAGGCCGTCGCGAAAAGCTCGCGCGAATATGCGCGCGAAGGCACGAATGGGTCAGACGCCATGTCCGCCTCAGACATCGCGTGCGCGGCGCTCATGCGCGAAACCGGTGCCGACGTTGCGCTCGTTGGCGTCGACAGCATCCGTGCTGGAATCCCCGAGGGTGCCTTGAGCTGGGACGACGTCTATGCGGTTCTACCCAGTGATTCAACCGTCTCCTCGTATTCCGTGACGGGGAGCATGATTCTCGACGTGCTGGAGCAGATTGCAGGCAACGGCGAAGGCGGCGTCGCCGTAGGCGGCGTCTCGTTCACTGCGGACATGGCAGCACCCCAGGGAAGCCGCATCTCCGAGGCCACCATCAATTCGTCGCCCATCGACCCCGAGGAAACGTACACCATCGCCGCTACACAACGCGATCTGGAGCTATGCCCCGCGCTCGCCTATGCGGTAAAGGATTTCGAGATGCCCTGGGGCTCGCCGGCAGACGCGCTTCGCTCGTTCGTGTTGATACCCAATTGGGAAGAAACGGCTGAACTCATCGTGGGAACGAAGACCTACATCGAGCCGCAAGCCCCTGAAGCACCGGCAGCTGCCCCGACATGGGCGCTCGCCCTCGGCGCGATCATCTGCGCGGTCGGCGCAATCACGCTCGCGCTCCTCCTCAGGAGGGGCAAGGCCGAACAGCCCTAGCAAGCCGCTACCGCGAAAAGCCGTCGAGCGCCAACCGCTCCCGCGCCTCCTCAACCTGTTCGAGCAGCACGGCATCCTCGCTGCCATAGCCGCCCTTGCGGGGGTTCGTGCCCGCATCCACCCAAGCAACGCCGCCTATGCCGCCGACCTGCGGACCCTCGCCGCAAGCAAGGCGCACGAGCGCGTTCACATAGCGAAGCATGCCCGTTTTCGCGGGCTTCCTCTTTCCCATGCCATCATGTTCTGCGGGCTCGTAACTGCGCGCGCCTATGCAGAACGGGCTGAAATCTGGGATGTCGACGATGCGCTCAGAGAGGACGAGGGGGTCTACGCCCTCCCAGATGGGCTCGACGCCCGTCATGAGCTGGATACCGGCTACGCGCAGGTGGCGAATCGTCCTACGACGGTCCAAGGGCTTGACGGCGGTCATCTCGCCCTCGCCGAGACGCACCGCGTGGTATGCGTAGTCTGCGCCTGCATCGCGCAGCGCATGCGCTTGCTCCATCGAAAGGTCCCCGGTGTTCGCGATGACAGGAGCATGCGCGACGCTCGCCTTAACAGCACGCACCATATCGAGATAACGCTCGAAATCGAGAGCCGCGGTCGACACGAGCGAGATACCGTCCACTCCCGCACCGTCGAACAGCTTTGCGTAATGGACGATGCGCCCGATGGGCACCTCCAAGGACCCCTTCGGATCCGCGATATCGTCGGGCCGCGTGTTAGCGGCGGCCATATCGCAAAACAGGCAGTTCTCGGGACAAGGGTTTTCATCCACCCTGATCTGTGCGAAAACGTAACCGCGACCGTCGCACGCCCTCATGCCGACCTCGCGCGCACGGGCGCACGCATAGGCCGCCTCTACCGAGTACGCATCGAAGCGCAGCAGGTGCATGATGTCGCTCCGGCTGGGAGCTTTACCCTCAACCGCATCGTCAACAATCCGCATCGCCCGCTCGTCAATCATGAAACTCTCCTCGCTCTATCAGGGGCATAGCTTACCACGCCCGAAAGACCGCCATATAAATAAAAGAAGGCCGCCCGAACGAACGGGCGGCCTTCCGAAACGCTTTAAAGCTCTTCGAGCTATTCGGCCTTCTCCTCGGCCTCTTCGGCAGCCTCCTCAGCAGCCTCGGGCGCCTCCTCGGCAGCTTCCTCAGCAGCCTTGGGCGCCTCCTCGGCGGCCTCCTCGACAACTTCCTCGGCAGCCTCTTCAGCCTCGACAGCCTCGGCCTCGACGACCTCGGCCTCCTCGACGGCCTCGACTTCCTCGGCCACCTCCTCGACCTTCTCGGCCTTC
>SUUE01000029.1:0-3470 GCA_015062685.1 Coriobacteriaceae bacterium
TTCGCCATAACGATCGTCTCCTTGTGCTGAATTACCGAACTACTCGATTCTACTCCGCGCGCCCAGGTTGCGGGCCGGTATATTTGCGGGCTTAACACAACGGCAACCGCACCGAGCGCGCTCCTGCCCGCGCTCGCCGCGCCGTCCGTAGAAGCGCACTCCGCCCGTCCATCCCGGCTCTTGGGCGTGCGCGGGCTGTGCTCGCCGCGTCGTCCGTAGGGGCGCGCTCCACGCGTCCGCCCCGGCCCGCGGGCGGACGCAGGCTGTGCTCGCCGCGTCGGCGGTTCGAGCTAACTTTTCGCCAAGCACAGGCGAAAAGTGGATCTCTCAGCTCCTTTGGCTTGACCTCGCTTCGCCTGCGTCCGCCCGCGGGCCGGGGCTACCTTTTTCCGCTTGAAACGAGGAGTGTATGCGTTGCATCCCCTCTTGCGTGCTGGAATCAATGCAAACCTCGCTATTTCTTCCAGTTTTGAAGCGGCGGTAGCAAAAATCGCGAGGTTTGCATTGATTGAAGCTGATTGCAAAATGCGCGACCTGGGCAAATGCGGCTTCTTGAGGGTTTTGCCCTTCGAAAAACCGTGCAAACCTCGCGATTCTTGCCACAGGCCAGCGCGATGTGGAAGAAATGGCGAGGTTTGCACTGCTTGAGCGCTCATCAAGGAAAAACCTACGGGTGAAGGGGCTAGAGCAGGGGCTCTATGTAGGCGAGCGGGGCTACCCGGAGGACGCCGACATGGTCGGTGGATGCGGGTAGCTGGAGGCCGGGCTTCGGGACGATCATCGTGATGGTCTCGTCGGCGGTTATGCACGGGGCGCTCGGCTCGCCGGTTTGAGCGTTCAGGCCGCTCGGGGTGTCGGCGGAAACGACGATCGCGCCTTGCCCGCGGCGCTCGTTGGCAAGCGTTATCCATTGGTCGAACGGCGCTTTCACGGTGCTTCCGGAAAAGCCGGTGCCCAACAGGGCATCGATAACGACGTCCGCATGGGAAAGGGCTTGGCGCGCTTCCCGCTCGGAAGGCTCGAGGAAGATGGTCGCCCCTCGCTCGCCCAGAACGGGCGCGGCGGCGAGCGCGGCGGAGCGGGCGGGCTCCGCGGTCAGGCTGCTTGCCTCGCGCGCGACGACGAGCGTCACGTCGTGGCCCCAACTCGCGAGCTCGCGGGCGGCCACCCAGCCGTCACCGCCGTTGTTGCCGTTGCCGCACAGCACGGCAACGCGCGCGCCCGGGCGGCTCGCATGGATGCGGTGGGCTATAGCGAGGCCCGCTCGGTCCATGAGCTCGGCAAGCGAGGTGCCATGCTCGGCGATCGTGCGCTCGAGCGCCACGACGCTCGGGACGTCGAGGGCCCGGGGCTCGTACTCGTGAAGATGCGGGAGCATGGCCCCGTAGGCTTCCACGAGGGCATCGAGCTTCACGGCGGCGTTCGCTGGGCTCGTGGAAGGGAGCTTGACGCACGGGACGCCCGTCTCGGGCTCGCAGAAGCGCGCGTACAGGCTGGCTGCGCGTGCGCCCGTGCAGAACACGGCCTCGATGCGCGCCGCCTCGAAGATGGGAGACAAGTCGTTCGGCACGGCGTCGGCGATGCTCGCATCGCTCGCCCCCTCTATCTCGCACGACGCGAGCACGTCCCAGAGCGCTATGTGGTGCCTGAGCAGCTGGTCGCGGCGGCGTTCGTTCGTCGTGGCCAACGGCTCGTCGAACAAAGACGACAGCACGCGCCAGAAACGGTTCTGCGGGTGCCCGTAGTAGAAACCGACCTCGCGCGATTTCGGCGAGGGCATGGTGCCGAGCACGAGGATTCGGGAACGTTCGTCGAAGATGGGCGCGAGTGGGTGCTCGACCCGTTCCGGCGCCGCGGCTCGCCGCCTATTCCGGCGTTCCTCCTCATCCTCCGCGACGATGCGCTCGATGGTCTGCTCCACCGTCGAGGGTATGCCGAAGAGCGTGCGCTGCGACATCATCGGGCGCAGCTCCTTGCCGCCCGCCTCTGCGGCAAGCAGGTCCTGGATGTGCTTCCAGCGCGTTTCGTCATCGCGATAGCTCATGGCAACCAACCATCGGACCGTCCGGCGCGATGCCGAGCGGCCCATCTCGTAAAAAAGGCCGCCCGACAATGCGGGCGGCCCGTTCGGAAACGATCAATTAGCCGTTCAGGCGCTGGGACCCCTCGAACGTGAAGCGGCCCATCTTGGTGCCGCCGAGGATGTGGACGTGCAGGTGGCCAACCGTCGCGGCGGAGTCGGGACCGGTGTTGATGACCGAGCGGAAGCCGGACTCGTCAACGCCCTTGGCCTTCGCCACCTCGGGCACGACCTTCATCAGCTTGCCGAGCAGCTCCTCGGGCACGCCGTCCTGCAAGTTGTCGAAGTGCTGCTTCGGAATGACCAGCGTGTGGACCGGAGCCTCGGGCTCGATGTCGTCGAACGCGTAGAACAGATCGTCTTCGTAGACCTTCTTCGAGGGGATCTCGCCGGCGACGATCTTGCAGAACAGGCAATCGCTCATTGTGCATCCTTTCGGTTTCAGCGGGGCGAATCGAGCGCCCAACTAGCTATCTGCTCTCAATCAACGGTCGTATGGTAGTCGAACGCAGCGGGCTCGGCAATTGATTGTTGCACCGAGGTTACAGGCGGCACGCCACGCGTCTTGCCGAGCACGTCGTTCACGGCCTGCGGGAAGAGGTACTGGGTCATGAGCACGGCAACGACCGACAGCACGCAGAGCAGCACGCCTGCAATCGCAGCGCCCTTGCCCCTCTTCTTCCCCGCCTGGATGCCATGGGTTCCGATGAGAGCGAACACGAGGCCGATGATCGCGAACCCGAACGCCGCGTTGTCGACGATGGAGCGCACCATGGCCGTCTTGCCGCCGGGAATGGCGGAAGCGACGTCCACGAACAGCGGCAGGACCGCAGCGATTACGCCGAGCACGCCCATTATCAAGCTGAAGATGGCCATGACAGACATCGACTTTTTGGTCGGCATGATGATGGGCGGTCGGGAAGGCTTCGGCTTGGCGGGAGCAGCGGCCTTGGGAGCGGGCTGCGCATTCTGGGCAGGCACGGCCTGGCCCGCAGGCGCCGCCTGAGCAGCGGGCTCGAACTGAACTGCGGGCGCAGGTTGAGCCGCCGCCGCAGCCTGGGCTGCGGGTTCGAATTGCACAGCGGGCTCCGGAGCGGGCACGGGTTGGGGCTGGATCACCTCGCCAGACGCCGAGAACAACGTTTCCGCAGGCTGCTGCACGGGTTGCTCGGCAGCCAGAATCAACGGATCGCCCGCCGAGCTCTGGACGGCGCTCTCCGCAGCGGCAACAACCGGCTCCTCGGCTATTGCCTGCACGGGCGCGGCCATGGGTTGCTGAACAGGTTCATCCATGGCGGGCAGCCATGGCTCCTCTACGGCGGCCTGCGCGGGCGCGGCTACGGGCTCCGCCACGGGCTGCTGCACGGGCTCCGCCACAGGTTGCTGCACG
>SUUE01000029.1:3570-16448 GCA_015062685.1 Coriobacteriaceae bacterium
CTCGGCCACCTGCTCGGCAACGGGCGCTGCCGGCTGCTGAGCCTGCGGGCCGACCATAGGGCGCCCCGTGGCGGGGTCGATTATCCAGGCGACCTTGCCCGTATCGGGATCGACGGAGCACAGGCACCCCGATGCGGGATCGGAATAAATCTGCCGCGCGGTGAGCGGCTGACCCGTCTCGGGATCGACTATCCAGACGATTTGCCCGTTCGCGGGATTGGTGGTGCATAAGCAATTAGACGAGGGGTCGACGAAGATCGGACGGTGCCCCATCACCTGGCCAGCTGAAAGACCGTTATCGGTAGACATTGGCTCTCCTTCGACGCGTAACGCAGATGAAATTCATTATACGCGACATGCAAGGCTATCGGCGGCAAGCCTTCTCGATGCGGAGGGACATCATGGCTCCCAGGTCGTATGCCTTGCCGCCCGGCTCGTCAGCGTCGCACACGATGTTGAAGCCCACCAGGCGCTCTTCCCCATCGGCTTGCTCCTCGAAGATGCGCACGATCGTCATCTCGCCGTCTTCCTGCACCTCCACCTGGCGTTGCGGAGTCACTTCCATGGCGCCCGCGGAAATGAAGAGCGTGCCGTTCACGGCTATGGTGTTCGACGAGATGGAGCCCTTGTAAGCAACCGCTGCATCCGGTTGCCCACCCGCGAGCTCCGCGGCGATCGCGGAGCCGGCGCACGCGCCCTGCACGGCGGCGTTCTTCCAGATGCCCACGATGCGCTTCTCGCCCGAAATGAGCTCGGTCGCCTGCGCGACGTCCCCCGCGGCGTACACGTCCGGGTCGCTCGTGCGCATGAACTCGTCCACGATGAGCGCGCGGTCGATCTCGAGGGCGCCTTCGTCGAGGAAACCGAGGTTCGACATCATGCCATGGGCGATGGATATCTCGTCGAACACGTCGGCCTCGCCGCTCGAGAACGTCACCTCGAGCCCGTCGGCTACACGCCTCACCGAATCGATCTTCTGCCCCAAGCGCAGGTTCACGCCCTTCTCGCGCAAGCCCTTCTCGAAGCGCTCGGCCGCCTCGGGCAGCGCGTTGAAATCGAGCACATGGGGGCTGACGCCCACGAGCGTGCACGCGAGGCCGTGGTTCAGGCACGCCTCGAGCGTCTTCAGCGCGACCATGGACGCGCCGCTCACGAGGAAGCGCTTGCAGGCCGGCCTCTCGATCGCGTCCTTGAGGCGCTGGGCGTCGTCCATGCTGCGCAACATGATCGGCCGGTATTCGGGATCGCCCTCAACCTCTGGGAAACCCCTCAGCGCGGGCGAGGAGCCCGAGGCAATCACGCACTTCTCGTAGGGGAAATCGCCCTTCGGCGTGCTGATCACGTGCGCCTGCGGGTCAAGGTGCTCAACCGGGCAGCTCTCCATCACTTCGAGACCAAGCTCGTCGAGCTCCTCGACCGACCAGGGGAAACACTCTTCGTAGGCCTTCTCGCCGCCCGCGTAATACGACGTGAGGATGGGGCTATACGGCAATGTGCCCGTATCCGAAAACACGCGGATGGTTCCCTCGTAGCCGCCGTCGCGCAATGCAATGGCAGCGTTCACGCCCGCCGTTCCGTATCCGATGATCGCGACCCCCGCCGCTCGGCTATCCAATGTCATCGATTTTCTCCGTCCTCGAACCGTTATGCGAAAACCTCTGCCAACCAGGGGCCGTACTCGCCCGACCACATGCTGCCGAGCTGGTAGAACACCGTGCCCCAGTCGAACTGGCTCTCGAACAGGAGCTCGGTGTAGTGCTTGTTGCTGATATCGCGCGGCGCACCCATCATGCGGTAAGCATACGTGTACGTGCAGGTCGGGCACATGGTCACGACGGTCGCTCCGTCCGGAGCGAACGAGAGCTTCTCATCAGCCTGCTGCGCTTGGCGGTCGGGCTGGAACGCGCTCACCGCGCCGCCCGCGCCGCAGCAGCCATGGAAGATCGTCGGCGTCTCGGGGTCGAGCCCCAAAAGCTCGCACGTCTGCTCGAGGTAGGACCCGTCGCGATCCTGGCATGACTTGGATATGCAAATCTGGCCCTCGGGAAGCGGCTTCTTCGGCTCGAAGCCGCGGTCGCCCAGGAACTTCGCGAGCGACACCACCTGCACGTCGGCGCCCTTGCTCGCAAGGGCCTTGCCCATGTCGTTGGCGCAGCCCGGGCACACGCACACGAGCTGCTTCGCCCCCGACTGCACGATCTCGTCAACGTTGCGGGCACACAGCGCTTCGGCGCGATTGAAGAACCCGGCGCTCTTGAGCGACGACCCGCAGCAGCTGTCGACCATCGTCGCGCTCACGCCCAGCTCCTCGAACGCGCCGAAGATCTCGCGCGTGAGCTCGGGGCCATAGGCGGCCAGCGAGCACCCGGGGAAGAACGCCACGTCGAAGCCCGTCTCAGCGGCGTGGTCCTCGGTCTCCACGTGCCGCGTCAGATCGGTGTAGCCGATGCCGTGAATCGCGCGGTAGGCGGTGAAGATGTCCCACTCCTGGTCCACGAGCACGCTCGACCACGCCTCGCGTTCGATGAGGCCGAGGTTCTGAAAGTCAACACGCGCGTGGTACACGAGGTCACATACGTCGTTGTGCGCGAAGCACGTGTTCTTGCACGACGTGCAGAAGAAGCACCCGCGCACCGCCTGCACGAGCTGCGGGTTCATGACGATGTTCATCGCAACCTGCTCGCGCGTCTCCGTCCCGCGCTCCGCGGCGAGCATCGCGCGAGCGATGTCGCCGAGCGTCATGCCCGCAGCCTCGAGCGAGCTGCATGCCGGCGTGCAGTGCCCGCATTGCGTGCACTGGCCGGAGAACTTCCTGTATACGCTGGAACAATCGAGCAATCCCATAAACACACCCTTTCACGGCCGCGCCCACCCAGTCGCGGCGGTCTAATGCGCGTACAAGGATAACCGATTATGAATGGAACGGCATCGATCTAAACGTGAGATTTACCTTTGCCGACGCGGCCGGGTTTGATCGAGAGAGCGCAGGTGGGACATGCCTCAACGCATTTACCGCAGAGCATGCAATCGCCTGCGCGCACCATGATATCCTCGTCCGCGACAACGGCATCGAGAATTTCGGGGTCGCAGAGGCACGCCTTCTTGCACTTTTCGCAACCGATGCACTTGTCGTGCTCCATGCGCACATTGACCAAGCCGACCTTGCCGACCACTTCGTAGAAGCCCCCAAGCGGGCAAATGCTGCGACACCACACGCGGTGGCCCCAGAAGAGTTCAGCCACCACAATGGCGAGCAGCGTCACGCCTCCGACCATGCTGCCAAAGAGGATGCCCTTGTTGATAAAGCTGATGGGCGAAAGCGCCTCGAACACGGGGACGCTCAAGAGCAGCGAGAGCGCGAGCACGGCAAGGGCCGCATAGACCTTCACATGGCGGGGCAGGGCTCTTTCCTCGACGGTGATATGCAGCTTGCCGCGCAGCCAGTCGACAACCTCGAGAACGAGATTCACCGGGCACACCCACCCACAGAACACGCGCCCCCTTATCAGGCCATAGATAAGGAGAAATGGCAAAAGGCCGAGCAGCATTTCCATGGTGAACGTCTTGGCCGCTGCCGCCACCTGCAATGCGGCGAACGGGTCTATCAGGTCTACGCCGAACAATCGGCTCGAGGAAAGCGAACCGAAGAACGGGAAGACGAGCTCGGGGGTGTTTTGGGCATCGTTGCTGCCGACCGTGCCCCCGAACAGGCTCCACCCCGCCACCAATACGGGCACGATGAATAGCAGCAGGACGCACACCTGCACGACGTGCCTCACTATGCTGAAGGGGAAACCCTTCCCCGTTTTCTTGCCCTCTGCCACGGCCCGTCACTCCACCTTAAACGCCGTCGGGATAGATCGTCTTGTCGTCTTCGAAGTTCAGGTAAATGAGGTCGACCCCTATCACGCCCTCGACCGGCACGATTCCGTTCGCTATCGCATGCGACGCGTCGACGGTCTCGGCCTCGATCGTGATGATGATCTTGTAGCCATCGATGCCGTGCACTTCCACGCCCCCGAGCCCGGCAAGGTGCTCGGCGACGGCCTCAGTGCGCTCTGGCGCGGTCTCGATGACCAAACTCGATATGACCACGGTTCCCTCTTCCCGCTCCTATAGCTTCTCGACCCTTACGCAGGTCTTCTTGTAGTCGGGCTCCTTCGACAGCGGGCAATACATCTCCTGCTGCACCAAGTTGACGAGCGTCTCCTCGGCGAAGAACGGAGCGAACAGGTACTTCTCGGGCGGTTGCGTTCGGCCGGCGCTGGAAGCCTTGATCTGGACCTCCCCCCACCGGCTCACGACCTTGACCATTTCCCCGTCCTTGATGCCGAGCGCTTCCATGTCTGCAGGGTTCATGTCAAGCAGCGCCTCGGGCAACGCGTTGTTGAGCTCCGGCACGCGGCGGGTCATGCTGCCCGTATGCCAATGCTCGAGCAAGCGGCCGGTGCAGAACACGAACGGGTACTCGTCATCGGGACGCTCCGCAGGCGGCTCCCATGGGCGGAATACGACAGAAGGCCTATGGTCGGCGGCCTTGTAGAAGCTCACATCGCCCGCCAGGCCCCGATCGCCGTACATCTCAATGCCCTGCTGGTCATAGCCCTCCTCTTGCGGGCCGTAGGCGAAACGCCACTTGGTGGGCAGCCACTTGCCGTCAACCTCGCGCACCGGCCACGTCATGCCGTGATTCTCGATGTATTCCTCGTAGGGCGCGAGCTGCTTGCCCTCCATCTTGAGCTTCTTTTCGGCGTTGATGGCAGCCGCGCGCGGGTTCAAGCTCGGGTTGCTGAACGTGCGGTACTCCTCCCACATGCTCTTGCAAACCTCACGCTGAGTAGCCTGCTTGAATTCAGCGGCGTCCTTGTCGTACCACTCGCCGAACAGCAGGTCGAAGGCGTCTTCGTCGCCGATCTTCTCGTCGAGGAGCACGCGCTTCGCGATCTCCATGAGGATCCACATGTCCCACATGGCGTCTCCGGGAGGATCGACCGCCTTCTCGAACACGGCCGTACGGCGCTCGCCGTTGCCGAACTGCCCCTCGCGCTCGATCCACATGGCCGCCGGCAGCACGACATTGGCGTACTTGGTGGAAATGGTCGGATAGACCTCGCTCACCACGATGAACGCATCGAAGATACCCTTCTTATCCTCCCCGCGGCCGAGGAAGCGCGTGAGGTTGCTCATGGACTGCGCCCAGTTGTTGTGGGCGCTCCAGAGGAAGTCGATGTTGCCGTTCGAGAGCTCGCGGAAGATCTTGGTGGTGTGGAAGCCCGGGGCCTTTATCTCCTCGAGATATCCTTCGGGCAGGTTCCACACGGCCTCGGAGAAGCGGCGGTGCGCTTCGTTGGCAACAACCAGATCGGCGGGCAGCCGGTGACTGAAAGTGCCAACCTCGCGCGCCGTTCCGCAAGCGGAAGGCTGGCCGGTCAGGCTGAATCCGCCATCGCCCGGGTGGCAATAATGGCCGCTCAGCAAGTGCAGGTTATGCAGGTTGTGGTTGACCCACGTGCCGCGGTTGTGCTGATTGACGCCCATCGTCCAGAACGAGGTGATCTTGAGGTCCTTGTTGGCAAAGAGCTCGTAGAGCTCCTTGATGTCCTCCTCGGGAACGCCGGAAATGCGCGACGCGTATTCCCACGTGTAGGGAGCCAGCCGCTCGGCATACTGTTCGAACGTGATGGATTCCGTCGCATCGACCTTCTGCCCCACATCGCTCTTGTCGTAACCGTCGTCATACGCGTTGCCGATATTCTCGGTGCCCTGCTTGAACTGAAGGTGATCGCGCACCCAGTCATGGTCGTAGGTATCGTTCTCGATGAGGTAATGGGCGATGCAGTTGGTGATGGCAAGGTCACCGTTGTTGCCGAACATGATGACCTTGTCGGCCGTGGCTGCCGTGCGCGTCCCGAGCGTCGTCACGTCGTAATGCTTGATCTTCGGATCGGAGATCTTGCGCGACATAACGCGGGAATACAGCATCGGGTGCGCTTCCGCCATGTTCGCTCCCCACGTGATGAACACGTCGGCATGGTCGATGTCGGCATAGCAACCTGCAGGCTCATCGGTTTGGAACACGTTCATGAAGCCCACCACGGCGCTCGCCATGCACAGGCGCGCGTTCGGATCGATGTTGTTCGAGCGCAAGCCCGCCTTCCAGAATTTAGCGGTGGCGTACCCCTCCGTGATGGGCTGCTGGCCCGATCCCCAGAATGCCAGGCGGCTCTTGTCTGCCTTCCACGTTTCGCGCAGATGGCTGGCCACCAAGTCAAGCGCCTCGCTCCACGACGCCTCGCGGAAGCCCTCGCTCGTTCCCTTCTTGGAATTGTCCTCGCGAATGAGCGGCTTGGTCAGGCGGTCCTCCCCATAGAGGATCTTGCTCAGGTAATAACCCTTCACGCAGTTCAAACCGCGATTCGAATCGTTTTCGGGATCACCGTAAACGCTGACGATCTTACCCTTCCGCGCCTCGACCACAACACCGCACCCGCATCCGCAGAAACGGCACACGGCCAGCGTCTTGGTAGTGGACTCTCCCCCAATTGGGTCGTTCGCCTTGGGAGCGCAGCCCGCCATGCCCGAAACGGAGCCAGCAGCGGCCGCCGTCGCCATGGCTATGGCGGTTGCCTTCACGAAATTGCGCCTTGTGATCTCCATGCTCATTACCCCTTTGCTCCCTCGTTGCCGCTCTCGCCATTACCCCGGCCGTTTCCATTGCCGGCACCGTTACCCTTGCCGGCGCCGCCGCCCTCGCCGCCACCTTTACCGCCGCCACCTGTATGGGCGCCATCCTCGGCGAGCGTAACGATGCGGATAGGCACATAGGGCTCGCTCACCGCGCATCGCTCGACGCAGAGACCGCACCCCGTGCAGACGCCTTTGTGAACCACCGGGATGAACTTGGCATGGATGTCGTCGTTTTCCCTTTGCTCGAAATCAATGGTGATCGCCTCATCGATAAGCGGGCATACGCGATAGCACACTTCGCAACGATAGCCCTTGAAGGCAATGCACACGTCCTCCTCGATCTTGGCATAGCCCATGTGGGGATCGTGCTTCTCGGCCACGTCGCGCAGCGCGTCCGTGGGGCACGCCTCGACGCAGGGGAAATCGGGGCACAATCGGCACGCCTGCTCACGCGCATCGATAAACGGGGTGCCCGCAGCCGAGCCCTCTGACGGGCCCGCAATGCGGATCGCCGCATAGGGGCACGCCTCTACGCACTTGCCGCACTTGATGCAACGCGCCATGAAATCGCGCTCGCTCTGAATTCCCGGCGGCCGCAGCAGCTTGGAGGAAGACCCCATGACGAACCCCGCAACGCCCTCCGCCGCAACTATTGCAGCAGCTATGCCCGCTATGATTTTGCCTGCTCCCATGCGAAACCCCGTCCGGTTCCCGCTATTTGGTCAGGAACTTCTCTTCGTTGTAGGACATATACTGGTTGGGAAGGTTTTTCGCCTCTTCCCACGTCAACCAACCATCGGGGACTTCCGCATCGTCATGGCATTGCGAGCAGACCATGATGGAAGCGCGGTGTCCTTTATGGCAATCGCTGCACGTGTATTCGCTGTGATGCCACGAATGGGGATTTCGGGTCATGCTCGCCGTTTCCTCGGTGAGCCCGGCCTTGCTGATGTTGTGGCATCCCGCGTTCAGGCAGAACTCCGTCTCGCCGGTATGGCGGTAATACACGAGCTGCGCGAGGTCTCGCTCGCTCAACGGGTTGTAGTAATTGCCGCTGATCCATTCGACGCCCTCGGTCACCTGCTCTTCTATGGCTGGCCAATGGCATGCCATGCATCGCTTGCCCATTGCGCCATGCTTGCTCGCGAGCATGGCGTCGGCCTTGGTCACTTCATTGCCCCATTTATCAACTGCGGGCTCGTACGGATTCGCATAGAGCGTGTCGAGATACCTTGTATCCATGGGCGTATGGCAGATGGAAACGCAGAACTCGGGCGTTTCGTGCCATTGATAGAACCCGAACCCGATAACCGCGATGGCGGCGACGATCGCTGCGACGACGACCATCTTCTTGCTCTTCTTCTTGGGGGCGGGCTCGGCCTCGGCTCCATCGCCTGGCTGAACAGACTCCGGCGATTGAGGTGCATCGGAAAGCGTCTCCTCAACGGCTTTTTCGAGCTTCTCCTCGGCGGGTGATACGATTCTCTCGTCGTCAATCATAACCCTACCCCTCTCGCTCTTTTGCGGCGCGACATGCGCCAACATTGCGTGCAAGAACGCGACTAAGGAGAGTCTAGCAGAGCGCGAAGGGAAACCATGTTGTAACAACAACATAGTGTTACCAATTTGCTTATTATTGAGAGCAGCAGGGACGCCCTGCTGCTCTCCGAGGGCGCGCGGAGCGCGCCCCTACAGGTCGCGGGACATGAGGTCGGCGTAGGTCTCGCGGCGCGTGACCACGCGGGCCCGGCCGTCGCGCACGAACACGATGGCGGGACGCGGCTGGCCGTTGTACGAGCTGCTCATGGTGTAGCAGTAAGCGCCCGTGCCGAACACGCACACAACGTCGTCGAGCTCGGCAACCTGAAGCGACCCGTCGAGCACCACGGCGTCACCGCTCTCGCAGTGCTTGCCGCACAGGGTGACGATCTCCGTGCGGGGCTGGTCGGCCTTGTTCGCAATGGTGGCCTCGTAGTCGGCATGGTAGAGCGCCGTGCGGATGTTGTCGGACATGCCGCCGTCGACAGCGACGTACTTGCGGATGCCGGGAAGCGTCTTCAAGACGCCCACCGTGTAGAGCGTCACGCCCGCATTGGCCACGAGACTGCGGCCGGGTTCGACGAGCAGGCGCGGCAAGGGCAGGTTGTGCTCCAAGCAAGCCTCCGTGACAGCGTTTGCCGTGCACTCGGCGAAGGCGCGAATGCTCGAGGGCTCCTCCTCGGCCGTGTAGGCGATGCCCAGGCCGCCGCCCATGTCCAGGTCCTCGATGACCAAACCGTACTCATCGCGCACGCGCGCCACGAACTTCGCCATGACCTGAACCGCCTCGGCGAACGAATGCAACGCGAATATCTGCGACCCAATGTGGCAGTGGAAGCCCACGAGGTCCACGTTCGGCGCAGCCATGACGTCGCCCACGCACTTGAACGCGAAGTCGTCGAGCATGGTGAAGCCGAACTTGCTGTCCTCGCAGCCGGTCTTTATGTACTCGTGCGTGTCTGCCTCGACGCCCGGCGTGATGCGCATGAGCACCTTCTGCGTCACGCCCAGCTCGCCGGCAATGCGCGAGATGCGCGCGAGCTCGAGCCGGGTGTCGAGCACGATGCGGCCCACGCCCGCCGTTATGGCCTCGCGCAGCTCCTTCTCGGTCTTGTTGTTGCCGTGCACGAACACGCGCTCCATGGGGAACCCGACCGCCTGCGCGCAGGCGAGCTCACCGCCGCCCGAGACATCCAGGAACATGCCCTCTTCGTGGGCGATGCGCAGCACCTCCTTGTTCAGGAACGCCTTGCTGGCATACAGCGCCTCGGAGTTCGGGTAGCACTCGTGGAAGGCCTCGCGGTACTGCTCCATGCGGTCGCGCAGATCGGCCTCGTCGAACACGTAGAGCGCCGTGCCCTGCTCGTGGGCAAGTTCCACCATGTCGACGCCGCCGATGAACAAATGGCCATCGCGAACGTCCGCGGTCTTGGGAAGGACCGCGCCGAGCTCCATCGTCGTGCGGCCGTCGGCCTGTTTGGTAAGGTCAGATTTGGGGAGGGACATGTCTTCGCCTTCCGCTCGGTAGTTGAGTTACCCAATGATAACAGCAGCGAGCGGGAATCGCGCTGGCCCCAACTCCCTTAATGGAACAGAAACGCGTGGGCGGGGCGAGCGGGCTACTCCATGCCGAAAAGGTCTGCGAACCCCGACGTATCGAGGATGGACATGACGTTTTCCCCCGCGTTCACGACGCGCATGGTGCCGTCGCGCTTCATCGTGAGCTTGTAGGCCGCCAGCAGCACGCGCAGCCCCGCGCTCGATACGTACTCGAGGCCCGCTAGGTCAAACGTCACCGCGGAAACGCCTTCGAGCTCGCTTGACATGGCGTCCCTGAGCACGGGGGACGTCTTGGCATCGAGCTTGCCCGCCACGCAAACGGTGAGGTGCGAGCCCTGGCGCTCCAACTTATAAGACATTGCGGCCCCTAACCCTCGAAAAGCCCGGTGCCGGGCTCGGTCCATTCGTGATTGAACTTGGTCACCGGAACATCCGGCACCTTCACGGCCACCTGGTAGTCGTCCTCGTAGACGATCTCGCCCGGCGAGTTGGTGTAAACCACGTAGAACGGGTGGTTGTAGCGCTCGAGCAACCACATGGCCGGCCTGATCATGCGCATCATGAGGTCGGTGTTGGCCGTCTTGAAGAAGCAGACGACCGGCTCCTTGCGCATGCACGGGTCCGGGAAGGGCAGCTCCTCGGCGAACCAGGAATCGATCTCTTTGAACAGCTCCACATCCTCTTCGTCCATGACGTCTTCCTGGATGAGCTTCCAGCACATGCTGAATATGCCGGCGGCATAATTCGTGTCGGCCGAAACCTCGCGTCCTTGTATGCGCACGTATTTGAAGTCCATGGCGCCCCCTTAGCCGACCTATACGCCTAGCATCATATTACCCGATAAGATGGGGGCAGAAACGGCAAACGAGCAGAAGGGAACTATGGCAGCGAAGCACGCATCGGGAAAGAGGCTATCCGGCGGGGCGAAAGCCCTGAGCGACCTGCCGTGCCTCGCCTGGACGCTCAAGAGCCAGGACGAGCTCGACCGGGCACGCGACCACGGGTTCGACGGCTTTATCTTCGACAGCTTCGAGGCTAAGCAGTAGCTACACGAGCGCGCCGCCGCAGGAGCTGCCGAAACCGGCCGAGCAGCTGTAGCAGAGCGGGTTCGTGCGCACCTGGCGTTGCGGCAGCTGGCCGCTCGCCATGTCCTGGATGGTGGCGTCGCGCGTGCCGCCTTCCCCGTTGTCAACCTGGATGGGAAGGCCCAGCACGTGGTTGGGCTCGCAATCGTACAGGCGGCCGTCATGGTCCACGTTCACCATGTCGCGGCACATGAGGCGCGTGATGGCCAGCGTGTTGAAGTTATCTGCCAGCAAGCCCAGGTAGTCGTCAAACATGCCCATGTCCAGCAAGTCGGCGGCGAAGCGCCCGCACGTCCAGTTGTTGAACGCGAACAGACCATCGAACTTAACGCCGAAATCGCGCTCGAGCGCCTTATGGTAGGACGCCTCGATCATGTCCTGCGGCAGCGGCAGGAACGGGCCCGCCACGTTGTAGACGAGGTCGAGGCGCAGGTTGCCGCCCATGCCGTACCCGCGCTCGTTCAGCGCGCGGATCGAGGCGATGGCGCGCTCGAACACCTTGGCGCCGCGCTGGCTGGCCGTGCCCTTGTCGTCGTAGAACGGAAGCGAGGCCACGATCTGCGGGCCCACCTCTGCGAACACGTCGAGGAAATGGGAGTATTCGGGTTGTTGCTCGAGCGTCAGGTTCGTGCGCACGATGACGCTGCCCAGCTTGGCCGCCTCGCGGAGGAACCACTCGAAATCGGGGTGCAGCTCGGGGCTGCCGCCCGTGATGTCCATGACCTTGAAGCCGCCGGCCTCGAACGCGTCGAGGCACGCTTGCAGCGTCTCGCGCGACATGGCCTCGGTGTTCTTCGGCGTGCATTCCAGGTAGCAGTGGCGGCACGCCAGGTTGCAGGCGTAGGTGATGTTCACCTGCATGGTCGCCTGCTTCTCGAACGTCTGCAGCAGCGAGGACTCGCCCACGCGCTCCTCGAACGTCAGGTAGCCGGCGCGGTCGTAGGCCTCCTCGAGCAGCTTCAGATTCACCTTGCGCTTGCCCCGCCTCACCTCGAGCGCCTGCTGCGCACGCTCGGCGTTGAACGCGCCGCGGTGCAGCCGGGGCTTCGTTATCTCGAAGTACTTGCCGTAGCGCGAGGCTTCCAGCATGCGGGCCGTGTTGCCGCTGATGGCGCGCGGCTTGCCCTTCACGAAGCGCAGCTCGCTGTCGAAGTCGAAGTAGCGCGGCATCTCGGGCATGCCCCCGAGGTACGTGGCGCGCTGGCCGTAATCCTCCTCGGTTTCCTCCAGCCCCTCGCACTTGATGGCGCGGATGGTGCGGCTGCGGAAGCTCGTGAACCCGACGCGCGTCTCGATGGCCAGGTCGCCCACGTTCATGGGGTCGTCCACCGTCCACACGACGTGCGGCCACCCCACGCGGCGCATGAGCTGGCGGAAGTCCTCGGCATACGTAGCCCCGCCCAGGCACTCGCTGTGCAAGATGGGGTCGTCATGCAGCTCCTGAGGAAGGCGTCGGCTCGCGTACACGTCGCTGAAGTACAGCTCGCCGCCGGGCTTGAGCACGCGGAAGACCTCCTTCATCACCATTTCCTTGAACGGCGAGAGGTTGACCACGCAGTTTGACACCACGAGGTCGATCGACTCGTCCTCAATGCCGATGGAGGCGAGGTCCTCTATGTAGCCGAGCCGGAACTCCACGTTGCTCGCAGCATAGCCGAAGCGCTCGGCCTGTTCCTGCTGATACTTCTTGGCCACCTCGATCTGCTCGGGGGTCATGTCCACGCCGATCACGTGGCCGGTCTCCCCCACGAGCTTGCTCAGGACGTACACGTCACGGCCCGAGCCAGACCCCAGGTCGAGCACCGTGCAGCCCTCGAGCGCGGGCGGGATCGGAGAGCCGCACCCGTAGAACCGCGCTATGATCTCGTCCGCGATGAGCGGCATGACCTCGGTCACATAGCGCGGCGGCGCAACCGCCTCGCAGTGCGGCGCGTCGGTGTGCAGGTCGTCGTTGCTCGATAGCGTGCGCCCGTAATACTCGCGCACCTCGTCGTGTATCGTCGTCAG
>SUUE01000030.1:0-11312 GCA_015062685.1 Coriobacteriaceae bacterium
GGGGCCCGCGTCAGCGTCGCTGTTCGAAGGGAAGTCAACCGAGAAAACCGGTTGACAAAACCATAGGAACACCCCCAATTGCACGGTAGCCTGTTTGAGAGGATTAAGGGAAAATAGGGCCAGACCAAATCGGCATGCGAGAAGGGCGACCATGATGAGGTTGTACCACGGTTCCGACATTGCGGTTGAGCATCCAGACGTCTTGCGCAACACCGGCTTCGCCGACCTGGGAAGGGGCTTCTACCTGACCGACGACCGCGACGCAGCGGTGGGCAGAGCCCGGTCGCGTGCTCGGGTGGTGGGCGCGCCCGTCGGCATCGTGTCGGCGTACGACTTCGACGAAGGCGCCCTCCCGTGGGCCATATGGGGCGCAAGCGGCCCCATCATGCAAGATCGCACCACATGGGAGCCCGGCTCCCCCTTCGCATTGAAATTTGCAGGCGACGACGCCGGCATCGCCGCCTGGATGAACTACATAAGGATGTGCCGCAGGGGCCAATGCGACGTGCCCGGTTTCGGCGAGCCTGCCGCCGTGCGCGCGTGGATTGCCACCGACGAGGTGGAGATGGCCTGCTCGGGCTTCGTTCCCGCCGAGGAGCTCGCGCCGTTCGTGGACATGGGCGAGCTGGTGGTGCAGTACTGCCTGCGCGACCAGGCCCTCGCCGACCGCGCGCTGCATTTCGCAGCAGCCGATGAGGTGCCCGCCGCGCAATAAGCCCGAGGGCTTTCCAAACCCACATTCCCAACCCGCAGAGAAACCAATGGGGCGCCCGGGCCAGCAGCCCAAGCGCCTCATCGAAGCTTGCCCGCGAGAGAGAAGGGGGGGGGAGGGAAACACCTCGCGGGCCGTGTTAGCTGATCAGTGCCTAGAAGATGGGGAGCACCGCGCCTTCGTAGGTCTTGTTGATGTAGTCGCGCACCTCGCTCGAGTTGAGGGCCTTGGCCAGCGCCTTGATGGCGTCGCTGTTCTCGTTGCCCTTCTTGACCACGAGCAGGTTGGCGTAGGTCTGAGCGGCCTCGCTGTCGGCGCTCTCGGTGACGATGGCGTCCTTGGACACGTTCAGGCCAGCCTCCAGAGCATAGTTGGAGTTGATGGCGGCGATGTCAACGTCGGCCAGCGAGTGAGCGGTCTGAGCGGCCTCGAGCTCGATGATGTTGAGGTTCTTCGGGTTCTCCACGATGTCAGCCTTGGTCGCGGTGATCTTGGAACCGTCGGCCAGCTTGATCAGGCCGGCCTGCTCGAGCAGCAGCAGCGCGCGGGCCTCGTTGGTCGGGTCGTTCGGCACGGCCACGCTCGCACCATCGGCCAGCGCGTCGAGGCTCTTGAGCGACTTGTCCTTGCCGGCGTACAGGCCGAACGGCTCGTAGTGCACCGCCGTCACGCTCACCAGATGGGTGCCCTGCTCCTTGTTGAAGTCATCGAGGTAGGGCTTGTGCTGGAAGTAGTTGGCGTCTGCCTCGCCTTCCTCGGTCACGGTGTTCGGCAGCACGTAGTCGCTGAACTCCTTGACAACGAGCTCGTAGCCCTCAGCCTTGAGCAGCGGAGCCACGACGTCGTTGAGCACCTCCGCGTGGGGCGTGGGAACGGCCGCCACCGTGATGGTCTTCGAGTCCGAAGCGGAGCTCTGGCTTGCCGAGCCGCTTGCGGCAGCGCTTGCCGACGCGCTCGACGATCCGCCTCCGCAGCCCACGAGCCCGAAGGCGAGCACGGCGCCAATAACGGCGACGAGAGCGGCGATCACCACCTTGTTGTTCTTCGCTTTGATCATTTCGGTTCCTTTCTCTTCCTCTTTCCCGACTCGTCGCGCCGAGTTTGCGAAGCGCGACGAGCCACCCGTGTTGGACGCAGTGCATCGTATCCCGTTTCAAATCCCACCGCAATACTAGGAATTCTTCGTGTTTCCGATCCCCAGTGCTCGATATGGGAGATAACGGAATGTCCTATAACTAGCGTGCGACAAAACGAATAACCACAGGGGCCGGGAAGCACCCACAATGAATTCGATTACTCGGTAATCGAATCTGAAGATAGGAGCAACAATGACGGTCATAGACATCGAGGAACTGAGGAAACGCCCCATCGCCGTGCTCGGCGGCGGCGCGGTGGGCAAGACGTGCGGCGCGGACTGCGCGCTCGCGGGGCAGGAGGTGCGCATCTGCGACCTCGACCCGTTCTTCGAGAGCACGCTGGGGCTCGTGGAGCGCACGGGCGTCACCCTGCAGGCGAAGCACCCCGGCACGCAGAACAAGTTCGGGTTCGAGCGCTTCGGGCGCGGCGAGTTCTCGCTGGTAACGAACTCGGTGGCCGAGGCGGTGCGCGGCGCGGGGCTCATCATCGTGGGCGTGCCCTCCATCGCGCACGAGGCGTTCTTCACCGAGCTCATCCCCCACTTGGAAGACGGTCAGATCGTGCACATCATTCCCGATAACTACGGCTCGCTGCGCCTGCGCAAGATGATGCGCGAAGCCGGGAGCACCGCCAACGTGATCATCGGCGGCTGGTCGAGCGCGCCCTACGGCACGCGCGTGGACACCGAGGGCGGCATCATGAACGCGCGCGTCTCGCTCGTCTACCGCGCCATCACCCTGCGCGGCTCGGCGCTGCCCACGCGCGACACCGAGGCGTTCATCGAGAGCTCGAAGGCGCTCGGGTGCTTCGACGCCATCACCGAGGGCGAGGGTGCCGTTGCCGGCGACACCGTGCTCGACGTCGGGTTCTCCAACGTGAACCCGGTCATCCACGTGCCGGGAACGCTGCTCGGCGTGTCCACGATGGAGAACTTCCCCACCGTTCTCGGCAAGAACCTGCACGACTACTCCATTTACTCGCACGCTTTCTGCCCTTCCATCTCCGAGGTGCAGTACCGCTTCTACAACGAGGAGATCGCGCTGGCGGAGGAGATCGGCGTGGGCATTCAGCCCTTCAAGCGCGAGGTGTTCTTCCAGCGCACAAGCGTACTCGGCCAGGAGTACATGGGCGAAGGGTGCACGGTGCCCTTCGAGGAGCAGTGGGAAGTGGGCTTCGGCACCGGCCCCTTCACGATCAAGAACCGCTACGTGACCGAAGACGTGCCCGTAGGGTGCCACGTGTACCACGAGCTGGGCAAGAAGTTCGGCGTGCCGACGCCCGTCATCGACTCCATGATCGTCATTGCCGGTGCGATGAACGGCACCGACTACTTCGAGAGCGGCATGACCCTGGCCGACCTGGGCATCGCCCACCTCGACCGCGACGAGCTGCTCGCCTACCTGCGCGACGGCGAGTACCGGGAGGCGTAGCATGCCCGCACGACGCATTGGAAACGAGCGAGAGCGCCGCGGCGTGATCGAAGACGCGCCGCGCACGACGGCGGGCTTCCCCATTGGGGTCGTGGCCATTAGGCTCGACTACCCGAAGCTGCCGGGCAACGTGGTGAACGCGCAGACGTTCCGCTTCCCCGTGCTCTACGAGGAGGTGGACTTCGAGATCGAGCGCCTGTTCGCGGGCGACCCCGCGCTCGTTGACGCGGTGGTGGACGCGGCGCGGCGCCTCGAGGCATCGGGCGTGCGTGCCATCGTGGGCGCCTGCGGCTTCTTCGCGCACTTCCAGGAGCGCGTGGCCGACGCCGTGAGCGTGCCCGTGTTCATGTCGAGCCTCGTGCAAGTGCCGATCATCGAGGCCGGCCTGAAGCGCGATCAGAAGATCCTCGTGTTCGCGGCCGACGGGCCGTCGGTAAACGCCGAGCTGCTCGCGCACGTGGGCGCGCGCCCCGACCGGCTCATCGTGCAGAACGTGGGCGACCGCGAGGCCTTCGCGCCCATCCGCTGGGAAAAGCACGCGCTCGACAACGGTGCCCTCATCGACGACCTGGTGGCCCTCGCGCGCAAGCAGGTGGGCGAGCACCCGGAGATCGGCGCGATCCTGCTCGAGTGCAGTGACCTTCCGCCCTACGCGGCCGACCTGCAGGAGGCCACGGGGCTGCCCGTCTTCGACTTCATCACGCTCATCAACTGGGCGCACCAAGCCGTCGCGCAACCGCGCTACTACGGCGAGCTCTAGCCGCTGCCGGCGCCTGCGCCTCAGCATTCGCCGGTGCCGCCGCCTTCGCCAACAAGGCAAGTTGGGCTGGAAGCCCTCCCCCCGCTTCCAGCCCAACCATCAGAGCCCGCCCGCAATCAGGAAGACCCTTCGGGTTTGCAGCCTGCTAACCCTAGATAATCTCCCTATCGGGGCTCGCATAGATAACGCCATCCTTGCCGTGTTCCCAAGCGGGAAGCTGGTAGATGCGGGCGCCGCGCGCACGCGCAGCCTCGATCTTCTCCGCCGCCTCGGGGCCGTAGACCAGCGCCTTGTTCGGGCAGTTCTTCACGCAATACGGCAGCTCGCCCGCATCGGTGCGCGGCTTGCACTTGATGCAGTTATGCGTGTAGTACGGCATCCACGACATGCGCAGGTCGGGCCAAACGCCGGACGGGCGGTCGATGCCTTCGCCCGAGCCCAGTGTGCGCACGTTCACGAAGTACTGGCCGTCCTTCAGGCCGTTGCCCGTCATGCACGACAGCGAGCAGGTCCAGCAGCCCGTGCAACGCAGCAGGTCAACGAAAATGGCGTCCTCGGGAACATCCGCCGTTGCGGGCGAATGCGCCCAGATGGTGTTCTTCTCGGTTTTCTCCGTCATGATTGCTCCCCCTTACGCCTCGACCTTGCGGATATCGCAAGCGCAGTCCCAAATGGTGTCCCAAGCGCCAGCCATCGCCGAATACGACGTGCCGCCCAGAATGTAGCCGACGGCGCCGTCTTCCTGCGTGCACTGGTACCAGTACTTGGCCGCATCGTCGAGCGTGTCGTTGTCGCCCAAGGGCACGAGCAGCTCGGAGTACATGCCGGATTCCTCGCCCTCGTGGGCCTCGAACTGACGCTTGCGCCAACCGAACCACACCTGCACCGTTCCGGGCGGGATGGCTTGGTCGAGACGCATCTCGATGACCACGTGGCCACGCTCGTTGTAGACCTCGCACTTGTCGCCGTCCACGATGCCTTCCTTCGCGGCGTCAACCGGGTTGATGCGCCCGGTGGGCTTGCCGCCGGAAAGCTCGGTCATGACGGGGTCGTCGGTGAAGATCGACTGCATGAAGAAGCGCTGGCGGCCGCTGAAGAACTGGTACTTGCCTTTAGCCGTGCCGTTGGCCAGGCTGGCTACGGTGGGCACCTCGTAGGGCTCGTGGTAGGTGGCCATGGGCAGCCCGACGTTGTTCAGGCGTTCGGAGTAGAACTCCATGTGGCCGGTCTGCGTGGGGAACTTCATGCCGAAGAACGGGTCCCACGGAATGGGCGGCACGGCAGCGCGGATGATCTTCTCCTCGGCCAGGCGCTCATAGGTGAGCGGTGGGTCGATGTTGGCCAGGAAAGGCTGCGGCGAGTTCAGGCGCATGCGGATCCAGTCGGCGGCCACCATAGGCTCGCCGGCCTCGTTGCGGAAGTATTCGCCCAAGCCGATGCGGTCGGCAATGCCGCCGTAGATGAACGACGAATCCTTGCACTCTCCGCGTGGCTCGACGGCCGGCTGCTGCAACACGACGTGGTTGTACTGCGCGGCAGCGATGAGCTCCTCGCGCTCAAACGGCATGCAGGCGGGCAGCACGTAGTCGGAGTACTCGCCCGTGTCGGTCATCCACACGTCCACGTCAACGATGAGCTCCATGTTGGGGAACGTGTCCTCGATCCAGCGACTGCGGTTGGGGCAGTTGTGCACGGGGTTGCCCGCAACCTTGATGAACGCCTTGTACTTGCCCTTCTTGGCATCCTCGAAGTAGTCGCCGTTCTTCACGAACACCGTCTTGTCGGCCTCGCGGCCGTTCGGGAAGATAATGGAAGGGTTGTTGAAGCCGAGTGGCCAGCCGCAGGGCTGGATCTCGCTGGTCACGCCGCCGTTGGGGTGGCCCAGGTTGCCCGTGAGCATGCCGAGCAGGTAGAACGCGCGGTAAGCGTCGCCCTGGTTCTGGTAGCGCATGCCCAGCGCGCCCACGATGAACGCGGGGCGGTGCGCCGAGTACTCCTCTGCCAGCTTGATGGCGTCGGCCGCGGGCACGCCCGTGATGCCCTCCTGATATTCGGGCGTGTAGGTGGCCAGATGGTCGCGCAGCATCTGGAACGCGGGCTTGTAGGTGCGGCCGTCCAGCTCGAAGCAGCCGTCGAACGCCGGCGTGCCCTCGTACTCCTCGGCACCCTTGGCCGTGGGCTTCATCTCGCCGGATTCCTCGTCCCAGTAGAAGAACCAGCCGTCGTTCTCGGCGTACTTGCCGGTCTCGACGTCAATGAGCAGCGGGGCCACCGTGTACTTCGTCATGAACTCGCGGTCGTATTCCCCGCGCTCGACAATCTGGCGCGCCATGCACAGGGCCAGCGCCGTGTCACTGCCGGGCTTGACGGGAATGAACCAGTCGGCGTAACCGGCCGACGCGTCGAAGAGCAGGCCCACGTCCACGATCTTGGCGCCGCGGCTCTTGGCCTCCACGATGTGCTTGGCCACGCGCTGCTGGTTCTCGACGGGGTTGCCTCCCCAGATGATGAGGTAGGTCGTGTTATCGAACTTGACGGGGTCGATCATCATGTATTTGTAGAAGTCGCCCAGGTCGAAGTACGACGCGTAGTACGGGCCGTTGTCCAAGCCGTATGCGTTGAGCGGGTCGGTTCCGCCCCACAGGCCACACAAGCGGTTGCCCAGCAGCGTGTCGAGGCCCTGCGAAGGCGGCAAGCTCGTGGTGATGTTCCAGAACGTGACCGTCTCGGGGCCGTACTTCTCGCGAAGCTCGAGCAGCTTGGCGCCGATCTCGTCGAGGGCCTGGTCCCAGCTGATGCGCTCCCACTTGCCCTCGCCGCGCTCGCCCGCGCGCTTCAGCGGGTAGAGCAGGCGATCCTCTGCGTAGACCTGGCGCCAGGACGCGATGCCCTTCTGGCAGCAATGCCCCTCGCCGGCCTCGGCTCCCGTGTAGTCCACCGCCTCCGTGCGCACGATCTGGCCGTCTTTGACGACGGTCTTGATCGCGCAGAACTCATGGTCGCCCCAACCGGGGCAGGCTGTACAGACCCACTTCTCCTCTGACATGAATTCCCCCTTTTCTCTTTTACCCTCCGCATGCGCCCCCTCGGTACATGCATGCCTTCCATTTTAGGAGTGCGATTGCCAGGTGGTTTCTTCTCATGTTTGCTGTAACATGCAACCAGAAATTGCATATGTTGGGAGGGACATGCAAGTCGAGACACTTCGATACTTCGTCGAGCTTAACGAAGCCGGCTCGTTCTACGGGGCGGCGCGCAAGTCGTTCCTTTCTCACCAGGGGCTGAACAAGGCCATCACGTCGCTCGAGGACGAGCTCGGGGTGAAGCTGGTTGAGCGCACCAGCCGCGGGGTCAGGCTCACGACGGCGGGCGACATCTTCCTCGATTACGCGCGCGAGGCCTTGAGCGCCTACGACCGCATGCTTGACGAGATATACGCCGAGAACCGCTACGCATCGTCATCGGGTTCGCCGCTCGTCATTCACCTGACGTATTATGCGTCGCAGGTGTCGCGCCCGATCGTTGAGGGAATGGACGTCATGGACTCGATCAGGATCGTCGAGGAGGGGTTCCAGCAGATCGTGCGCAAGGCCTCGAAGTCGGACGGCGGCGAGCTGTTCCTCGTTGACGTCTACGACGAGACGGAGCGCAAGATTGCCGAGCGCAGGAACCTGATTTTCGAGCCGGTGCTCATCTCGCAGTTCGGCGTCGTGTGGAAGGACGGCTCTCCCCTGGCCGGGCGCAGGGCGATCCACCGCGAGCAGCTCGCAGACTTCCCGCTGGCAGTGGACTCGCACCGCGAGATGATGAAGCTAGTAGAGAACGTGATGCAGGACTACCCGCTGAACAACATCAGGCTCGGCGTGGCAGAACCGCGCACAACCTTGGAATACGCCGCCAAGTCGAACCGGGCGGCATCGACGTTCGACTCGTTCGGGTTCATACTCGCGAAGGAGAACCCTTCCATCGCAACGGACGGCCTCAATTTCACCCCACTTTCGACGCCGCGTTCCATCTGCAAGGTGGGCTTCCTCTATGCCCGGGAAGCGCGCCCGAACGTTCGCGCCCGGCACGGCATCGAGGGCCTGAAGGCACATCTTCGCATGCGCTACGAGCACTACTTCGAGCGCTACCCGCTTGACTCCAAGGCATACCTGCAACCCGGGAGGTCAACGGAGTAGCCTGCGGCGCGCGCCATTCCGCGCTTCCGGCAAGCTCGCACCTGCGCTCGCACCGATGCTCGCGGCTTCACCCTCCCGTGCAAGAATTTTCGGGTTTCGTGGCGCGATATCGCCTTTGTGTACGAGTTGCTGGCGCGATATCGCGCACATGTACGACATATCGCGCCACGAGGCGGCGAAAAGTCGTACATGAAGGCCATATCGCGCCACGAAACCCGGTTTTTCCTGCGCGCTGGCATGATATGGGGTTGATGTACGAGCAGAACCACGCACGGAGGTCGCGGGAACAGCTTGGAGCCCGCGAATGGATGGCCGGGCATCGCCCGAGCCCATTGGGGAAATGATAGAACCGAAGGAGCCGGGGGAACTGAGGTAGCCTGTGGAGCTGGAAGGTGGGAACCGCGCACGGGGCACGCGGGAACAGCTTGGATGAGGACCAGGACGTTCCTGAAACTCATCTGCGCGAGGCGGCGGCGGGAGAATCGCGTTATACATAGGTAGTCATTGTTGCTCGTTGCGCTAGACGAGAAAGGACATGTCATGGCATTCCTCGGCGAAAGCATTCCCAAGCTTGGGTTCGGGCTCATGCGGCTCCCGAAACTGGAAGACGGCTCGATCGACATCGGCCAGGTGGAGCAGATGGTCGACGCATTCCTTGCCGCCGGCTGCACGTACTTCGACACGGCGCGCGCCTACGGCGATTCCGAGGCGGCCATCCGCCAGGCGCTCGTGGAGCGGCACCCGCGCGAGAGCTACCAGCTGGCCACGAAGATCCCCGCATGGAGGCGCTCGAACGCCGCCGACGCGCGCGCCGACTTCGACATATCGCTCGAGCAGACGGGCGCGGGATACTTCGACTACTACCTGATCCACAACACGGGCGGCCCGCGCACGGCGGTATTCGACAACTTCGGAATCTGGGATTTCGTGAAGCAGCTGAAAGCCGATGGCAAGGTGCGCCACATCGGCTTCTCGCACCACGACAGCGCCGAGCGGCTCGAGGAGCTGCTGGTTGCCCACCCCGAGATGGAGTTCGTGCAGTTGCAGGTGAACTACGCCGACTGGGACAACGACATCACGCAATCGCGCAAGTGCGTGGAGGTTGCCCAGGCGCACGGCAAGCCTGTCATCATCATGGAGCCCGTGCGCGGCGGCACGCTGGCCACGCCGCCCGCGCCCGTTGCCGAGGTGCTGCGCGCGGCAAACCCCGGCCGCTCCTTCGCCGACTGGGCGCTGCGCTTCGCCCTGGGCACGCCGGGGCTGATCACGGTGCTTTCCGGCATGTCAAACATGCAGCAGATGGAGGAGAACCTGGAGACGTGGCGCACCTACGAGCCGCTTTCGGAAAGCGAGATGGCCACCCTGCGCCTGGCGAAGGAAAAGCTCGACGAGCTACTGGACAACCCCTGCACGAACTGCCAGTACTGCATGAAAACCTGCCCGATGGACATCCGCATCGCGCCGATCATGGACGCGCTCAACCGCGCGAGCATGTACAGCATCGACGACGGCAAGAACTGGTTCAGCTTCCGCGACTCGAGTGCCCTCACCTGAAACGAAACAGGCCAGACTAATTTGCCTGGCCTGCGATAATTTTGGCTCCCCGGGTAGGATTCGCTCGTGTCAAGGCCGAGCCGCCTTCGGCGGTCGCTTCGCGAGCCTTGACGCTCGCGGCGCCCGCGGTCCGCAAGAGCGTACCGCGGGGCTCGAACCTGCTTATACGAGGTTGTAGGTTCGGATCCCATCCGCAGCGTCGTGGAAACAAACGAGGACCCGCTAACGCGGGTCCTCTCTTGTTTCCATGGCTCCCCGGGTAGGATTCGAACCTACAACCCTCCGGTTAACAGCCGGATGCTCTGCCGTTGAGCTACCGAGGAATGCACTGCGCTTTTCCGAATGCGCAAGGAGATATTATAGCGATTCGCGCGAGCAGCGCAAGCCCAAAGCGTGTATTCGTCATGAAGAAAGAAACGCGCCGGTGGGAAAGCCGCTTCCACCTTAAGCACCCGCAAGTGAGACAATAAGACCGTCGATTTTGAGAGGAGGCTGGGCATTGGGCATCGTGCTCGCGATACTGGGCGCCATCTGCCTCCTGTACGGCATCGCGGTCCTGCGGGTATCGTCGGGAACCGGCTTCTTCATGGTCTGGTTCGTCCTGGCCATAGTGCTCGGCTTCGGCGCGTGGGCGGTTCTATCGGGAACGTGGGCGTCGCTCCCCCCGTTGCTGCGCGACGGCTCCGCTGCGCTGCCAGTTCTCGCGCTCGCGGCATTCGTGGTGGCATGCCTGCATATCGGCCAGCACTCCCACGCCGCCAGCAAGCCCAACCTCGACTACATCATCGTGCTCGGAGCGCAGGTGCGCGCGGACGGCCCGAGCATCGTGCTGCGCCACCGCCTGGAAACCGCCGCCGACTACCTCGCTGCCAACCACGAAACCCGCTGCATCGTGTCGGGCGGCCAGGGAGCAAACGAGCCCGAGAGCGAGGCGGCGGCCATGAAGCGGTTCCTCGTTCAGAGCGGGGTGGCCGACGGCCGGATCCTCCTTGAGGACCGTTCCACCACCACGCGCGAGAACCTCGCCCTCAGCAGCGAGCTCATCGACGAGCAGGACGCCTCCGTCGGCATCGTGACCAACGACTTCCACATGTTCCGCGCCCTGGCCATGGCACGCAGACTTGGGCTCGGAGACCCCGTCGGCATCGCGGCGCCCTCCTCCCGGTTCTTCCTCCCCAACAACCTGCTGCGCGAGTCGCTCGCAATCGCAAAAGCGCTCATACGAGGCGAAATGTAGCGGTAAAATGCCATTGTGCGGCATCGATTGAAGGGGAAGGTCATGCCCAAGGCTCTCAAATCCACACTACTCGCCATCTGCATCGTGCTCGCCTTGCTCGTCATCGTGATAGGCGGCTACATCATCTACCTCGAGACCACCTATTACCGCATTGCAGACGACACCCCCATCGACGTCGAGAACAACCCCTCAAAAACGCTCGAGCCGGGAACCTCCTACAAGATGGCGTACACAAAGGACGGCACGCTGCGCGAGAAGCAGCTCGCGCTGCTGTGCGGCATCCTCGAGAAGGAAGCCGCCG
>SUUE01000030.1:11412-15740 GCA_015062685.1 Coriobacteriaceae bacterium
GGCGTACACAAAGGACGGCACGCTGCGCGAGAAGCAGCTCGCGCTGCTGTGCGGCATCCTCGAGAAGGAAGCCGCCGCCGGCAACTACGTGATCGTGGGCGGCGACTGGAACCACGCACTAGGCGACAGCCTCGAGCTATACGAATCGAACTACCAACCGCCCACTTGGGTGTCCAAGTTCGACGAGTCGCTGCTGCCGCAGGGCTTCTCGGTCGTGCACGCCGGCAACATCCAGGACGTACCCACCTGCCGCAACAACGACGAGCCCTACGAGAAGGGCCACACCTACACCGTGACCGTGGACGGGTTCGTCATGTCGAGCAACGTGAAGGCCACGGCCGAGAACGTCGACACCGGCTTCGAGTACAGCGACCACAACCCGGTGCTGCTCACCTTCGAGCTCGAGTAAGTTGGAAAGGTTGCGAGTTTAAAATCGCCCAGCTGCCCGCGAAGTATAATGGGCGGCATGATTTTACAGCTTGAACAAATTACCAAGTCGTTTGGCGGGCGCACGCTGTTCGCCAACGCGACATTGCGCCTGGAGGCATACGACCACCTCGCGCTCGTCGGCCCCAACGGCGCCGGCAAGACCACCATGCTCCGCATCATCACTGGGCAGGAAGACGCCGACTCGGGCCGCGTGGTGCTCGCGAAGGACGCGACGATCGGCTACCTGGAACAGGAAGCCATCGAGATGGGCGAGAACCCCGTCTTCGAGGAGGTGCTCTCAGCGCAGACCGAGATCCTCGAAGCAGAGCGGCGCCTGAAGAAGCTCGAGCACGAGCTGGGCGCGAACCCGACCGAAGCGCAGCTGGCGGCTGCGGGCCGCGCGCGCGATAACTACGAGATCCTGGGCGGCTACACCATCGAGTCGAAGGTGCGCAGCGTGCTCTTCGGCCTCGGGTTCAAGGAAGGCGACATGCAGCGCCTGACCACCGAGTTCTCGGGCGGCTGGCAGATGCGCCTCGCGCTGGCGAAGCTGCTCGTGCGCAACCCCGACGTGCTGCTGCTCGACGAGCCGACCAACCACCTGGACCTCGAGAGCGTTCGCTGGCTCGAGAGCTTCCTGCGCGGATACGACGGCGCCGTGATCGTGGTCAGCCACGACCGCGCGTTCATGGACAACATGGTCGACCGCGTGGCCGAGATCTCGAACGGCCAGGTGGTGCTCTACAAGGGCAACTACACGAAGTACCTGCAAGCCCGCGAGGAACGCATCGAGCAGCTCAAGGCGGAGCACGCCCAACAGCTGCAGGAGATCGCGCGCCTCGAGGCGTTCGTCGAAAAGTTCCGCTACAAGGCCACGAAGGCGCGCCAGGCGCAGGACCGCGAGAAGAAGCTCGAGCGCCTGCGCGAGAACCTGGTGGCCATTCCCGAGGAGCGCAAGACCGTGCATTTCAACTTCAACCAGCCGCCCCGCACGGGCGACGAGGTGGTGAGCGCCATCGGCTTGCGCAAGGCCTACGGCAGCAACGTCGTCTACGACGGGCAGGACTTCCACCTGTACCGCGGCGACAAGGTGGCGCTCGTGGGCCCCAACGGCGCGGGCAAGTCGACGCTGCTCAAGATGGTGGCGGGCACGCTGACGCCCGACGCGGGCACCGTGAAGTACGGCACGCACGTGACGAAAACCTACTACGCGCAGCACCAGCTCGAGGAGCTGTCGTCTGGCAACACCGTGTTCGAGGAGCTCGATCGCGTGGCACCGGGCTGGACCATCTCGCAGGTGCGCACCCTGCTCGGCGCGTTCCTGTTCAATGGGGACGACGTGGACAAGAAGGTGAGCGTGCTCTCGGGCGGAGAGAAGAGCCGCCTCGCGCTCGCGAAGATGCTCGTGGCGCCCACTCCCCTGCTATGCCTGGACGAGCCCACGAACCACCTGGACATCTCGAGCGCCGACGTGCTCGAGCAGGCGCTCCTGCACTTCGAGGGCACGATCCTGCTCATCACGCACGACCGGCACCTCATCCGCAGCGTCGCAAACCGCATCGTCGAGGTCAAGCCCGGCCAGCTGACCGACTACCCCGGCGATTACGACTACTACCTGTACAAGACGGGCCAGGCCGAAGAGGACCGCAGCGTCGTGGACGAGTCGCGAGCGGCCGGCGGCGGCAAGTCGGGCACGCTCGGCCACAACTCGCAGGCCACCTCGAGCGTGACGCGCGAGGGAAAGACGCCTTCAGGCGCGGGCAAAGGCGACGGCGCGAAGGTGACCGTCAGGCGTCACCGCGGCGAGAAGCAGCCGAAAGCGGGCGCGCTCGGCGCGGCAACTGTCCTGACGGCGGAGAAGGGCTCGGCGCCCAAGACCAAGGAGCAGAAGCGCCGCGAGGCCGAGGCGCGCAACCGCGCCTACGCCGCGCTCAAGAACCACCGCAAGCGCATCGCCGAGCTCGACAAGCAGCTCGAGCGCGACAACGCGCGCATGGAGGAAGTGCTCGCGCTGCTCGCCGACCCCGACTTCTACACCCAGGAGGATGCCACGAGCGACATCATCTCCGAGCATGCCGAGCTCAAGCAGCGCATCGCGCATGCCGAGGAGGAATGGCTCCTGCTGAACGAGGAGCTCGAGGCCGAGATGGCCCGCCAGGCGCAGAACCAGTAAGCGAAGCGTCAGTCGCCCTAAACCGTAAAAAACTCGCACGTGAGGCTTCCTGCGTGCGAGTTTTTTACGGTTTAGGACGAATTTTGGCGCCAAACGCTGGAATCGCATTGCAAAAGCCCAGGTCGCGTTTGGCGGTTTCAAAGGAAGTCGCCCTAGGACGTAAAAAACTCGCACCCGGGGGATCCCGCGTGCGAGTTTTTTACGTTCTAGGGCGACCACCCCTCCATTGAGGCGGCGGGATCCCCTGTCTTTTTTCTAGTACACCATGCTCATGGCCTCGCGCACCTCGTCGAGGGTCGCGTTGGCGATCTCGTTCATGCGGCGGTTACCCTCGCGCAGGACGTCCTTCACGTAGTCGAGGTCCTGCTCGTACTGGGCGCGGCGCTCGCGGTGCGGCGCCAGGAACTCGTTCACGCTCTCGGTCACAATGCGCTTGAGCATGCCCGCGCCACCGTCGCCGATCTCGGCGGCGATGTCCACCTCGCTGCGGCCGGAGCACAGCGCGGCCGTCGTCAGCAGAGCGCTCACTTCGGGGCGGTTCTCCTTGTCGAACGTGATGTTGCGGTCGCTATCGCTCTTCGCCTTCTTGATGAGCTTTGCCGTCTCCTCGGCGGTGGCACCCAGCATGATCGAATTGCCGTAGCTCTTCGACATCTTGCGTCCGTCGAGGCCCGGAATCTCGATAGCATCGGAAAGGATTCCGTCGGGCTCCGGGAACACGGGAGCGTAGCGGTCGTTGAAACGGCGCGCGATCTGGCGCGTCTGCTCGATGTGCGGCAGCTGGTCCTTGCCCACGGGCACGATGTTGCCCTTGCAGAACAGGATGTCGCACGCCTGGTGCACGGGGTAGGTCAGCAGCAGGCCCGTGAGCGCATGGCCCGACGCCTCCTGCTCCGCCTTGACCGTGGGGTTGCGCTGCAGCTCGGACTCGCTCACCAGCGACAGGAACGGCAGCATGAGCTGGTTGAGCGCCGGGATGGCCGAATGCGTGAAGATGGGCGTCTTCTCGGGGTCGATGCCGGCAGCCAGGTAGTCCATGACCATGTTGTAGACGTTGTCCTGGATGTGCTCGGTGGTGTCGCGGTCGGTGATGACCTGGTAGTCGGCGATGAGCACGTAGCACTGGATGCCCAGGTTCTGGTACTCCACGCGGTGCTGGATGCTGCCGAAGTAATGCCCCAGGTGCAGGCGCCCCGTGGGACGGTCGCCCGTGAGCATCGTGTACTTCTCGGGGTGCGCCGGCAGGTCGGCGCGAATGTCGTCCGAGCGCTTCTTGCTCGCTAGAAAGGTATCGGAATACTCCGCCATGTAACTACTCCTCGTTCTTGGAAAATGCGTAACGTCCAGTATAACGGTTATGCAACCACTTGCGGCGATTTTGCGAAGCGAGGTTGCGCCAAACCTTGCGCGGCGCTAGAATTAACTGCGCATTCGGACGCTTGGCTCAGCGGGAGAGCATCGCCTTCACACGGCGGGGGTCACAGGTTCAAATCCTGTAGCGTCCACCATAAACACTAAGGTCCCAACTAAGGGGCCTTTTCTTTTGCAGAGAGTCCCCTGGATTTGAACCCCGTTTGTAGGGGCGCGCTCCGCGCGTCCTCGCCAAAGGCGCGCAAATGGGCCGCCTACGGCGGCGGGCGCGCGGAGCGGGTTTATAGGCAAGAACGTGTTGCCGTTTTTGGATGAACCCGCAGTTCAGACCCTTTAAAACATGTCCTAGAATTGA
>SUUE01000031.1 GCA_015062685.1 Coriobacteriaceae bacterium
TGCGACGCCATTGTGAAACGCTCGCTGTAGAGGGCGCGCTCCGCGCGCCCGATGCCCCTATTTCTTGCTGCCCGCAAAGGAGAAGAATGCGGGCGTGTCCACGACCGCGTCGATGTCGAACAGGCCCTCCCACGCCTGGGCTTCTTCCGAGGCTTCCTTCAGCCCCAAGCTCACGCCGGCCGCGACCGCGTCGTGGTGCGAGTTGATGACGTCCTTGCCCGCGCCGTGGGCCACGACGAACCTGCCGCCATCCGCTAGCAGGCTGTGCATGTTCCGCACGAACGCCTCGCGGTCCATGATGTGCGGATAGGCGTTGTAGACCACCACGGCATCGAACTGCCCCGGCATGTCGAGCGCGGAGGCGTCGGCGGCAAGGCACTTCACCTGTGGGCGCTCGGCCCAGCGCTCGCTCGCGCGCGCCGTCATCTCCTCGGACACGTCCACGCAGAGGATGCTGCCCGCGCCCAACTGCAAGTAGATGGGCACCATAACCCCCAGGCCGCTGCCCACGTCGAGCACGCGCGCGCCTTGGCCGACGCCGGCCATGAGCGCAACGGCGGGCTGCACCGGGCTCGTCGTGTTCCGCTCCATCTCACACCACGTTTGCGCCTTGCGGTCGAAGTACTCGGCAACGTTGTCCATGATTCGTTCTCCTGTTTAACGGGGCACGACGACGCGTCGGCCACCGTGCTCTATGATGTCTGCCTTCATGTTGTAGATGCGCTCCACGCGCTCGGACGTGACCACCTCGGGCCCGCCGACGGCATCCACCACGCCGTCCTTGATGAACAGGAGGCGATCGCAGTGCTGGAGCGCGAGGTTAATGTCGTGCATGACTGCCAACGCGCCTATGCCGCGTTGATCGATTTCGCTGCGAACGAGGCGCATGACCTCCTGCTGACGCTCGGGGTCGAGGTTGTTGGTGGGCTCGTCGAGCAGCAAGGTCCCAGTGCGCTGGGCGAACGCGCGCGCCAGAACGACCACCTGGTACTCGCCACCGGAAAGCTCGTCCATGTAGCGCAGGGCGTAGTCCTCTATGCCGAGGCTGCAGAGTACCTCCGTCACGATGGCTCGATCATCCGCCGTCGGCGCGGAGTCCATGAACGGGCGGCGTCCCAGCAGCACCGAGTCGAACACGGTCAGACGGTTGGCGTGGCTGTGCTGGGAAACGAAGGCTATCTTCTGCGCGCGCTCGCGCCTATCCACCGCCCCTATAGCCGCCCCGTCGAGCAGCACTTCCCCCGCCTGGGGGCTGCGCTGCGCCGTGAGCAACGACAGCAGGGTGGACTTGCCGCAACCGTTCTGGCCGAGCACCGCGGTGAACGTTCCGGGCTCGACGGCCACCGACACATCGACGAGCAGGGGCCTGCTCTTGCGGTACGAGAACGCGACGTTGCGTGCCTCGAGCATTATCGGCTCACCCCCTTGAACAAGAGGTAGATGAAGATCGGCGCGCCCACGAACGACGTGATCGCGCTGATGGGAAGTATGAGCGGCGCCACGACGACATGGCAGAGCATGTCCGAAATGAGCAAGAGCGCCGCACCCGCAAGCGCGCTCGCCGGCAAGAGGTAGCGGTAGTCGGCGCCCAGCAGCCTGCGCATGATATGCGGCGCCACGAGCCCGACGAAATTGATGATGCCGCAGAACGCGATGACGCACGATGCGGCGGCCGACGCGACCACCATGCTCGCCAGACGAATGCGCGAGACGTTCACGCCCAGGCCGTGCGCGAGCCCCTCGCCGCCTTCGATGGCGTTGTAGTTCCACCGGTTGACGAAGAAGAACACCGCCGATGCCGCCGTGACGACGGCCATGACCACGATCTGAGCCCGCGTCACGCGGGAGAGGTCGCCGAAGGTCCAGAACACGACTGCCGCCACCTGCGAGTCCTCGGCGAAGTACTGCACCATCGTCGTGCCCGCGGTGAACAGGGCTGAGAGCGCCACGCCTAGAAGCACGATGCTCTCGGGCGACATCTCACGAAAGCGGGAAAGCCCCAGTATCACGACCGTCGACAACATGGCGCCCGCAAAGGCGAAGAGCGCGGTAATGACCGGGTCGCCCGTCGAGACGCCCTCGTAGGCAGCGGAGTTGTGAGGGCTCCCGCCCGACACGAGGATGATGGCGATAGAGGCGCCGAACGCGGCACCCTGGGCGATACCGAGCGTCGAGGCCGAAGCGAGCGGGTTTCGCAGCGTGCTCTGGTACGCACATCCTGCGAGGGCGAGCGCAATCCCCGCAATGACGGCCACGAGCACGCGCGGGAGACGCATGTTCTGCACCACCGTGTTCACGCGGCCATCGGCCTGCCCGAAAAGCCCCGCCACGATCTCCCCTGGGGAAAGCTCGATGGAGCCAATGGCCATCGACCACACGGCCAATGCGCATACGATCACAACGAGCGCAAACATGACGAGGCGCTTATGACGGATGTAGCCGTCATAAGCGCGCTCGATTTCCTGTTGCGGTGCCAGGTCTTTGTCTGTCAGACGTTCTTCCTGCATGTCCTCATATTACTGCAGGGGCGGGAACTGCTTGAAGCCCATCTTGTTTTCCTTCATAACCGAGTAGAAGTCGAAACCGCCCAGCATGGTCTCGTAGATCTCGGCATACTTGGCTTCAAGATCGACGTCGGCGAAGGCCTCGGGGTAGATAGTGGCGCCGATGAAGTAGGCATCGCAGATGCCCGTATCGACGTTGGTGCCGTTGAAGTTGTAGAACGGCTGCGTGAAGAGATGGTTCGCCTGGAACGCCTTCAGACCGTCGAAGAAGTCCTTGTTCTCGGCGTAGTCCTGCTTCAGGAGGTCGAGGTTGCCCGCGTTCAGGAACATGTAGTCGGGGTTCCACTTGCCGATCTGCTCGAGGTCGACGTCGACGGCGGCCTGCTGGCCCAGCTCGTCGGCAACGTTGACGGCGTGGACCGCGATGGCGGGAGCGTAGTTGCAGGACGTGCCGCCCCAGCTCTTCGCGCCCTTGTAGTTAACGGCGCCGAGATAGATGGTGGGCTTGCTCGCATCTGCGATGTCCTTGGTGCGCTTGTCCAGGTCGGCCTGCCAGCCCTTCAGGGCGTCGACGGTCTTCTTGGCATGGTCCTCGGTGCCCAGGGCCTCGCCCACGCACTCGACGGACTTGTAGACGTTGTCGGTGAACAGCTGGTTCTGGTAGGAGATGCCCACGACGGGAATGCCGGTCTCCTCCTGCAGCTTGTCGCACTCCTCGGCACTACGGCTCGAGATGATGACCTGCGGGTTCGCGAGGAGCATCTCCTCGGTGTTCACCGTCGTCTCCATCAGGTGGTTGCCGTTGCTCGTGGCGGGGAGCTTCTTGAACAAGTCGGCGTAGGCGATGCTGTAGGGACGGTTCAGGCCGGGGTCGGTCTCCATCTCGGTGACGGCCACGAGCTTGTCCTGGCCGCCGGCGTACACGACAAAGCGCGCACCAGAGCCAACGGTCGCGGCACGCTCGACGTTCGCGGGAACGTCGACGCTCCTACCATATGCGTCCACGACGGTCTTGGTGCCCGAGCTCGCAGGAGCCGAGGCCGATACGGCTGCGCTCGATGCAGCGTTGGATGCGCTCGAGGCCTGACCGCCTGAGCAAGCTGAAAGCGCGAAAGCGAGCATGGCCGTCACAGCCAGCGTCGCTACCAGTAGTGCTTTCTTTCCCATGTTTCCCCCAATGTGTTACGGTTTACTAATGCGTAACACACTCTACACCAACACTAGGATTAATCAATAGGTTTTTGCATCCAACTGCAACGCGCAACTTTTGCCTGAGCTTACACCGCGTCCGCCAGGTCGTAGATGAGGCGCTCCGACTTCTCCCAGCCCAGGCAGGCGTCCGTAATCGACTTCCCGTAGACGCCGCCCCCGACGGGCTGGTTGCCGTCCTCGAGGTAGCTTTCCACCATGAAGCCCTTGACGAGGCGCCTCACGTCGGCGTTGCGCTCGCGGCTCAAGAGCACCTCGCGGATGACGTAGGGCTGCTGCAGCGGGTCCTTGTTGGAGTTGCAGTGGTTCGCGTCCACCATGATCGCGGGGTTCTGGAGCCCTGCCTCGTCGTAGAGGCGTGCCGTGAGCACGAGGTCCTCGTAGTGGAAGTTCGGGTGCATCTCGCCGTGCTTGTTCTGGTAGCCCCGCAGGATGGCGTGCGCGAGCGGGTTGCCCGCCGAATGGCCCTCCCAGCCGCGGTAGATGAACTCATGGCTCTGCTGCGCCGCAGATATGGCGTTGAGCATGACCGACAAGTTGCCGCTCGTGGGGTTCTTCATGCCCACGGGCCCCTCGATGGCGCTCGCCGTCAGGCGATGCTCCTGGTTCTCGACCGAGCGCGCGCCGATGGCCACGTAGCCGAGCAGGTCGTCGAGGTACTTGTAGTTCTCGGGGTAGAGCATCTCGTCGGCCGTGGTGAAGCCCAGCTCGTCCAGGGCGCGCATGTGCAGCTGTCGAATGGCGACGATGCCCTTGTACAGGTCGGGCGCCGCCTGCGGGTCGGGCTGGTGCAGCATGCCCTTGTAGCCGGCGCAGGTGGTGCGGGGCTTGTTCGTGTAGATGCGCGGCACGATGAACAGCTTGTCGGCCACCTTGTCCTGGACGTCGCGCAGGCGGTGCAGGTAGTCCATGACGGCGTCCTCGCGGTCGGCCGAGCACGGGCCGATCACGAGCAGCAGTTTATCGGATTTGCCCGAGAAGATGCGCGCGAGCTCGGCGCGCCGTTCGGCCACGACGTGCGCGGAGCGCGCGCTCATCGGATACATCTCCTTGCACTCCATGGGCAAGGGCAGCTTTTTCGTGAACTCCATCCTCATTGCGATTCCTCCTGGTTTCGGTCTTGCCGTCTCTCCTCGTTAGCTCTTTCGCGTTAGCTCGCCTTCTCCAATGCAAACAAAAAGACCCTGCCCGCGATGGACAGGGTCTTTCGTGAGGTTGCCGACCTGTCAGCATCAGGGCATACGGGAAAAGCCGCTGGCGTAATACCAAGCGGCGCAGGTAAAGAAATAAGAGCGGGCTATGCATGCGCTGGAGCTTGCTCGGAGCATGACGCCCCTCCTTTCACCTGTCGTTCTCTCGAAACCCATTGCTAATTGATGAGCTAGTAAACCATAAATCAGCTCGTATGTAAACCCGTTATTTCCTGTGGTCGATCGCGCGGGCGATGAAATCGCCCAGGCTCTGGAACAGCTGCACGAGCACGACGCAGAGAATGACGGCCACGAGCATGACGTCGCCTTGGAAGCGCTGGTAGCCGTAGCGGATCGCGATGTCGCCCAGACCGCCGGCGCCGACGGTGCCGGCCATGGCCGAGTAGCCGAACAGGTTGACGAACGTGATGGCCACGCCGCGAACGAGCGACGGCAGCGACTCGCGCAGCATCACCTTCACGATGATCTGGAAGTTGCTCGCGCCGAAGCTGTGCGCCGCCTCGATGAGGCCCTTGTCCACGTCGGCCAGGCTCTGCTCGACGATGCGCGCGACGAAGGGGGCGGCGGCAACCGTGAGGGGCACGATAGCGCCCGGCACGCCGAGCGACGTTCCCACGACGAAGCGCGTGAACGGGATGATCGCCACCAGCAGGATGATGAACGGGATGGAGCGCCCGATGTTGATGATCCAGCCGAGCACCGTGTTGATGCCGCGGTTCGGCTTCAGGCCGCCCGGAGCCGTGACGGCGAACCAGATGCCGAGAGGGAGGCCGATGACGTAGGCGAACAGGCACGAGGCGAACGTCATGATGAGCGTGTCGAGCGTGCCCTGCGCGAGCAGCATGCCGTACTTGTCGATGAACGTCTCCATTAGCGGTCGCCCCCTTCCTCGCCCTCGGGGCCGTCCGAGGCCTCGAAGCCCCAGCCGAGCAGCTCGCGGGCCACCTTGCTCTGGGGGTTCGCGAACACCTCCGCCGTGATGCCCTCTTCCACGACGTGCCCCGCATCGACGACCGCGATGCGGTTGCACGCGCGGCGCGCGACGGCGAGCGAATGCGTGATGACCACCATCGTGACGCCGAGCTCGCGGTTGATCTTGGAGAGCAGGTCGAGCACCTGCACGGTGGTGCGGGAGTCGAGCGCGCTCGTGGCCTCGTCGCAGAGCATGTAGCGCGGCTCATTCACGAGGGCGCGCGCGATCGCGACGCGCTGCTGCTGGCCGCCGGACAGCTCGCTCGGGTAGCGGTCCGCCTTGTCCGCGAGGCCCACGAGGCCGAGCAGCTCGCGTGCGCGCTCCTCGCGCTGAGCCTTGGCCTCGCCGCGGATCTCGAGCGGGAACGTGACGTTTTGCAGCACCGTGCGCTGCTGGAACAGGTTGAAGTCCTGGAAGATCATGCCGATCCTCGCGCGCAGCTCTCTCAACTCGCGTCCCTGATACGCCGTGATGTCCACGCCGTCGATGATCACGCTGCCCTCGGTGGGGCGCTCGAGCAGGTTGAGCAGGCGCACGAGCGTCGATTTGCCCGCCCCCGACTCGCCGATGATGCCGAAGATGTCGCCATCCTCGATGGTCAGGTTGATGTTCTCGAGCGCTCGGTGATCGCCGTCGCTCGCGTGGTACACCTTCCCTATGTCGCGAAGTTCAATCATTCGTTCTCTCAATCTCGGTTTTAACAGCACACGGCCCCCAGGGGAACTCCCTCGGGGGCAGCGTGCGCGATTGTACCGTCTACCTACTTGACGGGCAACACTGCACCGTCGAACGACTTGTTGATGTACTCGGCGATGGACGCATCCTGGATGGCCTTGACGAGCGCCTTGGTCTTCTCGGTGTCCTGGTTGCCCTCGCGGACGACGACGATGTTCTTGTAGGTCTGGGCGGCGGTGCCGTTCGGGTCCTCCACCGCGAGCGCGTCCTTGGAGACCGACAGGTTGGCGCCGAGCGCGTAGTTGGAGTTGATGGCGGCGATGTCAACGTCCTTGAGCACGTTGGGGATGGTCGCTGCCTCGAGCTCCTTGATCTGCAGGTTCTTCGGGTTCTCGACGATGTCGGCCACGGTGGCGGTAACGCCGGCACCGCTCTTCAGCTTGATCAGGCCCTCCTGCTCGAGCAGCAGCAGCGCGCGAGCCTCGTTGGTGGTGTCGTTCGGCACGGCGATGGTGGCGCCATCAGCCAAAGCGCTCAGCGAAGAGGTCTTGCCGGCATACAGGCCGAACGGCTCGTAGTGCACGGCGGCCACGCTCACCAGGTGGGTCTTGTTCTCCTCGTTGAAGGTCTTGAGGTAGGGCTCGTGCTGGAAGTAGTTGGCGTCAACCTCGCCCTCTTCCGTCGCGGTGTTGGGCAGCACGTAGTCGTTGAACTCCTTCACGACGAGCGTGTAGCCTTCCTTCTCGAGCAGCGGCTTGACGGCGTCGGTCAGGATCTGCGCGTGCGGCGTGGGGCTCGCGGCCACCGTGATGGTCTTGTCGTCGGACGAAGCCGCAGCGGAACCGCTCGCGGAAGCCGCGGAAGACGATGCGGCGGCGCCGCAACCCGTCAGCGCCAGCGCCAGGGCAGCCGCCACGGCCGCCAGGACGATAATGGCCCGTTTGTTCCTAATCGTGTTTACCTTGCTCATGTTCTTCCCCCTTACGGTTGTGGCGCTCGCGGGCGCCGCTTTGAGTTTGCTGTCCGAGCATATCGTGCTCGTTGAAGTTCATCCATACCCAGTTATCGAAGGCTAGTTATCGGTTGAATCGCTAACGAACAGGGGTTTTGCAATGACCTGGGCATATAACCAAAGCTGAGCGCATGCTCGGATTATCCACGAATCAAGATGATTAATATGCACGTCTCGATATATTCTCGTTCCAATCGTGTTATTCTATGCGCAGCCAAGTTCCACTCGCGTGCCTTCGGGCCGTCCGTCGTGCAGCGGAGCGCGAGAACATATCCTTGCACCGGGCGCTTCGGGGTGGCAGCCGTTGCGTCGACTACGAGAGAGGTGCAACGGATGCGCGACGATGCTGCTGTTCGCACGGGCGACTGCGAGAAAATCAAGATCAACGAAACCGCGAAGACGCTTGCCGAGGACCTCGGCATAGACAACCCGCTCATGGTGTCCGACCAGGGCCCGGCCCCCAAGGTGGGCGACGTGGGCGTGGTGAAGTCCGTGAACACGTCCCCCAAGAAGGGCCAGCGCAAGACGCCCGCGGAGTCTGGCGTCATCGAGCTTGCCGGCGACTTCGGCGTGAAGGACGACGCGCATGCGGGCGACTGGCACCGCCAGGTTTCGTTCCTGGCCGAGGAATCGATCGACGTTGCCCGCGAGCACGGCCTCGACGTGGGCTACGGCGACTTCGCCGAGAACATCACCACCCAGGGCATCAACATCAAGGGCATGCCGCTCGGGACGCGCCTGCAGGTGGGCACGGCCATCGTCGAGGTGTCGCAGATCGGCAAGATCTGTCACACGCGCTGCGCCATTTACTACCTGGCCGGCGACTGCATCTTCCCCCGCGAGGGCATCTTCGGCTGGGTCGTCGAGCCCGGCGAGGTTCGCGTGGGCGACGAGGTGCGCGTCCTCGAGTTGGGCGAGGGCAAAGTGCACCGCGCCCTCAGCGACAAGCCGCTGTAGGGAACGCAAAGCGTAAATCGGTAAATGGGCATTGTCTTTTATATGTCTATGTCTTATACTGTAGGAGGTCTGAAGCACGGCGGATCCACATACCCCTCCTACTCGTGAGTCCGCCAATCAAGTATCGGCCGCCGCGTCCTTCCCTGGATGAGGCGGCCTTTTATTTCCTATCGCTCCAGGCACGAACACCGGCAATCAGGCGATCTCCGCCAGATTCGTGAACGAGCGCAATCTTGAGCACTACAGATTGCGGCTCACCCTCCATAATGAGGCGATAACGCATTTGGAATGAACCGTTCTCCTCGACTTCACGCAACACGACCTCCTTCGAGAAGCGCTCCCGGAAGCCCTGCAGGTCGTCCGGGACTATCACCTTCTCTATGTTGGCCATGCTCTGTGCGAAGAAATCGTCGCCCTGCTTGGCAATGTTGAGCCTATCGTATTGGTCTGTGGCGCTGTACTCGACGTAGCGACCCGATCCAGGATTCGCGATGTAAAGCACCAGATACTCACCCGAAAGCGCCATGACCCGCGCCAGCGTCTCTTGCGCGCCTCGGACCCTATCGAGCTCCGCCTTCTTTCTCATTTGGGAATCGACGATGCTGATGCCAATGATGAGATGCCGCCCATTGGGCTGCACACGCATGATCTTCATGTTCGCGTAAACAAACGCGCCGCCGCCGAGAAGGCGGTAAGTAATGGTGAACGTCCCCTGCCTGTCCAGCTCGCGCAGGACGCTTTCTTTGGTGAACGCGGCCGCGAACGCATCTCTGTCCCCCTCGTGGATACGCTCCATGGCGGCCTCCCGCGAAGCGGCGAAGAAATCCTCGCCGCGACGCTCCACTGCCAGCTCTTCGCCACCCACTGGCGAGCTGTACTCGATGAATTGCTCCGTCTCGATGTCCACGTAATACAGGTTGTAATAGTCAGCTGCCAGCGCCCGGGCAATACCCGCATACGTCATGCCCTCGTCAGCGTCCTCAATGGAGAGAACAGCCAGGACCAGCGCAGTGGTCCCCGTAACTGGGTTCACGCCGATTCTCCTGATGAAGGAGTGAACCGTCGAGCCGTCCGGCATCTGCTCGTCGTAGAACACTCTACCGCCGCTTTCGCAACACTGCCTGCAAAGCCGCATGAACGACGAGCTCGCGGCAAAACGCGCGCCCGAATGTCCGCTGCCGCTCCTTGACAAGTCCAACCCGAAGAAACGGTCCATAAAATCACGGTACGACTGGTTGCTCCGCACGAAACGGGCACTGCCGCCCTTCATCTCTACGATGCCCATGGGCAGCATGCTAAAGAAGTTTTGGAGCCCCTCGCTCTCCCCGCTCGCAAGAACCGCGAGATCGTAGAGGTTCACCCGGCCGATAGCCTCGAAATAAGCCGATTCCTCAGGGTTCTCGTACCCGATCTGGATGCCCTTCTCGTACCGCTCGAGTATCTGTTCCAACGGTATGGGCTTCTTATAGTAGAAACCCTGCAGCTTTGAGCAGCCAATTTCCTGGAGGAAACGGGCCTGGGATTCGGTTTCCACGCCCTCGCAGACGGTGTCTACGCCCAGAGCCGTAGCCATCTTCATGAGCTCCGTCAGAACGATCTTGCCGCCCTCGCCTTCGTCTAGCTTCTGCATGAAGCTCATGTCGAACTTGATCAGGTCGAACTTGATGCTTTGCAAGACGTCGAGCGAGGAGTAACCGCTCCCGAAATCATCCATCCACACGGAGAAGCCAAGATCCTGGAAGCGTTCCACCTGCTTCTTCACGAACTCGAAATTGCCGCCGACGATGCTCTCCGTGATCTCAACCGTTATCAAGTCGTGCGCGAGCCGAGCGGCATCAACGCGCTGACAGATCTCGCCCACGATATCGCACGCGTCGAAATCGGAACGCGACAGGTTAATGGAGTGGGGAACGGCGTCGAACCCCTCCTCAACTTGGAATTTGATCTTATCGATCACCCTATCGAGAATGAACAGGTCAAGCTTGTAGATCAAACCTGCCTCTTCGAGCGCCGGAATGAAATCGGCGGGCGACAAGACCCCCTCCTCCGGGTCGATCCACCTGGCGAGGGCCTCCTCATCGCACACTCTGCCGTTCACCGCGCGCACTATGGGCTGATAGTAGGCGCAAATCCACCCCTCATCGAGGGCGCGGTCGAAATTTTCGAGCACGTATCGGCGGCGGTACTCTTCTTCACGCAGCTGTTCATCGTAGTAGCTATAACTCGACTCAAAGGCGTTCCGCAGCGACTCGACGGCAAATTTCGCTCTATCGAAGGCAATGCCCATACGCACCGGCTCCATAGAAGCAAGATATATGCCAACGCGCACAGGCAAGGTGTTCCCGCCGTTCATCTCGCTGCAGTCTTTGAAAAACTGCTCGAGCAAGTCCTCGAGGCCCTCTTCCTCGGTGAAAGCAGCAAAATGGTCGCCGCTGATATGGCAGCAGCTCTCGTTGCTGAACGTGGCGGCAAGAAGCCTCGAAAACGCACGCAGAAGCTCGTTTCCCTCCGAAAAGCCATTGCGTGCGTTGTAGTACTTCATGCCGATCATGTCCATGTAGAGCAGCACAGGCGTGCCGCCTCGCTCGATAATGAGCTCTTTCCCCGCCTCGGCAAGCTCGAGGAAATACGTCATGCTGGGGAGCCCCGTCAGCTGATCGTAATGGCTCGCCCGCACCATGCTCGTATCATGGAGCGCGCTGCTCAGCAACGCTCCCAAGTTCCAGCTCCCGTCTTCAGCGCCGGCACGGTACGCCCCTTCGTCCGTATACCAGACATGCGCCAAGCGCACGCCCGTATCGGTGAACACGTGCTCGCCCTGCGCATGGACAACGCGATACCCCGTACCGCGCCCGTCTTTCGAGCGATACACGGCTTCATACGTTCCGCCCTCCGTCGCAAAGCGGAACGCCTCGTCGGCAATGCGGGCAATGTCGTCCGGATGGGCATCCGCGTACATGTCGTTGTCCATCTCGTAGTACGCCAACGCCCGATCGGTGTATCCGAAGAGGTCGAGGAAGCCTTGGGAAAGCGCTATCGTCACCACGCGCTTGTCGATGAATTGGTAGACCGCAAAGGGCACCCGCATGGCTTCTATCAGAGCCATCTGGTCATCTGGGAACTGGTATTTTTCCACGATCCCCACCCGGCCTCTCGACAACCGCCACCCTGCAAATGTGTATGAGCCGTTAGGGGCGGAGCCGCTCAGCTACAGGCACCGCATCCTCAGCAGATTTCCAGCTGATAGGCTCCATTTACAATGACTTCTACTCATAATAGCAGATAGCGGCAGGGATTTGCACGCTACAGGCCCCTGCCGTGCGTGACGATATGGCAACGCTTCGGCTTCTTTTGCGCGAAAGATCGGATATCCCAGCGATCCGCTTCGTTGACTTCGCCTATGCGCGGTTCGACAATCGGGGACGACTAACGGAACCTTTGAGCAGAGGAGAACCAATGAAAATCGCAATTCCGAGCGAAACGGCAGACGGCCTGAAGGCAGTGCGCAGCGGGCATTTCGGGCACACGCCCTACTTCACCGTCGTGGAATACGACGCCGACATGAACATCGTCGGCGCGGAGCCCGTCAAGAACGTCGATCACGACGAATATGGTTGCGGGGGCGTCATCGAGTACGTGCTCGGCCTCGGCGTGGACGGCATCCTGACGGCCGGCATGGGGCGCCCGCCCCTGATGCGCTTCACCGAGAACGGCGTCATCGTCTACGCAGATGCCACGCAGCCCATCGTCGGCGACGTGGCCCAGCTGTTCGCAGAGGGCAAGGTGCAGCGCATGTCCCCGGCGGATGCCTGCTCGCACCACTAGGAGGTTCCCCTACTCGCCTCCGAGGATCAGCGTGTCACCGTACTGCGCCATCGTGTTCCCGGAATCGTATTTGGGCGAGAAGCGGCCCTCGCTATCGAACACTCGGTCGCAATGCTTGAAGAACGCGCCGGTCGTGCGGCCATCCGCATGGCCGGCAATGCGCGTCGGCGCCCAACCGTGCATGATGCGCACACCTTCGGCCTTGGCAGCGGCGGCCTCCTCGAGGGTGAACGCCATATCGGCATCGGCACCCATACAGACCACGACGGCGTTATCGGCGCCATAACGAAGCGCTGCGCGAGCGGCCTCGAGCGCGTCGGGGCCGTTGCCGATGACGAGGGCGTCGCCCTTCACCTTAAGAAGGCGCTTCCGGGACAGCTTGTCCAGGAAATCGGCTGCGGCGTACACGCCTTTCACGCCGCTCGGCAAGCCGATTGACCTGCGGGCGAGCCCGCTCTTGTCGCGCGTATCAGAATCCAGCATTGCGTTCCTCCTGCTTTTTGCATTCCACGCTCGACGGAATGAACCATCGAGCGGTGCGTATTTACCTGTGAGCGTGTCTATTATTGGACTCATCATAACGCAGCCGCGCCCGTTTGCTACAATTCGTGCGTTTGGAAAGAAGAGGGTTGCTTTGAAGGTCATCAAATTCGAAGGCATCGATAACGTGCGCGACCTGGGCGGCACGCCCGTCGCAGGCGGGCGCACGGTGATCCCCGGATTGCTCTACCGCGGCAGCACGCTCGCAAAAGCCTCCGAGAAAGACTGCAAGCTGCTGTTCGAGGAGCTTGGGGTGCGCTGCGTCATCGACATGCGCACGGGCTGGGAGCGAAACGAGAATCCAGACGCGGAATGGCCCGGGGTCGAGAACCTGCACATTCCCTTCTACGACAAGGACATCGTGGGCATCGAGTACACCGAGCCCGCGGAAGGCACCAAGGTCGTCGGCCGCGACGTCGCGTGCGTCCCCGACCATTTCTACCGTTCGCTTGCCAACCCGCTCACCGTGGGGATGATGCGGATCGGCGTGAACGAGGTGTTCTCGCGCATAGAGCGAGGCATCCCCGTGTTCGAGCACTGCAACGGCGGCAAGGACCGCGCGGGCATCCTGACGCTGCTCCTGCTGACCGTGCTCGGCGCGAGCCGCGAGACCATCGAAGAGGATTACCTCTTCACCAACGTATCGCGCGATGCGCGATACGGCCAGATGATGGAACGCTTCCTGCGCTTCTCGCAGGGCGACAAAGAGCAGGCCCGCGCGCTCGTGGAAGCGCATCGCGCGCGCCCCGAATACCTCGCGGCCTTCTACGAGTCCATCGAGGAAGCCTACGGCAGCATGGATAGCTTCGTCCGCAACCAGCTGGGCATCTCGGACGCGCGGCGCGAGGAGATTCGCGACGCCTGCACCGCACTTGAAGCAATCGAAGCCGCGGATCGAGCCCCGGCGCTGTGCGCTGTTTAGCGCAGCGGCTTCAAACGGCGGAGGCGGCCATGGATGCCAACGAGCGGGAACTCCAGCAAGCACGCGCATACCTTAACGGCAACGCCGAGCTGCGCAGCGCAATCGGCGCGCCGGACGGCGCGTGCCTCGAGCCCCGCTACCTGGGGGTTGGCGAGCACAACCTGAATTACCGGTTCCGCGAACCCGCGAGCGGGCGCGATTACGTGCTGCGCGTCAACGTGGCAAAGCAACCCTTCCATAGCAACCAGGTTGCTTACGAATTTGCCGCGCTGCGCGCCCTCGAGCCGAGCGGGCGCACGCCCGAGCCCATCTACCTGGACAGCTCGGACGGGGCTCCCCGCGAGGGCGCGATGGTCATCGGGTTCTGCGAGGGCGAGCAACTGGATTTCGATAACCTTCGCCCGGGCGACCTCCGCTGTGCAGCGCAGCTCATGGCCGACGTCCACGCCGTGCCGGTGAAGGAGGGCTGCCCCATCTTCCGCCCCGACGACCCGCTGCGCGCGCTTTTCGAGGAATGCCTCGGGCGCTTCGAGATCTACCGCACTTCCGCCTTCGAGGACGCCCGCATCACGAAATGGGTCGAGGCCTTCATCGACGCCGCCGAGCGCGCGACACGCACGCCGCGCCGCCGCGAGGATTGCGCGCACATCGTGAACACGGAGACGCTGCCGTCGCATTTCCTCATTCCCGGGGCCTCCGCCAGGCAGGCCGCAGGAAACGCTGCGGCAAGCGGCCCGTTCTGCGAGCGCCCAGGGTGGTTCATAGACTGGGAGCGGCCCATCGTGGGCGAGGTGGCCCAGGACGTCGCATATTTCGTCTCGCCCACGACCACGTTCTGGGACAGCGATTTCCTCTTTCCGCAAAGCGGCATCGACGCGTTCGTCGAGGACTACTGGCGCGCCGTGGGCGGGCGGTTCGAGCGCGGCGGCTTCGACGAGCGGCTCCGGGCCTGGCGCATCATGACAGCCCTGCGCAGCACCACCTGGTGCTGCCGCGCGCTCGTGACCTACAGAAAGCCGGGCGCCCACAAGACCGAGCGCACTGCGAGAAAACTCCCCATCTACCTGGACGATGAGTTCTTGGAGCGCCTCGCCGTCGAGGTGTTCGAGCTCTAATTCTCCCCAAAACCGAACCCCACCCATCGCGTAGGATACGGTACAATTATTCAGCTTTAAGAAGAACCGCGGAAGGAGAGCCTTCCGCCATGCTCACAGGAGGATGAGATGTCTAAACCCGAACCGTCCATGGACCAGTGGCTCGCCGAGGCAAAGGCGAGCGAGAACGCCGACAAGTGCGGCATGTTCCTCACGCATAACGGCGTGGTGCGCGCCACCGCCAAAGCGCAGGTGCGCGAGGGCCAGGAGATGCCGGCCGTGAGCCAGGTCGAGTTCTCCTACGACGCAGAAGGGCTCGAGGCTGCTGTTGCCGAGGCGCTCACCTGGGACGGCGTCTACTACGTGAAGGTGTGGCTGAACGAGGGCGTGTGCAACGTGGGCGATTCGCTCATGTACGTGCTCATCGGCGCCGACATCCGCCCGCGCTGCATCGACGCGCTGCAGAACCTCGTCGGCAAGATCAAGAACGAGCTCGTGGTGGAGAAGGAAATCTACGCGTAAGCGCAGCCCCCACCTCAGAAACGAAGCGCGGCCCCAGGCATTCCCCTGGGGCCGCGCCCTTTTCCGCACCCGCCAGCGCCCAGGAGGACGCGCGGAGCGCGC
>SUUE01000032.1 GCA_015062685.1 Coriobacteriaceae bacterium
GAGCTCGACCTGCGCGATGTGGAGCAGGAAGCTCCCTACAACGAGCTGCTCGCGCTCGGCGGCGACGCCAACAAGATTCCGTACCTCTACGACGGCGAGCAACTCTTCGAGGGCCTCGACGCCGTAAAGGCGCACCTCGAGACGCTCGCGTAGCGTTTGCTGTGCTCGGCCGGGCGTTTGGTTGCATGCCAAGCGCCCGGCCGTAGCACGAAGCCCGAAACTTGCCAGGATCCCGTAACACGGAGGCCTGTTTTGCCAGTTTCCGATTTTCATGGCGAAAAACGGCCTCCGTGCCATGGCGTTCAGTCCTTTTCGAAAAACGTGACCTGGGGAAACGCGGAAGGGCCCATAGCACGGAGCCCGTTTTTCGCCAGAACCTCATAGCACGGAGGCCGAAACTTGCCATGAAATCTGGGAATTGGCAAAAACGGCCTCCGTGTTATTTCCCGCGGTGCTTCTGCTTGCGCTTTTGCTGGCGCAGGTCGAAGCGGCGCTGCTTCTCCAGCTCGCGTCTTTCGCGGGCGCATGCTTTGCGCTGCTGGGCGCTCGCTTCGCGTTCTTCCGAGAGTGCTTGCTGTGCCTTGGTGGAAGGCCCCCGCAGCCTCAGCTCGCGCGCGGCCTCGCGCTGGCGGCGCTTGGGGTTGCTGACGACCTTCGGCGCATCGGCATGTGCGATGGGGTCGGTGAAGCGCAGCGCGTTCCAACGCCCGCAAACAAGTTCCTGAATCTCTTCGCCGGACGGCTCTGCGCCGAACACGACGCGGCACGCTCGGAGCTCTCCGCCCTCGACGCGCTCGAACATCCCCACCCAAAACTGGCCGTCGTGATATACGGTCAGGGTGGAGGAAACCCTGATCTCCTGCATGGTGAATCCTCCTTGTATGTAGACACCACGCAGAGAAGGGACAACCAAGGAGGCAGGTTACTGACGCCGAAGCGCACCCCGACTACCCAACGGGGTCGTGTTTTTATCTCCGCAGGTGCATCGTACCACAGCGACCGCCGGCGGCGCCGGGCGAAGTGCATGGCAACGCAAGAGCTCACGCATGCGCGCTCCTTGCGGTGGCCTCGTAGGGTTTCGTTTTCCGACATGCCGTTTCCATTTAGGATGCGCAGCGCATGGGCGAAACTATCAGAATGAGTTGGCTGGGGAGGCTTTCGGTCGATTCTTTGACAGGTCTGTGGGAAGCGCGCCTCGGGAATACAATGGTCGGTCGAGGGGGCACGCATGAACATCGATCATCTACACGAATTTGCGCACTTGGCGGAAACGCTCAATTTCAGGGCTACGGCGAAACACTTCTTTCTCAGCCCCTCCATGCTGAGCAAGCACATCGCAATCATGGAACAGGAGCTGGGCTGCAAGCTGTTCATCCGCGACAGCCACGCTGTCAGCCTCACCGAAGAGGGCATTGCCTTCAAGAACGATATCGACGCCATCATCGGCAAGTACCAGAGCGCCCTCACGCGCGTGAAGGTGATCTCCGAGGAAAAGAAGCGCGCTGTCGAAGTGGGTTACCTCAGAAACGCCTCCCGCCCTTTCCTTGCCGACTTCCTGCGGATAATGAAGGAAACCCACCCGGACATCGTTGTCTCCTTGCGTTGCATGGAGGTGGGGGATGCGCTGTATGCTCTGTCGACAGGCACGATTGATTTGCATTTCGGGCTGAACGCCATGCCGTTCCCCGACGACTTGGTTTCTTTCAAGAGGGTGTACGACGACAAGTTCTTCGTGGTGGCTTCGTGCGACCATCCACTTGCGGCTTACGACTCGATCGGCTCCGACCAGCTCGAGGGCAACCAGGTGCTGCTGCCCGATTCCGAGTGCTATAACGACATGGACCAGAGCATTTGCCAAATGCTGCCCAAGGGGCTTTCCAAAGAGGCGTACTCGCGGTATCGGGACGTCGACACGCTGTTCGTGCGAGTTGAGGCAGCTGATTGCGTCGGCTTCTCGAGCGGCCACAATTACCCCATCTACGGCAAACGCGTGAAGTTTATCTCGCTTTCCGATTGCGATACTTCATACGAAGTGGGAGCTTTCACGCCGAAGAACAGAACCGTGGACGGCCTGCCTGAGTGTCTGGACGTCCTCGACCAATGCGCGGCGCTTCTCGAAAAGCGATATGCGAAGTACGGGCCGGGCTCCCTGGAGCGCTTCACGGCGTAACCTCGGCCGGCGAATGTGCGGGAATACGCGAGGGGCCGCCCCGAAAGGCAGCCCCTCGCGTATGGCCTAGCTTTATGCCCGAAGGCTCGGTGACCCTCTACGCGGGGATGATGGGCAAGCCCAGGGCGCTTCCGACGAAGTAGACGACAAGCACCTCGACCAGCACGTAGACGATGGCACAAAGCCAGCCCGCCTTCGTGAGCTCCCCGGACGTGTAATAGCCCTCCGAGAACGAAACCAGCATCGGGGGGCTCAGCGGCAGCAGGAAGGAGCCTGCCGTCACCGACGCCATGAGCATGACGAAAATCGCGGGCGAAACGCCGGCGGCCACGCAGTAGCCCATAACGGGCGGTACGAACAAGGCGCAGAGAGCTGGCGCTGCGGGCACGAACGTGTGGATTACGTAGGCGATCGCCATGATGAGGATGAGCCCGAGGAGGATGGGGAGGTTCATGACCCCCGTTGCGAGTAGCAGGTTGACGAGGAACCCGGCTGCGCCCGTCGATGAGCACGCCCCTGCCATGCTCATGACGCCGCCTACCATGAGAACGACGCCCCATCCGACGTTGTCCTGGAAGTCCTTCCACGTGACGATCTCGATGCCCGGCAGAAACGCAACGGCCAGCATGACCATGATGACGTTTACGTTAGAGAGCACGGGCACCCAGTTGCCCGCGATGAAGCCGGCAACGAGCACCACCATGTAGATGAGCGCCTTGATGTCGGTTGCCGTCATGGGCTCCTTGTCGCCCGAGCCGGTCACGAGGGCGGCCTCTTCCTCGGACAGGTCTTCGGGAGGGAATACCTTGCAGATGACGAACCAGCAGAATGGCACGAGCAGCACGGCAATAATGAGGCCGGGAACGAACCACTGGAAGAAATCGATCGTCACACCGTACGTCGAGGTGAGCAAGCCGGCGCACAGCACGTTGAGGGAATGGCCGAACGGCGTGATGAAGCCGCCCAAAATCGCCGCGAACGCAATGCCGAGCGCAAGGCAGCGCCCGAGGTTGGGGTGGGTTTCCTTCGCGTTGATGCCGCGCAGGAACGGCAGGGCGAGCGCCATGCCCACGGCAACGGCGCCCGTGTCGGTCATGAACATCGACACGATTGCCGTGGCGATCATATATGCGAGCACGATGGACTTCGGCTTCGTTCCCGCCTTGCCGACCAGGGCTTGAACGAGGCGCGTGCCGAGCGACGTCTTGATCATAATCGCGGTCATGATGAAGATGCCGAAGATGAACCACGGCGTGAACGACACGAAGCCGCTCCAGGCTGCGCCGAAGTTGTTCACGACGCCCAGAACCGACAGCAATATTGCGCCGAGCAGACCCGTCACGCCGACGGGCAGCACGTCGCACATCCAAAAGCAGATGGCCATGAGCAGGATCCCGATCGAGACCATGCCCTCATGGGTGAGCTCCTCGGAGCCCGGCAGAACGAACGACACGACGAGGCATGCAATGCCGAGAAGCAGCCCGATGACCCTCTTCACCGGGATTTTCCGGGATGCCTCCAAGGCCTCCGGAGCAGATTGTTCAGTCATTGAGATTTCCTCCTGGATCAGAATGGCGCCCTCCACGAGCGGCGCGGCGCCTTGATTGCTCTTCAGTAGCGGTTTTACCCCCTGGGCCTGATCGCGTCTCTCCCTCCTTTCGCGACCCAGGCGCTCGTTTCCCTCTTCCCGCTTGGCTTAGCGGGGTTTCGAACGAGGGCCCTTGTCCGTGCTTTCCCACGCAATGGCGGAAGCGAGCTTCAAGGGCGCAAGGTCGAGTACGTGCGACGCGCGGCTTTGCGAGCTCTTCGCGTCGATCCCGAAGTACGACGACGCTTCGTCTATGCAGCCCCGCACTGAGCGGCCTTCGGTGTCCTGGGCGTTGCCCGAGGGCGCTTGCCCCGAACCGCTTTTCCTGTGCCGCCAATAGCTCGCAGTTATCGCGGCGCAGACCAAAAGCGCGCAAATTAAGGTGATTACCTGCTCATACATAGAGCCCCTCCCTCGGTTTCTCGCCACACGCGGCGGCGCCGAACATCCGCATATGTTAAGAACGCCCCCTGCAAAACGACGTGTCACAAGAGGAAGCGTCGATGCCATTTGCGAAACGCCTTCGCGCCCGGCTGCTTCGTAGAATCCCAAAGCGAGGGGGTTCGCTTGCGGTCAATCGGGTTGGCCGCGATAACCCATGTCAAATGCCAATGAATCCACCGATTCGAAAGGAGTGGTTATGGCGGAATTCAAGGACGTATCGCATGAAAGGAAGGCCGGCGAGAAGATCGGGCGGCCCGATAAGTACGAGTACGTCGAACACGAGAAGCCCTGGCGCTACCAGGAAGGGGAATATACGGTCACGCGCGGCAGTGCATGGTCTGGCCCGGGATGCCACCTTGGGTGCGGTCTACTGCTGTACACCGACAAGGACGGCAAGCTCGTCAAGGTTGAAGGCGATCCGGAGAACCCGTTCAACAAGGGCCGCCTTTGCGTGCGCTGCCTTGATCTCATGGAGTCGGCATACAACGAGAACCGCGTTCTCTACCCCATGAAGCGCGACCCCAAGGACCGCGGCAAGGACGCCTGGACGCGTATCACCTGGGATGAGGCGTACGATCTGATCGCCGAGAAGTTCCTTGGCTACAAGGAGCAGTTCGGCGCCGAGTCGGTGCTGTTCTTCAAGGGCACCGGCCGCGACATTGCCCCTTGGATCAGCCACCTGGCCTGGTCTTTCGGCAGCCCCAACGTCGTGTTCGCCCTGTCCGGGTGCGCTTGCTTCGTGCCGCGTATTGCCAGCTCCATGTGCACGTCGGGCTCGTTCTGGGTCGGCGACTACTCGCAGCAGTTCACGAAGCGCTATGACGATCCGCGTTGGAAGGTGCCCGATTGCATCGTGCTGTGGGGCAACAACCCCGTCGTGTCGAACTCCGACGGCCTGTATGGACACTGGGTGGTCGACTGTATGAAGAGGGGTTCGAAGATTATCTCCGTCGACCCCAAGATGACCTGGCTCGGCACCAAGGCGGAGGTCTTCCTTCCTCTGCGTCCTGGCACCGATGCCGCCCTCGCGCTCGGCATCCTGAACGTGCTCATCTCCGAAGAGCTCTACGATAAAGACTTCGTAGAGAAATGGTGTTTCGGCTTCGACGAGCTCTGGGAGGCGGCCAGCGAGTACACGCCCGAGCGCACGGCTGAAATTTGCTGGGTGAGCGCCGACAAGATCGTGGAAGCGGCGCGCATGATTGGCAAGGCAGACGGTATGATCATGCAGTGGGGCGTCTCCACCGACATGTCCAAGGAGGCCGTGCCCTCCTGCCAGGCGCTTTCCGCCATCTTCCAGATCACCGGCAACGTTGACGTTCCAGGCGGCATGATTGCCCCGCCCTCCATTCTTCCTTACTACGCGGGCTGGGGCGGCGAGAATCTTTCCGACGAACAGAAGGAAAAGCGCCTTGGCATCCACAAGTATCCGCTGTACCGCTATGGATTCAAGAACGCCTCAACGGACGTTACCATTGAGTGCCTGGAAACCGGCAAGGACGAGTTGGGTAACGACTACCCCCTGAAGGCTGCATGGTTCCAGACCACCAACCCGCTCGTGAACTCCTCGCCTGACACGCGTCGAACCTACAACGCGCTGAAGAAGCTCGAGTTCATCGTCTCGGTGGACCTGTACATGACCCCGACCGTCCAGGCCCTCGCCGACGTGTTCCTTCCCGCATGCACGTTCGCCGAGCGCAACGGCATCCGCATTGGCGATGGCGTGCAGCGCGGCGAGACGATCAACAAAGCCATCCAGGTGGGCGAGGCGAAGTCCGACATGGTGATCAACTGGGAAATTGGCAAACGCATCTGCCCTGAGTTCTACCCCTGGGAAACCGAGGAAGACATGTTCTCGCACATTTTGAGCGGTATGGACATGTCGTTCGAGGAGCTGCGTGAGGCGGCGCCGACCTATCTTGACTTCGAGTACAAGAAGTATGAGAAGGGCCTGTTGCGCGCCGACGGCCAGCCCGGTTTCGAAACCGCCACGGGTCGTATCGAGCTCATGTCCACGTATTTCGCTTCGATCGGTTGCGAGTTCGTGCCGTCGTTCGACGAGCCGTCGCCTGGTCCTGTTGCCGACCCGGATCTCTACGAGCAGTACCCGCTCGTGCTTACCACGGGCGCTCGCAACTGGTCGCTGTTCCATTCCGAGCACAGGCAGGTCAAGCGCTTGCGCGCCCTCAGGCCCGACCCCATCATCGAGGTGAATCCCGAGACCGCCCGCAAGTACGGCGTTGACGAGGGCGATTGGGTGTGGGTCGAGAACCAGCGCGGCCGCGCGAAGCGTCGCGTGAAGTTGACCGAGGCCCTCGACCCGCGTTACTGCTCCACCGACCATGGCTGGTGGCTCCCCGAGAACCCGAAATGGGAGGAGGGCGGCTACTCCGGCATGCTCGACTACAACATCAACCAGCTCCTCGCATACGATCCGGGCAGAACCGGATTCGGCTCGAACTACAAGACGGTCCTTTGCCGTATCTACAAGTGCGAGGAAAACGATTGCAACACGTTGTCGAACCCGCTCGGCAGCGACTAGGAAGAGGGTGTTCTGTATGGCAAAAGGAATTCTCGTCGACTACGAATGGTGCTCGGGGTGCCACACCTGCGAGATGGCATGCGCCGTCGAGCTCGCGCACGGGCATTTCCCCGAGGGCCATTGCGGGGTCAAGATTCATGAAGAGGGCGTTTACAAGGTCGCCGAAGACAAGTGGACCGACATCAACATGCCCGTGTTCACCGATTTGTGCGACCAGTGCGCAACGCGCGTCGCGGCCGGCCAGGAGCCGACCTGCGTCAAGCACTGCCAGGCACATTGCCTGACTTATGGCGAGATCAGCGATCTCGTGCCGCTGCTTAGCAAGAAAAGCAAACAGGTGCTCTACCACCTGTAGGCAATTCTACGGTCGCGAGGGCAACCGGGGCTCCAAGCCGGTTGCCCTCGCGCTATTTCACGATAGGAGTCTTGGCATGTGTGCGGTATGCGTCAATTGCGGGAAATGCGAGGGGAATCCACGTCCTAAGCTGCAGCCCGGGATGTGCGTGTACTGCTGGCATGACAACGGTCCGGGCGCAACCCATTGCGCGCGCTGCGGCAAGCCCATCCCCATGCCGCCTGGCTCCCCATGCACAGAGCCGGGCGGCGTATCCGGGTGTCTGGAGGATTAGTGTACACATTTCCCGATGGGGCCTATTTCCCGTTGTATAACGCCAGGTCGCAAAATGGCGCTCGCAAAAAATGTACACTAATGCGCCAAAGCAACTCGCGCGGCGCGGGCAAGCCGTGACATTTGTCATGGGTGGTCGTGATTGCGCTCACTGGTGGGCGTTCGCCGCGCACGGCACAATGTGGTCATGACGATCAAGTGAAAGGATTGAACATGGCTATCGTGAACGTGCGTAACCTCGTGAAACGCTACGGGGACGTGCTGGCGCTCGATCACTTCAACCTGCAGATCGAGCAGGGCGAAGTGTTCGGCCTGCTGGGCCCGAACGGCTCGGGCAAGACGACCACCATCAACTGCATCCTGCAGCTGCTCACCTACGACAAGGGCGAGATCGAGCTCTTCGGGCAGCCCATGAAGCCCACGAGCTACGACCTCAAGCGCAGGATCGGCGTCGTGCCCCAGGACATCGCGGTGTTCGACGAGCTGAACGTGCGCGAGAACATCGACTACTTCTGCGGCCTCTACGTGACCGACTCGGCGAAGCGCAAGGCCCTCGTGGACGAGGCCATCGAGTTCGTCGGGCTGCAGGACTACACGAAGTTCCGCCCGCGCAAGCTCTCCGGCGGCCTGAAGCGCCGCCTGAACATCGCGTGCGGCATCGCCCACAAGCCCGAGCTCATCTTCTTCGACGAGCCCACGGTGGCCGTTGACCCGCAGAGCCGCAACTCCATCCTCGAGGGCATCCAGCGCCTGAACGCCGAGGGCGCGACCGTGGTCTACACGTCGCACTACATGGAGGAAGTAGAGCAGATCTGCAGCCGCATCATGATCATGGACCGCGGCGAGTCGCTCGCGTCCGGCACCAAGGACGATCTCGTGCGCATGGTCTCGACGGGCGAGAAGGTGGAAATCGAGGCGCCCAGCCTGCCCGACGGCACGCTCGACGCGCTCGGCGGCCTGGCGTTCGTGCGCCGCGTCTCCCACGACGGCACGACCATCCACCTGCTGTGCGACAACGGCCCGCACAACCTGGCGAGCATCCTGGGCGTGCTGCAGGAGCGCGCGGTGGCGTTCGGCCGCGTCTACTCCGAGCCGCCGACGCTCAACGACGTGTTCCTCGAGATCACCGGCAAAGAGCTGCGAGACTAGGGGCGCATCATGTGGAATACGTTCAAGTACTCGGCGCTGTCGATCGTGCGGGAACGCAGCGTCGTCCTCTGGGTAATCCTGTTCCCGCTCATTCTGTCGACGCTGTTCAACGTCATGTTCAAGGGAATGGACGACACGGCCTTCGTGCTGCCGACGATCCCGGTGGCCGTCGTGGACGGCTCCGAGGGCGCGGCGGGCGAGGCGTTCGACGCGACGATGGACGCGCTGTCCGATGACTCCGAGGGCGACGCGCTGCTCGCGCCGGTCTACGCGAAGACGGCCGACGAGGCCCGCGACCTCATGAAGTCGGGCGAGACGATCGGGACGATCACGCTCGACGCCGAGGGCTGGCCGAGCCTCGAGCTCTCCCCAGGCACGGGCGACGTGGGCGTCTCGATGGAGCAGGTCAAGCGCACCGTCCTGGCCGACGTGGTGGACGACTTCTGCCGCTCGCGCGAGGCCGCCGAGGACATCGTGAAGAACGACCCCATGGCGCTCGCGAACCCCGATGTGGTGGCGTCCTTCTCCGAGCGCGGCGACTACACGTCCGAGCTGGCCATCACGCACAGCAAGACGAAGGAGTACGTGCGCTACTTCTACGCGCTGCTCGGCTTCGCGGCGCTCATGGCGGCCATGGTGGGCATGAACGCGGTCGGCTCGATCCAGCCGAACGTCTCGCCCCTCGGCGCGCGCCGCGCCCTGAGCGGCACGAGTAGGTCGCGCATGCTGGCGGGCGCCATCCTCGCGAGCTGGCTCGTGAGCTACCTGGCGCTGCTCCTGGCCTTCGTCTACATCAGGTTCGTGCTGGGTGTCGAGTTCGGTGGCCGCGAGGGGGCCTGCGTGCTGGGCCTGGCCGTGGCGGCGCTCATGTCGACGTCGCTCGGCGCGCTCATCGGGGCATTCCCGGGCATCCCGCTCAACGCCAAGGGCGGCGTGCTGACGGGCATCACCTGCCTGCTGTCCCTGTTCGCGGGCCTTTACGGAACGCCGGCGCTGCGCCTGGCCGACCAGATTGCGCGCGAGGCCCCCTGGGCGGCCGCGATCAACCCCGCAAAGCAAGTGACCGATCTGTTCTACAGCCTGTACGTCTACACCGACCTGGAGCCCTTCTTCCAGACGATCGGCGTGCTGGCGGCAATCACGGTGGTATTCGCGCTCGTGGCAGCGCTGCTCATGAGGAGGCAACGATATGCAAGTCTTTAAAGCCGCACTCAAGACGTTCTTTCGTCATCCGATCTACCTGGCCATCTACATCGTCTGGCTGTCCTGCATGGGCATCTTCATGGGCATGAGCGTGAACGACGTGCCCAGCGAGGAATACATCGAGCGCCCGAACGTGGCGGTCATCAACCGCGACGGCGGCGAGCTCTCGGAGGGCCTGGCGGCGTTCGTGGCCGAGAACTCCGTGCCGGTGCAGGTGGACGACACCGAGCGCGCCCTGCAGGACGCCGTCATGCAGGAACGGGCCCACTACATCGTGATCATCCCGGAGGGCTTCTCGGCCGACTTCGCCAAGGCCGCGGCCAGCGGAACGGCGATGCCCGAGGTGCAGACCGTGGTGAGCACGCAGTCCGCGAGCGTCACGATGATGGACAACCTGGTGGACGAGTACCTGAACGTGGCCAAGACCTACGAGCTCGCCCTGCCTGACGCCGGCCAGGCGCAGGTGGTAGAGCGCACGGACGCCGCGATGGCGCACTCCGTCGACGTGAGCGTCGTCCAGGTGGCCGAGGCCGCGCCCGTGTCCAACGGCTTCCTGCTCTACCTGCAGTTCGCCAGCTACACGATCCTGCTGTCCATTGCCGTGTGCTCGGCAGTCGTGATGTCGCGCTTCGGCCGCGAGGAGACGCGCCGCCGCATTGGCTCCTCGCCGATCCCCCAGGCGTCGGTGAACCTGCAGATCGCCGCCGCGTGCTTCGTCATCATGCTCGTGTGCTGGGCGTTCGTGTCGGCCCTCGGCCTGGCCGTGTTCGGCAGCAAGCTGGCGGGCGTCGGTGCCGACGTCATCGCGAGCGGGATCGTGTCGCTGTTCTGCTACTCGCTGTTCGGCCTCGCATTCGGCTTCCTGATCGGCCAGGTCACGAACAGCGAGCTCCTCATGAACGCGGTGTCGAACATCTTGGGCCTGATCGTCTCGTTCCTCGGCGGCGTGTGGGTCTCGCTCGACTTGGTAGGCGAGCCGGTGGCCACCATTGCCAAGTTCACGCCCACGTACTACTACAACGAGGCGCTCCACGCCGCCTTCGACTCGATGGGCGGCGGGTTCACGGCGGAAGTGCTGGCGAACCTGGGCATCGTGTGCTTGTTCGCTCTGGCGGTATTCGCCGTGGGCATGGCGATTTCCCGATTGAAGGTTGGTAGAATGGTCGCATGGAACGTCTCGTCGACAAAGGCATCATTGCAATCTGCTGCTTAACGGCGTTCCTCACGCTGCCTATCACTGAATTCGCGTTCGGAGGGTACCTCGTCGCGCTGGCCGTGGCCGCGCTCGGCGAGGCCCTCCCTCGTCTGTGGAGGCTCGTGGCGGCCGCGGCATACATGGTTGCGGCCCTGATCTTCCCCGTGCTCGCCGCGTTCCTGCCCCTCATCGCCTACGACTGCATGCGCGACGAGCTGCTGCCGGTGCGCCTCGCGTGGGTGGTGCCGCTCGCGGCCGCCATGCGCGGGTGGGAAGCCCTCCCGTGGGCGGTGGTGGCGCTGTTCTGCGTCGTCTCGGCCGTGCTGTCGCAGCGCACGGCGACGCTCCGCAGCGAGCGCGAACACTTCCGCAAGATGCGCGACGACGCTCACGAGGCGTCTGCAGCGCTCGAGGCGCGCAACCGCGACCTGCAGGAAGCGCGCGACCTCACGGCGCAGGTGGCAACACTCGCGGAGCGCGGCCGCATCGCGCGCGAGATACACGACAACGTGGGGCACCTGCTCACGCGCGCCATCATGCAGGTGGAGGCGCTCAAGGTGGTGCATGCCGCCGAGCCCGCGATCGTGAGCGAGTACGACGGCGTGTCGCAGACGCTGAACGAGGCCATGCAGACGGTGCGCGCGAGCGTGCACGACCTGCGCGACGAGGCCACCGACCCGCAGCGGCTCATGCAGGTGGCGCTCGACGGCTGCGGCGTGGAGCAGACGAACCTCGCGTACGAGGCTCGCAAGCTGCCCGACAACGTGGCCCGCTGCTTCGTGTCGATCGTGCGCGAGGCGGCGACTAACACGGTGAAGCACAGCGATGCGACGAGCATCGAGGTGCAGGTGAGGGAATACCCCGGGCTGTACCAGCTGGTCGTGCAGGACAACGGCACGGGTGGCGACGCGCGCAAGCCCGCGGACGCCGGCATGGGCCTGCAGGCGATGGACGACCGCGTGCGCGCCCTGGGCGGCACGCTGCGCACGGGCTGGCAGCAAGGCGGCTTCCGCGTCTTCGCCAGCGTGCCCAAGTAGGGGCGCTCCCGGAGCGCCCGCGCGCGGTGAACGAAAGAGCTGCATTGCCGGTTGCCCGTAGGGGCGCACACCGTGCGCCCATCTGCCGTGGTTGACGGGCGCTCGGGGAGCGCCCCTACGGGCAATTGGTTACGGAATGGAAGGACAGGGAATGATACGTGTGATAGTGGTTGACGACGACCCGTTCGTGGGCGTGTCGTTGGAGACGATCCTGAACGCGCAGGAGGACATGGAGGTCGTGGCGAAGGGCACGAGCGGCCCCGAGGCGGTGGCGCTCTACGACGAGCACGTTCCCGACGTGCTGCTCATGGACATCCAGATGGCGGGCGGCGACGGCCTGAGCGCCGCCGAGCAGGTCATCGCCAAGCACCCCGGTGCGCGCGTGGTGTTCCTGACCACCTTCGCCGACGACGACTACATCGCGCGTGCGCTGCACCTGGGGTCGAAGGGCTACCTCATCAAGCAGAACGTGACAGACATCGCGCCCGCCGTGCGCGCGGTGGCCGCCGGGCAGAACGTGCTCGGCGACGAAGTGGTGGGGCACATCGCCCGCACCCCCGACAACGGGGGCGGCGCGTCCGCGGCGCAGAGCTTCGCCAAGCTCGGCCTGACCGAGCGCGAGGTGGAGGTGGTCGAGCTCGTCGCGCAGGGCCTCGACAACCACGAGATAGCAGCCCAGCTCTTCATGGGCGAGGGCACCGTGCGCAACCACATCAGCAACATCCTCCAGAAGCTCCAGCTCAAGAACCGCACGCAGATCGCCGTCATGTATTACCGCATGTAGCGGCCGGTAGGGTAGACTGGAGCGATTCGAGACGTTGCGATAGGGCGGTTGATGGAAAGGCAGAAAAGCCAGATTATCGGATACGCGTTTGCCGTGCTGCAGGCGGTGCTGTATTCCACCATGGGCATCTTCGGCAAGCTGCTCTACGCCACGGGCATGGACTCGCAGCAGGCCGTGCTCCTGAGGTTCCTCTGCTCGACGGTGCTGCTCGGCGTCTTCATGCTCGTATGGCGCAAGGAGAAGCTCGTCAGCCGGCAGAAGACCGTCTACCTGCAAGCCGTGTTCTACTTTGCGTCGGCGTTCCTCTACTTCTTCGCCGTGGAGCGCATGAACGCGGGCATCACCACCGTGTTTTTCTACCTTTACCCCGCCATGGTCGCGGCCATCAACCTGGCCGTCTTCCACGAGAGGCTCTCCGTGGCGGTGGCGGTGGCGCTCATCCTGTCCATCATGGGGCTCGTGCTTATATCCGGGGTGACGAGCGGCGAGCTGACGCTCGACCCGCTGGGGCTTGTGTTCGCGTTGGCCTCGGCGCTCGCCTTCGCCATCTACACCGTGCTCATCCAGGTGACGGGGCGCACCGAGGGGTCGTTCACCGTCACGTTCACGCTCAGCTGGACGAGCTTGCTCGCGTCGTGCATCGTGTTCGCGCCGTCGGTGCCCGCCATGCTCCACCTGAGCGCCTACCAGATAGCCGTGGGCTGCACGATGGCGCTCGCGAACACGATTCTGCCGGTGGTGCTCTACATTCAGGCCGTCAAGCACATCGGGGGCACCAAGACCTCGCTCATCGGCATAAGCGAGACGCCGTTCTCGTTGCTGTTCGCCTTCCTCATCTTGGGCGAGACCATCGCGCCGGTGGAGGGGCTGGGCATCTTGCTCATCGTGGGCGGCATTGCGGTCATCACCGTCGCCCCCATGCTGCAGAAGAAGAAATAGCCGCTGCCCTTAAGCCGCCTTGGCCTGGCGGCGCTTGTCATCGAGCGCCTTGTTGCGGGCGTAGATCGCCCAGTTGACGGCCAGCGCGGCGAGGTTGATGAAGTAGACGGCGAGCACCCAGTTCACCATGCCGCCCACGAACTTGGCGGCGATGCCCGCCACGTAGCCGAAGGTGATGAGCGCGAGGAACATCCACGACGTTCCCACCGCCGTGCGCGACTTCCACGCCTTCATCGCGTTGATCGGCCAGGACAAGCCGAAGCATACGAGCATTATCGCTTCCAGAACTGCTGCCATCACAAGTGCCTTCCCGTGCGTTGCGCGCGCACTGACGTTTGAACCTAAAACGGTATAGGCCTGCGCGGTGGCGCTGTCCATGCCTTGCACGTTTCCTCACATGAACGGCAAAGCGCGGAAACGGGGGAGTAACATGCCATGGCGCCCCCGTCCGGCGGGGAAGCTGCTGGCGGGCCCTAGCGGTTGCGCAGCTGCAGGACGAACGCGTACGAGAACATGTTTCGCCTGTCCAGCACTTCGTAGCTGCTCAGAATGGCCTTGACGGTGCTGCCGTCCGTGGCGGTTATCTCGATAGGCACCGAGAAGTCTCCCAGCTCGTCGTCGGGCTCGCTCGAGAGCGTGCGCAGGTACTGGCCCAGCTCGCCTTCCAGGCGGTCGAAGAAGCTGCGGTCCTCGAGCTCGGCCTCC
>SUUE01000033.1 GCA_015062685.1 Coriobacteriaceae bacterium
TTCCTCGGCGATCTGTTCGGCGGACGCACCTGCCTGCTCTTCGCCTCCATGTTCGGCGTTCTTGGCACGGTGTGGATTAAGCTGCTTCTGCCGGTGTTCCTGCGGCTCTTCAACCTCATCCCCTGGAAATGGCGCTACAGCGTGACGCTCGTGTGTGCGGCGTTCATGCTGGTGAACTGCGTCATGACCCTGCAGGCGCTCGACAACTGGGGCGCGCGCCAGGCCGGGCACGAGCCGGCACCGGGGATCGAGCAGTTCTACGCCGAGAACTTCAACGACGAGTACATGGCGAATCGCTTCCAGAGCATGACCATCAATCCCGACAAGTCGGTCCGCGCATAGGCCGCAACACTAACGAGCGAACAAGGCACGGGGTGCTGTCCCTCGTGAACAGCACCCCGTTTCATCGCGAGCTCAAGCGTTCCGTACGAGCTACTGAATGCCGTTGGTCAGCGAATTGATGTCATCAGGGGTCAGCCCAGCACCCTGCGCAGCTTCCGCAGCACTCGCGACGTCGCTCCAGGGGTTAGGCATGCCGATGCTCGCCGAGGCATCGGACGAAGCCGCCGGGGCGGACGCAGACGAGGCCGGCGCAGAGCCGCTCGACGCCGATGCGGATGAAGACGCGGTCGACGAAGAAGCGGACGAAGCGGAAGCACTGCTGCTCGAAGAAGCGCTCGAGCATCCGACGATTCCAATGGCTAGCACAGCGGCGAAAACGATACAGAGCAGTCATTGACAATTCGTCATTTCGGGCTTCTAGAGCCCCCGGGAGCCCGAACCAAGGCATCGCGAAGTCATATAATGAAGGCGCTGAGGCGGCCCCTGGGCCGAATTCCTCCAAGCGAGAGGAGCCATCATGATCTGCGAGTATTGCGGCACTCCCCTTCCCGGCAACGCGACCAAATGCCCCGCGTGCAACGCCGACGTGAACCAGCCCGAACCCCCGGCCCCCGCGGCAAGCCAAGAGCCCAGCCCCGCGCCGGCGGCCCAGCCAGCCCACGCAGCCCAACCTGCGCAGCAGCCGCCCATGCCCGCGCCCGCGCAGCAACCCGCGCCGCAGGGCTTCCCCCAAGCGCCCGCCACACAGCAGCCCCCGCAGGGCGCACCGCAGAAGAAGCGCAAGACGCCCCTCATCATCGGCATCGCGGCTGCGGCGGTGGTCGTGGTGATCGCCATCATCGTGGGCATAACGGTTGCGGGCGGCCCGAAGAGCTTCAACGCGCCCGAAGCCGCCAAAGTGCCCATCCAGGACGCTTCCGCGCTCGCAGGCGAGCTCGCAGAGCGCTACGCAACCTACACCTACGACGACAAAGATGAGGCCGAGCAGTCGAGCGACCAGATCAGGACCTACGACATGGCGCACGCCGAGATCCAGGGCGGCCTCGACCGCATCGCCGGCGACATGGAGCAACTCGACTCCTCAGGCAAGGGCTGGAACGGCTACGAGGAAGCCCGCAACGCGATGGTGAACGTCCAGGGCGCGCTCGAATACGAGATGGCCGTCCTCGAGGCCCAGCACAATGCCACGACGAACGGCAACACCAGCGCGAGCGCCAAGCTCGAGGCCATCAAGACCCTCTACGAGGGCTACCAGGGCATCGAGCCCCCGCAATACCTCAAGCCCTTCGTGGACGGAACGGTCGCGAAGATCCCCACCCTCTACTCCGCGGTGGTCGCCAGCGCCCAGAAGTCGTCGTCCGCCCTCTCCCAGCGCACCTTCAACCAGCTCATCGCGTGGTGGCTCGCCAAGCAGAGCTACTACGACAACGAAGCGCTGCGAATCCTCGTGAAGCAGTGCGAGGTGTCCAAGGAAACGCTCGACGGAATCCTCGACAACTCTGTCAACGGCCGCAAGGCAGCAGCTGAGATAGACGCGATCGACACCATCGCGCCCAACCTGTACCCTTCGCTCGACTCCGTCGCAATCGTCAAGATCACCACCTACGCCCCCTCCCAGAGCGTCATGGTGGAAGCCGAAGTAGCCGGGCTCACCCAGAAGTTCGAGGAGAAGTACAACCTTGAGCAGGGCTTCAACTGCCTGCCCATCAAGCCCGCGCTACTCACCGCCAACGACATCCCCGACCTCAGCAACAACTCCACCACGCAGCTCAACGTGAAGGTGACCGACGCCTCCACGGGCGAGGTGCTGGCCCAGAAGTCGCAGAGCATCGACCTGCTCAGCATGTACGACTTCACCTGGAAGGACGACAACTTTGGCAAGACCGCCTCGTACGATATCCTGGCCTGGCTGCGTCCGCAGGCCTCCCAGGTGAACGAGGTCAACCGCGATGCGGCCGAGATCCTCGGGAAGTGGACGAACGGGAAGATGAAGGAAATTGCCGGCTACCAGTACGGCAACGACTGGTCGGCCACGCTGCTGCAGGTTGCCGCCATCCAGACGGCCATCTCGGAGAAGGGCGTCGCCTACGTGATGGACAGCTACTCCTTCACGTCGGACCAGCACGTGCTCACCCCGGACGCCGTGGTGGACAAGAAGCAGGGCCTCTGCATCGAGACGTCGCTCCTGATGGCGAGCTGCCTCATGTCAGCCGGCATGCACCCGATGATCATCATTACACCCGGCCACGCACAGGTTGCCGTCGAAACGTATTCGGGTTCGGGCAACTACTTCCTCATCGAGACCACCACCCTGCCCTACAGCGGCATCAACCCGAAATACCAAGCGTCCGACCCTGCCTTCTGGAACGGGCTCCTGGCGTCCATCAAGGGAAGCGACGGCAAGGCCCATCTCGTCACCGCGAACGGCTCGTCTGAGGAGTGGGAAGCCTACTTCAAGGCCGTCGGCAACGGCAAGCTCGAGTTCAACGGAGTCTTCGTCATCGACTGCGACCTGCAGAAGATCATGGAGATCCAGGGGCTGGAAAACATATAGTAGGGGCGCGCTCCGCGCGTCCGATCAACCACGGCACGAGGACGCATCGCACCCATTGGGACACCTCCCTTGCGGGCGCATAACGGCTGTTGGGGCAACCTCCTTGCGGGCGCATTCGCCTGTAGGGGCGCGCTCCGCGCGTCCAACAACCACTGCACGAGGACGCGCGGAGCGCGCCCCTACAGGTGCTGCCCCACGAACGCCCTACCTGCTAACGATCGCGTTCTTGGCCTAAGAGCTCGTTCTGGCGCTTGCGGGACGACTCCATGAGCAGCTCCATGAGGCGCTCGCCCTCGTCCTGCAGGTCGGCGGGCACCTTCGCGCGCGCATCGAGCACCTTCGAGCGCTCGCGCTCGGGGTCGAGCACGGCGCGCCCGTCGCGCTGCTTCGCCGCGGCGATCTGCGCCGCCAGGTCAGCGCGCTGCGTGAACAGCTCGAAAATGGCGTTGTCGATGGAGTCGATCTGCTCCCTGAGCTCTGCGAGGTCTGCCATGGCGCGCCTCATCGCCCCTCGGCCGCGCGCTTCAGGCGGTCGCCCTCCGCGAGCAGCTCGCGCAAGCGCTCCTCATCGCCTGCGTCGATGGCGTCCTTGTACGCCTGCAGGCTCTCGATGAGCCCGCCTATCTCGGCAGAGAGGAAGTCGCCGTTCTCCAGGAAGAGCTCGGCCCACATGGTCGCGTTCAGGCGCGCCACCCGCGTGAGGTCCTTGTAAGACCCAGCCGAAAAGCCCTTGTGCTCCTGGGCGGTGGGGCTCTTCACATATGCGTTGGAAACCACGTGCGCCAGCTGCGACGTGTAGGCGATCATGCGGTCGTGGTTCTCGGCCGAAGCAAGGGTGAAGCTGCCGAACCCGCACGGCTCGAGCAGGGCCTTCAAGCGCTCGAGCACTGCGAGGCGCTCGAAGTCGTCGATCTCGGGCGGCACGACCACCATGGGCGCGCCCTTGAACATGTTGGCGCGGGAATGCGCGAAACCCGAGTACTGCGTGCCGGCCATGGGGTGGCAGCCTACGAACACGAAGCCGTGGTCGCGGGCGATCTCGTCGCACGCCTCCACGACGGCGCGCTTCACGCCGCCGGCGTCGATGACGATGGCGCCATCGGCCACGAGCGGCGCCTTCTCGCGCAGCCAGTCGATGTTGAACTGCGGGTAGCCGGACAGGATGATGAGCTCGCACGTGGGGATGATCTCGTCGGTGAGCTCGCCCTTGATGGTCTCGATCATCGCGAGCTCGACGGTCGAGCGCGTGCGGTTGCTCGCGTAGACGTCCCAGCCCGCCGCCGCGTAGGCGCGCGCGAAGGACCCGCCGATCAGGCCGAGGCCGACGATTCCAATGCGTTTTTCAACGAAAGAACGAGCCATCCCATTCCCCTTCGATTTGTCTCCCGGTTGCAAGGACGCGCGGAGCGCGCCCCTACGGTCTATGCCAATTGCACGGCCCTACAGCTCGGCCGTCACTGCCTCGCGGATGAGCGCGATGCGCTTCATGGCGTCCTCGAACATCTCGGGCGTGAGCGCCTGGGCGCCGTCCGACCACGCCTTCTGCGGGCAGTTGTGCACCTCGATCTGCAGACCATCCACGCCCGCGGCGGTTGCGGCGTACGCGATGGGGCGCACGTAGCGCGTGTAGCCCGTGGCATGGCTCGGGTCGCCGATCACCGGCAGGTGCGTGAGATTCTTGAGCACGGGCACGGCATTCACGTCGAACGTGTTGCGCGTGCGCGTCTCGAACGTGCGGATGCCGCGCTCGCACAGGATGACGTTCGGGTTGCCCTCGCTCATGATGTACTCGGCCGCCATGAGCAGCTCATCGATAGTGCCGGCCAGCCCTCGCTTGAGCAGGACGGGCACGTTGGTCTTGCCCACTTCCTTGAGCAGCGGGAAGTTCTGGGCGTTGCGCGCGCCGATCTGCATGATGTCCACCTTGTAGTCGAGGAACGTCTGCACGTCGCGCGGATCCATGATCTCGGTGACGATCGGCATCTCGAGTTCCTCGCGCGCCCGGCAGAGCAGCTCGAGGCCCTTCTCCCCCATGCCCTGGCAAGCGTACGGGGAGGTGCGGGGCTTGTAGGCGCCGCCGCGCAGGATGGTGGCGCCGGCGGCCTTGACCGCGCGGGCGATCTCGAAGAGGTTGTCGCCCTCGACCGAGCACGGGCCCGCCATCACGTGGAAGGTGCCGCCGCCGATCTTCACGCCGTAGCCGCAGTCCACGACCGTGTCCTCGGGGTGGAACTTGCGGTTCGCCATCTTGAAGGGGTCGGAAACGCGCTGCACGCGGTCGATGATCTCCATCGACTCGAGCAGGAACGGATCGACCTGCGTAGTGTCGCCGATAATGCCGACGAGCGTCTCCGCATCGCCGCTCGACACGTCGGTCTTGAGGCCCCTCCCCTCGATCCAGCTGATGAACTGCTGGAGCTGCTCAGGAGTCGCCGACTGCTTGACTACTGCGATCATGAAATTGCTCTCTTTCTCAATAAGTTCCTGTAGGGGCGCACCCCGTGCGCCCCTACAGCAGTTGACGGGCGCACGGGGCGCGCCCCTACGAAAACGAAAGCCGCGGCCGTGCTCCGAGCCCACATTCTTTACGCCGCCAGTATCTCCGGCTTGGTCTCGCCGGTCACATCGGTCGCGCGCAGCACGACCTTGCTCGCGCCCTCCTGTTCGGGCAGCTCGTACATCACGTCCATGAGCACCCGCTCGCATATGGAGCGCAGGCCGCGCGCGCCCGTGCCGTGCTCCACCGCCTCGTGGGCGATGGCGCGCAGGGCGTCGTCGGAGAACTCGAGCTCGGAATCCTCGAACTCGAACATCTTGCGGTACTGCTTCACGAGCGCGTTCTTCGGCTCGGTCAGAATGCGCACGAGGTCATCCTCGTCGAGCGCCGAGAGCGACGTGATGACGGGGATGCGGCCCACGAACTCGGGGATCATGCCGAACTTGTTCAAGTCCTCGGGGAGCACCTTCGACAACAGCTCGGCCTCGTTGGCCTCCTTGCTCTCGGGCAGCTCCGACGTGAAGCCGATCGTGCTCTCGCCCACGCGCTGGGCGATGATATCGGTCAGGCCGACGAACGCCCCGCCCAGGATGAACAGGATGTTCGTGGTGTTGATCGGGATGAGCTCCTGCTGCGGGTGCTTTCGGCCGCCCTGCGGCGGAACCGACGCGTCGCACCCCTCCACGATCTTGAGCAGCGCCTGCTGCACGCCCTCGCCGGACACGTCGCGCGTGATCGACAAGTTCTCGGCCTTGCGGGCGATCTTGTCCACCTCGTCGATGTAGATGATGCCGATCTCGGCGCGGTCGATGTCGAAGTCGGCGGCCGTGATGAGCTTCAGCAGGATGTTCTCCACGTCCTCGCCCACGTAACCGGCCTCGGTGAGGGTCGTCGCGTCGGCGATGGCGAACGGAACGCGCAGCGTGCGCGCGAGCGTCTGGGCGAGCAGCGTCTTGCCCGAACCCGTCGGCCCGAGCAGCATGATGTTGCTCTTCGCGAGCTCGACGTCGTCGTCCCCGACGGAATCGAGCCCGATGCGCTTGTAGTGGTTGTACACCGCCACCGACAACGCCTTCTTCGCGGGCTCCTGGCCCACGACGTAATCGGAAAGCTGCTCGTAGAGCTCGCGCGGGGTGGGCAAGTTGGCCAGCACGTCCTCCTGCGAGGGGGCAACATCCTGCGCGCCCGCTGGCGCATTCGCGTCTCCGGCGAAATCGTCCGACCAGCCCTGGCCGCCGAAGCGGCCGTTCTCGTCAAAGCCGATGCCCAGGTCGCGCATCATGACCTCGGTGCACACCGCCAGGCACTCATCGCACAGGTTGATGCCGTTCGGGCCCTTGACCATGGCCTGGGCCTCGTCGGCTGGCTTGCCGCAGAAGCTGCAGGTAACGACCTCGTCGCCGCCTCCGCGCTTCGTATTCTGCGTGTTCAATGGTTCTCCGTTCTATTCCGCGGCAACCGCGCGCGAAGTGGTGATGCGGTCGACGAGACCGTACTTGAGCGCCTCTTCGGCGGTCATGTAGTTGTCGCGCTCGGTGTCGGCCTGGATCGTCTCGAGCGACTGCCCGGTGTTCTCGGCCAGAATCTTGTTCAGGCGCTCGCGCGTCTTCAGCATGAAGTCGGCCACGATCTGGATCTCGGTCTGCTGGCCCTGAGCCTGGCCGAGCGGCTGGTGGATGAGCACCATGGAGTTCGGCAGGCACAGGCGCTTGCCCTTGGCGCCCGAACTCAGGAGCACGGCCGCCATGGAGGCGCACTCGCCCAGGCAGATCGTGGAAACGTCGCACTTGATGAAGTTCATCGTGTCGAGGATGGCCAGACCGGCGGTGACGGAACCACCCGGCGAGTTGATGTAGAGCGAGATGTCCTTGTCGGGGTCCGCGCTCTCCAGGTGCAGCAGCTGGGCGACCACAGAGTTTGCCACATGGTCGTCGATCTGCTCGCCCAGGAAGATGATACGGTCGTTGAGGAGGCGCGAATAGATGTCGTAGCTGCGCTCGCCGCGCGGCGACTGCTCGATGACGTACGGAATGAGCGCATTGTTCACTTGAGTACTCATGCATTACCTCTTTCTCGTTCTCGAATGTAACGTTCCTATAGTAATGGAAACGGGCGCGCCATGCGCTGGCGCACCCGTTCCGCTTCAAGAATCCGAAACATGTTCGTTATTTAAGTCTTAAAAAGAAAGCAGGCGCGCCCGATAAAGGCGCGCCTGCTCGGTCAAGCAACTGCTCGCGTGCGCTATTCAGCAGCTTCTTCCTTCTTGCTGCTCTTCTTGGTGTGCTTGGCGGCCTTCTTCTTCTCTTCCGGCTTCTGCTCGGTCACGGTCGCGTTCTCGACGACCTGCTCGGCGGCCTTCTGGCGGAGGATGCCCTGGCGCACCACGTGCATCTGGCCGTTCTCACGCCACTGCTGCATGAGGGCGTCGGGGTCGGCCACGCCGGAGTTCTCGAACTCGGCGCGGATGTCTTCCTCGGTCACCTCGATGCCGGCATGAGCCGCATAGGCGTCGAGAGCCAGGTCCTGCTTGGCCATGTCGGCGGCCTGCTGCTTCACGTCATCGCGGAACTGGGCCGACGTGATGCCCTGCTGCTGCAGGTACTGGTCGAGCGTCGCGCCCTGGCGCTGCAGCTGGTTGAAGAAGTCCTGCAGGAGCGTCGCCTCGGCTTCCTCGACCACGTTCTCGGGCACTTCGTCCTTCAGGCGCTCGGCGAGAGCGGTGAGCGCGCGGCTCTCCTTCAGGCGCGGGAAGATGGATTCCTGCTGCGACTTGAACTCGTCCTCGAGCTCCTTGCGCAGGTCGTCGATGGAGTCGACGCCGATCTTCGACTGCACCCACTCGTCGGTGAGCTCGGGCAGCTTCTTCTTCTTGACGCCCAGGACCTCGACGTCGAAGGTAATCGTGGAGGTCTTGCCCATGAGGGAGCTCGTCATGGCGGTGGGCTCGCTCGGGATGTCGATGGTGAACTGCTTGGTATCGCCCTTCTTCAGGCCGATGAGCTCAGCCTCGAAGGCCTCGGGCAGAACGCCCGAGCCCATGCCGTACTGCAGCTCGTCGTTCGTGATGGACGGGATGTCCTCGCCCTTGTCGTCGGTCGCGGAGATCTTGATGTCCACGAACTTGTCGTCCTTCACCTTGGTGTTCGCCGGAGCGGGGACGATCTCGAAGTAATGCTCGAGCAGGGCGTCGATCTCCTCGTCGATCTGCTCGGCGGGCACGCCCTCGGGCGGCATCTCGATTGCCACGGCGTCGTAGCTCTCGAGCTCGGGCGTCGGCTTCACGCCGATCTCGACCGTGTAGGTGAACGCCTGCTTGTCCTTGACGAGGCCCATCGCCTCTTCGTCGAACTTCGGCTCGCCCACGGGGTAGAGACCGCTCTCGTCGATGGCGAGCGGGTAGGTCTCGTTCACGAGCGCATCGGTGACCATGGCGGCCGCGGCGTCCTTGCCGAGCAGGCCGTCGATGACCGGGCGGGGCGCCTTGCCCTTGCGGAACCCGGGGAAGTTGTAATTGTTCGCGAACTCCTTGTACTGCTTCTTCACGCGGTCGGTAACGACCTTCTCGTCGATGGTGACGGTAAGCTTGGCGCGGTTGTCCTCCAAGACCTCAACTTTAGTTTCCACTTAGATGTCCTCCGTATGCGTTCTTTCCAATTTCGCGCTGAACACGCAAAGTGGGATTATCGCACAGTTCACACGGCGTTTGAAGAGCGTTCACAGAGAGAGCAACCATATTGTGGCGCCAGTTTCGCGGTGCTACCAGCTAGGCAAGCCCCCGCACCGTGGCCTGCCCGTCAACTCGGCAGCAATAGCAGGCGTTTCCGTGCAAGCATCAAAGACTAATGTGGTAATGTTTGCATGGGGAAGGTTACCGAGGGAAAGGATACCCCATGAAAAAGTATTTGGCACTGATCTGTGCAGCTATGCTGTGCGTTTGCTGCCTCGCTCTCGCCGCTTGCGGCGGCGGTAGCGGCAGCGCGGCGCCGGCGTCGGGCTCGGCTTCCGCTTCCGCGTCGAGCAGCAGCGCGACCGCAGCCGACAAGGCGGTAGGCTCGTGGCAGCTCGCTGCCATCGAGAGCCAGGGCATCACCATTGCCGGCGACTTCAGCATGTTCCTTGGCTCCAACGACAAGATCACGCTGAACATCGAGAAGGACGGCAAGGCCACCATGTCCATGGGCAGCCAGACGGCCAACCTCACGTGGGAAGCCAGCGGCAACGACATCAAGTTCAAGAAGGATGAGAGCGCCAGCGCGAGCAGTGCGAGCGCCAGCGCCAGTGCGAGCAGCTCCAGCACTTCGAGCAGCCCGTTCTTCGACAACTCCAGCTCCAGCAGCAGCGAGTTCACCGCCACCATCAAGGACAACGCCCTTGTCATCGACATCTCCCAGGACGGCACGTCGATGAGCATGATCTTCACCGCTGACGGCACCTACGAGGACGCGAAGGTCATCGACGTCAACAAGGCCGACAAGGTCACCTCCGAAAGCGACCTGGTTGGCGACTGGAAGCTCTCCGGCATGAACATGATGGGCATCTCGATGTACGGCAGCCCGTCCGACCTCTCCGCCATGATGGGCTCCACGGGCGCAAGCTCCACCGACCTGACGGTGAAGTTCGAGGCTGGCGGAAAGGCCACGCTCATGGGCGAGTCCTGCACCTACACCGTTGACTCCAACGGCGCCACGATCACCCTGTCCGGCCAGACCCTGCCGGTCAAGAAGCTCGGCGACGACGTCGTCATCGACTTCTCGGGCATCTACGGCATGGACTTCGCGTTCGCGTTCTCCAAGTAGCCTAGCGCGCAGCAGGCGCACGTATGCGAAAGGGACCGGGCTTCTGCCCGGTCCCTTTTTCTTGCTCTATGGTGCGGGCGAAAGGACTTGAACCTTCACACCTTTCGGTACCAGAACCTAAATCTGGCGCGTCTGCCAGTTCCGCCACGCCCGCACGCGCAAGCGATGATACCACGACCGAGCCGAGCGGGCTAATGCGACGGCCAATGCGGAGACGGCTCCAAGTAAGGCGGCTACTTGGAAACGAAGTTCATGACGGCGCGGATGTAGCAGAACACGGCGACGATGCCGAGCGCCACCATGATGCCCATGTCGCCGCCCGTCTGGTAGAGCTGGATGATGAGCGACGTGAAGATGAAACCGCCGCAGAGCCACAGGATGCCGTTCATGCGGTTGAGGTTGCGCTCGCGCTTGGCCATGATCTCGTCGCGGGCGCGCTGCTCGGCAGTCTCCTCGAACTTGCGCCGCTCGTAGCGCTCCCAGTAGTCCGCACCCTTCGCCTCGCGCTCCTGCGCATGCTCGCGCACGAACGCCTTGTAGCACTCCGCCGCCAGGCGGGCACGGTCGGCGAGCGCCTCCCCCTCTTCGCGCAGGCCGTAATATGCCGCGATGCCCTCGGGCGTGGCGGCAACGGCAGGCTCGTTGGGGCAATCCGCGGTGCTGTGCGCCTCCAGGAAGCGCGCGATGATGTCGAACGACTCGTGCTTGGGGAGCGTGACCCAGCTGGCCTCGATCATGGACTCGACGAAGGGCACATGCGCCGCCACGACCACCGAGGCATGCTCGAAGATGTCCGATATCTCCTCCTCGAACTGGTAGAGCTCGGGCGCCTCCTCAACGTCTGCCGGCGCGATGCCGCCCGTGGCGTCGGAAGCCTCCCATTCCGTCTTGTTCTGGGGCTTCACAACCCGGGAGAAGAGCTCGTTGCCCTCGAAGTCCACGACGGCGAGCTCGAGCACCTCGTCCTCGTCGGGGCTGAAGCCCGTGGTGCGCACCGCCACGGCAATGCCGTCGGTAAGGGGAAGCTCGGAAGACTCGATGAGCTTTTCATCGGACTGGCTGAAGAACCGGTATTCCACCATGGCACCTCTCCCGAAAAAAAGAAAACCGACCAGCGGCCGGCTTCGTTTGCGATATAGGACTGATGGCTAAGTGGTGGACCGGCGGGGACTCGAACCCCGGACCTTGGGATTAAGAGTCCCCTGCTCTACCAACTAAGCTACCGGTCCTCTTAACCATCTGTCAAACGCACCCGCATGAGCGCGCCGAGATATCTTACGCGAACGTGAATCGGTTTGCAAGCACAATTCATTCGCTTCACACATCCTTGCGCGCTGGGGTGGGTGAAGGGACTTGAACCCTCGATCTCCAGAGCCACAATCTGGCGCCTTAGCCAACTAGGCCACACCCACCATGAGCGCAAGGAGAAATTGTACGGATTCACCGCCATTTGCGCAAGGCAAAACGAGTGGAAAAATCGTGCAGAATTCTAATTGGGTTGAAAGGACATCGCGAACGCTTCTTGGATTCCGCTCTGGCGAGGGCGTCAACCGCGGAATCGCTTCCCCATCCTTCCGTGGTATTATTTACAACCGCTAAGCGCCCATGGCTCAACGGATAGAGCAACGGACTTCTAATCCGTAGGTTGTAGGTTCGAGTCCTACTGGGCGCGCCACGTACGCACCAGCCCCGCAACCGCGGGGCTGTTTTTTTGCAGAGCGTCTCGCCAGGACTCGAACCGATGAGGTCGGAGGCCGTTAAGCGAAATGCCCAGTGGGCATTTCGTAGGCCGACGGGCGGAGCGCTTTAGCGCGGAGCCGTTGATTTCGCGAAGCGAAATCGTGAGTCCTACTGGGCGCGCCACGTACGCACCAGCCCCGCAACCGCGGGGCTGTTTCTTTGCATCCCGCTTTCCGCCGCCCCCGGGATTGGGTGCGCGGGCTACGCTCGCCGCGTCGTCGTCGCGAGCTAACTTTTCGCCAAGTACGGGCGAAAAGTGGATCTCGCTCCTCCTTTGGCTTGACCTCGCTCCGCCCGCGCACCCAATCCCGGGGGCTACTCTGACCTTGGTTCGAAGCCATCTCGAATACCCGCAAATGCAGGCATGGCCCGAGTCGTCACTGTAGGGGCGCGCTCCGCGCGTCCAAACCGAAGGCTACCGACTCCCTATCGGGGTTCTTTGCGGGCGGAGAGCAGGGTTGGAAGCTGCTTGAGAACGATGCCGGCTAGGACTAGGGCGGCGCCGAAGAGTACGAGCGGAGTGGGCTCGTCGCCTACGAGGGCCCAGGCCGCGAGTATTCCCACGGGAAGCTCGCTCGAGGCCATGACGGAAACCATGCCCGTCGAGAGCTTGGGGCTGGCGTAGTTGATGAGGGTCGTGGGCAAGATGACGCCCAAAATGGACAAGGC
>SUUE01000001.1:0-23603 GCA_015062685.1 Coriobacteriaceae bacterium
GACAACATATTCGTCTACGTTCCGCTGCCGTGCGTTCGCACCATCAAGTACTTCGACGTCGACATGTACCGCTACTTCATCGGCCGCGAAGGACAGTCGGTGAACGAAGACACCATGATGAAGCGCATCGACCAGCAGCTGCGCGTGACGCGCTTCATGATCGACGCCGTGGACCTCGAGGAGGACGTGGCTCAGAAGAAGCTCAGGCGCTACATGGAGAACTACCTGTCCATGATGATGTGCATCTGCTCCGTGTTCCTGCGCATGATCAACACGGACGATTCCGAGCAGAAGCGCCAGGACATCTGGGATTACCTCAAGAGCAACCGCCCGGGCATGTATTCTCGCATCAGGAACAACGTGCTTAACTTGGGCACGAACATTCCAAGCGAGCTGGGGAGAAGGGTCGGCCTCAGCGGCTACCACCTGGCGCAGAAAATCTTCAAGTTCAACTAGAGCGCGCTGGAGAGAGCGAAATCCGCTATCGCCTTCGGGGTTACCTCGAGGGCGATACTATTCTGCGCAGCGCGGAGATGAGCTTCTCGTTGTCCTGGCGCGTCCTGACGGCCACGCAGAAGTAGCCGTTGTCGTTGAGGCCCGGCGTTCCAGCGAGCTTGCGCACGAGGAAGCCCTCGAGCTGGAGGTGGGAGCTGAGCTCGTTTACGTCGCGCACGGCGAGCTTCAAGTCGCCCCCGTTATGGAACGAGCACATGACGTAGTTCGCCTCGGCGGGGAAGATGTCGATGCCAGGGACGAGCGAGAGCATGCACTGCATCCAGGGAATCTCGCTGTAGAGGAAACCGCGCACGCCATCGAGCTTGGGGTGCTCCTGCGCGGCTGGTTCCGCGAGCACTTCGGCGCACATCGAGACGATCGTGTTGTCATAGAACTGGCTTATGACGGATATCGTGTCGGGGTGGGCGATGCAATAGCTCACGTGCAGTCCGGGCATGGAGTACTGCTCCGAGAACGATTGGACGACCACGAGGTTCTTGTAGTCGCGCACGAGCGGCGCCATGGACTCGCCGCCGAGCGTGAGCTCGATGGAACGTTCGTCTACGATCACCCAATCGCAGCGCTCGAGGTAGGAGACGAGCGTCGACTTGGAGAGAAGGCGGCTCGTGGGATAGCCGGGGTTCGCGAGCAGCGCTCCCTCGATCTTCTTGTTGCGCTGTTCGAGCAGATCGGCATCGGGCGTCACGAAACTCGTAGGGGAGGCGATGCGCTCGACGGTGTGGCCGGTGTTGCTGAGCGTGAGCACGTACTCGACGGGGCACGGCATGGCCACTCCCACCGTGCACGGCTCGAACGATTGCGAGACCGCGGAAATCATGCTCGAGACGGTTGACCCGACGAGGAAGGACTCGACGGGCATCTGGAAGATGTTGGCGAGGACGCTGCGCAGCGTGTGCGACTCGCGGTCGGGCAGGAACCCCATGACGCCATTGCCGAGAGCATCGCGCAACGCGTCCACGAAAGAGCGCGGCGTGCCGAACGGGTTCTCGATGCTTGAGAAGTCTATCCAGGATATCTCGCTGCGCACGTCGTAGGGCGGGCAGAGGAGCTGCTCGGGCAGCTGCGTGGGCGCATTGCGCATCGACGAATACGAAGGAAGGCTATCCGACGCCATGGCCAAGCTCCTCTCCTAGACTCAAAATGTTGTTGGAACGAGCGGCCAGGTTGCATATATTGTAGGTTAACGCGTTCGTTCATACTTGTAAAACCGCAGGTAAATGCAGGTTTCATATCCTATCATACTTTTAAGCACGAGTGTCATGCTAGACTTTCCACATGCAAATCAACCCAAAAGAACACGAGCGCGGGCCTGGGGGGCTCAGCGTCCTCGAGAGCATCGAATGGCGGGGGAGGGCGATACTCCTCATAGACCTGGACGCCTTCTTCGCATCTGTCGAGCAGCTCGATCACCCCGGCTGGCGGGGGAAGCCCGTCATAGTCGGTGGGCATGCCGACCGCAGGGGCGTCGTGTCGACGGCCTCCTACGAGGCGCGCGCATACGGCGTTCATTCGGCTATGCCGTCATCCACCGCTGAGAGGCTCTGCCCCGATGCTATTTGGACGGAAGGGCACTACGACCGCTACCGTGAAGTGTCGAACGAGGTAATGGCCATCATCCGCGATGAATCGCCCCTCATGCAGCAGGTGAGTATCGACGAGGCGTTCCTCGACGTCACCCCGACGGGCGTGAACCGCGACCATCCCGTGGCCGTGGCGCGAAGGATCCAGGAGCGCGTCGAGGCGCTGGGGGTTACGTGCTCCATCGGAGTGGGCACGACGAAGTCGGTGGCAAAGATCGCGTCGGACTTCGATAAGCCGCGCGGCCTAACGGTGGTCATGCCGGGCAGCGAGGCGAGCTTCATGGGGCCGCTCCCGGTGCGAGCGATGAGCGGCATTGGCGCATCGGCGGAGAAGAAGCTCAAGGACCACGGCATAGAGACGCTCGGTGAGCTGGCTGCGGCTGATGATGACCTGATCAAGCGACTGCTTGGGAAGAACGGCATGGTCATGCTCGCACGCGCGCGATGTGAGGAGGAGTCGCCCGTCGAAACGGACGACGAAGTGAAATCCGTCTCGAACGAGACCTCATTCGCGGAAGACCTGAAGACCCGCGAGGACATCATGGCCGGCATTCGCACCATGTCAGCCAAGGTGGGCAGGCGCCTTCGCAGAAAGGGGCTGAAGGGGCAGACGATCGCGTTGAAGGTTCGCTACGAGGACCGGTCTGTCAGAAGCGTGCAGCGGCCCTTGCCCTTTTCGAGCGATGACGAGAACGTCTTCGATCCTCTGCTCGATGAAATGCTCGAAGATCTCTGGCAGCCGGGCGTGTCGATACGCCTCGTGGGAGTAGCCGTCACGGGCTTCGGCCAAGATGATGCGCGCGAACAGCTGTCGCTCTTCGGCGAGGACGAGGAATCCGAGCAAGCTCGCCAGCAGAACAGGAGCCTTGTCGAGGCTTCCGACAAGGTGAAGGAGCGATTCGGCGAGGGTGTGCTCAAATACGGCCGCGAGTTCCGCCTGCGCGGCAAGGATACCGGCACGACTTCCAAGAACCCCGCGGATTACAAGTAGGGGCGCTCCCCGAGCGCCCTCGATCGGGTAATCGCACATAAAAAGGGGCGCGCTCCGCGCGCCCCAAAAATCAATCGGGAAACTATGCGGCGCTACCGCTCGCTCGCCATGAAGAACAGAGCGAGGCAGCCGGGGCCCGTATGGGCGCCGATGACGGGATCGAGGTAGTTCCAGCGGATGTCCTTGCACCCGAAGCGCTTACGGATCTCCTCGACGAGAATCATGAGGTCCTCCTCGCAGTCGGCGTGCGAGATGAACACGGTCTGGTCTTCCATAGGGGCGAGGCCCGTCTTCTCCATGTGGTCGACCATCGTCATGATCGACTTCTTGCGACCGCGCACCTTGTCCATGGGGATCAGGTGGCCTTCGTCGTCGACGTGCAGCACGGGTTTGATGTTGAGCAGCGAGCCCGCCCAAGCGCTCGTGCGCGATACGCGACCGCCGCGGAACAGGTACATGAGGTCCTCGACCGTGAACCAATGGCCCAGGTTCAGCCTGTTGTCGGTCACCCATTGGGCGGTCTCCTCGATAGACGCTCCTTCCCGAGCCTTCTGCGCTGCCTTGTAGACCAGCAGGCCTTCGCCCATGGCCGCGGCCAGCGTGTCGACGTAGGCGATCTTGCGGTCGGGGTATTCGGGCTTGAGGGCTTCGAGTATGTTCGCCATGGCTTCGAACGTGCCGGAAAGCCCGCTCGAGAAGCCGAGGTAGAGAACGTCCCTTCCGCTATCGAGGATGCTGCGGAACTTCGCCTCGGACTTGTCCGGGTAGGGGAGCGAGGTGGTGAAGACCTTGCCGTCGCGCATCATGTCGTAGAAGCGCTGAAGGTCGCTCTTCTCGCCTTCGGTGAAGCTCTGGAACTCCTCGCCATCGCTCATGAAGCGGAGCGGCAGGATATGAATGCCGAACTCCTCGATCATGGCGTCTGTAAGATTACTGCTGGAATCGGTAACGATCTCGAACTGCAAAGCGTCCTCCTTTAGTGCAGATTTACCTGCCTGCTATTGTACACAAACGGGCTTCGCTTATACTAACTTGGTTTTGCGATTCGACGTGAAAGAGGCACCTGTGGGCAACGCTTACAAAGATACGATGAACCTTCCGAACACCGATTTCGCCATGAGGGGAAATCTTCCGGAGAACGAGCCCAAGAGGCTCGAGAAGTGGGAGAACGAGCGGATTTACTGGCGCGTTCTCGAGAAGAACAAGGACGGAGAACCGTTCGTCCTGCACGACGGCCCCCCGTACGCCAACGGCCCCATTCACATCGGCCATGCATTCAACAAGATACTCAAGGACTTCGTAAACAAGTCCCATGCGCAGCGCGGCTACTTCACGCCTTACGTTCCCGGTTGGGACTGCCACGGCCAGCCCATCGAGCACATGATCGAGGAGAGCCTCGGAACCGAGAAGTTCCGCGAGACGCCGCAGCCCGAGGTGCGTCGCCTGTGCCGCGAGTGGGCGGAGAAGTACGTGGGCGTTCAGCGCGAGGGCTTCAAGCGCCTGGGCGTCAACGCCGATTGGGAACACCCGTACCTCACGTTCATTCCTAACTACGAGGCCGGCAACGTCGAGATCTTCAAGAAGATGTACCTCGACGGCGCGATTTACCGCGGTCGCAAGCCCATCCATTGGTGCAGCCACTGCCATACGGCTCTCGCCGAGGCCGAGATCGAGTACGGCGACGAGACGTCGCCCGCGATCTTCGTCCGCTTCGAGATGACCACCGTGCCCGAAGGCCTCGAGGCTTACGAGGGGCGCCTGGACGTGGCCATCTGGACGACGACGCCCTGGACGCTTCCTGCGGACGACGCGGTCATCCTGCACCCGACCGAGCTGTACGTTGCCGTCGAGCATGACGGCCGTGCCTACATCATGGCCGAGGCTCTCGCCGAGAAGCTCATCGAGAAGTTCGGCTGGGGCGACGCGAAGGTTGTCGAGGGCTTCAAGGCGTCGGGCACCGAGCTCGCGGGTAACAAGTACAAGCTGCCGATCTTCCCCGACGAGGGGCAGGACGGCGTGTTCATCTACGCGGACTACGTTACGATGGAAGACGGCACGGGCATCGTTCATACGGCTCCTGGTCACGGCGTCGACGACTACCTTGCCGGCATGAAGTTCGGCGTGCCCGTCATCATGCCCGTGGACGACGACGGCCGCTTCTACGAGGGCGAGGGCCTCGGCTTCGGCGGCCCGTTCAGCGGCATGGAGGTGAACGAGGCGAACCCCGTGATCATCGAGTGGCTGCGCGAGCGCGGCATGCTCATCCTGCACGAGGACATCAGCCACAGCTATCCGCACTGCTGGCGCTGCCATGAGCCCGTCATCTTCCGCGCGACGAGCCAGTGGTTCGTCTCGATGGACGACACGGGCCTGAGGCAGTCCGCGTCCAAGGCCATCGAGAACGACGTCGAGTGGATCCCCGCGTGGGCTTCCAACCGCATCGGCGCCATGGTGGCGGACCGTCCCGACTGGTGCATTTCGCGCCAGCGCTCCTGGGGCGTGCCCATTCCCGTGTTCACGTGCGACAAGTGCGGCGAGACGGTGGCTACCGAGGCCACGTTCGATGCTGTCATCGACCTGTTCTACAAGGAAGGTGCGGACGCCTGGTTCACCAAGACGCCCGCCGATTACCTGCCCGCCGACACGTGCTGCCCGAAATGCGGCGCCGGAGTGGCTGACCTGAACCCCGAGAAGGACATCCTGGACGTCTGGTGGGAGTCGGGCGTTTCGCACACGAGCGTGTGTAGGCACCGCGAGTCCGAGGGGCTGCATTTTCCGGCCGAGATGTATCTTGAGGGCTCTGACCAGCATCGCGGTTGGTTCCAGTCCTCGCTTCTCACGAGCGTGGGGGCCTATGGCGTGCCGCCTTACAAGTCGGTCATGCACTGCGGCTTCACGGTGGACGAGAACGGCGAGAAGATGTCGAAGTCCAAGGGCAACGGCGTCGACCCCGCAGAGGTTATGGGCAAGTTCGGCGCGGACGTCCTGCGCTTGTGGGTGTCCTCCGTCGACTACTCCCAGGACGTTTCCATCTCCGACAACATCCTGAAGCAGGTTTCGGATGCCTACCGCAAGTTCCGCAACAGCCTTCGCTTCGTGCTGGGCAACCTGGACGATTTCGACGATTCCAAGTGCGTGGCCACGTGGGACGAGCTCGAGCCCGTGGACAAGTACATGATGGCCAAGACCTACGCGCTCCTGAAGAGCGTCGAGGAGTCTTACGACAAGTACAAGTTCAACGCTGTGTACCGCGAGTGCTACGACTTCGTGAACGAGCTTTCGAGCGTTTATCTGGACGTCACGAAGGACCGCCTGTATTCCGAGGCGCCCGATTCGCCGCGACGCCGCGCAGCGCAGAGCGTGCTCATGAACATCCTCGAGGTGCTCGTGCGCATCCTCGCGCCGATTCTCTCGTTCACGTGCGACGAGGTGTGGGAGAGCTACCCGCCCAAGCTGCGCGATCGCGAGGGCCGCGCGGACAACGTGCAGCTCGCAGGTTGGCCGACGCGCGACGATTTCGCGCCCGCGTTGCCTGCGGACGACGGTGCCGCAGACCTCGCGCGCTTCGCCACGGCCATGGACGTGCGCGACGTGGTGACGAAGTCGCTCGAGGACGCACGCGCCGAGAAGTTTATCAACAAGAGCCAGGAGGCCGCAGTTGTCATCTCCGCGCCCGCCGATGTGCTCGAAACAATCGAGGGCCTGGGCGCGCAGGTGTTCGAGGAGCTGCTGATCGTCTCCGGCGTCGAGTTCGCAGCTGGGGATGAAGTGTCCGCGAAGGTACTCAAGGCTTCGGGTGAGAAGTGCCCGCGCTGCTGGAACTACCGTGTGCTCGGCGGCAACGCGAACCACCCTGCGGTGTGCGAGCGCTGCGGCGACGCCCTCGACGCCATCGGGTTCGAGGAAGCGAAGTAGACAGCTCGTGGCATCTAAGCAACAGTCCGGTAAGGAAAGGGGCGCGGCCGCGAAAGTGGCCGTGTTCCTCGTTCTCACGCTTGTGTGGATAGCGCTTGACCAATTCACGAAGAGCTTCTTCGCAGGCATGGAGCCGGGCGGTATCATAGCGGGCCCGTTCGCGGGCATTTTCGATATCAGGCTCGTGCACAACACGGGCGGCGCATGGGGGATCTTCTCAGATTCGACGTTCATGCTCGGCTTGTTCTCGGTAGTGGTGTGCGGAGGCCTAGGCGCGTTTTTTCTGGCGACGGCGAAGAGCAGCACCATGCCGCAGGCGGTTGCTTTCGCGCTCATAGTCGCTGGCGGCTTCGGCAACGCCATCGACCGTTTCACACAGGGTTTCGTTACCGACTTCATCGAGTTCAGTTTCTTCGATTTCCCAGTATTCAACGTGGCTGATATCGGTGTGACCTGCGGGTTCGCATTTCTGATAATCGCCATGCTTCTGTTGTGGCGAAACGAGGGTGCCGAAGGCGGTGCGGAATGAGCGCTTCGAGGTGCTACGTTGCGACAGCCGAAGACGACGGCATGCGCCTGGACGTGCTGCTGGGCGAGCGCGGACTGTACGCGAGCCGTTCAGCCGGCGCGAAGGCGGCCGAGGCTGGGCGCGTGCTCGTCGGCGGCGAGCCGGTAGGCAAGAAGCACACCGTGCGCGCAGGGCAGGCCATCGTCTACGAGATCGATGAGGAGGAAGTCGATACGCCCCTTCGGGGTGAGCCGATTCCGCTCGACGTCCGCTACGAGGACGAGCACATCATCGTGTTATCGAAGCAGGCCGGCCTGGTGTGCCACCCGTCGGACGATCACCGCGACGGCACGCTCGTGAACGCGCTCATATACCGTTACGGCGCGAACGGGCTCTGCAACGTCCAGGGCGAGCGAGACCGGCTCGGTATCGTGCACCGTCTGGACATGGACACTACCGGGCTCATGATGGCCGCGAAGACGGACGTGGCGGGAGAGGCGCTCATGGCGGCTATCCAGGACCACGTAATCGACCGCCGCTACCTCGCGCTCGTGCACGGCGTCATATCGATCGACCGCGGCATGGTTGACGCTCCTATCGCTCGACACGCGACCGAGCGAACGCGCATGGCCATCCGCGATTGCGAGAGCGCCCGCGAGGCCATCACGACTTTCGAGGTGCTGAGGCGTTTCGAGCCCGGCCCGCGCGACAACGGCTACTCGCTTATCGATTGCAAGCTCTTCACGGGCAGGACGCACCAGATTCGTGTGCACATGGAGTATGCTAAGCACCCGCTCGTGGGGGACCCGCTCTACACGGCGAGTCGACCCAAGGCCGAAACCTCTAACCTTGGCCTCAAGCGCCAGTTCCTGCACTCGATCAAGCTACGGCTCGATCACCCCATTACGGGCGAGCACATGGAGTTTGAAGACAATCTGCCCGCCGACCTCCAAGGCGTTCTCGATTCGCTGTCAGATCGCGAGATGTAACGGGCGGCACGCGCCCTCAACCCGATAGGGTATGCGCCTTAGGCGATCTCGTCCGTTATGACGTCGAGAATCTGGTGCGCGAGCTCCTGTTTCGGCATGGTGTCAAGACTTACAGAGCCGTCGCCCGTGACGATGGTGACGGCGTTATCGTCTGCCCCGAATGCCAACCCGTCGCCGACGAGGTTCGCAACGACCATGTCGGCTCCCTTACGCATCATCTTGGCGCGCGCGTTTCGCTCGACATCCTCGGTTTCTGCAGCGAAGCCCACGACGAACTGGCCAGCGTGCTTCTTGGCGGCCATCGAAGCGAGGATATCGGGGTTTTCGACGAGCTCTATCGAAGAGAGCACCCCGTCGTCCTTGCCCTTCTTGAGCTTGTGGTCATAAGGGTTCGCGGGCCGGTAATCGCTCACGGCGGCGGTGAATATGGATACGTCAGACCTTTCGAAGTGCTTTTTCACGGCCTCGAGCATCTCGAGCCCGGTCTTGACCCTCAGCACCGTCACGCCATCTGGGTCGCCAAGGCTCACGGGGCCCGTTACGACGGTCACGTTCGCACCGCGTTCGGCAGCTGCTTCAGCCAGGGCGAAGCCGGTCTTGCCCGAAGAGGGGTTTGAGATGTGGCGAACAGGATCGATGGGCTCGACCGTCGGCCCCGCGGTGATGAGGACATTCTTGCCCTCGAAGTCGCGTTTCGCACAGAGCACCTCAAGCGTCTGCGCCACGATTGAGGCAGGGTCCGCAAGGCGCCCCCTGCCCACGTCGCCGCAGGCGAGGTAGCCGGATTCGGCGTCCACGAACGTGATTCCGCGCGCCTTGAGGGTTTTCATGTTCTCCTGCGTGGCCACGTGCTCGTACATGTTCACGTTCATGGCAGGTGCAATGACGATCTTTGCTCGCGTGGCGAGTGCGGTCGTCGTGAGCAGGTCGTCCGCGATGCCGTTTGCCATCTTCGCCATTACGTTGGCCGTGCAGGGGGCGATGAGGAAGACGTCCGCCTCCTTGGCAAGGGAAATGTGGTGGATGGGGTCGCCCGGCTTGTCATCGAACAGGCCTACGGCGACGGGCTCGCGCGTGAGGGAGCGGAATAGGAGCGGGTTCACGAAATGCGTCGCTGATTCGGTCATGACCACTTTGCAGCGGACGCCTGCCTTCTGCAGCCCGCGGATGATATCGCAAGCTTTGTAGATGGCGACGCAGCCGGTGACGCCGATAAGAACCGTTTTCTTCATACCCTCATTCCTTTCCGAATCATTACCCAAGCTTACCATGACGTTGCAGGCGACGCTTGTCCGTCGCCGATTAATGGCTCGCTGACTCATATCTGTCACAGTTAGGGATGCATTACTGCTTATAATGACTAACCGAAGAACTGCGAACGCTAGGAGTTTCTATGGCCGCGCAAAACCCTCCGGATGTATCCGAGAGCCCTTCTTCATCAAGCATGTGGGGTACGCCCGTCGCCGAGGGCGCTGTCGGCGAAAGCCTAAAAGAGGCTGTTAACGTGAATCGGCCGATTAGCATCGCGAGTGATGTTAAGGCGTATCCAGAAGGCCGCCCGCACGACAACATCGCGAGCGAACCTCCATCCCAGGACCCTACTACCGGTGCCTTGAATGCAGCGAGCTTCGCGCTCGGCTTCATGGGCGCGGTGCGCGAGACGACATCCGAGCACGTGGCGCTCTGCTATGTAGACATTAGAAATTTCCGCTTGATTAACCCGAATTACGGCTACCTCGTAGGCAATGCCGTGCTCAGCGAGCTCGCGGAAGCCGTGCGGCGGCATTTCTCGGGCGACCTGCCGGTAGGCCGCCTGGGTGCCGACAGGTTTGTCTTCCTGTATACCCATGTGGATTACGATCTCGCGAAGCATCGTTTCGACGAGATGGTGCGCGAGATCAACGAGATATCGCGCGGGCTGGAGATAGCGCTGCCCCTCGAGATCACGGCGGGCGTGTATTACCTGACCGCCGAGGACCGGGAAAAGGCGGAGTTCAGCAAGTGCATGGACTACGCGTCTGTCGCCCACAAGAACGCGAAGGCCATCCCGCAGAGCAGCCTCGTCCGCTTCACCGAGGAGGACCTTGAGCGCGATCGCCGACGGGTCATAATCGAGCAATCGATAGAGAACGCGATCGCCGAAGGGCAGATCGAAGTATGGTATCAGCCCCAAGTGGACTACGCCTACGGAAGCGTCGTCGGCGCGGAAGCGCTCGCGCGTTGGAACCACCCCGAGCTGGGTTGGATTAGCCCGGGCGAGTTCGTGCCCATCCTGGAGAAGTGCGGCAAGGTGCGCATGCTCGACCTGTTCGTGTGGGAAGAAGCGTGCCGTTGCGCCGGAAGATGGCGCGAGTTCGCCGATGGGAAGCCCGTTCCCATCTCCGTGAACATATCGGGCACGGAGATGATAGACGACGAGGTGACAAAGCATTTCGTTCAGCTGCGCGAGAAGTACAACCTGCCGTCCGGGAGCCTGCGCTTAGAAGTGACCGAGAGCGCGTTCGTGGAAGAAGCGAACCTGCTCTACCGAGCCATAGACAAGATGCGGCAGAACAACGTGCTCGTGGAGATGGACGATTTCGGAAACGGGCTCTCCTCGCTGAACATGTTGAAGGACGTGCCCGTAGACGTCGTGAAGCTCGACATGGGCTTTATGAGGGACGTGGTTAACGAGAAGCGCGGCGGCGTCGTGCTCGGTTCCGTCATCAGGATGCTCCAGGGGCTGGATACGCCCATCATCGCCGAGGGCGTCGAGACGCTCGAGCAGGCGGAAATGCTCAAGAACCTCGGTTGCCATCTCATGCAGGGCTATCACTTCTCCGAACCCATGCCCAAGGCGGAATTCGAGAGCTTCCTCGCCTCGAGCAACACGCAGGAGTCCGCGAGGAGGAGGCAGCGCAAGGAGTCCAGTCTCAAGGACATCATGAGCTTTGACCCCACCTCGTCCTTCGTGTTCAACAAGGCCGTAGGCGGCATGATCCTGTTCTACATCGACGGCGGAACGTCCGAGTGCATCATGGTGAACGACCAGTTCTACGACGAGTGCGGTCTCGAGCGCAATGCATTTGCGGGGCGTCGCGTGGACCCGGTGCTCCAGGTTGAGGAGGAGTCTCGCGAAACCATGTGGCGCGCTGCTTCCGAGGCGCGCGAGCGGGGTGGCTCCATGTGCTCGGCGAAGGTGTCTCTTTCGGGCCGATGGATCGACTGCTTCATGAAGTACATTGGCGAGAGCGCTTGCGGAAGCGTATTCTCCATGGGCGTTATGCGATCGATCAGCGAGCATGAGCGCGAGAAGAAGCTCACGCAGATGGCGAACGACACCGAATGGGACTTGAACCTGCTCAGTTCGATCGTTCCGAACGCGTTCGTAAAGTGCGAGCTTGACGACGCGCTGACCATCGAGTACGTAAGCCCGAGCATCATCGCCTCCGCAGGCATGACCCATGACGAGTTCATGCGCGCGTTTCACAACTCGTTCGCGAACATGGTGGTACCAGACCAGCGATCGTCGATCGTGGACGCGGCCTACGATTCGGCCGTGACGGGCGATTTGATCGATAGGGACGTCGTTATGATCCAGCGTGGCGAGGACCTCGTGAACGTGAAGCTGCTCGCACGCGCCAAGGTCGATGAGGGCGGCAAGAAGTGGCTCTACTGCCTGCTGCTCGGCATGGGGTCGATGAGCGAGGCCGGCAAGGGCGGCGACTCCGTTGCGAGGGATCGCGTGATCCCCTTCGATTACAGCCTCGCCGACGACCGGTTGACCATAATGGTCCCCCTCGAGAGCGGCGGGTTCACCGAAATGGTGCACGAGAACTGGCTAGACACCTTTGACGGACTGTCGGACGTCGTCTCAGAATCGAGCATAGCGAAGATAGCCGCCATCATCCGCGATTTGCGCAAGCACCCGCTTTCTGGCTTCACCGATGTCAAATGCAGGATATTCCAAGGCGAATCCATGCGCTGGTACCACGTGAACTATGCTTGCGACGCCGACGAGGATGGAAACACGACAGAGATTCACGGCTACGCGCAGGACGCCAACGACAAGATGGGATCCGCTAAATGGTGGCGTCGCCAGGCGGAGGTCGATTACCTGACCGGTCTGCTGAACAGGAATGCATTGGAGCAGGAAATCAATACCGCGATGCGCGCAGAGGGAAGCGGCATGATGTTCATGGTGGACCTCGACGATTTCAAGCGCGTGAACGACGATTTCGGGCACCTATCGGGCGATGCGCTGCTCCGAGACGTAGGCGCGCGCATCGAGTCCGCTTTCCGCGAGCAGGATATCATCGGGCGCTATGGCGGCGACGAGTTCATCGCCTTCGCGTGCGTCAACCCGGGCAAGGCGGAAGCCATTGCGGAGATGCGCGCCCAGAGCATTGTCGATAAGATCTCGAGCATCCAACTGCCGAACGGCGAATTTGCGGGGTGCAGCGTAGGCGTGGCGGTTTCCACGCACGGCGAATCGACGTTCTACGACATGCTCGAGGTTGCAGACCAGGCCATGTACAAGAGCAAGATCGGCGGCAAGGGCAAGTTCACCATCAAGCAGATGTAGCCCTGCCGACGATACGGCACCGCGAAGGTTGACCAGTTGCCAGAATATTGGGCACTGTTCATCGTTATGCAATATTACTCACTATTATTTATGGCTAATGTTTCATTGGGCAACTAAGGTTTTCCCAGGTACCTGTCGCTAAAACCTGCGCGGAGGCGCCGTTGCCCGAAGGTCGCGCTTGTGGGAAGCGCGATAGACGAGAGAGAGGTGACGACGTGGGTAGGCTACCCGTATTCACGCCGACGAAGGCCGATGAGCAGGCGAGGGCCATCGCGGAGGCGGCTATTAACCGGGTCTCGGTTTACGGCAACTCGACGTGCCCGTTGGAGGCGGCCGTCGGTTACTTCAAGTTGTGCGCTTCGCAGAGCTGCGGAAAGTGCACGCCGTGCCGAATCGGCCTCGCGCGACTGACCGACAGCCTCGAATCAATTCTGCGCGGCGAGAACGTCGAGGGCATCGTCGACCAGGTGATCACGGTGTGCGACACGCTTCACAAGACCGCCGATTGCGCCATCGGGTTCCAGGCGGGCCGCGTGGGGCTCGCGTTTGCCGACCTCATAAAGGCCGATGCCGAAAGCCATCTGTCGAAGGGAATCTGCGTGCAGCCGTTCACGGCAGTGCCGTGCGTTGACGAATGCCCCAGCCACGTGGATATACCGGCTTACATCGCCTGCCTAAAAGAGGGCCGGCCGGCAGATGCGGTGCGCGTGATCCGCAACGACAACCCGTTCCCGAGCGCGTGCGCGTTCGTGTGCGAGCACCCGTGCGAGCGGTCCTGCCGCCGCGGCATGATCGACGCCCCCGTGAACATTCGCGCGATGAAGCAGCACGCCGTGCTGTCCGCGGGCGAAGTCGGAGTGCCCGGAAAGGCCGAGCCCACGGGCAAGAGGGTCGCCATCATCGGCGGCGGCCCTTCGGGCCTTACGGCTGCGTACTACCTCGCGCTCATGGGGCACGACATAACCGTGTACGAACAGAACGACCATCTGGGCGGCATGATGTACTACGGCATCCCGCGCTACCGGCTGCCCAAGGAGAACCTGCAATACGACATCGACGCGATCCTTTCGCTCGGCATCGACGTTAAGCTGGGCGTGAAAGTGGGCGTTGGCGTGCAATGGGAGGAGCTCGTGGGCGGATACGACGCCGTCTACGTGGCGATCGGCGCGCATCATTTCAAGGATCTCGGCATCGAGTACGCCACTAAGGATGGCGTCATGAGCGCCGTGCAGTTCCTGCACCGCGTTGCCGACGGGCGGCCGGACGCCGTCGAGGGCAAGGACGTCGTCGTGGTGGGCGGCGGCAACGTGGCGATGGACGCAACCCGTACCGCCAAGCGCCTGGGCGCGAGGAGCGTCAGGTGTATCTACAGGCGCCGCATAGAGGACATGACGGCGCTTCCAGAAGAGGTTGAGGCAGCAATTGCCGAAGGCTGCGAGATGGTTGAACTCGTGAGCCCCCTGCGCATCGACAAGGGAACAGAGCACGAGATAGCCTTCGTCGGGCAGCCGCAGATGCCGAGCTTCTACCGGGGCGGCAGGCCGGCCCCTGTGGCCACGAGCGTGGAAGAGGTCACGTACGAGTGCGATATGCTCATCGAGGCGATCGGCCAGGTCATCGAGTACGAATATTTCGCCGAGAAGGGTGTCGAGCAGAACCGCGGCCGCTTTCTCTCTGACGAGCACGGGCGATCCAAGGGCTTTGAGAACGTGTTCGTGGGCGGCGATTGCCAGACGGGCCCATCGACGGTCATCCGTGCAATCGCAGCCGGAAAGGCGGTGGCGGCGAACATCGACGAGTACCTCGGCTTCGACCATGACGTGTTCGACGACGTACGCGTTCCCCGTGCCGGATTCGACAGCAAGCTCGCTTGCGGTCGCGTGAACATCAAGGAACGCCCCGCCCAGGAGCGGGCCCGTGACTTCGACGGCGTCGAGATTCCGTTGCTCGACGAGGAGGCTGCGCAGGAGTGCGGGCGTTGCCTGCGGTGCGATCACTTCGGAATGGGCGCGATGCGTGGAGGGAGGCCTGAGAGATGGTAACGCTGACCATTGACGGCAAGACCGTCGAGGCCCGCGAGGGCATGACGATACTCGGTGCGGCAAAGGGCGCGGGCATAAAGATCCCCACGCTCTGCTGGATGAAGAAACTCAACGACATCGGCGCATGCCGCGTGTGCGTCGTGGACGTGGAGGGGGAGCACCGCATGCCCGCCGCATGCAACACGCCTGTGGCCGATGGCATGGTCGTGCACACGAACACTCCCGCGGTCGTCCGCGCGCGCCAAGCAAACCTCAAGATGATCCTCTCGGAGCACCGAAGCGAGTGCACGAGCTGCGAGCGGGTGGATACGTGCGCGCTGCGCAAGCTCTGCTCCGACATGGCGATCGAGCGCTTGTCCTTCGAAGCCGTGTCGCCCAAGGGCGCATGGGACGAGTCGTTCCCGCTCGTGCGCGATAGCAGCAAGTGCATCAAGTGCATGAGGTGCGTGGCCGAATGCGCCAAGGTGCAGCATTGCTCCGTTTGGGACATAACGGGCAGCGGCCCCCACATGAAAGTGACGGTAAAGGACGGCGATTCCATACGCGACGCAGGGTGCGCCCTCTGTGGCCAGTGCATCACGCATTGCCCGACCGGTGCGCTCACGGCGCGCCGGGATATCGACGTTGTCATGGACGCGCTCTCCGACCCCGACGTGGTGACGGTCGTGCAAGTCGCGCCTGCCGTGAGGGCGGCTTGGGGCGAAGGCGTGGGCCTGTCGCGCGAGGCAGCCACTCCCGGCCGCATGGCCTCGGCGCTGCGCTCCCTAGGTTTCGATAGGGTGTTCGACACGGATTTCGCCGCAGACCTGACCATCATGGAGGAGGGAAGCGAGTTCGTCGAGTTCATGGGGTCAGACAAGCAACGGCCCATGTTCACGAGCTGCTGCCCCGGTTGGGTACGCTTCGTCAAGCAGCATTACCCTCAGTTCGTCGGAAGACTCTCGAGCGCGAAATCGCCTCACCAAATGCTTGGCGCCGTCGTGAAGAACACCATGCGCGAGGAAGCCGAAGCTGCGGGCAAGCGCCTCTTCGTCGTGTCGGTCATGCCCTGCGTTGCCAAGAAGTACGAATGCGATGTGCCGCAGCTGGCAACCGAGGCGGGCAGGGACGTCGACGCAGTGCTCACCGTGCGCGAGTTCGACAACATGCTGCGCATGTTCCATGTCGATTGCGACGCGCTCGACGAAGGCGAGTTCGACAATCCGCTCGGGCTCTCGACGGGCGCGGGGACAATATTCGGCCGGACGGGCGGGGTCATGGAGGCCGCTCTGCGCTCGGCCGTCTTCCTGATCACTGGCGAGAACCCCGATTTCTCCGCCTGCGACACAACTGCTGCGACGCCCGATAAGCCTTGGGTCACCAAGGAGCTCGAAGTTGCCGGGACACCGGTGCGCATCGCGGTCGCGAGCGGCCTGGGAAACACCGCGAAACTGCTCGATGCCATAGAGGCTGGCGAGGTTGACCTCGATTTCGTCGAGATCATGGCATGCCCGGGCGGCTGCGTCGGTGGTGGCGGGCAGCCCATCGCCTTCAACGAGGAGCGTGCCGCCGAGCGCGCCATGAACCTAAATTCGCTCGACAAGGCCGATACGCTGCGCTATTCGCACGAGAACCCAGATGTGCAGAAGCTCTATGAGGAATGGGTCGGCGAACCGCTGAGCCATGTAGCGCACGAGTGGCTTCACACCGATCAAGAGGCTTGGGACCTATAGTCAGACAATGGCCCGTGCGGGCCGTCGAGATGGGAGATGTATGAAAAGGATCGTAAAGGCTCTCGGGGGCTTGATGTCGGTGTGCGCACTCGTGCTCTGCTGCGCGTGCGGCCAGCAGGCGGCATCGAGCTCGTCATCGGCTGCCGAGCAAGCGCCCGCCCAGCAGAAGCAAACCGTCAACATCATGGCGCTCAATGGTCCGACGGGCATCGGAATGGCCAAGCTGTCGCAGGACGATGCCTACAACGTGCGATTCGTCGGGGCGACCGACGAAGTGGTGAGCGCCATCAGCTCGGGGTCGGTTGACATCGCAGCCATTCCCACGAACCTAGCGGCGGCGCTCTATAACAAGACCCAAGGCGGTGTGCAGCTCGTCGCCGTCGATACGTATGGCACGCTGTACCTGCTCGAGAACGGCAACACGATCGCGTCGCTCGAAGACCTCGCAGGCAAGCATGTTTACGCCACGGGAGCCGGAGCAAACCCGCAGTTCATCCTCGAGCATCTTCTGTCGCTCGCGGGGCTCGAAGCCGGGGTTTCGGTGGAGGTCGAGTACCTGCCCGAGCATTCCGAGCTCGCGGCGCTGGCCGCGAATGGCGAAGCGGGGGTCGCGCTTCTGCCCGAGCCGTTCGTTTCCGTAGCCCAGGCCAAAGGGGGGCAAGACCTGCGGGTTGCCCTGGACATGGGCGCCGAATGGAAGGCTCGCACAGGGTCCGACCTCGCCATGGGTTGCGTAATCGTGCGCAAGGAGTTCGCGGAGCAGCACCCCGAGGCCGTCGAGCAGTTCGTGAAGGACCTGGGCGCATCCGTCGAATACGCTAACGCCGACGTGGACGGCGCAGCCCAGCTGTGCGCCGACCTGGGAATATTGCCCAACGCCAACGTTGCGAAGAGCGCGATACCGAAATGCTCGCTCGTGTGCGTGACGGGCCAGGATGCGCAAAAGGCGGTCGATGGCTATTTGAAGGTCCTCTACGACGCAAAGCCGCAATCGGTCGGGGGAGCGCTGCCGACGCAGGACTTCTACTACGCAGGATAGCGCCGCTGGAGGCTTATGAAGCTATTCGGCAACGATAACGAGGAGCCGCGCCGACTCCCCAAGGGGGTGGGGGCGGCTCTATTTGCCGCGATCGCGCTTGCCCTTTGGTGGGCAGCGTCCCTTTGCGTGTCGGCACCTTACATCTTACCATCGCCTGATAGGGTGCTCGTGCGGGCGTTCGAGCTGGTTCCCACGAAGGTGTTCTGGCAGGCCGTGGGCTTCTCCATGTTGCGTGTGGTTATCGGGTTCGCCTGCGGCATGCTTGCAGGCATCGCCCTCGCGGTCCCCATGGCTGCCTGCCCGCGCTTGCGTTCCGTCTTCGCCCCGTTCATCAAGATCATCCGGACGGTGCCCGTCGTCTGCTTCATCCTCCTCATGCTCCTCTGGGTGAACTCTGCGTGGCTTTCGGCCATAATATCGGCGCTCATGGTCATACCCGTTGCTTGGACGAACACGCTCGACGCGCTCGACGGGCTGGATCGGGGCATCGTCGAAGTTGCGCACGTTTTCCATCTGAGCACTGCCAAGAGGCTGTTCAAGATCTATCTCCCGGCCATTGCCCCTCAATTGCTGTCGACGGCTGCAGTGGGCCTGGGGCTGGCTTGGAAATCGGGTATCACCGCCGAAGTGCTCGCGCTGCCTCTATTCGGAATAGGTTCGGGCATATACCATGCGAAGATCGCGCTCGAGGCTGCGGATATCTTCGTGTGGGCGCTCGTCATCGTCGCCTTGAGCCTCGCGATGGAATCGGCGTTGCGGGCGCTCGCTGCACGGTTCACGGGGTGGGGTGATGGCCGATGAGGATCCTCGACGTTTCGAAGTCCTTCGACGGGTCGCTCGTGCTCGACGGGTTCAGCGCGACGCTGCCGGAAAGAGGCATCGTCGGCATCAGCGGACCTTCCGGCATAGGCAAGACCACGCTCTTGCGGATCGTCGCAGGGCTCGAAGAGCCGGATTCGGGAAGCGTAGAAGGCGCTCCAAGCCGCATGGCCATGCAATTCGAGGATGATAGGCTCTTCCCGTGGATGAACGTCATGGACAACGTCATGCTCGTGGGCTGCAGCGATTCGCGCGCACGGAGCCTGCTCGATTCCTTGGGCATCGGCGACAAGGCCGATGCGGCTATTGGATCGCTCTCGGGTGGACAGCGGCGACGCGTGGCACTTGCCCGTGCGCTCGCTTACCCCGCTCCCGTAATGATTCTCGACGAGCCGACGGCACGCCTCGACGCGGAGACCGCCGGCTTGGTGGTTCGGGTTATCGAACGTGAATGCGCAGGTGGGCTTGCTATCGTAGCAAGCCATGACGATGCCGTTCTTTGCAGATGCAACAAGGTCTATAGCATTTGAGCATCCACCGTGCAAGGACCGTTGGCTGTTAAAAACGTGTGGTTGAGAAAACCATCACTTGCAAATGTTCGAGGGTAACAGTAATATAACTCCTCGCTTCGGGTGGTGGCGCAGTTTGGTAGCGCACTTGACTGGGGGTCAAGGGGTCGCAGGTTCAAATCCTGTCCACCCGACCAGAATATTAAAGGCCAGGTTCTCGCCTGGCCTTTTCTTATGTCCTGATACACATCGGTTTGCTGGTATCATGCTCTATGAGGCCATAAGTGGCCGCAACCAAATAAAGAGAGGTGATCCCATGAAGCGCGAGACGTTTTACAGGTGCCCGGTTTGCGGAAACATGGTAGTCAAGGTGGTCGATGGGGGAGGCAAGCTCGTCTGCTGCGGTAAGCCCATGGAGGTTATCGAGCCGAACACGACGGATGCGGCCCAAGAAAAGCACGTTCCCGTCGTGACGGTGGAGGGCGACGTTCTCACCGCAAACGTCGGCAGCGTCGATCACCCCATGGAGGAGGACCACTTCATCGAGTGGATCTATGTCGTGACGCAGGAAGGGGTGCTCGCAAAGTGCCTCAAGCCCGGCGAGGCGCCGAGGGCCGAATTCGCGCTCGGTGGCCAGAAGCCCTTGAGCGTCTTCGAATTCTGCAACAAGCACGGCTTGTGGAAGACTCAGCTTTAGGAACAAAAGGACGGGGCGAGTTTCTCGCCCCGTCCTTGTAAACTGCGAAGCCGGAGGGGCTTCGCTCGATAGGTAAGGGGATACCGTATGTACGTTGATGGAAAGCTTCAAATTGCGCGAGGTGACCTTCCCGTCTACCTGATTCCGCGCATGGCGAACCGGCACGGCTTGATCGCCGGCGCTACGGGCACGGGCAAGACCGTCACGCTGAAGACGATCGCTCAGTCCATGAGCGATGCGGGCATCCCCGTTTTCCTCGCCGACATCAAGGGCGACGTTTCGGGTGTCGCCGTGCCAGGCGAGGCGACCGAGAAGCTCACGGAGCGTCTTGCGAACCTCGGCATTTACAACTACGACTTCCATGGGTGCCCCACGCGTTTCTGGGACGTATTCGGAGAAGGCGGCCTCCCCGCGCGCACGACCATCTCGGAAATGGGCCCCGTGCTGCTCTCGCGCCTGCTCGGATTGACCGAAGTGCAGGAAGGCGTGCTCAACATCGTGTTCCACGTGGCCGATGACGAGGGGCTCCTGTTGCTGGACCTCAAGGACCTGCGCTCGATGGTCAACTACGTGGGCGAGCATGCGAAGGACTACACGCTCTCGTATGGCCAGATCGCATCCCAGTCCATCGGGGCCATTCAACGCGCGCTGCTGCAGCTGCACGATGCGGGTGGCGATATCTTCTTCGGGGAGCCCGCGCTCGACATAAGTGACTGGCTGCAAGTGGATTCCGATGGCAAGGGCTACATCAACGTTCTCGATTGCGTGCGCCTGGTGCAGTCCCCGCTGCTCTATTCCACGTTCCTGCTGTGGATGCTCTCGGAGCTCTACGAGACGCTCCCCGAAGTGGGCGACCTCGACAAGCCGAAGGTGTGCTTCTTCTTCGACGAGGCGCACCTGCTGTTCAACAACGCGCCGCGCGCTCTCATGGACAAGATCGAGCAGATCGTGAAACTCGTGCGCTCCAAGGGCGTCGGCGTCTACTTCATCACCCAGAGCCCTTCCGACATTCCCGACCCCGTGCTCGCTCAGCTCTCGAACAAGGTACAGCACGCGCTGAGGGCCTACACGCCCGCGGAGCAGAAGGCGATCAAGGCGGCTGCGGAGAGCTTCCGCGAGAACCCGGCATTCGATACTGCGCAGGCGATCACGGAGCTCGGAACGGGCGAGGCGCTCATAAGCTTCCTGCAGGAAGACGGCACGCCGAGCGTCGTCGAGCGCGCCATGGTCATAGCGCCGACGTGCTCGATGGACGCTGCCCCGGCAGACGCGAAGTCCTACATCGTGGCCAACGACCCGCTACAATCGAAATACGGCGCGACCATCGACAGGGAGAGCGCCTACGAGATCCTCAACGCGAGCATTCTCGCGGCACAGGAGGCGGCCGAGGCGCAGCGCATTGCCGACGAGGAGGCAAGGCAGCGCGCAGCCGAGGAAGCCGAAGCCGAGAAGCAGCGGATCGCCGAAGAGAAGCAAGCGGAGCGCGAGGCGCGCGAAGCTGAACGACAGGCGGAGCGCGAAGCACGCGAGGCGCAACGGCAAGCGGAACGCGAGGAGCGCGAGGCTGCGCGAAAGGCCGAAGCGGAGGAACGCGCGCGCCTGAGGCAGGAGGAGGCGGAGCGCAAGCAGAAGACGCGGCTCATCGACGCAGCGCTCACGAGCGCGAGCAGGTCGCTCGGCAGCGGTGTCGCCCGCGGTATCCTCGGGAGCCTGAAGAAGATCATCTAGCTACGTGATCAAGCGCCGGGGTGAGCCGCTGCGCTCGCCCCGGCTTTTCTTTTAGGTGGGGAAACGCACGCTCTGCGGCGAGGTGTGTGAAATCGGAGTCATCTGACGAAGAGCGGCCATGCGTTAATATAATGGGCTAGCACGTTTTACCCACGAGGAGAAAGAAACAATGCCGCTCATTTCAGTCGTCGTACCCTGCTACAACGAGGCCGAGAGCTTGCCCGTCTTCGTTCAGGCGTGCAAGGACGTTTTCGGCGACATGCAGAATAGGTTCGGCACTAACTTCGAATTGGTGCTCGTGGACGACGGCTCCAACGACGAAACCGTCGAGCGGTTCAAAGAGGCGGAGCGTGAGCTTTCGGAGCACGCCGTCAAATGGGTCTCGTTCTCGCGCAACTTCGGGAAGGAATCGGCGCTTCTGGCAGGGCTCGAGCACGCTCATGGCGATTACGTAGCCACGATGGACGCCGACATGCAGGACCCGCCGTCGCTCTTGCCCGAGATGTACGAGCGCATGCTCGAGACGGGCTGCGACAACGTGGCCACGAGGCGCGCGACGCGGGCGGGGGAGCCCCCGGTCAGGTCGTTCTTCTCGCGGTGCTTCTACAAGCTCATAAACGGCATATCCTCGACGGAGTTCGTCTCCGGCGAACGCGATTACCGCCTCATGAACCGCAAGATGGTGAACGCGGTCATCTCCCTCGGCGAATCGAACAGGTTCTCGAAGGGCATATTCAGCTGGGTGGGGTTCAAGACGGAATGGATCTCGTACGACAACGTCGAGCGCGCGGCGGGGGAGACCAAGTGGAGCTTCTTCGGTCTCACGCGCTACGCCCTGGACGGCATCACAGCGTTTTCGACCGCGCCGCTGCAGATCGCTTCGTTCTCGAGCCTGCTCCTGTTCCTGCTGTTCCTCGTATTCATCGTGATCATCGTCGTGAGACGGCTCGTGTTCGGCGACCCCGTCGCCGGTTGGGCATCTACGGCGTGCATCATCCTCTTCGTAGGCGCAATTCAGCTCGCATGCCTCGGCATCATCGGGCAATACCTGGCCAAGACCTACCTGGAAGCCAAATCGAGGCCGAGCTACATCGTCAAGGAGAGCAACCTTGACTGATCAGATGACCCAAGCGGCCGTTGGCGGGGCCGCGAGCGGCGGCTTGAACAAGGAAAAGCTCGCCGTCATGGCGAATATGGCCGTGGTGGTCCTCGGCGGCCTCTTCCTGCTGATGAACGTCTCCTATGCCAGCGTTTGGTTCGAGGAGGCCTACTCCATGGCCATGGCGCAGCATTCGTTCTTCGAGATCTGGACGATCAGCGCGGGCGACGTTCACCCGGCGCTTTACTATTGCTTGCTCCATATCGTCTACCTGGCAACCGGGGGCGGCGCGATACCGTTCCGCGTCTTCTCGGTGCTTGGGTCGATCGCGTTATCGCTGCTCGGTCTCACGCATGTGAGAAAGGACTTCGGGGACAAGACGGGAATCATGTTCTCCGCGTTGGCCTACTTCCTGCCTTGGAGCGTGTACGCGGCGTTCCAGATACGCATGTACTCATGGCTCGCCGTCGCGATGACGGTTGTCGTCATGTACGCTTGGCGGATCGTCAATGCCTGCGCGGCAGGGCGTGATGCGAAGGACGCCCCCTCGGTGCCCCTGCATTGGTGGCTGTCCCTCTTCGCCGCGAGCGTAGCGGCTGCCTACCTGCATTACTACGGCGCCATCGCGGCGCTCGTCGCGAACGTTTTCCTCATCGTCTATATTGTGAAGTCGAAGGCCCCTGCTGAATTCCTCCGAGCATGGGCGGCCGGCGCAATCGCCTCGGTCGTGCTCTTGGTGCCGTTCGCGCTCCTGGCAATCGCTCAGGTGGGGTCGGCCGACGCGAATGCGTTCTGGTCGCATTTCGATTACGCGAAATCGTCCTCGAAGGTGTTCCTGTTCCCGTTCGATTCCCCCGAGGTCGGCAACTACACGGCCATCGCCATAAGCAGCGTT
>SUUE01000001.1:23703-344620 GCA_015062685.1 Coriobacteriaceae bacterium
CGTCCTCGAAGGTGTTCCTGTTCCCGTTCGATTCCCCCGAGGTCGGCAACTACACGGCCATCGCCATAAGCAGCGTTACGGGCGCCGCGCCCGACGACGCCCTGCTCAAGAAGAACTTCAACACGACGGTGTGCATCATCTCGCTCACCATGGCGGCATCGTGCGCCGGTATCGCGTCCGCGTTCAGCTTCGGAATGAACGAGGGCGGCCTGCGGGCGTCTGAGGGCTCTTCCAGCCCTGATGTGCTCGAACGCCCCATGACGCTCCCTGTGGTGGTGATCGCCTGCGTGTGCGCGGTATCCGCGGGCCTATCGACTTTACTGTATGGCGAGGTGCTGTTCTTCCGTTACACGGCAGGCCTCATCGGGCCCGTGGCGCTCGTCATGGCGTACGCCTTCGCGCATACGCGAAAGGCATGGCTGGGCGTCGTCGCATGCTTGCTGAGCATCGCGTGCGGGTGCGCGGGGCTCGTGTCGCTGAACGCCTTGTCGCATTCCGATCACGCGGGCGAGACCAAAGAGCTCTACGAGAGCATGACTGCCGAGGCGCGTGCCTTGAACGACGGGAAGGACCCGCTCGTTCTCTGCACATCTGTCCCCATGGGCAGCATGGTAACCGTATTCGATTCCGAGCACGATGTCCATTACGTCTCCGAGTGCAACAAGCCGCAGGCCGAGGCGTTCGCACCGCAGTTCATCATAGAGAACGACGCGAGAGGCCTCATCGATGCCCACCGCGGGGCCGCTTTGGTGATTGGCCCACTCGACGATGCCGTCGCGTTGGCGGAAGCGCACAACGGGCGCGTCGTCGAATACCACAACGCGCTGGACATCTATGCGAACGTCTACTCGAATGGCTGGTCGGATTACTCGATCGTCGTTTTTGACGATCCAAGGCTGGCTGAAGCCAGTCAGGAGGAACCCGCTCAAGCAGAAGCCGAGCAAGAGGAAGATGGGCTCGAGGAATAGATGAACGACAGGCGTCTCGACATACTGCATTTCGCCGTCATCATAGGCGGCTTCGCGATATTGCTCGCCAATGCGTTCCATGGGAACGTTTGGTACGACGAGACGTATTCCGTCGCAATCGCATGGCATCCGTTCGATGAGATTTGGCGCATCGGGGCCAAGGACGTCCACCCCGTGCTCTACTACTTCTTCCTGCGCTTCCTCTATCTTGCGTTCGGCACGAACATCGTGGCGTACCGCTTGTTCACCGTCGTGGGCGCGCTCGCGTTCTCGCTGCTGGGCTGGACGCACGTCAGGCGCGATACGGACCAGAGGACCGGCATAGTCTTTTCCCTGTTCGCGTACTTCTTGCCCTGGTGCGTAAGGATAGATTTCCAGATTCGCATGTACACCTGGCTCGCTGTCGTGGTCATGCTGGCGTTCATCTATGCGTGGAGGATCCTGAGGGAGCTGCGGGATTCGAAGCGCTCCGGGTGCGTTCCCTCGATACCGTGGCATTGGTGGGTGCTCCTCTTCGCGTGCAGCGCCATGTCGGCTTACCTGCACTACTACGGAGCAATGGCCGCGTTCACCATTCAAGTTTCCGTCATCGCAGGCCTCGTGTGGTCGCGCTGCCCCCGCAAGCTCATCGTCATCTGGCTCATCGGGGCCCTTGTGGCAGTTGCCTGCTATGTGCCTTGGCTTTCGGCTGCAGCATCCCAGGCGAAGATGGCGTCCGGCGGTTCGTACTGGATCCACTTCACCGACGTCGGGACGACCGGCGAGATCCTCAAGTTCCCGTTCGATTCGCCAGAAATCGAGTTCATGCCGAACAGCATTGCGCTCATATCGCTCACGATGGCGGTTTGTCTCGTCGCTCTCTTCAGCTACGGCAAGGCACTCGGCTCGTCGGGCGCCGAAGGCGAAGGTGCGGAAACGAAGGGGCTCGTGCTCAGGAACCCGGCGTCCTACGGCCTCGCGATTTTCGTGGGGACGGGGCTCGTCGTCATGGCGGCATCGGTGGCGATCCAGGGGGCCGTGCTGTACTACCGGTACCTCACGGTGTGCCTCGGGCCGCTCGCCCTCGCAATGGCTTACGTGCTCACGAAGACGTCGAGCAGGAAGGTCGGCTATCTCGCGATCGCCCTCTGCCTCGCATGCGGGGCGATGGCGTACTACGAGCTGTACGAGCAATCGCACTCGCCGAAGAACGATGCCGTATTCGAAATGTACGCCGACATGCACGACCGGGCAGAGCAGATGAACGGGGGAGAGGAGCCCCTCGTAATAGGCACCTCCGTTTACACCGACGGCATCCTCGCCACGGGCGGCGCTGAGGGCGATATCACGTACATCCCCGAGTATGACATCGGCGCATACGAGGCCTACGAGCCTAAGTTCATTCGCGGCAAGAGCTTCAGCGAGGTGCTTACGGGCCACAAGGGTACGGTGCTCCTGCTCGCAAACGAGGAGATAGCGCAGAAGCTCGCGCAAGAATACGGGGGAGAGGTCGTGGCCCACGACTATGCGTACCACGAGTACTCGAGCCGCTGGTTCGATTTCTGCATCATCGACTTCAAATGACAACGATCCCCGCTCGCCGACCGTGAACGGTGTGCGGTACTTTGAAGAGGGCAAACGGCGAATCCCTTGCCGATTACCGAAGCTCCACGAGCGCTTTTAGGCAGAAAAGCGAATAGCCGACCCCCTTTGCATAAAATGGGACAACACTAGGTACATGCTTGAGGGGAGATCATCGTGCATCTCATAGTTTTCTTGATACTCTTTCCTTTGGTGGCAGCCGGTCTCTTGCTGCTGTTGCGCTCAGACATAGCGCGCAATGCCGTGGTCTGCGTATCAGCGGCGGTCATCGCCGTCGTCTCCATCGTGCTTTCGGTGCAATACGTCGGCACGGGTTGGCAGGGCTTCGCGCTGTCGTCCGTCGTGATCGACTTCGTGGGCATCGCCATAAGCGTGGCACTTGCCGCCGTGGTCATCTCGTTCGGCATCAAGTACGGTAACAAGATCGCGATTGCGCTCGCCGCCATCCAAGTGGTCGGTTCTCTCGTGTTCGAGTTCGGCTTCGCGCACGGCCTGCACGTGGAGACGGGGCTCTACATAGACTCGCTTTCGATAATCATGGCGCTCATCATCGGCGTCATCGGGAGCGGCATCTGCGTCTACGCCCTCGGCTATATGGCTGATTTCCAGAAGCACGAGCCCGAAGGCACGAAGGATCGCCGCCCGACGTTCTTCGCGCTCATGTTCCTGTTCCTCTCGGCAATGTACGCCATCGTGTTCTCGAACAACATGGTTTGGGTCTTCACGGGGTGGGAGGTTACGACCGTGTGCTCGTTCCTGCTCATCGGCTTCACGCGCACCGAAGAGGCGATCGCGAACGCCTTCCGCCAGATCATCATGAACATTCTCGGCGGCATCGCGTTCCTCGTTGCGCTCTACGTAGCGGCCATCAACCTGCACACTCTCTCGTTCGTTGAATTTATTGCTGCTGGCGTGAGGGCCCCCCATCTCGCGAGCATCGCCGTGTGCGCTCTCGCGTTCGCCGGGCTCACCAAGTCCGCCCAGATGCCCTTCCACACGTGGTTGCTCGGGGCCATGGTCGCACCAACGCCCACATCCGCCTTGCTGCATTCGTCGACCATGGTGAAAGCGGGCGTGTTCCTGCTCGTCAAGCTGTCCCCGATGCTTCTCGTCTGCCCTCCGGCCCAGGAGATGACCATATTGGTGGGCGGCATAACGTTCATGCTGTGCTCGTTCATGGCTATTTCCCAGACAAATGCGAAGCGCGTGCTGGCATATTCGACGATTGCCAACCTCGGGTTGATTGTTTCCTGCGCCGCAGTCGGCACGCCCGAGGCCATATGGGCGGCCATACTTCTCGTCATCTTCCACGCCGCGGCCAAGAGCCTCCTGTTCCTGTGCGTGGGCACCGCCGAGCACCATATCGGCAGCCGCGACATCGAGGACATGGACCTGCTCTTCGACCGCATGCCGTTCCTCGCACGCCTCATGATGCTCGGCATCATGTGCATGTTCATCGCGCCGTTCGGCATGCTCATAGCCAAATGGGCGACGCTCGTGTCATTCGTCGACATGCATCAGTTCATCCTCGTGCTGCTGCTCGCCTTCGGCTCGGCGGCCACGTTCATGTTCTGGGCGAAATGGCTCGGCAAACTCTCGGGCATTGCGGGCTCGCCCGAGAACGTGGAGATTACCGTCCACGCCACCGAATGGGTCGCGATGTACGTCATGGCTGCGATCGCCTGCTTCGCGTGCATCCTCCTTCCCCTCGTGTCCGCCGCGCTCGTCGAGCCCTACATCGGCATGACGTACGGTTCGGTTGTGCCGGGCATCACCGACGAGAACCTGTGGATATCATCAATACTCGCCGCCTTCGTGATCATCATCTTGTTCGCAGGCCTGGGGGCGTCCAAGAAGAAGCGCGTGGGCGTCTACCTTGCGGGCGTGAGCGTCGACTCCGACGCGCGCGTATACCGCAACAGCCTTTCGGGCGAGACCGAGGCAACGTCGCGCAACATGTATCTCGATTCAATATTCGGCGAGGGCAAGATCCGTCGCCCGGGCGAGATCATCTGCTCAGCAATCATCGTAGTCGCCCTCATCGCCAGCGGTTTCGTTCCGCCGGTGCTGCTGTAGAGAAAGGTCGAGCATCATGTCGTTTATCCCCGTACTCATCGGAACGGTGGCGTTCGCGGTTCTCGCGCCCATCCTGGGGTGCTTGCTCGCAGGCCTCGACCGAATAATATCGGCACGCATGCAGGGGCGCGTCGGCCCTCCGCTTCTGCAGCCATACTACGACGTCCGCAAGCTCATCGAGAAGGACGACGTCACGGTCTCGGGCGTCGACGGCATCTACATGACCGCCGCACTCGTGTTCACCGCGTTTGCGGGAGGCATCTTTTTCTCGGGCGGCAACCTGCTCATGAGCGCCTTCGTCATCACGATGGCAGCGTTGCTCTTCATCATGGCGGCGTTCTCCTCCCGAAGCCCCTATGCAGAGGTCGGCGCGAGCCGCGAGACACTGCAGGTCATGTCCTACGAGCCGATGGTGCTCCTCATGGCCGTATGCTTCTACATGGCAGCGGGGTCGTTCATGGTGGGCGACGTGTTCCAGCGCAACGTGCCAGTCATCGTCTACACGGTTCCCGCATTCGTCGGGTTCCTGTTCATTCTCACGATCAAGCTCCGAAAATCGCCGTTCGACATTTCCACGTCGCATCACGCGCACCAGGAGATTGTCCGCGGAACCACGACCGAGATGAGCGGCAAGACGCTTGCGAAGACCGAGGTCATGCATTGGTGCGAGACGGTTCTCTTCCTGGGCTGGACGGGCATGTTCTTCCTCTGGAGCAACCCCGGTTCGATCGTGATCGCGGTCATCGCCGCGCTCGCGGCCTGGTTCCTGGAGATCTTCATCGACAACAATTTCGCCCGCGTGAAGTGGCAGGCGATGCTCAAGTGGGCCTGGGTCGTGGCACTGGTCGCAGGTGGCATCAACATCGTCGTGCTCATGGGCGTCGTGTTCTAGCAGAAAGGCTGAGAGATGGGTTTTGCATCAAAGTCACCGTGGGTAATCCATTACGATGCCTCGAGCTGTAATGGCTGCGACATTGAGGTGCTCGCGGCACTCTGCCCCGGGTTCGACGTCGAGAGATTCGGCATCATAAACACGGGCAATCCGAAACATGCAGACATCTTCCTCGTGACGGGGTCGGTGAACGAGCGCAACATTTCCGTAGTCAAGCAGATCTACGACCAGATGGTCGAGCCGAAGGTCGTGGTCGCTTGCGGCACGTGCGCGTGCTCGGGCGGGATCTTCCACGATTGCTACAACGTCATCGGCGGCGTCGACAAGGCTATTCCCGTGGACGTGTACGCACCGGGTTGCGCCGTCCGCCCCGAAGCAATCATCGACGGCGTCGTTCAGGCGCTCGGGATCCTCGAAGAAAAATCGAAGGCCCTCAAGGCATCTAAGAGGGGAGCATAGCATCATGGCAATTAACTCCGAGTTCGTGAACCTCCCGCTCGAGAGGCTTCACGCCGAAGCGGCGATCATGAAGGGCGAGAACTGGCGCTTCATCCAGACGCACGCCGTAAGCACGGACGAAGGCATCGACCTGTACTACTCGTTCATGAAGAACGGAATGACAAGGAATTACCGGGTCAAGGGCGTTGAGAAGGGCACGCCGGTGCCCTCGATCACCGACCTGTTCCTCGCTGCTTTCGTGTTCGAGAACGAGGCGCGCGAGCTCTTCGGCGTCGACATGCGCGATATTGCGATCGATTTCCACGGCGGCCTGTATGCCCCCGCCGAGCAAGAACCTATGACGGTCATCACCCCGGAGCAGAAAGCGGCGCGTGACAAGGCGCGCAAGGCGATGCTCAAGGCCTCTGCGGCAAAAACGGACGAGCCGAAGGAGCAATCGCAAGGGGGCTTCGTCATGACGCCCGAGCGCCAAGCTCGGCTCGACGCGAAGATGGCAAACATGTCGCCTGAAAAAGCCGAGAAGGTGCGCGCTGCGCTGGCGGCACGTGCAGCCGAGGCGGCTTCGTCCGGCGCGAAGCCTGCGGATGCCGGCGGCAAGAAGGAGACCGCCGCGAAGGCCGAGGTGCCCAAGGCGGAGGCCGCCGATCCTGCGGATAACGTAGACGAAGCGCTTGAGGCGAAGATCGCGGCAATGGACCCCGAGAAGGCCGAGAAGGTGCGCAAGGCACTCGGCATGGTGGGCGAGGACGTTGCGGAAGAGCCCGCGAAGGCGCCCGTCGCGGAGGAAGCCCCGGCCACGGAGGATGCGCAGCTCGCAGACAAGCTGGCGCACATGGACCCCGCCAAAGCAGAGAAAGTTCGCGCTGCCCTGGAGGCGCGCGGTAAGGGCATAGCGTCCCTGGGAGGGAAATAGCATGGGCAAGAAGACCGTTATCCCATTCGGGCCGCAGCACCCCGTCTTGCCGGAGCCGCTGCACCTCGACCTTGTCGTGGAAGACGAGAAGGTGCTCGAGGCAACGCCCCAGATCGGATTCATTCACCGCGGGCTCGAACGCCTCGTTCAGACGCGCGATTACAACCAGTTCATCTACGTTGCGGAGCGCATCTGCGGCATCTGCGCGTTCGGGCACTCCATGGGCTACGCGGAGACCGTCGAGAACCTCATGGGGGTGGAGGTGCCCAAGCGCGCCGAATACCTGCGCGTCATATGGCACGAGCTTTCGAGGATCCATTCGCACATCCTCTGGCTGGGCCTTGCCGCCGACGCCTTCGGCCATGAGGCCCTGTTCATGCATTGCTGGCGCCTGCGCGAGCGCGTGCTCGACCTGTTCGAGAAGACGACGGGCGGCCGCGTGATATTTTCCGTCGTCAAGGTGGGCGGCGTGCAGCGCGATATCGATGCCTCCATGTTGAACCAGTTCATATACGTGCTCGACGGCATCATGGACGAATACAAGCAGATCTGCGACGCGTTCCTGAACGACGCATCCGTGCGCAACCGCACCGAGGGCGTCGGGGTCATACCCACCGAAAAGGCGATCGACCTGAGCATGGTCGGCCCGTTCGGTCGTGCCTCAAACGTGCCATACGACGTGAGGTCGCTCGGCAACGGGGCCTACGGCGAGCTCTCCGATTTCCAGCCGATCGTCTCGGACAAGTGCGACTGCTACGGGCGCATGGAAGTTCGCGCAGCAGAAGTCATCCAGTCAATCGCGATCATCAAGGAACTCGCGGCAAAGATCCCTGCAGGCGACATAGCCGTTTCCGTCAAGGGCGCGCCGGCCGTCGATTCCGAGGCGTGCAACGTCGTGGAGCAGCCGCGCGGCGAGTGCTACTACTACGCCAAGGGCAACGGCACGAAGTACCTGGACCGCATGCGCATGCGCACGCCAACTTCGCAGAACCTCGCCGGCATGGCCGTGGCGCTCAATGGCTGTGACATCGCCGACGTGAACATGATCGTGCTGACCATCGACCCCTGCATCAGCTGCACGGAAAGGTAGGGATTGCAATGGGAGCATTCAAACTGGGAAACATGACGTTCGGGTCGCTGTTCAAGAAACCCGAGACGGTGCTTTACCCCATCGAGAAGAAACCGCAGCCGGAGGGCCTCAAGGGGCATATCGAGATCGTCGCATCCGATTGCATCCTCTGCAGCATGTGCGAACGATCCTGCCCCACGAGCTGCATCACCGTGGACAAGAAGGAATCTTACTGGGCCATCGACCGCTTCGCCTGCATCCAATGCGGCTACTGCACCACGGTCTGCCCGAAGAAATGCCTGCACATGAAGCCCGGATACGCCGCGCCCGAAGCCAACAGGCACGAGGTGCGCGTGACGGTAGAAAAGGCTCCTGCGCCCGCGAAGAAGAAGGCCGAGGCACCTGCCAAGCAAGCTGCTGCGGAGAAGCCCGCAGCCACCGCGGCCCCCTCGGCCAACCAGGTTAATGCAGTCGAGAGTCGCGACGAGCTGCTGGAAAGCAAACTCGCGACTATGGACCCCGAAAAAGCCGAGAAGGTGCGTGCAGCGCTCAAGGCGAAGGCGTAAACAACGAGCATCGTGGCACCGTTTCGGGGCCTCATGTCCATGCATGTTAGCCATGTGGACATGAGGCCCCGAATGCTATATACCGCGATTAACCTGCTAATATATTCCTTTGAGTAAAAGCAGCATGAAATGCAGCGGCAGCATCCGAAGCTGCCGGGTTTTGTGGAGAAGGACGTACGTGTTGGAAGAGGAACAGCAGAACTCACCTGAAACGGAACAAGTCTCCTCGCGCGTTATCACGATTCCCAACGTCATAACGTTCATCAGGCTTTGCATGGCGCCCATAGCCTTTGCGCTCCTCGTTGGAGGCAACAACCTGGCGGCGTGTGCCGTGTTCTCGGCATCCGCGGCCACGGATTTCCTGGACGGGCTCATCGCGCGCAAGACGAACACGGTCTCCCGCGTGGGCCAGTTGCTCGACCCCATGGTCGACAGGCTCCTCATGATATGCGCCGTGCTCGGGCTCCTCATCATCGGGTGGCTGCCGGTGTGGATCGTCGCCCTCGTGCTCATCCGCGATGCTGTGCTCGTGATAGGTGCCGCCTACCTCTTCAAGCGCTATAAGATCCGCGTGCCCGTCGTCTATGCGGGCAAGGTGGCCACGACGTTCCTGTTCGTGGGCCTCGCCGGGATCATGCTCAACATGCCCCTCGTGAGCGGGCTGGGGTGGTGCGACATAGCGTGGCTGCCCGGTTTCAACAACGCGATGTGCTCGTGGGGTATCTGGTTAATTTACATTGGGTTGTGCATTGGCGTATGCACGACCATATATTATGTGGTCAAAGCATATGGCGAGTTTAGGAAAGCTCGTCTCGAAAGGCGATAATGGCACAAAGCTCGAACAGGAAACCGAGCACGCGGTCCGAGTCGAGCGCCAGCAGGCGCTCCCGTTCCTCGGCGAGCTCGAGGTCAACTAGCTCGTCGCGCTCGGGCGGTTCTCGCTCGCGCTCCAACTCCACCGGCGCGAAGAAGACCTCTTCCCAGCGAAGGAGCTCTTCGAGCGCTCAGTCCGGGAGAAAGGCGCAGGGCAACCGCACGGCCCAGAAGGGCAGGGCGGGGGCCAGCGCAGGTTCGCAACGCCGCGCGAGCCAGCAACGCGGCCGCGGCTCTTCGGGTAACGGCGCGCGCTATTCGAAGAAGCATGCGCCCGTTTCGGCGTATTCCCTCGGCGGGGCCGCTACGATGGGCGACAAGGCGAGGAACCTCGCGTCGTCGATCTTCGAAAACAAGATCGTCACGGCCGTAATCGCGGTCGTGTTGGTGCTCCTGCTCGCGGGCGCGGTGGACGCCATCGCGAACAACGGCAAGGCTTACGGCAACGTCTCGATCAACGGCATGGACGTCGGGGGCATGAACAAGGAGCAGATGAAGTCAGCCCTCGAGCAGTCGTTCGGCGAGCGCGTCAAGGCAACGGAGGTGACCCTCAACGCCGATGAGCAGAGCTCGAGCGCGTCGAGCAGCAAGGAGCTGAGCGGCGAATCGGACCGCGACCTGCTCGCCGAGTCAGTCGAGCCCGAGTATTCCGAGAAGACGACGACGTGGATGGCGACAGCCGATTCGCTCCAGGCCGGGTTCGACTACGATGCCGCCATCGACGAGGCCATGGCGGCGGGAAGGGCAGGGGGCCCGTTCGGCCGACTTGCGCTCATGCTCACCAAGGCCGACGTGCCCATGGACGTTCGCTTCGACGGCAAGTCGTTCGAATCGCTCGCCTCCAACATCGATAAATCGATTGGCGACACGCGCGTGGACGCTACGGCCATCATCGAGGACGGCGAGGCGCGTGTCCTGCCGGGCCGCGATGGCAAGATGGTCGATCGAAACTGGTTGGACAGCGAGCTGAAGAAAGCGTTCATGTCCGAGCAGAACAAGGTCAGCCTCGTGGTATCCGCCGTGCCGGCGGCTTCGCGCACCTCGACGGAGCAGGCCCAGGCCGCATGCGACGCCATCAACCGCGCGCTCGACGCCAACGTCACGTTCACGTACCAGTCGAGCAATTGGTCTCCCGACCATAACGACCTGGCATCATGGACCAGGGTGAACGTCGTGACCGATAACGGGAACAGTAGGCTCGAAATCGTCATCGACCCGTCGGTGGCATCGCAGGACCTCGTAAAGGGCCTCAACGCCACGGTGTCCTCCGATGACGTCGTGGTCAAGTTCGAGGTGAACGGCGACGACGTGCGCGTTCACACGAGCGGTTCGGGCATGATCCCCGAAATCGATTCCGCCATCAAGGAGCTCGAGGACAAGCTCTACGGGGAAAACGGCTACGGCTGGAACACCAAGGTCTCGCCCGACATCCAGATTGCAGTCGGGCAAACGGACGCCCCCGAGTCGCTCACGTTCGACGAGGCGCTCAGCCTGGGCCTCATCACGGTGATCGGCGAGTACACGACCGAGTTCTCAGACTATGAAGGCACCGAGAACAGGAACCATAACATCAAGCTGTGCGCCGACCTGCTCAACAACACGGTCGCGGAAGCTAACGGCGGCGTCTGGAGCTTCAACGACCATACCGGCGACACCAACCAGGACCCGCCGTTCGCTTCCGCTGGCTCCATCGTCAACGGCGAGTACGTCGACTCGGTGGGCGGTGGCGTCTGCCAGGTGGCGACGACCGTCTTCAACGCCGTGTACGAGGCCGGCCTCGAGGTGAAGATGCGCTTCAACCACACGCTGTACATCGCGAGCTACCCAGACGGCCGCGACGCCTCTGTGAACTACCCCGACCGCGACTTCATCTGGATCAACCAGCTGCCGAGCGACGTGCTGCTCAAGACATCGCACACCGACACCTCAGTCACCGCGCAGCTCTACAGCGTCTACACGGGCTACCGCGTGGAGACCGAAGAGGGCACGTGGGAGGAAGGAGCGAAGTTCGGAACGTCGTTCGAAACCGACGCCAACCTCGCGAGCGGTCAGTATTACCAGAAGAAGAACGGTAAGGACGGCAAGAAGTACTCGGTTACAAGGTACGTCTACGACAAGGACGGCACCTTGATCGCGAAGAACCTCTTCACTTCCGACTACACGCCGGAGGACGAAGTGTTCGTGGTCGGCCCTGGCACCGACACGAGCAAGCTGGGCAGCCACGCCGCCGCCGAAGCCGCGACCGCGACTGGAAGTGACGCCTCGCTCAACGGCGGCGCCACGTCGATTTACTAACGGGAGACAGTATTCAGGTGCTTGAAAACAGTTCCATATCTCGTAATGTCAAGGTGGCCGCAGTCATCGCATGGGCGCTGCTCGCGGCCCTCGCCTTGGCCCTCGTCATGCCGCGCATCGCGCAGGCCGAAGTTAAGAGGGCGGACGTCATCGCGGGCAAAACCGTGGAGGAGCGAGACCTCAGCGTTGCGGATTGCCCCTCGATTGACGCGAAGTTCGCAGCTCTCGTCTCGTCCGATGGCTCAGTGCTCTTCGCCCGAAGCGCCGACGAGCAATCGCAGATAGCTTCCATCACGAAGGTCATGACGGCCATCGTCGCGCTCGACAACGCGAAGGAAGGCACGCGCGTCGTGGTGAGCGAACGCGCAGCGACCGTCGGCGAATCGAGCGCGAACCTGATAAAGGGCGACTCGATGGACCTCGATTCGGCATTGAAAGCGTTGCTCGTGCCCTCGGGCAACGATGCAGCCATCGCCATTGCCGAGACCGTCGGGAGTCAGATGATAGCCGCCAACCCGTCGCTGGGTTCCGACCCGGTGCAGGTGTTCGTCGACGCGATGAACCAGAAAGCGGCCTCGCTCGGGTGCACCGACACGCTGTACGAGAACCCCCACGGCCTCGATGACGGCGAGTTCGCCGGGAACCTCCACAGCACGGCGAACGACCAGGCGAAAGTGGCCCAATGCGCCATGACGTACGATGCCATCCGCTCGATCGTCGGCGGCGGTTCCACCACGATCACCGTCGATAGGGACGGTTCCAAAGCGGCGGTCGAGCTCGAGACGACCGACGAGCTGCTCGAGATGTACGACGCCGCCATTGGCATCAAGACCGGCGTAACCGACCTTGCGGGTCCATCGTTCATGGGCGCAGCGAACAAGGACGGCCGCGAGCTTTACGCGATCGTGCTCGGGTCGAGCGACGAACTACAGCGCTTCCGCGATGCGAAGACGCTCTTCGAGTGGGCATACGAGCATGTGAGCGAAGTAAAGCTCTCCAACACGTCCGAGAGCACGAGCATGAACGCCGCGGGCCTGACCGGAAACGTTCCCGTGTTCGCGGAGGTGTCGCACGGCGACTGGATCGACAAGACGATCAAAGCCACGCTCGCGACCCCCGATGCGGGCATTACCGTGTTCGACTTGGACGGCAACGTGACGCAGTCGGTGACCCTAGACGACCTGCACGGCAACGTGAAGGCAGGCCAGAAGGTGGGCGAGGTCGTGTTCTACCAGAAGAACAGGGAAGTGGCAAGGCAGGACCTCGTGGCCTGCGAGACCGTGGAGGCCCCGAATGCCATCGACGCGCTGTCCGTATCTTGGGACCGCTTCATCGGCGGCTTTAGCGGCAAGGCCGAACGGGCCGATTCCAAAATCTACAGCGTGATGCCCATCATCAGCAATCACAGATCGAACGCAGCGTAGCCCGGTTTACGCACCATTGGAGGAGAACGATATGACGCAGACATGCCCAATTTGCAACAACGCGATCGAGGACGGAGCCTCGAAGTGCCCGGCATGCGGTTACCACATCATGGGGTCCACGGAGAGCTTCAAGCCCGTCTTCCTCACGACGGGTTCCGAGCTTCCGCGCTCTGACGTCGAGGAGCGCTTCGAGCTTCGCGTCGTGAGGGGCCCGCAGACGGGCATCGACATCAGGCTTCACAAGGGAGAGCTGAGCGTGGGGCGCGATCCCAACTGCGACATATTCCTCAACGACATGACGGTTTCGCGCCTGCATGCTCATATTGAGGTTTCGGCCGACGGTTGCATCATCCGCGATGCGAACTCCTTCAACGGGGTGTGGGTGAACGACCGCATGACGGATACGTGCCTGCTCAGGTCGGGCGACGTCGTCCAGATCGGCGCTTTCTGCCTCGTGTACAGGGAGCGTCCGTAAGCATGAACAGCTCGCCCCGGTGCGTTTCCCGGGGCGGTCGAGATAAAAGAGAGGGGCGGCATCAATGCAGCTGATGTCAGGAAACGAGGCAATAGCTAGGGGAGCATGGGAGGCAGGCGCGTCCGTTGGCGTGGCGTACCCCGGCACCCCGTCCACCGAGACGCTCGAGGCGTTCGCGCGCTACGAGGACGTTTACGCCGAGTGGTGCACGAATGAGAAGGTGGCCGTGGAAGTGGGCGTCGGCGCGTCCGCGGCGGGCGCGCGCGTCCTCGCCACCATGAAGCACGTAGGCGTCAACGTCGCGGCCGACCCGCTCCTGACCGCCGCGTACACAGGCGTCAACGGGGGCTTCGTAATCCTGGCTGCAGACGACCCCGGCATGTACTCCTCGCAGAACGAGCAGGACTCGCACTTCTACGGGCTCGCCGCGCACATCCCCGTGCTGGATCCCGCGGATTCGCAGGAGGCGCTCGAGTTCACGAAGGCCGCCTACGGCCTCTCCGAGCGCTTCGACGTGCCGTTCATCATCCGCTCGACCGTGCGCGTCTCGCATACGAAAACCCCCGTGGAGCCGGGGGAGAAGCTCGCATACGAGATGCCCGAGTACGAGAAGGATCCCGCGAAGTGGGTCATGATGCCCGCATTTGCCAAGCCCCGCAGAAAGGTTCAGCTCGAACGCGACGAGGAGCTGAGGGCCTTTGCGGATAGCTGCGAATTCAACAAGGTCATCGAGAAGGGGAGAGCAGTTGGCGTCGTCTGCGCGGGCGCCGTTTACCAGCACGTAGTCGAGGCCCTGCCCGATGCAACGGTGCTCAAGCTCGGCATGACCTGGCCTCTTCCCGAGAACACGATCCGCGAGCTCGCCAAGAGCGTCGAGAGGCTCTACGTCATCGAAGAGGGTTCCGAGTACCTGACCAACCAGGTGCGCTCGCTCGGCGTCGCCGTGAGCGCATTCGAGAGGGAGCTGCCCCGCGACGGCGAGCTCTCGCCCGGCCTCATAAGCTACGCATTCGGCGTGGACGTGCCGGGGCACATCGAGACCCCGGGCGACGTTCCGGGAAGGCCGCCCGCGCTTTGCGCCGGCTGCCCCCACCGCCTCGTGTTCAAGGAGCTCTCGCGCATAAAGGCAATCGTCACCGGCGACATCGGCTGCTACACGCTCGGCGCGCTTCCGCCCCTCGCCGCCATGGACACGTGCGTGGACATGGGCGCTTCGGTATCGATGTCGCATGGGTTCGAGATCGCCCTCGCCCAGAAGGAGCATAGGCCTGTCGTGGCAGTCATCGGCGATTCCACGTTCGCTCATTCGGGACTGTCGTCGCTCATAACGACGGTTTACAACAGGGGAGCAGGCACCGTCTGCATCCTCGACAACAGAACGACGGCTATGACGGGCCGCCAGGGCAACCCCTTCAACGGCGTGACGCTCCAGAACCGGCCGAGCAGGGAGCTCGACCTCATGGGCATCCTCCAGGCGCTCGGCATCGAGCACGTTTCCCTCGTTGACCCGCATGACGCCAAGGCTGTGCGCCAGGCGCTCAAGACCGCCACGAAGGACCAGGCCGACGAGCTTTCGGTCATTGTGTTCAAGGCGCCCTGCGTGCTCCTGCACCGCGAACGGAAGCCGTATTACTACGTGAACGCTGACTGCCGAGCATGCGGCGTCTGCACGGGCCTGGGGTGCCCCGCCATTTCGAAAGACCCCGAATCGGGCTTCGCGAGCATCGACAGCCTTCAGTGCATCGGCTGCGGCCAGTGCGCACAATACTGCGGCTTCGACGCCATTGAGCAAATACCAGCATCTTCGGCAAAGGAGGTGGCACGATGAGCGCTACGACGGTTCTTCTTTGCGGCGTGGGTGGCCAGGGAACGATTCTTGCTGCAGACCTGCTTGCGCGCGCGGCGCTCGAGGCCGGCTTCGAGGTGAAGGTGAGTGAGATCCACGGCATGGCCCAGCGCGGCGGTGCTGTGACGACGGTGGTGCGCTTCGGCGACGAGGTGTCGACGATGGTCGCCGATACGGGCGCAGCGGATTGCATCGTGTCGTTCGAGACCACCGAGGCGCTAAGGAACATATCCTTCCTCAGGGAGGGCGGCTATCTTCTCGTTGCCGACGAGACAATAAAGCCGCTTCCGGTTGCGTGCGGGCGCGCGAGCATGCCCGCAAACGCCCGCGGAAAGCTCGACTCATGGAACGCCGTCCTCATTCCTGCGCATGACCTCGCCGTGAAGGCAGGCAACGCGAAATGCGAGAACGTGGCCATCCTCGGCGCACTCGAGTCGCGCCTCGGCTTCGGTTCCGATATATGGGCCCACGTCATCGAGGGCCGCGTGCCCCCGAAGACCGTGGAGGCGAACTTGACCGCTTTCGAGCTCGGATTGGGTTTCGCGAATGGGCGATAGCCAGCTCGTCGGCAGGTTCGCCCCGTCCCCGACGGGGCGCATGCACGCTGGCAACATCTTTGCGGCGCTCATGTGCTGGCTCATAGTGAAATCGCGCGGTGGCCAGGTCGTGCTGCGAATCGAAGACCTCGACGTGCAGCGCTCCAAGCAGAGCTTCGCCGACCAGGTCATGTCGGATTTCGAGCTGCTCGGTCTCACGTGGGACAAGGGGCCGTTCTACCAGCAGGGCAGGGACGAAGCTTATAGGGCGGCATACGCAAAGCTCGAGGCCTTGGGCAAGGTGTATCCGTGCTTCTGCACCCGCGCCGACCTGCATGCTGCATCGGCTCCCCATAGGGGCGAGAAGCTCGTGTATCCGGGCACCTGCAGGGATCTCGGGGCCGATGAGGTCTCCAGACGATCCGAGGTGCGTGCACCCGCTTGGAGGCTCCGCGTCGATGACCGCGTGTATTCCTTCGACGACATGGTACAGGGCGGGTTCTCTCAGCAGCTCGAGCGCGATTGCGGCGACTACATCGTCAGACGCTCGGACGGCCTCTTCGCCTATCAGCTCGCCGTGGTGGTGGACGATGCGGAGCAGGGCGTCAACTGCGTCGTGCGCGGCATGGACCTGCTCGTGAGTACGCCCCAGCAGATGTACCTCCAGGACTTGCTCGGCTACGAGCGCTGCTCGTATGCGCACGTTCCCCTCATAGTAGGGGAGAAGGACAGGCGGCTCTCGAAGCGCGACCACGACGCGGCGTTGGACGAGCTGCTCGCGCGCTTTGGATCCGCTGAAGGCGTCATAGGCCACATTGCATGGCTGGCAGGGCTACGCAGCGTTGACGAGCCGGTTTCGTGCGAGGAATTGCTCGAAGGGTTCGAGATCCCGAAGTTCCAGGACAACGTGCAGATTCTCTGGCGCTAAACGCGCCCTATGGTCCCTCGTTTAAAGGGCCAAAGTCATCGCGCCGCTCGCGAGGATGCCCGCCGCGTAGAACGCTCCGAGCACAATGTTCACGCTCAAGATCTGCGGCATTGCCTGCATCCTCCGCTCGGCGGTGAACGTGTTCGCGAACAGGGCCTTCAGGAGCGGGTAGGCTGCGAGGAGCATGAACGGCACGATGAGAAGCCCCGCGGTGAACCAGATTCCCAAGTTGAGGGCGATATCCGCCATCCAAACCACGAGGAAGGCCTTGTAGAGCAGAACCGATCGCTCGCGGCCGAGCAGCACGGGCAGCGTCTTTCTGCCGGCTGGCACGTCGCGCTCGATGTCACACGTGTTGTTCGTGAACATGATAAGCCCGATACCGATGATCGTTGGCACCGACCAAAGGAGGACGGTGAAGTCGAGGACGCCCGTGAGCACCTGGTAGACCGCGAGAGGGATGAGGCCGCCCATGACCACGCCGCTCACGAGCTCACCAAGCGGCAGATAGGAAATCGGCGACTTCCCAGCCGAATAGAGGACGACGAACAGGGCACCTACGAGCGCTATGAAGAGCGGAACGAACCCCGCGTTCACGATGGCGTAAACGCCCAGGACGAAGGCCACGGCGAGCATGCCGATGGCAAGGGCCAGGGCCGATTTCGGGTTCACGTTGTTGTAAACGAGCACGGCGTCAGACGCGTCGACGTTGTCCTCCTCGGAGTCGGTGCCCTTCACGTAATCGTAGTAGTCGTTGAACGTGTTCACAGCCGATTGCATGAGCACGACGATAACGAGGAGGACTACGGCCATCGTGACGGAGACCTTCGAAACGAGCGAAGCCGCGCAAACCGCGATGAGCGTGGGCATGATCGCCGCCGGCCACGTGTGCGGGGCAGCGAGATTAAGCGCCATCTTAGCAGTAAGGCGCTCGTAAGATGTGTGGTTCGTTGATTGAGGCATAAGGGAATTCTAGCAATTTTCTCGCGGGCGTATAGATATAATTCGAAATGTGATTGTTGTGCTTCGCATCATAGGGGTGTCTTTAGATGGATGAACAGCAAGAATCGATCGGCGCTACTCAAGACGTATCCATCGCGAGCAAGTTCATCAAGAAACGGCCCGTCGCGATCGTCAACATGACCGCCATCACGCTCGCGCTTATTCTCTGCATTGCTTCGGGGCTGCTCTGCGTGGAGCTTTCCGACGCAAATGCCGACCTTGAGCGCGCGAACGCCCAGTTCACAAAGCTCGACGAAGCCGCAAACAGCTTCCTAGCCGCATCCGACTACCTCACGTCGGAATCGCGCATGTACGTGGCCACGGGCAACGTGAACTACCTCGCCAACTACATCACAGAATACGAGGAGACGAAATCGAGGGACGCGGCTGTTGCGACGCTGAAGAACGAATCGGGCAACGTCGAGGCCGCGATGCAGCTCGACGATGCGCTCAACCGTTCGAACCGGCTCGCAGAGGACGAGTTCTACGCCATGCGGCTCAAGGCTGACTCAGTAGGCGGCAGGAAATACCCCGCCGCGATCGAATCCGTGACCTTGAGCGCAGAAGACGCGGCGCTTTCCCCCGAGGGCAAAGACGCGATAGCGCACGACATCATGTTCGGCGAGAACTACAACGAATTAAAGTCGGGCATTATCGCGGACGTCGAGCAATGCAGCGGGGAGCTGTCCATGGACCTCAAAGGGCAGATCGAGGCCCTCGACCATCGCTCGGCCACGTTGCTCGCCATGACCATCGCCGTTTCCATCGCCTTGGCCTTGCTGGTCATACTGGTCGCGTTCGTCAATTACTATCTGCTCGTCATTCGCCCCCAGAAGAAGCAGGCTTGGGAAGACTACGTGTCGTAAAGCTACGCCGCGCGCCGCTTTGACGGCAAAATAATGATGGGACGGGTCTTGGACCCGCCCCATCATTTGAGAGAAGCTTCTCACGCGATACTGATACGACCCAGAGCTATGCAGCCTTCGGGGCATCGAGAATCTTGTGGGCGCGCTCGTACTCGGCCACCTCGTGCTCGGGAAGCTCGCCGTCGGCGATGCGGGCACGTGCGGTCTCGTAATCGCGCGTTCCGATGAAGACCTCCTGCTTGTACGGGTTCACACCGAGCTTCTTGGCGCGGTAGAAGATGTACGCAATGGCTGCAACGTTCGCGACGAGCGCGATGACAGAGACGACGGTGTTGGTGGTGGTGTTCAGCGTGGAGTTGACGGCGAACACGCTATCGAAACCGAACTCTGGGAACGAATCCTGGAACTGCGGGAACACCTGAGCGAACATGCACCAGATAGCGAGCGTGTTCGCGCGGTTCTGGATCCAACCGCCCTTGTTCCAAATGGCCGCGGCCACGGTGGGGGCGAGCAGCAGCGCCAGGCCGCAGTACCAAGCGTGGTTCGGCAGGCAGTTGTAGGTGTAGCAGAAGTTCCAGAGGTCGTACGCGATGACGAAGACCCACGTCATGTCGGCCCACACCATGTCGTCCTTCTTCTTGGACGTGTAGACGGCCCACCAGCCGGTCATGCAGAAGATGTCAATGAGCCCCGCAATGCCGTTGAACAGGTTGTTGAAGCCCGCGATCTGCGTGGCGTGCTCGGACGTCACCCACACGATCGAGCCGGTTGCTGCGTCGACGAACGCGCCGTCGGAACCCGGCATGCTCGGATCCTGAATGATGCCCGCGTTGTACTGCATGAGGTGGGCGAAGCTCTCGAAGTCGCTCACGACGGCGATCAGGATGTTGATGCCCACGATGATGAACGGGAAGCACTTGAACCAGTTGGCCTTGCCGAGCTTGCCCCAGTGGTACTTGATGATCATAAAGCCGATGCAGCCGGTGAGCGCCGCATACACCTTCGCATAATGGAACCAGCCGTTCTGGAACAGCACGGTCGGGTTGTTCTGCGCCCACGGTGCGCCAGCGCCTGCGGCGACGGTAACGGCAATGCAGTAGATGGTCATGGCAATGGGCAGCGCGATGAACATGATGATACCGCCCGCCTTGCTCCTGCGAGCGAACTCGTTGAGCAGGATAAGCCCGATGAACACCATTGCCCACCCGAGCCATTGGTAAAGCGCATTTGGCCCGTAAACATCGAATAACATTACAATCCTCCTTATCTCTCAACGAGCAGCTAACCTCTTGCTACTCGTCATCCCCTAAGTCGAGGTGAAGCGTCTGCGCTACCAAGCGCTCGAGCACTTCGTCCGGTGCGTCCGGATGGCTCCTTACGTAACCGACCATGCCAGTGATGAGCACGTAGAACATCTCGTAGAGATGGTCGATCTCCATGTCGTGCATCTTCACGTAGTCGACCGCGGTCGTGTCCGTGAAGTAGCGGGCGAGGACGTCGGCCGATCGCGCGAGAAAGCGTAGGTAAAGGCTCGCGTTCTCGTTATGGGCGAGATCGGACCTGAACGAGCCGTTGTCGAACACGCCACGGCGAAGCATTCGGATACAATCGTGGAGCGCCTTGCGCACGTTGCCGGGCTCGCGCCCCTCGTTCCAGTGCTCAACCATCTCCCGGAACTCTTCGACGTAGTCGTCGAGCACCGCTTCGGTCACGGCATCCTTGTCGGGGAAGTAGTGGTAGAACAGGCTGCGCGTTACGCCCACCGATGCAGTAATGTCCTTGACGGTCGTGTGCGCCATGCCGCGCTCTTCGTAGAGCGTCCGTGCTGCAGAGACGATCTCGGCGCGGCGCGATGCCGCATCGAAGCTCTCAGTTTGCTGCACCATCGTCGTGGTCCCCTTCCTTGACGCCGTGTCAACCCTGATGAGCCGAATGCTACGCCCCGCATTGACGCCATGTCAATCGACACTTCGCGCGAAACGTCAACGCGCTTGGGCGTACAATAATGGCTCGGGAGGCCGGCCGCTTTCTGCGGAGCCTCCGCCCATCGGAATGGCGGAAGGGGAGAGGGCCATGACGAGAAAGCCTTTCAACGGCACGATTACGCGAATTGCGGAACCTTACGGTGGCTCGACGGTCAAGCAGCGCAAGGATGCCATGCTGCGCGGCATAGGCGACGAAGAGCGCGTTGAGCGCAACAGGATTCCCGACAGGGCTCCTAACGGCGACCCGCACCGCATAATCGCCGAGGAGGCCTTCTCCGAGAACGACACCTTCGTGCATTACTGCCCGGGCGCGCCCGATGCGCCGGGCCCTGCTTCGCGCGAGCCGCTCAGGCCGGGTGTGCTGCGCGAGGGTCAGAAGATAACCGATCGCATAGGTGTGAAGGTGACGCCCGAAGACCCGGACTATTGGGGCCTCGCGAGCGTGATGACCGAAGACGAGGCGGCGCTGACGGCGTACATGAAGGTCAGGCGCCCAATGACGTTCGCGCAGATACAGGACGCGAGCGGAATGGAGCCCAGCAAGCTGCAGGAGCTCCTGGACGCGTTGAGCTTGAAGGGCGTTATCGAGTATAACTGGGAGAACCTGGACGGCAAGAACCCCGAGCACGAGAAGCGCTACGTCCTTCCCATGTTCGTTCCAGGGTCGGCCGAGTTCACAGTCATGAACCAGAGCCAGCTCGAGGAGCATCCCGAAATCGGTACCTTCTTCGAGCGCATGACATTCCTGCCACTCGAGAAGGTGACCAAGATGGTGCCGCAGGGCGGCGCAGGGGTCGGAATGCACGTCATACCCGTCGAGCGAGCCATCGAATGCGAGAACGAGGCCGTTGACATCGAGCACATATCGCATTGGCTCAAGAAGTACGACCGGTACGCCGCGGGCGCGTGCTCGTGCCGCTTGAGCCGTCGCGTGCGCGGCGAGAACGCGGGAAGCGACCCGCAGAACTGGTGCATCGGCGTCGGGGACATGGCGGACTTCCTCGTCGAGACCGGGCGAGGCCATTTCGTGACGCTCGACGAGGTCATGGACATCCTGGTCCTGGCCGAGAAGAACGGCTACGTCCACCAGATCACGAACATCGACGGCGAGGACAAGATCTTCGCCATATGCAACTGCGACGTAAACGTCTGCTACGCGCTGCGCACCTCGCAGCTCTTCAACACGCCCAACATGAGCCGCTCGGCGTACGTGGCGCATATCGAGCGCGAGAAGTGCGTGGCATGCGCGGGCTGCGTCGAGGTGTGCCCGGCGGGCGCAGTGCAGCTCGGGCAGAAGCTGAGGACGATCGACGGGGAAGTGGAGTACCCGCGACAACCCCTGCCGACGCTCTCATGGGGCGAGGACGACTGGGATTTCGACTACCGCGACAACAACCGCATCGAGTGCCACGACACGGGCACCTCACCCTGCAAGACGGCATGCCCAGCCCATGTATCGGTGCAGGGCTACCTGCGCATGGCGGCCCAGGGGCGCTACCGCGACGCCCTTGCGCTCATCAAGAAGGAGAACCCGTTCCCGGCCATCTGCGGGCGCGTCTGCAACAGGCGCTGCGAGGCGGCGTGCACGCGCGGAGCCGTGGACGAGGCCGTGGCTATAGACGAGGTGAAGAAGTTCATAGCCGAGAAGGACCTCGAAGCCGAGCACCGCTACGTCCCCGAAATCGTGCCGCCCAGCACGCGCGGCCGTTTTTCGGACAAGATTGCTGTTGTCGGCGCGGGGCCGGCGGGGCTGTCTTGCGCGTACTACCTCGCGACGCTCGGCTACGAGCCCGTCGTGTTCGAGCGAAACGAGAAACCGGGCGGCATGATGACCTACGGTATTCCCGCCTACAAGCTCGCAAAGGACGTCGTGGATACTGAGATAGACGTGCTGCGCGAGATGGGCGTCGAGATTCGCTGCGGCGTCGAGGTCGGGCGCGACGTGAGCCTCGACGAGCTCCGTGAGCAAGGATTCAAGGCGTTTTACCTAGCCATCGGGTGCCAGGGCGGGCGCCGCGCCGGCGTGGACGGTGAGGACCTGGACGGCGTCGTCACGGCAGTTGACTTTCTGCGCGGAGCGCTTGCGGATCCGAATTCTGAAGTCACGGGCAGCACGGTCGTCATCGGCGGTGGCAACGTTGCCATCGATGCCGCGCGCGTAGCGCTGCGCTGCGGTTCCGAGAGCGTCACAATGGTGTGCCTCGAGCAGCCGGGGGAGATGCCCGCGCTGCCCGAGGAAATCGCCGAGGCAGAGGAAGACGGCGTGCGCATCGTGAACGGATGGGGCCCGAAACGCATCGAGGAGGGCGAGGGCGGCCGCGCGGGCTGCGTCGTGTTCAAGCATTGCGATAGTGTATTCGACGGAGAAGGCAAGTTCGCGCCCGTTTACGACGAGGAGAACGAACTGCTCGAAGAAGCGCAGAACATCGTGCTCGCCATCGGCCAGTCCATCGAATGGGGTGGATTGCTCGATGGGTCGCGCGTTGAGCTCGGCCGGGGCAACGGCGCCGTAGCCGACCCTGTTACGTACCAAACGGGCGAGCCTGATGTGTTCGTCGGCGGGGACGCGTTCACAGGCCCGCGCTTCGTCATCGACGCCATCGCCGCCGGTCATGAAGCTGCAATTTCCCTGCATCGTTTCGTCCAGACAGGCTCCTCGCTTACGATCGGCCGGAACAAGCGTCATTACGTCGAGCTCGACAAGCGGCGAATCGCGCTCAACCCCTACGATTACGACCATGCCGGCCGTTGCGTTCCCGAGTGCGCCCGCACCGGCGACAAGCTGCACAACTGGGACGACCCGCGCCGCTGCTTCACCGAAGAGCAGATTCGCATCGAGACCGCGCGCTGCCTATCGTGCGGCGCGTCAGTCGTAGACCCGAACAAATGCATAGGCTGCGGTCTCTGCACGACGCGCTGCGAATTCGACGCGATTCACCTCAAACGCGACAACCCCGACTGCTCGACCATGGTGAAGAGCGAGGACAAGCTTAAGAAGATTCTCCCGAACGCCGGCAAGATGCTCGTGAAGCGGATCTTGCCAACGGGGAAGAGGTAGCGGATGCACGAGCTCGGCATCGTGTTCCACCTGCGCGACTTGCTCCAGGAAGTTGCAGGGGAGCAGGGCCTCGCGCATATCGCGAAGGTCAACGTCGATCTCGGCGAGGTCTCCGGAGTCATGACCGACCTGTTCGAGGAGGCATGGCGCTGGGCAGCCGACAAGACTGACCTGCTTCGAGGCTCCGAGCTCGTCATAACGTGCGTCGAGGCCGTCACCATTTGCAACGACTGCGGGAGGACGTACCGCACCGTCGAGCACGGGCTCACCTGCCCGCATTGCAATAGCTCGCACACAGAGCTCCTTCGCGGAAAGGAGCTGGAAGTGCGCGAGATCGAGGCCTACTAGAAACAGAATGTGGCAGGAGAGCGGCTCGCGTTAGCTCTTCGGCGCTTTATGCGAGAATGCATGGCCAAAACGAAGGTGTCTGGATCAAACTTGTAGGCAGGGCACTCGGGCTTGCCGAACAGGCGCAGCTGCGGGCATCCGCCCCCGCAATGGGGAAGCCACACGCAGTTGTAGCATTTGTCGGTGGGAGAGGGGACGCACGTGTTGAGGAACTTCGAGAGCATATCTGGGTTACTAGCCGTTTGCAGGGGGTTCGCAGGGTTCCACTCGCGGGCGCTGCCGTACGCGAACTCTTGCTGGCCGCAGAGCTTGCCGCCGCATTTATAGAGGTAGCCCTTATCATCAATGGCAACCATCCAAAGGTTCTGGCCTACGCACGAATGGTCCTTCCCGACGATGACATGGCGCGAATCCGGACGCAGCGCGACTTCAATTCCGTGGAAAGCGTATTCCGCCATGGGGCTATCGAGCTCGTCCGCTGGGCTTACGTCCACGAGTGACGCGGCGTAGAAATCTAGCCTGGTTCCCGCCTCTTCGGCCCTCGCGAGCACGCATCCCTTCAACTCGTCGACCTCATGCACGTTGCGCTCGTGCGTGTTAGCTCGGATGAGCGTCTTGATAGGGGGTTTGAGCAAGCCAAGGTTGTCCATGATCCTCTGGTAGGTTGGGCCGCCGCCTACGAGCCGGCGCGTGGCGTCGTTGGTGGCGCCGATGCCGTCCAAGGGAATATGGACTTTGGTGATGCGACACCTCAGCAGGAGATCGACAACCTCTTCATCGATCAGGTACCCGTTCGTGAAGATCCATGCCTCGTACTCGCAGCCGCGTTCTTCAGCCAGGCTGATGAGCCTCGGCGAGAGCGACTCTATCACGCTTGTGGCCATGAGCGGCTCGCCGCCGAACCAAGTTATGGTGAGCGTTTTTGGTTTTGCCGCATCGAGCATGCGGGCGGTCAAGGCCACGACGTCGTCCTGGACGTCAGGGGCCATCATGCCCTTGCCGAGCGTTGCGAAGCAGTATGGGCACTCGAAGTTGCAGGCTAGGGTAGGGCAGATGGTTATGCTCACGCTGCCGCCGCGCGGATGCGCGCATTCGAGCTTGCGTTGCATCTCGAATGCCTCGCGTTCGTCGTAATTTACGATGGCACCGCGCCTTGCGAGACGCTCGATAAGAGGATTGTCAACAGGCACTGTGTCAAGCTCGTTCATGATCAAGAGCTCGATGGGCGAGTACTCGCCGCATTTATGGCTATAGGTGTTGTAGATTGCCGTCATGTCAGAGCCGGGGATACTGGTCATGACGTTGTAGCGCGAAGGCCTCCAGCCGGCCTCTCCAGCCATGCGCTCTTCTTGCGAGCTTCCAGGACTCACCGCGAACTCCTTTGCCTCGAAGCGAATCGGATGCACGTGCCCGATGTTTTAGGTGAAGCCTTCCATAAGTTTAACGAGAGACTGCAGGCAGCGCTCATAAGCAGCGAAGCCGTTACGAAAACGTCTCGCAGGCGCAGTGTCCGCTAGACGTAAGAGCAATATGACCATCCGCGTGCGCCGCATGTCCGAGAGGCGAGGGGCGCGACCTTGCAGGCGGTCGCCTTGCAGCGGAGCTCTGCGGTCTGCTGTATGGGCAAGATGCCCACCAGCCCCTAAACGTCGTGGAGCGCTTCGGCAAGCGCTTTGCTTCAAGCCCGTTAATGCTCGGCTGCGACGAAGAACTCGTGCAGGAGATGAGACTCTTCGCGATGGGGGACTTCCTTAATTGACATCTCATTTGTAGGTTTCTTGCGTTTAGCCTGGCAATGAAAAGAGCGTCAACGTCGAGACTAAAGCCCACGCTCGAGCGTCACTCGAAAGGCTCTATCGCCTTGAAAACTTTCGTAGACGTGACGTTACAGCGGTTCTCGAATCGCAGGCAGAACTCCTCAGGGTCTATCTCCTTGAAGTCGACGCAATAGAAGCCCTCGCGCTCGAACCTGACCGACACGATGTACTCGTCGACAACATCCCCCGCCTTGTCGCGGCGCTGAGTGTAACCGGAGATCGTGATCTTCTTGATGACGGGGCTTATGTTGAACAGGTTAGCTGCGACGTAGACCGTGATGCCGAACACGCACTCGGCGTACTCCATCCGCAGTGCCTTCTGCGTCTTCTCCTTCATCTTCATGTTCCCGTTGGCGAGCTGCACTGCAGTCTCGGTCGGGAGGTCCTCTATCTCGGGAAGGTCAAGGTCGACCATGAGCAGACTGTCCTCGGCGCGGTACTCGAACTGGGTGTCGATGTCGACGGGGAGCTCGACGCCCTCGATCCAATCGCCGCATGCAGCCTCTATATACTCGACATCCCCTCCGAGCGCGGCTTCCAACGACGCCTTCGCCTGATTGTAGGCTTCCAACTGCTCGGCATTGAACTTGGACGACCTGGCTTCCTCGGAGGCCTCGAAACGGTCCTTCTCGGCACACCATCTCGCCTTCTCCTCCTGGAGCCTCGCGGGCAGGTTGTCTTCTACGTACTTCTGGCGCAGCTTCTTTACCTTCCAGGGCATTCCGCTCACGGCGAACTCGGATTCCCGGGCGAGCTCTTCCTCCACGTCTTGCCTCGAAGGCTCCGGCACGGTGTAAGGCTTAGGCGAGGAGGTCTCAGGGGCGAGCCGGGCCAGCTTCGCCTCGTAGAACTTTTGCTTCACGACGTTGGGCGAAGACTTGTAGATCTGGGTGAACGAGGCGCTTTCACGCTCAATCTCACCAATCTTCTCGAGGACTGCGGCCCGGTGGTCATCCCTCAGCTTCGGCAGCATGGCTTTGTACTGATCCGTCCTCTTGATGGCCGCGATGACCGAAGAGTCGGTCACCTCGGCGTCGCCGTTGAAGAAGCGCATTGTCCCGTCGGCGTCGTACTCGATTCGGACCTGCGACGAGGACAGGCCTGCTAACGCATTTGGCCCCGTCCCGGACAAGCTCCCAGAATTCGACGAGGACCCGCCCGATAGCTTGGTGCGCATCGAAAGCCCCGTGCCCGGTATGCCGGCGTTGTGGTACACGCCCTTCTTGCCGATCGACACGCTGTTGCCGCGGGGCCCGATGGTGGTGCTCAACCCCGATTTCGAGACGTTCACCCTGATGCCGGGGCCTAGCTTTTTCGATTTTCGGAACCTGACGGCCATGGCTGCTCCTCACGGGTAACGAGCGCGGATTATACTGCAGCGATTATACCGCCGGGAGATCCGTATGCCGAAAATGGCAACCGAACGAGTATCGCCATCGACCAAGCAGGAACCATGCCATGTACGGTATCAGGAAGCGCATATACGAGGAGCAAGAAGACGGTGCGGATTGAGCAGTGCGAGGCTCAAGCGTGCCCCGGGCTTTCATTCCGGCATCATCTCAGCGTTTCCAGATGCGGAGACACGACGAAGCTACCGTCTACCGCAACAGCCGCTGCAAGAGGCTCGTCGTCCGGCAGCCCTTCCAGCATCGACCCCAGCTCGCCGACCGTGACGTCTACCAGTTTCACTTCCCCGAGGCACCTGGAAATCGCGTCGACCACCGGCCTGCTTCGCCACCCTTAATTGACATCTCATTTGCACGTTTCATGCGCTTAGCCTGGCAAAGAATTCCCGAGAACAACGCATGGGCAACAGTCTATTCTCGGGGAATTCTATCATACAAATATCACTATACCGTGATATAATCCTTTTTGAAAGAGGGGGGAGGGTCGAGCATGCCCACATTGGCAAGGTTCTACGGAATAGTGATCAGGATGTACTTCCTCCAGGCGGAGCATAACCCGCCACACATACACGCGATATACGGAGAGGACGTCGCCGCCTTCAACATCAGGAACGGCGAGATCATAGACGGGGACCTGCCGGCCAGGGCGGCAGACCTTGTCCGTGAGTGGATATCGAAGAACGAGCGCGACCTGCTCGAGATGTGGGAGACGCAGGAGTTCAAGAAGCTCGACCCGCTCGACTAAGGAAAGGGTACTGACGATGTTTCACAAGGTGAAGGGAGTGGCGGCTCTTCCCGAGCATAAGCTCAGCGTCGAGTTCGCTGAGGGCGTCACGAAGATCTACGACGCAGCACCGCTCATGGAGAGGATACCCGTGCTCAAAGAACTCGAGGACGAGGCGTTGTTCGGCAGCGTGCAAGTCGACGCGGGCGGCTACGGCATCGTCTGGAACGACGACATCGACCTGTCCTGCGACGAGCTCTGGGACAACGGGGAGGAAGTGAGCACCCCGTTCGACGACCTCATGTCGTTCGCCGACGCCACTGAGCTTTGGGGCTTGAGCGAGTCCACGCTTCGCAAGGCAATATCCTACGGGAAGATCGTCGCCGGCGTTGACGCGAGGAAGTACGGCAAGCAGTGGATCGTTACCCGAGACGCCATGGAGAGGGAGTACGGCGATCGGGTGGGAGCCGAACGGTAGCGGGCGGGTGTCGCAGGAACATGGCCCGAAAATCGCATGAGCAGTTCTTATCTGACTTGGCGCGGGCGAACCCTTCGGTCAAGCCGATTGGCGTGTACGTTCACAGCAAAGAGCCTATAGAGGTCGAATGCCGCGTATGCGGCAACCGATGGACGCCAACCCCTAACATGCTGCTGCGAAAGAGCGGCTGCCCCGAATGCGCAAGGAAGCACCTGGGCGACGCAAGGAGGAAGACAAACGAGCAGTTCGTCGCTGAACTAGAGCAGGCAAATCCGAATGCCGTCCCGCTCGATGCGTACGTGGACTGCACAACCCCGATCAACGTGCGATGCAGGGCATGCGGGACGATCTGGAAGTCAACGCCGACGTCATTGCTTAAAGGCGTTTTGTGCCCTCGATGCCGTCACGAACGCAAGAAGGCCATCAGGAGGAAGAGCAACAATGACTTCCTGGAAGACATGTCGACGAAGCATCCTGATATCCAGGTCTTAGGGAGCTACCAGGGGAGCAAGGTCGGCATCCCCTGCAAATGCATGAAATGCGGATTCAAATGGTTTCCGAGGCCGAACGACCTCATGGACGGGCACGGCTGCCCGAAATGCGGTGGAAGCCATCGCAAGACCCATGGCGAATACGTAGCGGAGTTGCAGAAGAAGTTCCCTAACCTCGAGGTCACGAGCAGGTACATCAGCGATTCGAAGAGGGTGCGGGTGCGCTGCAGGGTTTGCGGCCACGAGCGAGACGCCATAGCGAACAGTCTTCTCAGGCAGAACGAGGGAGGGGCGAACTGCCCGAACTGCGCGGGGACGAGGAGGCTCACCGACGAGGAGTTCAGGGCAAGGCTGGCGGAGGCCAATCCTCAAATCGTTGCCATCGGCGAATATCGGAACATGAACACCGGAATCGAAGTCGAATGCAAGCTTTGCGGATACCGATGGCATCCGACACCGGCCAGCATAGTCCACATGAAATCGGGTTGTCCGCGTTGCCGTCATGGAACGACATCCGTGATGGAGCAGTTCTTGTATCATGCGTTTTCGCATATACTCGGCTCGGACGCCGTCTTATCGAGGGACAGAAGCCTTGGAATCGAACTCGACGTCTACGTCCCAAAGCTCAAGTTGGCGATAGAACCCGGGAGCTGGTTCTGGCACGAGGCGAAGCTCGGAGCCGACGGGGACAAGCGAGTGCTCTGCTCGTCGAACAGGATCAGACTCATTACGATTTACGACCAATGCCCTCTCTCGGAACCGCCGTTCGATGAAGACTGCATGGTCTTCGATTACGCTCTTGCGACCGAAAAGGGCATGGAAACGCTCAAATCAATCGTGGTCGGGATACTTGAGGACTACGGAATCGATGCCGCATGCTCAGAAGGCGACTGGAACGCCATAAGCAGAAAGGCGCGGCTATCCTCGAGGAGGATGACTACTGACGAGTTCAGAAAGCGGCTTGCAGCCATCAGCCCTTCCGTCGAGCTTTTGAGCGACTACGCTGGATCGAAAACGAGGATGCATTGCCGCTGCAAGGACTGCGGGAACGAGTGGCAAACAGCCGCAGGAAACCTGCTCTATCAGAAGACAAGATGCCCTCGTTGTTCACACAAGAAGAGAACGTAACAAATAAACGCCTATTCATTGGGCGACGTATAACGACACGACGAAGCTGCCATCGCTTTCAACAGCTGCGGACAGAGGCTCGTCATCGTCTAGACCCTGCAACATTCCCCTTAGCTCGCCTGCGGTCGTGCGAGCAAGGCCCACATTCCCCATGCGCTTCGCTATGGCGTCGACCACGGACGTGCTCCTCCTGACGAGGGCCTTTTCGCCCTGAAAAACGAGGTCGTAGCCCCTCAGCCTCGCGAATTCCCTTACGTCTTCCTCGGGAGCCCCGCCCGCCAACGCCGCCTCGATCGCCGTCCTCGCGAAGTTGACCTCACCCGGCTTCTTGCCGACGGGCTCGAGGGCGTTCGCAAGGATACGGCTCACCGACCTTGCGGTCAGCCTGCCGCCGTAGTTGCGGGGAGCGGCGGAGGCGAACAGCGGATCGCAAGCGGAAACGTCTCGCATCGAGAGGTAGGCCTCCAAGCGCGATGCAGTCTTGGCCTCGAGCATGACCGGTATGCCCGAGGCCATCACGGCTTTGAAAACCGGGTCTTCCACGAAATCGGCGACGTTGGCGACGACGGCCTCCTTGATCCTGACGCAGCAGAGCATCAGGCAGCGGACGAGAGCGAGGTCGCGCAAGCCGGAGAGCGTGCCCGACCGCTCTTCCAGACGGCTGATCACGATGGCGGCCTCGGAGGGGGAGAGGGCTGGCTTTCGCTCACGCTCGCGGCTTGCAGTCCCTATGCCCACGCGGGCCGCCGGGCTGGGCACTCCCGTCTCGTCCTCAAGCCATGCGAGGAAGGGACGCGCCGAGGAGAGGTACATCCTGGCCGTCGCCGGGGCGAGCCGTCCGAGCATGCCCTCTGACCATGCTTCGATGTCATGGGACGTGGCATCGAAGACGCCTGTTCCCCTCGCGTCGAGGAACGAGACGAGATCCCTTATCCCGCAAAGGTAGTTCGCCGCGGAATCGGGCTGCTACGCTGCTGCCGACGCGTAATCGTCCAGTAGGGATTTCAGATTGCGATCCATACCGCCCCCTTTCGGTGATGGCAGCATTATCCGCTTGAGATGGCGAAGTAGAGGAAAGTTGAGGCGAGGCGGGGGATAGGCCGCACTCAAGCGCAGCTGCTCGATGAGCCCAAGCCTTATCGGGCTTTGACAGAAGTGAATATACTGGCTTGCCTGGGAGGGTCATTCATAGCGTTACCAAATTAGCCTTATCCAGTCGATTGCTGCATTTAGTTTGGCAATGGGTATCTAGGGAGGTGTACCCAGCTCATGTTGCGTACACGGCTCCTACATACCGTGTGGAGACAGATATATCGTTGCCAGACTAAATGCAGTAGTGAAACGCCAGGAGAAACAGTGTTCTGCCAGACTAAATGCATTTCTCCACATCAGAGGGGAGAACCCTGCATTTGAGATGACAATTAACCGATGGGGGGCTTCAATTATTCATGCTCTCTAGTTCACATAACATGTGTTATCAGTCGGTATAGAATTTTGAACTGTTATACAAGGCGCCACAGGGTTCGTAAACATTCTAGTAGCTCTTGGCTTCTGAGTCGCGCTTCAAGCAAGCGTGCACTCGGGTTGTTATCTGCCAGACCCCTCCGTCATCGATTCGTGCTTCATTAATTCGCTTGCTGGTTTAGATTACCTTTGCAGCCAATTACCGCGCCGATGCGCCGAGCGTTGGGTCGAGCTCGCTGCGCGATGCTCATCCAAGTGCCCTATTCCCTGCATCTTATTATTTGACGTAAATTGCATAGCGCTCTGACCTGGGCATATGTAATATGAGGCTCTGAGACGCTCTCTAAGCCCCGCAAAGCTGGTTTTCGACTACTTACTCGTCAAATCGGCTGAAAATCAGCGGGCTGTCATCCAAAGGAACGGCGCATGGGCTCAAGAGAACCCATGCGCCGTTGAGTATTGGCTATGCAAGCGAGCGCTAACCGAAGATGGGGCCGCCTCCGGTCGTGGTGGGCTGCTGCACGAACGGAAGCAGGCTTGCGATGTCTCCGCTCTGGATGGCGGACACGATAATCGGAGCAAATGCGATGAGCGACATAACGTTGAGCGCAAGAACCACGCCGCACGCCGCCACTACAATGGTCCCCGCATTGCGCAGTGCCTTCATGGCGGATTCCCTGAATTGCTCGCCAGCCACGATGAGGAACTTCTTGCGCGCGAAGATGGCCAACACGAGCGCGATCAAGCCCAGACTCACGCCGCCGATGAACAGCGACACGAACGCGATCGCGTACGCAGCGAGGTGCTGCCTGCGCGCGCTCTCGTAGATATCGATGGCCCTGCCCGTCAGGTATATGGGCACGCCGCTGATGTAACCGACCTCTATATCGTCGACGAACGACGAGGCGCTACCCTGCTGGTTCGAAGAAACCGTAGAGTTAACCGAAGGTAACCCATTCATGAAGCCGTCATCGAGTTGGTAAGGCGCACTGCCCATATGGTGGTCAGTTGCCGCATACACGTCGATCGTACGGCGCTCGTCGCTCCTGTAAGGATCGCGTTCTAGCGTCATGATGCCACCCCGCTACTCCCGAAACCACCAGCACCGCGCTCGGTTTCGGCCAGGTCATCCACCTCTTCCAGGATTACAGGCGGCGTCGCCATGATCGTGAGCTGCGCGATGCGATCGCCATGGGCGATCTCGAACGGCGTCTCGGGGTCGAGGTTTATCAAAATGGCCTTGATCTCGCCGCGGTAGTTGCTGTCGATGAGACCCGGTGCATTGACGATGGATATGCCGTGCTTGGCGGCAAGGCCGCTACGCGGCAGGACGAACCCGGCGTAACCCTCGGGGATGGCCATCGCGATGCCGCAGGATACGAGCTTTCGCTCGAACGGCTTGAGGACGGCGTCTTCAGCGGCCCGCAAGTCGAGCCCCGCATCGCCGACATATGCGTACTCGGGCATTTCAAGCGTCTCGTCGAGTCGCTTGATGGGAACGGTGATGTTTTGCATGATTACCTCAGCTCCTCGAGCGCCGATGCGAATTCCTCGATGTTCTTGAAGTCCTTGTAAACGCTTGCGAAGCGCACATAGGCCACGTCATCGAGTTTCTCGAGGCGGTCGAGCACCTTGTTGCCGAGGTCTTTCGAGGTAATCTCGTTGCGAGGAACCGCCCTGAGGTCCTGTTCGATATCGTCGATGAGGCTGGTGATCTGGTCCGGCGTAATCGGGCGCTTGGCGCACGCGACGGTGACGCCGCGGAGCAGCTTGTTCCGATCGTAGGTTTCCGACGATCCATCGGACTTCGTGACGAGCAGCGGCGTGTCGCCGAGCCTCTCGTACGTCGTGAAGCGATGCTTGCAATTCAGGCACTCGCGGCGGCGGCGGATGGTCCCGCCGTCATCGGAAGGCCTCGAATCGACCACTTTTGATTCCGGGAAATCACAGGACGGGCAACGCATGGCGGTTCTCCTTCGTTTATGGTGCGTTTAATAGTGTGTTTGTGTTTGGTTATGCGTTAACCCGTAGCATAGCACTTCACGTCGTGCTTATTCGACACGATATACAAGATATTGACTGTTTTGGGGCGAAATTACGCTCCGGCGACTATGGAGAGCGTGGCCACGCAGCACGAGACGGCGGAGAGCGCCGCGATTCCCCCTCGCGTGAAGACGCCGTAGGCGCACCCGCGGAAATCCTCGTATTTCAGGCTGCAGTACATCTCGCTCGATTCGAGCACGTTCCGGAAGGCGCGCGATGCGCGAGCCTTGAGATCCTCCGGTTCGGCCGCATGGGCACCGCGCCCGCGGACGGCCTTCTTGCCGGTGCGCACGGCGACGATGCCGAGGTCGGAAGCAGATAGCCCCGTACGGCCCCGATGGATGTCGATCGCTGCTGTTCCCTCGATTGCGTAAGTCTCGATGGCGCGCATTTTTTCTCCTGAACTTGCATAGAACCTTTGTTCGTGTGTATAATATTCCGTACAAAAGTTCTTGTCAAGGAATATTGCAACAAATGTTCGAGAAAGGTAAGCGTCATGGCTGAGAAACTGACGAGGAAGCAGCAAGCCGTCATGGACAGCATCGAACGGTGCATCCGCGACAAGGGCTACGGCCCGACGGTGCGCGAGATCTGCTCCGACCTGGGGCTCTCCTCCCCTTCCACCGTCCACGTTCACCTGAAGACGCTCGAGCAGAAAGGCTACATCGTCCGCGACCCGCTCAAGTCCCGCTCGATTTCCCTGCCTCCGGAGCGCAAGGCTGAGCTCGAGGGCCTGAACGACGTCGTTCGCCCCAGCTTCAGCAAGCTCGTCGACGTTCCGCTCGTCGGCAACGTCGCCGCTGGCGAGCCCATCCTCGCCGAGGAGAACATCACCGACGTCATCACGCTCCCCACGGACATCGTGGGGGACGCGCCCTCGTTCCTGCTCTCGGTGCGTGGCGAGTCCATGATCGAGGCGGGCATCAACGACGGAGACTACGTCGTGGTGAAGGAGCAGCCCGTCGCCAACAACGGCGATATCGTCGTAGCGATCATCGAAGACGGCGCAACAGTGAAGCGGTTCTACAAGGAGAAGGACCACATCCGCCTGCAACCGGAGAATTCCTCCATGGAGCCCATCATCACGACGAACTGCTCCATTGCGGGCAAGGTGGTGGCGGTGTTCAGGCGCCTATAGGGCGAAACCCTTGAACAGATGAGCACAATCGGGCGGGGCGTAGAGAGTGATCTGCGTCCCGCTTTCCGTATGCTCTTCAGACACGATATGGCAGCGCTTGTGAGCGAGCGCCACCAGGTCTCCCCTATCATACGGCACGAGCGCCTCGATGTAATCGTCACGCGATGACGCCACCTGGGCTATGCGCTCGATCAGCTCGTCGATCCCCTCGCCCGTCACCGCCGATACGATGGCCGCTTCGGGGTGCGTCCCCTTCAGCCGCTGGAAGGCGTCCTGCGACTCGATGAGGTCGCATTTGTTGAACACCGTCAGCCGCTCGATTCTCTCCGCGCCGATCTGGCCGAGCACTTCCTCGACGGTCTCGATCTGGTAGGAGAGTTCCTTGGACGAGCCGTCGATTACGTGAAGGATGAGGTCGGCGCCGTTTATCTCGTCGAGCGTCGACTTGAAGGATTCCACGAGCGTGGTCGGGAGCTTTCTGATGAAGCCGATCGTGTCCGTGACGGTGACTTCCCTGCCCTCCGGCAGCCTGAGCTTTCGGGTGGTCGCATCGAGGGTCGCGAACAGCTTGTCGTAGCTGAGCACGTCGGAGCCGGTGAGCCTGTTTATCAGGCTCGACTTTCCCGCGTTCGTGTAGCCTGCCAGCGCGATCTTGAACGTGCCGCTCCTGTAGCGGCTATCGCGTTGAACGCCCCTGACGTCGTCGAGGTGCGCGAGTTCGCGCTTGATCGAGGATATGCGCTTTCGCACCATGCGGCGGTCCACCTCGAGCTGGCTCTCGCCCTCGCCGAACCTCGAGCCGACGCCGCCGCCCATGCGGTTCGACGCGAGGTGGGCCCACATGCCCCTGAGCCTGGGGTAAAGGTACTGGTTCTGGGCAAGCCTCACCTGCAGGCGCCCCTCGCGCGTCGTCGCGTGCAGCGCGAAGATGTCGAGGATGAGCGCCGTGCGATCGATAACCTTGACGCTCTTGTCCACGACGCGTTCGAGGTTTGCCTGCTGCGACGGTGTGAGCTCGTCGTCGAACACGACGACATCGGCCGCGTAGGCGCGGCACATCTCCGCGACCTCCTGGGCCTTTCCGGAACCGATGAACGTTCGCGGATTGGGCGCGTCTATCTTCTGGGTCGTCCTCCCGACCGTCTCGGCGCCAACCGTGTCTACGAGCCTCTGGAGCTCGTCCAGGGACGATTCGACGCTCCAAGTATCCCCCGGCCTCTCGACACCGACGAGGATCGCGCGCTCCATTATTTCATCGTTCTCGTGCATCTATCTCATATTACCTCGTTGCGAAGGCTGCTCGTCGCCGTGCTCCTCGATTATCGCGAGCGCATCAACGAGCAGCTCCTCCGAATGCCCGCTGTTCGCATCTATCCACCGTATGCGCTTGTCCTTGCGGAACCACGTTCGCTGCCTCTTGGCGTAACGGTGCGTCGCGACCTTTATCTCGTCAACCGCCTCGGCGAGCGTCACCTCCCCGTCCAGCGCCTTGACTATCTCCTTGTACCCGATCGCCTGAGGCGCCGTGACGCCCTCCCTGAAACCCGCCGCGAGCAGGCTCTCCACCTCTTCGACCAAGCCGGAGCGAACCATCTCGTCCACCCGCTCGTCAATCCTCGCGCGCAGGACGTTCGGGTCGACGCTCAACCCGATGAAGCAAGCGGGAAGCAGCTGCGGGATCGTGGCGAGCTTGCGCTTCTGCTCGGCGTAGCTCTCCCCCTCGTCGAGCAGCTCGAAAGCTCGCACGACGCGCTTCACGTCGTTCTCGGGAATTATGCCCGCACTTTCCGGATCAACCTCCTCGAGCATGAGCCAGAGCGCATGCGCGCCCTCCTGCTCCGCAACGGCGAGATAGCGTTCGCGAATGGGGTTGTCCACCTGCTCGCCCTTCGGGAATTCGTAGTCGTCGATAGCTGCGCGCACGTAGAAGCCCGTCCCGCCGCAGAGCACGGAGCGCTTGCCCCTGCCGTCGATGTCGTCGAAGCATGTGCGCGCGTATTCCTGGAAGAGCGCTGCGGAGAACGGCTCGCCCGGTTCAACGAGGTCGAGGCCGTGATGCGCAACCACGCGCTCCTCGCTGGGAACCTTGCCTGTTCCGATGTCCATGCCCCGGTATATCTGCATGGAGTCGGCGCTCACGACCTCGCCGTCAATTCGCTCAGCTATGGCTTGCGCCAGCGAGGATTTACCCGATGCGGTCGGGCCCACTACGCAGATGACCGGCTTCATACCATCACCGCCGCTTTTGCCATTACGCGTTGTCGAAATGACCGCGCAGATACCAGGTCTTCGCCTCGTCGATGCTCACGTCGAGAATCTTGCCGACGCATTCATGGGCGTTGGAGCCCTCGGGCGCCGCCACGTGGACCGTGATGTTCTCGGGGCTGCGCCCCGTGAGGATGCTCTGCTCCTTCTTCGAGTAGCCCTCGATCAGCACGGGAAGGGTCTTGCCGAGGCTCGCCTGGTTGTAATCGTAGGCGCCCTTTTCGACTACTTCCCGCAGCCTGTCGAAACGCTCTTGTATGACGCTCCTGGGCGTGTTGTCTACCATCTTCGCTGCGGGCGTGCCCTCGCGCTTCGAGTAGATGAAGGTGAACACCTGCGAGTAGCCCATGTCCTTAACGAGCTGGTAGGTGTCCTCGAAGTCTTCCTCGGTCTCTCCGGGGAATCCGACGATGATGTCGGTCGAGAGCGCTATGCCGGGGCAAGCCTCTCGAAGCTTCGCAACGAGCTCACGGTAATGCTCGATCGTGTAGACGCGGTGCATCGCCTTGAGCACCCTGTTCGACCCGGCCTGCGCGGGCAGGTGCAGCGCCGGCATGAGGTTGGGCAGCGTCGCGAACTTCTCGATGACCTCGTCCGTGAGGTCCTTCGGGTGGCTCGTGGCGAAGCGTATGCGCTCGATGCCCGTCTCGGCAACCGCTTCGAGCATATCGGCGAACCTCGGCTTGCCGTAGAGGTCCCTGCCGTAAGAGTTCACGTTCTGGCCGAGCAGGGTGATTTCCTTCACCCCGGCCGCGACGTAGGACTGGGCCTCCTTGACCACGTCCTCGAAGGGGCGCGATTTCTCCCTGCCCCTCACGTAGGGCACGATGCAGTAGGTGCAGAAGTTGTTGCACCCGATCGTGATGGGCAGCCATGCAGCCCATTGGTGCTCTCGCACCGTGGGAAGCTCCGTCGGGAACATGGTCGATTCCTCGACCGTCTCCGCAAGGCGCTCGTGGTCGTTGATGGCCGAATCGAGCAGGCTCGGCAAAGACGCAAGGTTGTTCGTGCCGAACACGACGTCCACGTGGTCGAGGTCGTCGAGCAGCTTCTGGCCGTCGCGCTGGCCGATGCACCCGCCGATGGCTATGATGCGCTTGGATACAGGCGAGCCCTTGCGAAGCGGGATGTTCTTCATGCTCGACACCTGCCCGATAAGGCGGATGTCAGCAGCCTCGCGGACGCAGCACGTCATGAACACCACGAGGTCGGATTCCTCGATGGTCTCCACGGGAAGCGCGCCGAGGCTCTCGAGCATGCCGGCGATACGTTCGGAATCGTGCTTGTTCATCTGGCACCCGAACGTCTTTATGTGGTATTTGAGGTTGAAAAACTGGTCGGTCCTGAGATTACCGCTCATCCAAGATCCTAGTCGTGTAACGCGTCGAGCAATCCATCATCTATATCCGCCGTGCCATGGAGATACTGGGCGCGGATGGCGAAGTGGATGGCCGTCCGGTATTCGCCGTCGATGATGATGTCGGCGAACGACGGAACGCAGGATATCTCGATGCCAACAGGCGAAAGGAAGCCGCGCGAAATGGCGATAGCCTTGACCGCCTGGTTGACGGCGCCAGCGCCCACGGCCTGCATCTCAACGGGCACGCCGTCCTTGACCATGCCGGCAATTGCGCCTGCAACGGACGCCGGGGACGACTTCGAAGAAACCTTCAAACAGCTGAGACCTGAATATTGATCGTTACCCTGCATATCTATCCTTTAAGCTTATGGCGTTTCGAGTACGAATTTTTTTCGTTCGATATGCTCTCTACCTGTGTAATTGCATATTGTACGTGTAAATACACCATGTTTCAACAGGGAAAATTGCTCCCTCGCGCACTGTTACTGTTTCGGCACGACGGGGATCGTGATGGTGATGCGGTTCTGCCGCGACATGACCTTCGGCACGACGTCTCCCTCGACGTAGTAGGCATCGGCGATTTCGGAGAATGCCTTGACCGTGGCATCCTGAAGCAGGCGCACGTCATCTGCGCCGAGCCTGATGCCCTTCGAGGATCCAGACCTCTTAGCACCTCGCCTCTGACCTCCTGCAATCGCATCTTCCGGCGAGAGCACAACCCGCTCGAGGACGGGTTCGATGTCCTCGATCTCGCCGTCGATGATCCTCCGCGCCGTGCGCTCCGAGAGCTCGATGCCCATGCTGCTCGCGATAGCCGCGAAAGAAGCCGGGTCCGCAGCCGTGGCCAGCCGCTTCGTGATGGGAAGCTGCTTCTCGTCCTTGCAGAACAGCCGGTCGATCGATGCGAGCGTCGCGACGCCGTACGCGTAGAGCGTCGCAGCGATCTCGGATGGCGACCCCACGAACACGGAGCAGCTCGAGCGCTCCTGGATCGCGAACTCGCATACCGTCCGCAGGATGTTCTTGGGGCCGCGAACGTTCACGGACCCGTCCTCAGCCACCCTGAACTCGGGGAAGCTCGACTGGTCCGTCTTCTCGGGGAGCTTCCGTAGGTCGGAGACCACCTTTATCGCACACCCCTTGTTCGCGTCGGAATCGGCGACTTCCGCGCTCAGCGTGTTGACGGCGATCGAATAGAGCGCCATGCCCCTGCCGTGGAGCCCCCAGGCATCCATGTGCGACGTGTCGAGCTTCGACGTGACGCGCGGCTCGAAGACGATGCCGTGCATCGATGCCGGGATGCCGCAGCCGTCGTCGATGATCACGATCTCGCGCTTCTCCCCCTCTCGGGCAATGGCGACGAAGATGTGCGACGCCCTCGCGTCGCGGGAGTTCCTCAGCATCTCGAGGACGATGTTCTCAGAGCAGCGGATGTCCTGAGCGGCCTGCCGGCGCTCGGCTTCGGACGTCTGAAGACGGACGAAGCCATCCCCGAAATCGTGCTCGATTCGGAGATGGCCCGTTCCGTTTACGTCCTCAATGAAGTCCTGCAGGGAGCCTTCCATAGGTTCACTTTACTTCGCGATGCCTATTGCGCGGCTTTCCCTGATGACGATGACCTTCACCTGGCCCGGATACTGGAGCTCGTTCTCGATGCGGCTCGCGATATCGTGCGCGAGGACGACCGTGCGGTCCTCGTCAACCTTCTCGGGCTCGACCATGACGCGCACCTCGCGACCCGCCTGGATGGCGAACGTGCGCTCGACGCCCTCGTAGGACATGGCGATTTCCTCGAGCTTCTCGAGGCGCTTGATGTAGGCGTCGAGCGTTTCCTTGCGCGCACCGGGGCGAGCGGCGGATACGGCGTCCGCAGCCTGCACGAGCACGTCGAGCACGCTGTTGGGTTCGATGTCGTTGTGGTGCGCCTCGATGGCGTGAACGATGGCCTCGCTCTCGCCGAACCTGCGGGCAAGGTCAGCGCCGATCACAGCATGGTTGCCCTCGACCTCGCGGTCGATGGCCTTGCCGATGTCATGCAGGAGGCCCGCGCGCTTAGCGGTGACGGGGTCGAGGCCGAGCTCGCTGGCCATGACGCCCGTGAGGTAAGCGACCTCGAGCGAATGGTTGAGCACGTTCTGGCCGTAGGAGGTGCGGTAGCGGAGCCTGCCGAGCGTGTGGACGAGCTCCGGGTGCAGGTCGTGAATGCCCGTGTCGAAGGTGGCCTGCTCGCCTGCCTCCTGCACGCGCTGGTTCACGAGCTTCTCCGCCTTGTGGAACATCTCCTCGATGCGGGCCGGGTGGATGCGGCCGTCGGAGATCAGGTTCTCCATGGTCACGCGGCCGATTTCCCTGCGCACCGGATCGAAGCACGAGATGGTCACGCACTCGGGGGTGTCGTCGATGATCAGGTTCGTGCCGGTGATCTGCTCGAAGGAACGGATGTTGCGGCCTTCCCTGCCGATGATGCGGCCCTTGAGGTCGTCGGACGGGATCTGGATCGTGGAAACGGTGTTCTCGATCGTGTGCTCGGAGGCGATGCGCTGCATTGCCTGGCTCAGGATCGAACGGGCGGTCTTGTCCGCCTCGGCGCGGGTGCGGGCCTCGGAGTCGCGGATGATCGTCGCGCTCTCGTGCGCAACCTCGTCCTTGAGGTTGTTGAGCAGCTCGGCCTTCGCCTGGTCGGGGGTCATGCCCGCGATGCTCTCGAGTTTGCGGTTGACCTCCTGCTCGGCTTTCGTGACGTCGCGCTGGCGCTTCTCCACCTGGCCCTGCAGGGACGAGATCTGGTGCTCCCTCTGGTCGAGCGAGTTAGTGCGGCGATCGAGGGATTCCTCGCGCTGCTGCACGCGGTGCTCCGCTTCGCGCACCTCGCGCTGGCGCTCCTTGCGCTCGTTCTCGATCTCGGCCTTGAGCTTGAGCGCCTCATCCTTGGCCTCGACCTCGGCCTCGCGCCTGATGGTTTCCGCCTGACGCTTTGCGTCGGCCAGGACGAGCTCCGCTTCCTCTTCCTTGCGCTTCTGAGATCCGCTGGTCAGGAAGCGGGCAACACCGAAGCCAATAGCGATACCGACAATGGCGCCGATAATCGCAAAGACAATTTCTGGCATCTTTGCCCCTTTCGTTTTCGTTTACATGCCAAAAAGCCTTGTGATTCTTAAATCACAAGGCATGAGAATTTCGTTCTCACCATGGTGTCGATATTCATCTGGTTATATAAACACCCTTTGCGGGTACGTATTCTCATACTGGGTATATATTACGCTTGAATTACGAAGGGAATCAATCTGTAAAAGACTCGACATAAAAAGACCGTCGCCCCTCTTGGGCGACGGTTGCTATCACGGAACAGGTGAAGCTCACTCGGACTCTTGACGTTCGAACCACATGCGCGCCGCCGACGAGGCGACGGACGACGTGAACCCCTTCTGCATGAGCTTTCGATAAGCGCCCTCGCGCAGGTTCTTCGACCTCGGGGGCTTCCTCTCCAGGAACGAGAGCGCTCGGTCCAGCTCGCTTTCCGAATCGATGCCGTATTCGTAGGGCCAGCCGGGCACATCGTTGGGATCGATGTCGTGGCTCGCGAGCTCGCGCTCTATGCCCGCGGTTCCCTTCCCCTGCGAGATCCTGCTTCTAATGAGCACGTCCGCGAAGCGCCTGTCGTCTATGAACCCATACGACTTGGCCCGCTCTATGGCCTCCTCGACCGCCCGCTCGTCGAACTCATCGCGCGTAAGGCGCTCGCGCATGGCCTTCTCGGAACGGTCGCTGACATTCACCAGGTCCACGAGCTTCCTGAAAGCGCGCTCGGCTTCGGTTGCTTCGCCTTGCTCAGCTGTGCCAGACGAAGCGTTCGAGCGTCGGGTGCCACCCCCTTCTGAGGGGGCCGTTCCGTCATCTCCCTTTGAAGAGAACGGGACAGGTTGCCCCGCCCCGCTCTCGCTCATGTCAGCGATCCTCCTGCGAAGATCGGCGATGACATCTGCGTTCCCCATAGGCCCTAGCGCTTCTTCGTCGGCTTATCGACGGGCGTAATGGCCTCAGCCTCTTCCTTCGAACGCTCGATGATTGGGATGCCGAAATGCTCGCGCACCTTCTTCTCGATCTCATCGCGCGTGTTGGGATTGTTCGCCAGCGTCTGCTTGGCTGCCTCGCGCCCCTGGCCGAGCCTCTCCTCGCCGTAGGTGTACCAAGCGCCGCTCTTCTTCGCGATGCCCGCCTCGACGGCCATGTCGACGATGCAGCCTTCTTTGGAGATGCCGGTACCGTACATCAGGTCGAACTCCGCCTGGCGGAATGGCGGCGCCACCTTGTTCTTGACGACCTTGGCGCGGACGCGGTTGCCGACGATCTCGCCGTTGGCCTTGATCGAATCGATGCGGCGAATGTCGATGCGAACGCTCGAGAAGAACTTCAGCGCGCGGCCGCCCGTAGTGGTCTCGGGGTTACCGAACATGACGCCGATCTTCTCGCGCAGCTGGTTGATGAAGATGCACGTCGTGTTCGACTTGGAGAGCGAACCCGCGAGCTTCCTCAGCGCCTGAGACATGAGCCTCGCCTGAAGGCCGACAGTCGTATCGCCGATCTCGCCCTCGATCTCGGCGCGCGGAACGAGCGCCGCGACGGAGTCGACGACGATGCAGTCGATCGCACCGGACCTGACGAGCATGTCGCAGATCTCGAGCGCCTGCTCGCCGTAATCGGGCTGCGCGATCAGCACCTCGTCGATGTCCACGCCGAGTCGAGCGGCGTAGACAGGGTCGAGCGCGTGTTCCGCGTCGATGAACGCGACGATACCGCCGAGCGCCTGCGCCTCGGCGAGAATCTGCAGGGCGAGCGTCGTCTTACCGCTCGATTCGGGGCCGTATACCTCGATGATCCTGCCCCTGGGGACGCCGCCGATGCCCAACGCGGCATCGAGCGGAAGCGAACCGGTCGGGATAGCGTCGACCGTGAGGTCCTTCCCGCTATCCCCGAATTTCATGATGGCGCCTTTGCCAAACTTAGTTTCGATCTGGTCGGTCGTGACTTTGAGTGTGCTCGTTTTATCTTCGGCCATGTTCCTTCTCTTCCTCGCGACAATGACTTCATTATACCGAACAGATGTTTGGCGTCAACAACAAGTTCGGCATTTCCCGTTTATCCTAAAACCCCATTCCAACAAGGCATTCTCCCCCAAACCCTCAGCCAGTCGCGCAACCCCGACACCCGTCCAACACGAACGAACAAACCATCTGACAGAGAGGCACGTCCCCGTTGTAGCGTTTCTTACACGGATGAGATAACGAGCGAGAAGAGGCTTGTTGGGCGAAGGGAAAGCAGCCCCGAATAATGCCCTAACGGGCGTAGCGAGGTCAAGCCAAAGGAGGAGCGAGATCCACTTTCCCGCCCGTTTTTGGCGGGAAAGTTAGCTCGCGACGACGACGCGGCGAGCGTAGCCCGTTCGGGCATTATTCGGGGCGGACGGGCGCTCGGGGAGCGCCCCTACAAAGGATTCTCGCGAGCGTAGCCCGTGCCCGGCAACTCTCCGCGGCGGACGGGCGCTCGGGGAGCGCCCCTACAAAGCGTTACGGCGAGCGTAGCCCGTTCGGGCGTGCGTCGGGGCGGACGGGCGCTCGGGGAGCGCCCCTACAAAGCGTTACGGCGAGCGTAGCCGTTTGGGTATGTTCAGAGATTCTCGACGAGCATGGAGAGCGCACGGCAGACGGTTTGCTCGCGCACCGCTTCCCTATCGCCTTCGAAATGGCATTCCTCTGCAAAGGACTTGCCTTCGCGCGAAACGCCGACCCATACAGTTCCAACGGGCTTGCCGGGCTCCGCGCCTCCGGGGCCTGCGATTCCTGTTACGGCGACGGCTACATCGACGCCGAGCTTCTCGCGTGCGCCGTCCGCCATCATGACGGCGGTCTCGCTCGAGACCGCTCCCTCGCTCTCGAGCACGTCGGCGCTCACCCCGAGCACGCCGTTCTTGACCTCGTTCGTGTAGCTGATGATGCCGCCCTTGAACACCTCGGAAGAGCCGGCAACCGAAGTTATGGCAGCGCCGATGAACCCGCCGGTCAGGCTCTCAGCGGTGGCGCACGTGGCACCAGCGGCGGCGTAGGCCCTGACGACGTCCTCCGCGAGCTTCCTCACGTCGGCTTCCGCTTCCACGGACTCCTGACTTCTCGCCCCGCCGAAGCCAATGAGTTCGCGCGCCTTGTAGAGGTAGTCGATGAGCGAAGCGATGGTCAAGCCCACGGCGATGAGCATCACGATCCAGCTCACGACCCACAGCTGGTCGGCGAGCGCATCGCTGAACGCGCCGATCATGTGCGAGTCCTTTATGGTGAACAGAACGATCGCGATCATCTGGAAGACGGTCTTGAACTTTCCGAGCATGCTCGCAGCGATGACGACGCCCTTGCTCGCGGCCATCATGCGCACGCCTGAAACGATGAACTCGCGCGCGAGGATTACGAGCACGACCCAAGTGGGCAGGGACCCGAGCTCCACGAGCGCGATGAGCGCGGCGGCGACGAGGATCTTGTCCGCGAGCGGGTCCATGAACTTGCCGAAGTCCGTGACCTCGTTCCTGCTGCGCGCGAGGTAGCCGTCGAGCCAGTCGGTGCACGATATGAGCACGAAGATGCCCGCGGCGACGAAGCTCTTCCACTCGCCCACGGTCAGCGCGTTCTCGCCGAACCATTCGGGCCAGGGCGCGAGAAGCGCCGCGACGAAGACAGGCACGAGGAGGATCCTCGTGATCGTTATGATGTTGGAAGGGGTCCAAATGCGCTGGGATCCCGATTCGCCCGCGTTGCTCATGCGACGATCGTTCCTTCCATCTCGTAGAACAGCGTGTCGTCGATGCGAACGCGCACGACGTCGCCGATCTCCGCGCCGTCGACATACGTCACGCCATCGACCTCGGGCGCCTGGCACATGGCCCGCCCGTACATCTGGCCATCTTCCTCGATGCCGCACACGAGCACGTCGAAGGTGCTCCCGACGCGACGCGAAATGCGCGAGGAGCTTATGGCGTCGGCCAGGTCGCGCACCTCCTGGGCGCGCCTCACCTTGTCCTCCTCGTCCACCTGCCCGGGCAGGTCGTACGAGCGCGTGCCCTCCTCGCGGGAGTACGGGAACACGCCCACATAATCGAGGTCGGCGTCCTCAACGAACTCGAGCAGTCCCTCGAAATCCTCCTCGGTCTCGCCGGGATATCCCGCAATGAGCGTCGTCCTGAGCGTGACGCCAGGGATCTCGCGCCTGATCTTCTCGATCAGCGCCAGGTATTCGCCCGCCGAGCCCCTGCGGTTCATCGAGCGCACGATGCGCTCGTTGGAGTGCTGGAACGGAATGTCGAAGTAGCTGCACACGTTATCGTGCGCAGCGACGCTCGCGATGAGCTCGTCGGTCACACCCTCGGGCTGGATGTACATGACGCGGAACCACGTGTCCTCGAAGCGCTCAGCCAGGTGGCCGAGCAGCTTCGCGAGGCTCGAGGGTTCCTCGAAATCACTCCCCCACCTGCCCGTATCCTGGGCGATGAGCACAATCTCGCGAGCGCCCAGCGCACGCTGGCGCTCCACCTCCGCGACGACGTCCACCAACGGGAAGGAGTGGTAGCGGCCGCGAATGAAGGGAATGGTGCAGTACGCGCAGAACCGGTCGCACCCATCGGAGATCTTGACGTACGCCGAGGGCTTCACGAGAGAGGCGTCATGCGACAGCTCGACGGCCAGGTCGCTTCCGGGCATGCGCTCGACGCCGAGCATGCCGTCCACGGTCTCCACGATGTTCGCCTCGTCTGCGCACGGCACGAATGAATCCACTTCGGAAAGCTCGGATTCGAGGTCGCTCCCGTATCGTGCGGGCATGCAGCCGGCCACGACGATCTTGGACGACCCGGAAGCCACGGACTCGTAACCCGCCACCTCGAGGATGGCGTCGATGCTCTCCTCGGTGGCTGATTGGATGAAGGAGCATGTGTTCACGATCACGACGTCAGCGCGCTCGGGGTCTTCCTCGATGCCGTAACCCGCGGCCGCGAGACGGTCCATCATGTGCTCGGAATCGACCTCGTTCTTCGCGCAGCCCATCGTGACGAAGGCAACGCTCCTACCGACAAGGCTGCCGGCGCGGTTATCGCTAACGGTAGTTGACATACTGCAGCGGCTGCCCGTAGTCGTTGCCCTTCAGGAAGGCGATGACCTCCTGAAGAGTATCGCGCGAGGCCGAGCTCACGCGAAGGTGGTCGCCTTCGATCTGCACCTTCACCTTGAGCTTCTGCGCCTTGATGTCCTTGTTGATCTTGCCGGCGGTGTCGCGGTCGATGCCCTCGATGATCGTGGCGGTCTTCACGACCGACTGCCCGGCGGACGCCTGCGCGTCGCCCCACTTGACGGCCGTGAGGTCGATGCCGCGGCGGACGAGCTTAGAGCCGATGATGTCGACGACCTGGCCCGCCACGAAATCGCTCGGCGCCTTGATGGTCATGGTCTTGGCGTTCTTGTCCAGCGATATCTGCGCGCCGGAATCCTTGAGGTCGTAGCGCTGCGCAAGCTCCTTCTTCGCTTGCTGGAACGCGTTGTCCACTTCCTGCATGTCGATCGTCGAGACGACGTCGAACGAGCTCTCCTTAGCCAAGGCTGCCTCCTTCTCGCCGCTCGCCAGTTCGGCGCGGGCGGCGTCTATCGCTTAATACGTCTGACCAGTGTAGCCACTGTTCGCGTTGGTGTTCGTGTAATCCGCGTAGTCTTCGGTGTAATACTGCGTTTCGCCATACGACTGGCCGTACACGTTTCCTTCTTCGGACACCTGCTGCTGAGTCTCGCTTTCAGTAGCCGCGCTCGCGCTCGAAGACGAGCTGCTCTCGGGCGTGGTATTGCCGGCCTCAGCAACCGCCGCCTGGCGCTTCGCGTCGCGCGACGAGTGCGTCTGGCGCCATTTCTCGAGGTACGTCGCGAACTCCACCTCGTAGGCGTACATGCCATCGTATTCCGTGCTGGGCTTCAGCTCCACGGCTTGCCCGTCAACCGTGACGGTCAGGTTCTCGGGATCGCTCGGGGTTGCAATGACAAAGGTGCCGGTCACGTCAACCTTGCGCTCGGAATTAGCCTGCAGCTCCTCCTCGGAGCGCTTGCCGTCGTTGATCGTGACAATGTAGCACGAGCCGTTCTTGCCCACCGTGTAGACAACGGGCACGCTCGTCGGAGCGGCTTCCGTTGCCTCCGCGGAACTGGAGCCGACCAACTCGGTGGCCGTGTTGGGCATGCCGGTGATGTTCGGCGTGCTGCTTCCCGTTGACGTCTCCTTGCCTCCCGTGAGCACCACGAAGAGCGCGATGATTATGATCAGCACGATGATCGCGACGGCGATGATGATGCCCTTCGACTGCAGGAACCCCGGCATGCGCGACGGGGTGTACTGCATGCCCGTCTGGCCTGCGTAGATGTTCTTTCCGCTTCGGCGGCTCGGGCTGTTCTCGATGAAGTTGAACTGGTTCGTCGAGTAGCCCGAATGATGGCTCGAGAAATCGCGGTCGGAGCGCCCCGCCTTGTTGGTGCGCTCGCGCGTGATACCGTAATCGTCGCGCGAGAAGCGCGTGCTGTCGTCGTAGAGGCGCCTCGTGTACTGCGTCACCCCGGTCTCGTCGAGCCTGTCCTCGACGGCGCCGGACCCGATACCCACGCGCGAGCGCGAACGGCGCGTCTCCCGCTCCATGTGGAACCCACTCGACGGGCCGTTGTCCCGCGCCCTCTCCACCTGCTTGGCATATGCCTCGTCCAGGTACATGTTCACGATTTCGGTCGGGTTCAAGCCGAGGAGGCGCGCGTACGCGTTCACCATGTTGCGCGTATAGCCGCGTGGCGGCATGGACGAGAAGTCGTTCGCCTCGATAGCGCGTAGAATATCGGGCCTGATCCGCAGCCTCCGGGCCACGGTCGTCAAATCGTAGCCCTTGCGCTCGCGCGTTTCCCTCAGGACTCTACCAGATGTCATTTGAGCCACGTCAGTCACCCCATCCCTACTGCTCGTCTGCCTGTTCGAAGGCCTTGAGCGTCTCGAGCTCCATAGCGTCTACGAGCACGTCTCGCGGCTTGCTGCCGTTCGGCGGCCCCACAACGCCTTTCTCCTCGAGCATGTCCATAATTCTGCCAGCGCGCGAATAGCCCACTTTGAGCTTGCGCTGGATGTTCGACGTAGAACCGAGGCCGCTCGCCACGACGATCTCCGCGGCTTCCCAGATGAGCGGGTCGTCCGAGCTGGCTGAACCGCCCGACCCGTCCGGCATCGAGTCGCCGAGCGTGATGAGGTTCGTCTTGAGGATCTCGGAGTGGTACTCGGGCTCGCCCTGCGATTTCACGGCCTCGACCACAGACGCGATCTCCTCGTCGCTCGTAAAGCAGCCTTGGATGCGCAGCGGCTTCTGATACTCGGGCTTGGAGAGCAACAGGTCGCCGTTGCCGATCAGGCTCTCGGCGCCGGAAGTGTCCAGGATGACGCGGCTGTCGAGGCCCGAGGCTACATTGAACGCGATGCGGTTCGTGATGTTCGCCTTGATCAGGCCCGTGACGACATTCGCGGAAGGACGCTGCGTCGCGACGATGAGGTGGATGCCCGCTGCTCGCGCGAGCTGCGCGATCCTGCTGATCGAGAACTCGACCTCCTTGCCCACGTTCATCATGAGGTCCGCTAGCTCGTCGATGATGATCACGATGTAGGGCAGCTCGTCCGTGCCGTTAACGTCGTCTGCGCTCGGGAGCTCGCCCTTGCGCGCCTTCTCGTTGTACGTCGAGATGTTCCTGACGCCCACCTTGGAGAACATCTTGAGCCTTCGCTCCATCTCGGCCACGCCCCACGACAGGGCGCTCGCGGCTTCCTTCGGCTCCGTGACGACGGGCACGTAGAGATGCGGGATGCCGTCGTAGGGCGCGAACTCGACGCGCTTCGGGTCGATCATGATGAAGCGCACCTGCGAAGGCGTTGCGCGCATGAGCATTGACATGATCATGGCGTTGATGCCCACGGACTTGCCCGAGCCGGTTGTGCCGCCAATGAGCAGGTGCGGCATTTTAGCGAGGTCGCAGATGATCGAGTTGCCCTCGACGTCCTTGCCGATGGCCATCTCGAGCGGGCCGCCCTTGACGTCCTTGAGCACGTCGGCCAGAAGCACGTTCTCGCGCTTCGCGTTCGGCACCTCGATGCCCACGTAATGTGTGCCCGGAATCGGGGCGAAGATCCTCACGCCGGGCGCCGCGAGCGCCAGGGCGATGTCATCGTTGAGCGCCATGATGCGGCTGACGCGCACGCCCGGGGGCAGGTCGACCTCGAAGAGCGTGACGGTGGGACCGGCGATCCAGTCGACCACCTCGGCCATGATCCCGAAATCGGCCATGGTCTGCTGCAGGCGCGCGGCCGTGTCGGCGAGCTCGTTGTCGAGCATGCGCGAGCGCTTCTTCTCCTTGCTCGCCTTGAGCAAGGTCATCTTGGGCAGCTTGAAGTCGTCGTCGGGCGCCACGGCCAGCACGGGTTCCTGCTGCTCGGCCTTGACGGGCGCCTTCTCGTCCTTAGCGCCGTCAGCGCGCGAGCTATCCTTGCCGAGCCTCCTCGTGAACGATTTTGTCTCGTTGCCGAACTCGAGCGATGCGGAGCGCTTCTGCGAGCGCGAACCAGCCTGGTCGTCCAGGTCGGCGGAGTTCCTCCTGGGGCGCTCGTTTTCGGAGGCGATGACCTCGGTCCTCGCGGAATGGTCCACGGAAGACCTCCTCGGTGCCTTGATTTGGGATGCCGGGATGTAAGGGCTATCGGGAGCGACGGAGAGCTCTTCCTCCTCGCGCGCCAGGGCCTCTTCTTTCCTCTCCCTGATCGCGCCCACCAGACCGCGAATCGAGAACCCGATGATGGCGAGGCCGGATGCCATGATGCCCACGGCGATGACGACTGCCACCGGCAGGCCGAAGAGCGTCAGCCCGACCCAGGCGGGGCCCGCACCGAGGTAGCCTCCCCTGTGGAGCACCTGCTCGCTGTCGAACAGCTCGGCGGTCACGCCGGAATCGCCGACTGCGTTGGGCGTGAACAGCGCCATGAGCACGAGGAACGCGACGAACATCATTGAGAGGCCTATGATCACTCGGGCGGGCACGCGCTCCGCGTCGAATCGCGCGACGAACGTGCCGGCAACCACGATGAGCATGATCGGGAGGATGTATGCGCCGACGCCCAAGCCGAGCCTGAGCGCGCGCGAAAGGAACACCGTGACGACAGCGTTCGTAGGCCATGCGACGATGAGGATGAGCGCGAGGGCCACAACCGCGCACACGATGCCCACGAGGTTTCGCTGGGTGCCGTTGTCAATAACGGGCTGCCTCTCAGCCGCCTGGCGCGGCTGCGTGCGAACCTGCCTCTTTCCGCTCTTCTCGGAGGGCGAAGACGCGCGCTTGCGCTGAGGCGCGCCCGAAGAGGACGGCCTTCTATTACCCGAATTGCGAGATGACGTGCTTCTGGCCAACCATGGCCTCCTTTTGCTGCGTTTTTGGTGCGTTTTGCTGGAATTATACCCTATATAGTGCGGTCAATACAAAAGAACCAGCCCCTCAGGGGGCTGGTTCACATAAGCTTCCTATTGGAATTGCGAGACTAGTCGAGAGCCTCGATCAGCTTGGCGACCTGGTTCTCGCCGAGGCCCTTCAGACGGCGATCCTCAGCAATGCCGATCTCGGCCATGATCTTGTCGGCCTTGGCCTTGCCGAAGCCCGGGAAGGACTGGATGAACTGGTTGACCTTGATCTTGCCAACGATGGGATCGTCGCGCTTGGCGAGAGCCTTCTTGGCAGTGATCTTGCCGGCCTTGATCTGGGCACGGAACTCGCTGCGAGCCTTACGGGTTTCGGCAGCCTTCTTGAGCGCCTCTGCGCGCTGCTCTTCAGTCATCTGAGGAAGTGCCATACATTTACTCCTATCGAAATCGGAACTAACAGTCGATGATGATACCAGAATACAACGCTCAGGGCACGAAAAAGTTCTAAGCATCACATTCGGGAACCCTATATTACACCTCGAGAATCGTCGCTATGGCCATCGGTCGCTGCTTCGTGCGCTCCCACAGAAGGTTGAGGAGCGTGTCGCGGGCGATCTTCTTCAACTCGACCGCCGTCGCGCCTTTGGCCAGGTTACGCTGCAGGGCGCTCTCGACAGCGTCGACGGCCTCCGCGGCCACGTAGGGGTCGTCGCCGCCCGTGATGCCGTGCATCTCCACGGCCACCGGAGCCTTGAGCTTCTTGTCGGCCATGGAGACCGCCGCAGACACCGAGGCGAACCCCTGGGCGCCGAGCGTCACCCGCTCGTCGAGGACGTCCTGGGACGTGTCGCCCACGGACAGGCCATCCACGTAGACGACGCCGCTCTGGACGGTCTCGCCATGACGGACGCCGTCCGCATCGAGCACGAGGCTCTCGCCGTTCTCGCAGATGAAGATGTTCTCCGCGGGCACGCCTGTCTGCTCTGCGAGCTTGGCATGGGCGCGCAGGTGCGTCGCTTCGCCGTGGACGGGCATGAACGCGCGCGGCCGCGCGATGGACAAAACGAGCTTGAGCTCCTCGGCGCCCGCGTGGCCGGACACGTGCACGAGCGCACGGGACTTGTCGTAGACGTCCGCTCCGATCTTCGAGAGCATGTTGATGACGCGCGTAACGGCCTTCTCGTTGCCCGGGACCGGCGTGGCCGAGATGATCACGGTGTCGCCCTCGTCGATCTCGATGGTCTTGTGCAGGCCGCCCGCGATGCGCGAGAGTGCCGAGAGCGGCTCGCCCTGCGAGCCCGTGCACATGACGACGATCTTCTCGGGAGGGATGCCCGAGAGCTCGTAGGCGTCCACGAGGTCGCGGTCGTCGATGTTCAGATAGCCGAGGCGTCGCGCGATATCCGTGTTCTGAATCATCGAACGGCCGGTCACGACCACCTTGCGGTCGCACGCTACAGCCGCGTCGCAGATCTGCTGCATGCGGTGAATGTGGCTCGCGAATGAGGCGATGACGACGCGGCCCTTGGCCTGCGCGATGATCTTGCGCAGCGTCTCGCCCACCTCGCTCTCAGACTTGGTGAACTTGGGGTTGTTCGCGTTTGTCGAGTCGGAAAGCATGAGGTCAACGCCCACCTCGCCGAATCGCGCAATGGCCCCGAAGTCCGTGTGCACGCCGTCGATGGGGCTCTGGTCCAGCTTGAAGTCGCCCGTGTGCAGGATGTTGCCCGCGGGGCTCGTGAAGAAGATGCCCACCGCTCCGGGAATGGAGTGATTCACCGAGAAGAACTCGGCCTCGATGCAGCCGAGGTTGATCTTCTCGCCCGGCTTGATCTCTATGAGCTTCGCGTTCTTGATGCGGTGCTCCGCGAACTTGCCCTCGATCAGGCCGAGCGTCATCTTCGTCGCGTAGATGGGCACCGGCACGTCGAGGTCCTTGTAGAGGTAGGGCAAGCTGCCCGTATGGTCCTCGTGCCCGTGCGTGATGACGATGCCGCGGAGCTTGTGGGCGTTCTCCAGCACGTACGTGTAATCCGGCAGGATCAGGTCGATGCCGGGATGGTCGTCGTCCGGGAACATGAGCCCCGCATCGTCGAGCACCATGTCGTTGCCGCACTCGAGTACGGTCATGTTCTTGCCGATGGCGTCGAGGCCGCCCAGCGGGATTACCTTGAACTGGGCATCCGGCTTCTTGCCCTTGCCGCTCCCCCGCTTCCGCGAGTTCTTCTTCTGCGATTCGCCCTTCTTGACGTCGCGCGTGAGCGACGGGCGCTCCTTCTCGAGCTTCACGTACTTGATGGACTTAGTGCCCTTGCCCGAGCCCTTGCCCTGCTTCTTCTGCTGAGAATCCTTCTGCGATTCCTCTTTAGGCGTACTAACGCCATGACGCCTCCTAGGCGTCTTGCTGCCGTTTGCTTCTGACATGCATTCTCCGTTTCTAATAGCAAACCATATGAGGCCCCGTGGGCCTATTTGTTATTCACACGCCTCTCGGCGTAACGTCCTCTGTCGGGGCGCATGCGGTGGCATCCGCCTTGTTGGGGCGCGCTCCGCGCATCCCTCAACCTTTGTTTGCGGGCGCTCGGGGAGCGCCCCTACGGGGCACAACCCTGCGCCCCGGGCAATTATTTACAGCACGCCCACTTCGCGCATGGTGGCTTCGAGCTTCGCGATCTGCTCCTGCGTCGCGTCGACGAGGGGCAGACGCACGCCGCCGACGGGGAAACCGTCGAGCGCGAGCGCGGCCTTCACGAGAATTGGGTTCGTCGTCTCGAACAGGCCGTTCATGAGCGGCAGCAAGCGCTCGTTCGCAGCAGCCGCTTCGTCCCACTTGCCCGCCGCGCAGAGGTCCACGACCTCCTTCATGCGGGCCGTCGCCACGTTCGAGATGGTCGAGATGACGCCCGTGCCGCCCGCCTGCATGAGCTGGAAGGTGAACGAGTCGTCTCCCGAATAAACCTGAAAGCCCTCGGGGGCGTCGGCGAGGATGGCTTTCACCTGCTCGATGTCGCCGGAAGCTTCCTTGATTGCCGTAATGTTTGGGCACTCGTGCGCCAGGCGAAGCGTCGTCTCCGCCTTCATGTTGATGACGCAGCGGCCTGGGATGTTGTACAGGATGATCGGCAGGTCGGTCGATTGCGCGATCGCCTTGAAGTGCTGGTACAGACCCTCCTGCGGGGGCTTGTTGTAGTACGGCACGACGCACATGAAGCCGTCGACGCCGAGCTTGGCAACATCGGCCGCGAAGTCGATCGTGTCCGCCGTGCAGTTGTCGCCGACGTTCGCTATGACGGGAACACGACCCGCCGCAGCCTCGATGACACGCCGAATGACCTCGATCTTCTGGGGATAGAACACCGTGGGGCTCTCGCCCGTCGTGCCGCAGACGATGATCGAGTCGGTGCCGCCTTCGATGAGGCGGTTAACGAACTCGTCGGTGCGCTTGAGGTCGATGTCGCGGTTCTCGTCGAACGGCGTGATCATTGCGGTTACAAGTCGACCAAACTGCGGCTCAGTCATGCGATGCTCCTTTTAACAGCGTTTATCTGGTGCCTTCATTATGGCACGCGAGAAAGTGACGTTGTTGCTCATTCATTAAAACTGCTGCCCCCGACAGCACTGCCCACTAGCTCTTACAGCATGAAGTTCTCGAGGCCGATGACCAGGCCCTCGAGGTCGCCGACGTTGCGAATCCCGAGCAGGACGCCGGGCATGTAGGACGTGCGGTCCCACGAATCGTGCTTGATGGAGAGCGTCTGCCCCATCGAGCCGAAGATGACCTCCTGCGTGGCCACGTAGCCCATGGAGCGCACGGAATGAACCGGCACGCCGTCGACGAGCGTCCCGCGAGCGCCCTCGTAGCCCTCGATCTCGGTTTCCTTGCCGGGGGCCTTGCTCTCGAAGTCGCGTGCATCGGCGATCATCTGAGCGGTGCGGACGGCCGTGCCCGAAGGCGCGTCTTTCTTGTTGCAATGGTGGAACTCGATGACCTCGGCCTCGGGGAAGAACGGCGCTGCCGCCTTGGCGAACTGCATCATCAGCACGGCGCCCGTCGTGAAGTTGGGCGCGTAGAAGAGGCACGTCCCCTCGGGCGCGAGCTTCGAGAGCTCCTCGAGCTTCTCGTTGGAAAGGCCCGTGGTTCCCACGACGCAGTCGACGCCCGCGGGCAGCGCCACCTCGAGGTTGCCTGCAACCACGTTTGGCGCCGTGAAGTCGACGAGGACGTCGAACTCGCAACCGTTCACCGCGTCCGCGATCGACGTGAACGTCGGGAAAACGGCGGCCTTCCCATACGGGTCGATTCCGCAAGCTACCGTCATGTCGTCAGCAGCCGAAACGGCATCCACGACAGCAGACCCCATGCGCCCAGCATACCCAGCAACAGCAACCTTGATCATTCTTCCTTCTTTCCACGATAGTCGCGCCTACCAGCGCGGGCGCTCGGAGAGCGCCCCTACAGTTTTTTAAAGCGCCCCAACGGTTCGTTCAAACAGAGTAGCCCCGCTTGCTTCGGGGAGGGGTGTTAGCCGCTTCCGCGGGCACCAACTAGCTCTTAATACCAAAGCTAGCCGAGGACGCCGTAGGCGAACACCCCTCCCCGAAGCAAGCGGGGCGGAGAAACTCGTTAGACGAGCTTACGCGTCATGCGAACGGCGCGGACGACGCTCGCGGTTGCTGCGGCCCGGCTTGCTGTCGCGGTCGCTGTGCTCGCGACGAGCGGGCGCACTCCCCTCGGGGGCATCGGGCTTGTCCAGACGGTCGAGCGAGATCTTGCCCGTCTTCGGATCGACCTCGAGCACCTTCACCTTGACGATGTCGCCCAGGTTCAACACGTCCTCGACCTTCCCGACGCGGCCGTTGGCAACGCGCGAGATGTGGAGCAGGCCGTCCTTGGCGGGCGTCAGCTTGACGAACGCGCCGAAGTCCTTGATGCCCACGACTTCGCCCTCGTACTCCTCGCCCTCTTCGGGCTCCTTGACGATGCCGAGGATCATCTGCTTGGCAGCCTCGCCAGCATGGCCCTCGACCGCGGCGATGTGGATCGTGCCGTCCTCCTGGATGTCGATGCTCGCGCCGGTCTCCTCCTGGATGCCGCGGACGACCTTGCCGCCGCTGCCGATGACGTCGCGGATCTTGTCCACGGGAATGTGGATGGTCTCGATGCGCGGAGCGTAGTCCGAGAGCTCCTCGCGCGGTGCGGGAATCTCCTCGAGCATGGCCTTGAGGATGTGAGCGCGGCCGCGCTTGGCCTGCTCGAGCGCGCGGGCCAGGATCTCGACGGACAGGCCACGGGCCTTGTTGTCCATCTGGAGGGCGGTGATGCCCGTCTCGGTGCCCGTCACCTTGAAGTCCATGTCGCCGAGGAAGTCCTCGATGCCCTGGATGTCGGAGAGGATGACGACATCGTCGCCTTCCTTGATGAGGCCCATGGCAATGCCGGAAACGGGCGCCTTGATGGGCACGCCCGCGTCCATGAGGGCCAGGGTCGAACCGCAGGTGGAAGCCATCGACGAAGAGCCGTTGGATTCCAGCACCTCGGAAACGACGCGGATCGCGTACGGGAACTCGTCCTCGCTCGGCAGCACGGGAATCAGGGCGCGCTCAGCGAGAGCGCCATGACCGACTTCGCGGCGCTTGGGGGCGCCCATGCGGCCAACCTCGCCCGTGCAGTAGGGCGGGAAGTTGTACTGGTGCATGTAGCGCTTGCCCTCGACGGGCTCGATGGTGTCGAGGCGCTGCCACTCGTTGAGCATGCCGAGCGTGGCGATGGAGAGCACCTGCGTCTGGCCGCGCTGGAAGAGGCCGGAGCCGTGCACGCGCGGCAGGTAACCGGGCACGATGTGCAGCGGGCGAATCTCCTCGGGCGTACGGCCGTCGGCGCGCTCGCCAGTCTCGATGACCATGGCGCGCATCGCGTGCTTCTCGAGCAGCTTGAGCTCGGCGGCGATGTCGGAACCCCAGGCCGCGAGCTCCTCCTCGGTGAACTTCTCGGCCTTGATGCGATCCTTGAGCTCGGCAACCTTGCCCATGCGGGCCTGCTTGTCGGCGTCCTTCAGGGCGGCGGACATCTCAGCCGCGAACGGCTCGATGCGCTCGGCGATGGAGGGATCGGCCTGATGGATGGGCCACTCGCGCTTCTCGATCTCGCAGCGGTCCAGGAAGCGCTGCTGCGCCTCGCAGAACTTGGCGATGGCGGTCTGGCCGAAGGACATCGCGGCGAGCATGTCCTCTTCGGAGATCTCCTTGGCGCCGGCCTCGATCATGCTGATGTACTCAGTGGTGCCAGCGATGATCAGGTCGAGGTCGGAGTTTGCCTGCTCCTCGTACGTCGGGTTGCAGATGAAATCGCCCGTGGTGATGTCGCGGCCTACGCGCACGCAGGCGCAAGGGCCGTCGAACGGAGCATCGCCGATCATGAGTGCCGCGGAGGCGCCCATGACGCAGATGTTGTCGATCGGGTTGACCTGGTCGGCGACGAGCGTCGTGGCCACGATGTGCACCTCGCGCTTGAAGCCGTCGGCGAAGCCGGGGCGGATCGGTCGGTCGATCATGCGAGCGGTCAGCGTGCCCTTCTCGGACGGACGAGCCTCGCGCTTGAGGTAGCCGCCCGGGATGCGCCCGACAGCGTACATCTTCTCGATGTAGTCAACGGTCAGCGGAAAGAAATCGTAGTTCTTTTCCTCGCCCGAGATGACGGCGGTGACGAGCACCGTGGTGTCGCCCTGGCCGACGAGCACCGCGCCCGTCGTCTGCTTGGCCAGCTCGCCCGTCTCGAGGCGATATTCCTTGCCGTACAGCTCGAACTTTTCGACGATCTTGTTCATGTTTCTCTCTTCCTCTTTTTCCTCTTGCGGCGAAACGGGAGCCTGTCCCCCGCTTTCACCATGCGCTCCTCGCGCATTTTTCAAAAGAACCCGCTGGAAGCGGGTTCCCTTTCACCTAGATGTTGTCGCGGATGCCGAGCTTCTTCACGAGTGCGCGGTATTCGTCGATATCGCGGTTCTTGATGTACTTCAGGAGGCCGCGGCGCTTACCGATGAGCTTCATGAGGCCTCGGCGAGTGTGGTTGTCCTTCTTGTGCACCTTGAGGTGCTCGGTGAGGTTGCGGATGCGCTCGGTCAGGATGGCCACCTGAACCTCGGGGCTGCCCGAATCGTTCGCGCCCTTGCCGTACTCGGCGATGAGCTCTGCAGTGCGCTCCTTGGTGATGCTCAGCTTTTCAGCCATGTTCTTCCACCTTTCGTAATTCCCTTGCGGGACCCTTCCGCTTTCAACCGGGTTACCATGCGGTGGTGCATGACGACCAAGTATGAAGCGACCGCGCTTTTGCGCAGCCCGTCCATATTAAGTAAACGCAGCTCCAGCGGCAAGAAACGCTCGTTAACCAACAGATTTTGCACACGAATCGTCCCAGATGGCTGCCCCGGCGCACGCTTCGCGGCCCTTAGAACAGCCCGCCCGTGAACACGAAGTCGAGCGATTTCACGTCCCTGCCCACGTGGGTCCTCGCCCATTGCCGCGCGAAATGGAGCACGTCGAACAGCACCGCATTGTCAATTTCCATTGCGGAAATGTCGTCGAAACGTGCGTAGAGCAGGGCTTTCGCCCAAGCGAGCGTGTTCGCGGCGTACATGAGCGCGTCAGCGGGACGACAGCACGAACCGCATACGACGCCTCCGCCCTCCAACGAGAGAGCCACCTTTCCCGGCCCGCCTTCGAGCGGAATAGCGTTCCCGCACGAAACGCACTCGTCGAAGCTCGGCCTGAAGCCCGCCATCGCCATCGTCTTGAGCATGGCGGCGGCTGCGGCGGCGAGCGCCCCATTCGGCTCCGCAGCCCCAATTGCGTCGAGCGCCGTCTTGGTCATGTCGAACAAACGCGGCTGCTCGAGGCCCTCTTGGGCGACGAGGCACACTATCTCGGCCACTACGGCCGCGCAAGATGCCTGCTCGAGGCCGAACGGATCATGGCGCTCGCCCTTTGCCAGGCGCGCGTCAGAAACCACGTCGAGACTCCTGCCTTTGGCGATGAGCGCGTCTGCGATGCAGAAGAGGTCGAGGCGGCCCGCCATGGACCCACCTGGCTTGCGGGCGCCTTTCGCAACTGCGCGAACGAGGCTCCCGTCTTCCCCGAGAATGGTTACTATCAAGTCCTTTTCGGCAAGCTTGGTCTTGCGCAGCACGATGCCTCTAGTCTTGTAGGTGCGCGATGCTGCCATGCGAGCGCTAGCCGATAGGCTGGTTGCTGTCCGTGAAGGAGATGACGCTGTTGATCGTCGTGGGCGTGCCGTACACCGTCTCGCCGGCAAGCTGCGTGAACGCGCGGGCCGAAGCGGAATACGAGACGGTCCCGTTGCCCTCGTAGTGCACGGAGTTGAGCGAGTCGATTATGAAGTTCGTGCCGTTGACGTTGATCGTCGTGCCGGGCGCGAGCGACGAGCGCGCCAGGTTCTCAAGGTAGGTGGCACGTGCCTGAGCTATCTGGATATAGACGATCTCGCCCTTCGCAACCTTCGTGCCAGCGGCGGGAGACGTGCCTATCATGCTGCCGTCCGCATAGCTATCGGAAACGATGTAGACCACGTCGTAGCCGAGCCCAGCGTCCTCGAGCGCCTTGATTGCGTCATCGAGGTACATGCTGCTCACATCGGGCACCGTGTAAGGAGCCGCAACCTTGACGACCACCTCGGACGTGCCCTTCGCGCGGGAGCCGGGCTCCGGAGACACGGAGAGCACCTTGCCCTCGGGCTCCTCGGAGCTCTGCTTCTCGAACTTCACGTTCTTGAAGCCCTCTTCGGCCAGGGCAGCGGCCGCGTCTTGCTGCGTCATGCCAACGATGTTCGCCGGTATCGTGCGCGCCGTGGCAATGTGGATGTTGACTTCCGAGCCCTCGCTCGCACGATTGCCCGCCTCGGGGTCGGTGATGAGCACGAGGCCCTCGGTATCGTCGGATTTCACCTGCTTGGAGCTGACCTTGAAGCCCTGCCCCTCGAGGACGCTCGTCGCATCGGCCTCGGTCATGCCGGTGACGTCGGGGATGGTGCGGCCGCCCCACATGCCCATCTGGAACGTCACGAGGGCTATAGCCGCAACGGCCACGACAACAATCGCGATGGCAATCGGTATGATCTTCTTGCTCGGCTTCTTTTTCTTGGTGGAAGACGCGAGGAAGTCCTTGCTCTTCTCCTTCTCGCCGTCGCCGATGGGCGCCATCTGCATGGTGTTGCCATCGCGCCAGTTCGGCTCGGGAGCCTCATAGGATGGATCGACGAGGGTCTCGCCGTATTCGTCGGCCGGCACTTCGAGGCCCGATAGGTCTATGCCGATCTCAGCCGTGCGGTTCTCCGGGGTTTGCTCTTGGAAATCGTCGAAGTCGTCCAGATCGAAGAGCTCCTGCGTCTTGAGCGCCTCGTCATCTCGCTCGATCGAAGCGTCGATGTTGCCGTCGCTCTCGGGCTTGACTTGGCTGGCATCTTCCCCAGCACCTTGCTCGTGTTCTTCCTGCATGTTCAGGAGGAACTCCTCGGACTCGAGGTCGAGGCCAACAAGGGGGAAACCACACTCGTCGCAGAACTTCGCGCTTTCCCTGTTCTCTGTTTGGCAATTAGGACATACCAACATGGACCATTCCCCTGTTCGTTTCTACTAAGGGCATTCTAGAACAAACGCAGGCGAAGCACAGTATATGCACATCAACACGAACTCGGATACACAATATCTAGATGCCGCCAACCGGAGCGCGAAACACGGCACGACCTGCGATCACTTGCCCTACCTAAGCGAACTTGGCCTCGAGCGCCCGCGCGACATGCTCGGGAACGAACTTCTCCACGGAGCTGTGGAGGCTCGCGAGCTCGCGGACGATCGACGAAGACAGGTACATGTACTGCGGCGGCGACATGATGAACACCGTCTCTATCTCGCGGCCGAGCTCGTAGTTGAGCGCCGCCATCTGGAACTCGTACTCGAAGTCCGTGATGGCTCGCAGCCCTTTCACGAGCACCTGCGCGTTCTTCTCGCGCGCGAAGTCTACGAGCAGCCCTCCGAACGGCTCGGCGTCGGCGTTGTCGATATCCTTGATGGCCTCGCGCACGAGGGCGGTGCGCTCATCGAGGCTGAAGATGGGGTGCTTTCCCGCAGACGCGGCGACCGCGACGGTCACCTCGTCGAAAAGCTGCGCCGCGCGCTTGATGACGTCCAAGTGCCCGTATGTGATCGGGTCGAACGTGCCGGGGATGATCGCTCTTCTCATGCTTAGCTCCTCGTCTGCAGGATTGCGACGGACGTCTTTCCGTATTTCTTCGCCTTGAGCACCTCTATGCCGAGCTTCTCGCACGCACTGGCAACGGCATCCCCGTCCTTCAGCGCGTGCTCGTAGACGATGATGGCGCCGTCGGCGATCGTCCCCTCAGGCCACGCGAACACAGAGCCGAGCACCTCGCCGCAATCGTAGCTGTACGGCGGGTCGAGGAAGACGAGGTCGAACCCCGCGCCAGCGGGCGGCTTGCGCATGTGCGCCATGGCGTCGGCCTCCACGACGTGCGCTTGGTCGGCCGAAAAGCCGAGCGACTTCGCGTTCTTCCTGACGACGTTGGCGGCGCTGCGCGACTTCTCGTAGAACACCGCGCAGGCAGCGCCCCTCGACAGCGCCTCGAAGCCGAGCGCGCCCGACCCTGCGAACGCGTCGAGCACGACGGCGCCGTCGAAGCCCCCGCGGATGCTGAACAACGTGCTGAAGAGCGCTTCACGAACGCGGTCCGTCGTCGGCCTCGTATCCGACCCGTCGGGCGCGTCGACCACGCGGCCGCGGTGGGTTCCTGCAACAATGCGCATCTTGCTATCCTCCCGTCACTTCGTCCGCATGACGGTACACGACACGTGCCTCCCGCGCAAGGGGGCGATACTGGCTGCTCGTGAGATCCGGGTCCTCGGCCAGGATGCTCTCGGCGTCGGCGTGCGCGGCCTCGATGATCGCGCTGTCCCTCATGACGTTCACGAGCTTGAGCAGCGAGGCGCCGTGCTGCCTGTTGCCGAGGATGTCGCCTTCGCGCCTCAGCGAGAGGTCGTAGGACGCGAGCTCGAAGCCGTCGTCCGTGCGCTCCATGGCCGACAGCCTGTCGAGGGCGCTCTCCTTCCGCGTGCCGGAAATGAGGTGAACCTCCCCCGGCAGGCCGCCGCGCCCTACGCGCCCGCGCAGCTGGTGGAGCTGCGACAAGCCGAACCTATCGGCGTCTTCCACGATCATGACCGTCGCATTGGGCACGTCGACGCCCACCTCGATGACGGTCGTCGCCACGAGCACGTCCACCTCGCCTGCCCTGAAGCGGGACATGACGTCTTCCTTCTCCGCCGCCGAGAGCTTGCCGTGAACGAGCCCCACGACGTTATCGGTGAACACCTTGGCCTGGAGGAACGCCGCCTCGCTCTCCGCGGCGCGCGCGTTGCCGCCCGCCATGTCCTCGTCGCCCTCGATCACGATGTCGGCATACTCGTACGCGTCGTCCTCTTCGGACGGCTTCGTTTTCTTCTTGCCGTCGTCGCTTCGCTTCTCGCCCACGAGCGGGCACACGACGTAGACCTGCTCGCCGCGCGCGCACGCGGCGCGCGCGGCATCGTAGGCTTTGCCCTTGTCTGAGAGCGTGTGCAGGAACGTCTTTCGCGGCGCGGTGGCGTTCGGCCGTTCCTTGATGTAGGAGAGCGACAGGTTTCCGAAGAGAGCGAGCGCCAACGTGCGCGGGATGGGCGTTGCGGTGAGGAAGAGCGCGTCGGGGCACTCCCCTTTCGCGATGAGACCCGCGCGCTGCTCGACGCCGAAGCGTTGCTGCTCGTCTATTACGACGAGCGTGCAGTTCCTGGCGGCCACGTCCGGCTCCAGGAGGGCATGCGTCCCGAAGAGCACGTCGATGCTCCCTTCGGCGAACGCGGCGATGGCCTTCTCGCGCTCCTCCGGCATGGTTGAGCCGGTCAGCAGCGCCGATGTGACGCCCGCGCCCTCGAGAATCGGGCCCAGGCTCGCCGCATGCTGGCGCGCGAGGATCTCGGTCGGGGCCATGAAGAGCGCTTGACCGCCTGAGTCAGCCGCGCACGCGAGCGCGAACGCGGCAACGATGGTCTTGCCCGTGCCGACGTCGCCGAGCAGCATGTGGTTTGCCGCCTTGGGCGCCGCCATGCGGCCCAGGATGTCGTCGCGCGCCGCAGCCTGCTCCCCCGTCAGCTCGAAGGGGACAGCGCCCGCAAGGGCCTTCACGCGCGGGCCGTCCGAAACGTGCTGCACGGCTGTCTTGCCCGCGCTCCTCTCCGAAGAGTCGCGCATGAGCATGAGCTCGAGCAGCAGGATCTCCTCGTAGGCGAGGCGCCGGCGCGCTTCCTCCTGCTCCTGCATGGAGTGCGGAAAGTGGATGCACGACAGGGCCTGGTTGCGGCTCATGAGACGGTACTTGACGCGCAGCGGCAGCGGTAACGGGTCGATGACGCCCTGCACCTCCTCGAGCGCGTTCGAGACGAGGCGCCTCATGAGGCCCGCCTTGATGGCTCCAGTGAGCGGGTGCACGGGGATGATCATGCCGTGGAAACCGGCGTCGGCCTCCAGCTGCTCGATGTAGGGGTTCGTCATGCGCTTGAAGCCGTAGTCGAACTCCACCTTGCCCGATACCGCTACCGTCATCCCCTTGGACAGCTGGTCCATGAGCCAAGGCTGCCTGAACGCGGTGACCATGAGGGTGCCGCTCTCGTCCACGAGCGTTATCTCGACGAGCGGAAGGTTGGGCCTCGGGCGCTTGAGCTTCATGTCGTGGATGCTCGCGCGGATGGTGCACGCCTCGCCGATGACCGAGGTTGCCACCGTCTTGACCTGAGACATGTCAATGTATCTGCGCGGGAAGTTGCCCACGAGATCGCGCACGGTCGTGATGCCGAGTTTGCCGAGCGCCTGCGCCCTCTTGGGGCTGACCATGTTCACCTTCGTGACGGGCGTGTCCAGGGCGAGCGTGGCCTGCAGGCGGTCTACGGGGGGCTTGTTCTTCTTGTCTGCCATGCGCCATACTTTACCAGCAATTCCAGTGCCGAAGGGTTACTATGTAACCATGAAATCGCATACGTTTACATTCATGGGAACGGGAGCCGGCTGCGGCGTTCCAGCTTTCTTCTGCGATTGCCCCGCTTGCGAGGAGGCGCGCCGCAACCCCCGCGCGCGCCGCGGCGATTGCGGCGTCATGGTTACGGGCGAAACGCGCACGCTCATCGACACGCCGCCCGACATCCGCCAGTACTTCCTCCGCGAGGGCGTGAGCTACGTGGACGACCTCGTGTTCACGCACTGGCACTACGACCACGTGGGAGGCCTGGGCGAGCTGGAGTACATGGTGCAACTCAAGACGAAGGCCCCGCTGGCCACCTATGCGAGCCCGTATACGCTCGAGAGCATCGGGCGCGAGTTCGGCTACATGATGTACTGCCTCGCGACCTCCCCCGTCGAGCCGTTCGATACGTTCGCGATCGACGGCGTGCGCTACACGGCGCTTCCCGTGAAGCACGCGCCGGGCACGTACGGCTACCTCATCGAGACCGCCGACACCAAGCTGTTCTATGCGAGCGACACGGGCGCGCTACCGCCCGAGACGCGCGAGGCCGTGCGCGGGGTGGACATCCTAGCCATGGACGCCACATATTGGAAGCACAACGGATACCCCGAGAGCCACCACAGTATCCAGGAATGCATCGAGGAGGGGCTCGAACTCGATGCGGGCAAGGTGTACCTGACGCACATGTGCATGCACTACGCCGAGCCGATCACGCTTGCCGAGCTCGAGGAATACCTCAAGCAGTACGAGGGGCGCGTCGAACCCGCGGCCGACGGCCTCTCCTTCGCGATCTAGCATGGTCGAGCTCGTAGAAACCCCCGAGGGCCTCACGCTGACGGATGGCGAAATGAGCATCCGGGGTGATTTCTCCCGGCTCCTCCCCCGTCTAGGAGCCAGCAAGCTTGGCCGCGAGCTGCTCGTGAAAGCGGCAAAGATCAAGGGCAATCCCGCGCCATTGGCCGTTGACGCCACCGCCGGCCTTGGGGAGGATTCATTCCTTCTCGCCGCCGCGGGTTTCGAGGTCACGCTGTTCGAGCGCAACGCGACGATCGCGGCGCTGCTCGAGGACGCCATGAAGCGCGCGGAGCTCGACCCGGCGCTCTCCGGTCCCGTATCGAGGATGAAGCTCGTGCCGGACGATTCGGTCGAGGGGCTCAGATCGTTGTCGACCACGCCGGACATCGTGTTCCTCGACCCGATGTTCCCGGAGAAGCGCAAGAGCTCGTCGGTCAAGAAGAAGCTCCAGCTGCTCCAGCAGCTGGAGGAACCGTGCGACGACGAACGCGAGCTCTTCGAGGCGGCAAAGAATGCGAACCCGCTCAAAATCGTCGTGAAGCGCCCGCTCAAGGGGCCATTCCTCGCGAACGAGAAACCGAGCCACAGCTTGTCCGGCAAAGCCGTGCGCTACGATTGCTACGCCTTCGCGCGCCGTTGACGCAATCGCTGTTTCACTTCACGCCCTCTTCCTGTACAATGCTCGAGCGCTCGGATGAGTCGGGCGCCGGGGAGCTCGCGCAATGCGTGCTGAGAGGAAGCGTATGGCCGCTTCGACCCGAAGTACCTGATGCGGATAATGCCGCCGGAGGGAGCAGATATGCCAAGCCATGCCAATAATCGATCTCTGTCCACGCCCGTTCTGGGCCTTATCTGGTTCGGGGCCTCGGTTTCACTCGCCGAAATCCTAACCGGAACGTTCTTCGCGCCGCTCGGCCTCGAGCTGGGACTTGCCGCCATCTTGCTAGGCCACGTCATAGGAGGCGCGCTCTTCGCGCTCGTGGCGTACGTGAGCGCCAAGACCGGCACGTCGGCGATGGGTGCCGCCGCCCGTTCGTTCGGGCGCGCGGGAGCGGGCGCCTTCTCGATCGCCAACGTCATCCAGCTCGTTGGTTGGACCGCGATCATGGTCGCATCGGGCGGCCTCGCCGCATCGCTTCTCGCCCCGTCGATCGGCTTCGCGCCCTGGTGCGGCATCATTGGCGCCCTCATCGTGGCCTGGATAGCCATCGGCGTTAAGCGCATGGGCAAGGTTCAGTCCATCGCGGCCGCCCTCTTGTTCGCACTGACGGTCATCGTGAGCTTCACCGTGTTCGAGTTCTCTCAAGCGACGGTCCCCGCCGAAGAAAGCGCGCTCACGTTCGGGGCAGCCGTCGAGCTCGCCGTAGCCATGCCCTTGTCATGGCTTCCCGTCGTGGGCGATTACGTTCGCGAGGCGAAGAGCCCGAAGGCCGGCGTGGCCGCTTCGACGGCGCTGTATTTCATCGGGAGCTGCTGGATGTTCGTGATCGGTTTGGGTTGCGCACTGTTCGCGGGTTCCAACGATATCGCCACCGTGCTCGGGGCGAGCGGCATGGGAATCGTCGGCCTGCTCGTCGTCGTATTCTCCACGGTCACCACGACGTTCCTCGACGCGCAGTCAGCAGGCGTTTCCGCCAAGGGCATCGCGTCTTCGCTGGATGAGCGCGCCGTCGGCATCGCAGCCGCCATCGTGGGAACCGTCCTGGCCATCTTCGCCCCCGTTAACGACTTCGAGGGCTTCCTCTACCTTATAGGCTCGGTCTTCGCCCCCATGGCGGCCATCGTCTGTGTGGACTTCTTCATCCTCCACCGCGATGCGTCGAGCTCGAAAGTTGATGTGCGCAACATCGTCCTCTGGGTGTGCGGCTTCGCCCTCTACCGCCTCTCCCTCACCTGGGACCTCCCCTGCGGCAACACCCTACCCGTCATGGTTATCATCGCGATCGCAGCCATAGCCGTAGACGCAGTAGCGAAGTCTCGCGCCAGAAGCCTAGCAAGCCAAACGGAATAGCAAGAAAAGATAAAGAACAAGCGCCTCATCTCGCACTAAGCCTCGTGTTGAACCCGGCTGCGGGCTACGCTCGCCGCGTCGTCGCTTCGAGCTAACTTTTCCGCCAAGGGCGGGCGGAAAAGTGGATCTCTCAGCTCCTTTGGCTTGACCTCGCTTCGCCCGCAGCCGGGTTCAACACGAGGCGGAACGCGCCCCTACAGGAAATCGCGGCTGGCAAGGGCACTCCCGTTGATAAAAGTGCACGCAACCCCCGATCTCGTGCATTTCGCCCTCGCCGAATGCACGAGATTGGGGGTTGCGCGTAGTTTTCAACGATACCCAGCGGAAGCTCTCAATTCGCCTTCAGCGAAACACCTGGTCAAGGGCACGTATGAAATCGAAGCTGTGATTCTGTTCCCGAAGAACTGCGCGCGACCCCCGATTTGGTGCATTTCGCCCTCGCCAAATGCACGAGATTGGGGGTTGGGCGCAGTTTTGCTGTAGGAGAATAAATGTGGCAGGAGCCGTTCAAGGTATCGAGAGCGCCGATCACGACGCGAGTCGGACACGCGGAGCGCACCCCTACAGGATATCTCGGGGAGCGAATGGGCGGCGAGGTCAGGCGCCACTGCTCATTCCCGATAAAGCAGCCTCGTGTTGAACCCGGTCGCGGGCGAAGCGAGGTCAAGCCAAAGGAGGAGCGAAATCCACTTTTCGCCTGTACTTGGCGAAAAGTTAGTTCGCGACGACGACGCGTCGAGCGAAGCCTGCGGCCGGGTTCAACACGGGGCGGACGCGCGGAGCGCGCCCCTACATGACGTTTCGGAGCTTATACCGGAAAGCCTCTGCAAAACAAAGGCGCCCGATTGCTCGGGCGCCTTTCTCGTTCGCTGAAAGCTCGGCGTTAGTTGCCAGCAGCGCGGGCGGCTTGGTACTCATCGACGAGCTTCTTTTGCACGTCTCCGGGCACCTGCTCGTAGCCGTTGATCTCGATGGTGTAGCTGCCCTGACCGCGGGTCATGGAGCGCAGGTCGCGCGTGTAGTTGACCACCTCGGCGTAAGGCGCGCGCATGATGATGACCGTCTCGCCCGCATCTGCAGCCTCGGTGCCCACGATGCGGCCTCGGCGCGTGGAGATGTCGCCCATGACGGCGCCCGCGAACTCGTCGGTCACGGTTACGCGCAGGTCGGCCATCGGCTCGAGGATCACCGGGTTGGCTTTCTCGCAGCATGCGCGGAAACCGATGCGCGCAGCCGTCTTGAACGCCATTTCGTTGGAGTCGACGGAGTGGTAGGAACCGTCGAACACGGTGCACTTGATGTCCTCCATCGGATAGCCGGCCAGGAAACCCTCGACCATGGCGTCTTGGACGCCCTTGTCGACGGCGGGGATCAGGCCGCCGGGGATGGCGCCGCCCTTGATCTCGTCCACGAACTCGTAGCCCATGCCGGTGTTCGGCTCGAGGCGCAGCCAGCAATCGCCGAACTGGCCGGAACCGCCGGTCTGCTTCTTGTGACGGCCCTGGGCCTCAGCCTTGGCGCGGATGGTCTCGCGGTATGGGATGCGAACGGGGATGAGCTTGGCCTCGACGTTCGCGGCCTCCTTCATGCGGATGAGCAGCGTGTTGATCTGCTCGTCGCCCATCGCGTTGATGATGGTCTGGTGCGTCTCCTCGTCGCGGCGGATCTGGATGGTGGGATCGGTCTCGGCAGCCCTCGAGAGGAACGTGCCGAGCTTGTCCTCTTCCTTCTTGTTGACCGCTTCGATGGCCACCGGGTAAAGCGGCGTCGGGAACGGGATGGGCGCGATGGCAATCTTGCCCGATGCGGAGTACGTGTCGGAGGGGCGCGCCTCGTCGAGCTTCGGGATGACGATGATGTCGCCGGCCTTGGCCGACTTGACCTCAGTCGATTCCTTGCCCATCATGACGAGCAGCTTGCCCACGCGGTCCTTGTCGCCCGTGCGCGCATTGATGAGGTCCTGACCCGGCTCGAGCACGCCCGTGAGCACCTTGATGTAGCTCAGGCGGCCGACGAACGCGTCGGCAGTGGTCTTGAAGACGAAGCCCGCAGCCTCGCCGTTCTCGTCGATCTTGATCTTGTCGCCGTTCTCCAGCACGTAGGCCGCATGCTCGCGGGGGTGCGGGAAGAACGTCGCGATGTCCTCCATAAGGCCCTGGATGCCCTGCTTGATGATGGTGGAACCGGTGTAGACCGGCACGAAGATGCCCTGGTTGATCGCGTCGTGGATGCACTTCTCGAGCTCTTCCTGAGTCACTTCCTCGCCCTCGAGGTACTTCATCATGACTTCCTCGTCGGCCTCGGCCACGGCGTCGATCAGCCTCTCGCGAGCTGAGTCGGCGCGCTCCTGGTATTCTGCCGGGATGTCCTCGATGCGCTCGGCGGTGTCGTCCTTGCCGAAGTAGCGGGCCTTCATGCGGACGACGTCGATGACGCCCTCGAAGTCGGCCTGCTGGCCAATGGGCAGCGTAACGGGCGAGAGCCTCTTGCCGAAGCGCGCGTGCAGCAGAGCCATGGCGGCGCCGAAGTCGGCGTTCTCGCGATCTACATGGTTGATGAAGATCGAGCGAGAGATGTTCATCTTCTCGGCCGACTTCCAAAGCTTGGTGGTCATGACCTGAGGGCCGTCGACGGCGTCGACGACGAACATGGCCATCTCGGCTGCGTACATGGTGGCGATGGTGTCGCCGATGAAATCGGGGTGACCCGACGTGTCAAGGAGATTGATCTTGTAGTCGTTGTAGGGAATGGGGGCCACAGACGTGCTGATGGTGAACTTGCGACGAATCTCCTCATCGTCGAAGTCGAGGTACGACTTGCCGTCATGCGTCGTTCCCATGCGCTGGGTGCGACCCGAGACGAACAGCATCGCCTCTGCAAGAGACGTCTTACCGGCCCCATCTTGGCCGACAAGCGCAATGTTACGAACATGCTCAGGAATAGGTGCAGCCATGCAAACCACCATCTTTCATCCGAGGGCTTAGCCCGTTAACAGATAAAACACAGTTTATCCGATTTTTGGTCAAATTTGCCCAGAATCGGAAATCGTCTGCATGGCTGTTTTTGGCGTTCTACGAGCCTTTATGCAAGTTCGGCCTGGATGCGCTTCGTACGCTCCACGACCTCGGACTTAACGCGCTCGATGTCGATCTTCGGCCACGACCCGTCGCGGTAGACCACCTCGCCGTCGCACATGGTGAGCACGACGTCGGAGCCGTGTCCCGCATACACCACGTTGGTCAGCATGTCGTTGACGGGGCACCACGACGTGCCGCTCACGTCCAGCACGCAGAGGTCCGCCTTAAAGCCCTCCTTCAGGAGGCCGCAGTCCTCGCGCCCCTGCGCCAAGGCGCCCGCCCTCGTGGCCGCGTTGAGCGCCTGCTTGGGCGTGATGAGCGTCGGATCGAGCTGGCTGCCCTTCGGGAGGAGCGCCATGAGGTACATGTCCTGGAACATGTCGTGGTTGTTGTTGGAAGCCATGCCGTCGGTGCCGAGTGCGACGTTCACGCCCGCGTCGATCATCTTCGCGACGGGTGCGAAACCGCTCGAGAGCTTCATGTTGGAAGCGGGGTTGTGCGCAACCGTCACTCCATGCTTCGCGAGGATGGCGATGTCGTCATCGTCCACCCACACGCAATGGGCGGCGATGGCCGGCACGTCGAACGCACCGAGCGACTCGAGCCACTGCACGGGCGACATGCCGTCGTGCCTCTCGCGGCAGCCGGCAACCTCGGATTCGGTTTCGGATACGTGCACGTGCATGCGCGCGTTGTTGGCCTTGGCCCAATCGAACACGCTCTTAGCGGTAACGTCGTTGTTGGTGTACTCGGCATGGATGCAGCCCTCGAACTTGATGCGGCCACCCGCCATGCCGTCCACGTTGGCCACGCCGTCCTCCATTTCGGAGAAGACGTCGTATTCCTGAATCGGCTTCGGCTCGAACGCAATGGGCGACGTGCAAAGGTTGGCCTTCATGCCGATCTCGTCGACGGCCTTCGCGCGCGCGGGCGTATGGTAATACATGTCGGAGAAGCTCACGACGCCGTAGCGGAGCATCTCGGCACCGGCGAGCAGCGTGGCCCAGTAATTGTCCTCGCCCGTCATCTTGCCCTCGAACGGCCAGCATTTCTGCTCGAGCCACGCCTGCAACGGGAGGTTCTCCGCATAGCCGCGCAGTAACGTCATGGGCGCATGGGAATGCGCGTTGTAGAACGCGGACATGAGCATCTTGCCGGAACCGTCGTAGACCTCGCCGTACCGGGCAGCATCAGCGGGCTCCTCTGCTCCGATGTAGTCGATGGCATCCCCCAGGATGCCGACCCACTGATGCTCCTTGTAGTCGAGGCTCTCGTCGATGATCGCTATGTCCTTGAACAGCATGTGGCCGTCTCCTTTCGTTCGGTATGCCCCTAATTATAAGATGATGTCATACATTCTATTTGGAAATCTTCGATTGGATGGACGCGCGGAGCGCGCCCCTACGGGCAACCGCCAATCACACGAGCGCGCACGTAGCGCGCTCCTACAAGTGGTATCATGCGCTCTGTTCAAACGAGATGAGAGAGAGGCATCTATGGCAGAACAAGATCCTTCGAATTGCAATGGAGTTTGCAGCGGCTGCAGTTCGGCTAGCTGCGGCGAGCGGACGGAGCCCAAGAAGCCGACCGCCCGCGCCAACGTCAAGCACGTCATCGGCGTCGTATCCGGCAAGGGCGGCGTCGGCAAGTCCCTCGTGACGAGCCTCCTGGCCGCCGAGATGGCGCGCAAGGGGTTCAAGGTGGGCATCCTCGACGCCGACATCACGGGCCCTTCGATTCCCAAGACGTTCGGCATCAAGGGGCGCCTGTCGGCTGACGAGGACGGCATCAACCCCGCGCTCACGGACAGCGGCATCAAGGTCATGTCGCTCAACCTGATGCTCCCGCAGGACGACATGCCCGTCGCATGGCGCGGCCCCGTCATCACCGGCATCCTCAACCAGTTCTGGAACGAGACCAACTGGGAAGACGTCGACTACATGTTCGTGGACATGCCCCCGGGAACGTCCGACGTGTTCCTGACGGTCATGCAGTCGTTCCCGCTCGACGGCATCGTTTCGGTGTCGGCTCCGCAGGAGCTCGTCGCCATGATCGTGGGAAAGGCCGTTAACCTCGCACACGACATGAACGTGTCGGTGCTCGGCCTGGTGGAGAACATGGCGTACTTCAAGTGCGACGAGTGCGGCAAGGAGCACTTCGTGTTCGGCGAGCCCCAGGGCAAGACCGTCGCCCGCCGCTACCAGATCCCCGCATACGCGACGCTCCCGATGGATCCCGCGTTCGCGCGTCTCTGCGATGCGGGCAAGGTCGAGGAATACGACGTCGACAAGGCACTCGACCCCATCATCGAGCAGATCGAGGCCGTTGCGGCCCGCAAGGACGCAGCCGAATAGGCCAGGTTGCAAACAGCACCGAGAACGCGAGGGGGCTTCTTCAGAAGCCCCCTCCTGTTTGGGCGGCCACAGCGCCCCTTGCAAACGGGGCCCTTGTCGGCCGATAATGATTCGGCTAGCTCACGCCGAACGGAGGGCACATGGCTGATATCGAAACCGTCAACAAAGCGAACACGGGAAACGGAGTCCTTCGCGAGAAGGTCGACGATTACAAGAAGTCGCATCCAGAGAGCCTCCCCGAACTCGATTACGCCTTCTTCCTGAGGTCGATCTCCAAAGTCAACGACAGCTCCCCCGTCAAGATCGCACGCAACGCGTTCAACGACAAACGCGAGTGGATCCCCGGCACCAAAACCTACAACGTTTCCGGCGTCTTCCTGAGCGAGGACAACAACGTCACGTTCGTCATGAGCGGTTCCGAGCACTGCACGACCGCGGACGCCCTCCTCGACGAGCTGGAGAAAATAAACAAGAAGCTCCCGCTCAAGAACGTGCCAATCATGATTCAGATAGACCACGAGACGACTGTTCAAGCCACCGACCTCTACGCCCATTCGCTCGTTACGGAAGCATGGGCCGGCATGCCTGCAGACTTCGTGCTCTGCTACAACCAGGAGAAGAAGCAGCCGCAACACCAGCAGCCGGCCGCTGATCAGTCAGCGGCCGAATAGTAGTTCTCCAGCTTTTCGCGGCAAGCGAGGAACACGGAGCGCATGTTGGGGTCGAAGTGCGTACCCATGCCCTCTTCCATGATCCTGCTGGCCTCCTCGAAGCTCAGCGGCTTCTTGTAAACGCGCTCGCTCACGAGGGTGTCGTATACGTCGGCAACGGCCATGATGCGCGCCTCGAGCGGGATCATTTCGCCCACGAGGCCATCGGGGTAGCCCTTTCCGTCCCAACGCTCGTGATGATAGCGGGCCACGTTGAAAGCCGTCTTCACGAAGTGCTCTTCCTCCACGCCGTCGAGCAGAATCATGACCATCTCGCCGCTCGTGGCCGAGTGCGTCTTCATGACTTCGTACTCCTCCTCGGTCAGCTGGGTCGGCTTGTTGAGAATGCTCTCGTCGATGCTGATCTTTCCCAAGTCGTGCATTGGCGCGGCTCGCACGATGTCGCGCGCGAGCACGCCGTTGAGCTGGATATGGCCGTTGAGCATGATTTCGTCCACGAGAATCTGGATGATGTCGCTCGTCCTCTTGACGTGGCCGCCTGTGTTGCCATCGCGGTTCTCGATCATGTTCGCCATGCCGAGAACGATCTTGCGCTGGATCATCTGGATATGCTCGGTCTTTTCCGACACCTCGCGGTTGAGCATGTCATTGTAGTCGGAGAGGATGTCGAGATTCCGCTGCTCCTGCGTCGCGTCACGCAGCATGATCAGGTAACCCTGGGGAACCCCGTCGCGCCTGAGGGTGAAATTGGTGACGGCGCCCTCGCATGTCATGGTTCCCGACCGGAACTTCGATGTGGTCACGCCACTTTCCTTGAAGCCGTCGATGAGGCCGTACAGCGCGCTTGCGACATTGCCATCTTGGGGGAACGGCCTGTCAACGCGCTGCGCCCTCAATTCCGGTAGAAAGTCGTAGCTTTTCTCGTTGCAGCTCAAGAACCTGCCGTCCAGCCCAACTGCTACGAAACCGCGCTCGGAACTGCCCTTCCGCTGCTCCGATATGAGGCATGTAATGTCATGGGAGTGGATGCGGTCGTAGCTTATGGCCAGCAACGCTGACGCGGCCGCGAATACGAACGGGAGCATCGTCATCTCGAGGTTCATGACGCGCTCGCTTGCGTACATGGCTATTCCCAGCGCGGTCACCGCAGCGAACCCGACCACCGTGCGCCGCGAATACGTGGCCCTATCCGAGCGTATGAGAGCGATCGCGCAGATGGCAAGTATCGCAATGCCCAACACGAACGAATACTGGGCGAACCAGAGAGTGTCCCACGTCACAGCCGCCACATGGCCGTTGCCCGCGCTGTATACGCGAATCAAGCCGCCCGACATGTTGTCCTGAATGAGCAGCCATATAACGAGCAACTGGGCGAACGCCGCTCCGTACAGAACCACCTTCATCCACGGGTGCACCCGGAAGCCAATGTCGCGAAGCAAGCCGAACAGAATTGCCACGAGCATGATGTTCGTGCCGAGGTTTATGTAATAGAACAGGGATATGAGCGCATCGATAGACAACGCTTGCGCGCTCATCCAATAGCCCATGTTCACGACAGGTATCATGACGAGGGCAGTCCAGTACTGGCTGTCGATGTTCTCGTATCCCTTCTGCGCTGTATAGATAGCCGCCAGGGCCGAGATCAGGAAGCATATCCCGTAGCCAGCTGCGAACACTTGATTATTCCCTCCATCCTATTCCCGAAACCACGGCGGTCCCAGTTTTGACCGCGGGACATCATGACATACCTATCGTTAAGAGCGTGCGCCCTCGACCAAGATTTCACCAACAGGCGCCGCATCGACAACGTCCTGCTCGATTTCGAAGTAGCACTCGTGCCAGCCGTCGTCTGACTGCACTTCCTTGAACTCGGAACCCATGAGCCCGAGGAGCCCGGCGGCGAGGCTCATGCGGACGCGCACGTGCTCGTCCGCATGAGCGCGCGCTTGCACGGATGCGCCCGACTCGACGGCGCGCACCGACACGAGAAGGTGCGCCTTGTCGCCCATGCCCTTGCCAAACACGGAGAGCTTCACGCTGCCCTCCTCGATGGCATCGGCCTGGCTTGCAACGACCGCGTACATGACCTCCTCGAGCCTCTTGGCATCGCCATGGAGCCCGCGCGGCAGCTCGGTTTCAACGTCCATCTGGAATGAAATGCCCCGCTCGGCGGCCATTGTCCTCGCGCGCTCGGCGATGCCCTCGATCAGGTCCTTAAGAGAATAATCAACCGGCAAGAGGGACATCCCGCCAGTTTCCAGCTTCGAGTAGTCGAGCATGCCGCCAACGAAAGCAAGCAGGTCTTCGCCCTCGCTGCACAGCCCCTGCGCAAGCTCGCGCACACCCTCCTCGCCGCTCTCGGCGGCTATGCGCTTCCCTGTCTCAACCATGGACGCAAGCGGTTCGCGCACTTCCTGCGATACGTCGACCATGAACGCGTAGCGGGCCTTGGCCTCGGTTTCCGCGCGGTTCACCTGCTCCTCGATCCGATCGAGCTCGCTCTTCTCCTCGTTGATGTCCTGGACGGTGCATATGATCGTCTTCGGTAGCTGTCCCCCAACCCGGTCCATCGCGAAGAAGCGCATGCTGCTCCAGCCGTAGGTCTTGCTTATAAACTCGCACACGATGCTGTCGCGCTCGGCCATCCTAGCGGCGAGCGTATCCAAGTCGGCGAATTCAGAGATGACGTCTGCATAGGCGCTGTCGGCGTCCTCGATGATCCTTCCCAAGAACTCCCTCGCACCCGCGCGCCAGGGACGCGAATGCTCGTCCCGGCCCTTCGCGGATATCGGCGTCATATCGCCCGACGACAGGTCGACGAGGTAAATTGCCTCGTACATGTCAGAGAGCCAAGAAAGCCCCGACTTCCGAAGCTCCATCTCGTTTTGCGCCCGCTTGTAGGCGATGTCGCTCGCGAAGTATGTGAGCGCGAAAATGAAGCACATGACGGCCAACACTGCAAACACGAGGAACGTCGGCCCCTGCGTGATCGCCCTATCGTATTTGAACGTAAGCGTGTAATCGGACAAATCGATGGAATCCAAGTAGTAGAAGATGACGCCGATCTTCACGCTATCGTTAGCGGCCAGCGGGACTTCCTTGAACTTCTCGTTGGGATAGTAGATGACGTAGTCGCCCGCCTTAAGGGGTATCAGCATATCTCCGTCGTATAGGTACTCGAGCTTAACGTCGTCGAGCTCGTAGTTTTGGAGGTTCAACCGCTGGACCACTTCTTTGGCCGTGCCGACGTTCTGGTGTATTTCCACCTCGCCGTTCCAGGACTGGTTGATGAGGCAGTCGCCCTTGATGTTAATCCTGAGAGTCCAGTCTCCGATCGTGTCGCTGGAAGTGTTGTGCAGCTCGCCGTCTATCGTGGCGCCCGTGATGTCTACGGTCTTGCCGTAGAGGTCGTAATCGCGCTTTTTCCAGGTGCTCGTCGTGTCCTTGCGGGCATCGAGATCCATATACGACGCGCTCGTGTCGTCGTTGCCGTATACGTGGTACTCGCGCTTGTTGAAAGCGTCAAGGGTAACGAGATGCACGACCAGCGAGACTGCGGCCGCGGCGAGCAGAAGCCAGCAGACTTTCTTCAGATCCATCCTGCCGTCGACCATGGTCACCAACCCCTAATGCAACCATAATGATACCTAATGAAGCGTGGTAACGAGCCAATAAAGTGGTATAACAGTACCTGATTGTAACCGTTATCGATTACAATCGTTAGCAATTGTAGACGGATGGGCAACGCAACCGCTGCGCCCCCACAAACGGAGGCCATCATAAGCGATCAGCGACATTCCGGAACCGCCCTAGCGAACGACATCCCTGTTCAGCGAAGGACCGTTGACCTCATCATCGAGGTCATGGATAAGCTCATGCGCGGCGGCGACTACGAAACCACCATGAAAGACGTGCTCGAAACGCTCTCGAGCGTCCTCCATGCGGATAGGATCTATATCCTCGAGATGCGCAGGCGGCTCGGCAGCCGGTATGTCGAATGGTGCAAAGACGGCGTTCACCCACGCATCGAAGAGCTGTTCAAGATCAGCGATGGCGCGCTGAGGCGTTTCGTGTTGCGCTTCAAGGACACGAACCTGCTCATGGCCTCATCGCTCGACGAGCTCGGCGTCAAAGACGAATTGGAGCTCGGCTACTTCCGCAGCTACGGCGTCGAGAGCATCTTCTCGCTGGCACTCTACGAGAACGGCCGCTTCGTAGGGTGCCTCGCAGCGGACAACTATTCCATCGACCCGGGTATCGACCTCAAACGCCTCGTCGATACCATCGGGCCGTGCATGGCCACCGCCATTTCGAACCACCAGCTCCTCGAAGAGCTCGAATGGTCCGGCACCCACGACTCGCTCACCGGCATCTTGAACAGGCCAGGCATCGACGCCGCGGCTGCCGAACTCGTCGAAAAAGGCCCGGACACCCCGTTCGCGCTTGCCCTCGTGGACATCGACGATTTCAAGGCGGTCAACGACCTCTACGGGCACGAGGCGGGCGACGAAGCCCTCATCAACCTCGCATTGTCGCTCGAGGATTCGCTCCCAGAGGGCTCCATCATCGGCCGAAACGGCGGTGACGAAGTGCTCGTCATCCTGATCGGGGATGCCGTCCCGAAGGCGGGCCCGCTTCTCGGCGCCTTCGCGAGCACGCCCATCGTCTTCACGACGGGCGGCAAGCGAGCGAGCATCACGTGCTCCATCGGCTTCGCCACCTACCCCGACCAAGCGCAGAGCCTTTCGGAGGTATCACGCCTGGCCGACGCGGCGCTCTACTCTGCGAAGCTCTCCGGAAAGGCACAAGCAGCGCGATACTCCGAGAAGCTCGACTTCAGCGCGCGCTCGCAGCTCGGGTTCACATCTCGTGACATTGCCGACAACGCGCCATGCGCTGTTGCGGTTTATCGCCCGGACGAAAACGGCACGATCCTCTTCTGCAACAGCATGGCGGCGGAGATGTGCGGCTGCAAGGACATAGCGGAGTTCCTCGAATATTCGAAGGGGAGCTACCGCAGCATCATCCATCCCGACGACGAGCATCTCGTTGAAAGCGAAGCGGCCGAGCGCATAGCGAACAGTGACGACGGCATCTTCTCCGTCGACTTCAGGATCGTCACGAAAGACGGCACGATCAAGAACGTAGCACAGAACGGTCACTACGTTGAGAACGACGGCATGGAGCCCGTGGTGTACGCCATATTCATCGATTTCGCCGACCACGCGGGACTCGCCGCCAAGGAATGACGGGAGGCGCTCGTGAACGACGGCAACGAAAAGGGTGTCAGCTGGAAGACATGCATGAAGCTCGCGATCACCGCCGTGGCAGTGTTCCTGATCATCCGTTACTGGGGATCCGTTGAGAGCTTCGTGGGCCTGCTGCTTGGAGGCATGCTCGCGATCTTCGCGGGCCTCGTCATCTCCTACATCGTGAACATCCCCCTGCGCTTCTTCGAGCGCAAGCTGCCGGGACCGACCGGCGATGGCACGCGGAACCGCGCGCTGTCCATCGCGCTGTCCGTCATCTGCGCGGTCGCGGTGCTCCTGTTCGTGGGAATGCTCGTGATTCCGCACCTGATCGAGGCCATCGTCACGCTCGCGCAGGCGACGCCCGAGGCCATCGACACCATCTCGAACAACCAGTTCATAGCATCGCTCATTCCCGCCCAGCTCGTCGCTCAGCTCAAATCCATAGACTGGAACGAGGTTGTGAACAGCATCGTTTCGTGGCTCCAATCCGGCGTCGCGAGCTCGCTTCCGCAAATCATGACCATCGTCGGCCAAATCGGCGCCTGGTTCATGGGCGTCATCCTGGCGTTCTGGTTCCTGAGCGAGAAGGACAAGCTCTCGGCCGGCGTGCATAAGGTCGTGAAAACCTATCTGGGCGAACGCGCCGACGCCGTCTTCGTGAACGCCATCAAGGTGGCCGACAGCAGTTTCCACGGTTACATCGTGGGCGCGGCGCTCGAGAGCATCATCTTCGGCTCGCTCGTGGCGATAGCGTGCACGCTGGCGGGCATGCCGGACGCGCTCATGCTCGGCGCGCTCGTGGGCGTCATGTCGCTCATACCCATGATCGGCGCGCTCATCGGCGCGATCTTGGGCGCGATCATCATCCTCGCCACCTCATGGCAGAAGGCGATCATCTTCCTCGTGGTGTTCTTCATCGTGCAGCAGATCGAGGCTAACGTGTTCTATCCGCGCGTCGTCGGCAGGCAGGTCGGGCTCACCGGCATGTGGCCGCTCATCGGTATCACGCTCGGCGTGGCGATCTTCGGGTTCGTCGGCGCTTTCGTCGGCGTGCCGCTCACGGCCACCGTCTTCAGGATCGCGCGGGCTGACATCAAGCGTCGCGAGGAGCTTCCCGGCGACAGCCCGAGCCCCCTCGAGAAGATTCACCAATCGCTATCGGACTAACCCGTACCACGCGGCTAGCGGGCTTTGCAGCTTTCGGATAGGAACGTATCGATCGCGTTGACCAGGTCCGGGTTGGCCTCGTTCGCGCGCTTCGCATCGTAATCCCTCATGAGCTCTGATACGACGCTCTCGGGTAACCCCTCCGGGTGCTTCTCCTGAAGGTCCTTGAGCTCTTCGCCCACCTTGTTCAGGTAGTCGTTTGCAGCAACGGAATAGAAGTACGAGTTGTGCCCATCGCGGCCCTTGTCGTCTATGGCAAGGTACTGCACGTTATTGTTGGTAATCCGGTCGCGCTGCGCGATGATCGAGGATCCGGCGAACTCGACCACCTGGTCATTGACACCATGAACGACGAGCACGGGCACGTTCGACTTGTTGATTCCGTCGAGCGCCGTGCGGTCGGCGTCGTTGCCGAACGCGAGCTTATTGTTCAGCCACATCGTCGGGTACTGCGTTACGGCGAAGGGGCCGAGCTTGCGTGCCGTGAACTCCATGAGCACGTCAACCGGGGAATTGTAGCCGGACATCGTGACGCACGCGTCGACATCGGGCACGATGTCCAATGCGGCGGCTACGCCATAACCGCCCCAGCTATGGCCCCAGAGCGCGAGCGGCAAATCGCCAACCAAACCATTGGAGCGCGCGTACTCGACCGCAGCCGCAACGTCGAGCGGGCTTTGCGCCATGCCCTTCACGTTGTCGCCGTCGCTCGTTCCGCACCCTATGGCGTCATAGGCGAACACCGTCCACCCGCGGTCGACCATGGCGCATATCAGCGCAAGGTAATCTGCGTGCTCGGAAGTGATGCCATGCCTGAACACGATGAAGCCCTTCGGGGCTGCGGCCTTGTAGACGTGCCCTCTCAACGTCTTTCCCTGAAACTGGAACTCGACGGGTTCGGCATCGTAGCCCGCGGCGTAATCCTGCGTGGGCAAGAGTCTCGGGTAGTCGGGCTCGACGCGCGCGAAGGACTCGTCGAGCGCCTGCTTGTCGAAGAAAAACGATGCCACGAAGAACGCGACGATTATGACGACTGCGGCAATCGCAACGCGTTTGCCGGCCTTTCCGCGCTTGTCCTCTGCCATATGGGGTACCTCCTTTTCGCCTCATCATACCCCATGCGACAAACGGGTGAGACAGAGGGGTCAGGGCCCTTTGTCTCATTGAAATAACGCTTGCGCGCATTGCGCCGAAGGTCTTACGCAATGAGACAAAGGGCCCTGACCCCTCTGTCTCACCCATCGCCACTTAACGTGCCGCAGCGTCGAGCAACGGCTTGAACGGAGTGAGCTTGCCACTCTTGTTGAGCCACATCAGGTAACCGTACACAGCGTTTACCAGGTAAGCTCCCCACATGACTATCATCACGGGGTCGCCCGCAACGCACCAGAGCACCACGGTAATCGCGTCGACGACGATCCAGAAGAACCATTGCTCGGAATAGCGCAGCGCCATGAGGATGGTGGCAAAAATGGACAGCACCGTGCTGGCTCCGTCGAGGAGCGTCATCGCTCCGCCCATGCTCTCGAGCACAAAGTGATACCCAACTGTAACCGCAGCTACAATTGCGCACGCCGCGATAAGCTGAGGCACCGTGAGCGCCCTCGCCTTCACTTCCTTGCCCCCGCGGTCCTCGTCCTTGTGCTTCGTCCACATGGCGTACGCAACGATGTTGGACGGAATGTAGAAGAGCACGTTGAGCATGACCTCGCCGTAGTACTGGTTGTGGAAGGAAATGAACGCGTAGCCCACAACGTTCACGAGGCCGAAGATAAACCCGGAGCGCTTGCCCTTGGCGCAGAGCACGACCGAGCAGATTCCGCAGAACGCCGCGACGAGGTCGACGGCAGCATATCCGACGGACTCGGCGTCGAGGACGGCGCCCCCGCCGCCTATCGCCAAGGCGAAGAAGTACGCGGAGATGACCGCCACCACCGCTATCATAGCGAGCTCGAACGGGTTGAAACCGGCGACCCGCATCGGGACCTTTGCGGATACCGCGCCTGCAGCCACGGCGTGTTTCTCGTTATTGAACATTTGCATTGGTGGTCTCCCCTTCCAAATTGCATCCTTGTTTTCCGATAAGGGCCTCGATCTCGCTCAAGGCCCGCTCATAGTTCTCGCGATAATCGCCGTCGAGCGTGACGAGCCGGTATCCGAGGGCGCCATATGCCTCCTTCAGCATGCGGCTCTGCTCTTCGCGCGCCTCCTGCTGCGCGCACACGCGCAGCCCGTCTTCCACCCAGGGAACCGTCGGCTCAACGAAGAAGACGAGGTCCCAGTTGTTCTGAGCGGCAACTTGGCGCGCGAGTGGCATGGCATCAACGCCCTCGAGCATCCTCAGGTAGAGCTCGGTCACGATCGCGTCCGTATCGCAGAGCGCCACCATGTTCGCCTCCGCGACGGCTCGCGTGTCCGCCATGGCTTGCTCGTGCACGAACCGCGGGTACATCTCGGCCCCTGGCGAGGAGACCCCGAACCGCTCGCAAGCGAGCTTGCCCATCTCCTCCGTGTAGGACGTGTTCAGCACGGCCGCAAGCTTCCGCACGAGCGTGCTCTTGCCGCAGGACTCGGGCCCCGTGAAGAGCACCTTCTTGTTCACGAGCTTCTGGTATTCGCGGGGCAGGTGCCGGTACGCTTCGCAAAACGGCATGCTCCTGATCTCCGTTGCGGAAATGGGGTTGCGCGAACGGCGCTCGTCGAGCAGCTCGGCCCGCGCCCAGGGGTAGAACTCGGCGAAGTACCGCGAATACTTAGGCTCGCTCGAATACGCCACGTCGAAGTGGCCCATGAGCCTGACGAGGTCCTTGCACTCGTAGAACCACGGGTGTTTTCCCTCGCGCATCGCGCGCTCGTCGGCTTCGAGGCAATCGTAAGAGATCACCTCGATGTTGCCGAACGGTGCCAGCTCGGCGCGCAACGCGAGCTCCCTCACGTGGGCGCTCAGATGCTCTTTCGGAAATGGCCCCCGGTAATCTGCGAGGATGTCGCGCTCCTCGGGGCCGTTGTGCATGAGCACGACGTAGATCTTCTCGCATTCGGAGGCGCAGCGCAGAATGCAATCGAGGTGCCCCCGATGGAACGGCAGGAACTTCCCTCCGAAGAACCCCGTTCCGTACTCGCAGCCGTTTAGAGACCGCTGCTGGTCTTCCAATCTGTTTTGCATGTTCTGAATCTTTCTGCCATTGGAACAGTTTTTCGGCGGGTCATACGCGATGGCAGCGAACCTTGGACCCAACGATCGGCTTTCTTTGAGCTTTCCTCCTTCCCGTTGCGGAAGGGCGCCTCGCCAATAAAGAAGCCCTCCCGGCAACCAAAACCGAGAGGGCTGACGCAACACAGCTATCTCGACGTTTTGGATGACAGTTTTGATGACGGGACGTAATTTGCGACAACGTCAAACATCTTGGTCCCGGCCGGCTGAAGTGCGTGCCGACAGTTTTAAGATACTCCCGCGCAATCAGGCGGGAACGCATGAAGCGAGCAGTTAATCATTTGTTCATACAGCGGTGAGGCAACGGTGCCTGACCCCATTGCTCATCTGCCTCACCATCAAGCTAGTTCAGAGTCTCGTTGGAGCTGCCGGTGCGGTAGCCCTGCAGGTCGAGCGAGACGTATTTGAAACCGGCGTCCTTCAGAGCCGAAACAACCTGGGAACGGATATCGGCCGAAGCTATGCGCTCGATGTCCTCGGGCGACACCTCGATGCGCGCGGTTTCATCGCGCAGGCGGACGCGCACCTGCGCGAAACCGAGGGAGCGGATGGCCTCCTCGGCGGTGTCGACCATGACGAGCCGTTCGGACGTTATCAGGTCACCGTAGGCGAATCGCGAGTTGAGGCAGGCGAAAGCGGGCTTGTCCCACACGCCGAGGCCCATTTGCCTGGCGAGCTCGCGCACATCCGCCTTGGTAAGGCCCGCTTCGTGCAGCGGGCTCAAGACGCCCATCTCCTTGACCGCACGCGCCCCGGGACGGTAATCCGCATCGTCGTCGAGGTTCGAGCCCTCCGCCATGTAGGCGACGCCCTCCTCCTCTGCCACACGCTTCAGGCTGGAGAATATCTCCTTCTTGCAGATGTAGCAGCGGTCGGGCGGGTTGCGGTCGAAGCCCTCGATTTCGAACTCGTGCGTGTCCACCACCCTATGCCGTATACCGCGCTCGGCGCAGAACGCGCGCGTGGCATCGATTTCGCGCTGCGGAACAGATGGGCTGCGCCCCGTAACCGCGAGCACGTCGTCGCCGAGCACTTCGTGCGCGACTGCCAAGAGGAGCGTCGAGTCGACGCCCCCCGAGAACGCGACGGCCACGCTCCCGCAAGCCCGCAGATTATCCCGCAATTTCGTAAGCTTATCCTGCAACATTAGCTGAACGACCTCCGAATCCGCTCCAAAAATTTATTGGTGTATTATGTCATGGATAACGGCCCATCGGGTGACGAGCCGTTAACAACCTTCTCGCTGGACGGAGGCGCTCCATGGACAAGCGCGAACTCGAAAAGCTCCTGCATGCTGTTGCATCGGGCCAAACATCCCCCGAAGAAGCGGCGCAGAAGCTGCGCGCGGAACCGTATTCGGATCTCGGTTTCGCAAAGGTCGACCACCATCGCGGCATCCGCCAGGGCGTCTCTGAAGTCATATACGGCGAGGGGAAAACGCCGAGCCAGATGGCTGCGATCATAAAGAGCATGGTTAGCGCCGACCAAGAGCGCATCCTCGTAACACGCATCAGCGAAGCTGCCGCCAACGAACTCAAAGCGCTCGTGATGCCCGGACTCGACGGTCTCGAGTTCGCCTACCACGAACCCCCGCGCCTCGTGACCATCGGGGCCATGCCGGAACCAGACGGCATCGGTCCTATTGCCGTATGCTGCGGCGGCACGAGCGATCTCTACGCGGCCGAAGAGGCCGCCATTACGGCGGAGATGCTCGGCAACGAGGTTATCCGCCTCTACGACGTAGGCGTATCCGGCTTGCACAGGCTTCTCTCAAACTATGACGCGCTCGGGTCTGCGCGCGTCGTCGTCGCCGTCGCGGGCATGGAGGGCGCTCTAGCCTCAGTCGTCGGCGGACTCGTATCATGTCCCGTCATCGCCGTGCCCACGAGCGTCGGATACGGCGCGTCGTTCGGGGGCATATCCGCACTGCTTGCCATGCTCAACTCGTGCGCGTCGGGCGTTTCCGTCGTGAACATAGACAACGGCTTCGGTGCGGGCTATCAGGCAAGCTTGATCAACCACCTCTCCTAACCCGCTTGCGAGGCGCGCACCATAGGCAGCATCATGCTCCAAAGAAGGTGAAACCCCTGGTTGCACCTATGCGCCGCTTAGTTTCTTCCCATCGGTTTCCCCAGCTGATTGAATAAGCAATATGCTCATGAATTGAGCGCATGGTAAGGAGAGGTGAAAGGGGATGCACATGAAGGAAATCGATGTTTCGCGAAGGGGATTCCTCAAGGGAGGCGCCGTTGCGGCGGCGGTTGCGGGAATCTCGATGGCAGGCGTAGCAGGCTGCTCGAGCAAGCCCGCGAGCGCTGGCTCTGCAGCAGCTTCGGGTTCGGCCGCTGCCAGCGCGGTGACCTACAAGCCCGAGACCACGAAGGACTTCGACGTCGTCGTCATCGGCGCTGGCGCGTCCGGCATCAGCTGCGCCGTGCGATGCGCCGAGAAGGGCCTGAAGGCCGCGCTGCTCGAGAAGACCACTAATATCGGCGGCGCCTCCAACTCGGTGTTCTCCGCCATGGTGCGCACTCCCGAAGAGGTCGGCTCCGAAGTAGACGCCTGGGTGGCCGACTGCCACTGGCGCGTCGACGCGACCGCCATCGGTAACATCCTCGGCCACTCCGAGGAAGCCTTCAACTGGCTGCGCGACAACTGGGGCTGGGGCTTCACCCCCGTCAACTCGATGGGCGTCGCCAACTGGAAGATCGACGTGCCTTACAAGGACCGCCCCGCGCAGTACCAGAACATGATCGACAAGTCGGGCGTCACGCTCGAATCCGGCATGACCGCCAAGCAGCTCGTCCAGGGCAGCGACGGGTCCGTGACCGGCGTCATCGCCATCGACGGAAGCAACAAGGCCACGCAGTACAACGCCAAGGCCGTCGTCATTGCAACGGGCGGCTACGCAGGCAACTCCGAGATGGTGGCAGCCGCATTCGGACGCACCCCGCTCTGCGGCGGCCTTCCCCAGAACATCGGCGAGGGCCTGGAGATGGCCTGGGCCGCAGGCGGCGCCAAACCGCAGAACTACGGCATGCAGATGCCGCACCAGACCTACACCGAAGCCACCGAGAAGCTCGCGTCCACGCAGAGCGATTTCGAGTCGAAGTACCCGATGCTCTGCGCCTATGCGCCGTCCTTCCTTAACGTGAGCGAGTTGGGCAAGCGCTTCCGCAACGAGGGCATCCTCTACAACGCCGATGCGGCCGCCAACTCCACGATGTTCCAGGGCGACTACCACTGGACGATCGTTTCCGCCGACCAGTTGAAGAAGCTCGAGGAGGGTGGCCTCGCCGCCATGGGTGTGGACAAGAAGCTCACCATCCCGCCCAACATGCTCCCGAAGCTCGACAGCGGCGAGTTCGACCTGAACACCCCATGGCCGGACGCCACGAAGATATTCGACAAGATGTGCGAGGTGGGCGGCGGCTTCAAGGGCAACACGCCAGAAGACCTCGCCAAAGCCGCGAGCATGGACCCCGCCTCGTTCAAGAAGGCCTTCGAGGACTACGAGAACATCTGCAAGGCAGCGTTCGACTCGCAGTGCGGCAAGGACCCGATGTACCTCATCCCCATGGGAAGCGGCCCATACTACGCCATCGACACGCGCGTGAACAACCTGAGCTCCGTCGGCGGCGTCGCGGTGGACACCTCCTTCCGCGTGCTCGACGAGAAGGGCGCGTTCATCCCCGGGCTGTACGCCATTGGCGTCGAGTGCATGTCCAACCTGTACAACGACACCTACACCGGCGTTGGCGCCGCGCTCTGCACCGTCTACACCACTGGCTACCTGACCGCCGAGGGCATCGCTGCGAACAAGTAGCGCGAACCCGCTAGCTGGTTGCACCAAGGAGCCGCTTATGCGGCTCCTTTCCTTTTGGAGAAATGGGCTTGCTGAAGCCGAGGAACCGCTTCCCCACCTGTAACTTTATCGTTAGATTTGAGGAAGAATCCGCAGTCAGCGCCACGATATACTTATGCGGTATTTGTAATATATACGAGGAGGCCCCCGTGAGTACGCTGAAAGCTTCTTGGCGCATACCCCTATGCGTGCTGATGGCGTTCGTTTTGGCTATTGGCATGACCCCCACCGTGCCGAGGGCATTTGCCGCCAACGAGGACAAGCCGGAATCGGTGAGCATGCAGCTGCCCGGAAAGTCCGAAAAGATCGACGTCATGAAGCAGGTGGTCAACCTCGACAACAACATGGCCAAGAATGCCACCATCAGCCTCGAAGTACGCGATAAGTACAGCAGCCTCTCTTCAAACGACAAGAAACGCGAGCTCGTGTTCGAGGACTCTTCCGGCAAGCAAACGAAGATCGGCGAGGAAACCGGCGACAAGCTGAGCATCAAACCCGAAAAGCTCGTCGTCGGGCAGAAGCTCAAGCTCATCACATCCACCAAAGACGGCGGCGGCAACTTCGTCAAGCGCTACGAGCAGCAGCTGAACGTGCGCGTGAACGACACGAAGAAAGCCGAGATGAACTCGAGCGCGGGCGGCACGGGCGCCGGAGCGGGCATATCCCCCGACGGCAAAACGTGGTCGCTCACGGACGGCCTGAAAGTCGACATCAAGGGCACGGGGTTCAAGTTCCTCGACGGCACCTCCATCACCCTGGGCGGCATGATGCTTCCGCTCAAATACAAGCATGACACTGACGGCACGACGATCGTCGGCATCAACTGCGATCCGAACAACGAGGCGTTCTACAAAGCGGTCAAGAACGGCAACCCCTTCCAGAAGTACTCGAGCGAGAAGATGCTCAAGATGGTCGAGCAGATGGAAAAGGGCTGGTCCGGCAAGGGTTTCGGCAAATGGGGCGGCAAGGCGTTCGATTGGAACGTCATGGGCTACATGGAATACAACACCAAGGACCCCAGCGCCCCGCGCGCGGTTAATCTGATAATACAGATGGGCGTGAAGGCCGAAGGCCATGCGCAGTACCTGTGCTTCACGGGTTCGATCACGTTCACCGCCGGGGGCAAGGCAACGCTCGTCGGCAAGTTCACGCCGGCGAAGGGCGTCGACGGCAAATTCGGGCTCGGTGGGTACGGCGCGCTCGAGCTCTACATCGGGCTGGGCCTGAACTACGTCGCCTCCATCGGCACCTACGGCAAGGGCCAGATCAACATCGACTTCCAGGTGCTGCCGCAGTTCTTCCTCGATACCATCAAGGTGAACGGCTCGTTCGGCGTGAAAGCAAAGGTATTCGGCTTCACCATCTTCAACTGGACCATCCTGCAAGGAGAGAAGCTCCTCTACCCGAAGGAAAAGAACGGCAAGAAGATGCCTGCGATGAACGCTGACGGGACGGCCGCATCGCCCTTCAACGTGGACGCCGACACGGTCTACCCCGTAGAATTGCGGGACTACCTCGAGAACGGAACCGACCTCACTGCGGGGCAAAGCGACCTGCTCACAGCGCAAGCGTCGTCCTCGGCGAGCACCATCCTCGAGGGCATTTACAGCGAGACCGAACTCGCATGCGCCACGACCAACAGCGGGCCGGTCATCGCCTACATCGCCGATGCGGCGCAAGTGGGCGGAGATCCTCGAGAGGCAGCTAACCGCAGCGTCCTCGTGTACAAGCGCATGAAGAACGATGGAACGTGGTCGAGCCCGCGGATCATCGACACGTCGCCGACGAAGGACTGCGCCGACTACTCCCCCACGATCCATACGGATGGCGAGAACTGCTACGTGACATGGCTCGCCGCCAAGGAGAAGATCACCAGCGAGGACTCCATAGGCGAAGTTGGCAAGAAGCTCGACGTGAAAGTCGCCACCATCACGAAGGGCGCCGACATCACGAGCGACGGTATTGCGGTCGAAACCGTCTATGCGGAGAGCGGCAACAGCGACTCGATGCCCGCGAACCCCGCGGCGGTCAAGATCGGTAGCGACCTCTACGTCGGCTGGTACACCAACCAGACGAGCGGCTCAGAGGGCGAAGTCATCGGCGTCTCCGGTAACCACAACATCCGCCTGTACAAGAAGAGCGGTTCGACCTGGACGAAGGTGAGCGAAGTGACGTCGGGCCAGAATGGCGCCATCACGTCCTTCGACGTCGGGGTGTATGGCGGCAAGGCCGCATGCGCATGGTCGCTCGACGCGCAGTTCGCCAAGAAGTACACCGAGTCCGCGAATACGGATGACGACACCAGTGAGTCAAAGGAAAAAGGCGAGAACGAGGGCATCGGCCTCAATAGCACGGAATCGCTCGCGGCCTCCGAAGTATATGCGCTCACGCCGGATTCCAGCTCGGAGGTAATCGTAGCCACGAAGGCAACCAACGCCCAATTCGCGAAGCAGGAAGGAAGCGACGTCCTCACCTACGCTACGCTGAACGATGCGAACGACGGGATCTCGAACCCCTACGTTTCCGTGCTGAGCTCTGCCGCCCTGGGCGATGCAGGCTCGGTCGTCCTCGACGGCTCGAAGGTGTACCTGCCGACGACCCATTACGTGATAACGGGTGATTTGGGCAAGGGCCGCGCCGGCAACATCTCCTTCCTCAAGACCGGCAACGGAACGTGCGACATCCAGGCGCTCGTCACAACGGGAGCGGGCAACACCGACTGGACGTCCATCCTCGAGGCCACGGCCGACACGGCGACCATCACGGATTACTGCGCTACGTATGCTAACGGGCTGCCCCTGTTCATCTACACGACCGAACGCGTCATAGACAAGGACGCAAAGAATCTAAACGGTCAAGCTGAAGACAACGGCTCGGTCGATATGAGCCAAACCACCGATGCATCGCTCAAGCACTTGAGCGTGAGCGACATCGACTACGACGAATACGAGGCCGATTCTGGCCAGAAGATGCCGATTACGGTCTACTTCGAGAACGACGGCATGCTCGACGTGACGGGCGTCGACCTGTGGAAGCTCGAAGACGGCACCGCCACGAAGGTTGCGAGCAGCAACGACGCCATCGCGATCGGCGAAGAGGGCTTGATATCGTTCGATTACACCATCCCCCCGAAGGACGAGTTCACCAAGGCCCGCGAGTTCACGCTGTACGCGGCGCCGGCCAACGCTGCAGTGACGGCCAACAAGATCACCCGCGAGCTCGCGGACGAGTCCGCCATGAACGTCTCGTTCGGCGCTGCGTCGCTCTCGCTCGAAACGAACCACCAGATCGTCGACGACCAGGAATCGATCGTGGCCACGGTTACGAACGACGGCATAGCCCCGCACGCAGCCAAGCTCGTGTTCCTGAACTCCGATACGGGCGACACGCTCAAGACGGTTGACGTGCCCGAGCTCGGCGAGAACCAGACGTTCACGGCCACGTACGACGCCCCCAGCGGCTACTTCCAGAACGATGGCGTGAACAACATCACGATCACGCTCGAGGACGACGGCACAGAGACCGAGGGCTACGAGATCAACAACACCGAGTTCGTAAGCGCCTGGGAGGTCACTCCCAACGAGAAGGCCCCGGCCGATGGCGGAAAGCAGAGCACGAAGGCGTCGTCTTCGTCGCCGAAATCGGGCGACGCGATAGCGCCCTGGGTCATCCTGGCCATCATCGCCGCCGTGGCCATTTCGACAACCATCGCCGTGCGCGCCTACAGAAGGGCCCGCAAGCGGCGAAGCGATACGCGGCTATAGCGACGAAAGGGCGAGACGGAGGGGCCGGGGCCCCTTGTCTCACTCCTGGAATTCTTGCATCGCCTGGGTCAGCACCATGGGCGCCCAGGCGGTGAACTTCTCGGGGTCTTCCGCGAGCTCCTTCGCCAGGTCGTCGAAGCCGATCCAGCGAACCTCGCTCACCTCCGACGGGTCTAGGTCTAGCTGCCCGGCAAAACCGCCGACGATGACGTGGTCGTACTCGTGCTCGGTCACCCCGTTGTCGAACTCTGCGCGGTACACGAACGCGCACACTTCGCGCAGGCCCTCCGCCTCGCACCCGAGCTCCTCCTTGACGCGCCGGTAAGCCGCATCGACGACTTCCTCCCCCGTACGCGGGTGAGAGCAACACGTGTTGGCCCAGAGACCGCCCGAATGGTATTTCCCCTCGCAACGCCGCGAGAGCAGCATCTCCGGACCGCCGGCACCGTCGCGGACGAGCACCACCGAAAACGCCCGGTGCAAGCGGCCCTTGCCGATATGCGCTTCAAGCTTCGTGGCCGTGCCGACCTCACGGTCAAGGCCGTCAACGAGTATGAGAAGGTCATCGCGGCTCAGGTCGTTTTCCATGATGCTCCAATCGGTCGTGGTTAGTTCATTTTTACCCTATCCAAACCTTTTCTTCAATGCTTCGGTAAATGTTATTATGCAAGTGTTAAGTCATGAGATGTGAGCTGGTTGCTTGGCCGCTCACATGGGAAGAAATGCATGGGCGACTGGGTTCTCTACTTCAACTTCACGGCAACCACGAGTGCACTCATGGTTGCGCTGATGGGCTTGCTGCTTTCCGCTACCGCTTCCTATATCGAGCAATGGGAACGGACCTATTTCCGGGCCACGTTCATGATGCTCTTCATCTACGCGGCCTCCGATCTCGTAGCCCAAGTGTCCTTAGATTTCCTTGGGCCTGAATACACGGGCCTCTCGCAGGCCGGCGTGTTTTGCGAGCTGCTCTTCTCGGCCATGATCATCCCCCTCATCATGGCCTACCTGCTCCATTGCACGGGCGAGGACAGGCAGACGAACACGTTGTTCAGATGCCTGATGGTGTTCTTCGCGCTATACGTCGCGCTCCTATTCGCTGCGCAGTTCACCGACGCCGTTTACACGATCTCTCCCGATAACAACAGCCTGATACCAGGGCCGCTCTACCCGGCTTTGTTCGTGCCGCCCGTCGCGCTCATGATCGTGAGCTCCATTGCCTTGGCCCGTCGAATGGACGCCCTCACGCCTCGAAAGCGCATCGCTTTTTCCGTATACGTCTTCGTCCCCTTCCTGAGCGTTTTCATCCAATCGTTGCTCTTCGACCTCAGGATCGTCGTCGTGGGCACGAACCTGTCGGCGCTGGCCATGTTCGTCTACGTGCTCCAGGACCAGATGGATGCGCACGTGCGCCACTGCGAGGAAGCGGCGCAGCGCCGAGCGCAGGTCATAGCGCTTCAAATGCGGCCGCATTTCATCTACAACGTCTTGACGAGCATCTACTACCTTTGCGCCCAGAACCCTAAGCGCGCCCAGCAGGTAACGCTCGATTTCACAGACTACCTGCGCGCGAACTTCGATGCCATAGCCCAACAGGGCGAGGTTCCGTTCGCCAAAGAGCTCGAACACGCCCGGGCTTACCTGAGCGTCGAGCAGGCACGGCTCGAGCAGGGCCTGATCGTGGATATCGATTGCCCCCACACCGCCTTCAGACTGCCTCCGCTGACCCTGCAGCCCCTGGCGGAAAACGCCGTGAAGCACGGATCCGACCCCGAGCTCCCTCCCCTGCACGTTCGCATTGCAACGTATGCGGAGCCCGGCTGCTCTGTTATCACGGTGGAGGACACCGGACTAGGATACGGCGACCCGCTGCCCCAATACGATGGCGACAACATGCCATCGACGCACCATGGGCCGAACGCTTCGCCGTCAAACCACGCGTCAGCGCTCGACAACATACGCGAGCGGCTCTCGGCATGCGGTGGCACGCTTCAATTCGGGCCGCGCAGGGGCGGCGGCACCATCGCCATCGTGCGCATCCCAACCGAATGGCACTCTTCGCTCGCCGAATAGCGAGCACCCAACCGTCACGTATTTGCGTCTAAACGGTTTCCTTCACCCCTAGCTATGCTGGTATTATCCAAATTGGGATAATATATAAACGAATAGTCTTCTGCAGAAACGAAAAGGCAGCATAATGGTTCTCGACTACATCCTGCAGAACTGGCCGTTGATCCTCATACTTGCGGCAATGGCCATTTCTTTCAAGCTGACGGTGTTCCTCGACAGGAAGACCATCAGGCGCTATTACGTTCTCGTAGTCGAAATATTCCTCCTCTCGATAGCCGTGTTCGTCGAATTCAAGCTCGTAGGCGTGAGCGAATCTCAAGACCTGCGTTCCGTGCTCATGGCGGTGCGATACAGCGCAACGCCGATCATCATCGCTCAGATCATCTACACGCTCGTGCGCCAGCTCAGGTGGTTCGTATTCGTTCCCGCGATCCTGCTCGCGGGCGTGAACGTGGCATCGATCTTCACCGGCATCGTCTTCAGCATAGACGGTGACGGTGCGCTCGTTCGCGGCCCCCTCGGCCTCGTCCCCTTCATCGCGGTCGGCTTGTACGGCGTGTTCCTCGTCATCGTGCTCTACCGGCAGAGCAACAAGCGTATCGAGGAAATCGTCCCCATCGCCTTCATGCTCCTATCGCTCAGCACGAGCCTCGCATTGCCGTTCCTGCTCGGGCCCTCCTATTCCGGCATCTTCTGCGCGAACATCGCCATCGCTGTGTTCACGTACTTCATGTTCTCGATACTCCAGCTCACCAAGAAGGACGCGCTGACCGGCCTGCTCAACCGCCAAGCCTACTATGCCGACACTCAGAAGAAGCATTCGGACGTCACGGCGCTCATCTCCATCGACATGAACGGCCTCAAGCAGCTAAACGACACGAAGGGCCATGACGCCGGCGACGAAGCTTTGAGCACCCTCGCAACCTGCTTCCAAAAGGCCCTGACGCATAAGCAGACCGCTTACAGGATTGGCGGCGACGAGTTCGTCATCCTATGCAAGCGGACGAAGCGCACAGAACTGAAGCAGCTCATACAGCGCATCCGCGAGAACGTGGCCGTGACGGAGTACTCCTGCTCCATCGGCTACGGCTTCTCCCCGGGCAACCGAAAGCCCATCGACGTGCTCCTCAAGGAATCCGACGAGCGCATGTACGCCGAGAAATCGCGCTACTATTCGGAAGCCCATAGGGAAAGGCGGCACTAGGCAGGGGTGATTGCCGGGGCGTTCCTGGCACCCTTTTCCTATGTTGCCACGGAGCCGTCGGAACCGTTATCGAGACCGAAAGACGCCCATCGCCTGTCGATGCCGGCTTCCCTGTAGAATCTATCCTTCTCGGCATACATGCTCGCATCGGCCATATGCTCCAAATCGTCCACCGATGCGCCTGGGTTATCGGCGCGCGAAGCGTAACCGATAGCGAGCGTGACCTCGTCGGAATACACCCCGCTCCACTCTCCCGCCTTCCGCTGGATCTCATCTCGAACGCGCCAAGGCTCCCGCGTATGCACGATGGCCATGAACTCGTCGCCGCCGGTTCGATAGACCTTGCCGGCCTGTCCGATCGACAACACCATGCACTCCGCAGCTCCCTTGATCAGCTCGTCGCCGGCAGCATGCCCCTTGGTGTCGTTAACCACTTTCAAGCCGTTGACATCTATGGAGAACATGACGAGGTCGTCGTCCATCTCGCCTTCCCTGAGCTTGGCCAGGGCATCTACGAAGCTCCTGCGGTTGTAAAGCCTCGTGAGCTCGTCTGTCATGGACAGCCTGACAAGACGCTCCACGCGCTTCTTCTCGTCGTCCACGTTTCGCGTCGTGTAGATAACGACGTCCGGCATTCCGTCGGCACCCTCTTCCACAGCGATGTACTGGGCTCGGAACCACCCCGACACCACGTCGATGAAATCGGCGCTGATGACCTTCTTGTGCCTCATCCTTTCCCTGACGGTTGTTATGTTGGTGAACGCGAGGAAGTCTTCCAGATGGTCCGGCATGACGCGTTTCTTTATGCGCTGGTTCATGGCCGTGTGCGTCTGCCTCTGCATGTCGATGCCAAATTTCTGCTGGCTTGGATCGCGCAGCGAAACCTCCGTGTTGTCGACGAAGCTTATCAGGTTCACGTTGTCGTAGATCTCCGCCATCGATGCCAGGACGTGCATCTTCTCCTGCTCGTTCTCCTCCTTGTCTTCGATGATCGCCTGTTGCTGGAACAAGCCCTCGAAGTAATCACCCACTATCTTGACGGCAAGATACCCCGACACGGCCATGATGAGCGTCTCGATGGTGTACCCGCCGACGGTGTTGAAGAAGTACGCCTGCTCGGTACCGTAATGCGGATGAAGCCCGACGTAATACGAAGATGCCGCCCAGGTACACCCGAGCATAAACGCGTAGTTCATCGTTAGCGCGTAGAAATACAGGCGCTTGTCGCAATACAGAATGCTCAGGAACGGCACGAGGAACCAGGTGATATGAATGTTCACATGCCCCAACACCATGTAGACCATGATGGCATCGAGCGCCGTGAGCGCGAACACGCTCGTAATGGGAGAATAGGGCTTGCACTTCACGAGGATGAGGTGCGCCCCTGACAATATTGTGACCAAAATCGATATGTTCAAACAGGTGAGGTAGTCGGTATGCGGGAAAATGCCCGCATACACGCCCAGGGCGATGGCCGGCCCCGTCGCGATGAACAACCAGAGGGCCGTATTGAGGTAGCGGTTGATCCGCGCCCTGTTCTGCAGGATGAAACCCTGGAAATCGATTGACGCCATGACCGCCACCCCCTTCGCCATCGTGCTTCGCATGGAGCATGAGCTGCATGAGCACCGAGCGTCTGCAACGACCATTCTGACAGGAAAAAGGGCGATGGAGCCGTCCTGATACCTATCTGTTTTCGAGCTGCTGGCGTTTCACGAGATCGGCGAACGCGCCGCCCTTTGAGACGAGCTCCTCATAGGTGCCCATCTCCACGATGCGGCCGCCGTCGAGCATAACAATGCGGTCGGCGAGCTTGATGGTGGACAGACGGTGGGCAACGACGATGCGCGTGCATTTGAGGCGGGTGAGCGAATCGCTCACATGCTTTTGCGTTACGTTGTCCAGGGCGCTCGTGGCCTCGTCGAACATGAGGACTCGCGGCTTCGAGCACACGGCGCGCGCGATGAGAATGCGCTGACGCTGACCGCCCGACACGCCGCCCGAACCCTCGGTGATGAGCGTATGCATGCCCATGGGCATATCGCGGATGTCGTCGGCGACGCCGGCAAGCTCAGCGGCTTCCCAAGCATCGTCCATCGTGGCACGGGGCGATGCCAGCACGATGTTGCTGAACAAGGTGCCCGCGAACAGCTTCCCGTTCTGCAAGCACACACCGATGACCCTGCGCAGGCTGCGCGTGTCCATGTCCGCGACGTCCTGCCCGCCGTAGTAGATAGCACCGCGCTCGGGCTTCTCGAATCCCATGAGGAGGCGCAGCAAGGTCGACTTGCCCGAGCCCGACGTTCCCACGATCGCCAGGTACTCGCCCGATGTCACCTTGAGCGAAAGGTCCTCGAGAACCGGCTTCTGGGTGGGATCGTATCGGAACGTGACGCCCGCCACCTCGATAGACCCCGAGAGACTTGTGATCTGCTTGCCATGCTTCGCGGATTCGGGCTGCTCCTCGAGGATGGGCTTGATGGCCTCGAGGTACGACTGCACCTGCACCAGCCTGCCAGCGGTGCCAGCCAGCATGAGGATTGCGGCCGATATGGAGCCGTATGCCACGTTGAACGCCATGAAGTCGGCGAGCGAGACGCCGGCTGAACCCGCGAACCAGTAGATGAAGATTGTTCCAATCAGCGTGACGAGCGCGGGCAGCGTATCCGCCACCTTGAACCATAACGGCACATCGTATTGCGCGGCGAGGTAATTGGCTTCGGCGTCGGCCCAGCGCGCGAACGCGCGCTTCTCAGCACCGGACAGCTTCAGCTTGGAGATGCCGTTCAGCAGTGCCGGGACCAAGCCTGAAACGACGAGGTCGGCATCGACGATCATGCGCTGCCTGCGCGCCTTCGCCTGCGTTATGAGCAAGCTGAGCACGACCTGCACGAGGATGATCGCGATTGCCGGCACGACGAGCGACGGGGTGTACGCCGCGATCTGCGCGATGTACACGAGCGAGAACAGGCTCGTGAGCGCCGTTCCCAGCAAGACGCCGGTAAGCATGGTCACGACGTTGCGGACCCTGCTGACGCGCTTCGCGAGATCGCCCGCTTGCCTGTCCTTGAAGAAAGACGGCGGCAGCGACAGGACGCGCGCCATGATGGCGGCTTCCATTTGCATGGAGAGCTTGCTCGACAATCGATCAGTGACGAGCACGCGCAAGATGCCTATGAGAGCGCTCGCTATCGTCACGCCCAAGAGCATCGCGCAAATGGGCACGATAAGCGCCATTTCGCCAGAAGGTATGATGCGGTCGAACAGCAGGCTGTTTGCCACGGGAGGAAGCAGCCCGACGAGAGCCACCGCGAGCGAGGCGATGGCGATACGCAGGTAATCGCCCGGATCGAGCGATGCGACCATGAACTGCATCAGGTCGCGCAACGAGAGCTTCTCCTCGGGGAGCGGCCTGTAGAAGCAATACGCCTCGGGCATGATGTTTGCGGCAGCCCGGGAGGTCAGCAGCACTTTCTTGTTGGTGACTGGATCGACGAAGCCGTAGCTGCGCAAGCCGAATGGGATAATCGCGACAGGCTCGCCCGTCGCTAGCTGGCCCAGATAGGCACCCGAGGCATCGGTCCACCAATTGCCCTCGAGCACCACCTTGCGCTTCATCATGCCGCACGACCTGATCGCGTAGTCCATGCGGTCAGAGGGGTCGGTGACAGATTCAGGCACGGCCGCGGGCTTCTTCCCGAAATAGCGCAGCAGGGTTTCCACGGCGCTATCGGTTGCAGCCACGTCATCGAACGACATGCGCGCCGTGCGCCTCGACCCCTCGACGGCGCGGGCAATGCGCTCGTAAGCCTCGGCGACCTGATCGTCGTCAAGGCGCTTGCGCATCTCCAGTTGTTCCTCAAACCAACTCATGCCCTACCCGTCTTCTCCTGCTTCCCGCGAGCTCCGAGCCATTCCCGAAGCACGTTTCTGGTGTTCGTTTAATCGCTCCTCACGAGCTCGGCGTAAACCCCGTCGAGCGCCATTAGCTCCTCATGCGTGCCGCGCTCAGCCACGCGCCCGTGGTCGAGCACGATGATCTCGTCGCAATCTCGGATCGTCGAGAGCCTGTGCGCCACGACGATGCACGTAATCTCGCGCCTGCGAATTGCCTTGATGACCCTCTCCTCTGTCTTGGCGTCGAGGGCGCTCGTTGCCTCGTCCAAGATGGCGATGGTCGGGTCCTGGGCCAGCACGCGAGCGATCTCGAGGCGCTGCAGCTGACCGCCCGAGAAATTGCGCCCGCCTGGGAGCACGCGCCCATGGTAGCCGTCCTCGCGCGAGAGGATCTCGTCGTGGATGTCGGCATCGCGACACGCCATAATGACCTCGAAGTCCTCGATCGAGCCGTCCCACAATGCCACGTTTTCCCTAATGGTGCCGTCGAACATCGAGATGTCCTGGTCCACGACGGCAATAGACCCGCGTAACTGCTCGTGCGGGATGTCCCCGAGCAGCTTCCCATCGAAGCGGATCTCGCCTTCCCACGGCTTGTACAGGCCGCTTATGAGCTTGGCGATGGTCGACTTGCCCGAACCCGAACCGCCCACGAGGGCGATCCACTGACCGGGTTCCGCATGGAGGTCGAGTTCCGCGACGGTCGGCTTCTCGAGCCGCGAGTAGCCGAACGTCAGGCCCTTCACGTCGATGGCGCCCGAGAGCTTGTAGAGGCCCGTCTGCGGCACGTCGCCATCGCCCGCGTCGAGGGCTTCCGACGCCGCCTTCGATTCCAAGCCGGTCATGACGTCGGGCTCGTATTTGAGGACGTCCTGCACGCGCTCCATCTCCGTCCGCGCTTCCTGGATGGTCTGTCCCAAGTTCACGAGTGAATTCACTGGCGCCATGAACGCGGAGAGGAAGCCCTGGAAAGCGAGCAGCATGCCAGCCGTGAACTCGCCGTTCATGATGAGCATCGTGCCCACCATGAGCACGGCAACGTTCGCCAGCTGCACGAGCAGCCCGGGCACCGCCCCGAGGTAGGCGTTCAGCTTCGCGAAACGCGACATGCCATTGCTCACGAGCGCCTGCATGCCGCTCCACCGCTCGAAGAAGCCCTCCTCGGCGCCCGATGCCTTGATGGTCTCGACCATGTCGATGCCGGCAACCGTGGTTGCGCCCAGCCTGCCTGCGTCGCGCACCTGCTGCCGCATGATGTTCACGCGCTTGTTGGAGATGTAGCGTGCCAGGAACGCGTTCAGCACGACCGTCCCCACGCCCACGAGCGCCAGGGGCACGCTGTAAACCAGCATGACGATCAGGTAGAGGATGATGAGGAGGCTGTTCAAGACCGCGGGCGCGAGCTGCTGCACTACGGTCATGGCGATCGTCTCGTTGGCAGCTTGCCGCTGCTGCAAGTCGCCCACGTGGCGCTGCGCGTAGAATTCCACGGGCAGGTGAAGCAGATGCCAGAAGAACTGCGATGCTGCAACGGCTTCGAACTTGCCGCGTATCTTAAGCAGGTAAATAGCGTTCGCGAACGAGACGATGCATTGCACGAGGGCCATTATGGCCAACGTCACCACGAGCAAGGTGAGCGCCGGGCCGTTGCTGCCCGCGTTGCCGAGAACAGCATCGGCGAACACGCGTGACATGGCCGAGTTGACGATGCCGACAATGGACAGGATGGTCGTTGCCAGCGCCACGAACGCGATCGGCCCCGCCATGCCGCGCAACCGCTCGCGCACGAACTCAAGCGTGGAAGGCGGCTCGCCCGCGGGTTCGAAGTTATCGCCCGGATGCATGATGAGCGCGATGCCGGTGAACGATTCGTCGAACTGCTCGATGGGCACCCTCACCTGGCCACGCGCCGGGTCGTTCAGATAGGCGAACTTCCCATTGTTGGAGAAGCCCGTGAGCACGACGAAGTGGCTGAAGTTCCAGAATATGATGCAGGGCAGCTCGGCATTCGCCTGCAACCCCTCAAGGTCGAACGTGTAGCCGTCGCATTCCATGCCATACGAGCGCGCCGCACGCATGATGTTGACCGCCTTGCTGCCATCGCGCGACACGCCGCACGCCGAACGCGCCTCCTCGAGCGGTATCCAGCGCCCGTAGTGCGCGAGGATCATGGTCAGGCAGGCGGCACCGCACTCGGTGGCCTCCATCTGCATGACCTGGGGGACGTTTCGGATACGGCGGGCCATAGACTACTTCGCCCCACCGAAGAGGTATCCGAGCGGCGCCACTTCCTTCGTCGTTATCACGACGGGCACGTCGTCGCCCTCTTCCCAAGAAGACAGTTCGTCCGGAAGCGCGATGACCACCTTGTAGCTCCATGCGACTGAACCCATTGACGCAGCGGCGTAGTCGCTGCTCAATGCCTCCGACACCTCGCGCTGCGAATACGGGCTGTCGTCCACGGAGACGATGCTCGCATCGCGGCCAGCGGCAGTGACCTTGCTATCGGTCGTGGCAACCGCGTCCTTGCCCAAGGGCAGGAAGCAAACCACTTGCCCGTCCTTCACGACGCCCGTCGCTGTTTGCGATATGGGCAGGGAGGCCGTCATTCCCCATATGAGGCCGGCGATCACCAGCACCGTCACGGCACCGATGACGACCCAGGCCGATGGGTTCGTCACCTTGAGGTAGCGGTCGAGGTCATCGGCCGACGACATCTTGCTCAGCGCCGTCTCCCGGAACATCTGCGTGCCAAGGGTGCTTCGCTTTTCCGTTGATTCCGCCACGGCAACCCTCTCCCGCCTCTTCGACCGGTATTATCTCGCGCTACGCCAAAACAGCAGATGATAGCGCGCAATGAAATAATAATACCTGAACGGCCCCTACGCTAACTAACATAACGTTTACAATTTGAGTCTTGTTATCCTTCGGGCGGCGCGCCCATGGGCCGGCGAGCGATCGCGAAACAAATCGCTTACGACTCGCGTGACGCCTTCTGCCGACTCATTTCCCGTATTACTATAGGCAGTAAGCGCGCCAATTTCAGCGCTAGCAGCCAACATATGGGGTGCCGCATGAAGACTTCGTCCAAAAAGCAGCTATCGAAGCTATTCTGGGGGCCGATGGCCAGCCTCGAACTCTCGAAACGCGTGGTGACGCTCACGTTCACGGTCGTCGCGATCGCGTCGCTCTCGTTCTGCCAGCTTGCATTCTTCCCGGTGGCCGAAGTGGGCGGCGACCAGGTGTACGTCCTCTTGACCATTGCGCCGCTCCTGATGGGCGCCATCCTGTTCGGCCCCCTCATGGGGCTTTGCCTCGGATTGTACGCGGGCACGGTGCTCTTCATCCACGCGAACGTTCTGCCGCTCGACTACTACGAGTACTACTATCTCACGGGCCCCCTCAGCTCACTCGTCTTGTTCACGTGCGTGGGCGCCGTAGCGGGGTTCGCATTCCATTTCATATCCACCCGTAAGCTCTCTGCCGCGGTAAGGGGCGCCCTCGTCATCTTGTTCTGCATGTTCGCCTCGGTCGTCGTAAGCGGCGTGCTCGTTGCACTCGTCATCTCCGCGAACACCGCGCTGGGCAGCCTGCAGTTGTCGAACGACGAGCTCTTCATCTCCCAAACGGGAGTGATCATCCAGATGGTCATCGATGGCGTGGCGGCATCGGCCGTCTGCCTCGCGGCCAACGCCATAGCTAAGCGCGTCTCCCGCACCGGTGCCAAGCGGAAACTGTCCTCCGTGTTCCAGAACTGGATGATTTTGGTATCTGCCATCGTGTTCATGGTAACGAGCTCCGCCATCTTCACGCTCGAGTCGCTCAATTGCTACAACAAAGCGCAGGAGAACATGCGTAGCGAGGTTGCCTACCTCGCCTCCCAGCTCGAAACATCGGACGACGAGGGCACGCTCTCTATCGACCCGAAGCGACTGCTGACGGGCTACAGCGTCGACCTCGACGGATCCGTTTTGTTAACTGACCTGTCGGGCACGATACTCGCGACTGACGATCCCGACAGATGGCCCGTCGGGGAATCGTACTCAGAGCTGAGCGGCTACAGCAACCAAGCGATCGCGGAATACTACAACGTCGAATACTACTCCGAAAGCTCCTGCCTCGTGCTGAAAGTGCTGTCGGAGATGGAATACGCTCAGGAGATGCAGCTTCGCGATGCCGACGGCCGCGTGATGACCCAGCCCGTTTACGCATACAGCGAGTCGTACGGCGCAGGATATGCGGTGATGATGCGTGACACCGCAGCGGTCTTCGCCACACGCTCCGGCACCATGACAGCCGCGACCGTGCTTGCTGCGCTGCTCATCGCCGCGATTGCCGCGCTCGCGAACGGACTGCTTCGCAGAATGGTGGTGCGCCACATCGACGACACCAATTCCTCACTCGAGAAGATCACGTACGGCAACCTCAACGTCCGCGTTGACGACCAGGACACGATCGAGTTCGATTCGCTGTCCTCGGGCATCAACGCTACGGTGGTGGCCCTCAAGGAGACGATCGACGAAGTCGAGCACAGGAACGCCCAGGACCTCGCCACTGCCAAGGCCATTCAAGAGGACGCGCTTCCCAAGGACTTCCCCGCGTTCCCCGACATCGACAAGTTCGATATCTACGCGTCCATGAAGACGGCCAAGGAAGTCGGCGGCGACTTCTACGACTTCTTCGAGATCGAGGGCACGACGAAGATCGGATTCGTCATGGCCGACGTATCGGGCAAGGGCATCCCCGCAGCGCTCTTCATGATGACTTCCAAGACGCAGCTGCGCAACCACATGCAGGCGGGCATGTCCGTCGACGAGGCTGTCAACGCAGCCAACCACCAGTTGTGCCTGGGCAACGAGGCGGGCATGTTCGTGACTGCGCTCGTGTGCATGCTTGACTACGAAACGGGACACATCGAGTACGTCAACGCCGGGCACAACCCGCCGCTCGTGCTCCACGACGGCGCCTGGAGCTGGAAAACCGAGGTATCGGGCATGCCGCTCGGCCTGTTCGACGGCATCCCCTACGACCTGCTCGAGTTCGACATGGCGCCCGAGGACACGTTCTACCTCTACACGGACGGCGTAACCGAGGCCATGAACGTGAGCGACGAGCTGTTCGGCGAGGAGCGCCTTGAGCAAACGCTCGGCCACTACAGCGGCATGAACCCTCGCTCGATCGGCGTCGGCGTGCGCCGCGCGCTCACGGACTTCACGCAGGACGCCGAGCAATCCGACGACATCACGATGCTCGCGCTCAAATACGGCGTGCCGCCCGAGGAGAAGGCCGTTATGGTGCTCGAGGCGAAGCGCAACCAGCTGGTGCACGTGGTCAACTACATCCACGCCGAGCTCTACCGCAGGCGCGCCCCCAAGTCGGTTTACCCGCAGTTAGACCTGGCCTGCGAGGAGCTGTTCACCAACGTGTGCAGCTACGCCTACCCTGACGCCACCGAGGAGAACCCGGGCGCGGTGCGCATCCAGTTCGAGTACACCCCCACGCCGCCCACGCTCACCGTGCAAATTTCCGACGACGGCGTGCCGTATAACCCGCTCGAGAAGGAAGACGCCAAGACGGCCGACCAGTTCGACGACGTCATGGACATCCCGATCGGCGGCTTGGGCATCCTGCTCGCCAAGAAGAACGTGGACGAGATGACCTACGAGCGCAAGGACGGCACGAGCAACGTGGTCACGCTCAAGAAGAGCTGGTAGCGCTTCGCCGAACGCCTAGATGCGCAACGTGATGATGTTCAAGTCAAGCGTGCTGACGTAGGCAACGTCCTTCGCCATGCCGCATACCAGCTTGATGCCCATGTTCACGCTCGGATCCTCGCTCGCGTTGAGTTCGATCCACTTCACGGGATCGAACGCGCGGCCGTTGTCGCGCAGGCGCAGAACCCACTCCTCAGACAGGTGCACGATGCGGATCTCCAGCAGGCCGCCCTTCCCTTCCGCGAACGAGTATTCGGCAACATTGGACCCCAGTTCTTCGATGAACAGCACCACGCGGTAGCGCGTCTTCTCGTCGGCTCCCCACGCGCGACAGAAGCTGCCGGCGCGCTCGCACGCCGGCACGACGTGATCCATGTCGCTTATAGCGATGTCGAGCACCTCGTCGTCCGGCGCTCCGAAGGGCTCCTTCAGGAACACGAAGTCCTTGGCCCTTGTTGGCAGCCCGTGCTTCATGGCGGCAGCAAGAGCGAAGATGGCGATCGTGGTAAGAGTCTCGCCCACGGGATACGCCACCCACACGGCATCGGAATCGAGGATGCCATGAAGCGCGAGCGCAGGGATGGCTACGAACACGAAGTTCTGCAGGAAGCAATAGCATGCCGACAGCCCCGTGCGACGCATGCCCTGCGTATAGTTAACGAACGCGTTGTTCACGCCGAAGAGAATGACGCTGAAGGCGTAGAAATGCAGGCCGCGCGTGGCGAGGCGCACCATCTCCTCGCCGCTGGAGCTCCCGAAAAGGGGCGCGATGACGCCCGCGAACGCGAAGACGACGACGGCGAGCGCCACACCGAGCGCGAACGCCGTGCGCATAGCGACCCTCACGAGCTTCTCCGCAGAGGCGCGGTCCTGCTCGCCGAGCACCATTCCCGCGATCATGCCCGTCGTCATGCCAACGCCGATGAGCACGCACGAGACGAACCCCTGCACGACATTCAGGACGCCGAGGGCGCCGACGGCCATGGTGGATGCCGCGCTTGCGAGCATGACCTGGTTCAGGGTGAAGCTGCGCGCCATGGTGGAGACGTTGCCCACGGCGGAGGGGCAGCCTGAAACCAGGATGTGCTTCAAGTCGTCCAGATTCAGGCCCTTGAGCGAGAACTTGAATATGATGTCGCGCTTCCTGAAGTGGAGCAGCATGATAACGAGCGCGACGAGGTAACTGATGGTCGTAGCCAGACCCATGCCGAACATTCCGCCACCCAGCACGAGCGCGTTCAGGAGGTCGCCCGCGATGTCGAGGACGGTCATCGTGAGAACCGCTACGATGACGCGCATGGAATCGCCGTCGAGACGCATGAGCGAGTTGAACTCGAAGAGCAGTATCGTCGCCGGGAACGAGAGCGCGAGGCCCCGCAGGTAGTCGCCGACCAGAGGCTGCAAATCGGAAGAGGCGCCGCGGGCGCCGAGGAGCGAAGAGATGTCCTGCGTGAAAACGAGCACGACGAACACGAGCACCGCCGACACGAACACCGTGACGACCATGCTCACCGAGAAGACGTTGCGTGCTCGATTCACGTCGCCCTTGCCCAGGTTCATGGCGCAAATCACCTGCGTGCCCTCAGTCAAGAGTCCGCTCAACGCGGTGACGAGACTCGTTATCGGTGCCGACAGGCTGTAGGCGGCCATGCATTCCGGGCCGAGGAAGCGGCCAATCACGATGCCGTCGATGACGATGCCGAGCATAGTTACCACGACGGCAGCCGTCATGCTCACGAGGCTCGTGCGGAAGACCTTCTCGATGATCGATCCCGTGCTCTCCATACCACCGCCCTATTGCCCGACGAGAACGTTCTGGCAAACCATCTTAAACCTATCTTTCGTAAAAAATGAGTTTCGGCGGCGTCCCGTAACCCACCGAGTGGTAATACTATTCATCTCACCGTACGAGCAATAGAAAGGCTTTTATTGATGGATTACGCTCAGGAATCTTTGAAGAAGCACGGCGAATGGCGCGGCAAGATCGAAGTGATCAGCCGCGTGCCCGCCAAGAATGCAGACGACCTCTCACTCGCCTACACGCCGGGCGTCGCGCAGCCCTGCCTCGAGATCCAGAAGGACCCCCAGAAGAGCTTCGAGCTCACGAGACGTCACAACATGTGCCTCGTCGTGACGGACGGCACGGCCGTGCTCGGCTTGGGCGACATCGGGCCGGAAGCCGCCATGCCCGTCATGGAGGGAAAGTGCGTGCTCTTCAAGGAGTTCGGCAACGTTGACGCCTTCCCCCTGTGCATCAAGAGCAAGGACGTCGACACCATCGTCGACACCATCTCCCTCATCTCGGGCAGCTTCGGCGGCGTGAACCTAGAGGACATCTCCGCTCCGCGCTGCTTCGAGATCGAACGCAAGCTCAAGGAGCGCTGCTCGATCCCCATCTTCCACGACGACCAGCACGGCACCGCCGTCATCACGCTCGCCGGCCTCATGAACGCGTGCAAGGTCACCGGCCGCGCGCTCGAGAGCGTCCGCGTCGTGGTGAGCGGCGCAGGTGCGGCGGCTATCGCCATCACCAAGCTGCTCATGCAGGCAGGCGTGGAGGACGTCGTTCTCTGCGACCGCGCGGGCGCCATCTACGTCGGCCGCGAGAGCAACATGAACGAGGTCAAGAACGAGATGGCTCAGATCACCAACCCACGCAAGGTGAAGGGCAGCCTGGCCGACGCCCTCGTGGACGCCGACGTGTTCATCGGCGTGAGCGCCCCCGGCCTTGTGACCACCGCCATGGTCGAGTCCATGGCCCCGAACCCCATCGTGTTCGCGTGCGCCAACCCCACGCCCGAGATCTTCCCCGACGAAGCCGTCAAGGGCGGTGCCGCCGTGGTCGCCACGGGCCGTTCGGATTTCCCGAACCAGATCAACAACGTGCTCGCGTTCCCCGGCATCTTCAGGGGAACGTTCGACAGCCGCGCGAGCGACATCAACGACGCCATGAAGCTCGCGGCTGCGAAGGCCATCGCGGGCCTGGTGTCCGACGATCAGCTCTCGGCCACCCACATCGTGCCCGAGGCCTTCGACGAGCGCGTGGCGCCGGCGGTCGCCCAAGCCGTAAGCGAGGCGGCTGTCGCAAGCGGCGCCGCACGGCCCCAGGAGTCGTAACTCTAAAAGAGCTGCAGGACGTTCCCTCCATGCATTCCGGGAACGTCCTGCAGCTCGATACGCAAACGTTCTTAGCTTGTATGCACCCTTAGAAACGGGTGCCGCAACCGTCGCAAGCCCACAAGCCGGTGAACGAGTCCAGGTTCACATTGGAGCCGCCGCACACAGGGCAGGACACAAGACCGCCCCAGCTGCCGCCCGAAATCGCTTCGATTTGCTCGTCGGAAAGCTCCACGCCCTCTTCCTCGGCAAGCCGCCTCAGGTCGTCGGCGTTCCTGCACGTACGCACTTTTTCCTGCTGCTTTAGCGTCAGTTCCTCAAACTTCATGATGACCCCTCCCGAAGCAGCGAAACACTTTTGGCTACAGCATACGTATCTTCCTATTTTAAGCGTCCAAGCTAACTGACGTCCCTTCAATACGCATGCGTTGACGTGCTGTAACGCTGTTTGCAGGTCGGCGCAAATGAGAGACGGGAAAATGCGCTTCGGGAGCTTTCGCATGCGCATTCTCGTGTAATATCGGGCATATGCGTAGGGGGAAGACATATCAACAAAGCTTCCGAATTCGGAAAGGCGATTTCGCAGGCGCGTATGCGTTTGCCAATGACCTGCTGACGCGCAAGGACGTAAGCAAGGAGACGGCGCATGAAACCCTCCTTGTTTTCGAGGCTCTCCTGCAAAAGCTCGTTGACTCGGGGGTGGACGAGAACACCGACCTGAGAATCTCCGGCATGGACAAGCTCGGCGACTTTCGCATCAAGATCATGTTCGAAGGGCCCATGTTCGTTCCCGACCACGATACGGCGGACTCCATCGAGGACCGCATCCTGAGCGGCTATGACGACAGGATCGACTGCAGCTACTATTCGGGCTGTAACACGATTACCATCTCGGTGAGCAGGAGGAACCGATCGCTGTTCTCCTGTGCCATCGCGTTTCTATGCGCAATCGTGGTGTACCTCCCGCTATCTTGTCTGCTCGACGCGGACGCACAGAAAGAGCTGCTCACGGACTACGTGTTCCCTGTCGAGAAGGTATACGCCAACGCCATGCTCATGATAGGCGCACCCATGACGTTCTTCTCCCTGCTGAAGAACCTCACGAACACCTACGTCATGGCACAGATCAACTCTGGTCTGCGGCAGCTCCAAGCACGGACGCTCGCAACCTCCGCGGTCGCGATCATTCTGGCGTTCGCGGTGTTTCTCGTTTTTGTCATTCCGCTGTCCAGCATGGAGACGGGACTCTACGGCTCCGGTATCACCCACCTCGAGTACCTCAATACGTCGTTTTCCGAAGTCGTCGGCACAATCGTGACCCCTAGCATTTTCGAGCCCTTCGAGGCCGTCTCGCCCGTTCCGTTGATGGTCGTCGCCCTGCTTTGCACCTACGCCTTGTGCTCGGCCGGCAAGTACTTCGACCCCCTGAGGCATGCCATGATGGCCTGCTACACGCTCTTCTCCCGCATGCTGCACGTCTCCATCGCCGCGCTCCCGTTCTTCTTCTTCCTCTCGATGCTGGACGTGCTGCTCGAGGACGGTCTGATTGTCATCATCGAACTCTTCGGCTACTTCGTGGCCGCTTCACTGGGCGTCTTGCTGCTATTCGGCACCTACGCCATCAGGCTGCGCGCCCACGACATCAAGATCATCCCCTTCGTGCGGAACATCATCCCCCTTCTCCGCGAGAACCTTAGAATCGGGTCGGTCATCAACGCTGCGCCGTACAACACCAGGTACTGCGCGAAGAACATGAAGATGAGCAGAAGCATGCTCGAACGCAACCTCCCGCTGCTCGCTGAAATCAACCTCGACGGCAACTGCTTCGTGCTCATGTTTTTCGCGCTGGCCATCTCCTTCGTCATGGGCAAGTACCTGACGTGGGTGAACATCGTCGGCCTGGGGCTGCTCGTGCTGCTCCTCTCGCTCGGCGCGCCGAACCAGCCGGGCAGCATCTTGATCGGCATGCTGATTCTCACCACCTACCTGAACTCAAGTAACGCGCTGTGCACGGCCATCTACCTGGAGGCGTTCTTCGGCAGCACGCAGAACCTCATCAACGTCATCGGCGACATTGTCATGGTAGCCATCGAGGACAAGAAGGAGAAAGCCCTCGCTTAATGAGCTAGGGCTACGCATCAACGCCCTTACTTCACCAGGCGGTCGACCAGCGCGTCTATCTGGCCATCGGTCATGCCGCCCATTTTCAGGTACTCGCGCGCAGGGCCAACGTAGTCGATGGCGGTCAGGTCGGCCCCTTCGCCTGCTTTCGCGATGGTCCGCAGCATGTCGGCGAACTGCTGGTTCGAGATGGCCTCGTACTTGCTGGGGTCGCTTTCCTTGGTTATGCCGTAATAGTTCGCGTACGTCTCCATGTAGTCGGACAGCATCTCGTCGTACGTCGCGCCGCACAGCGCCTCGAGCAACAGGCACACGAAGCCCGTGCGGTCCTTGCCCTCGACGCAGTGCACGAGATAGGGCCCGTCGTGCTCCGTCATGCTCACGAGCCCGCCGGCGAGCGTGCGGGCGTAACTCTCCGAAGGATAGCTGGCGCTCAAGTCGAGCAATGCCACGCAGCCGGAAGCGCTCAGCTCCTCGAATCGCGACACATCGATGCCCTGGGCCTTGTCTTCGGCAACGAACTCATTTGCCTCGGTTTTGTTGTCGGACAAGTTGAGGATGTACGCCACGCCTGCCTGCTTCATGAGACCCTCAACATAGGGCGCCCGGTTGTGCTCGTTATCGATGGGCGAAGCCGAGCGGTAGGCAACACCCGGCTTCATTGACCCGCCGCGCAGCGCGCGGAAGTTCGCGAACTGCTCGTCGGAAGCGTAATCAGCCCGATTGTCCGTGTACGTGATGTCGAAGGCCTCCTGGATGTTCGAGAAGGCACCCGCTTCCCGCAGCGTGACGTTAGCCGTATCGCCAGCCTGCACGCCCGAGACGTCCCAGAGCGGGTCGCCGAAGTTGATTGCAACCTCGATGTGCGGGTAACCCGGGTAACCCACGACGAGCGGGTCACCTATGCTCGTGTAGTACCCGTTGTAGTAAGGGATGCCTTCCAGCTTGTAGCCGTTCGAGAACTCGACGTCCACGCTGTCGCCGTATTCGAACCCGAGTCGGTTGAAGTCGTCGATCGTGATGTCGATGCACACGCCGCCGAAGCTCTCGTCGCGCATCACGGCTACGCCTTCGAGCGAAGTCGTGCGCGCGAACGCCGCCGGGGCCGAAGTCGATGCTGCGCTCGACGCCGCCTGCTGCTGCGCGCCCTGTTGCCCGCTCGCGCACGCCGCGAGCGCGCACGCCCCCATTCCCAACGCAAGCAGGATTGCGATTGCAGTTCTCTTCATGCGCACCGGATTCATATGCCCCCAATCGTTGAGTTTCATCCCATCATTTTAATGGATGGGCCTCTATAACGGCACTTCCCGGGAAATGCGCAAGCACCACCCCGACGAATGCATTGTCTAGCTTTCGACCTTGAGGTCCTCGATGAGCTCGTCGATCAAGGAGCGGTCCGCGTTCTGCATCACCACGACGTGCTATAGCCTTCTGGTCGTCGATCCCGCCCTTGAAGGTGGTAATGCCTGCCGAAGTAGATGCCGCGCTCGATGCCGCGGCCGCGCTCCCCGAAGCGCCCGCCCCAGGCGATTGGGCACCCGCGGCGCAGCCTACGACCAGAAGCATGGAAATCGCGGCGAGCAGAACAGCCAGCAAAAGACGTTTACGCATTTCGGGACCACCTTCCCTCAGTAAACTACCTGGTAATTAGCAGCCTGCGAGCAATCACCACGGTTTTACAGGAAACCGAGCGGTGCGCGCACGTGCGCGAGCATGGGGGAATTCGCTCGCGTTCGCCCTCATTGGCAAAAAAACCGACTTGCCGACGATTTCGCGGAGCCGTTGCCGATCGCCGAAATTGCGCACTCGTTTTACCTGGGCGTTTAGAACCCCGCTTTGGGCGATTGGCGATCCACGCTCTCAAAATCGTCGGCAAGTCGGTTTTTTTGCCACCGCCGAGCGCCAAACGATAAAAATCGTCGGCAAGTCGGATTTTTTGCCATATCGGAACCGTAGCGCAAGGCTTCAAAGCCACCACGCACTCGAGTCAAACGGTTGCGTATCAAAGAAGACGGAACTGTGCGGTGCGCCCATCGTTGGTTTATCATTTTCGCCAGAGCGAAGGGGCCGCGTAGGTGGCAAACCGCCAGCCCTCCCCTTCGACGCCCACGATGATGGAGTGGTTGCATGGCAGATAGAGCCATAAGGAGCCTGCTGTTCGCGTTGCTCGCCATGATGGCGGTGGCAGCCGTTGCGCTCGCGCCCGCGCTCGCGCACGCAGATGATTTGACCCCCGAGTACCAGACGCTCGACGAGATGTCGGGCAAGCGCTTCGCCTACGTGAACGGCAGCGTCTACAACCAGCGCATCCAAGAGCGCCTCGAGGGCACATCGGAGGACTTCTACCCATCGCTCTCGGAGTGCGTGGCCGCCGTCGAGGCGGGCAAGGCCGACGGAGCGGTGCAGCTCTCGTACTGCTGCCAACTCGCCGTGAACCGTCGCCCCGGCACGGTGGTGCTGCTGCCCGAACCCGTGGCCGATGTCTCGGAGGGCTTCTTCTTCCCGAAGGGCTCCAAGCTCACCGGCCAGTTCAACGCCGTCATCAAGCGCTTCTCGGAAGACGGGACACTCGCGAAGCTCGAGGAGAAATGGGTCGCAGCCGACGAATCGGGAAAGACCCTGCCCGAGCAGGACTGGGACGCGCCCAATGGCACCCTGAAGTTCGCGACCTCAGGCGTCATCGAGCCCTTCTCGTATGTTGGCGAAGGCGGGCAGCCCAAGGGCTACGACGTGGAGCTGGCCCTGCTCATCGCGCGCGAGCTCGGCTACCACCTGGAAGTCACCACCATCCCCATGGACTCCATCTTCGCATCGGTGGACACCGGCAAGGCCGACTTCGGCGGCACCCTCACGAACACGCCCGAGCGCGCCGCCATATGCGACTTCAGCGAGCCCGTCATGCCCACCACCATCTCGGTCATCGTAAAGTCCAAGGAAGCGTCCTCGCCCACGGGCTTCCTGGAGGTGATGTCCAACTCCTTCCAGAAGACATTCATCGACGACAACCGCTGGATGCTCGTGCTCTCGGGCCTGGGCACCACCATTCTCATCAGCGTGTGCGCGGGCGCGTTCGGCCTGCTTCTGGGCTACGGTATCGTCCTCGCCCGGCGCAGCAGGGTGCGCTGGGTGGGCAAGGTCGTCGACTGCTTCCAGGCGCTCATCAGCAGGATCCCCATCGTGGTGGTGCTTATGCTGCTCTACTACGTGGTGTTCGGCTCCATCGACATCGCTGGCGAGATCGTGGCCATCATCGCGTTCACGCTGGCCTTCGGAGCCACCGTTGGCTCCACCATGTGGACCGCCATCGAGGGCGTCGACGTCATCCAGGAGGAGACGGGGCTCGCCCTGGGCTACACGCGCTGGCAGGTGTTCTCAAAGATCATATTCCCGCAAGCACGCCAGCAGTTCACGCCGCAGCTCATGGGCCAGTTCGTCAGCCTCGTAAAGGACACCGCCATCGTGGGCTACATATCCGTGCTTGACCTAACCCGCGCGAGCGATCTCATACGCGCCCGCACCATGGACGCGTTCTTCCCGCTTATCTCCACGGCGGTCATCTATTTCCTGTTCTGCCTGCTGCTGTCCTGGGTGTTGCATAGAATCGCCGCGCGGATCGATGTCACCAACCGCCCGCGCAAGATCGAGGGAGTCGATGAGCGATGAGCCTCATAGAAGTAAGGCACCTGCGCAAGGAATACTCAGGCGTCGTCCCCCTGAAGGACGTGAACGCCACTGTCGATGAAGGTGAGGTCATCTCTATCATCGGCCCTTCGGGCACGGGAAAGTCCACCTTCATCCGCTGCCTCAACCGCCTGGAAACGCCCACGTCTGGCCAGATCCTCGTCGACGGCGTCGACATGTGCGCCCCCGACGTCGACCTGCCGAAGATGCGCCAGAAGATGGGCATGGTGTTCCAGAACTACGCGCTGTTCAACCACAAGCTCGTCGTCGAGAACCTCATGATGGCACCTATGGACTTGCTAGGCATGTCCAAACAAGACGCCTACGACCAGGCTCTCGAACTGCTGAAGATGGTCGGCTTGAAGGACAAGGCGCTCAGCTGGCCGCACGAGCTCTCCGGCGGGCAGCGCCAGCGCGTCGCCATCGCCCGCGGCCTGGCCATGAACCCCAAGATCCTCCTGTTCGACGAGCCCACGAGCGCGCTCGACCCGCAGATGGTGTCCGAGGTTCTATCCGTTATCACGAGCCTCGCCGAGCGCGGGCTCACGATGCTCGTGGTCACGCACGAAATGCGCTTCGCCCGCGACGCCAGCACGCGCGTGTTCTACATGGACCAAGGCGAGCTTTGGGAATCGGGCACGCCGAGGCAGATATTCGAGAACCCCCAGCGTCGGGAAACGCGCGACTTCGTGTTCCGCGTGCGCAATTGGAACTGGGAGATCCGCAGCGTCGATCCCGACTTCCCCGCCATGTCCTCGTCGCTCCAGGCGTTCTGCGCGCGCCAGTTCCTCGGGCGCCACCTGACCCTCGCGTGCCAGCTCGCGATCGAGGAGATCTCGGCTTCCCTCCTCGTCAAGGTAGCGCGGGCGCGCGAGATTGCCGACCCGCAGATCAGGTACGAGCTTTCGGTGGGCGAAGGCGGCAAAGAGGCGAGCCTGCTCATCGACATAGACAAGCTCACAGCAGCCGGCGTGAGCGCCGACGAGCTCAACGCCGCCGCCGACGACATGTCGAGGCAGATTTTGGAAAACATCATCTCGCGCCAAAGCGTGGACGATTCCGGAAAGCTCCACCTCGTCATTAGCTAAGCGCGCGCCACCCAGCTCTCACGGGCCGGTATGTAAACGGTTGCTAAACCATAGGCGTATCGCTACCAGGTCAGCTCGGCCGACTACGCCTAACAGCGGCCCCCGCGCTAATAATCAACAACATCGAAACGCGCTACCAGCGCAGCCAGTTGCGGTTGCCATGATGCATTATGTTCAATGCGCACATGTTGGAGGTTTACGCCCGCACCTCCTATACTGAGCATGTCAGGAGGAGCCGCATGGCAGAAGCGGAGAAAACAACATCCAGGATAGCTTCCCTGTTCTGGGGGCGCGTGGCCCCCCTGAGCCTTCGAATCCGTATCGTGGCGCCGGTGTTCGCGATGGCCGTTATCGTGGCGCTCTCGTTCTGCCAGCTGGGCTTCTGGCCCATTGGCGAAGTGGCGGGGCGAGCGGTCTACATCATGCTGATATTGGTCCCTCCCGTCGTGGGCGCCCTTCTGTTCGGACCGGTCACGGGCGCATTGCTTGGGTTGTTCGCGGGCGCGATGGCGTTCACGCACGCGCAAATGATGCCGCTCGACTTCTACGAGAACAACGTCATGACGCCGATGAACACGTTCGGAATGCTCACGCTGATGGGCCTTCTCTCCGGCTTGCTGTTCAAATTCGCCTTGCGCAACGACCCGAGGGGCGGCAAGCGCACGGGCATTATCGTAGGCGCCTGCATTGCCCTATCGGCCGTGGCAAGCGGCTTCATCATGGTGAGCATGACAGCCCAGTTCGGCGGCCAAAAGCTTTCGGCAATCATGGAGTACCTGCTCATGACCCCGGAGGGCATGATCTCCCAAATGACCGTCGACGCGGTGGCGCTCATCGCCCTATGCCTCGTGGTGGACGCGATGCTCCTCTCGCTGACCACGCGCAACCCGAGCGAACGCAAGCTGCTCACCGTGTTCAGCGGCTGGATGATCACCATTTCCGCTATCGTGTTCATGCTTGCGAGCGCGTTCATCTTCACGACGATCACCATCCAGGAGGACGAGAAGACGAGCGAAACGATGATGAGCGAAGCCCAGTACCTCGCCGGCCAGCTGGATGCGCACCCGGATTCCGACCCCTCCACGGTGCTCGATGGCTACTCCATGGAGGACTACGGCAACGTCGTCGTCACGGACAAGCTCTACACCATCCTTGGAACCAACAATGAAGAGCGGTTCCCCGTGGGCGATTCGTTCGTGGACGACATTGGCTATGCCGAGGCGTTCCCCAACCCGGAAGACCCCTCGAGCAACCTGCTGCAGTTCATCGTCGACAGCGACGAGACCTCCCAGATCCAAACGTACACGGCTGAAGGCACCTGGACCATGGAGTTCTCCTATATATCGGTAGCGGCATGCGAAAAGGGGTACGTGGCGGAAGTTCGCACCACGGAAATGGTCTTCCCATCAAGGTTCAGCACGCTGGCCTCGACGACGCTGCTTGCGTTCCTGCTGATCTTCGCCACGGCACTCGTGGCATCGTGGCTCTTGAGGTCCGACATCGCGAAGCACATCGACGAGACGAACGCGTCGCTGAAGAAGATCACTGACGGCAACCTGGACGAGCGCGTGTCCGTGCGCGACAGCAGCGAGTTCGCATCGCTATCCGCCGGCATCAACGCGACGGTGGCGACGCTCAAGGAAACGATCGAGGAAGTGGAGCAGAAGAACGCGCAGGAGCTGCTCACCGCGAAGGCCATCCAGCAAAGCGCGCTCCCCTCCTCCGAGCCGACTTTCCTGGGCATCGACGCGTTTGACCTGTATGCTTCGATGGATGCGGCACGCCAGGTGGGCGGCGATTTCTACGACTACTTCGACCTGGGCGGCGGGCGCATCGGCTTCGTGGTGGCCGACGTCAGCGGCAAGGGCATACCCGCGGCGCTGTTCATGATGGCGGCCAAGACGGAGATCCGCGCAGCAATGGAAACGAACGCGGACCTTGCGGAGGCCATCGGCATCGCCAACCGGAACCTGTGCGAGGGCAACGAGGCCGAGATGTTCGTCACCGTGTTCGCCGGCGTGCTCGAATACGAAACCGGCAAGCTGACCTACGTGAACGCCGGACACAACAAGCCCCTCGTGATGCGCGGCGGCGAATGGTCCTGGCTCACCGAGCGGTCGGGCCCCTACATGGGCTCGTTCGATTGGATCGAGTACAAGCAGTTCGAGACGCAACTGCAACAGGGCGACGAGCTATTCGCCTACACCGACGGCGTGAACGAGGCGTTCAACGCGGAAGGCGAGCTCTACGGCAACGACCGGCTGGAGGCCTTCCTGTCGACGCACGGCGAGCTGCACCCGCGACGGCTTCTGCGCGCCCTGCGCGCCGAGCTCGGCGGCTGGTCGTTCGGCATCGAGCAGTCAGACGACATCACCATGCTCGCGCTCATGTTCGGCATACCGCCCGAGCACGGCGCCTCGCTGACGACGACGGCTGAGCTCGAGAACTTCGAGGAAGTCGAAAGCTTCGTCCTGAAGAAGCTCGACGAGGCCGGCTGCCCGTCGAAAGAGGCCAACCACGTGATGATCGCGGTCGAGGAGCTGGTCGTGAACGTATGCAGCTACGCATACCCCGACGCCACCCCGAGCGACCCCGGGCTGCTGTACACGCACATTACGCTGCAGACGCGGCCGAACGCCGTCATCGTCGAGATCAGCGATACCGGCGTGGCGTTCAACCCGCTCGAACAGGAAGACCCCGAACGCCCCGCAAGCGTCGAGGATGCAAAGATCGGGGGCCTCGGCCTGTTCATGACCAAGAAGCTCATGGACAAGGTGGAATACGTGCGCGAAGGCCTGACGAACACCACCACCGTCACGAAATACTGGGAATAGCCCACAACGCCGCCGTGGCGGCCCATCTCGGGAACGACCCTAGCCGCTTTATACTAGCGCTCGATTTCGAGGATGTCGACGAGGCCGGTGACGTCGAAGACCTCCATGACCTCGTCGTTGGGGTTCGTTATACGCATCGAGCCGCCCTTGCGCTGCATGCTCTTCGCCTGCGAAACAACCACGCGCAAGCCCGCCGAAGCCACGTAATCGAGGTTGGACAAGTCCAAGACGAGGTCGCTCGCATCACCGGGAAGGGCCGCGAAAGCCGCTTCGAGCTTGGGAGCCGTTACAACCGTGAGGTTTCCGACGATGGCTATGGTCGCGTTTGCGCCGTCGATTGTCGTGTTAATCTCCACCTTGTATTCCCTCCACCCGGGTTCATGCTGGCTTTAGGTTGATGCCATTGTACCTCAAGCATATTACGCGCGTAACGGCTCCCTCACGGCGCCCGATCGGTGAAGCCGGCACGCCGCCTCAGCGGCTTGCGAGAGCGATCCCGTTAACGTATTCGCGCTGAATGGCGAACAGGCGCACGACGAGCTCCGAGAAGCCGGAGGGCAGGCTCCCGTTGGACGCGTATGCCTCCACGATGCGACCCTCGAAACCGTCGAGCGCGCGCGGGTCGTACCAAGACCAATCCCACGACGACCGCAAGTACGAGAAGTGATGCATGCAGAGCAACTCTGCGAGAAAGGGCTTCTCGCAGAAAGCCGAGATCTGGCCTTCAGCGAACGGGAAACCGAATGAACCGTCGTAATCGAAGATGGGCGCAGGGCGCCAAACGTCCGAACCGACCTTGCGTATGGCGCCGAAGTTTCCCGCATGGAAGTCCGCGAGAAGCGACAGACACGAGCAGCACGCCATCCTGGCAACGTGCGCGGAGGCGTCCTTTATCCCCATGGCATCATAGGCGCTGATGCGCACGTCGCATAGCTCGGGCGAGATTCGCCCGCCGCCTTTCGCCAGAATGCCCGTCACCATGGATATCCAGTCCCCATCGACGAGCTCCTCATCGTGCGCCAGCATGAGCGGGGTGGCCGAGCAGAGCCGGCCGCACCGCTCCACGATGCTCACGGGCACGTAGCAGCCCTCGGCGAACAGCATCGCGCTCATATCAGATGCGAGCTTTATGCCCTTGAGCTCGGCGCCGTCGTAACGCTCGGACACCTTGACGAGGAGGATTCCGTCATCGCTCCGCTCCCATGTCTTGACCGCGTGGCCGCGCGTCGTGGCGTCGGGCACGTCGGGAGAGCAAGACGCGAGACGGGCGTAGTCCTCCTCGAAGACAGCCGCCCCGAAAGCAGGGTCCCACTCGTTGTCGAAGAAGTTGACGCCCTCCCAGCGTTCCGCCGAGCCGGGCGCGCGATACCAGTATTGATCGGAAAGCGACAGGCCATGCCCCATGAGAGCGAGGTCGACGGCCGACTTCGCGCCGAAAGCCCCAAGGATGCTTTCCAAGTCCGGGCGCATGGCCGAAATGGCACGGGAGCCCACCAGCTTGCCGAGGAGCCAGCCCTCGTCCCGCTGGACGGCGTCGGCGCAAGCGAGGAGATCCTCGCCCGCTTCGGACAAATCCACGATGCGCACCTCGCCCGTCGTGGGCTCAATCTCGAAGTCGACCAACTCCTGGTTGCGTCGCATGAGCGTGCGTCTGACCAATGTGCTCCCCTTCTTGTTAGATGCGCATGAGTTTCCAAGCGTCCCCTAACCCCATTTTACGCATCCGCGCTCCCCCGGGCCTAGACGAAGTAACCGTCGTACGGCTCGATAGTCGGAGTCCTGTCGGAAGGTTTCACATAGTAATTCTTGGGGTTAACGCCGCCGGCTACTTCCTCGAGCGTCTCGTCGGTAACCTCCCGCACGTCATCCACCGTCTTCTCGGTCGTCTCCTTGGACACCGGAACCCTGCCTTTTTCCTCGCGCTCCATAGCCCTTCCTTCCTCGCCGTTTGCCGCTGCATCTCTATACGCACTAAAGGCGTCATCGTTTCAGCGCCTTTTATCCTACGCAGTTAAACGCTCACTTGGACGCAACGCCGCCTCGTGTTCGAGACGGAATTCTAACTATAATGAGTTTAAGGAAGTGAACCGCGATAGCGCGCCGCTGCGCTTCCGTCATCCTAAGCAGCCATGCAAAGGAGATACCCGATGGACGACATGCCCAGCTCAAATGAAGCAGCAGTCGATTACTCCCTGCTCGAAAAGGTAAACCCGGTGTTTCTCACCGCGAAGATGACGCTTTTCCAGCTTGCAGCCAATGGAGACCCCGATGCGGCCGCGCTCGCAGAGAGCATGGGCCTGACACTGGAGGAAACTCAGAACAGCGCGAACACCACCACCACGCCCGAGCAAGTCCTCGGTGGCACCATCATGCTCGAAGCCCGTTATCGCACGATGGCGAGCCTGGCGGAAAGCTCTGGTTACACGCTAGTCGACCTGCCATGCGGCTACACCCCGCGAGCGATTACGTTCGCGAAGAAGGGGCTTCCCTATTACGGGCTGGATCTCCCCGTAGTGATTCGTGAGATCTCGAGCCAGGTGAATGCGATGGTTTCACCCGAGGAGCGCGAGTTCATCCACTACAAGGAAGTAGATGCAACGAACTACGCCTCGCTCGAAAAGGCGGTGAGCGACATCGACGGCGAAGTCTGCATAAACACCGAGGGACTGCTCATGTACTTCACCGATTCCGAAGCCGGGGCGCTCTGCAACAACATCCGCCGTATCCTGAAAATGAAGGGTGGCTGCTGGTACGTGGCTGATCCGGAATCCTCCCTTCAATACATCGCCACCATGCGCGCGCTGGTGGGAGACCGCTTCCTTCAGATCATGCAAAACGCCAAGCAGCAGACGAAGGATAAATCTGACGTGGAAATTGGCAAGAACTCCCTGATGGCGAGCCCGGCCGACATAGAAGGCACCACCAAGCGCGCCATGGCCTTCCTCGCCGAGCACGGCTTGAAGAGGGAGCGCGTCATCGTGGCGGAGCACCTGCCGGAACTGGATTCGCTTTCCAAGATCAGCCCGGAGCAAGCCAACGCCATACGGGAGGGAATGAGCAGCTGCGCCTACTGGAAGGTCACGCTCGACGAAACCGCACCCACCGTCGAGCTTCCCTCATCCGAGGCGAAGAACTTCACCTTGAACGGCGCGATACAGAACGGCACCCTGTCCCTCAACTTGTCAGGGCGGCTTGACACCATTTCCGCGCCCACCCTGCTCACCTTCTTCGAGAAGGTCGAGAAAGAGCACTCGGTTGAATCCGTCTTGGTGGATTGCAGCAATCTCGAATACGTCTCCTCTGCGGGCCTGCGCGTTCTCGCGATCATGCGCAGGGCTTGCGCAGGGGGCGTGACGCTCGCCAACTCCAACGAGTTCGTCGCAGACGTCATTGAGCAGACCGGCTTCGGCGCCGTGCTAACGATCGTGTAATTCGAATCGACAGCCGATTACATTCGCGGCCATCGCACGAAGCCTCAGGGCAATGCCCACCTGGAGTTCATGAGGCCCGATCAGCGCTTGCTCGGAGTCGAGTCGGCAAAATCGCCTTTCGTGGCAGGATATGCAGCTAGTCTGAAGCCCAAACAATCAGACTAGCGGCATATCCTGCCAAATGCTTTCAGACTAGCGCGATATCCTGACAAAGCCGTTCAGACTAACGTCGTATCCTGCCACGAAAGCCCGTAATCGCGGATGGAACCCGCCGTTTTTCAGACTAGCGCGAGATCCTGCCACGGATGGATGAATAGTTCAGACACTTTGATTCATTGGGGGCCGCAAACCTGACGGCAGCTGCTTCGCATGCTCTTCGCGATCGCTTCCTCACCTGTTCAGCTCCTAAACATGCGGCATTCGCCTTGACCGGAACGCGGGGGTGACATTTTGGAACCCCTTTTGTACGGGCTGTAGGTGGCACTATAGAATGAAATGCAACCCATCCGGCAATCACAGGGGCCGGCATTACGGAAGGTTGGTGGCTGCAATGAGCCAGAAACAGCGTTCGCTCATGATGCGCGGCATGGGAACGTTTGCCGCCGTTCTCGTAGTATTGCTGGCTCTGGGAACGTTCTACGATTACCCGCTAGCGCAGGCGATTTACACGCCCGATAACACCCTGGTAATCTTTTTCTCGAGCCTTGGCCTCCTCGCCATGGCCTATCCCGCCCTCCTTCTCCTGGGCGTGCTTGCCCAGCGCAGCCTCGCCAGCCAAAAAACGAGCCTCCTGCGCATCGCGGGCGCCATTCTGTGCGTCGTTCTTGCGCTTCTCTTCGGCGCCCTCGTCACGAAGGCGGTGCTCTCGATACGCGATGGCTTCGGCGGCATGTTCGGGGTCGAGCCTCCCGAGACGCTGCGCCTCGGCATCGGCGCGGTGATCGGTGCGGGCCTCTGCGCAATGGGCTTTCATGCCGGCAAGGCGAACGACGCCAAGGATCTGGCGCGCAACGTGCTCATGGTCGTCGTGGCGCTGCTTGCCTCGTATGCGCTGATAGAGATCGTGAAGAGCTCCATGGCGCGCCCGCGTCCGCGCCTGCTGTTTGCGGGATACGAGGGCATCGAGTTTTGCCCCTGGTATCAGCGGTATTCAGGAGCCGAGGGGTTCATGGGCGCCTACGGTATCGAAAAGGACGCCTTCAAGTCGTTCCCCAGCGGCCACTCGGCGCAGGCAGCCGCCCTCCTCACCGCGTTCTACGGGCTGAGCTTCGTCTACCCCCAGCTGCGCAAGAAGCTGGGGCTCGTCCTTGTGATCCAGATCATCTTCGCCTTAGTCGTCATGTCTTGCCGCATGATCCTGGGCGCTCACTTCTTGAGCGACGTCAGCATGGGAGCGCTCGTGAGCGTCATCACGTTCCTTATCCTGATGGCCTCATGCAACGCCCGCGCCTGAAGGCGTCGTTGACGGCATGAGCCAACAATGGTCACGACGCGAAGGAGTCGCTCCATGCTCTTTTCCGAGATGCTAGACCGCGGGCAAGGCAGCGCCACTGCCATCGTCGATTCGCAGGGGCTTGTCACGTACGGCGGTTTTCGCGCCGCCGTGGCCGGGTTCGCCGCGCACCTGCACGACATGGGCCTCGCCAAGGGCGACCGCGTGGCGCTCTGGGGATACAATTCGGCGAACTGGCTCGTAGCCTTCTTCGCCATCGTGCGCGCGGGTGGCGTGGCGCTGCTCCTTAACTACAGCATGGGCATCGACGATGCGGCCGAGCTGCTAAGGTCAGCGAACGCGCGCTTCCTCGTCTGCGGCGACAACGGCCAGACCAAGCGCCGCGACGATGCAATCGAGGCGCTCGCCGAAGCCGCGGGCATCGAGCTTTCACACTGCGTGGACGCAAGGAGCGATTCCCGCGACCTCGCGGACGCCTACGCGGGAGCAGAGAGCCTCGCCGAGCAGCGCCAGCCAACCGAAGAAGCCGACACCGCGTTCATCATCTTCACGAGCGGTACGACATCGTCCCCCAAAGCCGTGTGCATCTCCCAGCGAGCCCTCGCCGCCGACGCGCAGGCCCTCATGGCGGGCCTCGAGGGAACGATGGGCGGCTCCATCTGCGTCGCGGTGCCACTCTTCCACATCCTTGGCCTGCTCACCAGCTTCGCCTACCTCACGCTGGGATCCACGGTGTGCCTGCCCGCAAGCTACCGGGCCGACGCACTCATCACGATGGTGGGCGAAAACCAGGTGAGCGACATGGCCGCGGTGGGAGCCGTATACCAGGGCCTTGCAAGCGCCGACGGATTCGGGGAAATGGTCGCGCCCCATTTGCGAACATGCCTCATCGCAGGCGGCATGTCCACTCCGGTGCAGATGATGCGCCTCGAGCTGGATTTCACGAACGCCACCTTCATCAACATGTACGGCCAGAGCGAAGGCGCGCCCCTCACCATGGTACGGCCATCCGACCTCGTAGAGCTGCGCGCGAGCACGGTCGGGCGCGCCGTCGACGGCGTCGAGCTGCGCATCGCGGGCCTAGACGGCTCGCCGCTGCCGAATGGCGAAGTGGGCGAAGTCTTGGCCCGCGGCGTTTGCCTCATGAACGGCTACGAGGGGCTGCCCGCAGACGCCCAGGCCATCGACGCGGGCGGTTGGCTTCACACGGGGGACCTGGGCTTTCTTGACCCTGCGGGATACCTGCACCTTGCCGGGCGCATCAAGGACGTCATCATCCGCGGCGGCGAGAACATCTCCCCTGCCGAGATCGAGGCGGAGCTCACCACCATCGAGGGCGTGTCAGACGCGAAGGTCATGGGCGCGCCGCACGCCATCTACGGCGAGAGCGTTGAGGCCTGCGTGACCACACATGGCGCGGCGGCGTTTGACGAGGGACACGCGCTCGAGGTCCTTCGCTCGCGCATGCCCCGCTACAAAGTTCCCGCGCACGTCTTCCCCTATAGCGAATTTCCACTCAACGTAAACGGGAAGCTCGACCAGCGCGCGCTCTACATTGACATGCTGGGGAGGCTTCTCGAAATCGAGGTGGACGAGGAGCTCGCGAGCGGCATCACGGTGTTCGAGATTACCGTCAAGAACTCCAGCTACGCCATCGGGCCGGTGGCCGCGCTCGTGGACGAGCTGGCTGCCTCCATCGGGTACGGGCGCCGCCGGGCCTCTAGAATCCGGCTCGCGGTCGAGGAGATGCTCATCGAGCGCATCATGTATGCCTACTCGGGCGCGGGCGACATCCGCGTGCGCGTTTCGCTCATGCCGGAATGGCTTCGCGTGTCCTTCAGCGACGACGGCGCCGAGTACATAATCGACAAGCGCAGGGACAAGTCCACGAGCGCTCGCATCATCCTAGGCTCTGTTGACAACTTCCACACGGAGAGGCACGAGGGCAAACCCGAGTACTGCATGGACTTCCTCTACGACGGCGACCTGGATGTGAAGGGGTTCCTGAAGCGCAATAAGGAGAACGTCGAGAAATGGGAGGACTTCGGCGGGGCTCTGGAGTCACTGCCGTAGAAGCTGGGCCCGTGGGGCCTTTCGAAAACCAGTGGTAAACCGAATGGCAGCTTCGTCATTCTCGATGAGAGGAGATAGATGACCATGAGCAACAGCCGCCCGACATTCGAGAAGAAGGAGATGGCGATCTCCGCGTCGCCCTATGTGTACCTTCCGAAAGAGCTCCCCCTGTACGTAGTGGAGGTCACCCACGAGGACGAGGTGGACGCCGGGCTCCTGCAGAAGGCCCTTGACCGCACGATTGCGCGCATGCCCTACCTGGCCGACACCCTCCAGATCGAGGGCGGCGCCGTGTACTATGCCGCCAACCCGCTCCCCATGGAAGTGGGTCGCGGAATGCAGCTGCGCCCCGTAGGCGGGCATGAGACCAACTACCACATGCTCGACCTCACCTGCGAGGGCAAGGTAACGCGCTTCTCCATGTTCCACGGCTTCTGCGACGGACAGGGCATCAACGCGTTCATTGAATCAACGCTCTATCACTACTACTGCATGCGCGACGGCGTGGAATACGACCCTTGCGGCATTCGCACCAACGCGAGCGTCATGTCGGAGGCAGAGGAGCTCGAGCCCTGCAGGGCTGACTACAAGGTAAGCCCCGACTTCGAGATGCCCCAGATACACACGCCGGAAACGCCCTACCACCTGCCCGAGCTATCGCCCTCTGCGGGCAACGAGGTGCGCGACTGGGGCCTTCAGGTCGATTCGGAAAGCCTCATGTCGTTCGTGAAGGCCAACGGCACATCCCCTTCTGTTGCGATCTCCATGCTCGTAGCCGAGGCGGTAGCCGCCGTCCATCCCGACAGGGACGCCCCCGTCTTCGCGAACCTGCCGATATCGGTTCGGCGCATGCTGGGCTGCGAGGAGACCTTCAAGAACTGCTCCTCGCGCATTATCCTGCCAGTCAGCGGCACTCCGCTCGACGCCCTGCCATTCGATGCCCGCGCAACGAAGCTGCGAGGCATCCTCAAGCAGCAGATGGACCCCGACCGGTGGCGCAACACGTACAACATGCTGAGCTCCAGGCACATAACGCGCATGGAAGTGGCCACCGACTATTGGGAGGAGACCAGGAAGCCCTCGGGCTTCGCCGGCATCTCCCACGACACCTTCTACATCGACTACATCGGCCGCCTGCGCCAGACGGGCTATTCCGACAAGCTTGCCGACGTCCGCTTCATCTGCAAGCCGGCTATGGGCAACACGCTTCATTTGAACGTGATCGACCACGGCGGGAAGTTCCGGATCGACCTCCTTGCGTGCGGCGACGTAACGGCGATCGTCGACGCGTTGGAGCGAGCGCTTGCGTCCCATGGCCTTTCGGCCGAGCGAAAGCCGGAAACCCGCTTCACGTTGCCCTCCACCGCCTGGCGCGAAGGCCTTGAAGCACCTGGCGCAGATTGATGAAGCGCTCGGCGAAATCGGCAGGGAAATCGACTACATAGTTTCTAGCCGTTCTCGCTCTTCCTCGCTCGCGCTCTCGACGGCTGCCACCATGCTACTGATGACGTTGATGATGTTTTGAAGGCCGCCGCAGAAAAGTTCGAAGCACAAAGCCATCTGGACGTCGGCCTTGGAGACCAGGTACGTCGAGACTATCAAGATGCCGATGAGAATAGAGCCCGGCTGGTTGGGAGAACCGGACGACATGAACAACACGATGAGGCCCATGATCGCAATGCTCAGCCACGACCCCTCGCCATTTGCGAACATGATATAGGCCACGCCGACGAACATGAGGATGTAGCAGTTACCATCCAGATTGGTCTGCGCCGTTACCGGGAGCTCCTTTTCCAGCCTCTCCCGCTTGAAGCCGAAATGCTCAACGCAATAGCGCACGTTGTAGGGCACCGCATCGATGATGGAACCGATCTTGTAGTTCTCCTTCACCAGCGGCCATAGCTTCCTCGCGAACTCCCGCACGTTAATGCGCTTCGCCTTCAGTCTTAACGCGTACACGGCGATCAAGAGCAGCGCGCACAAGAATATGTCTGCGGCCACGGACATGACCTGCAGGAAGGCCTCGATCTTGTTCGTCAGCAGGATTTCCAGGAAAAGCAGGAAGCACGCCAGAGGGAAAAAGTTCATAACTATCGCGAGTATTGCCGAGAACAGGTCGTAGCACGCGTCGATCGCGCGCTTCACCGAACCGAAGCTCTTCCCCACGGTGACGAGCGCGCCGACGACCAGAAGCGCCACAACGATCATGGGAACAGGAGAAACGGTCATAAAGGGCTCAAGGATATTCGACGGGATTATCTTGTCCACGGCCGACGCCAGCGACCAGTTGGCAATACCCTGGTCGATTCTCAGCTTCTCGCCGGTAATCCCCCCGAACGCAATAACGTATGCGACAGCCGCGACGAGGGCAACCACGATTGCAACGACGGACGAGCGCAGCGAGGTCATGAACAGCTTGCGCGAAGTTGAATTGCGCTCCGACAGAATGAAGGAGTCGGATGCGTTCTTCAGCAGCGAGAACAGCGTCATCGGCCCGCCCACCATCAACACGGCGTTGGTGAACAGGTTCTCCAGGGGCGCCACCCACTGTTCCGCCAGCTGCTGCTGGCCCGCATCGTCAAGCACGAGGGAGAGCACGAGGCCCACGACGATGGCCGCGCCGGCGGCGATGAGGTTCGGGAGGAGGAAGGCGCGTGCGCTTTGGCTCACGGAAATCTTGATGACGTTGTCGCCAGCCAGATACGAGGTCGACAGCTTGTCGGAAAACGCCTCGATGATCTTGGCATCGGGATCGTCAGACGCACCACCCTCGGGCAGAGAGAAGCGTTTGCCCGGAAACATCAGCTTTATATCCGCGCTCCCGAGCTTGACGATGCTGCTGATCTCAATCTTTGCCGCCGCGTCGTCTGCTTCGGAAGCGACCACGCGGAAAACGGCCTCAAACAGCGCCATCGTCTCTGAGGAGATAGCATTGCTGGCAAGACGTTTATCGAGCGTACCCGTTACGAAAGCCTTGGCCTGGGGAAGGCTTTTCTCGTCCAAGTCTATTTCGATAGTCTTAGTTCGAGCCATGAGGCCATGTTATCAGAACTCGGCGGGATGACTTGGGGGTGTGACATTCTGGAACCGCCCCGTTGCTCGCGACGTGACTAGTCTTATAATCCGCGTTTGCGATTCTTCGCGATAGCCGCAATCGTTCCACTTGACGCCAGCAGGAGCAAGAGCAGAAGCGTTGGAGTCACGAGGTCTCCCGTTTTCGAGGTCTTGCCCGGGTTCGATTTCGTTTGGGCGTTCTTCGCTCCACCAGAAGCGTCGTCGCCACTAGCGGTGCCGTCGCCACCATCGCCGGAGTCGTTCTTCTTCCACTTTGCCGTAAACACGTGGTCGCTATCCGCATGATATTGTTCGCCCGGTTGATACTCAGACCCTTCCCAGCATTCAAACGTGTAACCATCCCGCGTCGGGGCATCGATGATGTTGAAGGAGGCCTCGAGAGCGGGCTCGTATTTCTTGACTGCGCTCGTGCCGTCTTCCCACTGTCCGCCGGCAGGATCGAACTCCAGCTGCGGCTTAACCTCATGCTGGACGTCGTACATGTCCGAGATGGCGAGCTTGACCTCAACGTCGGTTATGCCCAGATTCGAGTAGCTGTCCTTCACGAGCTCTGCGTTCGTCTTCTCCAGCGTGAACATGTCTATGGGGTCCGCTTTTCCGAGGCTCGGATCGTTGCAAAGGGCCACCGTCACCACGCCCTCGAACGTATCGAGGGGAATCGGTATCGTGTTGCCGTAGACGTAGATGCTGTTCGCCTTACCGTCCGCGTCGAAGACCAGCTCACCTACACCCAAAAGATGTTCGCCCAAATAGAAAACTGCATAAACAGAGTTGTCCGACGCATCGGATGCCAGATGCATTTTCCCATCCGCATCCTTCACGGCATACCATTGCCCGTCAAACTTTGGGATGAGGCAGGAAGAGTCGGTGGCGCTCATGTAATCGTCTGCAGACTCCCCCTCCGCACCGCTGAGCGTCCGGGTGCCGTAAAGCGTCCTGGTGGGCTTTTTGAACATCTCGTCTTCCCTGTTGGCCGTCACCGTGAGCACCGGGACGTCGATGACCCGCTTGGGCGTGTCCGTCACGTCGATGCGATAGCAATCCGTCCCGTCCTTCGATTCCGTCTTGAGGGAGACCTTGTCGTGATTCAAGACCTCCTTGCGCTGGATGTCTATGATCCCGCCGAGCCATGCCCGCACGTCCCTGTCGCTTCCCTCAAAGGCCTTCGAGATATACTCCCATCCCCTCTTGACATGGTCCTCGGACTCTTGAGACTTGAGGTAATCGAGGACCTTGTCGTAGTCGATCTCGTCAGGAGCGTAACCGTTTTCCACAAGGGTTGACACGGCCACACCGGCGTTGCAGATTAGCTCGTAATCGAGCACTGCCTGCACGTACGTCTCGAGCAGCTCCCTCTCCTTCGAACCTTCCGGATACGACCCAGCCAACTCCCTCATCGCGTCAATGTAGAAGGACACTTCTCCTGAAGCATCGCCTTCGGCAGGATTGAAGAAGTGGAAGATGTTCAACCCGCTTGTCGGGGATTTCTTAGCCCTTATCTCTATGCTCCCGTCATCGTTCCTGCCGAAGAACGCATACGTTTCAACCGATTTCTGCGTATGCTTCGAATAGACAATCTCTTCGTTATGCAGGATATTCTGGATCTCGAGTGCCGTTGACGTGTAGTCGTTCAAGAACCCCGGCTCCTGCCAGTCGGTTTCATATAGCCCGATTCCGAGCTGCTCTACCACAGTCGCGAAGTCCTGCAGGTTGGTAATGACGAAATGATAATCGTCTTTTGGAACGCGGATCTCATCGTAGAAGTTCCCAGATGTCGCCTCTGCCCTCATTTGCTTTGCAACCGTCAGCAGCTTGTCCACGATCCCGCTCTCTTTGAGCTTGTTTACGTTGACTGCGCAATAGCCAACCGAACGACCTACTGATACCTTTTCGGGATGCTCTTCGTAGTATTCGACGAAAAGGTCCACGAACTGGCGCCCCAATTTCCAGGCATCCATATCGGGGTCATCTGAGAGGTAATCGAACAGCGCCGTGAAATCGACCGTTGGGAACGGATTGACGTCTGCCGACCCGAAGTAATAGTCGGTGTAATCCCACAAGGCGAGCGCCGTTTCGAAATTGCCCATCATGCAGCAGTCGAGGTCGATGAAGTCGAACTTGCCGCCGCCTGTGCAAACATCGCTTCCCGAGATCGCCTGCCGGAGCTGAAGCACGGACATTGACGCATGTTGGTCTTCGGTGTTGTGGTCATCCACGCCATAGCCGCCTTCGGGGCCCATGCCATGGTCGTTGAGTATGAGATCGTACTTCCCGGCAGGCGAAGTCTCCTTGGCGTAGTTGATGAACTTCTGTAACGTGTTCGGGTCGCTCATGAGCTCGTCTTTGGACTTTTTGGCATTGTCCCCATCGCCGCTCACGCCGTCGCCATCCAACAGCCTCAAGTAGCCTTCGGCGTTACCGGTGGCTCCATACACCTCCCAGACCTGGTTGTACTCGCTGCTGATTTCGGTTAGCGTTCCGGCGTTGCCGTCTTTATCCCGCAGGTAGCTTGCATCCAGGTGCCATTTGAGCGAGCCGCCTGTCATGACGATGATGCGAAAATCACTGCGATTAAACTTCGACGCCATGTATTCCTCGAGCATGTCGGTGCACGCGAAGCCGTTCTCCTCGGAAGCTGCACCATCCAGGTAAATCATGATGGTACGGGTGGGATCATTGTTATTACCGAGAGACGGGGCTTCGGCGGCAACAAGATCGCCGTTGTCCGCGAATGCTAAAGACGAAGCGGTGACGCCAAGGATTACCGCGGCCGTTGCCAGCATGACGCCGAGCGCAATCAAGAAACGCCTTGCGACTGTCATAGCCCCTGAATTCACGAGAACCCCCTCGCATACGTTACGGGTTCGCTCTATCGGGCGAATCTTAACCGATTTTAACATGCGAGGCCCCGCCTGCGGGGTCTCACGTTTTTGCGGTACGCTCCCCAAGCATCACTCTTCAGGTGACCCAGTTAAGGTTCCTTTCAGCCCTCAGCGCTAAACTCGCCTCACATTGGAAGATGGAAAGGGGCGATGATGGTTCAAACGCATTTTACAAGGCGAGGCTTCCTGGCTTCCGCGGGCGCATTGGGCGCCTTCGCTGCCACGATAGGCCTATTCGGGTGCTCACAATCCAGCTCCCAAGCCTCGATGTCCGCATCTGCTGCCAGCACATCGACAACGACATCCGTTGGCAGCATCGAGCTCGACTCTGCCGCATGGGGCTACGACGCCGATAACGACGTATACTACCAGATTGGCGTGCAGTACTGCACCAGACCGCAGGCACCGGCCTACGAGAGCATGGGCATCTACGTGCCGGGCGCATACTTCGACGCGACCGATAACGGCGACGGCACCTTCACCTGCACGCCCAGCGCCTCGGGCAAGATCGGGAACTACACCGCCGCCACGGCGCCAATCGTCATGCCCATCAACACAGCCGGCTACTCGGCTCAAGCCGCGCCGACCAAGTACAGCCCGCAGGGCATAACCAACTACCTCGGAGCAGGCTTCGTGTACGTATACGCCGGCTGCCGCGGACGGAAGCTCGAAGACGACGCGTGCGGCGCTGCCCCCTGGGGCGTGACCGACCTGAAGGCCGCCGTGCGGACGCTGCGCTATAACGACGCGAAGATCCCCGGCGACAAGGACCGGATCTTCAGCTTCGGGCACTCCGGCGGCGGCGCACAGTCGGCCGTACTCGGCGCATCTGGCGATGCAGCAGGATACGCCGATTACCTCGCAGCCATCGGTGCGCCTACATCCGACGCCGACGGCAACGAGCTCTCCGACGCCATCTACGGCGCCATGTGCTGGTGCCCGATCACCTGCCTACTGAGCGCGGATGCCGCCTACGAATGGAACATGGGCCAGTTCGCGGAAAGCGGCACGCGCGCTGAAGGCACGTTCACGCGCCAGCTATCTCAGGACCTGGCAAGCGAGTACCGCGACTACATCAACGCGCTCGGACTGTCCGATGGGAACGGCAAGGCGCTCACGCTTGAGGACGGCGGCGAGGGCATCGCGTGCGCAGGCACGTACTACGACTACGTGATAGCCCAGATCGAGCTCTCGCTCAACAATTTCCTCGCCGACACCGAGTTCCCCTATACGCCGTCGAACAGCTTCAACGCCGACATGGGCGCCGGCGGGGGCTCTCATTCGGGTGGAAGCCCATCCGGGGAGAAGCCATCGGGAGAGCCGCCTTCTAATATGTCGGGCAGCGCATCGGGTAAGAGCAGCATGGGAGGCACGCCAGGCGGCTCCGGCCAGACGAGCGACGACACGACCTACGAGACGGTGTCGGACTACATCGCCAAGCTCAACGGCAACGGCGCTTGGATAACCTACGACGATGCGAGCAACACCGCCAAGGTCACAAGCTTGGCCGGCTTCGTGAATGCCTGCAAGGCCCCAAGCAAGGACGTAGGCGCCTTCGACGCGCTGGACCGAGGGCAGGCCGAAAACGCCGTGTTCGGCAACGAATCCAACGAGAGCCTTCACTTCGACGCGATGATGGACTCGCTGCTCTCGGCCAATGCCGACACCTACGCCAAGCTCTCCAACTGGGATTCCGGATACCTGCCCGCCTACGCCGGCGACCGCGAATACACGGACGCCCTGGGTAAATCCAGCGACTTCCGCCAGCAGATCTATGACCCGCTGTATTACCTGAGCGACGCCTACGATGGCGCGGGAACGTCGAAGCCCGCCGCGCACTGGCGCATCCGAACCGGCATCACGCAAGGCGACACCGCCTCAACAACGGAAATTAACCTGGCGCTCGCACTCGGCATGAGCAAGGCCGTCGATGACGTCGACTTCGCCACCGTCTGGGGCCAGGGCCACACGATGGCCGAGCGAACCGGATCGAGCACCGAGAACTTCATCAGCTGGGTGAAGGAGTGCTGCAGCTAACTAGCAGCCCTAAGCTGCACATGCCCTGACGGGCCAGAGCACAAAGCATGGAGCTGTCCTTGTGCTAAGATGGCGCGGCATAACGTCGACGCCAGAAAGGAAAGCATCATGCGCAAGTATCTCCATGCTCTCATCACGGCTGCATGCATTGTTGTCCTCGCAGCCGCGCTCGTCGCTTGTTCGCCTGCGGCACCCGGCGGCACGAAGGCCTCTTCGACGGCCGACGCCCCGAAGGTCTCTTCGACGGCGCCGTATCTTTCCAACACCTCGTTTTCTCCCCGAACCGAACAGGCCATCAACGACTTCATCGCGGCGTACGGCAAAGACGCGCCTGCCTATCGGCAGAATGCTTACGTGGTAAGCGATTTCGACGACACCACCTCGATTTCCGACATCACCTACCAATGCGGTATCTACCAGCTGCAAACGATGTCCTTCGCCCTCGACCCCGATGGGCTGCGCGCCGCCATATCGACCGACATCGACTTGAGTGCCGACGATAATGCAGCGTGGGTCGACGACATCGACGCTGCGTACCGTCAGCTCTACAAGACCTATGGCCCTTTCAGCGCAGCCGGGCTTGACCAAGACGCGCAGGCCAAGCTGCAGCAAGACCCCCAGTGGGCAGAGTTCGCCACGAAGCTTCAGCTGTTCAGCCTGCATGTCGAGGACACGGTCGGCTACGACACGGGCAGCAAATGGACGCTCTACCTTTTCTCCGGCATGACCGAAACCGAGGTCTACGATCTGTTCAAACGCTCATGCGAGACCTATGCAGGCAAAGAAACGCAGATAGCAACCTGGACATCGCCCGAAGGCGTCGAGTCGAAGATAGGCGTTGTCAGCTGCGATATCGCCCTTGGGGTTTCGGTTACCGACGATGTGCGCGCCATGCTCGAGGCATATGACGCGAACGGCATCGACGTTTGGATTTGCTCGGGCTCGCATGCCGATGGAGTCCGCGCGGCTGTCGACGCGTTCGGGCTGGGCGACTACGTGGACGGCGTCATCGGCATGACGCAGAAGCTCGAGGGCGGCGTCTATGTTCCCGCATACGACTACGAGACGGGCTACGCCTGGAACAATAAGGGCGGCGGCGCATGGGAGAAATCCGAGCATGCCATACGGGCTTTGCCTGTGCGGGAAGGCAAGGTCGTCGCCATAGAGAACGCGCTCGTGCCCCGTTACGGCACGGGCCCGATCGCCGGGTTCATGGACTCTGGCGGGGATTTTAACTTCTGCACGGAGTTCGACTCGATGAAGATGGTCATCTGCTACAACCTGACGCGCAAGATCACCGATGGCGCGGGGCTCGTGGCTGTAGTTGCGACCTATCAGCAAGACGACCTGCACTACGACTTCGCGAGCGCCGAAGCCGCGGGCGATACGCTCTACCTGCTGCAAGGCAGAGACGAAAACGGCAAGAGGAGCCTGCGTCCCAGCAACCAGACCGTGCATCTCGGCGAGACGCAGGAGCAGCTCTTTGCCAACGAAGACAACGAGAAGCTCCTGCAGTACCTCGAGAAAAACGGACTTACCACCAAAGAGGCGTTTGATCGGTTCGCCGTCAGCCGCGTTGCAGACGATCCCGACAATGTCTTGAAGCTCGACTACGGGCATCTGGATGTTTACGACGGCTACCATTCTCACAACGGCATCCCCGACGCGGGCCTCGCCCAAGCAGCATAGGCAAGTCATAAAAAGCCTCCCGCCCGATGATGCCGGGCGTGAGGCTGGAAAATGGATGAGAAGGGCACCGATTGCGGAAAACCCTTGCCCCCGCCATGGCGATAGCAAGCCCCTTAATAATTGTTCGATACAATAGCCATGTTCTGCCAATGACGTGCGGATGGTGGTCCGCGATATAAAACACCCCAAAGAGAGTGAGGTCACCATGGTTACGTCTGCAGGAAAGAAAATCGCGTTGTTCGCGTGCGCCGCTCTGGCGGTGTTGGCGTTGGGAGCATGCTCCACGCAATCGGCTTCGTCGTCCGCGACGTCCGCGTCGAGCGGGTCCACGAGCGCAGCGGCGTCAACGACAACTACGCAGAGCAGTCAGGCTACGTCCGCGGCGAGCGCGCAATCGGCCACAACGACGGCCGCAACCTCTCCCACAGCTGCGAGCGCCACGTTCGGCGCCGTCCCTAACACCCTGGCCCAGGACGAGGACGCGCTCGTAAGCAAGTATGCCGGCAAGTTCACGCAGGAGACCTACACCGACAAGGACACGGGCCTTTCCGTGACCTACAACCTGTTCCTGCCGCAAGGCTACGACGCCTCCAAGAGCTACCCGATGGTCGTGTTCATCGCCGACTCGAGCTGCGCGAAGGGCAATGCCGAGCAGTCGCTCACCCAGGGGCGCGGGGCGCTCGTATGGGCGACCGACGAGTGGCAGTCAGCATACCCCTGCATCGTGTGCGTGCCGACATATCCCGAGACCATCCTTGATGACCATAACGGCTACACGACGACCGAATACGTCGAGCTTACCAAGCGCTTGATCGATTCGGTTGCAAGCACCTATGCGGTCGACTCCGGCCGCATCTACGGCACGGGGCAGTCCATGGGCTGCATGACGACGCTGATTCTCGCCTCCGAGTACCCCGACCTGTACGCGGCGTGCATGTTCGTCGACGGCCAGTGGGACGCCTCGAAGCTGAAGGGGCTCGAGGGGCAGACGTTCGTCTACTTCGCGGCCGAGGATGACGAACGCGCCTTCGCCGGCATGGGCGAGGTCGAGGCCATGTTCGACGCCGACTCGGTGGCCTACGCCTCCGCCGAGTGGGACGGCACCTGGGCCCCCGACGCGCTGACCGCAGCCGCCGAGAAGCTCTTCGCCTCCTGCAACGCCGCCAACTTCGTCTCCTGGAAGACCGGCACGATCGAAGCCGGCTCGGGCGGCGGCATGGGCGGATCTTCCTACCACATGGCGTCGTTCGACTATGCCTACAACTGCGTTGCCGCCATGGAGTGGCTGTTCCAGCAGGGTAGCTAAGGTCAAGTACTCGTCAATGACGAGTACGTCTATACGCAAGAGGGCAACAATGGGGCACGATCATTAGATTCGATACGGGATTGTCCCCTGGGGTAGCTCCCAGGTGCTCAGAAAAGCAAACTGGCCACCGAGATTGTCTCGATGACCAGCGATTTTTGTGGTGGAGCATAGGGGGATCGAGCCCCTGACCTCATGGCTGCCAGCCTAAAAGTGCCTGTTATCACATATTATCACTAATCTCGAAATTCTCGCATCTACGCAGGTCATGGCCTAAATTTACCCAATTTAATAACTAATGAGACACCCCCTCACGCGATGCCGCGATAGCAGGAGAAAGACCCCAACCCGCTGCCCATCGAGCAACTGCACGGCCTGCACGGCAAACTCGCCACAATCGCCAAGACCGATCCCGACTTCGCCGACATCTGCGAGTTCGCGCTGAACACCGGATGCCGTCGCCAGGAGATCGCCGGTCTGCACTTCAAGGACGTCGACGGCTTCGCCGACGGCGACTTCGGGAGCCATCTCCACATCCGCAACGTCGTGTCGCGCAAGAAGGGCGGTGGCTGGAAGCTGCGTGAGGGCGCCAAGAACGGCGAGACGCGCGACATCCCGCTCAACGAGATCATCCGCGAGATCCTGCGCCGCCGCCGCGACGCGGTCGCGCCGCTCTACGATGACATCGCCGAGCTCCACGTCTTCGCCGCCCCGATGCACGCCGAGACGTGGCCCGCGCTGGACTGCATCACGCACAAATGGTCCGTGTTCGCCCGCGCCCACGGCCTTGTCGGCGCAAGCGACGAGCTCATGACGTTCCACGACCTGCGCCACACCTTCGCGATCTTCGCCCTGGTGAACAACGTGGCGCCGTTGACAGTCAGCGGAATCCTCGGACACAGCTCGCCCACCGTCACCTACGACTACTACGCCAAGTTCCTCGACTCCGAAAACGCCAAGGCGATGAGGTTCATGGACGGCGTCATCAATCCCAAGGGGGACGCCGTCGACTGACGAAAGAAAACCCGGCCCGTAATGAAGGGTCGGGTTTCTTTTTTTTCCAGCCATCGATGCCCGCTCATGGTGCCAGCGAGCCTCCACGGGCGTCTGAGGGCCCCACATGCGCTTCTAAGACGCGTCAATCGGCGAACACGGCGCCGCGGTTGACATGGTATTCGCGCATCTTCTTGTTCAGACCAACGGCAGCTTACTCGAAACGGCGCCTGACGAGCTCTGGGACGCGCTTTCAAAAGTGAAAGCAACCCTGTGGATCACCCCTTATCCGACGGGTCTCGACTACGGAAAGCTTGCGGGCATCGCCGAGGACAGGGGCGTGCGAACCATCGTCAGCGGCGGTCTCGCACATGACGAGCGAGGGAATGGCTACTTCCTGAACACCCCCATAGATTCCAGCGGACCGTACGACCCAACCGAGTCGTTTGTGGCGTGCCTGACGGGCGGTTGCTGCATGCAGCTTCTCGGGGGGAGAATCTACCCCTGCAGCAAGGGAGCACTGCTGGGCGTGCTCAACAGGCGCTTCGGTACGAAACTCAAGCACGAACCGGACGATTACCTGGAGCTCTCGGATATACGCGACGTTCAGGAGATAGAGCGATTCCGGCGTACCTTCAAGCCCATGTGCCGCTACTGCGCGCACGAGCTTGCAACGCGAATCCCCTGGGCGCGTTCCCAACACGAGATAAGGGAGTGGCTATCACCGCAAGCGTTCGATCGATAATTGCGATTTAATCCAGATCGAATACGCACCGACCTTCGGCGACAACCGCGACCAGATTGGGAGTGTAAGCAGGGAAAGCTGATGGGGGAATTTCATCCCGGCCCGCAAGGGGGGTTCCAGATTGTCACCCGCTTGCTTCGTCCGCATGGCCGCCGCGGGGCGCGCTTGGTCAATCCGGAGGCTGGGGGCCCGCTGGTGTTTTTATCTGTTATTCACTCTCAGAGTCGAGCATCTGGCGTTTCACGAGCTCGGCGAACAAGCCGCCCTTCGCCAGCAGCTCGTCGTAGGCGCCCTCCTCCGCTATGCGACCACCGTCGACCACCAGGATGCGGTCGCAATGGCGGATGGTCGACAGGCGATGCGCGATCACCAGGCGCGTGCAGGCGAGCGCGTCGAGCGAGTCGCTCACGTGTTTCTGTGTCTTGTTGTCGAGCGCGCTGGTAGCCTCGTCGAACAGGAGGATGCGCCTTCCCCCGCATACGGCGCGCGCGATCAGCAGCCGTTGGCGTTGTCCGCCCGACACGCCGCCCGAACCTTCGGAGACCAAGGTCTGCATGCCCTGGGGCATCTTGCGGATGTCATCTGCGATGCCCGCCACCTCGGCGGCCGCCCAGGCATCGTCGATGGTCGCGCCGGGCGTGGATAGGGTGATGTTGCTGGCCATGTCGCCCATGAAGAGCTTGCCGTCCTGGAGCACCGTACCGATTTGCTGGCGCAGGCTTCGCAAATCCACGCTCTGCACGTCGTAGGGCCCGTAGAATATGCTGCCGCTGTCGGGTGTCTCGAAGCCGAGCAGCAGACGCAGGATGGTCGATTTCCCGCAACCGCTCTTGCCGACGAGCGCCACGTACTCGCCGGGCCGCACTGAAAACGACAAATCGCGCAGGATGGTAGGCCCATCTTCGCCGTAGCTGAACGACACGTTCGACACCTCGATGCTGCCGTTGAGCGATTCCACGCTCGACTTGTCCTCGTCGGCCTCGGGCGCCGTCTCCAGGATCGGCGCCAAAAGATCCAGCAGGGGCTTCACTTCCGCGGTTTGCCCCGCGATTGCTGCGAACTCCATGAGCGCGAAGCTGACTTGGCCGTATGCCGCGTTGAAGGCCATGAAGTCGGCTACGCTCACGCCCGTTTTCGCTGCAAGGTAATAGATGAGCACGTTGCCGAGGAGTGCTACGAACGCCACGAGCGCTGGAAGCGCGCGTAAGGCGGTAGGACGGTTATAGGTGAGTTCCGCGTATTCGGAATAGGACCTTGCCCACCGGGCGAAAGCCCTTTTTTCGGCACCGGCCAACTTGATCTTCGGCACGCCGTTCAGAAGCGCGGTCACGATGCCGGACACCCTGGTGTTCGCCTGTTTGGCTTTCTTCTCGTAGCCCATGACGGCGTACGAGAGGGAAACCGTGAGCGCCGCCTGCAAGGCGACGACGAGGAACGCCGGCACCATCAGCGCAGGCGCGAAGGCCGCGATCTGCACGATGTAGATGAGCGCGAACAGCGCCATGAGCCCCGATCCGAAGACGGCTGTGACCATCTTCTGGACCAGCAGGTACACGTTGCCGATCCGGTTTGCCAGGTTGCCTGACGAGAACCGCTTGAAGAACGTCGCGGGCAACGAGAGCACGCGGGAAAACACCGCCGCCTCGGTGAGAACCTCCGCCTTCGCGGCCATGCTCGCCGTGACCAGGTTGCGACATATGGTCGTGAGCACGCTGCACACGGCGGCGCCCAGCAGCAACGCAGCCACGGGTCCGATCAGCCCAATCTGGCCCGAAGGCGCCACCAGCCCAAAGGCAATCTTGTTAGCCCAGGCGGGCGCCAGCCCGACGAGCGTTACGATCAGAGCCGAAGCGATGACAATCGCGTAGTCGTGGCGGTCGAACGAGTCGAAGATGAACGAAACGAGGTCGCGCGTCATGAGCGGCTTGGCCGGGAGGGGCTTGTAGAACAGCAGGGCCTCTTCGCGGATGTGCTGCGCGACGGAGTCCGTCACCTTCGTCTTGCGCCCCGTCGAAGGGTCCACATAATAATAGCCAGACAGGCCCCGGGGCAGCAGGGCAACGGGTTGACCCGTGTCGAGATGCGCGAGCATCGCGCCGTACGTGCGCCGATGCCAACGCTTTCCCAGGCGCACCGCTCGGCGCATGGTCGACGAGGGACGGCAGAGCCAATCCAGGCGCTCGTCGGGGTCTTCCACACCGTCCGGGATGACGCCAAGCTCCGCCTTTAAGTACTCGAGGCAGGTTTTCGCCGCCTTGTCGACTTGCGGCTCGCCATCAGCGAACGACACGCGCTGTTGTGGGTCGGACACGCTGCGGGCGAGCTGCATGTAGGCACGATCCTCCATGGCGTCGTTCAGTTTCGCCCGGATTTTGATTTGCGGCTCGATCCAATTAGTCATTGCGCACCAACTCCGCGTAGGCGCCATTTCGGGCCATGAGCTCGGTGTGGGTCCCACGTTCGACCACCTTGCCGTCGTCGAGCACGATGATCTCGTCGCAGTCGCGAATGGTGGAAAGGCGGTGGGCAACCACGATGCATGTGATGCCGCGGTCGCGTATGCGCTGGATGACCTCGGCTTCGGTTTGGGCGTCGAGCGCGCTGGTGGCCTCGTCCAAGATGATGATGGAGGGGTCGACTGTAAGCGCCCGCGCGATTTCCATGCGCTGCAGCTGACCGCCCGAGAAGTTGCGCCCGCGCGGTGCGATCATGGATTGGTACCCGCCATCGCGCGCTGCGATGTCCTGGTGAATTCTTGCGTCGCGGCAGGCGATGATCACCTCGAAGTCCTCGATGGAGGAGTCCCACAGCGTCACGTTGTCGAACACGGTGTCGTTGAAGGTGACGATATCCTGGTCGACGACTGCCAGCGACCCGCGCAGGAGGGGGCGCGGCACCTGACCCAAGGGAACTCCGTCGAACTCCACCGATCCCGACCATGGCTCATAAAGCCCCGATACGAGCTTCGCGATGGTGGACTTGCCGCTGCCAGACCCCCCCACGAGGGCGACCCACTGACCGGGTTCCAGGTGCAGGTCAAAACCCTCGATGAGCGGCAGCTCGAGCGGAGAATAGCCAAACGTGAGGCCTTTCAAGTCCACGCGGCCGCTCAGTTTCTCGTGATCGAGGCCTTCCGCTTCGGGCGCTTCCTCGGCATCCTCTGCAACGTCGGTCGGGTAACGCATGACGTCTTCGATGCGCTCCATTTTTGTCTGCATCTCCTGCACCGTCTGGCCAAGGCCTATCATCTGATTCATCGGCGCCATGAACGCAGAGAGGAAACCCGTGAACGCCAGCAAGGCCCCCGGCGTGAAATCGCCTTTCACGATGAGCCAGATTCCCAACACCAGCACGATGATGTTGGCGAGCTTCGTGATGGCCTGGGGTATCGTGCCCAGGTACTCGTTTACGAAGGTCGTGTCTGCAGCTATGTCGTAATTGGCCGCCTGGTAGCCCGACCATCGGCTGAAAAAAGTGGATTCGGCACCGGCGGCTTTTATGGTCTCGATCATCTCCATGCCGTTAACCGTCGTGGAATACAGCCTACCTGACGCGCTTGCGCTGGCGCGCATGAGATTGAGGCGCTTGCTCGACACGTAGCGCGCCACCAGGATGCTTGCCGCCATAGATAGCACGCCCACGATGGTCAAGGGAACGCTGTAGTCCAGCATAATCGCCAGGTAAAGCACCAGAAGGACCGCGTTTATCAGAGCGGGCGCCAGCTGCCCGATGAGCGTGGCCGCCACCCTTTCGTTGTCGGATTGGCGCATTTGCAGGTCGCCGACCATCCGCTGCGCGTAGAACCCGACGGGCAGTCGCAGCAAGTGATTCATGAACCGCGCAGACGATACGACGGCTGACTTCCCCTGGATGCTCACCAGGTAGTGGGCGTTGAGCACCGAGGCGGCTCCCGACACGAGCGCGAGCACGAGCATGAGCAACGCCAGGCTGTCTATCCATCTCGGACTCTCGCCGCTCAAGATGCGGTCCATGAACACCTGGCCAAGCGACGTCGTCGCGATCCCCACAATCGAGACGACAGCAGCGGTCAGCATGACGAATACGATGGCGGATTTGAGCCCGGAAAGCCGATTGAGCGCGAACCGCAGGGCGTCCGGCTTCTCTCCGCCCGGTTCGAAGCCGTCGGTCTTCTGAAACAGCAGGGCGACCCCGCCGTAGGACTCTTCGAATTCCGCCAACGTGACCTTGGTTTGCCCGTGAGCGGGATCGTTGAGATGCACGTGGTTTCCCTGGAAGCCAGCCACCACGACGAAATCGCCTTGCTTTCGAAGCGCAATGCACGGCAGCGTTGTCTCGTTTGCAAGTTCGGCCGCGCCGATCTCGACGGACTCGGCGGACAATCCGTAAGCGCGCGCGGCTCTGAGCACGTTTTCAGCCTTCACGCCGTCTCGCGACACACCGCAGTCCGCCCTCAGCTTTTCGAGCGGTACCCAGCGGCCGTGATATGCCAGTATCATGGCAAGGCAGGCGCAGCCGCATTCCAGCGCCTCCATCTGCATGACCTGCGGGACTTTCGCCACGCCCCTAGCCATGGCTGCCCGACTTTCCCGATGTTGCACGACCCATCACGCTTAACTCCCGAGCATCAGGCTTATCGGCGCGAGCCTCTCCACCGTGACCTCCATGGAAAGCGGCACGCCTTCGGGCAGCTTGGACGTATCGCCTTCGAAGGTAACCTGATAGGCCCAATTCTCCTTCATCAGCGCGTCAACCAGATAATCGCCGGGCGCGATCTTGCCTGCTTCGGCGCGCGAAACCGGCAAGCTCGAAATGCTGCTGACTTTCAGGGTCACGCCGTCGATGCCGAGAGCCTCCCCGTCGATATCAGCCTGGTCGCCCACGTGCATCTTCACGATGTCGTCTTCGGAAAGGAAGCACACCGCCTGCCCGTTGACGACGGCGGCCGTCGCGGGCACCCTTGTCGCGATCGTTCCGAATATGGCCCAGGCCAGAAGGCCCGCGATCAGCACGGCGAAAGCGGCCAGCGCCACCCACACGCTCGGGGGAGTAACGCGCACGCATTTCTCGAGTTCGTCTGCGCTGTGCATGGTAGCCGAAACCTCCTCCGATGCTCTTTGGGGAGCCCGCCAAGAATTGCCCGGAAAGGATGCTCTTTTGGGCTATTCCACGCTCTGTGGGCTCAACCTTTTTACTCAGCGCCAGGCTGCTTTTCATCCTTCAAGCCCGAATAGCCTACGCAGCAAAGAATCAGCACTATCAACATCACCACGTTTGCCGGTGAAAGAAACGTTCCGGAAATATCATCCCAACCGAAGGATTTCTGCAGAAACAACATTCTGAGCCCATAATACAGGGCCTCTTCGCCGATCAGGAACAATTCAAACAGAACACCGCTTATCACCGCTCTCTTGAGTCGCGGCATCTGCATTATCTTTCTGTTCGCAAACCCCAAGATCATAACAGCCACGGCAAATGAAATCAAATGCAAAAGCGGCCCTACCGCCTGCAACTTGAAAAACCAAAAGATTTCGGACGCTACGAAAGGGACCATGCATACAAGACCCAGTTTGATGCCGAACACCAACGGAACCAGAATAAGAATCGCGTTGGCAAATGCATAGGCCACTTCGGGAGTCTGGTCGCTGAATAACCCGCCGAATACTTGAATGCCCAACTCAACTATTATCAGAAAATACGCCACTACTTTTATATTCATATCCTTGCGCTCCTGCAAATCCAACCGCCCCGTACCTCCAACCGCTATTTTCCTTGACCTGTAATTTAGCATAGAGAACCGAGGCCAGCTTCCCTGCCATTTCCGAATGCCGCGTCATCAAAACCACATGCTCGGCACCTCGACAAAACCATTGCTCGCAACCCAGCTTGGAACAGCACTCCTTGCTCCATGCCATCCATCAAATAGGGAGATCCACGGCGTCGTCAGCGAACCCTCATGACCCGTGTTCATGGCGGTGAGCACTTTTTGAAACTTAACCCCGAATGTGCCCCGTTTGTGCCCCAGAATATGCCTCAAAAGAAAAGGTCAGGACATTTACGTCCTGACCTGGTCTTTCGTGGTGGAGCATAGGGGGATCGAACCCCTGACCTCATGGCTGCCAGCCATGCGCTCTCCCAGCTGAGCTAATGCCCCGTGAAAACGTGCGTTGCCTATAGTAACAGAATGGTTCGACGGGTCAAGAAGTATTTTGCAAGCTATGGAATAGTCTTCATAAAAGACGGCGCGCCCTAAGGCGCGCCGCGCATATTCGTATGTGTTGTCGCCTATTCGGCTTTCACGGAAGCATAGAACTCCGCGCTATCGAACAGGTCGTTGATGGTCTTGCCATCTTCCCCGAAAGGAAGATCCAAGAACTCGGAGAGCGTCTGGACGAGCTCGCTACAGTCGACGTAGTGGCTCTTCTCGTTGAGCTTGGAGGTGTCCTGGACACGCCAGTAACGATCGTTAACGTCCGTGAGGTAATAGCTCGAGCCGTCGACGTCCATGTATACAGAGTGATTTGCATGCAGGTACGTCTTCAGCTCATCCCTGGAAATCTCGAGCTTCTCCTCAGCCTTTGCTCCCATTTCGACCCCTTTCGGTCCGCCCTACAACAACAGTTCCACTATAGCAATTCGTAGACGAAAAAACTCCGAGAATCGGCCCTATTCCTCGGCGGAGAGTATCCATTGGTCAACATCTCCCGCGCCGATGCGCAGCCAAAATTGTTCTTCTCATATAATGTGAAGTCCAGGCATGCGCATATGCCCTGGTAGAGATATGATTTTGAATTCACGATAATCGGGGGTGAATTTGAGCTACGCCGCACATGCCAAACGTCTTCTCGCCGTTGCTGCAGCATCGGTTGTAGCGGCATGCGCATTCGCAGTTCCGGCCATGGCCGAAACGCTCGACGACCTCCACGAGAAGTACCAGATGGCCGTGACGGACTACGAGTCGGCCCTGAGCGAGCAAACCCGCAACGACCACGAGATCATCCGCACCGAAACCCAGATAACGACCGTCAAGATCGAGCTCAAGAAGGCGCAACTGATGTCCGACGAGGCAGCCGTGGCGCTCTACAAGAACTCGAGCAGCAAGGGCGAGCTCATCGACATGCTCCTCGACAGCAACAGTCTGGCCGACGCCATCGAGCTCTACGAGGGCTACAAGCGCGTCGAGGACCACTACCTGGACACGATTGAGAAGACGCGCGCGAAGCAGGCCGAGCTCGAGGCCCTGTCCAAGCAGCTCGAGGCCCGCAAGACCGCGCTGAAGGAGAAGGTGAGCACGGCCAAGCAGACCGTCGAGGACGTTGAGCGCGCCATCCGCAACGCCGACCATTCCGACGGCGCCGAATACCACCAGCTTCAGGGCAACGGCAGCAATTGCGGTGCCACCTCGTTCATCGTTGGCGTGAACATGCTGCTGCACGAGAAGAAGTTCACCGACAACGTCGCCGTCTGGGACGGCCCCGGGTTCAACGGCAACTCCACCGCCGCCGTCGGCTACAAGGGCACCAAGTGGCTCGAGGCGAACGGCTTGGGCGACACGATCGCCTGCGAGGACGTTGTCGGCGACATCAAGACGGCCGACCAGCTGCGCGAGGAGCTGAGACAGGGCCGCGTGATCGTCATATCGTCGGGCCCCGGCTCCATCTGGCAGCGCGCCGACGGCAAGGCAGCGCCCCAGGGCACCTTCCCCGACGGGCACTTCATCGTTTTCTACCATTACGAGAACGGCGTGTACTACGCCAACGACAGCAGCGTCGATGCCAGCAAGGGTGCGGGCGTTCCCTACACCCAGGAGCAGATGGAACAGTGGTTCAGCGGCAGGTCGACGCATTTCGCCGTGCGCATGTACGTGAAGTAACCGCGCCCCTACAGGGGTTTTCTCAGGTAGTCGCCGGGTTTGCAGGGCGCGCTCGACTTGAACACGTAGCGCTCCTTCGAACGGTTCGCCACGCTCACGGGTTGCTCGAAGGCGATCGCACGAGCTTCCTCCAGCGTCATGGGAGGGCGTTCCACGAACGGCTTGCCGCCGTCTGCGGGCGCGAGCCAGCACATCTCCCCCACCTCGATGTCGTGCGAAGCCACGTGCGGGCTCACGACACCCAGGACGTCACCGGGCAGGAAGCGGTTGTGGCAGAGCGCGGTGACCCGCCAGGCGCCATCCTGCTCGACGCAGTCCTCGACCGTGCCGACGTGCAGGCACTCCTTCACATAGCCGTCGCGCTCGGGCGTCTGGTTGGCCGGCCCGTAGTAGAAACCCGTGCTGTAGGGCCTGTGCGAGATCGTGAGCAGCTCCGCCTCGGCGGCCTGCAGGTTGCCGCCGCTCATGGCATTGCGGTACGCGCCGACGACGGTAGCGACGTAGAAAGCCTGTTTGTTCCTGCCCTCGATCTTGAACGAATCGACGCCCGCCTGCGCGAGCTCGTCCAGGTGCGAGACCATGTTCAGGTCCTGCGCGTTGAGGATGAACGTTCCGCGCGTGTCCTCCTCGATCTCGAAGTACTCGCCAGGGCGCTGCTCCTCCACGAGCGCGTAGCTCCAGCGGCACGATTGCGCGCACGCTCCCCTGTTCGCCGTGCGCCCCGTCATGACCGAGCTCAACAGGCACCTGCCCGAGTACGCCACGCACATGGCCCCGTGCACGAACGCCTCGATCTCGAGACCGTCGGGCACGCTCTCGCGCATTGCGGCGATGTCGCGAATGCTCATCTCGCGAGCGCACACGACGCGCTTCGCGCCGAGATCGTGCCACATGCGCGCCGCCTCGCTGTTCATGACGCTCGCCTGCGTGCTCACGTGGAGCTCAACACTCGGCGCATGCTTCCTGGCCAGCGCAAACGCGCCCATGTCGCCGATAATGAACGCGTCCACGCCGGCACTGCCGAGCGCCTCCAGGTAGTCGGGCAATATGCGAAGGTCCGCTTCCTGCATGAGCGTGTTGAGCGTCACGTGCACCTTCACGCCGCTCCCATGCGCGTAGGCCACGACGCCCGGTATCTCGTCGAGTTGGAAGTTGTTAGCGCGCGCCCTCATGCCGAACCGGTCGCACGCGAGATACACCGCGTCGGCGCCGAACCGAACGGCCGCCTTCAGCTGCGGCCACCCACCCGCCGGCGCAAGCAGTTCGGGTTTCTTGTTGCTACCTGCCTTCAACAAGAAGCCCTAAATCTTCTCGATTTGGGGTCCCTGCGGGGTGTCCTTCACGACGTAGCCAAGCGCGGCGAGCTTGTCGCGCGCTTCGTCTGCGCGGGGCCAATCCTTGTTTGCGCGCGCCTCGGCGCGGATGGCAACCAACTCCTCGACCTCGGCCGGCAGGCCCTCCTCTTCGCCCAGCAAGGCGTCCAGCTCAATGCCGAACACGCCGATGAGCTCGACGATCAGGTCGCGGATAGCCTGTGCCAGCGCCACGTCGTCGGTCGAGAGGCTCTTGCCCGCCACGAGCGCGTTCGCCTCCGTCACGAAGTCGAACACGATGCCGAGCGCCTTCGGGCTGTTGAAGTCGTCGTCCATCGCGATTATGAAGTCGCGGCGCGCGTTGCGCACGAGCTCGTTGACAACATCGGCGTCGAGCACGCTCGAAGCGCCCTCCGCATGCTGAATGGCCCAGTCGAGGCCCTTCACCGCGTTCACGATGCGCTCGAGCGCGACGCCCGCCTCTTCGACGCGCTCGTCGGAGAAGTCCAGCGGGCTGCGGTAGTGCGTCTGCAGCATGAGGAAGCGCAGCACGGCCGGGTCGACCGTCTTCAGGATGTCGCGCAGCAGGAAGAAGTTGTCGAGCGACTTCGACATCTTCTCGCCGTTGATCTGCAGCATGCCGCCATGCATCCAGTGGTTCGCGAAGGTCTTTCCCGTGGCCGCCTCGGACTGGGCGCGCTCGTTCTCGTGGTGCGGGAAGACGAGGTCGGACCCGCCGCCGTGAATGTCGAACGGCAGGCCGAGGTATTTCTTCGACATGCACGAGCACTCGATGTGCCAGCCCGGGCGCCCCTGGCCCCAAGGCGACTCCCAAGAGGGCTCGCCGGGCTTCGCGGCCTTCCACAGCGCGAAGTCGAGCGGGTCGTTCTTGCGGTCCTCGATGCCCTCGGTGCGCAGGTCGCGGTGGCCGGCCTGCATCTCGTCGATGTTGCGGCCCGAGAGCGAGCCGTAGCTCGGGAACGAGCGCACGCTGAAGTAAACGTCGCCGTCCTCGGTGGCGTACGCGTGGCCGCCGTCGATGAGGTCCTGCACGAGCGCGATCATCGTGTCGATCTCCTGCGTGGCCTTCGGGCGCACGGTCGGGTCCTTCACGTTCACCGCGTGCATGTCCTCGATGAACGCCTTCGTGTACTCCTCGGCAACCTCGGCGGCGGCGCGGCCCTCCTCGTTTGCCTTGTTGATGATCTTGTCGTCCACGTCGGTCACATTCTGGACGAAGATCACGTCGAACTTGCGCCACTCGAGGTAGCGGCGGATCATGTCGAAGCTCATGAAGGTGCGCGCGTTGCCAATGTGGATGTAGTTGTACACCGTCGGCCCGCAGACGTACATCTTCACCTTGCCGTGCTCGAGCGTCTCGAGGTCGACCTTCTTGTGCATTTTGGTGTCGTATATGCGAATCATCGTTCTCCTAATCAACTTTCACGAGCAGGCACGACGCCGTGGCTGACATGCCCTCTTCACGGCCTTCGAAGCCGAGCCATTCGGTGGTGGTTGCCTTCACGCCCACGTTCTCGACGTCGAGGCCCATGGCGTTAGCCAGGTTGCGGCGCATCTCGTCGCGGAACGGCGAGAGCTTGGGCGCTTGAGCGGCGATGACGGAATCGACATCGACGATCTCGAAGCCCATCTCCCGCACCTTCGCCGAGACGCGCTCGAGCAGTTTGATGGAATCCGCGTCCTTGAACGCCGGGTCGGTCGGCGGGAAGAGCTTGCCGATGTCGCCCGCGCGCGCGGCGCCCAGCAGGGCGTCCATTATCGCATGCGTGAGCACGTCGGCATCGGAATGGCCGTCGAGGCCGCGGTCGTGCGGAATCGTGACGCCGCCTATGATGAGCGGCCTTCCCTCCACGAGGGCGTGGACGTCCATGCCCTGGCCCACGCGCAGGCGCCGGATATCTCCGGGAATCATGTCTCTCATAGTTCGGAATCGCCCCCGTACAGCTTGCGCACGGCGGACTCGAGCAGCTCGTAATCCTCGGGAACGGTGAGCTTGAGGTTGTCGCGGGGGCCTTCCACGACAAGCACGCGCCCGCCGAGGCGCTCGATGAGCGCGGAGTCGTCGGTTCCCACGAAGCCGTCGGAGAGCGCGGCCGCATGCGCACGGCGGTAGATGCCCGCGCGGAACACCTGCGGCGTCTGCGCGTTCCAGAACACGTTCCTGTCGGGGGTGCCCTGGATCACGCCGTTCTCGACCACCTTGAGCGTGTCGATGGCCGGGTGTGCGACGACGGCGCCGTCGCAGTCGATGTTACCCTTCACGATGGCGATGGTGTGCTCGATGAGCTGCGGCGTCACGAGCGGGCGCGCGCCGTCGTGGATCACGACGAACTCGTAGTCCTCGGGCACGAGCTCGAGGCCGGAAAACGCCGATTCCTGGCGCGTGGGGCCGGACGGCGCCACCGCCACGGGTGTGACGAACGGGAACGGGTCGATTGCGCGCTTCAGGTACTCCTGCTGGCGGTCTTCGGGGCACACGATGACGATGAGCCCGACGTCGCCCACCGCGTCGAACGATTCGGCGGACCACGTGAGCACGGGCCTGCCCGCTATCTCGACGAGCTGCTTGCCGCCCTCGCGGCCGAACCGGTCGCCCGTGCCGCCCGCCAGGATGATGACGGCGGTCTTCGGCTTCTTGTCGAGCTTCCCCTCCAAGCCGCGCAGCGAGGCGCTCAGCGCTTCGAAGTCTATGCTGCTCGGGTTGAACGTCGGCGTATCAGCGAGCACGTCGGCCGCGTCGGCGTCGAGCACGCGCGAACTCCATGGCTTATCTGAACTGGAATTCATCAAAACGCTCCTTCGTGATTTTCCTTGAATGGGAATTATACAAGGTAAACCACCGCATTTGCACGGATGCGGCAAGTAAACGGAGAGCGCGCCAAACAATCCCTCAGATGGAAAACGAGCACCGGGAATGTCCCAGTGCCCGTTTCAATTGGACGCGCGGAGCGCGCCCCTACAGGCGTTTTGCCAATCGCGGAGCGCGCACCGTCATACGTTAAGCCAGTCGCGGAGCGGTTAGTCGGCGGCGCCTCCGCTCGCGATCCCGCCGGAGGGGATGCTCGCGTTGCCCAGGTTGTAGTCGCGGAGCAGCAGCTCGGCTTCCTGGGCGATCGTGTCGCGCTTGCGCGGCTCGGGGACGTCGCCGGAGCCCTTCTCGAACACGAGCTCGCCGTCCTTCACGTCCACGTCCACGATCATGCCGCTCGTCCACTTCCCCTCCAGGATCTGCTCGGAGAGCGGATCCTCGATGAGGCGCTGGATCGCGCGGCGCAGCGGGCGGGCGCCGAACGTCGTGTCAGTGCCTTCCTTCGCCACGAGCTTGCACGCCTCGTCGGAGAGGTTGATCGACATGTTCTGCTCGATCATGCGCTCGCGCAGGTCGCCGATCATCAGGCGCACGATCTCGACGATCTGCTCCTCGGTCAGGCTCTTGAACACGATGATCTCGTCGATGCGGTTGAGGAACTCGGGGCGGAACAGCTTCTTCAGCTCGGCCATGACGCGGCTCTGGATCTCCTTATCGGAAAGGCCCTTGTTCGGCTCGGACGAGAAGCCGAGCGTCTGGGTCTGCGCGATGTCGCGCGCGCCGACGTTGGACGTCATGATGATGACCGTGTTGCGGAAGTCGACCGTGCGGCCCTGGCCGTCGGTCAGGCGCCCTTCCTCGAGGATCTGCAGCAAGATGTTGAACACGTCCGGGTGCGCCTTCTCGATCTCGTCGAAGAGCACGACGGAGTACGGGCGCTGGCGGACGGCCTTGGTGAGCTGGCCGCCCTCGTCGAAGCCGACGTAGCCCGGGGGCGAGCCCACGAGGCGCGACACGGTGTGCTTCTCCATGTATTCGGACATGTCGAAGCTGATGAGCGCGTCCTCGGAGTTGAACAGGAACTCGGCGAGCGCCTTGGAGAGCTCGGTCTTGCCCACGCCCGACGGGCCGAGGAAGATGAACGAGCCGGCGGGGCGCTTCGGGTCCTTGAGGCCCGAGCGCGAACGGCGGATGGCCTTTGAGAGCGCGGTCACGGCCTCTTCCTGGCCGACGATGCGCTCGTGGAGCACGGACTCCATGCGCAGGAGCTTCTCGGTCTCGGCCTCGGTGAGGTTGCTCACGGGCACGCCCGTGGTCATGGACACGACGTCGGCGATGTCCTGCAGCGTGATCTCCTGGACGGACGACTGCGACTGCTCCTCCCACTCGGCGACGGCGGCCTCGCGCTTCTCCTTGAGCGAGTTCTCCTCGTCGCGCAACGCGGCGGCGCGCTCGAAGTCCTGCGAGGCGATGGCCTCTTCCTTCTCGCCCTTGCAGCGGCGCAGCTCGTCGTCGATCTCGCGCACAGCGGGCGGCAGCGTCATGTTGCGGATGTGCATGCGCGCGCCGGCCTCGTCGAGCACGTCGACGGCCTTGTCGGGCAGGAAGCGGTCCTGGATGTAGCGGCTGGACAACTGCACGGCGGCCTGGAGCGCCTCGTCGGTGAAGTGCACGCGGTGGTGCTCCTCGTAGCGGTCGCGCAGGCCCTCCATGATGCGCACGGCCTGCTCCTCGTTGGGCTCGCCGATGGTGATGGGCTGGAAGCGGCGCTCGAGCGCGCTGTCCTTCTCGAGGTGCTTGCGGAACTCCTCGATGGTCGTGGCGCCGATCACCTGGATCTCGCCGCGCGACAGCGGCGGCTTCAGGATGGCCGCGGCGTCGATGGAGCCTTCCGCCGAGCCCGCGCCGATGATGGTGTGGATCTCGTCGATGAACAGGATGATGTCGCCCGCGTCCATAACTTCCTTGATGCACTTCTTCAGGCGCTCCTCGAACTCGCCGCGGTACTTCGACCCCGCCACGAGCGCGCTCACGTCCAGCGTGAAGATGCGCTTGCCGTGCAGAATGTCGGGCACCTGGTTGCTCACGATGAGCTGTGCCAGGCCCTCCACGACGGCGGTCTTGCCGACACCGGGCTCGCCGATGAGCATGGGGTTGTTCTTCTGGCGGCGGCTCAGGATCTGCATGATGCGCTCGATCTCGCTCGCGCGGCCGATGACCGGGTCGAGCTGACCCTCGCGCGCCTTCTTCGTGAGGTCGGTTCCGAACTCCTTGAGAACGGAGTCGGAGCTGCCCTGCCCCACCGTCTGCGGCGAGCGGCCCGCGTAGACGGGCGATTGCCCCACGAGGTCGTTCAGCGCGCTGCGCACATCGTCGCCGGACTTGCCGAGGCGCGCGAGCACGTCGAGCGCCGTGCCCTCGCCCTCGCGCACGATGCCGAGCAGCAGGTGCTCGGTGGAGATGTAGCTCTGGCCCATCTGCATGGCCTCGCGCAGCGCGTTCTCGAGCACGCGCTTCACGCGCGGCGTGAACGACAGGTGCCCCGCGACGTCCGCGTCCTCGTCGATCGAGACGATCTGGCGGATGGCGCCAACAACGTCGTCGTACTTGACCTCGAGGCGGTCGATCGCCTGCGCCGCGAGGCCCTCCTTCTCCTGGATCAGGCCGAGCAGCAGGTGCTCGGTGCCCACGTAGGGCTGGTGCAAGGCACGTGCCTCGTCTTGCGCGAGGACGAGCACCTTGCGAGCCTTGTCGGTAAACTTCTCGAAAGACATACGTATCCTCTCTTGCTCGTATTGTTCGCAAGAATACTAGCACTCCCGAAGCGGGAGTGCTAACTCGATACCTTTTCGTAATGAAATCTACGGGACTCGCAGCCCACGCTTTCAGCGAGTGAGACAGTGGGGTCAGGCCCCTTTGTCTCATTGCCGCAGTCTTTTCGCGCGAAGCGCGGCAACATCACCTCAATGAGACAAAGGGGCCTGACCCCACTGTCTCACCCGGCGCGAAACTCGAAGGCTACGCTTCTTCCCTCATAAGGGGGAACAGCAGCACGTCGCGGATGGAATCGCTGTTGGTGAGCAGCATCACGAGGCGGTCGATGCCGATGCCGATGCCGCCGGCGGGAGGCATGCCGTACTCGAGCGCGCGGATGTAGTCCGCATCGTAGCCCATGGCCTCGTCGTCGTAGTCCTTCGCGGCTACTTGCGCGTGGAAGCGCTCCGACTGGTCGATCGGGTCGTTGAGTTCGTTGAAGGCGTTGCCGTACTCGTGACCGCAGATGTAGAGCTCGAAGCGGTCCGTGATGTTCGGGTCCTCCGGCTTCTTCTTGGCCAGCGGCGAGATCTCAAGCGGGTGATCGGTCACGAAGATCGGCTGGATCAGCTTGCTCTCGCAGGTTTCCTCGAAGATCTCGGAGATGAGCTTGCCCTTGCCCCACTGCTCTTCCACCTCGACGCCGACGCGCTTCGCGATGGCGCGCAGGTCCTCGAGGCTGCGGTCGAACGAGACGTCCTCGCCCGCACCCTCGGTGGCGAGCTCGATCATGGTCTTGCGGGGCCAGGGGCCCTCGAGGTTGATGACCTGGTCCTGATACGGAACCTGCAGCGTGCCGCAGGCTGCCATGGCAGCGGCCTGAATGACGCCTTCCGCCAGCTGCATCATGCCCTCGAGGTCGCTGAAGGCGCAGTAGGCCTCCATCGTGGTGAACTCGGGGTTGTGCGTCTGGTCCATGCCCTCGTTGCGGAAGATGCGGCCGAGCTCGTACACGCGCTCGAAGCCGCCCACGAGCAGGCGCTTCAGCGGCAGCTCGGTGGCGATGCGCAGGTAGTAGTCGCGGTCGAGCGCGTTCAGGTGCGTCACGAACGGCTTGGCGTTCGCGCCGCCCATGATCGACTGCAGGAACGGGGTCTCCACCTCGTAGTAGCCCAGCTCGTCCTCCATGTAGCGGCGGATGGCGGAAACGATCTTCGAGCGTTTCTCGAAGACTTCCTTCACCTCGGGGTTCGCGATGAGGTCGACGTAGCGCTGGCGGTAGCGGATTTCCTTGTCCGCGAGGCCGTGGAACTTCTCGGGTAGCGGGCGCAGGCTCTTCGACAGCAGCTCGAAGCGCTCGACGGCAACGGAGAGCTGGCCGCGGCGGGTCTTCATGACTGTGCCCCACACGCCGATCCAGTCGCCCACGTCGAGGTCCTTCAGCTGCGCGTAGGCGTCCTCGCCGAGCGCGTTGATGCGGCAGAACAGCTGGATCTCGCCGGAGGAGTCGCGCATGGTCAGGAAGCTCACCTTGCCCTGGACGCGCTTCGCGATGATGCGACCGCACATCTGCACGGCATCCTCGGTGGACTCGCCGTCCTCGAGCTGCGAATATGCCGCCTCGATGTCAGCCGAGTGATGCGAGTAGTCGAAGGCGTGGCCGTAGGGGTTCTCCCCCGCCTCGATCATCGCCGCGCGCTTTGCCTTGCGCACCTCGATGGGATCGTCTTCGATTTCCTGAACCTGGTTTTCCTCTGCCATAATTGTTCCCTTTCAAAAGAGCCACATTGGGCGTTGCAGTCAGCGAGAAGCCCTGTGGTGCCTCGAATTGCCCCGCCTTTCCGCCAAGCGGCCTTTGTGCCGCGCCGTGCGGAAAACAAGGGGCAAGGCGAGGTGCCACAGGGCTTCGCAGCGTCGAGAAGTTTCGGCTGCCGTTAGGCAGCCGAAACCTTAGTGCTCGATTTTGATGATGTCCATCTCGATCTTGCGGCCGGTGGGGCCAACGGTCTCGACGTGATCGCCCTTCTTGTGGCCAATCAGTGCAGAGCCCACGGGTGACTCGTTGGAGATCTTGTTGTTGGCAACGTCGCTCTCCGCGGCGCCGACGATCGTGAACATGCGCTCCTTGCCGCCCATGTCGACCGTCACCGTCGAGCCGATATTCACCTTGTTGGAGCGCTTCGGGGCGCTGACGACCGTCGCCTCGGACAGGATGCGCGAAATCTCGGCGATGCGCGCCTCGACCATGCCCTGCTCGTTCTTGGCGTCGTCGTACTCGGAGTTCTCAGAAATGTCGCCGAACTCGCGGGCCACCTTGATGCGCTCGCCCACCTCGGCGCGCTTCTCGTTCTCGAGATAATGCAGCTCCTCCTCGAGCTTGGCGCGGCCTTCGGGGGTCAAGATAAAGTTGTCGTTTGCCATGTCTTTCACAATCTCCTAAGCAATTTGCAACACTGTGCGCGTGTTTTACCTTATTCAGCGGACTCTTCGGCCGGCTCGTCGTCGGTCTTGGCGACGCGCTTGACCTTCACGACGCGCTTCGCGGGAGCAGCTTCGCCCTCCTCGGCGGCTTCGGCCTCGTCGGCTTCGGCGGCTACATCCTCGACCTCAGCCTCGACTTCCTCGGCTGCAGCCTCCTCGGCTTTCTTCTCCTCCACCTCGTCGAACTTCTCGTCGATCTTCTCCTTGCCGGACTCCAGGCCCTTGCGCAGGCCCTTGACGCCCTGGCCGATGGACTTGCCGAGCTTCGGGAAAGCCTTCGGGCCAAAGATGATGATGACGATGATCAGGATGATGACGAGCTCGAATCCCTTGGGCACAAATGGCATTTCGGCCTCCTCGCCGAGGATGCACCAGCATCCTTCAATTCCTAATGAAAAGGGGATGGACCCGTTAGAATTCATCCCCTCAAACTTCATGGTCGGCGCGACTGGATTTGAACCAGCGACCTCTGCGTCCCGAACGCAGCGCTCTACCAAGCTGAGCCACGCGCCGCCGCTGTTGTGACAGCGGGTGGTATGTTAGCACAACAGGATTGTGTGTCAAGAAAAAATGCTGAGTCGCATTCCCTCCAAACAATTCGCGCCAAGTCTTTCACGTCATCTGCGAACAACACAACAGCTGTATACGGCATTAATGCCGCAATATCGTTGCATTGCGGGCAAAACATGCCGAATTTCATAACACGGAGGGCGTTTTTGCCAGATACGCGATTTCATGGTTAAAAAACGCCTCCGTGCTATGGGATTTCTCTGCTACTGAAAATCGTGACCTGGGCAAATGGCGATTAACCATTACATGGAGGCTGTTTTTGCCGCAAATCTCATAGCATGGAGGCCAAAACTTGCCATGAAATCTTGAGAACGGCAAAAACGGCCTCCGTGATACGAGGCGTTGGCATGTTTCTGCCATTAGAGCGCGTACTTTGACTTCCCATCAGATTCGTTCTTGAAAGCAATCGGGTCATCCAAGCTTAAACCGATGGCGCGCGCCTTCTTTTTCCCGAACACGGTATCGACAACGACGGGATGCTTTGTTATAACCCAGACGTTCGCCTGGTAGAACGTTCCATAGTTAAGTTGCTTTTCCTTCGCAAGGCCATGAACGTCTGCCTCCGCGAATGTGATTTGAACAATTTCGGAAATGGGTATCTCCGCACGCATTTGGACCCCGCATTCAAGGCGCATTACGGCATCGCCCACCGTTACGGGCCGCAGCATGCGCGCCCTCGCATCGCCCGCTAGCCAAATGATCATATAGATTGACAGGGCTGTTATCACTACTGCAGCTGGAACGCTCCATTGCGAGACAAGCAAATGAACTCCGACGATTTCGACGGGAAGCGCGAGCGCCAAGCCGAGCATCATGTTCATGTATCCCCCGGCATTGTGATAGCTGAAGGCCTTCTCCCCCGGGAGAAGAAGCGGCTTTTCACGCCAGGAAAAGAGCGCATAGCGCCAAACGCCGAGCTCTGTTGCCGCCATGCTGGCCGGCATGTCCTTTCGAACGAGATAGAGCATGAGCTCCTTGAACCAGACCATGGGGTCTTCGCTGCGAGTCCTTGCGCCTTTGTAAATGCATGCAAGCCTCCAGCACTCCTTCGCGGCTATGCCAATCTCAACGGGGATCAGAGCGGCAGCCAGGTAAGGCAATGCGCCAGCATCCAGCGATCCGAGCGCAAAAGAGCTTAGGGCGTATCCGACCCAAATAACGGGAAGAACCGTGAGCAATGAGAGATTCCTTGGCTTTATGACAAGAAAGTAGAAGCCGAGCGGTACGCCAACCGCGAAATCCAATGGGAGGATGATTTCCTCAATATGAGCCGGAATCAAACTTGCGGTAAGAACGCCATACGCATACAGAACGAGTGTGCATGCGCAGAAGGCGAGCAACGCGCTTCTCTGTCTTGTTCTAGCGTTCATGGGCATTTCCTTTACGGTAAGAAAAGAACGTGCCGCCACACCCAGTCAGTACCCAAAGACCGATTCTAGCAAACGTTGACCATTTTACAATCTGATAAATTGCACCGCTGGGCTTTTTCATTGATTGCCGTGCCTCATCCTCGATTGGCGGACGCGCGGAGCGCGCCCCTACGGGCGTACGGTACATGAACCCACGCCCCGGGCACGATGCGTTTGGGGCGTCCCGGGCAATGGAAAAGGGGCGCTCAAAACTGAACGCCCCCTTGAAACCGATACTTTGCAGAAATTCTAGTGCCTGAAGTGGCGGTGGCCTGTGAAGACCATGGCGATGCCGGCCTCGTCGCAGGCCTCGATGCTCTCCTCGTCGCGGATCGATCCGCCCGGCTGGATGATGGCGGTGATGCCGTAGCTCGCGAGCACGTCGATGTTGTCGCGGAACGGGAAGAACGCGTCGGACGCCACGACGGCGCCCTTGCAGGCGTCACCAGCGCGCTTGCAGGCGATCTCGCAGGAATCCACGCGGTTGGGCTGGCCCGGCCCCATGCCGATGCCCGCGCGGTCCTTGGCCACGAGGATTGCGTTGGACTTCACGCCCTTGACCACCTTCCACGCGAACAGCAGGTCGTCCATCTCCTTCTCGGTGGGCTGGCGCTTCGTCGGCACGGTGAACGTGGCGGGGTCCTCGGATACGACGTCCACGTCCTGCACGAGCACGCCGCCGTCGATGGTGCGGTACTCGGGCTCGGCGCCGGGTGCGTCGATGCCGCCCGTCGCGAGAACGCGCAGGTTGGGCTTCTGCTTGAGCAGCTCGAGCGCGCCCTCCTCGAACTCGGGGGCGACGAGCACCTCCACGAAGAGCTTGTTCTCGTTGATGTGCTCGACCATCTCGGTGGTGACGGTGCGGTTCGCGGCGATGATGCCGCCGAACGCGCTCTTCGTGTCGCACGCGAACGCGCGGTCGAAGGCCTCGGCGATCGTGCTGCCCTCGGCGGAGCCGCAGGGGTTCTGGTGCTTGAGGATCACGACGCCCGGGTTGTCGAACTCGCGCACGATGGACCAGCACGCGTCGGTGTCGAGCAGGTTGTTGTAGGAAAGCGGCTTGCCGTTGAGCTGCTTCGCGTTCACGAGCGAGTGCTCGGTGGCGGTGGAGCGCCTGTAGAACGCTGCGGACTGGTGCGGGTTCTCGCCGTAGCGCAGGTCCTGCTGCTTGGTCAGGCACATGTTCATCTTCTTGGGGAACTGCGCGGCACCGTCGATCTGGTTGCCGAGCCAAGCGGCGATTGCCGTGTCGTAGGCGCCCGTCGTGCGGAACACCTCGAGCGCGAGCGCGCGGCGCGTGTCGAGCGTCGTGGCGCCGTCGTTGGCGCGCATCTCCGCGAGGATGTCGTCATAGGTGGCGGGGTTCGTGACGACCGCGACGGACTCGTGGTTCTTCGCGGCGCTGCGCAGCATGGACGGGCCGCCGATGTCGATGTTCTCGATGCACGTGGCGAAATCGGCACCGCCCGCGACGGTCTTCTCGAATGCGTAGAGGTTCACGACCACCATGTCGATCATCTCGATGCCGTGCTCGGCCGCCTGGGCCATGTGCGCCTCGTTGTCGCGCTTCGCGAGCAGGCCGCCATGCACGAGCGGATGAAGCGTCTTCACGCGACCATCCATCATCTCGGGGAACTTGGTCACGTCGTCGATCGGGGTGACCGGGACGCCGGCCTCCGCGATCACGCGAGCCGTGCCGCCCGTCGAAATGATCTGCGCTCCGAACTCCTCGTTGAGCGCTTTTGCGAACTCGACAATGCCCGACTTGTCCGTAACGGACATGAGCACGCGCTTAACCTTGGGATTACCCACCCTGTGCCGCCTTTCCCTCATTCTTTTGCTTGATGAGTACACTCTACAGCGATTCAGCAGGCATACAAACACCCCAAAGGCGAACGGGGCCAATTCGCCATCTTTCTACAGACACGAAGGGCGCTTGCCGCCTTCGGCGGCGGGCGCTCGGGGAGCGCCCCTACGGGCAACCGGACATGGGGGTCATTCCCCCAAGGGCAACCGGGCCTCCGCGCATCCGCGCGCATTTGAGACCTCTGTAGGGGCGCGCTCCGCGCGTCCGCGCGCGAAAGCGCGCAACCATCAGGAGCGCGAAGCGCGACACTCATTTCCACAAGAACCGTTACGCAACCAATACCACAACCTGTTGGAGTCGCTGACGATCGGCGTTAGAGCTATGCAAGAACTCAACGACTACCGGCGTCGCAAGAAAACACTCATCCGTAAGGCCCGCCGTGTAACATGCCCCGCAACTTCCAAGGAAAGGAGCGTCTATCATGGCTGAATCCCGAAGAAAGACTATTCGACTCAAAGGCTTCGACTACAAAACTTGCGCAGCCTATTTCGTAACTATCTGCTGCGCAAACAAGATGCAATTCTTCGGCAAAGTCGAAAGAGTAAACAGTAGCTCGATCTGTAATACCGAAACGATCATGGATGACGATTACTGCGTAAGGCTTTCCGAGGTCGGCAAAACCTGTATGCGCGCGCTGAATGACGCGAAAGCCAACGGTGGGCCGTTCCGCATAACGGAATTCATCGTCATGCCCGACCACGTGCACTTCATTGCCGTTGCCGAACAGAATGACGCGAAGCAGATCGCGCTCGGCAGCTTCGTGCATTACCTCAAATCAGCCATCTCGCGCAGCGTTCACGAAAGCAAGCCCGGTGTGGCTCTTTGGCAAAAGGGATATTTCGATCACGTAATTCGGAATGAAGAAGATTACGAGCGCATCGCGGAATATATAGCAAGCAACCCCACCAGATGGGCAATCAAGAGACAAGGCAAATCGAGTTAATGGTGTTCTATTTGTTGAAGGAAGCCGATCCGTTTCATGGGGTCAACCATGCCGCCTTCGGCGGCGGACGCGCGGAGCGCGCCCCTACGGGCAAACGGGCATAGCGGCCGCCCCCCAAACATGCCGCCTTCGGCGGCGGGCGCTCGGGGAGCGCCCCTACGGGCAACCGGTTACGGGGATCGCCCGCCAAGGGCAACCGGGCGTGAGGGTCATCGGGCAAGAAATGGGCACCAGGATGATCCTGGTGCCCATACAGAACGCTCAATTGGTCGGGTTGTTCCCCTTAGATGTAGCGCACAGCGGTGCCATAGGCGAGCATTTCCTGCGTGCCCTCCATGACCGATGAGCTCGCGAAACGAGCGCATATGATGGCATTCGCGCCCATTGCCTGGGCCTCGGCGATCATGCGCTGCTCTGCGATGGTACGACCTTCGTTCATCATGTCGGTATAGCTCTTGATCTCGCCGCCGGCGATGTTCTTGAACCCAGCCATGATGTCGCGCCCGATATGCTTGGACGTGACCACGTTGCCTCGGACAAGGCCGAGGGGCTCGATGTTCTTCCCGGGGATGACGTCGCACGTGGTGATCAGCATGAAAGTCTCCTTTGATCGCGGTCATATAACATGAGATAAGTATAGACTATGCTCCTTCACCGTAACCGAAACGTCGGATTTGCGAGGCGTCGCGGCGCCAGTTCTTCTTCACCTTCACCGACAGGTCCAGGAACACGCGGCACCCGAGGATGCGCTCGAGGTCGGTGCGCGCCTCGGTGCCTATGCGCTTGATGGCACTGCCGCCCTTGCCGATGATCATGCCCTTCTGACTGTCGTGCTCCGTGTAGATGATGGCGCGGATGGTGTAGAGGTCCTTCTTGCGCACATACTTCATTTCCTCGGTCTGCACGCCGATGGCGTGCGGGATCTCGTCGCGGAACGTGCGGAGGATCTTCTCGCGGATGAACTCGGCAACCACGACCTCGATGGGCTGGTCGGTCTCCATGTCCTCGGGGAACCACTGCGGGCCCTCGGGCATGAGGCCCACGACGGTGTCCACGAACGCGTCAACGCCCTCCCCCGTCTCGGACGAGCAGGTGACGACGCAATCCCATTCGCAGAGCTCCAGCGCGGCCTTGCGCTGCGCCTCCACCGCGGCGTCGTCCACGAGGTCGGTCTTCGAGAGCACGAGCACCTTCGGCGTCCTGATGCGCTTGAGCTGGTTGGCCACCCATTCGTCGCCCGTGCCCACAGGCATGGACGAATCGATGAGCATCGCCACGACGTCGACGTCCTCCAGGGCCTTGATGGCCGACGTGTTGAGCTCCTCGCCGAGCGCGTCGTGCGGCTTGTGGATGCCGGGGGTGTCGACGATGACCAGCTGGTAGTCCTCGGTGGTCTTGACGGCGCGGAAGCGGTGGCGCGTGGTCTGCGCCGTGTTGGACGTGATGGCGATCTTCTTGCCCATGATGGCGTTGAGCAGCGTGGACTTGCCGGCATTCGGCCTGCCCACGAGAGTGACGAAGCCCGATTTGAAGCCGTTGAAATCAAACATGTTTTGCATGCGTCTCCTTACGTTTGCGTTATGGAGAAGCGTAGCATCATTTTCGCCGCTCGCGGACGCGCGGAGCGCGCCCCTACAAGGATTACGCGCGCGGGAGCGTTTCTCCACCAGAAGGCGCGTGCAGGAGCGTTTCGCCATTGGAGGACGCGCGGAGCGCGCCCCTACAAGGATTACGCGCGCGGGAGCGTTTCTCCACCAGAAGGCGCGCGCAGGAGCGTTTCGCCATTGGAGGACGCGCGGAGCGCGCCCCTACAGAATGCCGATTAGGGCGAGCATCTTGGGCAGGTAGACGAACGCGGCCACGAAGAGCGACGCGATGGACTCGAGGAGCACGGCGCCGGCCGCGCAGTCCTTCGCGATGCGGGCCAGTTCGTTGTAGTCGGGCGAAACAAGGTCGACGACCGCCTCGAACGCCGTGTTGACGCATTCCCCGCCGAGCACGACGCCTATGCAGACGCACACGATGGCCCATTCGACGGCGCTGATGCCCAGCGCCAGGCCGAGCACGACCGCAGCTACGGCGAAACCGAGTTCAATCTTGAAGTTGCGACCGGTCACGGCGGCATGCACGATGCCTGCACCGGCGTTCTTGAACGCGCTCGGCAGCGACTGCGTCATGCATCCTGCCTCTCCGCGGCGCTACGGGCGAACGGGCGGCCCCAGAACTCGGTCAGAAGCTCGCGCTCGCGGGCTTCCATTTCCTCCGCCTCGTCGTCTTCCATGTGGTCGTAGCCGCAAAGGTGCAGCAAGCCGTGCGTGACGAGCAGGCTCACCTCGTCGGCGAACGCGAGGCCGTATTCCGGCGCCTGCGCCTCTGCGATGTCGGGCGCGACGACGATGTCCCCGAGCTCGAACGCCATGCCCTCGATGGGGGCCAGGTCGTCCTCGCCCTCGTAGCCGTCGCATTCGAACGACAGCACGTCGGTCGGACGGTCGACGTCCCTGAAATCGCGGTTGAGCTCGTGGATGGCCTCGTTCGTGACGAAGTTGATGGACACCTCGGTGTCCTCGGGCTTGCCTTCCCGCGAGATCACGAGCTCGGCGAGCGCCTCCACGTCGAGTAGCGCCCGCATGTCGGCTTCGCGGTAATCGTAGTTGATGGCAATTTCCATGGCTATTCCTTCTCGTATGCGGCCACGATCTTCGCGACGAGCGAGTTCCTGACCACGTCGGCGCCCGATAGCTGGCAGAACGCGATGTCGTCGATGCCCGCGAGCTTCTCGCGCGCGCTGGCGATGCCGGCGGGCCCGCGCGGGTTGTCGGACTGCGATTCGTCGCCGGTGATGACCATCTTCGAACCGAAGCCCAGGCGCGTGAGGAACATCTTCATCTGGTCTGGCGTCGTGTTCTGCGCCTCGTCGAGGATGACGAAGCTATCGTTGAACGTGCGGCCACGCATGAACGCGAGCGGCGTTATCTCGATCGTGCCGTCGTCGATCCAGCGCTGCGCCTGCGCCGTGTCGATCATCTCGAACAGCGCGTCGTAGAGCGGGCGGATGTAAGGGTCGACCTTCTCCATCATGGTGCCGGGAAGGAAGCCGAGGCTCTCCCCCGCCTCCACGATGGGGCGCGTGAGCACGATGCGTCCGACCTTCTTGGCGTTGAGCGCCGCCACCGCCATGGCGCACGTGAGGTACGTCTTGCCGGTGCCCGCAGGCCCCAAGCCGAACGTCACGGTGTTGGAGCGTATGGCGTCCACGAAGCGCTTCTGACCCGCGGTCTTCGGGCGGATGGCCTTGCCGCGGTGCGTGAGCAGGATGTCGTTGCGCAGCGCGCTGGGCGCGAGCTCCGCCGTCTTGAGCAGCTGCACCATGCGGTCCAGGTAGGCCTCGTCGGGCACTTCCCCCTCGCGGATGCGGCCGAACATGTCGGTGAAGAGCGTCGTGAGGCACTTGATTTCCACCTCGCCGCCCGTCGCTGTGATCTCGTTTCCCCTCACGCTGATCCGAGCCGAGTACTCGCTCTGAAGGCGGCGCAGCAGCGCGTCGGCCGGGCCGGTCACGAGCGCCATGTCTATGTCGCTCGGGGCCGTGATCTTCGTTACGATCGATTCTGTCATAGGCACCTTTGCATCAGTTCGCGTCTAATGGCGAAGTTTCCTCATGAGAACGTGATACCGCGAAGACGGCTCGGGCGCAACCTGAGAAACGCCGTCGCACGCGATCGTGGCGGGGCTCGCGATGACGATCTTCGGGGGCGCCTGCACGCCCTTGAACGTGGCGGCGCGCATGCACGCGAGCGCCCACTCGAGGTCGTCGGCGAACGCCTTCGGATCGTCCAAGCCGTAGTAGCGCACCCATTTGCCCACGCCAGCGCTCTCGAGGCGGTCGTCCAAGTAGCGCTCCATCACGTTGCACGCGGCCTCGTCGAGCGTTCGCTGCGAGGGCGCGAAATCGCCCTGCAGCTCGCTCACGAGCCAGTCGTGGTAGAACCATTTCATGGGGTCCACCTGGCCGCTCGCGAGTTCAGCCGACGGCATGGTCGCCCACTGGTAGCCGTCCGGAGTCTCGACCGGCAGGAGGTTCGCGGGAACGACCTCGAAGCCGAACCCAGCGTTCAGGGCGCGCGCCACGTCGAAGAGCTGCACTTTCGTGAGGTCCGCAATGGGGCAAAGCGCGCCGATCGCGTCGCCGTAGAGCGTCGCGTAGCCGAAGGCGCACTCCACGCGGTTGCCGTTGTTCACGACGACGCCGCCCTCGAGGGCCGCGAAGGTCGAGAGCAGCTGCGCGCGCGTCCGCGCCTGGGCATTCTCCAGCACCAGGCCGCTGAGCGCATCCGGCGCGTAACCGTACTGCACGGCCGTGTTGCCGAGGGCCACGACCAGGTCCTCGATCGAGCCGTTCCTCATGCGGATGCCGAGTGTCTCGGCGATGGCTGCGGCATTGCTCTTCGTCGCATCGGAATTGAAGCGCGTGGCCAGGTTGTAGCCCACCACGCGTTCGGGCCCGAATGCGGTGACGAGCAGCGAAGCGGTCACGCTGCTATCGAGGCCGCCCGATAGCCCGATGACCCATTTGGGCTTCCACGGCATGACGAGCTCGTCGAAGCGCCTCATGGTGGCTACGATGCCCTCCAGCGGCTTGTTCTCCATCGCGCCCTCGACCTTGCCGCCCTCGGCGAGCGTCACGAGTGCGAAGTCCTCCTCGAAGCCGTCGCTCAGGCGCGCGATCACGCGTCCGCTCGCGTCGTAGGCGGCGCTCCCGCCGTCGAACGCGAACACCTTGCCGCCCACGTCGCGCATGCCCACGGGCTTCACCACGAGGGTCGAGCGAAGCGCGGGCGCCTCGCTCCCGACGATGCTGTAGGGCCGCGTGTCGCCGATCAGCGTGAAATCGCAGCCGGGCACTTCCCTGCCCACCGCTATGCGGTACGACTCGCCGCACGCCTCGAGCACGACGACGTTGCCGGCTATGTCGATGCGCGAATCGTTGAGGCCGATCAGGCGGACGTTCTGGGGGTCGGTGAGCGATGCGGGAACGGCGAGCACGTCGGCGCCGGCGTCGAGCGCCCGGTCGATCATGCGGTCCACGGCCGCCTCGTTGGCCGACGCGCGACCCTCGATTATCTGGACCTGTCCGATGCCGACCTTGAGCTTCCGCAGATCACCCATTGCTAGCTCCTCTTGCGCCTGAATCCCATGCGCTGGACGATGTATTCCCTCACCAACAAGATGAGCAGGATGCTCATCACGATCAGATAGCCAACGACCGCTCCCTCGAGCTGCATCATGGTCGTCATGAGGATCAGCACGAGCAGCGAGAAGCCGAACGTGATCAGGTAGAGCCCCATCACCACCTGCTGGCGGCGCAGGATCGTGATCACCTGGTAGAGGAAGTCGATGGCAGCCGTCACGCCGCCCGCGGCGAGCATGATGAACTGCAGCTGCTTGAACGGCTCGAAGTCGAACCCGTACATGAACGTCATGATGCTCAAGCCGATCCAGTTCATGAAGATGATCCCGACCACGGTCACGACCACGATGAGCACGAGGACCGCAATGATCAGGAAGTCGAAGCGGTGGCGCCTAGACTCGTCGGCCCACGCGTTCGCCATCTTCACGAGCATGGGCTTGTAGACCATGCCGATGGTGATGAGGATGGCCTGCGCCGGGAAGTACAGCGCGTTGAAGTAGAGCTGGTTCTCGTAGGGCAGCGCCGCGCCCTGCATCACGAACTTCGGCATGTTGTCGATGACCGCGTAGAGGAACAGCGCCAGGAACACCGGGAAGCACTCGCTGAACAGGATGCGGATCGAGCGAATGCTCGGCGGCGACGAGCGCGGGGTCTCGAACATGGTGAGCGGGAACGTGACGAACAGGAAGCTCACGAGCGCGCCGACGGCCATGACGATGGCCGCCACGCCCAGGTCCTTCGTGGTGACGAGCGCGATCGAGAACAGCACGAGCGCCGCGACCGAGCGGATTGTGAGCGAGATGCCGCCCAGGTAGAGCTTGTCCACCTGCTGCAGCCTGCCCTCGTACACCTCGCCGAGCGCATCGATGGCCTTGTAGGCGAACAGCCCCATCGACATGACGAACGCTTCGCCCTCGTAGCCGATTACCTTGCAGATGATGAAGCCCACGACCATCACGAGCAGGCACGTAGCCACGCGGTTCACCTGGTAATCCGAGAACGCGTGGTACTCGTCCAGGTCGGACACCTGGTACGTGCGCACGCCGTAGTTGCCGAGGATGTAGAGCAGGTTCGCGATGACGAACGCGAACGAGAACATGCCCGCGCGCTCCACGCCCGCGAGCCAGGTGACGACGATCGTCAAAATGGGGAACACCATGCCCCACGCCGCGAAGCCCACCGTGTTCCACACGAAGTCGCGCTTCGTCCGGCCCGCAGCGTATTCCTCGCCCTGCCCTGACAGGTCGCCGTCGGAAACGGCGCCCAGCAGGCGGTCGAACCAGTCGTTGATGAGCTTGCGCACCGGGTTCACGCGTTTCGAGGGCGTGAACGTGCTGCGCCGCGCTGCCTCCTCGGTCGGGGTCAGTGGCTGGCGCCTGGCATTCGAGCGCCCGGCGTCGTGGATGCTGCCGGTGTCGCGCACGGTGCCGCGCGCCATGTTGTATTGCGAGTTCCGCGAGCCGCGCGACCTGCGGGGCTGCTTGTCCGTCGAGCTATAAGAGTTCCGTCTTTCCATAGCTGAAGATTATACGTCCCGCCGGTTTCACGTCCGTGAAATCGACGGGACATCCTTAAACTGCGGGCGGACAACACCCAGCCACGTAGCCCTTTGTAGGGGCGCGCTCCGCGCGTCCGCTCAGAACGGGCGCCGCGCGGGCTTCGCTCGCCGCTTCGTCGTGGCGAGGCCGTGGGCCGTGCGTCCGCTCAGAACGGGCGCCGCGCAGGCTACGCTCGCCGCGTCGTCGTCGCGAGCTAACTTTTTCGCCAAGTACGGGCGAAAAAGTGGATCTCGCTCCTCCTTTGGCTTGACCTCGCTACGCCCGCACGGCGCCCGTTCTGAGCTGCCTGGACTTAATAGAAAGATTAGAGGTTTCTAGCCTTCCACTTCCACGAGTTCGATCTCGAAGGTGAGGTCTTTGCCGGCGAGCTCGTGGTTCATGTCGAACGTGATGGTCTCCTCGTCCTTGGCAACGACCACGCACGGGATGGGGCGATGATCGGGGGTCGCAAGGACGGGATGCTGGCCCACCTCGAGCTTCTCGGAACCGGGGAGCGCGTCGTACTGCATGCGGATGACCTTCTCCGGGTCGTGCTCGCCGTAAGCCTCGGCCGCGGGGATGTGCACGGTCTTGACCTCGCCCAGCTCCATGTCGCGCACGGCGTTGTCGAAGCCGGGGATCATCATGCCGGCCATGCAGGTGAACGCGATCGGCTCGCCGCGGTCGCGGGAGGAATCGAACTTCGTTCCATCGTCGAGCGTGCCCACGTAATGCACCTTGACGTTCTTGCCCTCGTTGCTCATGTTTTGCTCCTATCGTTCTTTCTCGGAAGAATTCGCATTGGCAGATTGTATATCAGGCGAGCCGCAGCCGGACGCCACGATGATGATCGTCCCCACCATGAGCGCAAGGCCGATCCAATCGGCTGCGCTGAACGCAGTGCCCATCACGAGCGCCGAGCACACCGTCGCGCTCACGGGCTCTATCGCGCCGAGCTGGCTGCCCTGCACGGCACCTATCATAGCTATGCCGTTCAGGAACAGGAAAAACGCTGCGAACGTGCCGAGCACGACAACCGCGGCGAGAACTGCCGCGCCCGTCGCGTCCAAGTTGGGCACGAGCGCTGTGCCCATGGCGTTACCGCCGCTGACGGCCTCATCGATGCAGGGGAACGCGAACGACAAGCCCCACATGGCAGTTGCCGCGATGCCGCCGGCGAGCATGCCGAGCCCCACTACCGCGAAGCTCCCCCACCGCGGGTAGAGCGTGCGCGGGATCATGGAATAACCCACGGCCGTGAAGGCGCTGATGATGCCCCAAACGAGGCCCAGAGCCGGAATCCTGAGCTCTCCCAAGTTGCCCTGGGTGGCAATGAGCACCGTCGCGACGAACGCGAGCACGAGGCCCGCAAGCTCCCTTGGCCGCGGAAACCGCTTGGCCGGCAGGCACGTCACGAGCATGATCATGACAATGCTCGTGCTCTGGAGCACCGTGGCCGTTCCCGCGTTCGTGTAGCCGATGGTGATGATGTAGGTTGCCTGGCTCAGGTAGAGGCCGCACACGCCGAACGCCACGAGCTTCGCGAGCGCCCGCCTGTCTCCAAGCATTTCGGCAACCGCGCCCCTGTTGCGCGCGAGCAGCACGACGAGGAAGATGAGCCCCGCCCCGACCGTGCGCATCATGGCGATGAACAGGCTCGAGATGGCGTAGTTTGCCAGCAAGTACTGCACGCACGTGCCCGACACGCCCCAAAGCGAGGCGCCGACGAGCGTCGAGATTATTCCCAGAGTCCTCTTGTTCAAGCAACTTCCTCTATCGGAACCACCCGCTATCGTCCCGCATGGTGGCTGATTTGCCGACGTGCATGATAGCACCGCAGCAGATGCTTCCTCGGGCATGGCGCCCTTTTCGCTATGCCGGCTTTCCCGTGCGCGCAAGCGCTGGACTTCGCGTGGGCGCGCGTAAGAGCCTTCGCATTCGCTGGCAGGATTTGGCGCTAGTCTGAAAATCGCGCAGTTCAATCCATCGAATCGGGGTTTCGTGGCAGGATTCCCCTCTATTCTGAAGCGAAATGCGCGACGATCACGCATATATGGCAAGATTCGCTACTAGTCTGAAAGATTTTGCTCATTTTCTTTCAGACTAGCGGCTTTTCCTGCCATGAAAGGGCATTTTGCTTTCCCGAACACGGTTTTCAATGAAAAAGGGGCGCCGTGTTCCAATCGGCGCCCCCTTCATACAGCGAGCCGCGCACTGCGCGCTTCGCCCCTATGCCCTGTAAATGCGGACTACGCGAGGTCCTCCTGCGCGAGCAGCTTGAACCCGGCGGCCTCGAGGGCCTTCGTGGCCTCGGCCACCTCGGCTTCGCCGCGGATCTTCAGCACGTCCACGGCCATGTCCCCGTTGACGGAGAAGCAGTAGCCGTACTCGATGTTAAGGTCGAGCGCGTCGAGCACGCCCAGCAGGTCCGAAAGCCCGCCGGGGCGGTTCGGCACCTGGATAGCCGACACCTTCGTGACCACCGCGCGGAAGTCGGCGGCGTTCAGCGCCTCAAGCGCCTTCTCGGAATCGTCGCAGATGATGCGCACAACGCCGTAGTCGGTCGTGTCGGCGATGGTGAGCGCGGACATGTTCACGCTCGCCTCCGAGAGCGTGCGGCACAGCGCGGCGAGGCGCCCTTCGGAGTTCTCGAGGAAAACGGTAATCTGGTCGATCATGCTACTCACCCTTCTCTCGCAAATCGATGACGCGCTTGGCCTTGCCTTCGGAACGCGGAATGGACTTGGGCTCGACGATCTTCACCTTGATACCGACGGACAGCGCCGCCTTGAGCTTGCTCTCGACCTGCTTCTGAAGCCTCTCGATGGCCGCGATCTCGTCGAAGTCGAAGCCCTGCTCCAGCTCCACTTTGAGCGTGACGCGGTCGAGGTGAGCGACGGTGGTGAGCTCCACCTGGTACCAGCTCGACAGCTCGGGCACCGTCTTCATGACGTCCTCGATCTGCGACGGGAACACGTTCACGCCGCGGATGATGAGCATGTCGTCGGTGCGGCCGTGCAGACGGTCGATACGGCGGTGCGTCCTGCCGCATGCGCACTCGCCCGGGATGATGCGCGTGATGTCGCGCGTGCGGTAGCGCACGACCGGGGTGGCCTCGCGATCGATGGTGGTTATGACGAGCTCGCCCCATTCGCCCTCGGGCAGCACCTCGCCAGTCTCCGGGTCGATGATCTCGGCGTAGAAGTGGTCCTCGGCCAGGTGAAGGCCGTTCTGCTCCATGCACTCGATGGCGACGCCCGGGCCCATCGTCTCGGTGAGGCCGTAGACGTCGAGTACCTTGTAGCCGAACTTCTTCTCGAGGTCGGCTCGGAAGTTGTCGCTGAACGCCTCGGCGCCGTGGATGCCAGCGCGCAGGTGGAAGTCCTTCTTGGGGTCCAGGCCCATGGAGATCGCGGTGTCGGCGATGTGCATGGCGTAGCTAGGCGTGCAGCACAGGATGGTCGAGCCCATCTCGCGCAGCACGCGGATCTGGCGCTCGGTGTTGCCCGCGCTCATGGGAATGGTGGTGCAGCCCGCCGCCACGCCACCGTAGTGCGCGCCGAGGCCGCCCGTGAACAGACCGTAGCCGTAGCACACGTGCATGACGTCGTCTTCCCCGCCGTTTGCGTAGTAGACGCCGCGCGCGAAGCAATCGCCCCAGATCTCGAGGTCGTGCTCGGTGTAGCCGCCAACGGTAGCGATACCCGTCGTGCCCGAGGACATGTGCAACTCACGGACGTCCTTCAGGGGCACGGCGAACATGCCGTACGGGTAGTTGTCGCGCAGATCCTGCTTGGTGGTAAACGGTGCATTGCTCAGGTCTTCGAAGGACTCGATGGCATACGGGTCAAAGCCCGCCGCATCGAAGCTTTCCTTGTAGAACGGGACGTTCTCGTAGCACGCGACGACCGTCTTCTTGATCCCTTCGAGCTGAATAGCTTCGAGCTGATCATGAGGCAGCGTCAGGTTGTCCTGCACTTTGCTCATTTGATACCTTCCATGACAGCTTGGGGGCGCACCTACCCCACCCTTGTATTCTAGTGCTTTGGCGTATCATAGCCCATGGCACCGCTCCACCATGATGGAGCGAGACTAATCGGCGGCGAATTAACCCCCCGTTAATATGACTTGGAGATGAGTTTCGGGGCGTTCGTGGCGCCTATCAAAAAGGGCGCACGGGGTGCGCCCCTACAGGTTTGATGTGAATCGCCGCGGATCGCGCGGCCCGACAGGATCGATGCGAACCGTTGCGGATCGCGCGGCCTACTCCACCGAGAAGACGATGGGATACAGGGGCTGCTCGCCGCGGTGCGCGTCGACCTCGATGTCCTCGTATTCGGACTCGATGCGCTCCACGAGCGCCTCGAGCGCCTCGTCGGAGTAGTCCTCGCCGGCCAGCAGCGTGCAGGTGTCGGCGTCTTCCGCCTCCATCTCCACGAGGAGGTCCATCACGACGTCCTCGATGGTGCTGCCCACGGCGTCGATCGAGCCGTCCGCGATGCCGATGACGTCGCCCTCGGCGATGGGGTTGCCCTTGGCGTCGTGTGAATCCTTGATGGCGGTGGTCACCTCGCCGGTCTTCACCTCGGCGAACGCGTCGATCATTTCCTCAACGTTGTCCTCGAGCGAGCCCTCGGGGTCGAAGCCGAACATAGCGGAGAACGCCTGCGGGACGCTCTTTGTCGGGACGACGCCGCACGGGAACTCGGCGAGCTCGGATGCCGTGTTGGCGGCCATAATGATGTTGGAGTTGTTCGGAAGGAACAGCACGGCGTCTGCGTTCGCGCGCTTGGCGGCGTCCAGCAGGTCGGCCGTCGACGGGTTCATGGTCTGACCGCCGGAGACGACGACGTCCACGCCCAGGCTCTCGAGGATCTTCGCGTTGCCCTCGCCGGCCGCCACGGCCACGACGCCGAGGGGCTTGCGCTCGGCGGGCGCCGCGTCTTGCTCGGCGACGAGCTTGTCGTTGCGCTCGATGCTCTGCAGGTCCATGTTGTGGATGAACACCTCGAAGATCTGGCCGCGCTCGAGGAAGTACTCGAGCACCTTGTTGGGCGTGTTCGAGTGGACGTGCACCTTGAAGCGCGGGTTCGAGCCTACGCACAGCTCGCAATCGCCCATCGTGGACAGGAAGTCGAGGGCCTCCTCGCGGTCCAGCGTCTCGGAATGCACGAGGAACTCGTTGCAGTAGCGGTACTCGGAGCCCTCCCAGTCGTTGATGTGTTCGATCTCGACTTTCGGGGCCGCCTTCGGGTCGAAGACGAGCTCGCCGCCGAGCGAGCCCTCCTTGCCGAGCAGCGACGCCACGAAGCCGTCGATGAGGATGGCGAGGCCGAAGCCGCCGGCGTCGACGACGTTGTTCTCCTTGAGCACGGGAAGCAGGTCGGGGGTGCGCTGCACGGAAGCGTAGGCTTCCTTGACGATCTCCTCGAGCGCGGCCTCGACGTCGAGCTTCTTCTTGTGCGCGTGCTTCGCCGCAGTTGCCGTGTCCTTGAGCACCGTCAGGATCGTGCCCTCGACAGGCTTGCGCACCGCCTGGAACGAAACCTCCACCGCGCGGGTGAAGGCGATGTCGACCGACTCGGTGGTGAGCACCAACTCGTCCGTGGAGCCCTCGCACAGGCCGCGGAGGATCTGGGACGTGATGACGCCCGAATTGCCGCGCGCGCCCATCAGCGCGCCCGTCGTGATAGCCTTGCGCACCGCTGCGCCCGAAGCGCCCATGGGCAGCGAGCTGATGTTCTTCACCACCGACTCGAGCGTGAGGGACATGTTCGTGCCCGTGTCTCCGTCGGGCACGGGGAACACGTTGAGGCGGTTGACCTCTTCCTTGCGCTCGGAGAGGCTCTTGCTCGCGGCGGCTATGGCGTTAAGAACGTCGTTACCGGTAAACTCTGTCATGTTGGTAATTCTTCCTGGTTGATGTCGAATGAAACCGGGGCTCTCCCCCGCTGACTACTTGCGGACCTTCACGTCCATGACGTGAACCTCGATGCCGTCGACGGCCACGCGGGCCTGCTCCTTGAGCGCGAAGCTCACGGCGTCCACGAGGTTCTGGGAAACGGCGCTGATGTTGGTGCCGTACTCGATGACCACGTACAGGTCGACGTGCACGCCGGCATCGGTGGTGCGCACCGTGATGCCGCGGCGCAGGCGCGAGGGCGGCAGGATCTTCGCGATGCCGTCAGCGGCCGAAGGTGCGACCATTCCGACAACGCCATAGCACTCGAGCGCCGCATGGCCAGCCATGTCGGCCAGGACATCATTCGCTACATGCAGCTTTCCGGGGATGTTTTCGGCCATGATGGACTTCCTTTCGAAATGCAGATTACTCCGCGTTTGTTCAAGTAACCGTAGCAGTATACCCTAGGGTAGCAGCGGTTTTCGGTTCCCGACATGCCGTATATGGCTATTACAGCTTTCCTACAAAGTGGTGTTACAGACACGTGGGATTTGCACGAGAACGCTTAGAGAACGCAGAAAAGCCCGCATGGCGGGCTTTTCGTAATGAGCAATTGGGAAGGAGCTAGGCGCGCTCCACCTTGCCGGCCTTCATGCAACGAGTGCAAACGTTGGCCTTGCGCACGTTGCCCTTGGAATCGCGGATGCTGACCTTCTGGATGTTGGGCTTGAACCAACGGTTGGTCACGCGATGCGAGTGGCTGACGTTACGACCGGCGGCAGGCTTCTTGCCGCATACTTCACAAATCTTAGACATTTCTATCAACTCCGTATAAACGCATTTCACCACGGCATTTGCCGCACAGGCCAAACTAGCCAAGAAACTATAGCACAACCATTTGGGCGCAACAAAGGATTTTTTCGGAATCCCGACGTGTTTTCACGTTCTGCACATCGAGCGCATAGGACGCGCGGAGCGCGCCCCTACAATATTGCGCACGACAAGCGCGTCGGGCGCTCGGGGAGCGCCCCTACGGGCGAATCTCACGCGGAGCTCATACGGCCCACTGGTACTTTCCTACTCGATGACGAGGAGGCGCTTGCAAGCAGGGCACGTGCCCAGGGGCGCAGACGCCTTCAACTCGATGAGACGGCCGCCCTCGATGGTCGAGCGGCACACGCCGCAGCGGTCATCCACCATGCGGCCGATGGCCACGCCGCCGATGCGCGCGGCCGTCTTCTCGTATACGTCCAGAAGCTCCGGGGGCAACGTCGATCCGAGGCCGTTCCTGCGCTCGGTCAGGTCGCGCACCTGCATGACAAGCGCCTTGTCCTCGTTCTCGAAAGACGCCCTGAGCTTGGACTCCTCCGCCTCCGAAGCGGCGATGGCGGCCTGGATCTGATCCCCGACGCCCTTGATCTTGTTCACCTGAGCCTTGGCTTCCTCGATCTTCGCAGCCAGGGCCTCGCGACGCTTCGCCGCGCCAGCCATCTCGCGCGAATGCGACTCGACCTTGCGGAAGTCGGTGCCCGCAGCATCGATGAGCTCCTGCGCGCGCTCCTGCTTCTCGGCGAGGATGCGGTCCTCGTCCTCCACGTTCGTGAGTTCCACCTCGGCGCGCTTCTGCAGCGCCATGACCTGTTCGAGCTTCTCGCGGATCTCCTCGCGCTTCTTGCGCAGGCGCATCACCTCGATGCGCTGCGGCAGCTCCACGCGGCTTTTTTTCGCTTTCATGATATCGAGGTCTATTTGCTGGATCTCGAGTAACGTGGCAAGGTCTTGCTCTTCGGCAAACATGCTCCACCTCCGGAATCGACTGCCCTCATTGTAACGCAGAAGCCAAATCCCTCGCGCATGCTCAGCGTTTTTCGAGAGTTGTAACGAAGCGGTTATTAAGCCCGCGAACAGGTTGATCTGTAGGGGCGCCCCGAGCGCCCGGGCCCGAGCAGGTCGACCCGTAGGGGCGCTCCCCGAGCGCCCGGGCCCGAGCAGGTCGACCCGTAGGGGCGCTCCCCGAGCGCCCGGGCCCGAGAAGGTCGACCCGTAGGGGCGCGCTCCGCGCGTCCGGGCCCGAGAAGGTCGACCCGTAGGGGCGCGCTCCGCGCGTCCGGGCGCTCGGGGAGCGCCCCTACAAGGCGTACGAACGCAGCGAGGCGTTCGGGGAGGCGTTCACGCACAAGGCGTACGAACGCAGCGAGGCGTTCGGGGAGGCGTTCACGCACAAGGCGTACGAACGCGGCGAGGCGTTCGGGAAAGCGTGCGCGCACAAGACGTACGCCCGCAGCAAGCCGTTCGGGTCTAGAGCCTCGTGGACTCGTGGGTGGTCCAGTTCGAGCCCTGCTCGAACACGCTCACGAGCGAGGAGTCGATGCCGGCAGCCACCGCGGCGCGCGCGAGCACCGCCACGAGCGGAAGCTCGCTCACGTCGTGGCCGAGCTCGACGATGCAGAGCCCCGCCTGCGCCGCGTCGAGCGCCGCATGGTAGCGCACCTCGCCGCACACGAGGCAATCCACGCCCTCGCGCACGCACGCCTCCACGACGTTGCCAGCCGAGCCGTTCGCTATGACCACGCGCTCGAGGCGCGTGTCGCCCTCGCCCCACATGCGCGGCGGACGCCCGAACACGGCCGTGCATCGAGCGACCAGGCGCTCGAGCGTGAAAGGATCGTCGGCCTTTCGCACGCGGCAAAGCTGCCCGTAGCCCTTCTCGGTGTTCGCGCCCGCGGGAACGAGCACGCCTTCGAAATCCATGCTGAGCATGTCGGGGAGCAGCGCGAGCGCCTCTCGGCTCACGTCGAGCGCCGTGTGGAAGTTCATGAGGGAAACGCCCTTGCGAACGGCGTTGAACGCGTTCGCGCCCGGCGCGGTTGCTATCTCGCGCGAGGGCGACAGCACCGCGGGCGGCTCCAGGAACGCGGGGTGATGCGTAAGCAGCACGTTCGCGCCCGCCTTCTGGGCCGCGTCGATCGCGGACGCCGTTGGGTCGAGCGCCACCATGACGCCCTTCACCAGCTCCGCGGGGTCGCCCACCAGCAGGCCCATGCGGTCCCATTCCTCGGCGTCTTCGCGCGGGAAGCGCCTGAGCAGGGCGAGCTCAAGCTCGCCGACCGTCATCGAGCGCGACGGTTTCGAAATCGTGCCGCCCGACACCTTGGCAATGTTCCTCTCAACGTCTTCAATCTCGATCATGACCGTTCTCCTTTCACGAGATGCAACTCTTGAAGGCCTCCGCGAACCGGTCCAGGTCGGCTCCCTGCGTCAGCCTTCCAATCGAAATTCTCATGGCCCCGTACGCGTCGTCTGCAGGCACGCCCATAGCCTTGAGCACGCGGCTCGGCTCGAGCGAATGCGACGAGCACGCCGACCCGCCGGACACGCCGAAGCCCATCGCGTCGAGCCTCAGGACGAGCGTCTCGCTCTCGTAGCCCTTCACGAGCACGTGCACGACGTTCGGCAGGTAGGCCCGGGGGTCGTCGAGCGTGGGCACCGTCATGCTCACGCCGTCCATTTCCGCCAGGCGGCGGTAGAGCCCGTCTCGCAGCGCCATCTGGCGGTCCGCCTCAGGCTGCCCGGCCGCGACAGCGGCTTCGAGCGCCGCCGCAAAGCCGACCGCTCCGCAGACGTTCTGCGTGGTGGAGCGGCGCCCTTCCTCCTGGCCGCCGCCCAGCAGCAGCGGCTCGAACGGGGTGCGTGCCTTCAGGTAGAGCGCGCCGACACCCTTGGGGCCGCACACCTTGTGCGCCGAGAACGACGCGGCATCCACGCCGAGCGCCTTCGCGTCGAACGGGATCTTTCCCACGGCCTGCGTCGCGTCGGTGTGGAAGGGCACTCCCCTCCCGTGCGCGGCCTTGACCATGTCCTCAATAGGCTGGATCGAGCCCACTTCGCTGTTCGCCATTTGCACGGACACGAGCACGGTGCGCTCGTCGAGCGCCGCTTCCAGGTCATCGGCGTGCACGAAGCCCTTACGGTCGGGCTTCAGGAACACGACGTCGAAGCCCTCGGCCACGAGCCGCGCGGCGGGTTGCGCCACGGCGCCATGCTCGAGCTCGGTCGTTATCACGCGCGGGACGGCATCGGCGCCGAGTCTCTTGCGCAGCTCCCTGGCCTTCGCGTGCGCGATGCCCAGCACCGCGGCGTTGCACGACTCGGTTGCCCCCGACGTGAACACGACTTCGTTCGGGCGCGACGCGCCGATGCTGCGCGCCACCGAACGGCGCGCAAGCTCGAGCTGCTCGAACGCCGCCCTGCCGGGCGCATGCAGCGAGTTCGCGTTCATGCCGAGGCCGACGTTCGCCAGGCCGGGCGCAAGGAACGGCGCCATGGCCTGCGCTGCTTCCTCGCAGAGCGGCGTCGTGGCCGCCCAGTCGAGGTACGTGTATGTTTCGGGCACCGTTATCGTCATCGCGCGCCGCCCTCAAGCGCCGCCTGACGCGCAGCGTTGCCGAGCTCGGAGATGTTCGCGATGGCGGCCTTCGGGTCCTCGGCGCCGAACACGGCGTTGCCGCACACGATCACGTCCGCGCCCGCCGCGCACACGCGCTCGACGGTCTTGACGCCGATGCCGCCGTCCACCTCGATGAGCAGGCCGTCGTTGCCGGCCTCGCGCGCCATGCGCGCGACTTCCGCCACCTTGTCCTCGCTGCCCTCGATGTAGCCCTGGCCGGAGAAGCCCGGTTCCACCGACATGACGAGCGCCATGTCCAAGCTTGCGATCACGCCCGCCAGCACGCTGGCCGGCGTCTTCGGCTTGATGGAGATGCAGGCCTTCGCCCCGGCCTCGTGGATCATCTCGACGGCCTCGTTCATCTGCTGGCCCTCGAGCGCTTCTGCATGGACGGTGACCATGTCGGCGCCCGCCTCGAGGAACCACGGCAGCTGCACGAGCGGGTTCGAGATCATGAGGTGCACGTCGAGCGGGATGTTCGCGACGCGCTTGAGCTGCTTCACGTGGGGCACGCCGATGGTCATGTTGGGCGCGAAATGCCCGTCGATGCAATCGACGTGCACATAGCCCGCGCCGCCTTCCTCGATCATGCGAATGTCGCGTTCGAGGTTCATGAAGTCGGCTGAAAGGATCGACGGGGCGATCTTGATTGGTTGGAACATGGCTTGCCTCTCGTTAACGTTTGATGAACCGCATTGTCTTGCTAGTCGTATAATGAACCTGAATCGGAAGGGGCGTCCCATGGTTCATGCAAATAGCACGTTCTTCACTTACCCGACCGCTCACGGCCCCATGACCATTAGCGCTACCACCCGCGGGGTGAGCCGCATCTCGTTCGACGATGCGCCCGGCGAGGGCAAGCGCGTTGCTACCGAGGTCACCAACAGGGCGGCCACAGAGATACAGGAATACCTGGCCGGCAAGCGCCGGTCTTTCGACGTGCCCTTGGACGCCAATGGCAGCCCGTTCCAAAAAGCCGTCTGGACCGAGGTGTGCGCCCTGCCCTACGGGTCGGTGTGCACCGCCGCCGACATCGCGGACGCGCTCCACAAGTCGGGCGCGCACCGCTCGGTGGGCACCGCCATCCGCCGCAACCCGCTGCCCCTGCTCATCCCCACGCACCGCGTGGACCTGCCGAACGCGACGGGCAAGCTCGCGAAGATCTTCAGGGCGCTGCGCACGATGGAGCAAGACAACCTGTAGATGATGAGCGAGACAGAGGGGTCGGGGCCCTTTGTCTCATTGCGATGATCATTTGGCGCGAAGCGCAGTTGCGCTACGCCAATGAGACAAAGGGCCCCGACCCCTCTGTCTCGCTCATCTGATGGAACATTCTTCGCGACGCATCCGATTGCTTTAGAATGTGCCAGCTAACCCAAGAACGAAGGGAAGAACGGAATTACATGAGCACTGAAAAAGCACGCACCACCCACCTGGCAGACGGACAAGACGCACGCCCCGAAGGCGCCGAGCCCAAGGGCGAGAGCCCCAAGGCCATCATCGCCGCGGTGCTGGCGAACATCGCCATCGGCATCGTGAAGTTCATCGCCGCGTTCGTGTCCGGCTCTTCGGCCATGATATCCGAGGGCATCCATTCCATCGTCGACTCGGGCAACGGCCTGCTCATCCTGTTCGGCATGAAGCGCGCCGAGCGTCGCCCGGACGCCGCGCACCCCTTCGGCTACAGCATGGAGCTCTACTTCTGGACGCTCATCGTCGCGGTCATGATCTTCGCGCTGGGCGGCGGCTTCTCCATATACGAGGGCATCAACCGCATCCGCGAGATCACGCCCTCCACGACGCTCGGTGACCCCACGCTCAACTACATCGTTATCATCGTGTCCGCCGTCATCGAGGGCTTCTCGCTCAAGGTGGCGCTGCACGAGTTCAACGAGGCCCGCGGCGGCGTGAAGCCGCTGCGCTTCATCAAGGAAGCCAAGGACCCGAGCCTCTTCACCGTGGTGCTCGAGGATTCCGCTGCGGAAATCGGCCTGCTGCTCGCCTTCCTGGGCACGTTCCTCGGCCACCTGACGGGCAACCCCTACTTCGACGGCATCGCGTCCGTTCTCATCGGCGCGCTGCTTGCCTGCGTGGCCATCGTGCTGCTGCGCGAGACCAAGGGCCTGCTCATCGGCGAGGGCCTTCACCTGGACGAGCTCGAGCAGGTTAAGTCGATCGTCGAGTCGAACGAGAACGTGACGAACTGCGGCCGCATCCTCTCGCTCTACCTGGGCCCCAACGACCTGCTCGTGACGCTCGACGTCACGTTCGCCCAAGCCATGACGGGCGAAGAGATCGACCGCACCATCGACGGACTGGAACACGACCTCGTGCGCGAGTTCCCGCAGATCACGCGCATCTTCATCGAGCCCGAGAACCTGCGCGAGACCACCAAGGCCGCCGAGCGCCTCGAGACCCTGGTTTCCGAGTCGTAGAAACGGGGCGCCGCTTCCCCGCCTTGCTCCCAATCGCCCTAGAGCGTAAAAAAATCGACGGACGCGCCCAAGCCTGTCGACAAATTTACGTTCTAGGGCGATTTCGCTATTCCTACAGGGATCGCGACCTGGGGTTTTAACGATTCCGTCCCTCAAATCGGCCTCTAATTCGCCCTAGACCGTAAAAAAGCCGACGCCGCAAGGGGCGTTTTGCCAGAAATTTACGTTCTAGGGCGAATTGGCGCCTCGCTCCGCACTAGTACAACTAGGGTTTCGGGAAACGAAATGCGAGGAGGCCGGCACCACCGCGTCTAGCCCTTCATGGTAGAACTCGGACGTTCTTCAAGCGCTTCTACGCAATCCCCGCAAACCTGCGTCTTGCCCTTCCTAGTAGAATTCGGGCTTGGGGGAACGGGATGCGAGAAGGCCGGCGACGCGGTCGAGGGGAAGACCTCCCCACACGACCTCGTAGACGACATCCGTGATGGGAAGCTCGACGCCATAGCGGGTAGCGAGCGTACCGATGGTGCGGGCCGCCTGCGCGCCCTCGACCACCATGTGGCGCTCGGCCTCGTACTCCTCGACTGTCACGCCGCGCGCGAGCGCTTCGCCAAACATGCGGTTGCGGGAATGGCGCGACATGCACGTCGCGATGAGGTCGCCCGTCCCGGCAAGGCCCATGCACGTCATGGCATTGCCTCCGGCAGCATCCACGAGCCTGCCCATTTCCGCCTGCCCGCGCGTCATGATCATCGCAGCCGTGTTGTCGCCGTAGCCGAGCCCATAGGACACGCCCACCGCTATAGCGATGACGTTCTTGAACGCCGCGCAGATCTCGACGCCGAGCACGTCGTCGCTCGTGTAGACGCGAAACGCCGGCTGGCCGAGCAGGTCTTGGAAGAACCTGGCGGTATCAGGCGAAGCGCTGGCCACCACGGTTCCCGCGGGCACGCCCATAACGATCTCCTCGGCGTGGTTTGGGCCCGACAGGGCTGCGAGCCTGCCGGCGTTGCCCAGAAGCTCCTCGAAGATCTGGACGGGAACCTTGCCCGTCTCCCCTTCGACGCCCTTCGTGCAGACGACGATCGGCGTGGTGCAAGAGATGCCGCAGGCGGCGAGGCTCTCGGCGGTCTGGCGCACGAACTTCGACGGCGTCACCGAGATGATCGCATCGCAACCGCGCACGACCGTCTCGAGGTCGGCCGAAGCCGTGATGCGTTCGGAGAGGTCGGCATCGGAAAGGTAATCGGGATTGCGATGCTGCTCGTTGATGCCCTGGGCGACGCTCTCGCGGCGTGCCCAAAGGCTGACGTCATGCCCGTTGCGGGCCGCCACCTGCGCGAGCGCCGTTCCCCACGACCCTGCGCCTATCACTGCCACATGCATGCTCGTTCCTTTCGGATCGTTATCATGCGCCCTGCGGGCGCGGGCGCTCGGAGAGCGCCCCTACAGAGGTTTTTCCAAATGCGGCATCAATGCCGATAGCCAGAATTCCTATTAGAGTGCACGGGCGCACAGGCACGGTCGGCGTCTCTACTTCTTGGAACCGACGCGGCGCTCGGTGCCTTCGCGCAGACGGGCGAGGTTGCCACGATGGGCCCAGAAGACGGTCAGGCCCGCGATGGTGCACAGCAGGACCGCAGGCCAGTTGCCCCAGAACACCCAAAGCGAGAGAAGGGGGCAAGCGAGCGCGGCGGCAATCGAGCCGACCGATACGTACCTGGTGGCCACGACAAGCACAGCGAAGATGAGCAGCTCGATGATCGAGGGGACGACGCCGTACGTCACGAACAGGCAGCCGATGGCGACCGCGATGCCCTTCCCACCCTTGAAGCCGAGCCAGGGGCTGAAGACGTGGCCCCATACGCACCCGAGGAACGCGACTGCCGTAGCAACGCCCACGAGGCCGCCTTCGAAGCCGGCGGCCTGGGCGATCCACAGCCCGATGAAGCCCGAGAGCAGGCCCTTGCCGAAATCGAGGACGAACACGGCATAGCCGCCCACCTTGCCCATGGCGCGGATGGCGTTCGTCGTGCCGATGTTGCCCGACCCCACTTCGCGCAGGTCCTTGCCGTAAAACACCTTCGAAATCACGAGCCCCCAAGGCACCGACCCCAGCAGGAACGCAATTGCGAATATAGCCACAAACTGCAAAACGATTCCTTTCATGAATGATTACAAGTATTGTAACCGTTTTGCGCAAGAGGACGCGCGGAGCGCGCCCCTACGGGCAATCAGGAAACGGTGAGAGAGTATTTGCCGATGTGGGCGCAAGGTCAGCGAGGATAACTCGAACGGGCCGATGTGGGCGCAAGGTCAGCGAGGATAACTCGAACGGGCCGATGTGGGCGCAAAAGTCAGCGAGAGCGCCCCTGGTGCCCGAGATTGACTTGAAAGCCAAGCGCATAGGCCTTCGGGCCATGCGCGCCGGCTTGAAAGTCAAGATCGGGTGCCAGGGGCGCTCGCAGCGTCGAGCAGTTGCGCTGGTCGTAGACCAGCGCAACCAACCTAATCCTTCTTCTTAAATTTGAACCTAACCGGCGTGCCCTCGAGGTCGAAATGCTTGCGCATGCGGTTCTCGAGGTAGCGCTCGTAGTTGTCGTCCACGATGTCGGGGCGATTGGCGAAGAACGTGAACACGGGTGGGCACGTGCCCGTCTGCGTGATGTACTTCATGCGCAGCATGGCCTTGCCCTTGCTGATGGTGTGGCCGGTCTCGCGGATCTCGGCGAGCCAGGCGTTCAGCTGGTTCGTGGGGATGGTCTTGGAGTAGTTCGCGTAGGCGCGGTCGATGGCCTCCCAGATCTTGTGCACGTTCTTACCGCTCAGCGCGGAGATAGCCACGACGGGAGCGTAGCCGACGTACATCATGCGGTCCTGCACGCGCTCGCGGATCTCGAGCTTGGCCTCGGGCCCGTCAACGATGTCCCACTTGTTGAGCGCGATGACCATGGCGCAGCCGCGGTCGAGCGCGAAGCGCGCAACGCGCTGGTCCTGGTCGGTTAGGCCGATCGAGCCGTCGATGACGAGCACGGCCACGTCGGCGCGGTCGATGGCGCGCATGGCGCGCACAAAGCCGTAGTACTCCACGTCCTCGTCGATCTGCCCCTTGCGACGCAGGCCGGCGGTGTCGACGATGGTGTAGCGCTTGCCGTCGTGCTCGACGGGCGTGTCGATGGCGTCGCGCGTGGTGCCCGCGACGTTGGAAACGATGGAGCGGTCGCCCGTGGTCATCTTGTTCGTGAGCGACGACTTGCCCGCGTTCGGACGGCCGATGATCGCCACGTTGATGCCGGAATCCTCCACGCCCTCTTGCTCGGCGCGCTCGACGGCACCCGTCTCATGCAGGTGCTTGACCACCTCATCGAGCAGGTCGCCCGTGCCGTAACCATGAATGGACGACAGCGGGAATGGGTCGCCAAGGCCGAGCGAGTAGAACTCGTACATGCCGTCGTAGCGGTTGGGCGTGTCGAGCTTGTTCACCGCGAGGATGACGGGCTTCTTCGACTTCCTGAGCAGGCGCGCAACCTCCTCGTCATCGGCGTTGATGCCCGTTTTGCCGTCCACGATGAGCACGATGACGTCGGCTTCGTGCGTCGCGGTGAAAGCCTGGTTCGTGATGGACGCCTGGAAGTCGTCGTCGCCGCCGACCTCGATGCCGCCCGTGTCCACGAGCGTGAACGTTACGCCGTTCCAATCCGCTTCGTGGTAGGAGCGGTCGCGCGTGACGCCGCGCATCTCGTGCACGATCGCGTCATCTGCGCCGATGATGCGGTTGACGAACGTCGATTTGCCGACGTTCGGGCGGCCCACGACCGCCACGAGTGGTAATGCCATGATGAATTCCTAACTCGCTATGAGCGCGATGATTTCGCCGAAATAGTCCTTAGGGGAACAGGATACCATGTGGAGCGCACGACCTGCGGTTTTCTCAATATCCGCAAGAGTCATATCGTCGAGCGTGAGGCCGTCGTCGTTGAACACGACCCGCGGCACGAGGAAAATGGGTTGCAACGGTTGGCCGTTTGATGCGGGAAGGGAATCGTTTGTAGGGGCGCACTCCGTGCGCCCGCCGCCGAAGGCGGCACGTTGCGGCTCGATTTGATGCGCCATCGCGCATGCGCCCTTCGGGCGCGGGCGCTCGGGGAGCGCCCCTACCGCACTTCCACCGAATTCCCCGAAGCATTCCGGCGACCAACCCGTTTCGTCAGAGAGGTCCCGGATGGCGTTTCCGATGTCCTGGCCGACGAGCAGGCCCGTGACGTCGACGTTTCCGCCGAAGAAGCGGTTCTCCACGTAGAGCGGCCGGAAGCAGTCGCCTATGCCCGACTGCGCTATCAGCCGGTCGAGGAACTCGCGCTGCGCGTATCCGGCCACCATGCGCACGACCTTGCCGGCATCGCGAAGGGCCCGCGCGCAACCGGCGATGGTGCCGTCGGCCTCCGCCGCCTCCCATTCGTCGACGGTGGAGCGGATGATCCCGATGCCGTCCTCGAACATGCTGAAGTCGCCGTAGTGCGAGGCGGCGGGCAGGTTGTCCACGACGTCGCCGCGGTAGGCGTTGCGGTAGAACTCGTCGGCAGCGAAGACCCAGGGGTCGCCTCGCTCCTCGAGGGCGCGTTCCTGGAAGGGCTCGACGATTTCGAGCAGCGCGCGCGACGACTCGGCGTCGTTGAAGCTGTGGTCGAACACCCGCTGGTGGCAGGTGTAGCCCAGGGGCACGATGCCCACGCCGAGGATGCCCGGGCGCTCGTAGGCCCACGCGAGCGTCTCGCGCAGGCGCTCGCCGTCGTTCTCCCCCGGCACGAGCACCACCTGCGCGTGGAACTCGATGCCCGCAGCGAGCAGCCGGTCGAGCACCTCCACGCCATGCTGGGCGTGCTTGCCGATCATGTGGCGGCGCAGGCCCTCGTCGATCACCTGCAGCGATACGCGCAGCGGCGTGATGCGCTGCTCGATGATGCGCGCCTCGTCCTCGGGCGTGATGTTCGTGAGCGTGACGAACGTGCCCACGAGGAAGCTCAGCCGGAAGTCGTCGTCGCGCAGGTAGAGCGACGGGCGCATGCCCTTGGGAAGCTGCCGCATGAAGCAGAACGTGCAGGCGTTGCGGCACTGCTTCACGCCGTCGAACACGAGGCCGTCGAACTCGATGCCCCAGCTCTCGCCGGGGTCGCGCCAGAGCTCCACCTCGCCGGCCTCGCCATCGAGGTCGACGTAGCCGAGCGTGATGCATTCCTCGGAAGTGAGCCAGCGCCAGTCGATCACGTCGCGCAGCGGCTCGCCGTCCACGCTCGTGATGAGGCACCCCGGCTCGAACCCGGCGTCGTAAGCGGGGGAATCGACCTCGACGGCAGCGATCCTCGCGCGCGGCGCCTCATGGGCCGACGCTCTCTCGATATCCTTGCTCGGATACTGGCTCACAGGGCTTCCAGACGTGCGGTCACAGCGCTGATCTGGTCTTCCGGCGTGGAAGCGCCAGCAGTCACACCGACGGTCTCGCATCCCTCGAGCCACGAGGGGTCGATCTCGTCCGCGCTCTCGATGTGGAACGACCGCGCGCAGCCCGCCGCGCAGATCTCGGCGAGGCGCGTCGTGTTCGACGAGTTCCTGCCGCCGATGACCACCATAGCGTCAACCTGCCCCGCCAGCTTGGCCGCGGCGTCCTGCCTGCGGGTCGTGGCAGAGCAGATGGTCCTCTTCACGATGGGCTCGACGCCCTGAGCGCGAACGGCCTCCACAACGGCCTCGAGGTTCTCGCGACGCTGCGTGGTCTGCACGACGATGCCGACAGGCGGCTGAAGGCCTGCGGGCACGTCTTCGGGCGAGGGAACGACGTCCACGTTCGCGCCCGCCCGCTCCGCGTAGGCGCGCAGGCCCTCCACCTCGGGGTGGCCGGCCTCCCCCACGACGATCACGCGGCATCCCTCGCCGGCAAGGTCGGCCGCCGCTTTCTGCGCGCGCGCCACGTGCGGGCACGTGGCGTCCACGACGTCGAAGCCGCGCTCCGCGATGCTCTCGTAGACATCGGGCGTCACGCCATGGCTCCTGACGATGACCGTTCCCCCGCTCACGTCATCGAGGCTGGCGGCCACGTTCACGCCCTGCGCCTCGAGGGCGGCAACGGCCCCGGGGTTGTGGATGAGCTGCCCGAGCGTGCTGACGCCTCCCTGACGACCTGCGGCCTCGTAGGCCATGTCCAGCGCGCGCTGCACGCCATAGCAAGCGCCTGCATGTTCCGCGAGAATGACGTTCAAGCAAGCCTCCTAGGACAACAGCGCGGCCACCTCTTCCGAGGTCAGCCTCGGAATGGGGTGCTCGGCGAACGTTTGCGTGAAATCCTTGTCGTCGGGGAAGAGCGCCGCCATGTCCACCTCTTCGGGCGCCTTGTGCTGGAACATGGCGAAGCACTCGCGCAGCGCATACCACACGCAGGCGTCCAGGCGCTCGTCCTTGGGAAGGAAGTCGAAGTCGCTCAGCATGACGGGGTTGCCGAACTCGACGGTGACCTTGGGGAAGCGCACGCGTTCGCCCTTCACCTTGATTTTGTCCACGTTGTGCACCGCCATGGGGAGGATGGGCGCCTTGCCCATGCGCGCGATGAGCGCTGCGCCGCCGTGCACGCGCGGGGCCACCGAGCCCTTGCCGCGGCGCGACCCCTCGGGCATGATGCCCACGATCTCGCCGTTCTTGAGCATGCGCGCGGCGCGCTTGACCGCCAGGCGGTCGGCCGAGTCACGTTTGATGGGGAACGCGCCGATGTGCGCGAAGATCCACCCGAGCGCGGCGTTCGCCTCGAACAGCGAGTCGCGCGCGATGAAACGCGGCCAGCGCTTCGGGAACATGGACAGGTACATGAACACGACGTCCAGGTAGGAGGTGTGGTTGCTCACGACCACCACGCCGCCCTTCTCGGCGAGCGCCTCCAGGCTCTGGCGGTTCTCAACGTCGTAGCGCCAGCACACCTTGGCGATGGCGGACACGACGCCCACGATGACGCAAGCGGGCCCGCGCCAGAAGCGCTTCTTGCCGTTGTCGTATTCGTCCACGCCGAAGGGACTGTCGAAATACTCGGCGTATTTCTCCTCGTAGCGTGCCAGTTCTTTATCGGCCATGGTTTCTACCCCTGTTATTTACATCGCCTTCTTCGCGAGGGCACACACCTCGTCGATGACCTCTTGCATGGTCATGTCGGACGAATCGATGTGCACGGCGTCGCTGGCGGGCTTGAGCGGGGATGCGGCGCGCGAGGAGTCCAGCTCGTCGCGGCGCACGATGTCTGCGAGCACCTCATCGAAGTCGGTCGAGCCGACGCCGCGCTGCTCGTTCTGCAGCACACGCCTCTTCGCGCGGGCCTCGTTGGAGGCCGTCAGGAACACCTTCACCTCGGCGCCGGGAAACACGACCGTACCGATGTCGCGGCCCTCCACCACGTAGTCGCCGGCGTTGCCGATTCGCTGCTGCTGTGCCACGAGCGCCTCGCGCACGGCGGGCACCGCAGACACGGGGCTCACGGCATGGTCGATCTCGCGCGTGCGGATGGCCTTCGTCACGTCCGCGCCGCCGATGGAGACCCCCACTGGCTTCGGGTTGCCCTCCTCGTGAGCGAACTCGATCTCGCGCGTGCGCGCGATCTGGCCGAGCGCCTCGGCATCGTCGAAGCTGACGCCGTCCTGCACAGCCTGCCACGCAACCGCTCGGTACATCGCGCCCGTGTCCAGGCACGAGAAGCCGAGGATGCGCGCGACCTCCACGGACACGCTCGATTTACCGGCCCCGCTGGGGCCGTCGATAGCTATGATCATTTGCTAAGCCTTTCCATATCTTCAAGAAAATCGGGGTAGCTCACGTCGACGCACTCGAAGTCCTTGATCGTGACGGGCACCTTGCCCGTCAGGCCCACGAGCGACCACGTCATGGCGAGCCGGTGGTCTCCGCGCGAATCGAACACGAGCCCCTCGGGCACCTCGAGCCCCGGCTGGCCCTCGATGAACAGGTCGGCGCCCTCGGTCCAGGCATCCACGCCCAGCTGCGCCAGGCCCTTCACGATGGCGTCCAGGCGGTCGGACTCCTTGGCGCGCAGCTCCTCCACGTTGCGGAACACGGTGATGCCGTGCGCGTGAGCGGCCACGAGCGAGAGCACGGGCACCTCGTCCACGAGGCTCGCAATCTTATGCCCGGGTATCTCGCACCCATGTATGCCGGGCGAATAGCACGCGGAGATGGTGCCGTACGGTTCCTTGCCCGCGCTGCCGGTGTGTCGGGTCGTCACGTCGACGCCCATGCGCTCGAGCGTGATGAGGAAGCCCGTGCGCGCGGTGTTCAGGCTGACGTTCTCGATGTGGACGGCGCTGCCTGGCTTGAGCGCCGCGGCGCACGCGATGAACGCTGCCGACGACGGGTCGCCGGGCACGCGGATTTCCGCGGAATGCATCTTGGCGGGGCCCTTCACCTGCGCGGTGCGCTCCCCCGCCGTCGTCTCGACGCCGTATTCGGGGAGCATGAGCTCGGTGTGGTTGCGCGAGACGGACGGCTCGTTGATCTCGGTAACGCCGTTCGCATAGACGCCGGCCAGCAGCACAGCCGTCTTGAGCTGGGCCGAAGCCATGGGCGAATCGTACTTGATGGCCTTGAGGCACTTGGTGCCATGCTCCGTGATGGGAAGCGTCTCCGCACCCGCGGGGTCGAAGTCCACGCCCATCTTCATGAGCGGCGCCGTGATGCGCCTCATGGGGCGCTTGGACAGAGACTCGTCGCCTTCCAGGCGCACGTCGATCTCCCACGGTGCGAGCACGCCCATGAGCAGGCGCGCCGTCGTGCCCGAATTGCCGCAGTAGATGGGCCCGTCGGGCTGCTTGGGGCCTTCCGCGCCCCAGCCCTCGATGCCGCCGGCGAGGCTGCCGTCTATCTGCTTCTCGAGCGCGACCTTGGCGCCCAGCTTCTGGACGGCGCCGATGGACGCCCTGACGTCGCTCGAATCGAGCACGCCCTCCAGCCGCGAGGTGCCCTCGGCCATGGCGGAAAACAGGATCGCGCGGTGCGAAATCGATTTATCACCCGGCACCGAGCATGTGCCGTCGAGCGGACCGTGCAGCGGTTCAATTACTTTTGGTTTGCGTTCGTCAGACATGGTTAGCTCCTTTGCGCTCGAGCGAGCTCTTCGCGAAGGCCGCACCCTTGCGGATTCGCGCTTCGCTTACTGGCATTCTATCATCTTGCACGCGCTTCGCACGCGTCTACACGAGCGCGTCAGACGACATGCCGAAAGCGTTACATTACATGCGGTTGGAAGGCTATTCCGCGAGCTTGTTGACGCGGCGGTCGTACGTGAGGATGCCGTTCGTCTCCTCTTCGATATCGCTCACTTGAGTATAAACGTATCCCGCCAGCCCCTTGGGCTCGAGTGCGTCCATCTCGGCAAGCGAGCCGAGCACGGCCGCGCGCCATTCGTCGCGGTCGTCGAAGGGCTCGTAGCCGTACGCCTCGTCGAGCGAGCTGTGGCCGTCCACTCGGTGCGTGAAGCCGCCGAATTCCGAGGTGAAGAACGCGCGCCGCGCGCCGCCATCGCGCCACACGCGATGGTCGCGGAAGTAGTTGTGCACGCTCTGGAAGTCTCCTGCGCCCTGATCGTACCAGCCGCTCACGGCGTCGACGAGGCGCTTGGGGTCAAGCTGGCACACGAGGCTGCACGCCGCGCGCGACCGGAACTGCCCCCAGCCCTCGTTGAAGAGCGACCAGCCGATGATGCACGGGTGGTTGCCGAGGCCCGTCACGGTATCGCGGCACGTCGCGAGCCACTCCTCGCGGTAGGCCTCGCTGGCCGCGCCGAGATTTTCCCAATGGGCGGGCACGTCGTCGCGGTAGTGGCGCCAGCTGAACCTGAAGAGCGTGGGCTTGTAGCTCCAATGCCACGTGTTGATCTCGTGGCCGCCGCCGCTCACCATGTCCTGCAGCACGAGCATGCCCATGCGGTCGCAATGGTAGTACCAGCGCTCGGCCTCCACCTTGATGTGCTTGCGCATGAGGTTGAAGCCGGCCTCGTGCATGGCGCGGATGTCGAACGCGAGCGCCTCGTCGGCGGGCGCCGTCATGAGGCCGTCCGGCCAGTACGCCTGGTCGAGGATGCCCTTTATGAACAGGGGCTTGCCGTTGAGGAAGACGCGCTTGCGCCCTGCAGGGCCCTCGCGCATCTCCACCTTCCTGAACCCGCAGTAGCTTTCAACACGGTCGTTGCCGTAGACGATGCGCAGCCCGTAGAGGTGCGGGGCCTCGGGGCACCAGAGCTTCGCGTCAGGCACGTGCAGCGCCACCGCGCACGTGGCATCGGCCTCGCACGATGCGGTGGCCAGGGGTTCGCCCCGGGTGTCGAGGCCGTCGAAGATGGACACCTCGACGCTGCCCGGCGCCCCACTGGCGCCGCTCAAGCGCAAGCCGACGGCCACGATGCCGGTGTCGGGGTCTGGGTCGATGACGGCCGACTCCACGCGCGCCTGCGGAACGCTTTCCACCCACACCGTCTGCCAGATGCCGCTCTGGGCCGTGTACCAGATGTCTCCGCGATCGAGCCGCTGCTTGCCGCGCAGGTGCGCGCCGTATTCGCTCGGGTCAGCCACGCATACGAGCAGCTCGTTTTCGCCCTCATGCACATGGCCGGTCACGTCGATGCCGAACGGCGTGTAGCCGCCCACGTGCGTGGCCACGACTTCGCCGTTCACGCGCACCGCGCACGCGTAGTCGACCGCCTGGAAGTGGAGCAGCGTGCACTCCCCCGCCTCGCCGGCCGAGAGTTCAAACGTCGTGCGGTACCACAGCAGGCTGCCCGGCTTGAGCTGGCGCCCCACGCCGGAGAGCGGCGCCTCGGGCGAGAACGGCACGATGATGGGCGTGTCGATATGCTCGGGAGCGCTCGCTTCGGACGTGACCACGACCAGGTCGGCGCCCTCCTCGTAGGCGCCTTCCACGAACGCGCAGCTCCACTCGCCGTTCAGGACGCGGAAGGACTCGCGCGCGAACTGTGGCGTCGGGTGCTCCTCGAGCACGTGAGCCGGGTCGAGCGCCTCGCCCCACGGCGTGTAGAGCACGGCGAGCTCCGACTCCTTGTGCTCCTTCGGCTTCGCGCCGAGAACCTTCTTCAAGTGAAGCATGCGATCTCCTCGTCAGTCGATGCCTATTCGCCCGAAGGACGCGCGGAGCGCGCCCCTACATGAGACACGGGGGTCAGGGCCCTTTGTCTCATTGCAAAACCATTGCGAGCGAAGCGCGGTGGCGCGTCCTCAATGAGACAAAGGGCCCTGACCCCCGTGTCTCACCCCGTCGTAGAGCGCGCCCACAGATACGGGAAGCCCTAGCGCACGAAGCTCGTCATCTGCATGGGCTCGCGCTCGGGCACGCCGAAGTGCTCCTTGCCCAGCGCGATGCTCTTCATGAGGAACGCCATGTTGCGCGCGAGGGTGCGCATCTGCTGGATGCCCTCCTCGTCCTGCGATGCCTCGCCCGGAAGCCTGCCGTGCACGCCGTTCCAGTACTGGCCCGACGCGATGGGCATGCCCGAGATGCCGAAGTACTTGTTCAGCTCGTCCCACGTGGCGGTGAGGCCGCCCCGGCGCGCGCACGCCACCGCGGCGCCCACCTTCATGGTCTTGTCGAAGCTCGAGCTGTAGAACAGCCTGTCGAGCAGGCTCACGAGCGTGCCGTTTGCAGACGCGTAGTAGACGGGCGATGCGAGCACGAGGCCGTCGGCCTGCTCGAACTTGGCCGCCACCTCGTTGACGATGTCGTCGTAGACACACTTGCCGAGTTTCGAGCACCCGCCGCATGCCACGCACCCGCGGATTACCTCCTTGCCCACGTTCACGACCTCGGTCTCGATGCCCTCCGCATCGAAGACGCGGATCATCTCGTCGAGCGCCACCTGCGTGTTGCTCTCCTTGCGCGGGCTCGCGTTGATCATGAGAACCTTCATGGTTTTCTCCATCCCACCGTGGTTTACCTCTCGCGAGTATTGTAATCGCACAGCAGGAATCGAGCTCGCGGCGGGGCGTTCCTGTAACCCAATGTTCGCGGGATCGCGAGGGAGGCTACTGGAGGGAATCCACTTCCCGCTTCGTGAGCTCGCGCCATTTGCCTGAGGGCAGGCTGCCGAGCTCGAGCGGGCCGAACGAGGCGCGGTGCAGCTTGCGAACCTTGCGACCCACGGCCTCGAACATGCGCTTCACTTGGTGGTAGCGCCCCTCGTGGATCGTGATGCGCACCACGCGGCGCGCTTCGTCGTCGAACTCCACCACGGCGGGCTGCGTGGGGCCGTCGTCCAGCTCGACGCCCTGGCGCAGCGCGTCGGCCTGGCGCTTGCCCAGCGGCGCGTCGAGCGTGGCGATGTAGGTCTTGCTCACGTGCTTGCTCGGGTGCAGCAGGGCGTTTCCGAGGTTGCCGTCCGTCGAGAAAAGGAGCAGCCCCGTCGTATCCGCGTCCAGCCTGCCGATCGGGTAGAGGCCGGGGAATTCGCGCGTGGGCACGAGGTCCGCGACGATCGGCCTGTCGGACTGGGCCTTCATGGTGGTTATGACGCCGGCGGGCTTGTTGAGCATGATGGTGACGGGGCCGTCGGAAAGCTTCACTTCCGCGCCGTCAACCGTCACGACGTCTACGAGCGGGTCCACCTTCGAGCCAAGTTCCGTCACGACCTCGCCGTTCACGCGCACGCGGCCGGCGGTCATGAGGTTCTCAGACGCGCGCCTCGAGGCCACGCCCGCGCGCGCGAGGAACTTCTGGAGGCGCATCGGCACGATGCGGCCGCCGCGGCCGTCCTCGGGCCTGTCCTCGTAGCGGGTGCCCTCCATTGGCTACTCGTCGTCCATGTTGAACGTGAGCGAGTCGAAATCGACCTTCTCGACCACCCCGAAGAGCGCTGCCTGCGCATCGGTGGCCATCTGCTCGGGGCTCGGCATGGCGTTCTCTGCGGGCAGCAGCTCGGTCTGCGCAGGCGCGCCCAGGCGCTCGCGGATGAGCTGTGCCGTCTTCTCGTCGGGCGCGAACTCCTCCAGGTTGGGCAGGTCGGCGATAGAGCTCAGGCCGTACTTCTCGAGGAACGTCGCGGTGGTCGCGTAGAGCGTGGGGTTGCCCGGCGCGTCTGCCGTGCCCGCCTCGCGCACGTAGCCGCGCTCGACGAGCGTGCCGATGGGGCCGTCGGACGTGACACCGCGGATGGCCGACACCTGCGAGCGCGTGACCGGCTGCGAGTAGGCGATGATAGCGAGCGTCTCGAGCGCCGCGCTCGAGAGCCGCCTCGTGTCCCACGACAGCACGTACTTCTCAACGAGCTCGTGGTAGGCGGGGTGCGTGTAGAGCCGCCAGCCGCCCGCGACCTGGCGCAGCTGGATGCCGCGCCCGCCCTCGTCGAGCTGGCGCTTCAGCTCGTTCAGGGCGAGCTCGATCTCCTCGACGTTCTCCTCGAAGAGCTTGGCGAGCGTCACGGCGCTCACCGGCTCGTCGCTCACGAACAGCAGCGATTCAATCGCCGCCGGCAATTCCTCGAGCGTCATTTCCTCAAGCATCAAGCGCCTCCAATTCGGCATCGCCGTCTACGTTTGACTCGGTATCTTCTGCCCCGGCCGCCTGGGCGCCCTGCCCCGCGCCAATCAGGCCGTCGTCCTCGTTGTCGTCGAACACGAGGTCGCCTGAGCCCTCGATGTACGATATGTCAATATCGCCGAAGGCGTGGTCCTGCACGATGTTGACCATCGAGCGCTTATAGAGCTCGAGCACGGCCAAGAACGTGACGACCACGATGGGCGTGGGCGTGTCGCCGCCCACGAGCTCGGAGAAGCGCACGCGCTTCTTGTTCTTGATGCGCGTGTGGAGCGCGCGCACGTGGATCTCCACGGGAATGGGCTTGGCGGCGATGTGGTCCGATTCGAGCAGCGCCACCTCGCGGCGCGCGTAGGCGCCCGCCGCCATGAATGCGATGGACTCGAGCGGCACGTCGCGCAGGAAGTCGGGCATGGCCTTCAGGAACTCCTGGTCGGGGCCGAACACGCGCGGGTGGAGCCTCATCTGCGCCTGCTCGCGGCCTTCGAGCATGGCGGCCGCGCTCTTGAACTTCTTGTATTCGAGCAGCCTGGCCACGAGCAGGTCGCGCGCCTCGGTCGGCCCGAGCTCGACGAGCTCCTCCGTGGTTTCGTCGCGCTCGCGCGGCACGAGGCTCGCCGCCTTGATCTCGAGCAGCGTGGACGCCACGAGCAGGAAGTCGCTCGCTACGTCGAGGTCGACCACGCTCATCTTGGATATCTCGGCCAGGTACTGGTCGGCGATCTCGGCGATGTTGATAGACCCGATGTCCACCCTCTGGCGGCTCACCAGGTAGAGGAGGATGTCGAACGGCCCCTCGAAGTTGTCTGTGCGCACCCTATACGACATTCACGCCCCGCGAACCTAGTACACCGGGAATATGACGTTGAACAGGTTGAGCGCCGTCGCGTTCAGGTAGAGCCCGATCGGGTCGACATGCAGGAACTGCGGCACCGCGATCACCAGCACCAGGAAGATCGGCAGCGCGTACTGCTGGATCTTGTAGTAGGTGGGCAGGTACTTCGTAGGGCAGAAGAACGCGAAGATGGACGAGCCGTCGAGCGGCGGGATGGGCAGCAGGTTGAAGAACATGAGGAACAGGTTGATCTGCACGTAGTACGGCAGAAAGTAGGCGAACACGTAGAGCAGCAGCTCGTTGTTCATGGCGAGCTGGTAGACCGGCAGCGTCATGGAGCACACCCATGCGATGCCCGCGCCCACGAGCGCCTGCAGCAAGTTCGCGGCGGGGCCCGCCAGACCCACGATGAGGTCGCCCTTGCGGGGGTCCTTGAAGTAGCGCGGGTTGTAGGGCACCGGCTTTGCGTAGCCGAACACAGGCATGTGCATGGCCATGAGCATGACAGGCAGCAGCACCGTACCGAACGGGTCGATGTGCTTGATGGGGTTGAACGACAGGCGCCCCTGCCCCTTCGCGGTGGGGTCGCCCAGCTTGTAGGCGGCGAAGGCGTGGCCCATCTCGTGTAGGACGATGGCCGGCACGAACGCGATGATCGAGCATATGATGTATGGCAGGTAATCTGATGTCATGCGCCCATGATACCCGTTAGCGCCCCGCCCTGGCGGAACGCCTCAAGTTCTCCGTAGGTTAACTCATCTCGATTCTCGCCGAACATGGCGCTCTCGCGGGTTACTATTACCCTATCTATAAACGATTCTGCAATTGCAGGCGCATAAACGAAGGAGTGGTTCACATGGCTCGTTACGCTAAGATCCTCGCCGCCCTCGACGGCAGTGCCTCCCAGGAAGCCGTTATCCGCAGGGCGTTCTCGATCGCTCACGACAACAACGCGGAAGTGCTGCTCGCGCACGTCATCGACTCGACCCTCTTCGAGACCGGCGGCGTAACCGGCGACGACATCGCGCAGGCGAACAAGGAGTCCATCGAGAAGGACCTCGCCCGCTACCTCAACCGCGCCAACAGCGATCCGCACATCACCTCCGTTGACATCGTCGTGAAGGCGGGCAACATCGCCGAGACCCTCGTCAACGACATCGCGAAGCCCTTCGGCCCCGACCTGGTAATCTGCGGCGTGCGCGGCCTCTCGAGCATCAAATACGCGTTCGTCGGCAGCGTGTCCACCTACCTCGTGCGCAACGTGGACTGCGACGTGCTGGTTGTGCGCCCCGAATCCATCGAGGACGTGGACTACGCCGAATACGAGGACTACGAGTAAGCGCTTCTTGCGGGGGCTCGCGCAACGCCGCCCCCGCACGTTCCACCCGGTCTAGTCTCGTCGCCGTTTCGCATTAAACGATGGCGAAGAAGGAGGCGATTGACATGAACGGCCTTTTCGCGGAAACCCTGAGGAAGCTCAGGACCGACAGCGGGCTCACGCAGAGGGAGCTCGCGGCGCGCATGTACGTCACCCGCCCGACCGTCGCCCGATGGGAGAGCAACAGCCGCCTCCCCGACGCGGCGATGCTGTCGCGGCTCGCCCGATGCTTGGGCGTCGACATCGGAACGCTGCTTTCCGCCGCGGCCGAAAGCGACGAAGCCCCCAATGTCATCATGGTCGACGACAGGAAGGTCGTCCTCGCGGGTGGATTGCCCGTTCTCGAGGATGTCATGCCCAACGCCACGGTCGTGGGCTTCACGCGGCCGACGGAGGCGATCGAATACGCGAAGGGCAACCGCGTGGCCCTGGCGTTCCTGGACATAGAGCTGGGCAACACGAGCGGCTTCGACCTATGCCGCACGCTGCTCGACGTGAACCCTCGCACGAACATCGTGTTCCTGACCGCATATGCCGAATACTCCCTAGATGCGTGGAGCACCGGAGCGAGCGGTTTCATGGTAAAGCCGATCACGGCCGAGGGCGTTCGCGAGCAGCTCGCCCGTCTGCGCTTCCCGCTCTCGACAGGAAGCTCGACCTAATGATCGGCCTCGAAGACATCATCTACATCTTCGTTTGCGGGGCAATGCTGACGGTCTCGGCGCTTGGCCTCGAATCGGCCGTTACCACGCCCAGCCTGAGCCGTTGGGAAAAGCGCTTCTTCAGCGCCTTCTTCTCCGCCCTCGCGCTCTGCTCCGCCTCCTTCTTCCTGGAATTAGTCGCCTTCATGCAACCGGAATTGGCGGTCCTGCGACTGATGGCCTACTTCATCCAATCGCTCTGCGGCAGCGTCGCGTTCCCCGTGCTCGCGGTGCACCTGCTCCATTGCTGCGGCGAAGACTGGAGACGCGGCACTTTGACCCGCATCGTGTTCGCGCTATGGGCCGTCTTCATCGCCATGCTCGTGGCGGCACAGTTCTCCAACGCCTTTTGGGAATTCGGCGCGGACGGTCAAGTTACCTTCGGGCCCGCTTACAACCTGCTCGTCGCGCCCTTCCTCGCAATGCAGCTCGTCACGCTGGCGGGAGCCTTACGCAGGCGCGCCAAGCTGCCCCGATGGCGCTACCGCGCTATCCTGGTCTGCTTGGTGCCCGTCACGATCGCCGTCGTCATCCACATGTTCATCGCGCCCGCCTTGACGCTCATCGACTTCACCCTGACGCTTTCCGTCTATTCGGCGTACCGCTCCATCGTTTCCGATGCGATAGAGCAGAGTCTGCGCCAGCAAAGGCAAATAGCGAACCAGAGCGCCAGCATAGCGGTGCTGCAGATGCGCCCGCACTTCATATACAACACCATGACGACCGTCTACTACCTGTGCGACCAAAACCCGGAGCTCGCCAAGCAGGTGACGATGGACTTCACCACCTACCTGCGCAAGAACCTCGCCGCCATAGCCGGCGATGACGCCATACCCTTCTCCGACGAGCTCGAGCACGCACGCGCTTACCTGGCCGTCGAGCAGGCGCAGTTCGAGGACGAGCTGCTCGTCAGCTACGACATGCCGCACACGCGGTTCCGCGTGCCGCCGCTGACGCTTCAGCCCCTTGTCGAGAACGCCGTCAAGCACGGCATGGACCCTGACGCCGGGCCGCTGCATATCTGGATACAGACCAGGAAGACGAGCTCTGGCAGCGAAATCGTAGTTGAAGACGACGGGCCCGGGTTCGACCCTGCCATTGCCGACGACCCCCACACCACCCTGGCCAACATCAAAGAGCGGTTGCGCCTGATGTGCGACGGACGCATGAGCATCACGCCCCGCGAGGGCGGCGGCGCCAGCGTGCTCGTGACGATCCCGCACCAAGAGTAGCGGCGCGCGAAACGGGCAGAGAGAAGGGGGCGTTCCAAAACGTCACCCCTTTGTTTTACAGGCAATTGAATCTCTTCGGTATCATTAGAACGTCAGCACCTGACGTGTAGTTGCTACCTAGCACATGAACCGCCATACGAAGATGTAGGGTTGCCATGCTCGACAAGATTAGAAGCAAGGGCGTTTTGCTGGGGTTCTGCTTCACCCTCCTATCGGCCATGATCTCCTTCGTGTTCAGCTGGGTGTTCTTCTTAAACGAAGACATCATCGCGAACATGGGCGAATTCCTATACGACTGCGGAATCGACGTCACGGGTGCGTTCGTCTGCGCGGCCCTGTATTACGGAAGCATGAGACAGGAAGGCAAAGGCACGAAAGCATTCAGCGCATTGATTGTCTTGGTGAGCGCCGGTTTCCTCGTGAACGCCATCATGCACTTCTCCGCGCTCGTATTGGACAATCAAACGTTAAGCTTCATGTTCATCATGCTCAGCAAACTGCTCGACCTCGTGATGATCTACTTCTTCTACCTCTACATCAGAACCTCGCTCGGTTTCAAAGGCAAGCTCGTGGAGTGGGCAGACAAAGGCATCCCCATTCTCATGGCGCTTCAAATGCTAGTCTTGCTAACCAACGTCCTCTTCCCAGTTACGTTCTCGGTTGACGATAACGCGATATACCACGCCACCGACCTCAACCCAATCGAGGATATTTATCTAATCGTGGCATCGGTCATCCTAACCATTCTGGTCGTCAAATGCGAAAGACCCCGCAGCCAGAAAATCGCGGCCCTGATGTTCATCTTCCTTCCGATTATCAGCTTCGCAATGACCTACGGAGAATTCGGCAATGCGTCGAACTACGGGATGATCCTGATATCGCTCGTCGTCATGTACTGCATCATCTTCAACTACAACAACGCCAAACTGTTATCCACGCAATCCGAGCTCAACACGGCTACTGAGATTCAGGTGGGCATGCTGCCCTCGCACCCTCCTTCGGGAGAATCGTTCGAATTGCATGCGAGCATGAACACCGCAAAAGAAGTGGGAGGCGACTTCTACGATTGCTTCATGATTGACCAGGACCGCCTGTGCATCGTCATAGCGGACGTGAGCGGCAAGGGTATGCCCGCAGCCCTTTTCATGATGAGGGCAACGACCGTGATTAAGGACCACGCGCTCATCCGCGACAGCACATCGGAGATCCTGACCGCCGCCAACGCGCGCCTGTGCGAAAACAACGACGAGGGCATGTTCGTGACCGCATGGATCGGCATCCTGAACATCAGGACGATGACGCTGCAGTACACCAATGCGGGGCATAATTACCCTGTGCTCCTGCGCAAGGGCAAGCCCTGCGAGCCGCTCGCGACGGTGCACGGGCTGTTCCTCGCAGGGTTGGACTTCACGGAATATCAGCAGAGCGAGATCGAGCTCGAGCCAGGCGACCGCCTTCTGCTCTACACCGACGGGGTGACCGAGGCCCATGACCAGGAAAACAATCAGTACGGCGAAGAACGACTCAACGGGGTTCTTGAGAGCACGAGGGACTCCAGCGGCGACCTAGTGCTCGAAAGAATCCTCGAAGACATCAAGGCCTTCTCCCGGACCGCCCCCCAGTTTGACGACATAACCATGGTTGTCCTTACCATCAACGCATAGGAGGAAAGAATATAGAGCTGACGACGCAAAAGAACGGAACCGACCTGATCGTGAACCTGAGCGGAGAGGTCAACACGCTAACCCTTACGTTATTCCAGACATAGATCACATGAGTGTCGCCCCCGCTGCCAAGCCCTTCGGCCTCTCCCGGTCAGCGCTTGGCGAAGCTGCGCTATTCCACCACCACGTAGTGCACGTACATGGGGCCGTGGACGCCTTCCACTCGGACGAGCTCTATGTCGGCCGTGGCGGACGGGCCGCTGATGAAGCAGACCTGCGAGGGCAGGCTCTCCCCTTCGAGCCCCTTCATCACCTCGAGCATCGTCGGCTCGATCGTCTCGGCGTCGACGACGGCTATGTGCACGAGCGGCAGCAGGCTCACGGCGCGGCCGCATTTCGGGCCGCACGGCTGCACGACCGTGCCCGTTTCCGCTATGCCGCCTGTCGCGTATGTGATGCCGTACGTTGCCGCGAGCGCGGCGTCGACGCTCGCTTCGCCCTTCTCGGGATTCCACACCGCCACGTCGGTCACGAGGCTCTCTGCCCGTAACGCGTCGTAGAGGCCGGCAGCCGCGAAACGCTCGTCGTCGGCACAGACGACCGAGCATGCATCGCCCGTCTCGGGCGCGCCCGCAGCCACGATGGAGGCGACCGCCTCGGCGAGCTCGCCGGCCTTGCAGCGCTTCACCTGCACGCGGATCTTCTCGGCTTCCTCCACGAACATGCTGACGAGTTGGGCCTTCGTCTTGCCGTCGGTCACGCGCGACGGCGTGAACTCCCATGCGGGCTTCTCCACGCGCTCGGCTACGCCGTCGTGTTCGAGCTGTTTCGAGATGGGGGCGAGCAGGTCATCGAGCGTTTTGTTCCCCAGAGCCATTAGCGCTCACCGCCTTCCGCCATCGCCTGTTCCTGCTTGTGCTCCTTGAACCAGGTGCGGAAGCGCGATTTCGAGAGCACGTCGAAATCGCGCGTCGACGTCCAGCCGTTCACGACCGGGATCCATGCGGTGCTGGCATCGAGCGCGCCGTCCTTCGCCATCAGCTCCATTATGGGCGCGCCCACCTTCATGCCCAGCATATAGACGGGCACGCTCGACCAGAACAGGCTGAGCGCCTTGAATATGGGCACTTCCACCTTGTGGTTCTTGCCCTGCTCCACGATGTTGATGCGGTGCTGGCGCACCAGGTCATGGATGGGGATGCTCACCGGGCAATGCTCCGTGCACGCGCCGCAGAGCGAGCAGGCGTACACCATGTTGTCCACCTTGTCGTAGCCCACGAGCCCGGGTGTGAGCACGAGACCCATGGGGCCCGGATAAATGGAGCCGTAGCCGTGCCCCGTGATGTGGCGGTAGACCGGGCAGATGTTGAGGCAGGCGCCGCAGCGCATGCAGCGCAGCATGTCCTGGAACTCGCTATTGGCCAGCTCGTGGCGCCCGTTGTCCATGAGGACGATGTGCACCTCCTCGGGGCCGTCCGCCTCGCCCGCGCCGCGCGGGCCGCTGTCGAGCGAGAAGTACGCCGTCATCTTCGACCCCACCGCGCTGCGCGGCAGCAGCGCCATGACCGTGTCGAGCGACTCCAGGTCGGGCACAATGCGGTCGATGCCCACGAACACGACCTGCACTTTCGGGAGGGAATCGACCATACGGCCGTTGCCCTCGTTAGTTACGAGCGTCACCGAGCCGGTCTCTGCCACGGCGAAGTTGCACCCGCGGATGCCCACCTCGGCTTCGAGGAACTCGTGGCGCAGTATCTTTCGCAGGAAGTGCGTGATCTCCTCGGGCACGTCCGAGCCCTCGTAGCCGCGCTTCTCGCGGTAAATGTCCGCGATCGCCGTGCGGTTGAAATGGAGCGCCGGCACCACGATGTGCGAGGGCTTGGAGCCCGCGGTCTGCAGGATGTTCTCGGCGCAGTCGGTCTCGGTCACCCTGACGCCGGCCTCCTCGAGGATCTCGTTCAGGCCCACTTCCTCAGTCATCATGCTCTTGGATTTCACGGCATAGGCCGCGCCGTGGCTCTCGAAGATGTCGAGCACTTCCCAGAGCGCATCGTCCCCCGTTGGCGCGTAGTGCATGATGCAGCCGTTCGCCTCGGCGTTCTGCGCGAACTGCTTCACGTAGTAGTCGAGGTTCTCGGTCACGTGGTTGCGCACTTCCATGGCGTGCATGCGCAGCTGCTGCCAGCCCTCGCCCATCTCCTCGACGAGCTGGCCGCGCTTGGCGTAGAAAGCCTCCTGCGCCGCCTTGATGGCATTGTGCTTGAAGTCGTCGGCGAGGCACTCGTCCACGCGCTCGGCGAGGGTCGCCTCGGTATTGTAGAGGATGCTCATGGCCTACTCCTTGGAATCGAGGATCTGCGCGATGTGCATGACGCGGATGTCGCGGTCCAGCCTGCCGTCCGCGCGCATGCGCCCGAGTGCGCCCTTGATGTTGAGCAGGCACGGCACATCGGCGCCGCAGATGACGTTCGCGCCGGTGTCTATGATCGTCTGGCATTTCTCGTAGACGATCTCGCCCGCGATGACGGGCTGCTTGAACGAGAACGTGCCGCCGAAGCCGCAGCAGCGGTCGGCGTGCTCCATCTCAATGTATTCGAGACCCTTCACGCTCCTGAGCAGCTCGAGGGGCGGCTCGGCCACGCCGAGCAGCCTCGTGACGTGGCAGCTCTTGTGGTACGTGACGGAGTCGTGGAAGCTTGCGCCCAGGTCGGTCACGCCCAGGCGGTTCACGATGAAGTCGGTGAACTCGAAGAAGCGCTCCTTGAGCTTGCGGGTTCGCTCGAGGTATTCGGGGTCGTCCTGGAACACGAGCGGGTAATCGTTGATGATAGCGTTCATGCACGAGCCCGTGAGGGAGACGATGGTGTCATACTCGCTCGTCTCGTAGGCGTCGACGATCATCTTCGCGGCGGGCACCGTTTCCTTTCGGTACCCGGAATTGATGAGGCCCTGGCCGCAACACACCTGCTCCTCGGGCATCTCGACATCGCACCCCAGCCGCTCCAGCACGTTCACGGCGGCAATGCCGACCTCAGGGTAGATCATGTCGACCATGCACCCCGGGAAAAACGCTACCTTCATCCGTCCCCCTTCTCTCTCAGCCCACCACAGCCAGAAGGAACCGGTCGGTTTCCAACAACCGCTTCTCGAAAGAACGCTACGAGGAGAACTATACCAGCGCCACGGCCCGCTCCTTCGCAGGTAGGCCACGACGTACCAAACGGTAACCATCGCAAGGACCGTTCTCGGGAAGCGCGACCTTCAGCTTAGCTGGCAGGAACGAGCGCTATTCTGAAAATGCGCGAGTTTCATCCATTCAAAAGCCGATTTCTGGCACGATTTGCCGCTAGTCTGAAACGGAATGGCAGGATACGGCGCTAGTCTGAAAGAGTTTGGCGCGATATGCCGTTAGTCTGAAAAATCGCCTTCAGACTAATGGGGAATCCTGCCACGAAAGCCCGGTTTGCTGGATTGAACCCCCGGATCGGAAGCCTCGCTGCTCTAGAAGCACCGTTGTCCCAGATGCTAATGGCTCCAGCACCGCTAGATTCCCATTGTTCCCAGATGCCCATAACCCAGGGGGCCTCATGCCCCCGATACAAAAAGGACCCGCCGGAGCGGGTCCTTAATTAGTGCGTTCTGCCAACCGGTGGCTACTTGAAGAAGCCGTCGTAGTTGTGCATCTTGAGCTGGCTTTCCACCTTCGTCATGGTGTCGAGCGCAACGCCGATCATGATCAGGATGGACGTGCCGCCGAACGCCTGGATGAGCTGGTTGCCCGTGAAGTAGAACAGGATGGACGGCACAACCGCGATGGCCGCGATGAACAGACCGCCCGGGAGCGTGATGCGCTTCAGGACGTTCTTGATGTAGTCCGTCGTGGCCTTGCCCGGGCGGATGCCGGGGATGAAGCCACCCTGCTTGCGGATGTTGTCCGCGGTCTCCTCGGGGTTGAAGACCATCGAGGTGTAGAAGTAGGCGAAGAACACGATCAGGATGAGCGTGAGGATCCAGTTGAGCGGACCCGTGGACACCCAGTTGGCGAACGTGTTCAGCCAATCCACGTTGAACAGCGCGGCAAGCTGCGCCGGGAAGTAGATCAGGCAGCTCGCGAAGATGATGGGGATAACGCCAGCGGCGTTGACCTTCAGCGGGATGTAGGTGTTCTGCCCGCCCATCATGCGACGACCCTGCACGCGCTTCGCGTAGTTCACGGGGATGCGGCGCTGAGCGCGCTCCACGAAGATGATCGCGGGGATGCACGCCAGGACCACGATCAGGATCAGCACCGTGATGGCGATGCCCAGGCCCGTGACGCCGTTCAGGTTGATCGAGCTCCAGATGGCCTGCGGCACGCGCGACACGATGCTGATGAAGATGATCAGCGACATGCCGTTGCCCACGCCGCGCTGCGTGATGAGCTCGCCCATCCACATGATGAACGCCGTGCCAGCGACGAGCGTGAACACGATCACGACGCTCGTGAGCTGAATGGGCACCTCGGTGGAGAACTTCACGCCGTACGCGTCGGACTGGAAGAGCAGCAGGTAGCCGATGGCGTTGATCAGACCCAGGACCAGCGTCATGTAACGCGTGATCTGCGTGATGCGCCTACGGCCCGTCTCGCCCTCCTTGGCCCAGCGCCCGACGGCGGGGATAACGCCCTGCATCAGCTGCATGATGATCGATGCGGTGATGTAGGGCATGATGCCCAGCGAGAACACCGAGAAGTTAGACAGGGCGCCGCCCGAGAAGAGGTCCAGCATGCTCATGGACACGCCGCCAACGCCACCATCGGCGTTCTGCGACGCGAAGAGCTGCGAGAACTCCTGCCAGGGCACGCCCGGAACGGGCAGGTAAGCACCAACTCGATACAGCGCGAGAATAGCAAGAGTGAACAGGATCTTCTTGCGAAGCTCCGGTACCTTGAACGCGTTGATGAGTGAACTTAGCAAGGCTCTTCAACCTTTCCGCCAGCAGCCTCGATCTTCGCCTTAGCGGAGGCCGAAACCTTGTCAACCTTGACCGTGAGCGCCTTGGAGAGGTCGCCGTCGCCGAGCACCTTCACGAGGTCCTCGTAGTGCTTGATGATGTTCTTCTCGACCAGGGAGTCGTGATCCACGACGTCGCCAGCCTCGAAGCGCTCCTCGAGCAGCTTCACGTTGACGGGCACGTACTCCACGCGGTTGATGTTGGTGAAGCCGGGCAGCTTCGGGAGACGACGCGCCAGAGGAGTCTGGCCGCCCTCGAAGCCAGCGCGCTTGCCGCCACCAGCACGGGAGAGCTGACCGTTCTCACCACGGCCAGCGGTCTTGCCCTTACCAGAACCGGGGCCACGGCCGACGCGCTTCTTGGCATGACGCGAACCCGGTGCGGGGTAAAGATCTTTCAGTTCCATTTCAAATCCTTTCGCTCTACGGGGCGGTTCCTTCCCCACCCCGTGCTGGCAGCTCGCTCGCCAGCAAACTTCCTTTGTTGCTGCAAGGACGCGCGGAGCGCGCCCCTACAAGTGCATTTGCACGAGGCGTTCCCGTACAAGCGCATTTGCACCCATGGCATTATAGCCAACTTGCAACAGTATTGCTCCGCCAATATCGTTTCCCAACTCAACTTCCCCACCCCACACGGTAGCCTTTCGGCGCCGGAGGGGCGAAGCGAGGTCAAGCCAAAGGAGGAGCGAGATCCACTTTTCCGCCCGTTCTTGGCGGAAAAGTTAGCTCGCGACGACGACGCGGTGAGCGTAGCTCCTCCGGCGCCGATAGGCGGGCAGCCTGAAAGCTAACGGTGGGGAAGCTCGCGCTCCCCCACCGAAAGTTCCTTAAAGCTCTTCGACGGTGATGAGGTGCTTCACCTTGAAGATCATGCCACGCACGCTCTCGTTGTCCACGATGTCGTGCGTCTTGCCGATACGGCCCAGACCGAGCGACTTGAGGGTCTGCTCCTGGTCGTACTTGCGGCCGATTGCGCTTTTAACCTGCGTCACGCGCAGCATCTTCTGGTTTGCCATTCTTAGGCCTCCTCGGTGGTAGCGGCCTGCTTGCGGCCCCAGATGTAGTCGACCGACACGCCGCGGCGTGCTGCGACCTCTTCGGGGCTCTGCATGTTCTTGAGGCCCTCGGCGGTCGCCTTGACGATGTTCATGGCGTTGTTGGTGCCGAGCGACTTGGTGATGACGTCCGTCACGCCAGCCAGCTCCATGACCGCACGGACCGGGCCGCCGGCCTTGACGCCGGTACCACGGATAGCCGGCTTGATCAGCACGCGGCCAGCGCCGTACTCGCCCATGATCTCGTGGGGCACGGTGCCCTCCTCGGTGAGCGAGATGTGGAACATGTTCTTCTTGGCATCCTCGACGCCCTTGGAAATGGCGGTCGGGACTTCCTTGGACTTGCCCAGGCCAACGCCCACGTTGCCCTGGCCGTCACCAACGACCACGAGAGCGGTCAGCTGCATGCGGCGGCCGCCCTTGACGGTCTTCGCAACGCGCTTGATGGTAACGACGCGTTCCTGAAGCTCGGGAACGTTGGATTCCTGCTGTTGCTGTTTACGAGGCATATCGCTATTCCCTTCTAGAACTTCAGTCCTGCTTCGCGGGCGGCATCCGCAACGGCCTTCACGCGGCCGTGGTACAGGTGGCCGCCGCGGTCGAAGACGATTTCGGTGATGCCGGCCTCAATGGCCTTCTTTCCGACGATCTCGCCCAGGGCTGCAGCGCCCTCGACGGTGCCGCTCTTCTTGCCCGTGGCCTTGAAGTCCGGGCCGAGCGTCGACACGCCCAGGATGGTCTTGCCAGCGACGTCGTCGATGACCTGGACGTAGATGTTGTTGTTGGAGCGGGTCACGCACATGCGGGGACGCGCTGCCGTGCCGGAGATCTTGCCGCGCACGCGACGATGACGGCGTGCCAGACCAGTCTCCCTCTTCCTTGCGTTCTGAGTCTTCATGAATTACTCCTTAATCGGTCTGGCTGTTTATTCGCCCTTGGCGGCCTTGCCGAGCTTGCGGCGGACATACTCGCCCTCGTAGCGGATGCCCTTGCCCTTGTAGGGCTCAGGCTTGCGCCACTTGCGGATGTCAGCGGCAACCTGGCCGACCTGTTCCTTGCTGCAGCCGCTCACGATGATCTCCGTGGGCTGCGGGCACTCGAAGGCGATGCCCTCGGGGCACGCGACCACGACGGGGTGCGAGTAGCCGAGCTGCATCTCGAGGTCCTTGCCCTTGACGGCGGCACGGTAGCCGACGCCGATGAGCTGCAGCTTCTTGGAGAAGCCGTTGGACACGCCCTCGACCATGTTGGCGATGAGGGAGCGCACCAGGCCGTGCTGGGCCTTTGCATCGCGGGAGTCGTCGATGCGGTTGACGATGATCTCGTCGCCATCCTGCTCGATGGTGACGAACGGGCGGAAGGTGCGGCTGAGCTCGCCCTTCGGGCCCTTGGTGGTGACCGTAAGACCGTCGATCGTCACAGTGACGCCGGCGGGAACGGTGATAGGCATCTTGCCAATACGAGACATATCTATCGCTCCTTTCCTACCAAACGTACGCGATGACTTCGCCGCCGACGCCCGCCTTGCGCGCGTCGCGGTCGCACATAACGCCCTTGCTCGTGGAGATGATGGCGGTACCCAGGCCGCCGAGCACGCGGGGCAGCTCGTCCTTGCCGGCGTAGATGCGCAGGCCGGGCTTCGAGATGCGCTTGATGCCGCGGATCGTCTTGGACTTGTGGTCGCCGTACTTGAGCGTGATCTCGAGCTCGCCGCGCGGGTCGCCGTCGATCACCTCGTAACGCAGGATGTAGCCTTCCTCGGCCATGACGCGAGCGATCTCGACCAGCTTCTTGCTCGTCGGCATCGACACCGTCTCTTTGCCCACCATATTCGCATTGCGAATGCGCGTGAGCATATCTGCAATGGGATCGGTCAATGTCATTGTTTTCTCCTTATGAGTCGTGATGAACCGTAGCCGCTCGGTTCACGAGCGCCCATGACGCCCATGCCTGAACGGCGGGTACACCCGTCGCCGTGCTTACCAGGAAGCCTTCGTAACGCCGGGGAGTTCGCCCTTGTTGGCCAGCTCGCGCAGGCACACGCGGCACAGGCCGAACTTGCGGTAGTAAGCGCGGGGGCGTCCGCAGCGCGTGCAGCGGTTGTGCTGGCGCGTCGAGAACTTCGGCTCGCGCTTCGCCTTGGCGATCATCGATTTCTTAGCCATGCAATTCCTTCTTTCTCATTGTCCGCCTCTCGGCGGTTTTCGCCTTGTCGGTTCTCGCTTGAACTATTCAGCGCTCTCGGCCTTGAACGGGAACCCGAGCGCGGTCAGCAGCGCGATGGCCTGATCGTCGGTCTCGGCCGTCGTGACGACGGTGATGTCCATGCCGCGGGTGCGGTCGATCTTGTCGTAGTCGATCTCGGGGAAGATCAGCTGCTCGGTGATGCCGAGCGAGTAGTTGCCGCGGCCGTCGAAGCTCTTGCGCGAGATGCCGCGGAAGTCGCGGACGCGCGGAAGGGCCGTGGACAGCAGACGGTCCATGAACTCCCACATGCGATCGCCACGGAGCGTGACCTTGCAGCCGATTGCCATGCCCTCGCGGATGTGGAAACCTGCGATGGACTTCTTGGCGCGGCAGATCATCGGCTGCTGGCCGGTGATGACGCGCATGTCGGCAACGGCGCCGTCGAGCACCTTCGAGTCAGCGGCGGCAGCGCCCACGCCCATGTTCACGACGATCTTGGTGACCTTCGGAACCTGGTTGATGTTGGCGATGCCGAGCTCCTTCTCGAGCTGCGGGATGATCTCCGCCTTGTACTTTTCCTTCAAACGAGGAGTCATATTGCTTTTATCCTTTCCGATGGATTAAACCCAAGATTTCCGACCTTGGGTCCCTGGTTTCCCAGGGCCATGTCTTTCTTGCATCCCAGGTTGTTCTGTAGGGGCGCACTCCGTGCGCCCGCCGCCGAAGGCGGCACATCACAACCCGAGATTTGCACCCTTGCGGGCGCGGGCGCTCGGGGAGCGCCCCTACGGTTCCACGGGCGCTCGGGGGAGCGCCCCTACAGCCGTATGGGCGCACAACGCGCGCCCATAAAACACCGACTAATCGATGTCCTTACCGCACTTCTTGCACACGCGGTGCTTCTTGCCAGCTTCGTCGAAGCGGTGGCCGACACGCGTAGCCGCCTTGCAGCTCGGGCAAACGAGCATGACGTTGGAGACGTTGATCGGAGCCTCCATCGACATGATGCCGCCCTGGGGGTTGGCCTGCGTCGGGCGCTGGGCCTTCTTGACGACGTTGACCTTCTCGACGACAACGCGACCCTTCTTGGGCAGAGCGCTCATGACCTCGCCCTCTTTGCCCTTGTCCTTGCCGGCGATGACCTTCACGGTATCGCCCTTCTTGACATTCAAACCTGCCATGTTCCTTGACACCCCCCTACAGCGTTTCCGGTGCCAGAGACACGATCTTCATGTACTTCTTCTCACGCAGCTCGCGGGCAACCGGCCCGAAGATACGCGTGCCGCGGGGGCTTCCGTCCTCGTTGATGAGAACGGCGGCGTTCTGGTCGAACTTGATGTAGCTGCCATCGTTGCGGCGAACTTCCTTCTTCACACGCACGATGACGCAGCGCACCACGTCGCCCTTCTTGACGCCCGCATTGGGGATAGCTTCCTTCACCGAGCAGATGATGACGTCACCGAGGCCCGCGTAACGGCGGCCAGTGCCGCCCAGGACCTTGATGCACTGCACCTTGCGGGCGCCGGAGTTATCGGCAACTGCGAGCATGGATTGCATCTGAATCATTGCTGTACCTAACTTTCTTCCGTCGCCGAACTACTTGGCGCGCTCGACGATTTCGAGAAGACGCCAACGCTTCATCTTGGACAGCGGGCGCGTCTCCATGATGCGCACGGTGTCGCCGATGTGCGCGTCGTTGTTCTCGTCATGCGCATGGAACTTCTTGGTCGTGGTCATCATCTTCTTGTAGATCGGGTGCGCCTTGCGCTCCTTGATCTGCACCACGATGGTCTTGTCGTTCGCATCGCTCACGACGATGCCCTGACGGACCTTGCGGGAGTTGCGGGTTTCTTCTGCCATGTTCTTCCTCCCCTCCCTTAGTTCAGAGCCCTGAGCTCACGTGCGCGCATCTCGGTCTGGATGCGGGCGATGTCCTTCTTTACCTGGCCCACGCGGGCGGTGTTGTCGAGCTGGCTCGTGGCCATCTGGAAGCGCAGGTTGAACAGCTCAGCGCGCGCCTCCTTGAGCTTGCCCTGCAGGTCTTCTGCAGAAAGCTCGCGAATCTCTGCCGGTTTCATTACTGCTGCCCCTCACTTTCGCGATTGACGATCTTGCACTTGATGGGCAACTTGTTCACAGCCAGACGCAAAGCTTCCTTTGCGACTTCGTCTTCGACGCCGGCGATCTCGAACATGATGCGGCCGGGCTTGACGACTGCAACCCATGCCTCGGGATTGCCCTTGCCCGAACCCATGCGGGTCTCAGCGGGCTTCTTGGTGATCGGCTTGTCCGGGAAGATGGTGATCCAGACCTTGCCGCCACGCTTCATCTGACGAGTCATGGCAACACGAGCGGCCTCGATCTGGCGGTTGGTGATCCATGCGGCCTCGAGAGCCTGGATGCCCCACTCGCCGTTGTTCAGCCTGGTGCCACCCTTGGCCTTGCCCTTCATGGAGCCGCGCTGCACCTTGCGGTGCTTCACACGCTTAGGACTAAGCATTTACTTCGCCCCCCTTTCGTTGCGGTCGCCTCCGCGACGGTCGCGACGCGGGCGGGACGGGCGGGACGTACCCTCGAGCTGGGGCTGCGGAGCCTTCTGGCCGGGCAGCACCTCGCCGTGGTAGATCCACACCTGCACGCCGATGGAACCCATCGTCGTAGCTGCGGTAGCGAAGCCGAAGTCGATCTTGGCGCGCAGCGTGTGACGCGGCACGCGGCCCTCGGCGTACCACTCGCGGCGGCACATCTCCGCGCCACCGAGGCGGCCGGAGCACTGGATACGGATGCCCTCGCAGCCGCTCTTGCGGGCGGACTGGACGGCCTTGCGCATGGCGCGACGGAACGCCACGCGGCCCTCGAGCTGCTCGGCAACCGACTGGGCGACCAGGTTCGCATCGAGCTCGGGGCGCTTGACCTCGATGACCTCGATGGAAACGTTGCCCGTGGCAACCTGCTGCAGCTTCTTGCGAAGGGCGTCGATCTCGGAGCCCTTCTTGCCGATCACGACACCCGGGCGGGCGGTCGTGATGATGACCTTGGTCTTGTCGCCGGCGCGCTCGATCTCGACGCGAGCGACGGCGGCACGGGCGAGCTCCTTGTTCAGGAATTCGCGAATGGCCAGGTCATTCTCAAGGTTGGCAGCGTAATCCTTGTCCGCATACCAGCGGCTGCGCCAATCCTCGGTGATGCCCAGACGGAAACCGGTGGGGCTTACTTTCTGACCCATAAGGCTTTATGCCTCCTCTCGCGTTGCGACGATAATCGTGATGTGGCTGGTGCGCTTGCGAATACGGCTCGCGCTGCCCTTGGCGCGCGGACGAATGCGCTTCATGGTCGGGCCCTCGTCGACGAAGCACGTCTTGACATACAGCGACTCGGGATCGACATGGTAAAGGTTCTCTGCGTTGGCCACGGCCGAGTTCAGCGTCTTCTCGACGGTCTCGGCGATAGCGCGGTTCGTGAAGGCCAGGATCTCGCGAGCCTGGACGACCGACTTGCCACGGACCAGGTCCACGACGATGCGCGCCTTGCGGGGCGAAACGCGGACGTAGCGTGCAATTGCTTTAGCTTCCATTATTCACCCCTCCTATTTCTTGTCGCCGGCATGACCGCGGAAGGTGCGGGTGGGCGCGAACTCGCCCAGCTTGTGGCCGACCATGGACTCGGTAATGTATACGGGCACGTGCTTGCGGCCGTCGTGCACGGCGATCGTGTGGCCGACCATCTCCGGGAAGATGGTGGACGCGCGCGACCAGGTCTTCACGACGTTCTTCTCGCCAGCAGCGTTCATAGCCGCGATTCGGCTGAGAAGGCGCGGCTCGACGAAAGGCCCTTTCTTCAAACTTCTGCTCACTGTTTCTCCTTACGTGAAAGCCGCTTACTTCTTGCGCCTGCGGATGATCAGGCGGCTCGAAGCCTTCTTCGGGTTGCGGGTGCGATGGCCCTTGGTGGGAACGCCCCACGGGGTGACCGGATGACGACCCGAGGACTTGTTCTTGCCCTCGCCACCGCCATGCGGGTGGTCGATCGGGTTCATGACGGTACCGCGGACGGTCGGGCGGATGCCCTTCCAGCGGCTACGGCCGGCCTTGCCGATCTTGATGTTGCTGTGCTCGGCATTGCCCACCTCGCCGACGGTGGCGCGGCAGGTCAGCAGAACACGGCGCATCTCGGAGGACGGCATGCGCAGGATGGCGTACTTGCCTTCCTTACCCATGAGCTGGATGCTCGTGCCAGCCGAACGGGCGATTGCAGCGCCCTTGCCGGGCTGCAGCTCGACGGCATGCACGAGGGTGCCGACGGGGATGTTCGCCAGCGGCAGAGCGTTGCCGGGCTTGATGTCGGCTTCGGGGCCGGAAACGACGATGTCGCCCACCTTGAGGCCCTTCGGATGCAGGATGTAGCGCTTCTCGCCATCCATGTAGTGCAGCAGCGCGATGCGCGCAGTGCGGTTGGGGTCGTACTCGATGGTCGCAACCTTGGCGGGCACGCCGTCCTTGTTGCGCTTGAAATCGATGATACGGTAACGGCGCTTGTGGCCACCGCCCTGATGGCGGGTGGTGATGCGGCCGTAGTTGTTGCGGCCGGCATGCTTCTTCAGCGGCGCAACAAGCGACTTCTCGGGCTTGCTCCTGGTGATTTCCGCGAAATCGGAAACCATCATGAAGCGGCGGCCGGGAGAGGTCGGCTTATACTGCTTGACTCCCATCTTCCTTCTTCTTCCTTCTTCGTGAGGACCCGCCGCCTTTGCGACATCGCCCTCTGTGCTTTAGACCCTTGCTCGCACGCCTCGTCGTACCCCAAGGGTCCCTGTCCTTCGTGAATTACGCTCGCCGAATGGCGTCTGAAGAGGCAAACGCCCCGACCCCGTAATCCACGCGCCCGGGTGTATCCATACACGCGCAGACGCAAAGAAACATTATAGGGATGGTGGGGCTGGCCTGCAAGAACTCGTTTTTCAGCACACAAGCCGCCCACAAGTGGCGTTTGACGTGCTGTCCGCTTTTGGGGCGCGGGCGCGCGGGCTACGCTCGCCGCGTCGTCGTCGCGAGCTAACTTTTTTCGCAAGTTCGGCGAAAAAAGTGGATCTCGCTCCTCCTTTGGCTTGACCTCGCTTCGCCCGCGCGCCCGCGCCCCAAAAGCTCCCCTCTCCCGGATAGCGAAAGGACCCGCGAGGTTGTCGCGGGTCCTTTTTCTTTCTAGAAAGAAAGTCAGACGCTAGCCGACTATGGTGGGTTGGCCGTAGCTGATGTCGGCGGTTTCTACGAGGTGCTTGCAGGCGCGCAGGCGCTCGGCGGCCTCGCGGAGGGCGAAGCCCAGGCCGTTCTTCTCCATCTGCTTGCGGGCGCCGCGCGGGTTGCGGGGGTTCACCTGGAAGCAGGCGTCGTCGAGGTCCTGGTCGGTGTAGGACAGGCCGTGGTGCTTGTAGTAGGCGTCGAGGCAGTAGCCCTGGACGAGCGACTGGCGCATGGAGACCATCGTGGTCATGTTCACCTGCTGCTCGCCGCCGTTCTTCTCGCAGAACTCCTCCCAGCTCTGGCCGGAAGCGGCAACCTGCTGGCGCAGGTTCTTCTGCTGCTCGCGCATGGCGCCCTCGTAGATCTCGTCGGGGATGCTGCCCTCGAAGCGCTCGGACAGCGCGCGTGCTGCCAGGTTGCGCTTGTAGTCCTCGTAGTAAGCCTCGCGCTCCTTGTTGATCTTCTTGCCGAAGTCCTCGCGCATGTCGGCGAGCGACTTGTACATGGGCATGTTCTTCTCGATCCACTCGTCATCGATGACGGGGACGACTTCCTTCTGCACCTCGAGCAGGGTCACGGTGGTCTCGTAGGTCTCCATGATCTCGTTCATGTCCTCATCCAGGCCCGGTCCCTCGAAGGTGAACGTGCGGGTCTCCCCCACTTCCATGCCCACGAGGTTCTCGTCGAAGCCGACCGGCATGAGGTCCTGTCCCAGGCTGTAGGAGCGGCCCTCGGTGGTCAGGCCGGCGATGATCTCGCCGTCCTTCTTGGTTTCCATCTTGATCTTGCAGTTATCCTTCGCCCCCAGCGGGTGCGGGTCGGTGGCGACGAACGTGGTGTAGTTGCTGGCGAGCTCGCCGATCTGCTGGTCGATGGCTTCCTCGTCGCTCTCGAACGGCTGGGCGTTGAACTTCACCGGGCCGTAATCGCTCAGCTCGTAGGTGGGCTTCGGCACCACGTCGAGCGTGAACTGGAACGACTTGCCGCGCTTCATCATGGTGTCCGCCTGGGGAACCGGCGTGAACGCGGGGACCAGGTTGTGCTTGTTGAGCGCAGGAGCCACGAGCATCTCGACGGCCTGGGGCGCGACGGCGGAATCGAGGTCGCGGATGCCGAGCTGCTCGGCCACGACCTGCTGCGGGGTCTTGCCCTGCTGCGGGCGAATGCCCATCTGCATGCAGAACACCTCGGACGCCCTGTTGAGCGCATCGCTCACGTCAGAGGTGGAAGCGGTAACGTCGAGCTTGATGTGCCCGTCGTCGGTTTTCTTCTTAACAACCTTCATACTAAAAAGCCCTCCCTTGTGGGTTGTGAACGCAAAGAGGTATTTTAGCGTAATTACGCCCCGCGGGACAGGGGGTATTGTGGGCCTCCGACGGCAATGAGCGGTCGGGTTGCGCGCTTCGCGCGCGGGCGCTCGGAGAGCGCCCCTACAGGGCGTTTCGCCAGGGAGGGCGTCTTCTGCTCGGAAGCGCCTGTATGGGCGCGCTTCGCGCGCGGGCGCTCGGAGAGCGCCCCTACAGGGCGTTTCGCCAGGGAGGGCGTCTTCTGCTCGGAAGCGCCTGTAGGGGCGCTCTCCGAGCGCCCGCCGCCGAAGGCGGCATTTCTTATTCGTTCGACTTGAGGCTTTCCACCATGTCCACTTTGCGGAGCTTGGGCAGCATGAGGAGCATCGAGATGCCCGAGAACACGAGCGTGAGCACGTAGCCCCATATGAAGCTTGGCGTGTGGATGGCGCGGCCGAACATGACCTGGTCCACTTCGGCGGTCGTGACCACGAAGCCCTCCAGCAGCACGCCGAGCCCGAGGCCGATGGCGCCGCCGATGATGGCGAGCAGCGCGATCTCGCGGAAGATGTAGGCGTACGTCTCGCGCCGCGTGAAGCCGAGCACCTTGAGCGTCGCGATCTCGCGGATGCGCTCCTCGATGTTGATGTTCGTGAGGTTGTAGAGCACGATGAAGGCGAGCAGCGCGGCCGACACGACGAGCACGACCACGATGAGGTCGACGCTTCGCAGCATGGTGCGGTAGGTCTCGATGGCCTCGTCGTTGTAGGAGAGCGTCTTCACGAGGCCGCTCTCGCGCAGCAGCGCGTCCAGCCGGTCGCGGGCGGCGTCGTCGTCGACCACGTTCGCGAAGATGGCGTTCATGGCGGGCGGCGAGCCCACTTCCCGCTCGAACGTCTCGGGCGTCACGTAGACGTAGTTATATATGTAGTTCTCGAACAGCGCGCCCACCTCGTAGCGGTAGTCCGTGGGAAGCGCGTTGCCCATCTCGTCCTGGGGGCTGAGCGTGATGCTGTCGCCCGTGCCGATGCCCAGCTCCTGCGCGATCTTCTCGTTGACGATGGCGGTGCCGCCCTCGATGGCGAGCGGGTCGTGGCCGAGCCTCGTGCGGATGGTGCGCATCTCCGCGAACGCAGCGGCGTCCTCGGGCACGACGATGTCGATGCGCTTGCCCGATGCGCGCGGACCGCTCGAGAGCATGGTCTCGACGTGCGCGTTCGTGCGGCTCTCGACGGCACCCGACTCGTCGAGCAAGTCGTTCACGTGGGCGCGCTGCGAGTCGTCGAGCTTATCCTCGAGCATGATTAGCGCGTTGTGGTGGATGATCTCGCCGTACTGCTTGTCGATGATGTCGTTGATGGCGTCGTGCAGCCCCAGCCCCGTGAGGAGCAGCGCCGTGCAGCCCGCGATGCCTATGACGGTCATGACGAAGCGCCGCTTGTAGCGGAAGATGTTGCGGCACGTGACCTTCCACGTGAACGAGAGACGGCTCCACAGCGGCGTGATGCGCTCGAGCAGGATGCGCTTGCCCGCCTTCGGGGCGCGCGGCAGCATGAGCGCCGAGGGCCGCTCGCGCAGCGTGGCCGCGACCGAGGCCCACGTGGCAACGAGCGTGACGCCGATGGCCAGGCCTGCCGAGAGCGCCGAAATGCCCGCGTCCACGGGCAGTGGGCCAGCCGGCACGTAGTACATGATGGCGTAGGCGTTCATGATGACACCGGGGAGCAGCTTCGAGAGCACGGCAATGCCGATGGCCGAGCCCAGGGCGCTCGCGAGCAACACGTAGCCGACGTACTTGAGCGTGATGCTGCCGCGGCTGTAGCCGAGCGCCTTGTACGTGCCGATGAGCTGGCGCTCCTCGTCCACCATGCGCGTCATGGTGGTGAGCGCCACGAGCGCGGCCACGAGGAAGAAGATGAACGGGAAGATGCTCGCGATGTGGTCCACGCGGTCCGCGTCGGCGATGAACGACGCGGTGCCCGTGTTCTTGTCGCGGCCCATGACGAGCCAGGTGGGCGGCTCCGGGTCGTCGACCTCGGCCTGCGTGTGCGAGAGGCGGTACTCCGCGAGGTCGAGCAGCCCGTCGTAGGTGGTCATGTTGCCGTAGAGGCTGTTCGTGATGGAGTCGAGGCGCGCCTGGCAGCGCTCGCCCTCGATGGATTCAACCTGCGCTTTCGCCTCGTCGACGATCTGGTCGTAGGCCTCGGTGCCGTAGTCTGCCTCGCGCGCGCCCTTCACCGTGAGCAGCGCATCGGTGTAGGGGTAATCGCCGGTGAAGGTGCTGTCGGTCACGTAGACCACCTGCTGCACCACGCCCGATCCGAGCGTGCTCGGGTCGATGGCCGCCGATGAGATGTAGAACGGCATGTGCGCCGTGCCCACCACCGTGAGCGTGCGCGTGGCGAACGTATCGTCGAGATCGCTCGTGCCTTGTTCGAGCTTCACCTCGCTGCCGATGCCGATGCCCTGGCTGAGCACGCGGTCGGCTGAGATGAGGCACTCCCCCGGCTTCCCGGGCCAGCGGCCCTCCTCCAGGATGAGGCGGTTCAGGTAGTTCGGGTCGTCGGATTCCACCGTCATGCCATCGGCCGCCATGCTGGACGACGCGGCTGCAGCGGGCAGCGCGTGCACGCGCGTCGTGTAGGTGGTGCCCTCGATCTGCGCGAGCGCGTCGGCCTGGCGCGCGCCCATGACGGACTCGACGGCCGGCAGCTCGGCGAGCGCGCTTAGATCGTCGTCCTCGAGCCCCATCGTGCCCACGACGCGCACGTCGTAGGTGCGCGTGGCGTCCAGGTAGCGATCGAGCGCCACGTGCATGTCCGGCGCCGTCATGCGCAGGCCCGCGTAGAAGCCCGCGCCGAGCGCCACGATAGCGAGCAGCGCCAGGAACCGCCCCGGCTTGCGGCTGATCGTTCGCAGGAACTCTTTCAGATGCGCGCTCATACGCCCCTTCTCATTACACCAGAGAGTCGCGATGTTTCGGCAGCCTTCGGGAGGTTCGCCCTGTGCCGGCGATTACGCAGCCGCAACATCTCAATGTTGGCAAGCGCTTCCGGCGAGCACCCCGAGTCGGCACGGGGCGAGCCGCCCGAAGGTTGCCGAAACCTATCGACCCCCCTACCACTCAAGGGTCTCGGCGCTCACGGGGTGTTCGTTCACCTCCACGCGGTCCGCGCGGCCCTCGCGCACGTGGATGACGCGGTCGGCGATTGCGGTGAAAGCCGAGTTGTGCGTGATGAGCACGACGGTCTTGCCCGTGTCGTAGCAGGTGGTCTGCAGCAGGCGCAGGATCGCCTTGCCCGTGCGGTAGTCGAGCGCGCCGGTGGGCTCGTCACAGAGCAAGAGCTTCGGGTTCTTCGCCAACGCACGGGCGATGGCCACGCGCTGCTGCTCGCCGCCGGAGAGCTGCGCGGGGAAATTGTCCATGCGGCTGGCGAGCCCCACCTGCTCGAGCACTTCGGCCGCGTCGAGCGGGTCGGTGCAGATCTGGCTCGCTAGCTCCACGTTCTCCTTGGCGGTGAGGTTCTGCACCAGGTTGTAGAACTGGAACACGAAGCCGATGTCGTAGCGGCGGTAGTACGTGAGCTCCTTCTCGTCGAACGCGCTCACCTCGCGGCCGTCCAGGACGATGCTCCCCGACGTGCACGAGTCCATGCCGCCGAGCATGTTGAGCAGCGTCGTCTTGCCCGCGCCCGACGGGCCCACGACCACGACGAGCTCGCCTTGCTCGATCTCGAACGACATGCCGGATACGGCCGAGACTTCCACCTCGCCCATCTGGTAGACCTTGCACACATCACGGAACTCGACAAATGCCACGGGAACCCCCTTCGTTTTTGCCAATAATACACGAAAGCGCCCGATGTGAGCGCTTCCGTGCTGGAGGGGGCTGATGTGTTGCGCGAGACGTTGCCGTCCCGTTACGCGCAAGGCGCTACTTGGCCCTCGTGACGTTGCAGAGCAGCTCGTCGAGGCCCGCGCCGTCCGCGGAGGTGGCGGTGGCCACCAGGAAGTAGTCGCCCTGCTTCTCGATAAGGGCCTGCTGGGCGAACGTCTGGCCGTTCACGAGGACGGAGCGCTTCATGGCAGCGAACTCGTCGCCGCTCTCGTTGTTCTTGTAAGTGCCGGCCTCGCCCGACCCGGTGGCCATGTACTTCGCGAAGCCGTCGGCGTCGAGCGCCTTGGCCTCGGGCGTTCCCGCGTAGACCACCGAGATGCTGACCGTCGGATAGGCGTCGCCGAAGGAAGCCGCCGCGTCGAAGTATTCCGCACCCTGCTGGAGCCGCTCGACGGCCTGCTCGTTCGTGAGGTCGCCGCCGTTCAGCTCGGCGAGCTGGTCGGCGGTGTAGAACTTGAAGCCCTCGGGCAACTTGAACTGCACCTTGAAGTAGTCGTTCGCGTACGTGTCACCGCTGATGGCGCCCTTGACGGTGGGCGCCGATGCGGAACTTGCGCTCGTTGACGATGCGTCTGACACCGCGGAGGATGCCGCCGAGGTGGAAGCGGAGGCGCTGCCCGAGCTCGCCGCGCTCGAGGCCGCCTGGGAGCCCGACCCGCCGCACGCCGAGATGACGAGCGCCATGGTCAGCGCCGCTGTCAGGGCGATCGCCCTTCCGAATGTCTTCATGCTGCACCTCCCCTTCCGGGCCCCGCTGGGCCCTTCGCTTCCCAACGCAGTGCATACAGCTGCATAGTATCAACTCCCCGCCCCTTCCCGTATTCCAGTTTGGCAACGGTTGCGCGGGGCGCAGGGCTCGTTGCAGGTGGGTATGCTGGCAGGATTTCGCGCTAATCTGAAAAATGTCGGGTTCCATCCACGATTACGGGCTTTCGTGGCAGGATACGGCGCTAGTCTGAAAGGCTTTGGCGGGATATCGCGTTAGTCTGAAAGCAATTGGCAGAATATGGCGCTAGTCTGATTGATTCGTTTCAGAATAGCGCGAAATCCTACCACGAAAGGCAGTTTTTCTTTCTCGAGGTGCCTCAGACGCACTGGGAACTGGCACGGCGAGGCCGGGCACTACTTGAGGGCCTGGGCGGCGTCGGCTTGGGAAGCGCGGCGGGCGGGGATGTAGCCCGAGGCCACGGCCACGAAGGCGCCGAAGACAACGGCGAGCGGAATGGCCCATAGCGGCGCGGACACCATGAGGCCCTCGCCCGTCAGGCGGCCGATCAGGAAGTTGACGAGCGGTTGCGCGGCGAAGCCCACGACCGCGCCGAACGCGCCCGCAATGGCGCCGATGATCACGTTTTCCCAGTTGAAGAGCGCGCGCACGTCGCGCTTCGAAGCCCCGAGCGCGCGGAGCAGCGCCACCTCGCGCTTGCGTTCGATGGCCGAGACGTAGGTGACCGAGAACACCATGATCACGCTCACGGCGAGCGCGATGGCCACGAGCGCGCCGAGTGCACGCGACACGGCGTCGATCGTTCCTGCGACCGTCGTCATCCACGCCGCGCCCTCGTTCGCGTACGCGAGCGGCACGGCGCAGCTGTCCGCCGCCGTCATGCGCTCGTTGTAGGCGTCGATCTCGGCCTTCAGCTCGGCGTCGTTCTCGAAGCTCTTCGCGTAGATGGCCACCTCCATGGGCGAATCGGCCTTCGCGCCGAGCCACTCCAGGTTCTCCTCGTACTTCGCGTTGAGCGACGCCGGGGCGTAGCGCTCGATGGCGCCGATGAACGCCTCGTCCGAAAGCGAAGCGGCCAGGTCGATGTCGGACTGCGCTATGCGCACGGACCCGTCGGCGCCTATGTAGTCGCCGAACATCGAGCGCAGCGTCTTCACCTGCTCTGACGTGAGGTTCTCGACGTACTCGCGCTTCGCCTTGGAGAAATTGCCCATGTCGAGGATCTTCTTGATGATCTGGCGGTCGCGCTCCACGGCAGCGCGCTCGCTCGCGCTGATGAACTCGTCCTCGAACGACTTGCCGGTGAATACGTCCGTGCCGGGGTGCGCGAGCTGGTCCTTCACGATGTCGCTGTTGAGCGCGCAGCTGGCCAGGTAGGGCATGAGCTCGGACGTGTACGCGAGCGTACCGGCTTCCATGCCGTCGTCGTAGCCCTCGCGCGGCTTCACGACGCCCACCACCTTGAGCTCGTAGGCGTTCGAGACCAGGTTCTCCCTGAAAGTTCGGTCGCCCTCGCCGTTCTCCCAGCCTGCGCCCTTCTTGCGGTAGTAGTCGCACATGGGCACGACGCGGTAGGTCATGCCGAGGAGCTCGTCGTAGGAATACGAATCCTTCTGGGCGGGAACCGACGCCGTGCCGTCCACGAGCACCTGAGTCGCGGCGTCGGCAAGGTCGGACAGGTCGGCGATGCCCGAAGCGTACTCGAAATAGTCGGTGAAGTGGCCGTTGCCGTTCGTGATGATCACGATCTCGTCGGCGCCCTGGGGCATGCGGCCGGCGAGCACCTCGTAGGGCGAGTCGCCCGTGCGCTCGTTGTAGATGAGCTCGCGCATGAGCGCGCCCTTGTCGGGCAGGTTCTCGAGCACGACCTCCTCGGCCTGGTTGCCGAACGTGTGGGCGATGTCGATGTCGTCCATGAGGGTGACCTTGCCCTTGTCGATGATCTTGCGCCCGCGCTCGTCGTAGACGTTGAGCATAATGTCGTAGCGTTCCTGCACGTCGAATGCGAGGTCGAGGATGCGGCACTGCGGGTCGTCGCGCACCGCGCCCATAAACGCGTTGAGGTCGCTGCTCTGGCGGTTCTCGAGGGCGGCGTAGAACATGGCGAGCGCGAGGTGGTCGACGGCCACGCCGCCCTCCACGTCCTGGCCCACGTAGACGCCCGATTGCGTGAGCATCGTGGCGGCATCCAGCAGGGCGCTCGCGCTGCCGTCCTCCTTCACCTGGATGGGGGCGCGCAGGAGCGACTGCGAGGCGATCTGGGCCATGTAGGCCTGAGCGCCCGCGTTGAGCGCGAGCATGAGCACCATGCCGAGCAAGCCGATGCTCGCGACGACGGCCGTGATGGCGGTGCGGGCCCGTTTGTTCTTGCTGTGGCGGCCCGCCAGCGCGCGCATGGTGAAGCGGCCGTCGGTGAATTTGGCCTGCGCGTGGCGGTTGGCGGCGTTGCCGTTGGTTGACGGGCGCTCGGGGAGCGCCCCTACGGGGTCAACCGCAGATGACGCGTTGGGCGAGTCCGAGATCACGTGGCCGTCGTCGAGCTCGATGATGCGGGTGGCGTAGCGTTTCGCGAGGTCGCGGTCGTGCGTGACGACGATCACGAGGCGGTCGCGGGAAATCTCCTCGAGCAGGTCCATGATCTGCACGCCGCTCGCGTAGTCGAGCGAGCCTGTGGGCTCGTCGGCGAGCACGATCTGAGGGCGCTTCACGAGGGCGCGCGCGATGGCCACGCGCTGCTCCTGGCCACCCGACATCTCGTTGGGCATGCGGTCGGCGCACTCGCCGATGCCGCACGCGTCGAGCGCAGCGAGCACGCGCTCGCGCTCTCCCCCGTCTTCGGCCTGCTTGCCGCCCTGCGGGTCGAACGACATGCCAAGGCGCACGTTGTCGTAGACGTTCAGGTACTCGACGAGGTGGGCCTCCTGGAACACGAAGCCCACGAGCGAGGCGCGGTAGCGATCCCACGCCACCTCGGTGAATTCGGAGAACGACGCCCCGCCCATGACGAGGTCGCCCCCGAAGGCGCGGTCGAGGCCCCCGATGACGTTCAGGAGCGTGGTCTTCCCGCACCCCGAGCGCCCGAGCACGCACACGAACCCCGAGGAGCCGAAGCTGAGGTTCACGCCGTCAAGCACGCGGCGCGCGGCCTCGCCCTCCCCGTAGGTCTTCGATATGGAACGTAACTCGAGCATCTTGGAACATCACCTAACATCAGCATATAACAACGCGGCCCGGACGGGAGGGGCGGCTTGCGACCGCTCCGCCCCATCCGGGCGCGCAAACGTGCAGACGAGCTTGAAAGCTCTTTACTTGACGTACATCCTGTTGACGAAGTCCTCGCCGAGCAGGTCGCCCATGCCGAAATCGTTCGGGTTGAAGGCGAACAGCATGACGACGGCGTATCCGTCGAACTGGGCGCTCACGCTCACGGCGTACGTGTCCTTGGCCAGATAGACGCCGGTGCCAGCGCGCGTGATGCCGAACTGGTCGAGCGCGTCCTCGATCTGGCTCATGTAGCGATCTACGTACTTGGAGCTGCTGCCCATGCCGTTACCGCTCATGGCCATGGCCATGCCCATGTAGTTCACGAAGTACTTCATGAGCGCGTCCATGCTGTAGTCGCTCACGGTGGCATGCTCGTAGGGCAGGCCCGCGCCGGAGACCAGCTTGGCCACTTCCTCGTTGGAGAGGTCGGGGTCGGAGACCACGGTGGCGAAGATGGCCATATGGCCCAGGTCGTAGCCTTCGACCTGCTCGTTAGCCAGGTCGATGATCGGCTGGAGGGACTCGTCAGCAGTGGACACGAGCACCCACTCGCCGTTCAGGTCCTTGGCCTTGGACGAGTCCATGATGTCGTTCCAGCTGGAGATGTCGCCGTTCCTGGCGCTGTCGAAGAGGTCGTTCACGAAGCTCGTCATCTTGTCGGACGACGTGTACAGGTTGAGCGAGGGGCCCGAACCCGTGTCGATCTCGGCCTTCTTCATCTTGCTGAGTTCGGCCTGCGCCTCGGTGGTCGTGCCGTTCACGAGCGTCTTCATGTTGACGCCGGAAGCGTTGACGCCACCCGAGCAGCGCGGGATGACGAGCAGCACGATGAGCAGGATGGCCGCGATTATCACGACCGCCGCTCCGATGATGATGGGCAGCTTGTTGGTGCTCTTCGCTGCCACGGGTGCGCCGACCGGCGCGCCTGCGGGCGCCGCCTCGGGGGCGGGCGCCGCGGCAGGCGCAGCGGCGGGCGCGCCCACGCCCGCGGGCTCTGCGGCCGCGGCGGGCATGGGCTCTGTTGCATTCACAGGAGCCGCCTGGACGGGCGCCTCCGCAGCAGGAGCACCATCGACTTGCGCGGGGGCAGCCTTCAGCGCCGCGCCGCACTCGCCGCAGAAAGCAGCACCATCGTTGTTCTGGTTACCGCATTTCGGGCAGAAAATCATAGTTGCTCCCTTCTCGCTTGACCTTACGTTACCTTGCCTTGCCGTTCTATTCTACTATCCCTGCACGCCCTAGAGCATGGACTGGATGGCAATGAACAGCGGGCTGAAGGTAAGCGCGATGATGGTCATGAGGTTAATCAAGATGTTCATGGACGGGCCGGACGTATCCTTGAACGGGTCGCCGACGGTGTCGCCCACGACAGCGGCCTTGTGGGCCTCGGAGCCCTTGCCGCCGTGCTTGCCGCCCTCGATGTACTTCTTGGCGTTATCCCAAGCGCCACCGGAGTTGGACATGAAGATGGCGAGCAGCATGCCCGTGGACACCGCGCCGGCCAGGAAGCCGCCGAGCATCGCGGGGTTGAAGCAGCCGATCGCGATCGGGATGACCACGGCGAGCAGGCCCGGGAGCAGCATCTTCTTCAGAGCGCTCTGGGTGGAGATGGCGACGCACTTGTCGTACTCGGGCTCGTTCTCGTACTCCATGATGCCGGGGATCTCGCGGAACTGGCGGCGGACCTCCTCGACCATCGAGTGGGCCGCGTCGGACACGGCGCCCATGGTCAGGGCGGCGAACATGAACGGGATCATGGCGCCGATGAAGATGCCGGCGATGATCATCGGGTCAGTGAGCGTCAGCTCGAAGTTCGGGAACGCGTGGTGCATCGTGGCCTGGTAGGACACGAACAGCGAGATGGCAGCCAGGCCGGCGGACGCGATGGCGAAGCCCTTCGCGATGGCGGCGGTGGTGTTGCCCACGGCGTCGAGCGAGTCGGTGCGATCGCGGATCTCCTCGGGCAGGCCGCTCATCTCGGCGATGCCGCCCGCGTTGTCGGCCACGGGGCCGTAGGCGTCGACGCCGATGGTGATGGCGGTGTTGGAGAGCATGCCGGTGGCGGCAAGCGCAACACCGAACAGGCCGGCCTTGATGGCGGAGCCGTCAGGCGTCGGCAGCGCCATGTTGCCGAACGTGTAAGCGCCGATGATGGCGAAGGCGACGAGCAGGATCGGGATGATCGTGGAGAGCATGCCCGTGGACAGGCCCTCGATAATGTTCGTCGCGGCACCGGTCTCGGAAGCCTCGGCGATCTTGTGCACCGGGTTGTAGTGGTCGGAGCAGAAGTACTCCGTGGTCTTGCCGATGAGCAGGCCAGCCACCAGGCCGCAGATGACGGAACCGAACAGGTAGATCGGCTGAGCGCCGGCGATCTGCGTCTGGCTGTTCCACATGAAGAAGATCACGAAGATCGCGACGATCTCGATGCCGGCGGCCAGGTAGGTTCCGCGGTTCAGGGCCTTGTGCAGCTCGGCGCCTTCCTTGGCGCGAACCGCGAACAGGCCGATGATCGAGGTGATGATGCCGCATGCGGCGATGATGACCGGGGTCACGACGGCCCAGATGCTATCGATGTACTGGCCGAAGGTGCCGAAGTAGCCCAACTCGGCGAAGGTGACGGCGAGGATCGTCGGCGCCAGGATGGAGCCGGTGTAGGACTCGAACAGGTCGGAGCCCATGCCCGCGACGTCGCCCACGTTGTCGCCCACGTTGTCGGCGATGGTGGCCGGGTTGCGCGGGTCGTCCTCGGGGATGCCAGCCTCGACCTTGCCGACGAGGTCAGCTCCCACGTCAGCGGCCTTGGTGTAGATGCCGCCGCCAACACGGGCGAAGAGAGCCACGGCGGAAGCGCCGGTTGCGAAGCCCTCGACCATGCCCACGTGCTGGTGCATGAGGTCGAACGTGTCCACGCCGAAGACGAGCAGGATCAGCCAGAGGGACAGACCCATAAGCGCGAAGGAAGCCACGCACAGGCCCATGGTGAGGCCAGACTTGAAGCTGACGTTCAGCGCCTTGGCGACGCTCTCCTCAGCTGCATGCGTGGTGCGGGTGTTGGCGCGCGTGGCAACGAACATGCCCACGTAGCCAGCCGCGGCGGACAGGACGGCGCCGGTCACGAACGCGAGCGCCGTGAACGGGATGTTGCCCTCCTGCACCTTGTCGAGCGCGAAGGTCATGATCAGCGCGACGACCACAACGAAGATGGCGAGCATCTTGTACTCGGCCATCAGGAACGCCTGGGCGCCTTGCTGGATCTTGATAGAGATGTTGTTCATCTTGTCGGGGCCTGGATCCTGCTTGAGAACCCAGTTGCCCAGATAGCCCGCGACGCAGATACCGATAGCTGCGCAAATGGGGGCCATCCATGCTACTGTCGTAGTCACGTTTTTCCTCCTTTGGTCTTGGTGCAACGACCTGTTGGCTTCGGGCCGCTCATCAAAGCTCGAAAACAACAGCCCTCAAATGATAGTGGAACTTGTTGCCGAATTGTTGAGAAAATCGGTGATGTGACGCTTTTGCATACTAAAGCGCTTGCTCGACCGACCGCTCCGACGGTCGGCCACGCGGGCTTCGCTCGCCGCGTCGTTTCTGTAGGGGCGCGCTCCGCGCGTCCTCCGCTCCGGCGGCGGGCACCGCGGGCTGCGCTCGCCGCGTCGTTTCTGTAGGGGCGCGCTCTGCGCGTCCTCCGCTCCTGCGGCGGGCACCGCGGGCTTCGCTCGACGCGTCGTCGTCGCGAGCTAACTTTCCCGCCAAATACGGGCGGGAAAGTGGATCTCGCTCCTCCTTTGGCTTGACCTCGCTACGCCCGCGGTGCCCGCCGCCGGAGCTACCGTGTTTGGGACGATGCTACATGCGGGCTATGGGGGTGGAGAAGACGCAGTCGGGGCGGTAGGTGGCGCTCTCGGCATCGTAGCGGTAGAGGGCCTTGAGGGCGTTCGCTATGACGATGGCCACGAGCTCGCCGTCCTCGGGCGGGTTGGCGCTCGGAGCCACCCTGCTCGTGCAGGCGCATTGGTCGTTCTGCGGCGCGTAGGACAGCGGCTCTTTGAGCGACACCTGGTTGTCGAAGAGCTTGTTGCCGGATTCCACGAAGCGCTCGACGTCGTCGCAGAAGGCGAAGCGGACGTTCAGCGCCCTCACCGGGTCGAGGGCGGCTTGGGTCCCCAACGCCTCGAGCGTTTCGAGCGAGACGCAGTCCTCGAGCGATATCGCGCCGGACTGCAGGCGGCGCAGTGCCTTGAGATGTGCGGGGCAATCGAGCCCGCGGCCCAGGTCGCGCGCGAGGGAGCGGATGTAGGTGCCCTTCGAGGCGCGCACGTCGAATTCCCAAACGGGAAGCCCCAGCTCCTCGTCGCGCGATGCACCGCGGAAGATGGATTCGTACACCTCGATGGTGCGCGCAGGAATGCTCACTTCCCCGCCCTTGCGGGCCACTTCGTAGGCCTTCTTGCCGTCGAGCTTGACGGCCGAATACTGCGGCGGCACCTGCTCGTGCGTGCCCTTCAGCGATTCCACGCACATGCGGGCGAAACCTTGGTCCGTGTACTGGTCGGGCACATCGGCGCGCACGGTCGGCTCGCCTTCCGCGTCGTCGGTGGTGGTCTCGAAACCGAAGCGCACCGTGGCACGATAGGCCTTTTCATGGCCGGTCAGGTACTGGTCGAGCCGCGTCGCGGGGCCAATGCATATCGGAAGGACGCCCGTGGCCATGGGGTCGAGCGTGCCCGTGTGCCCCACGCGGCGCTCGCCGAATATGCGGCGCACGCGGTTGACCACGTCATGCGAGCTCATGCCCTGGGGCTTGTCGATGCCAACGAGGAGCGAGAGGCCCGATTCGCCACGTTTTGCCACTTTGATGCCGTCCTTCAGTCTTGTTCGTTGGGGTGAGACACGGGGGTCAGGGCCCTTTGTCTCATTGTGAATAACTATTCGCGCGAAGCGCGGTAACATCGCTCCAATGAGACAAAGGGCCCTGACCCCCGTGTCTCACCCCCCTGCCCTTTACTCAAACAATGCGGTGAGCTTGCGCTCCATGAACTCTATGGCTTCGCCGATGGGCATGTCCAGGTTGAAGCCAGCCGCGGCCCTGTGGCCGCCGCCGCCGAGCTCGCGGGCGAGCGCCGATACGTCGGTGTCGTCCTTCGCCCTGAGGTTGCCGCGGATCCTGCCGTCCTGCTCGCGGATCAGGCACGCGACCATGGTGCCCTCGACGGCGCGCACGGAGTCGATGAGCGGCTCGACGTCGGTCTTCGAGGCGCCCACGCGCTTCATGTCGTCGCTGTCGACCCAGCTCAAGGACACTTTCCCGTTAGCTATGACGCGCATGTGGTCGATCGCGATGCCCTCCAGCTTGAGGGACGGGATCGTGCGGGTCTGGAAGACGTTCGTGGCGGCCCACGCGGGGTCGACGCCGTTGGCCACGAGGCGCGCCGCCAGGTCGAACGCGGCAGAGTCGGCGTTCTGGAAGCGGAAGCCGCCCGTATCGGTCATGAGGCCCACGTAGGCGCAGCTCGCGCTCTCGAGCGGCGGCACGTCCACGAGCAGCTTCGCGAGCTCCCACACGAGCATGCTCGCGGCCGCGCAATCGGGGTCCACGTAGACGTGGTTGCACATGGTGGTCTCGCTGGCGTGGTGGTCGACCGTGATCGAGTCGGCGGCGGAGTCGAGGATGGCGCAGGCGGCCTCGCCGATGCGCGCCCGCGTGGGCACGTCGAGGCCGATGAACACCTCGCAGACGCCGTCGAACGTGCTCGCGGGAACCATCTCGTCCATGCCCGGCAGGAACGAGAGCGAGCTGCCGACCGGCTCGTCGCGCACGAGCACGCAGGTGGCGCGCTTGCCCATGGCCTTGAGCGCATGCCAGAGCGTGAGCTGCGAGCCCAGGCAATCGCCGTCGGGGCTCATGTGACCGCACAGCACGAAGTTGTCGTGCGTGCGGATGACCTGCGCTATCTCCGCAAGTGTCGTGTTCGTTTGCGGCGTGACCGTCATGTAGTTCCTCTCGTGGTTATGGATTGGATGAGGACGCGCGGAGCGCGCCCCTACAGGTCCTCCGCGTCGGACGCTTCGTCGGCTTCGGGCTCGGGCATGCGCTTGCGCTCGGCGTCGAGGGCGCGGGCGATGCGCTCGGCCTCGTCGACGCTCGGGTCGATGAAGAAGCGCAGCTCGGGCGACGTGCGCCAGCTGAGCTTCTTCGCCAGCAGCGAGCGGATGCGCCCGCCGGCCTTCTTGAAGGCCTCCTGCGTCTCGTCGTAGGTGCCGGGGGTCGCCGTGTAGTAGACGTTGCACACGCTGCGGTCGAAGCTGACCTCGCACCCCGTGACGGTGACCATGCTCAGGCGCGGGTCCGAAATCTCGAACATGAGCGTCTCGGCAATGACCTGCCGCGCTTGCTCGTTCACCCGCCTGTTCGATGCGTTCTGTTTCATTTTTATTCTCCGATTCAACTAAAAAAGGGAGACTCCCCCTTTCCTCGGAGAGTCCCCTTTTCGTAAGCTTATCTGCGCTTATTCGGTGCGCTCTACCTCTTTGATGATGTAGCCCTCGATGGTGTCGCCCACCTTGAGGTCCTGGAAGCCCTCGACGCCGAGGCCGCACTCGTAGCCGGCCTTGACGGTCTTCACGTCGTCCTTGAAGCGACGCATGCTCGCGAGCGTGCCCTCGTAGATGACCGTACCGTCGCGGACGATGCGCACCTTGTCGTCGCGGTGCATCTCGCCCTCGAGCATGTAGGAACCGGCGATCGTGCCGACCTTCGGCACCTTGAAGAGCTCGCGCACCTCGGCGATGCCGGTGTCCTCTTCCACGATGTCCGGCGAAAGGAGGCCGACGCGCGCGGCGTTGATCTCCTCGATGGCCTGGTAGATGACCCTGTAGAGGCGGATGTCCACCTTCTCCTTCTCGGCCTGCTGCTTGGACTTGCCAGTCGGGCGCACGTTGAAGCCGATGATGATGGCGTCGGATGCGCTCGCCAGCGTGACGTCGGTCTCGGTGATGCCGCCGACGGCCGAGTGCACGATGTTGATGCGCACCTCGGACTGGTCCATCTTCTCGAACGCGTCGCGCAGCGCCTCGATGGAGCCCTGGACGTCGGCCTTCACGATGAGGTTCAGGTCGGTCTGCTTGCCCTCCTCGATGCGGCTGAACAGGTCGTCCAGGTTCATGTGGCTCTTCGTCTCCTGAGCGGCCAGGCGCTCGCGCAGCGCGCGCTCCTCGGCCAGCTTGCGGGCGTCGCGCTCGTCCTCGAACACGCGGAACTCGTCGCCCGCCACGGGGACGCTCGAGAGGCCGAGGATCTCGGCCGGGTCGGCCGGGCGCGCGGATTTCACCTGGTCGCCGTGCGGGTCGATGAGCGCGCGGACGCGGCCGTAGGACGTGCCGGCCACGACGCAGTCGCCCGGGTGCAGCGTACCGCGCTGCACGAGCACGGTGGCCACGGGGCCGCGGCCCTTGTCCAGGTTCGCCTCGATGACGAAGCCGGAAGCCAGCGCGTTCGGGTTGGCCTTGAGCTCCAGGACGTCGGCCTGGAGGATGATGGTCTCGAGCAGATCGTCGATGTGCAGCTTCTTCTTCGCCGACACCTCGACGAACATGTTGGAGCCGCCCCACTCCTCGGGGATGACGCCATACTCGGTGAGCTCCTGACGCACGCGGTCGGGGTTGGCGCCGTCCTTGTCGATCTTGTTCACGGCCACGACGATGGGCACGTCTGCGGCCTTCGCGTGGTTGATTGCCTCGATGGTCTGCGGCATGACGCCGTCGTCGGCCGCGACGACCAGCACGATGACGTCGGTCACCTGGGCGCCGCGGGCACGCATTGCGGTGAACGCCTCGTGGCCCGGGGTGTCGATGAAGGTGATCTGCTTACCGTTGATGTCGACGACCGATGCGCCGATGTGCTGCGTGATGCCGCCGGCCTCGCTCTGGACGACGCCGGTGTGGCGGATCGCGTCGAGCAGCGACGTCTTGCCGTGGTCGACGTGGCCCATGACGGTGACCACGGGCGGGCGCGGCTCGAGGTCGGCCTCGGTGTCGTGGTAGACCACCGCGTACTCCTCCTCAGGCGACACGACGCGCACCTTGCGGCCCATGTCGTCGGCCACGAGCTCGATCAGGTCGTCGCTCATCGACTGCGTGAGCGTGAGCACCTGGCCCAGCATGAACAGGCGCTTGATGACGTCGTTGGGCTGCACGCTGAGCAGCTCGGCCAGCTTGGCCACGGAAGCGCCCTGCGGCACCTCGACGACCGACTCGTCGAGCACGAGCTCGGGGTCCAGGCCCTTCTCGATGGCGGCCATCTCGGCGCGCTCGCGGGCCTCGGCCTCGCGCTTCTCCTTGCGCTTCTTGCGGCGGCCTTCGCCCTCGTGGGTGGAAGCGGCGGCAACGGCCGCGCGGGCGTCTGCGAGCACCTTGTCGCGCTGCAGCTTCTCCACCTGGACGGCCATCTTGGCGTAGCGGTCCTCGCCGGTGTCCTGCCCCTCGAGCTCGGGGACGATCTGCTCGGAGCGGCCCTTCTTCTTGCCCTTGCCGCCGCGCTGGTCGGCGCGCTGGGCGCCTTCCTCGGCGATGCGCTTCTGCTCGGCCTCGATCTGGTCGAGCAGCGAGCCGAAGTTGCTCTTGCGGCCTGCGACGGGCGCCTTCTTCTTGGGCGCTGCCTCGGCCTCGGGCGACTGATCCGCGACGACGGCCTTCTTGGCTCCGCCGGAGCGCTGGCGCAGGGCGGCCTCGACGGCCTGCTTCTTCGCGACGTCCTTGGCGATGGCCGCGCGGCGCGCTGCCGCCTCGGCCTCGGCCTTCTCGCGGGCGACGCGCTCGCGCTCGCTCTCAATCTGGTTCTCGAGGCCCGCGAAGGGGTTGATCTCAGGCGCGAGGCGCTTCGGGCGAGCCGCGGCTTCCGCCTCGGCCTCCTCGGCGGCCTGCTCGGCGGCGCGCTCGGCGCGCTCTGCCTCGCGGCGCGCGCGCTCCTTCTCCACGGCCTCGCGGCGGGCGCGCTCCTCCTCGGCTTCGCGCTCCTTGGCCTCCTGCTCGTCCTTGGTCAGCGGGCGCTCGACCTCTTCGCCGCCCTCGGCCTCGACGGGCACGGCCTCGCCGAGCTCCTTGCGGACCTTGTCCACGTAGGGCTCAGCCAGCATGCTCGCGTGGCTTTTCGCGGGAATCTTGAGATCCCGCAGCTTGTCCAGCATCTCCTTGCTGGAAAGCCCGTACTCCTTCGCGAGCTCGTGTACGCGCATGCTCGGCATATTCTTCTCTCCTCTTCCCTATCCTTCGCAGGCTTGCCGCGGGCGGTGCGCCCGGGCGGCTAGCCCGTCTTCTCCACCTCGGCGATGATGCGCTCGGCATCCTCGCTTTGAATCGCCGTCTTCAGGGCGCGCTGCAGCTTCTTGGCCTTGAGCGCCTTGCGCAGGCACTCGGCCGAGCACGCGTAAGCGCCACGACCAGCCACGCGACCCGTGGGGTCGTAGGCAACCGAGCCGTCCGCGAGGCGCACGATGCGGATGAGCGACGCCTTGCCGGACTGCTCGCCGCAGCCGACGCAGGTACGCTCCCTCTTGTTCGCAATGGCCTCGGGCATAGTCGCTTCCCCTCGTTCCCCTTCTTACTCGCTTACTCCTGGTCGGAGTGGATGCCGCAGTACCTGCTGCCGGGGCGCGCGTGGTTGCGGCACTTGATGCCGTCCTCGCTCACGTAGGCGCAGAACTCGGATTCCTCTTCCTCCGGCTCGTCTATGAGCGTTTCCTCGTCCACCAGGGCCTCGCCCACGAACGACGCGCTCTTGATATCGATGTGCCAGCCGGTCAGGCGCGCGGCCAGACGCGCGTTCTGGCCCTCCTTGCCGATGGCGAGCGACAGCTGGTCGTCGGACACGACCACGGTCGCGTAGTGGTTCTCCTCGTCGATCGTGACGGAGTTGACCTTCGCGGGCGAAAGCGCGTTGCCCACGTAGGCGGCCGGGTTGTCGGACCACTGGATGACGTCGACGCGCTCGTTGCGCAGCTCCTCGACGACCATGCGCACGCGGCTGCCCTTGGGGCCGACGCAAGCGCCCACCGGGTCCAGGTTCGCCTCGCGCGACGCGACGGCCACCTTGGAGCGGACGCCCGGCTCGCGGGCGATGGACTTGACCTCCACCAGGCCGTCATAGATCTCGGGGACCTCGATCTCGAAAAGGCGGCGGATCAGGTCGGGGTGCGTGCGCGACACGACGATGCTCGGGCGCTGCGCCTCGCCGCGGGCGCGCGGGGCGTCGCTGGACGGGTCGCGGACGTCGATGATGAGCACCTTCAGGCGCTGGTTGTGGCGGTAATGCTCGCCGGCGGGGCGCTCGTTGCGCTCGCCCGGGAAGCGCTTCTGGTCGTAGTGCGGCAGCTCGGCCTCGACGCCGTCGCGGATCTTGATGATGGTGAAGTCGGGCGTGCCCTGCAGCACCGTGCCCGTGACGAGGTCGCCCACGCGGCCGGAGAACTCCTCGTAGATGGACTGGCGGCCAGCGTCGCGCACGATGGCGGCGATGACGCCCTTGGCGTTCTGCGCGGCGATGCGGCTGACGTCGTCGGGGGTGACGTCGCGCTCCTCGAACTCGGAGTATTCCTCGATCTCGCGGCCGGTCTCCTCGTCGATGACGATGGTCGGCTCGCCCACGGGCACCAGCTCGTACACGTAGATCTTGCCCGTCTGGCGATCAATCGTCACGCGCGCGTCCCACTCGAGGTCGAGAATGCGCTGGTAGCTGTTGGCCAGCGACTCCTCCAGGCGCTCGATCAGGTAGAATTCGTCGATCTTGCGCTCGTGCGCGAGTTCCTGCAGCGCCTCGATCAGTTGTGATGTTGCCACGTCAGTTCCTTTCCCTATCCCTGCTATCTGCGAGGCCGCGACGGGCGCGACCCGATATTTCGTGCGGATGCGTGTTGCATCCTATTCTTTGTAGGGGCGCTCTCCGAGCGCCCGTCTACCCTTGTTGAGCGGGCGCTCGGAGAGCGCCCCTACGGGCAATCCCGCCCTCGGTCCTTAACCGAAGTCGATCTCGCCCTTGAGGTTCGCCTTCTTCATGTCCGTGATTGCAATGCTGAAAAGCTGGCCGTCGCAGTCGATGCTCACCGTGCCGGCGGCTGCGTCCACGGCGGCGATGGTGCCGGTGAACGTGGAGCGGCCCTCGATGGGGCCCGTCGTCTTGACGACGGCGCGGCTGCCCTCGAAGCGGGCGAAGTGGTCGATCGTGCGCAGCGGGCGGTCGATGCCCGGCGACGACACCTCAAGCAGGTACGCTCCGGGGAACGGGTCCAGCTCGTCCATGACGTCGTTGATCCACGCCTGCGCCGACGACAGCTCGTCGAAGCTCACGCCGTGGTCCGTGTCGATGTAGACGCGGATGGTCGGCGACTTCTTCGCGCCCACGATCTCGAGCGACACGATCTCGACGCCGCGCCCTTCCGCGCGCGATTCGAGCACGTCAAGCAGCGATTGTTCCCTCTTGCTGAGCACCCAGCCCGGCCTTTCTCTTCAAGTTGCCCTTCTAGCCATTCCCCTTCATACAAAAAGAAAGCGGGACATGCCCACTTTCCTCGTTCGAAAGTTATGGTCAGCTTCGGCTCACCGAAGCACATCGCATTCTAGCATACGACATGCCCCGCGAGCTGGGCAAAACCGCTTCGCACGGCATCTGCACAATTTCGTTGGCAGGCGGTTGCGAGGCGCCGCGCGCGTTATAGGTGAGCGGGTTAGTTCGGGTTTGGGTTTGGGTTTGGGGCGCATGGGGGTTGGGGGTTGGGGCTTGGAGCGCAGCGCTGGCGGGATTTGGCACTATTCTGAAAAATGCCCCGTTCCATCCATCAAAAACGGGTTTCATGGCAGGATACGGCGCTATTCTGAAGCGATTTCCGCGAAAACAGCCTGTTTGTGGCTAGATTCGGCGCTAGTCTGAAGGAATTTGCTCGTTTCGCTTCAGACTAATGCTGAATCCTGCCATGAACGCGCATTTTACTGGATTGGACACGCCCATGCCCATGCGTCCAAATCAAAGGAAAGCGCACGAACAGGCAAAACGCGCGAACGAGCGTAAACGCGAAGAGCCGCGGGCTGATAGTCAGAGGCCGAGCTCGTGGCGGAGCGCGAGGTTCTTCTGCTCCCAGTTGGCGGGCTTGCGGAGGCGAATGCCGAGGTGGGCGGTTATCTGGCGCACGGCGATCTCGAAGGCTTCGGGGTCGTAGAGGCGCTGCTTGTCGATGACGACCATGTTCCAGCCCAAGGCCTCGAGCGCGTCGAGGCGCCGGCGGTCGCTCACTATCGCCGCGTCGTGGTCTCCCCCGTAGTACTCGTAGCCAACGTGGTCGTCGGACCAGCACCCGTCGAGCATGAACCAGCCCTGCTCCACCATGCTCTCGTGTCGCCCGGGCTGCACGTCGTAGTTGAGCTCGGGAAAGCTCAGGCCGTAGCCGCCGCGGGATTTCGGGTAGACGAGCAGGATGTAGAGCTTGGTTTCCATGGGCGAGCGCGAGTTCGCAATCACCCACCTCAGCGCACGGGAAGCCTTGACGGCACCGCGGAGGCCTTTCGCACGATCGACGAATCGCGCGAGCTTCTCGGGCGTGGTAACGGGAACGCGCTCGGGAAGGCCGTCGGTTGTCACGTCCTTGAAATAGCCTGCGCAGAGATTGGCGCCGAACTCGATGAGCTGCGGTTCGCTCATGAAGCGCGCCATCTGCACGAAGCACAGTTCGGGGGAAGAGATGTACAGCGAGTCGTTGAACCTCCAGAAGGAACCAGCCGGAAGCTCGCCGCCGCAGAGGTGCGCCACCACCCTATCGTTGGCGTAGGCCAGCTCCTTGCGCGGAACGACCAGGTTGAGGGGCGGGCCGCCGAAGCCGATGAACGAGTTGCTGAACATGTTGAGGACATCGACTGACGCGCGGGCGCGGGGCAACGGGCTCGCCTTCGAGGGGCGTGCCGGCTTTGCGCGTTCGAGGTCCCACGTAAGGTAATAGGCCTGCGCGGTGGCATGCGAGAGGATGGCAACGGGCTTGCGGCCGCTGGTGTCTTTGAGCGTTTCGGCTTGCGTGGTCATGCGCCGAGCGTAGCTGAGCGGTCTTACAGCGCAAGGTGCCGCAAGTTTACGTTGCGTGGCGCGGTTCTTGCCGGGTGCTTGCAGGTTTGTGCGGCGTAGCCGACGGGAACGGGGCCCGAACCTTACACGATTCCAGCGGCGGCGCGGCTGCTAAGCGTTGCGGGACTGACGTTTCGCGATGAAATGGAGCACGAGGGCCACGACGAAGACGCCGAAGAGGATGCCCGCGGAATCGATGAGCACGTCAGTGGGTTTGCCCGTGCGGCCGGGCACGAAGAGCTGGTGGATCTCGTCGCCGGCGGCGTAGATGGTCGCGAACGCCCAGGCCGCGGCGCAGAGCCGCTTGATGTGCGGGCCCAGGTCGGCGATGCGCGCGAGCGCGTGACGGGCGAGCTGGCGGCGCTTCACCTGCACGAGCAGGTTGAGCACGAGCGCGCCGAGGGCGGCGTATTCGAGGAAATGCGCGGTCTTGCGCACGGGATGGTTGAGCAGGTGCTGCCAGTAGAGCTGGTCGTCGGGCGACATCTGGTCGTAGCCGGGCACGATGAAACCGACGATGTGCCATACGACGCCGAGGCTGAGCGCGTCCGACTCGTCGGCCGGGCGGGCGGACATGTAGAAGATGAAGACGCACATGGCGAGAACGGCGACTGCCGAGATGATCAGCGGCACCCACGACGCACTGGTGCGAGCGGTCTGCTGGGCGGGCGCCTGTGGCTGGGTGAGCGCCTGTGGCTGAGCGGGCGCCTGCAGCTGGGCGGGTGCTTGCGCCCCCGTCTGCGTTTCTGCCGCAGTCTGCATTTCAGCCTCAGCCTGCGTTGCTGCCCGACCCTCAGCCTGCATCTGCGCTGTTGTCTGCTCCCCTGCCTGCATCTGCGCCTTGTTCTTCTCCTGCTGACCCACGCGTTCTCTTTCCCAGTTGCTCGTGAAATGTCGAGTTGGCACTTTACCACGAAGTCGGCGGCGATGCGGCATGGCAGGATTCCCCGCTATTCTGAAAAATGAAGAGTTTGATCCAGCGAAAACGGGTTTCGCGGCAGGATATGGCGCTAGTCTGAAGAGTATTTCCCCGATATGGGCGATTTGTGGCAGGATCTGGCTCTAGTCTGAAGGATTTTGCTCTCTGGTCTTCAGACTAACGGGAATTCCTGCCACGAAACGCGATTTCTCTGGATGGAAGTTCGTTGGCGTGATTGCGAGGGCAACGGGAAGCGCCCTGCGGTTTAGGGCCGCGGGGCGCTTGATTGATCGGGGCTCTTTCGAGCGGACGCGCGGAGCGCGCCCCTACAAACCGCATGCGACAACGGGCGGGCGCATGGCTCTCGCTGGGCGCGCGTCTACTTGGCGTAGATGAGCTCGAAGGGGCCGCCGACGTCGAAGAGGACGCCGCTCAGGTCGGTGGGCCAATAGCGGTTGGCCTTGGCTGCGTCGGGCTCGATCGCGATGAGCACGTGCTGGCCGTCGAGCTTGGCGAGCGCGGCCTTGTCGCCCTGGCCGAGGTTGAAGGCCTTGACGGCCTTGGGCGTGGCGGTGGCGTCGCCGGGGTAGATGCCGTTCACCTGCACGGCCGGGTTAACCTCGAGCCAGATGAGCTGGGTGTTGTCCTTCTCGAAGCCCTTCAGGTTGGGATCGACTTGCTTGGCGCGCTCGGCGTTGGTAGTCACGTGGAGCGTGCCCTCGAGAACGAGCTTGCCCTGGCCCTCGGCCTTCTTGCGCGCCTCGGCCGCGACGTCGGCGGTGCCGGAGCTGGCGCTGCTCGCGGACGGGCTCGAGGCGGACGAAGACGTGGACGAAGAGGCCGACGAAGAGGTTGCGGAACTGGACGCGGTCGAGCTCGCGGCCGAAGAGGATGCGGCGGACGATGACGCAACCTGCGAAGATGCGGATGCAGATGTCGAGGCAGATGCGGCTGCGGAGGACTTCGAGCTACTGCCGCCCATGAGCACGACGCCCACGATGACCGCGATAATCACGACGAGCACGACAATGCCCACGATGATGCCGATGATCTTGCCGTTCCCCTTGCCCTGCGGCTGGCCGCCGCGCGGACCGCCGGGGGCGCCGGGGCCGCCCGCGCCGGGGGCTCCGGGAACGCCGTAAGGATAGCCTGCGCCGGGGGCTTGGTACTGGGCGTTGGGCGTGGCCTGGTAGCCGCCGTTCGCGACGTCGCCCTGGGGAGCGTAGGTCGTGGGCATGACCTGCGTGGCGCCCATGCCGTAGAGGCCTTGCTGGGCGGCAGCGTCGTTGGGAAGCGCCTGGGTCTCGGGCGCCGGAGCGGGCGCGGGCGTTGCCTGCGCGGCGGCTTCGGGAATAGCCTGGGTCGCGGCTGCGGGCATGGCCTGCGTCTCGGCCGCCGGCATGGCCTGGGTGGGCTCGGCAGCAGGCGCCGACGTCATGCCGGACGTGTCGGCTCCGCATTCGCCGCAGAATTTCACACCGTCATTGAGCTTGGCTCCGCATTGCGTGCAAAACATGATGCACCTCGTTTCGTCGCGGTTTGACGTAATTCGAACTCATGCGCTTAGTGTATCGCCTGTAGGGGCCTTTTGACGGATGGGCAGCGTGTCAATGAGGTAACAGAATGCGGGCGCCAAGGGCGAATGCGTTGGTGTTGCATTTGGGCGTGCCCCGCGCGCAGGCGTGGATGAGGACGCGCGGAGCGCGCCCCTACAGGGCGGATGCGAGTCGGACTTCGGAAGTGGCGCGTGAGGTGCGTCGCGCGAGCGTATCGAGAAGGAACGGGTCAGCCTGGGTTGGCGATGGCTTGGCTGGCAGGAATTCGCGCTAGTCTGAAAAAATCGCAGTTCGATCCAGCGAAACGGCGTTTCATGGCAGGATATTGCGCTAGTCTGAAGGCTATTTCCCCATTTCGAACGATTTGTGGCGGGATGTGGCGCTAGTCTGAAAGAATTTGCTCGTTTGGCTTCAGAATAGCGGCATATCCTGCCATGAAACGCAAATTCTTTGGATTGAAGTCGGTTCGGAACGCACGCGAAACGACGTGCGGTTAGAAGCTCTGGTCGTACTTCTTGTTGAAGAGCTTGGCGGCGAGGAAGGCGGAACCCTTCTTGGCCCAGTTGACGGGCTCCATGTCCTTGACGGGGCGCTCGACGGACGGGATGGCGTTCGTGTCGAGCCAGGTGTCGAGGAGGAACTCGGAGAGGCGACCGGGGCAGCGGGCCTCGAAGGCAGACAGGCCGGCGTAGTCGAATTCGCGCTCGACTTGGCCGATGATCGGGAAAAGCCAGGTCATGTAGGCGTCGAAGAGATCGCGGCGCATGACGAACATGTTGAACATGTGCGCGCGCGTGCCTTCGAGGCGAGCGCGCAGGGCTGGAGCGCATTCGGGCGCGAGATCCTCGACGGTGGCGATAAGCAGGTCGAGGTGCTCTTGGCGGAAGGTGTGCGCGTAGTGGCTGCCGACGGACTCGATGACGTAGTTGCGCTGGCGCGGGAGGATGACGGGCGCTTGCGCGAGGAGCTCGCGGGCCTCGGCGGTCGTGAGCGTGCCGAAGTCGCCGGAGCCGGCGAAGTGACGGCGGTAGTGCACGAGACCGATGGCGTCAGGCGCGTCGGGCGCATCGGGCGTATCGGGCACCGCGCAGAGGCTCTTCCAGGCCCAGTAGGCAACCGTGAGCTCCGAAAGGTGCGGATTGAGCGCGGAGAGGCCTTCGCCAGCAGCGCCGCATTCGTCATCACGCGCGAAACCCGGGATGGTTTCGCGGCCCAGGGCGCCGGCCTGCACGGGAATGTACATGGCGTCCGACGGCATGCGGTAGGGCTTGTGCGCCGCGACCGCGATGGCGACCGTGTTTCCCAACGACGTCACAATGCACCCCTACTGCTGCGGCGCGAAGCTGAAGACCTTGAAGGTCTTGCCCATGACGGAATCTTTGATCTCATCAACCACCCGCATCTCGGCAGCGGGGTTGTAATGCTCTCGGACGTATTGCAGAACGTGCTTGGCGTACTTATCGCTCACACCCACCATGTAGACCTTATCGCTCTTCGCGAGGCTCTCCATAACGCCGCCATCAAGACCGGTGTATTCCGACAGAGCCTCGTCGTAGAACGCGGCGCCATATTCCCAACCGCCCATCGACTGCGTCGCGCGCGTGATCTCGCGCGAGGGCAGGCATCGCCTCAGGTACATCTCTTCCCTCACCCGAATGACGTTGTAATCAAGCGCAAACGAGCAATCCGCATGCTCCTTCTGGTAGTTCAGCAGCTGGCTGTTCCCCTCGTCACTCTTTCCGAAAATCGCCTCGACGGTGTCGACGTCGGGCGACCCGATGGCGCCCATGTACGTTGCGAGCGTCACGACGAACGCGAGCAGCGCGCCCGCGGCGAACGTGCCGGCGCCCGTCGCAGCGTGCGCGGCCCTCGGGCTGAACGGCCCGCCCGCGCCAACGAGCACCGCCAGCGCGATGACGCTGAACATCCATATCGGGTACTCGACGCGCAGGAGGATCCGGCCGGACATCGCGATGAAGAGCAGCTCGGCGAACGTGATCACGACCATGGCCAGGCAGGCGAGCCGCTCGAACCGCGGCGACCTGCGCCATGCGCCGTACAGCATCATGAGCACCGCCACGACGGCGAGCGTCATATACGGCCTCGCGCCGAGACGCATCACGTACTCCGCGCAGGTCTGGAGCACGCGACCCGCCGACATGCCGGGCTCGACGCACACGATGTCGGCGATTTCCTGCAGCTTCTCCGCGGTGAAGAAGCCCGTGTCGTTCGCCGTCCAGTTCTGCACCATCCAGTAGTCGTTCTCCGACACGCCGATCACCGCGAGCTGGTCGGCAACCTCATCGTAAGGCCTGATCGGATAGTAGTCGTACATGTCCGAGCGCGGGTTCGTAATGTCGTCCCAGTTCTTCCACTGGGGCTGCTGCATGATCGCGAACGACGTGGCCGCTAACGCCAGGCAGCACGCCGCAGCCACGGCAATCGGCACGAAAAGCCGCAGCCTCTCGCCCACGCGCAGATCGCGCATGCGCATGAACGCGACGACGCACAGCACGAGCAGCGCCGGGCCGCAAAGCGCCACCGCCTTCAGGCGAAGGAGGCTCGCGAGGCACATGAACAGGACGCCCACGACCGTGGTGGCCGGCGTGAAGCGCCGCTCGAAGAGCTGTACGGACAAGATGATCATGCCCGCGCACGCCAGGATGGCCGTGACGACGGTGAAGTTTATGTACTGCGTGCAGTAGGGAACGCCGAACAGCACGGTAATCGCAGTGACGCCGAGCGCACCGCCGATGTTCAGGTGCCCGATCGCGTAATAGAGGATGACGAACGTAGCGGCGATCGAAAGCACGATCTCGACGATGATGAAATAGTTGGGCCCCCAGGGCAGCACGTCGAACAGGAAGCTCACGAACGCCGAGAACCACGGATGGATGAACAGGGAGTAACCGCTATCGGGGTATGAGTTGCTGAGCAAGATGGAAATGGCCCAATCGTCATCGGTGCCCTGCGGGGAGAACAGCAGCTGAATCCAGAACGCAAGCAACGAGAGCGCAATCGCGAACGCCGCGCGCTTCCCCCGGCTTTCCTTGAGCAACTCGAAGTATTCCTTTGCCAGCTGACCCAACTCTATAATCCCCCATCAAAAGCAGCACCTGACTGCAACGGTTATACGTAGCGCAATCATTCTACCCTCAAGGCATCGCCGCCTGTACGAGAATGAAGTCAAGCGGGCCCCGCATAACGCCGCAAGCGCAGAAAGACGCCATGCGGGTATGGTAGAATCGGCAGGATTCGCTAAGGGCCACCGCACAAACGGGGCCAAGCATTAGGAGGAAACGCTTGGGCACTCTGGGCTCAATCCTTAAGGACAACTGGGAATGGCGAGGGCAGATATTCAACCTGGCCATCTTCGACCTTAAGAAGAAAGCGCGCGGCGCTGTGCTCGGCTGGGCATGGCTGCTCATCAAGCCGACGATATACATGGCCGTCTTCTGCTTCGCACTCGCGATCGGCCTGCGCGGCGGGGGCGGCGACCCAACCTCCTACCCCTACTTCATGTGGCTCATCTCGGGCCTCACGCCGTGGTTCTTCATGGAGGAAATGATCGGCTCCGGCTCCGACGCCCTCCACAAGTACCCTTACCTGGTTAACAAGATGAAGTTCCCGCTGTCCGGAATCTCGACGCTCTACGCGCTTTCGAACTTCATCATCAACCTCGCGCTCATGGTCATACTGCTGATCGTATACGTAGCCGTGGGCATGCCTATCGACATCTACCTGCTGCAGATCCCGATCATCATGCTGCTCATGTTCGTCTTCTTCGACTTCTTCAGCATCCTGTGCTCGCAGCTCTCGGCGATCAGCCGCGACTTCTCCAACATGATGAAGATCTTGGCCATGCTGCTCTTCTGGGTGTCGGGCATCATCTTCGACACGAGCAACCTCGTGGAGATGGGATTCGGCTGGTTCGACACGGCTATGCTGTTCAACCCCGTCACGTTCTTCTGCGCCGCCATACGCGGGGCAACGTGCACCAAGACCTTCTTCTGGGACGACCCCGCCCTGCTGGGGTGCTTTGCCATCGTGTTCGTACTCACCGTCGTCATGGCGACGATAGTGTACAAGCGCTTCAACGAGGAGGTGGCAGATGTCCTCTAGCTTCACCGCAGAAGAACAGCAGCTGCTCTCCGAGCTGGGCAAGCACGACGCCACGAGCGACGAGCTGGCAGTGCGCTTCGACCACGTGACGAAGATCTACCGCCTGTACAAGAACGACCGCGGGCGCTTCTTCAGCCTCATAAAGCGCAACAACAAAGCGTTCGTGGGCGAGGTGCGCGCGAGCGACGACCTATCATTCGAAGTGCGCAAGGGCGAGGCCGTGGCCCTCATCGGGCGCAACGGCGCAGGAAAGTCGACGGCCCTGAAGATGGTCACGGGCGTATGCCACCCCACCTCGGGAACCGTGGAGGTGAACGGCCGCGTGAGCGCCCTGTTGGAGCTGACGGCCGGCTTCGACGGCCAGCTGACGGGACGCGAGAACCTGGAGCTGCGCAGCCAGATAATCGGCATGAGCCGCGAGGAATTCAAGAACGTCGTGGAACCTGCGGTAATCGAGTTCGCCGAGCTGGGCCTCTACATCGACCAGCCCATGAAGACGTATTCGAGCGGTATGAAGGCGCGCCTGGGCTTCGCGCTGGCAGCGTCGATCGACCCCGACATTCTCGTCGTAGACGAGGCCCTTTCCGTGGGCGACCGCAACTTCCAACGCAAGTGCATCGACCGGATGCGCGAGATCATGAGCCAGGAAGGCGTGACCGTCCTGTTCGTCACGCACGACTCGAACTCGGCAAGGGAATTCTGCACCCGCGGCATCGTCCTCGAGCAAGGCCGCAGCATCTATGAAGGCGGGATCGACGAGGCGATTGCGTACTATGAGGAGCATTGCTAAAAACCGCCCACCTCACAGCGACGCGTAAAACGCCCCCATCGTCACCGCTACTCCTTTGGCAGATTAGCCGTTCATCAGGCTATATAAGAGCACCCGTATCGCGACGGAGTGGCATTCAATCGAATATAGAATCATGTACGCTACATGCCACAATAACCAGACGCTCACGCACGATGTCACTCGCAAGCATGGTAGCTATGCGCGTACAATGCTCTTGACTTATGTAGGAGCCGTCCCAATGCGCCCGGCCATCATCGTCACCCGCGAATAATCTTGACGCAATGGCGCCAGATGCACGGTTTGCTGAATATAACCCATAATCCAGTTGGCAAGGCTTTATGACACCTGCGACAACTAGCTAGCCTGCGTCGTTCACCAGTCTTTCACTCAACATCATTCACGTTGACGAAAAGCTGTTCAAACTCCGATTCCGTATACGTGTATACGTTCCTGAAAAGATACCCCTCGAGCTTCTTTAAGCCAAATCTATCTATCCTGGTTTTGGCAAGCTTGCTCACTTGATCTTGAATAGCATCGAAATGCCGCTCACGCTTCGGTTCATCTGAAGCTCGTTTCCCACCGCTCCACGATTCGTCATAGTTTTTATTCTTGTTGTATACAAGAACGAAATCCAACTCTTCCCTAGCAGAAGAAACATGGAAGTTGCAGAGATCGGCAAGGACTATAGTGCTGTCGTATGCCTTTTTGAGAACCCCAAACGCCTCCTTGCTACTAATGTGCCCATTCTTAAACTCTATGATTATGCCCTTGCCGGCGTTGTCTACAAATAGAGCATCTGCCGAACACGCTTCTTCGCAGCACGAAAGCGTCTCAAAATACTTCGTTTTCAACATGTCCAAATCATACACGGGTAAGTTGGACTTCGTCATGTATTCATGCTGCATCCTATTTGAACAATGATCATCCAAAGATGTATTGCTAAGCGTGCTGATACACGCGCATAGCATCGGGCAATCAAAGCTAATAGATGCCATATTCATCATCTTCTAGCTTTTGTAGCGGATACGAAAGCGTTTCATATATTACGTCGGTACTCGTTGTAACGTCTTTGACACGAACCCCATCCTCGGACTTCTGGGCAAAGTAATAGTGGCAGGCACCGGCCACTCTGTGCTTGCGTGAATAAACTTCAATTGATCGAAGGAAATACGGGCTATGCGTATTCAGCAAAATGTGCATTCCGAATTCTTTCTGCAAAAGCACAATGATTTCAGCGAACAGCAACTGCCATTCAGGATGAAGATGGATTTCTGGCTCATCGAGAATGAGCGTGCCATTTTGCTGAACCGCGCCATTTGAGATCAGCATTTTCAAAATAGCGAACATCTTCATTCCTGCTGATATGTTTCTTATATCGACATCCTCTTCAATGCCATCGACGTGATATGAAAGCCCCCTCCGAGTAGATTGCGTTTTAATCTCACCCGGAACAGCCATCGAGAGCTTGTTGAAAACCGAATGCAGTTTCTGATTGATTATTGCCTCATCCACCGCAGTTGGCTCATCAAAAAAATCATTATTGTATATATCAGAAACAAGATGCTGCCGATGGCTTGCAAAACGCCGCTCCCCATCATCAGGAGGACCTAACAGCCTACCATCATCAACAACATAAGGATCGTCAATATAAATCGCTTCTGCCTGAAGAGACACTCCTTCTTCCTGTACATGCACTTTATTATTCGCAATTGAAACGGTTAAATAATCGTTCTTTACCTTAAGCTTCACCAAAGCCGCATTGGAGGTACGCATATTATTAATTTGCTTATTGAACTCAGAATTGAAGATGTTGTCGAGCATGACCTCAACTACGGAATCATCAGGAGCTCGAAGGATCTGGAGTATCCTTTCGAATGAATACTCCACGATATCATCAACATTTTCTCCGTTCCTTAAATTCAAACCCTGAGCACAAGCGAGGATTTCAGCCCGAAGAGATTCATTGTCACTAACTAACGTTTCAGCATTTAAGACCATACGGTCAGCGGCAATCTTTAAGGGATCCAAACGCAGCATGCCGCCCCTGTTTCTAAAATACGCATCCTGAATCGCACGCATTATCGAATTCGCTTTACTGGCGGCTACGCGCATATTCAGCCTGCTGAAACCGTTGAAGATGCACCATAACGTTTTGCCAATTGTGCTCTTTCCGGCATCATTGGGACCCGCAATAACGGTGATTCCATCGATAACAATATCAGCACTGCTAATCTTTCCAACATTTTCAATATGAAGGCGCATGCTACCTCCGCTCATACACGCAATCCTTGTTTGGTTATCCTAGCATACCAACTGTGTCAGCAAGCACTTATACACTTTGCCCTAAACTCTTATTAAACTAATCCCTGTTTCAGAATATAAACGATCCGCTTCTTACTCGAGAGTTTAGAATCGTGCAGAATGAGTTGCGGCCACCACGCTTCCAAATGGTTCCATCGACGTCGCCAAACATAGATCGATCGTAATGGTCATTTGGCCCTATGTTTAGCGATACTCCGGACCGAACGGCCGCTTGGACGAACATGAATTCGCCGTGGTCGCCATCAATCTCTATCGGAGTATGACCTCATCGCCTGACGCTAATCGACGAGTCACGAGATGCTTACAGCCATAGCACGTCGCATTCATCCAACTGGTTTAGATGCCGGCATCACCGAACTCAACGTGTATAGAGCCCCTCGCTGTGTTCATTATTCAACACATATTGAGTGGCTGCATCAGGCCTTGTTGGTGGTACCATCAATTTGTGAGTATTGCGGCGTTTGAGTAGCACCCGATTCGCGCTTTCCGTATCACCCGACCAAGTGGCCTATTCGCGCAATCCGTAGCACCCGTTTCGCGGGCGCGTATCGCCGTGCAGCCTCCTTACAATCGTTACGCCATGTAACCGATCGTACGGAAGGAGCGTGCACCATGGCGAGAAAGATAAGGGCGAAGCTGATAATGGAGCTTCGCGAGCAAGGGCTGTCGAGGAGGATGATAGCCAAGACGCGCCGCATGTCGATGGAGTCGGTTTGCGATGTGTTCGACATCGCGGCCGATCGCGGCATCGGCTGGGACGAGGTCAAGGACATGTCCGACGACGACGTCTACCGCCTCTTCTACCCTGACAGGCACGTCCGTGAGAGCATCTTCGAGGAGCCCGATTGGGAATACGTCCACAAGGAGATGGCCAAGGTCGGCGTAAACCTGCGGCTGCTTCACGACGAGTACAAGGAGAGGTGCCGCCGAACCGGCAAGGTGGCCATGGGCTACACCAAGTTCTGCGGCGACTACGGCGACTGGGCGGTCGCCAACAACCTCACGAAGCGCATCGAGCACAAGGCCGGGCAGGCCTGCGAGGTGGACTGGTCGGGGCCGACGCTCGGCAAGGGACTCGTCGACCCGACGACCGGCGAGGTCTCCAAGGTATACCTGTTCGTCGGCGTGCTGCCGTTCAGCCAGAACGCCTACTTCGAGCCGACGCTGGACATGAAGGAGCGAACCTGGCTCCGCTGCCATGTCCACATGTACGAGTTTTGGGGCGGCGTCCCCGACAGGACCGTTTGCGACAACCTCAAGGCCGGCGTGATCAAGCACCCGCGCGAGGGCGAGATAGTGCTCAACGACGCCTACGAGGCTCTCGGCGAGCACTACATGACCGCCATCATGCCCGCCCAGGTCGGGAAGCCGAAGCAGAAGCCGTCTGCGGAAGGGACCGTCCGGGATGCGGCGACGTGGGTCATCGCCCAGCTGCGCAACCGCACGTTCACCAGCTTCGACGAGGTGGTGCTCGCCGTGCGCGAATGCAACGCTGCCTACAACGCCCATCCCTTCCAGAAGAGGGAGGGCAGCCGCGACTCGGTCTTCGCCGAGGCGGAGGCAGCGGAGCTCAAGCCGCTGCCCGACGTCCGCTACGACGTCGCCGAATGGGTCTACAACCGCTCGGTCAACCTCGACTTCCACGTCGTGTACGCCAAGAACCGCTATTCCGTGCCCCACCGCTACGTCGGGCGCAAGGTCGATCTGCGGGTCGGCGAGTCCACGCTGTCAATCTACCACGCCGGCGACCGCATCGCCACCCACCGGCTGCTGCCCGCGTACGTCAGGAACGGCTACTCCACCGACGAGTCGCACATGCCCGAGGCCTTTCTCAAGCCCGAGTGGGACGACGTGCGCATAAAGGGCTGGGCGAAGCGGGTCGGCCCGAACTGCGCGGCCGTCGTCGAGCGCATCTTCGACCGCGCCAAGGTCAAGGAGCAGGCGTACAACCCGTCGCTTTCCGTGCTCAACCTCTCTAAGAAGTACGGCGAACAGCGTCTGGAGGCCGCATGCGCCCACGCCCTCCCGAAGCTGAACTCGCCGCGCTACAAGCATCTGAAGGCGATTCTCGATTCCGGGCTCGACGACCCGACGGCACAGGTGCCGGCGCGGAGGAGGCCGGACGGCGGGCCGGGATCGGGCCCCAAGGGCCATGTGCGCGGTGCCGACTACTACAGGGAATAGGGGGCTTGCGATGATAGACGAGGAAACCAGGAGGAAGCTGCGCGAGTTGAACATGGGCGAGATGGTCGAGGCGCTCGACCTGCAGGATTCCGACAGGACGACGATGGCGGTGCCGTTCGACGAGCGGGTGCGCATGATGGTCGATTACGCCTACGAGGCCAAGTACGCCTCGAGCGTGAAGCGGCTGGTGCAGCGTGCCAAGCTGCGCTTCCCGGATGCGGAGATTGGCGAGATGATATACGACGGGCGCGGCATCGACGGCGTCCTCATCCGCGAAGCGGGCACCTGCCAGTTCATGGAATCGGCGTCCAACGTGGTGATAGAGGGATGTACCGGGACCGGCAAAAGCTACCTTGCTTGCTGCCTGGCCAAACAGGCCTGCAGGAAGCGCCGGAGCGCCCGGTATGTGAGACTTCCCGACCTGCTGATGGAGCGCGACGAGCTCGCCGCCACCGAGCGGTCGAACGCCAAGATCCTGAAGAAGTACGCACGCTACGAAATCCTGATCTTGGACGAATGGCTCACCGAGGACGTGAACGACGTCGACATCTCCTTCCTGTTCGAGCTGATCGAGCGGCGCTATGCGACGAAATCGACCGTGCTCTGCACTCAGTACACGCCGGCAGAGTGGCACGGCCGCCTCGGGGGCGGCGTGCAAGCCGACGCCATGGTCGATCGCCTGGTTCACGGCTCCGTAAGAATCGACTTGGGCGACGTCAACGTGCGCAAGCTGCTCGCCGGCAGGAAGTAGCGATACGCTTCTGCGAAACGGGCGATGCCCAAACGGCGTGAGCGCCGATACGCAAACCGCGAAAAGAGCGGTGCTCACGCCGCGTAATAATCACTCCCATCACCGTTGCCCATCTGACTTGATGACCTATCAAAAAACAAGGCTGAATCGCGCATAAAGCGACAATACAAAAAAGATGCAAGTCTATTGAATTGAGCCAGCTATTCTTAAAACATGTGAGTAAACCATCATCGACTTCAGCATGAAATGTAACGATGCTGAATTCATTCTCTCAAGCCACTCAATCGTCGTCTCGACATTTTCTTTATCTCCATCGACAGGCCTAATGTCCCTGCAACTTAGCGTAGCCTGAATAGTGATTCCACTTCTTCCTTAACTCGTTTGATTACAGTCTTCCTAATGTATGTGCAATCTCTAAGTACATCGGCGCTTCCAATTTGCCACTCATGGTAATTAGTGCCAGGTCTTCCAAGCATCCTTGCAACCTTTGTGTATTCGTTTGCGCGTTCTGCAAACCCTCCACCAGGAAACGCCTCGGGGAAAAAGCCTGTTACGAACTCGACCTTTGTATCCTCGTCCTTATCAGTTGGAAACTGCGAGATGCGAATATGCCAATCGGAACCGTAATCGTCACCATCGCCCTTTCTTAACGCAACCCGTAGCGATAAAGGACCTTCAACGTACGAGGGCAAGTAAGGGCATAATCCGCCCATGAAAGTTTCAACGTATTCTCTGTATGATCGTTCGCATTCCAGAAGCGCTATCGCGCATCGCTTCTTTACGGTCTCTTCTTTGTACATATCCCAAACCCACCTGCTAGCGCAATCGACATTGTCGGGCTCTGGTGGTAGGAAGCGGAGATATTCCTCTCCGCTCATTTCGAGAAGCTTTATCAAGCAATATAGAACGCTATTTGGAATCGTAACGCCATCGATATTGATGAGATAATCGGGCTTTCCGTTGATAATAGCGCCGAATTCGTCAGCATTGCAGTTTCGAAGGGTGAGAATCTCTCTTTTCCCCGTATCGCTCCAACGACTGAGGCTTCTATTCCTCAGTGCGCCTTCAATCAGCCCGACACGCATGCCGAGCGGTTCCGTAAGAATTGTCGTAGACGACTTGAAGAAACTCTCGATATCATCGGATACCATCGAAATGGCTATTTCCCGCGCACAGTCGATGCCTCCATAGATGTTTTTGACACGATACACGTGAACTTCTGGCCTATCGGACGCTCTGAGGCTTAATATGGGCATGACAATTCCATCAGCCGTTGTCATCGTTGGTCCTTGAGCATCATCGGACAATTCCACGGATATAGCGTCATCACCATCGTTGCGTTTCTCAAGAAGCTCGATATGCATAACGGTCGTATATGGGCTATACGACACGTTTGCACGAATTGGCGTATCGAGCGCCGACAGGGACCTCCAGAACGGTATATGGGGCTTCATGGCCTCAAGGTAGATGGCCGAGATGTTGATGTAGCTTTTCAGGGCTTGCCTCGCAATCGCTTCGATTTCTTCTTTGCTCGGAGCATCCTGCACCTGCTCAGAAAGGTTCTGGCGGCCCCGAAGGCAGTCCATATAAAGAGCCAGATTGTTGCACTCTAGGTAATCGAAAACAACTGCTTGCTTATCGCCGCTCTTTATACATCCGCATAACAATTGGAAGAGATTCGCGAGGAGCTTTTCGTGCCCATGCTTCTCGCAGAAAGACTTTATGTAGGACTTGCTTTGATGTGCGAGATAATCTGCAGCCAAGTATTCCTGCAATACACAATGAGAAAAGTCAGTGCCATCATGGGTTTTCACGAGCAGCCCGCTCCTTTTCCCATGTGCTTCGATTTGATTTGCCTCTTCAGCCGTCATGGCTGAGATGAGGAAGGATCTTAATGGAAGCGTTTCTGGGTCGAGGAGTTTCTTTAAAGCGTAGGATCCAAGCTGACGCCTAACATAGGATGAATCCATTTCTGCATCTGGCTCTATCTTAAAATCAAGCATGCTGGTAATACATTCGTCGTATACGGCAGATAAATTCCTTGGAACTGCGTTATCGCCTTGAACGTAAAGGAATCTCACGAGACAAGAAAGATGTAACGGGTTTTGCATCAGTTTGCGACCAGCATCGCTGAATCGACTCATCACGCTATGCGCATGATATATGCCGTTGGCCTTCAGAAAACCGATGACTTGTTCGTTGCTTAAGCTATCGAGCCGCACACAGTCAATGCCAATAATCGAGCAGTCGCTTTCGACACGTGACGAGCAGATTATTTGCGATCTTTCGCGTCGAGCGTACAAGGCTAATTCGTTTAAAAGAAGATCACGATCTTTTCTCGCCTCATCAAGCCCATCAACCATCAAACAGAACAAATCCGGGTTTGCCGCAACAAATTCCCCGCTTATCTCAGGTGTTGTTTTTGCGATTGCGCATGCTGCTCCATCTTCTAGTGAGCTGTATTGACGTGACCAGCCGCGCGCTTCAAGAATAACGGGAATTCGAGTGCTTTCGCCATCGAGATAATACCGTGCAAGCTCAGAGGCCAGGCTAGCGATAAGCTCGCTTTTTCCTATACCAGGCTCGCCTGATATGAGCATAGAAGAGTTCGCCTTTGCAAGATCAGCAGAAGTGACGCTCTCCTTCGTGCGCCCCCTGTGAACAGTTCTCTCGATTGAGTCCGATTTGGTCATCTGGATAACCTGTTCGCAGTATCTCGCCAGAATGGGACGAACACGATCTCGCTCGGAAATGGCTTCGGTTTTAATTGCCTTTGCCCTTTCAAATGAGAACTCTGTATAGATTCTTGGCCAAGTCTTCGCAAGCTCCGATGGCGTTTCTGCTGAAAACTGCTTATCTGCCGCGTTTAGAACGCTCACGAAAAAACGAAACGACGTACCGTTCGTGATGCAATAAAGCGGTGCGCGCGTCCAGTGAGTATAGAACTCCGCCTGCGTCCTAGCGTCGTCGAGTTCCTCATCAGGACCCTTCACTTCCACTGCAAGAAGAGTGGTATCTCGATACTCATCGCTCAATGCCGTTTCGCGATCAGGCTTAGCAGTTTTTTTCGTGTAGCACATCGCATCGGCTTTTTTAGGTGAGGGCTTCGACCGTCCTTCGTTGTAGTAAACGGGAACCTCGGTTGAGATGAACTCCGATGGATATCCGAGTATTGCGAGAAGCTTCATAACAACTTTTGCGCGCACGTCTTCTTCGCTGTTGAGCTGCTCCATCTCTATTGCTCTTACAAGTTCATCGCATCCCGACATGTCGTCGCTCCTTCTTCTACACCGCCCATACGGGCACAGCCTGCACGTTATCGCTCACGAAATATGGGGCCTCCGCCTGGCAGAGCACATGGCCGAACCCCACCTCGTAATCAGGCATGCCCTCGAGGCAGGAGAAGCTCTTGACAGCATCTGAGCCCACGGTCGCGGCAGTTTTCACCTCTACAGGATGCAGCGTCCTGCCGCGTTGGACGACCAGGTCGATCTCGCGCTTCTTGGCATCGCGGTAGAACCATATGTCCCGCAGGCTCGCGCCCGCGTTCATATGGCTCTTCAATACCTCACCTACGGCGAACGTCTCGAACATGTGGCCCGCCACGGCCCCCCGCTCGAGCGCGTCCGGCGTAGTCCAGCGGGCGAGATGGCACGCGAGGCCCGTGTCCGCGAAGAAGAGCTTCGGGGTCTTCGCGAGCCGCTTCTCGACGTTCGCCCAGAAAGGATGCAGCAGGTGGATGACGCCGGAGGCCTCGAGCACCGACGCCCACGACTGCACGGTCTTGTAGTCCACGCCCACCGTCCTGGCGATGTCGCTCGCGTTGAACAGCTGCCCCGTGCGCGCCGCGCAGGCGACCATGAAGCTGTAGAACCGCGACTCGTCCTTCACGTTCACGAGATCGCGCACGTCGCGCTCGAGGTAGGCGCGCACGTAGTCGGTGTAGAAGGGGTCCCACTCGATGCCCGGGTCCTGGAGCTCTGGCATGCTCCCCCGGTGGATGACCTCCCAGATGCTCTTGGGTGCCGGCGGCACGTCGGCCGCCTTGAGCTCTGCTGGCACGTAAGCGCGCGGTGCCGCAGCGACGCCGGTAATCTCGCGCAGGGAGAGCCCCGCCATCTGGATGATGCGGACGCGGCCGGCGAGCGACTCGCTCACGCCTTTCATCAGGTGGTAGGTCTGCGACCCGGTGAGCACGACGGTGCCCTTCTCGTCGGATTTGTCCACGAGGAACTTCACGGTGGAGAACAGCTGCGGCGCCTTCTGCACTTCGTCGATGATGATCGGCAGCTCGTGGCTGCGGAAGAACAGCAGCGCGTCCTGGGTTGCCTGCAGGAGCGCCGAGGGGTCTTCCATGGTCACGTAGTTGTAGCGGCTCCCCAGATGGTGCCTGAGCATCGTGGTCTTGCCGACCTGCCGTGCACCCGTGACGAGCACGACCTTGCCCTGCCCGAGCATGCGGTCGACGGTGCGTTCCACCTCGCGTTCGATATACATGAGCGCCTCCTGTCTTTCCGGAAGCATTATTGCTCAATTATCGAATGAGGTCAAATTTAGGAATAGTTATCCTAATAGTATCTATTTCGATATGGACATGAAGCGATAGCACAAACATCGATGAAGGTCCGAATTACCCTGCATGCCATCGAGCCATTTCTCAGTGCTTCGGAGCACAATGGCGCCTCCATGCGCATCGAATCCGAATACCAAAACACCAATGGCCTTAGCTTCTTGGTGTCTGCAGTTCGTCTTTGCCACCATCCCTGGCCGCTAGCCCACACGTGCGCGGACAAGCCCGATAACGTAGCAGGCCGGACGATCACGCGTAGGGTGTGCGCCGCTGCCCGGGCGTGACGCATGACGGACGCGCGCCCCGATAACGCTGCCATAGGCCAGATGGCGGCGTAGCGTGGGCTGAGCACGCGGCCGGAGGCAGACCGCGTCAGCGGGCTGCCGTAGGCGCGTATGCGAAGACCACGCGGAGCCGACAGCTGGCCGTGCGGGAGACTTCCTGGGCGCGCGGCCGGCATGTGGCACGAACGGGCCGAGCGCACACCCGGAGCGTGGACGGCCGGGCTGCGGACAACCCGAGGTTGGCAGCGCGCGTGCGGGCCAGCGGCCAGGGATAGCGGCAAAACAAAACAATGTCCACACCCCGAGGTATATCGGTTTCGCACGAATACCTACTCTTTGATAACATGTATTCGTATGTATTCGGTTCGCATTAGGAGGCAACCACCATGGGATACCGTGATTTGGTTGATAAGGGTGCAGACCGGACTGAGATTCAGTCTTTTCTCGCTCAGGGCGAAATGGCCACGACGACCATACGCATTCCCGCCAACCTCAAGGCAACCATCATGGAGGAAGCATCACTTTCGGGGATGAGCTTCTCTGCTTACGTTCGGCAATGCGCCATCCAACGGCTCATGACCGAGGCGGGTGTTTCTAAATGAGCGGCAACTTCGACTTCTTCTCAAATGAGTTTCCCGCTTTGGCCACATTCGGCAACCAGGCTGAGAGCTATTGCAAGGACGACTCGAATTCCGCACTAATCAAGGTAGGCATGATCGGCGAGAGCATCGTCGACATGATCTACGGCTTCACCGGAGTTGAGGAGCCCGCCGACCAGAAGGCGGTAACGAAGATCAACCGCCTAGCGAGCGAAGGGTATCTTCCGCAGCAGATTGTGAGCGTGCTGCACGAGATGCGCAAGGCGCGTAATCAGGCAGTCCACGAGGGCTACGAATCGGTAGAGCTTGCAAGCGGTCTGGTGCGAATAGCTTACAGCGTTTGTCTGTGGTTCGCCATGGCCTTCGGCAACGAGCAGTACGAGATGCGACCCTATGCGGAGCCTTCCGAAACGGAACCCGAGGACAAGTCTGACGCGCCGAAGAAGACGAGCGAAGCCGAGGACGAGAAACTGGCTGAGGAGGCGAAGGCAAAGGCGAAGGCCGCTCCGAAGGTCTCGAAAGCTGAGCGTGTCAAGCGCGTCCTGGAAGCCGAAAACCAACGGCCCAAGACCGAGAAGGAAACACGCCTTCTCGTGGACGCTGCGATGCGCGACGCCGGCTGGGAAGCCGACACCGAGACGATCCGCCATTCCAAGGGCGCACGGCCCAAGAAGGGCCACAGCATGGCAATCGCCGAATGGCCGACTGATTCCAGCATCGGTGACAGCGGTTACGTGGACTACGCCTTCTTCGTCGACGAGACGATGGTGGGGACGGTCGAAGCGAAAGCGGAGCGCAAGGACGTGCTCTCTGTGCTCGACGTCCAATGCAAAGACTACTCGAGCCATATTCGCCAAGTCGATTACTGCTACGTCGCAATCGAGTACGACGGACGCTACCAGGTACCTTTCACGTTCGCAACGAACGGGCGGCCCTACCTAAAGCAATACGAGACCAAATCCGGCATCTGGTCGCTCGACCTTCGCGACCCGTCGAACGCACCGAAACCGCTACGCGGCTGGCCGAGGCCGCAGGCGCTGATGAGGATGCTGCAGGAGGACGTCAAGGCCGCGAACCAGCGCCTCGCAGATGAACCGTACGACCTCCTGCGAGACAAGGACGGGTTGAACCTACGCGAATACCAGATAAAGGCCGTCGCAGCGGCCGAGAAGGCCGTGATCGCCGGCAAGCCATCCGCCCTCATAGCCATGGCGACCGGCACGGGCAAGACGCGCACGGCGCTCGCGATGATCTACCGGTTCCTCTCGACCGATCGCTTCCGGCGCATCCTGTTCCTCGTGGACCGCGACGCGCTCGGCGAACAGGCCGAGGACGCATTCAAGGACGTCAAGATTGAGCAGCTCATGGCGCTCGACAAGATCTACGAGGTTAAGGGCCTCGACTCTGCCGAGATAAACCCCGAGACGCGTATTTCCATCGCAACCGTGCAGAGCATGGTGAAGCGCATCATGTACGACGACGGCGAGGGCAACAAGCCCGCCGTGACCGACTTCGACCTCGTCATCGTGGACGAGGCGCACCGCGGCTACATCCTGGACAAGGAGATGACCGAGGAGGAGTCGCTATACCGCGACCAGCGCGACTACCAGAGCAAGTACCGCGCCGTGATCGACTACTTCGACGCGATGAAGATTGCCCTCACGGCTACGCCGGCCCTGCACACGACGCAGATATTCGGCGCACCCGTGTTCCAGTACACGTACCGCGAGGCCGTCATCGACGGCTACCTGGTCGACCACGACGTGCCGCACACGCTCAAGACGAAGCTCACCGAGGGCGGCATACACTACAAGAGCGGCGATACCGTGACCGTATACAACCCGAAGACCGGCGAGCTCATCAACGGTGCCGAACTCGAAGACGAGCTTGACTTCGACGTCGACGACTTCAACAAGAGCGTCGTTGACGAGAACGTCGACCGGGCGATACTCGAGGAAATCGCTGCCTACATCGACCCCGAGGCGCCAGAGGAGCAGGGCAAGACGCTCATATACGCGGTGGATGACGCACATGCCGACATGATCGTGCGCATCCTCAAGGACATATACTCCGAGACGGGAGTGGACAACGATGCCATCATGAAGATTACCGCAGCGGCGGGAGGCGGCAACCCCAAGCGAACCCGCGAGCTCGTGCGCAGGTTCAAGAACGAGCCGTACCCGTCAATCGCCGTGACCGTCGACCTTTTGACCACCGGCATCGACGTGCCCGAGCTGACAACTCTCGTGTTCATGCGCCGCGTGAAGTCGCGCATCCTGTTCGAGCAGATGCTCGGCCGCGCCACGCGCCTGTGCCCCTCCATCCACAAAACGCACTTCGAGATATTCGATCCCGTGGGCGTGTACGAGGCGCTGGAGCCCGTGAGCACCATGAAGCCGATATCGGCAAACCCGACCACGACCATTGCGCAGCTCATCGACGGACTGGACTACTACGAGGACGACGATGACGTGCAGGTGCAGATAGACAAGCTCGTCGCCAAGCTGCAGCGCAAGATACGCGCCTTGAGCGACAAGCAGCTCAAGGCCGCCGAAGAGCACGCCGGGTTCTCCTTCCAGGAGTTTACTCGCGACCTGCACGGAGACGACCCGCAGGCAGCGAAACAGCGCGCCAAGCAGCAACGGGAAATCCTTGCCGCGCTCGACGAGGTGCACGCAAACAAGGGCCATGCGGTCGTGATATCAGACCAGCCAGACGAGCTCGTGAGCCACACGCGCGACTACGGCGGCGGAGCGAGGCCGGAGGACTATCTCGAGGCGTTCAGCGAATACATTGCGACCCACGTCAACGAGGTGGCCGCACTCAACCTCTGCGTCACCAAGCCTGCCGACCTGACGCGCGAGACGCTGCGCGAGCTCGAGCTGACGCTCGACCGCGCCGGATTCAACGCGACACGCCTGAACAGGGCCATATCCGAGATGACCAATGCCGAGATGGCGGCGGACATCATAAGCCTCGTACGGCGCTACGCAATCGGCTCCATCCTGCTTAGCCACGAGGAACGCATACACCGGGCAGTGGAACGTCTCAAATCCGCCCATAGCTTCAGCAAGCAGGAGCTGAACTGGCTCGACCGCATCGAGACCTACCTGATCAACGACTCCGTCCTGAACACGTCCGTATTCGACGCCGACGAGCGCTTCAAGAGCAAGGGCGGATTCAAAAAGCTCGACAAGGTATTCCACGGGGAGCTTGTCGACATCGTCCACGAACTGAACACCTACCTGTATGACGACAAGGGGCGTGCTGCATGACAACACAGGAAATCGTCGCAAAGCTCTGGAACCTCTGCAACGTCCTTCGGGATGACGGCATAACCTACCAAGACTACGTGACCGAGCTCACCTACATTCTATTCCTCAAGATGCTCCAGGAAACAGACCGCGAGAAGGTCATAGCCCAGGGCGTAAAGCTGGCCGAGGGAGACGACCTAACGCCTGAGCAGGAGAACGCGAACAAAGAGAAGAAGGTGGTTCTCGACTATAGCTGGGACACGCTGGCTCATAAGGACGGTCTCGACCTCTTCAACTACTACAAGACGCTTCTGAGGGTGTTCGGCGACTACTGCACCGGGCGCGTGCGTGAGATCTATTCGGGCGCAAGCACCAACATCGACGAGCCCGCCAACCTCAAGAAGATCATAACGAGCATCGACGGGCTCGACTGGTACTCCGCCCGCGAGGAGGGCCTCGGCGACCTGTACGAAGGACTGCTCGAGAAGAACGCGAACGAGAAGAAATCCGGTGCCGGCCAGTACTTTACGCCGCGCGTGCTCATCGACGTTATGGTGAGGCTCGTTGCCCCGCAGCCGGGAGAGCTGTGCAACGACCCGGCGGCAGGCACTTTCGGCTTCATGATTGCCGCCGACGCCTACGTGAAGTCGCAAACTGACGACTACTTCGATCTGAAAAGCGACGAAGCCGATTTCCAGCGCAAAGAGGCGTTCACAGGACGCGAGCTCGTGCACGACACGCACCGGCTTGCCCTCATGAACGCTATGCTACACGGCATCGAGGGCAAGATCGAGCTGGGCGACACGCTCTCACCCGCTGGAGCGTGCAGCCAGGTATACGATGTGGTGCTGACGAACCCGCCTTTCGGAACGAAGAAGGGCGGCGAGCGAGCGACGCGAGACGACCTCACCTACGTGACGAGCAACAAGCAACTTAATTTCCTGCAGCATATATACCGCAGCCTCAAGAAGGGCGGGCGTGCTGCCGTGGTACTGCCCGACAACGTCCTCTTCGAAGACGGCGTCGGCGATCAGATTCGCTGCGACTTGATGGACAAGTGCCGACTGCACACCGTTCTCCGCCTGCCGACCGGCATCTTCTACGCCCAAGGAGTGAAAACCAATGTGCTTTTCTTTGAGCGCGGTAAGACAGACAAAGGCAACACGACCGAGGTTTGGTACTACGACCTGCGCACGAACATGCGCAGTTTCGGAAAGACTCATCCGCTTTCTCGTGAGGATTTCGTCGACTTCGAAGCGGCATATACTGCCGAAAATCGACGCGCCGTGCAGGACGAACGTTGGCACGTGTTTACGCGTGACGAGATACGCAAACACGACAGCGCAGGGAACGAGACGAACAGCCTGGATATCGGCCTCATCCGCGATGACTCGATCGTTGACTACGATGACTTGCCTGACCCCATCGAGAGCGCCGAGGATGCCGTCGGCAAGCTAGAGGATGCAATCTCCCTGCTGAACGGAGTCGTTGCCGAACTCAAGTCTTACGAGGTGGAGTAATGGCCGCCAGGAAGAAGCGTACTCTCACGCCTGAAGAACAGCTGGAAGCTGCCCTCGTGCCGGAAGAGGAGTGGCCTTACGAGCTGCCAGACAACTGGTGCTGGGTTAGGCTGGGTACATGCATTAGTAAATCAACCGAAAAGTCAAATACTAATGACCCGACTGTACTTTACGTTGGATTGGAGAATTTTGAGAGCGGAGCTGGCATAGCTGGCTATGCCGATGCAAGTGGCACGAAGAGCGTCAAGAGTGTTTTTCGTCCCGGACAAATCCTTTATGGGCGGTTGCGTCCATATTTGAATAAGCACGATGTTGCTAAGGTCGAAGGCGTATGCTCAACAGACATCCTTGTTTATGAACCAACTGAATGTGCCGAGGCTCAATACGTGAATCTCTTTCTCGACACGAAGGAATTCATCGAGCACGCAGTGAGTCATTCAAAAGGTATTAATCTGCCCCGTGTTTCACCGACTGAGATAGAGGCGGCCTTTTTCCCATTGCCACCTTTACACGAGCAGCGGAGAATCACATCGCGAATCGAATGGCTCTTCGCCAAGCTCGATGATGCAGAGGCTGAGCTACGCGAGGTTATTAGTGACTCAGAAGGGCGACAATCTTCGGTTTTGCATAGCGCCTTTTGCGGCGACCTTACGACACAATGGCGTCGTAAGCACGAAGGTCATGATGCGTCACCGATTGCTGATATTGCGGCATTTGCAAAGGACTGGAAGACAAAGGACCAACGGCTTCTTGTGGAACAGCAGGCTAAATGTGTCGATCGGGACTTGGACGGACATATTTGGACTGAGTGCACCGTAGGTGCTATTGGACGAGTAACAAATGGCAGTACTCCTTCGAGAAAAGTCCCTGCTTACTGGGGAGGCGATATCCCTTGGGTTAGTTCTGGCGAAGTTCGAAACAATATCATTACCGAAACGCATGAGTGCATCACCGACGAAGGATATAACAGGACCTCAGTCAATCTACTACCAGCTGGAACCGTGCTTATAGCCATGATCGGCGAAGGAAAAACGCGTGGTCAAAGTGCAATTCTGCATATACCCGCAACTATCAATCAAAACGTTGCTGCAGTTGTTATTGATCATGGATTTGTTGAGCCTCGGTTCCTCTGGTATTGGTTTAAGTACAGCTATAGGCGTAATCGCGAAGCCGGATCTGGGACTGGACCGCAGGCTCTGAACTGCCAACGTGTACGCGAGCTACCTTTTATACTCCCGGGAAAAGACGAGCAGGCAGAGATTGTAAGACGCCTTGATATTTTGCTCGAGCGTGAACAGCAGACGCAGTCTCTGGCACTTGACGCGCTGGAAGCGATTGGCAAAATGCGGCAAGCCGTACTTTCAAAAGCACTGCATGGCGAGCTCGGAACCAACGATCCAGCACAGCCGAGTTCGAAAGAGTTGCTTGCCAGCATAGTGAGCGGAAATGCTGGCAAATGATCGGCACGAGGTGGATGATATGGATGAGACGAAAACAAACTGCACATGGATCGCCTTTTACCAAGAGCTAGCCGGCGCGCTTCTTCCCTACAAAGACAACCGCGGAAGATTGATTGAGAAACTTCTGGCCCTGTACGATGACATCGGCATGAAGTTTCCAAAGCTTGACAGCACCACGGTGCCTGCTGACATCGACCCATACACCGTCTACGGGCTCTTCAACAAGGGCATCTCAGAGACAAACCGGAAGAAGATCATCATCGCCATCGCCGATGCGTTTGGCATCGAAGCTGATGTGCCGAGTGATTTCGACGGAATCCCCGTGCTCAACAACCTCAATGCTACCTTCTACGCATTCGTAGGCGATGACCGGCGCGGCGAGTACGACATCGATAACCTTTGGCGGGTTTTCGAGGCTGAGCTTGCTCTAGCAGCCAACGATACTTCAGAAAACCGGAGGGAGTTTGTCGAGGCGTTCAACGCCGCGGTCGTTCAGTTCGGCCTTGGTTGGAAGCTCACCATGGGGCTTTACTGGGTGCGTCCGCTCTCCTACATCAATCTTGACTCGCGCAATCGGTGGTTCATGGGGGACGTGTCTAAAACAGGGCCCAGCATCGCCGGGATCGTACCGAAGGAAAAGGATTCCCCGATCCACGACGGCGAGCAGTACCTCGCCATATGCGACGCCATAAGAGCGGAACTCGGTAGCGATGCCTGCCCCTACTCCGACTTCCCCTCGCTATCCAACGCCGCCTTTGTCGAGTCTGAGCGCGTCAACAAGGAGAAGAAGGCGGCGGAGAAGGCCGCAGAGCAGGAGGCCGAGGAGAACTCGCTGGGTGACGCAGGCGTCGAGACCACACACTACTGGCTCTATGCCCCAGGTGAGGGCGCCGCGAGATGGGACGAGTTCTATGACCGTGGGGTGATGGCGCTCGCATGGAGCAAGATCGGCGACCTCAGCGCTTACGAGACCAAGGAGGACCTGCGACAGGCGCTACTCGTGCAGTACAGCGATAAGACCTCGCAGAAGAACTCCGCGCATGCGCTTTGGCAGCTCGTTCATGACGTGAAGCCCGGCGACGTTATCTTCGCGAAGCGAGGTATGAGCGAGATCATCGGACGCGGCGTCGTTGTCGGCGACTATGAGTACGTGCAGGACGGCAGCGACTACTATCCCAACCTGCGCCGCGTGAGGTGGACCCACAAGGGCAGCTGGCCCAGGGACAAGAAGTTCGCCCAGAAGACGCTGACAGAAGTGACGGACTACACCGATTTCGTAGCCGAGGTGTCCTCGTACTTTGAGGACGTGGTCGACGACGACGCCATCGATGAGATCGGCGGGGACGAGCCCACTCCTGACTACCCCGAGTACGACAAGGATCAGTTCCTCAGCGAGGCATACATGAGCGAGGAACAGTACGACACGCTCGTCGGCGTGCTCCGCTCGAAGAAGAACATCATCCTGCAGGGCGCCCCCGGCGTAGGAAAGACCTTCGTGGCCAAGCGCCTGGCCTACTCGATGATGGGCGTGAAAGATCCCGAGCGCGTGATGATGGTGCAGTTCCACCAGAGCTACAGCTACGAGGACTTCATCGAGGGCTACCGGCCGTCGGCTGACGGCTTCGAGCTCGAAAAGGGAGCGTTCTACACCTTCTGCAAGAAGGCCGCCGAAGACGACGAGAACGCGTACTTCTTCATCATCGACGAGATCAACCGCGGCAACCTCTCCAAGATCTTCGGCGAGCTGTTCATGCTCATCGAGAACGACAAGCGCGGCTCCAAGAACAAGCTGCAGCTGCTCTACTCCCGCGAGCTCTTCTATGTCCCGAGCAACGTATACCTCATCGGCATGATGAACACTGCCGACCGGTCGCTGGCGATGCTCGATTACGCTCTGAGGCGCCGGTTCGCGTTCTTTGACCTGAAGCCTGGCTTTAGCTCTGACGGGTTCGTCACGTACCGCGACGGGTTGGGAAGCGCAAAGCTCAACAACCTGCTCGCCTGCGTGGTGCGCCTGAACGAGGACATCGCCAAGGACGAGACGCTGGGTGAGGGATTCTGCATCGGGCACAGCTACTTCTGCGGCATGAAGGCGGAGGACGTGACCGACGCAAAGCTCTCCGCCATCGTGGAGTACGAGCTCATACCCATGCTGCGCGAGTACTGGTTCGACGAGCCGGGCAAGGTGCGGGAATGGGCCGATGCGCTGCGCAGGTCCATAAAGTGATCCGCATACAGAACATCTACTACATGCTCGCCTACGCCTTCCAGGTGCTACGCGAGCAAGGCTACCGCGACGTGGCGACCGAGGAGTTCGCCAACACAGCCGAGCTCTATGCAGCAATACTGGCGCGCGGCGTAACCTCGCAGCTCAAACGCGGCCTCGGGCGCGAGTATGTCGACCGGACCGACACGCTCTCGACCCTGCGCGGCAAGATCGAAGTGAGCGAGTCCGTGAAGACGCGCTCAGTGCTGCGCCGACAGATGGTCTGCAGCTACGACGAGTTCAGCGTGGACACTCGCATGAATCGGGCCATCAAGGCGACGATGGGGCTGCTGTTGCGCTCCGACATCGATAAGGCGCGTAAGAAGGAGCTCAAGCGGCTGCTTGCATACTTCGGGGAAGTGGGCGACGTCGACCTCGCTACCGTGGACTGGAACATGAGGTTCGATCGGAACAACCAGACCTATCGCATGCTGATGAACGTTTGCTGGCTTGTTGCGAAAGGGCTTCTACAAACCCAGGCGGACGGGTCGTCGCGCCTCATGGACTTTCTCGACGAGCAGCGCATGAGCAGGCTCTACGAGAAATTCATTCTGGAATACTACCGGCGCGAACATCCCGAGCTGAACGCCGAGGCGTCCTACATCGCCTGGGCGCTCGATGACGGGTTCGATGACATGCTGCCTGCGATGCACAGCGACGTTACGTTATCGCAGGGCTGCAACGTTCTCATCATCGATGCGAAATACTATTCGCACACGACACAGCAGCAATTCGACAAGCGCAGCGTGCACTCGGGCAACCTGTACCAGATATTCACTTACGTCAAGAACAAGGAGGCAGAGCTCGCCCGGGCAGGCATGCCGCATGAGGTGTCTGGCATGCTGCTCTATGCCAGGACTGACGAGGATGCGCAACCGGACGGCGTATACCAGATGAGCGGCAACCAGATAAGCGTAAGGACCCTGGGACTCAACATGCCCTTTGAGGAAATTCGAAAACAACTAGATAGAATAGTTACCGAGCACTTCAACCGGAAGGCGATTGCCGTATGACAGATGCGGGCAAGAAACCAATAACAAAGGCGAATAGCGAGTTTTCTCCGCAACGCGGAGATAATTCAACTAGCCCCAGTAGTGATGTTTCTGCAGCAACTGATATATTGTTTGAAGCTGTCTCCAAGCTTATTCAAGATAGCTATGCTCGCGTATCGTCGAAGGTTAACGCCGAAATGACGGAGCTTTACTGGCAGGTGGGTAGCACAATCAACGAGGTTTTGCTAGGTGGGGAGCGTGCGGAGTACGGCGCTGAGATTATTTAGGAACTCTCCTCGCATCTAACGCAGACGTACGGACGCGGATGGAGCGCCCAACAGCTTCGTCATTGCAGGCATCTGGCCCACACGTTCGCGCACGACGAAAATTTCTCCGCATTGCGGAGAGAATTGAACTGGGCATGCATCAAGACGATCATGTATATCGACGAGCCGCTCAAGCGCGACTTCTACATCGAGATGTGCAAGATGAACAACTGGGACTCGCGCACGTTGAGCGGCCGCATCAAGTCGATGCTCTACGAGCGCACGGCAATCGCAAAGAAACCAGACGAGGTGATCGCGAACGACCTGGAACAGCTGAGAGAGGAAGGCGAACTGTCGCAGGACCTCGTCTTCCGCGACCCCTACTTCCTCGATTATCTTGGCCTTCACGGAGATTATTCCGAGCGCGACCTCGAATCGGCAATAGTAGCCGAGTTGCAGCACTTCATCACCGAGCTTGGCAACGACTTCGCCTTCCTCGATCGGCAGAAGCGCATAACCATTGACGGGCGTGACTACTACATCGACCTGCTCTTCTTCCATCGCAGGCTTCGGCGACTCGTCGCCATTGAGCTGAAGCTCGGGGATTTCGAAGCCTCGTTCAAGGGCCAAATGGAGCTTTACCTTCGTTGGCTCGAAAGGTACGAGATGGTCGAGGGCGAGAACCAGCCCATCGGCCTCATCCTGTGTTCGGGCAAGAACGACGAGCACGTCGAGCTGCTTGGACTGGACGAGGGCAACATCCGCATGGCGGAATACATCACGCAGCTGCCGCCGATGGAGGTGTTGGAAGAGAAGTTGCGCCTGGCGATTAGCAAGGCACGAAGGAGGCTGGAAGAGTAGGTGAAAACAGCATAAAGCTGGCGCAGAAATGGAGCCGACAAGAGGCTGAGGTGAGTTGCTCCATTATCAACAGCGTAAACCATGTGAGAATGAGCTTAAGCAAAGGGGGGAACCGTTAAATCACTCGTTTTCAGTACTCCGGAATAATGCCAGCATACCTAGGGATTTGAACGATTACGCAAAGAGCAGCTATTGATTTGCTTTCTTCACTGACTCGATGGCATCGAGTGTCCATCGTTTCCTTACAGGGCCAAGCTTACTGTTCAATTCGATGGCAGAGATATTCCTCGACAATTCTTCTAACCATGAAACGACCTCCTCCTTCTTCTCGGAATCGCTCCATCGAAACAAGTCTAGCGATTTGATAAACTCGAATATGCTCATCTGCGATTCGGCGTTACCTCGCTCAAAGCATTTGGCAATATCACCTGGAAACGCGTCTAGAAACGATGAGGGGTTCTCATTCTGTGCTTCTCTCAGCTGCTGAGCCATCACTACACCACAGCGCGAATCTTCTAAGTCCAGTTGATTCGCGCGATTGCTTCGAACAGCCTTCTCGTGCTGGTTAACGCAATAGGCATCCGCCTGCCTCAATGCCTCGCAATCATGCCATAACTGGCCGTTCCATTCTTTGTATCTGCCATGGAAGCGCACAAAGGCGCAATCAACATCGAGATCTATCATCTTCTTAGCACAAGATAGCGACTCATCCGGCGGCACCGCCTCCTCGAAGCCAAGCTTGAAAAGGTAATCGTTCACCTCAAGGGCTGAAACCAGGTCGTACGGATCGAAGCTACACTTTCGAATGGAGCAGGAGAGGCGTTCAATCTTTGGTACGACTGTCTCGTCATCCTCCGTCGTGCACCCTTTCAGGCGTTCCAAGGCGGTCTTCATTTCGAGGACGTCTTCCGATTCAGGATACCGCCTCCTCATGTATTCATCTATCGAGGCATCCACGTCATCTTGCTTGATGATGCGACTTGGATCGAAGAAATCCCCAATTACTCTCGCATCGCGGTATCGCTCATATCTCATCTTATCGAGCACCCATTGCATCCGCTCATCATCGCTCACATCTCCAGCATTGTGAACTCGGGACGGGTCCTCAGGCGCCTTGCCCATCGCCGTTTCAAACGCGAAGGCAAGCAGCTCCCTTAACGCATGCCGAACATTCTCGCTCGCATAAGGCCCCTCGTTGACCACCGATGACGCGAAAGCCATCCTCACGAGAGGCTCGGACTTGATCATCGCGCGAACGTTTACGCACCCCGAATCGCATGCGGCCATATCCAACAACTCGAGAGCGCCGTTAAACGGACACGATTCGGCCATGTCGCCGAACACGCTCCGCACAACGTCGCGCATATCAGGCTCAAAACTCACAATTCTCCAGACGAGCTTTTCGCGAATCTCGGCGTCAATCGCCTCAGCGGAGTTCGCAATGAAAACTACCTTGCAACCTTGGTTCTCCACGAGATTGTTGATTGCCCCGAATAGCTCTGCTTGATCGAGCTCCTGATTCCGCCGCTCGACGTCGTCGAGAACGAGAACCGTCCCATCTCCGCACATGAAGCTCGCTGCGAACTTAGCGCTGGCCTGGTACGAGACCCCTGTCCTCTTGAGCAGATGGGATAGGAACCCCTTTAGCCCATCGAAAACTGCTTCGCCCCTCATTGTCTTGCTGTTTCCCTTATTGCCAGGAAATCTCGCCACCGCCGCGAGTATCCTCTCGAAGAGTTCCTCTACCGAAGACAAGCCGAACATCGACACGCGCACCAAGCTCAACCCCTGCGCTTCGAGGACTCCCCTTAGCCGAGTCTCGACGTACCGCGTCTTACCTGAGCCCCATTCGCCCACGATAGCGACCGCATAACGCCTCTCCTTCTCATTCGCGTAATCCAAAATGAAACTCGTAATCTGTTCAGTCGTAGGCATATTTGCTCCACTCGCTTCCGCAGAATCATTATTCGCACTTTCGTCAAATAGATGAAGTGCCCTCTTATCGCATCCGTACTTTCTCAGGTACCCAACCCTCTACAGCGCTGCCCGTAAGCATAGTCGTTAAAGGAAGGGTGCAATCCGTCTGCAGCTCTTCGTAGAAAACGCGTCAATTTGAGGAACCTCAAATTGGCTTCGACAGAATGGCTACAACGAAAAGATCTTTCCTGTTCCTTGAGCTGTCAATAGCCCGCCTTAGTGCTTCCTTTTCCAGTGTGTTAATTGGCGTGAAGAGTTCTCGTCAATACACTTGCTAATCAGTTTTGTTTGTCAGCGGTCATGGTATTTCTTTTGGTCGCTTTAGAAGCAAACCATAGCACAGCCATCTAGCCGGCGTAGGTTGCTACATCATGATTGGAGAACAGTCGTAATCGAAGGCGTGGGTTTTCGTTTTCATGTCAACGCTCGCTTTCGAACTTGATAACAGAACATACAGCGCGATGACGAAAAGGTTTTCATTCGTGACCACCTTTTCGGCTAAGCCAATCGGAGCGGAATTCGTGACTACCTTTTCAAATCAGCCAATCCTCAGCCAATGCTAAGCCAACACGCGAGATTCCCAGTTTTCGTCAGTCATCGTCAGTTTTCGATTTCCCCAGTTCAAGCCAGCGTTACCTATCGTCAGTCATTCCCTGTTATCGCCGCCCTGCCCAACTGTCACGTCGGAGGTCGCGAGTTCAAGTCTCGTACATCCCGCCACGAAACACCAGCTCAGCCCACTAAACGGGCTGAGCTTTTTTCTTGCCGGGAGGTGTTTTTCGCAAATAGTGGATGCCGCCTAGCTGGCTCGGCGCGCCGAGTTCGAGGAGCAGCACCAGCACGGCAATCGCCAGGACGGTTGCTCAGTGGTTTTTGTATTGCCTGCACTTCCCGTTGGCCGTAGTGGAAATGCAGCAGGGCCCGCCCTACGTTCCTATGCAGAATGCGGCATAGAGGGGAAGGTGTTTCACCATGCACCCCGCCTCGCCGCCTTCAGTGGCGGAGAAGTCATTTGTCGAGAGCAGGTATGCGACGGGCGAACGCCCTTCCTTGACGAGCCGCGCGAGGCTCTTCGCCTTCACGTTGCGGCCCGACTTCACCTCTACCGGCACTATGCGCGCTTGCCGGTCCTGGAAGACGAAGTCGACTTCGCCGTTCCCGACCTTCGCGCTGGGCATCCAGTAGAACGTGGCGATTCCGTTGGCGCGCAGGGCCTGCATGACGCTGTTCTCCGCGAGCGCTCCGCGGAAATCGTCCGAGAGCAGCGACTTCAGTTTCGGATCGAGGAACAGCTCGGCTTCTATCCCGAACTTGTGGAACATCAGCCCCGTGTCGCATATGTATTCCTTGAAGTAGCTGCCCCCGTCGCTGTTGAACGGGGCAAGGGGGGCGCTCGTGTCGCACGTGAGGTCGTTGCGCAGCACGATTCCCGCCGCCTCGAGCCATTCGAGCGGCTCGAGCAGCTGCGAGCGCCTGCCGCCACGCATGACCTCCGAGTACTTGAACTTCTTGGTCGACGCGCGGAGGAGCTGCTTGGGGAGGCTTTCCCAGATGCGCTTGGCGGCCGCTGCGCTAATGCCGTTGTCGGGATCCGTCATGTCGGCCGTGTACGTGATGTCGATTTCCCCGTGGACCTCGCGCACTTCGCCGAACGAGCCCGAATCTCGGTATGCGCGCACCGCCTTGGGCATACCGCCGACTGCGAGGAAACGTTGGTGGTAGTCGCTTGCGCGGTCGTGTAGCAGGTAGGGCTCGCATGTCTCGGCGTGTTTTCGGATGTCCGCCGCCATGGATTGCTCGCCGAGCGCCCAGAGAAACTCCTCGAAGGTCAGGGGGTACATGCGCACGTGCTTTACATCCGAAGGGAAGGGCAGCTTGCGCTGCTTCACCGTGACGCCGAGCAAACTACCCGTCGCGGCGACGCGCCAGGGCGAGCCCGCGAAGAAGCGCAGGCTGTTCAACGCCTTTTCGCAAAGCTGCACCTCGTCGAGCAAGATAAGGGAGCTCTCGGGGCTGAGGGGCTTCCGCTTGTACTCCGAGATACGCGCCACGATACCGTCGATGTCGTCGGTCGGGACGTCGAAGATCGCCGAGGCGCGTTCGAGGTCGGTCTGGAAGTCGAGTTTTACGAAGCCGTCGCCGTAGAGCCGTTTGCCGCATTGCTCGACCAGGAACGTTTTGCCCACGCGGCGCGCTCCTTGGATGAGCAGCGGGCGGGGATCGTTTCCTGTCGCCCACTTCTCGAAGTCCGTTTCGAGCACTCGTCGCATCGCTTGCATAGAGCTCCAATCAATTACATGTAATAGAACTACACGAAATTATATTATTTCGTGTAGTTCAATACAATAAGTTGCAGGACAAGGGGAGCGCCCTCTTCCATAAAAATGAGACAGCGGAGCCTGACCCCCCCGCTGTCTGATGTTTTTGGTAGGTTTTTTATAGGCTCGTATGCTCCGTAGCCTGCTTCCGTGGTAACAATGGCTGCGCCCGTGGATAACGAGCTTGATGTGAAAGGTGGAGGCCATGAAGAAATCCCCGGTAGTCGCATTGGCATGCTGCGCGCTGACGCTGGCGTTGGGGCTCGCCGGATGCGGCGGGAGCGGAAGTGCCTCGTCGGCGGCATCGGGCAGCGCAGCCAGCGCCAGCGCAAGCGCAAGTTCTGTTTCGCCAGAAGGCGCGGCGACGTCCGAGGGCAAGATGGCGCTCAACGAGGGCATCGATTACTGGTTCGGCATCAACGGCAAGGCCTTCGACATGGCCAAAGCGCGCGACGCATTCAAGAGGGCAACCGAGTTCGGCAGCGCTGAAGCCTATTACTGGCTTGGTGACGTGCGCCGATACGACCAAGACGCCGGTCGCTGGCCCGAGGTGCTCGCCTTCTACCAGAAAGCAGTCGACAAAGGTTCGTCCTACGGATACTACGGCCTCGGCACGCTCTACGAGACGGGCTACGGGGTCGATAAGGACGTCCAGAAGGCAATCGAGCTTTACCAGAAGGCGGCCGACGGGGGATGCCTGATGGGCAATGTGGGGTTGGGCAACCTCTACAGCGGCATCTGCGGCATCGACAACGGTGTCGCAGTTGACGCTGCGAAAGCGCAAGCCAACTACACCGCCGCGCTCGAAAGCGAGGATTTCGCGACCCGTAACGCCGCTCGCGTGGGCTTGGGCGACCTGAATCGTTATGCCATCGGCGCTGAAGCTGACCAGGCCAAGGCGCTCGAGTGGTACCAGAAGGCGGCAGACGAGGGCTATTACCTGGCTTGCCGACGTGTGGGCGATACGTACCGCCCTGACGCCGGCATTGCAGAAAGCGATCCCGACAAGATGGTTGAATGGTACGGGAAAGAGGCGGCAGGCGGCTTTTCCTATTCGCTCGGCGCGGTGTACATGAACGGCATTGGCGTCGAGGCCGATCCCGCGAAGGCGCGCGAGATCTTCCAGAACGCCCTCGACGAGGGCGATCGCAGCGCGGCGATGTGCATGTGCGGGCTTGTGCTCATGAACGCCAACGGAATTGGACAGGATAAAGACAAAGAGGCCGCCATTGATTGGTGCTACAAGGCAATCGACGCATGCGGGCCCTTCGACGACAGCGACAACCCTGAAGAAAGGCTGCACAAGCCGTTGCCGTACGCGAGGTATGTCCTCGAGCACTACGGCCAGCCGCTCGAGCGCTCGTAGCGCGAAGGCTTTTCTTATTCTCCAAGCAAAAAATCTCGCTTCTTGAACACGAACGTCTTGTAGCGGAAGGCATCGGCTTCAGTACTTGAGCGTTCCGTTTGTGCCGAAAAGCCCGTCGTGCTCCTCCTGGCTAATCACCTTGGTGCTGATGCCCTTCGCGCCCGCGCAATCTATAGCACCTTGAAGACTCCAGGTATCGGTCCAGAACTTGCCCGTCTCGTCATTGACGACGGCATAGGGCTTTCTGCCAATCTATGCGGAAGTGCAGATCGGCGAGGAGCCGATTTACGATTACCAGACAGTAATTGTATTCAACGATGGATACACTTGCTACACTCAGGCAGAAGCTTCTGCTCACGCTCAAGCAGCAGGCCGCGGCGCCAATCTCAATTATCTTACTGAGCACCAGCAAATCCAGGTCGGATCCCAACCCATCTACGAGACCCAGGTAGTCGGATACCGTTGCTCCGGCTGCGGCGCGCAGAAGTAGGCTTCAACGTCCTCTCGGCACTTTACCGGCATGATGCTTCATATGGCGGGACACGCTACCCATTCCCGCCAGCATGGAATCCGACGTGGTGATAATGGCGAGGTTTTCACTGCCCGCAAGACAGATAAAACCCCGTGACCTGGGGTAACGCATTCGCAACCACGCGGAAGGGCCCGCAAATCAATGAAAACCTCGCGATTTCTGCCACACCCAGCACCGAAGCGGCAAAAATCGCGGGGGTTTCACGCGTCCTCATCGGATTTCGCAGATTGCCGGGCGAACATGGCACCAAGCGCATCGCAAGGCCTACGGGTTGCGTCTACGGATGAACACGCCCGCTGCGGAAGCGACGACGACGGGTGCGCACACGGCAACGAGCAGGCCGTCTTCGGGCGATTCGTAATCCGGTGCGAGCAGGTAGGATTCCTTCAGGATGTAATCCTGTTGGAAGCGATAGTCCTCGCTGAGGGTCCAGTCGTCGTCGGCGGAGTAGCTCGTGCCGTCAGCTGCCACAACCTTGCCCGTTCCGTGGTATTCGTAGGGCTCTCCTCCGCTCTCCCGCACCGCCGATCGCCAGCAGCACGAAAAGCGCGAGAGCAACGACCCCTTGACGGCCCTCTTCATACGAGACCTCATTCCCTAGAAGAGCGGATCGGAATCTGGAATATGCACCTGTCGGCTAAGCGCCCTCTCCCCCTTGCTCCACTTCGGCGATGTCTTTTTGCGAAGTCTCTTTCAGGGAATACGTGTCGAAAGCGAGCGTAGCCGGCAGCTGAATCTCTATGCGGTCAATCCTGTGCATCACGGCATGGCCGCGAATCAGGGACAAATCGAAAACATGCCCTCCCCGTGCTCGGTCTCCCGACAGAAAATGCACGTGCCAGCCGGGAGCGTTGATGCCGTCCATGAAATCCGGGTGGTAGACGCACACGAGCGTGCCATCCAGCTTCTCGAACGTGAATTCCCTCTGCGTCGTTGCGAGCATGTCCTTCAGGGTGATGTGGTCCGCCCGATACGCCGATTCCGAGCGCGCGGACACGCTATCGAACGCACCTGTCACCGTCACGACGTGCATGCTGTTCAAGGCGTACGCCTCGTCGATCTTGCAGGTGAGCTCGTGCTTGAGGGCGTCGATGCCGCGCGCCTCCCCTAGCTCGAACGCGGTGCCGCCCTCCACCGAGGCAACGGAGGCGAACGGCACGCCGGTGCCCGGGGCGGGCCTCGCGACGCTCCCGTCCTGCCGGGCGCGGTAGCACACGCCATCGAGCAGGATCATCTCGCCATCCACGCCCTCGAAGGTTCCCAGCCCGACGTCGCCCATGCTCTCCAGTTCTTCCACGGTGATCACGCTGCGCGTGTATCCCGCGACGAGAGCCTGCAACGTTGACACCTGAAACATCTTGTTGACCATGTTTCGTCCGTTTCAGAAACGTTCCGGATAGTTCAGCGCATTCGCCCGCCCAGCCTATACAGGCGGGGATTCGCCGACTCAAATTCTACGCGAATGCGGCGGAGCGCGCCCTCGGCAAGACACACGGTAAGCGAACCGTTTAACCGCCGAGAACCTGGGGCCCAGCGAAACCCGAGCATCGCAACTCGCCGCGAAAGGCCTATCGCCATGCCGTTTATGGAGATACTTTCACAACTTCGATAATATCCCTTGACTTAGACCATAGTCTAAGTCGCAAGCTGTTCCCAGAGACAACGAGCTTGCACGCAAACACGCTGCAGGTCATCGCCGTTCACTTCTGGGAAAAGGAGGTGAAGAACGCAATGGACAGACTCTACACCATAGGCGAGGCGGCCGAGGAGCTTGGCATGCCCGCGACCACCATCCGTTTCTACGACAAGAACGGGCTCATACCCAACGTGTCGCGGACCGGCGGCGGCGTGCGCCTGTTCGACGAAGACGATTTGGAATGGATGCGATTCGTCGAGCGCCTGAAAGCTTCCGGCATGCCCATCAAGGAGATACGCAAGTACATACAGCTCTACCTTGAAGGGGACTCCACCATCGAGGAGCGCCGCAAGATCGTCTACGAGCGCAAGGCCGCTATCGAAGCGCAGCTTGAAGACCTCAAGCTCGCATGCGACTTCATATCCTACAAATGCTGGTTCTACGACGTGGCCAGCGAATCGGGCACGTGCGACACACCGCGCAACATGCCCCTCGACGAGCTGCCCGACGACATCCGCCGCATCAAGGCGAAGTGCAGGATCAACCGATACTAGGAGGCGCCAATGCGAAACGACATGATGACCAGAAGGGGCTTCGTGACAACGTCGGGGAGCAGCGGCATCAACGCCGCCTCCGACGAGCTCAAGGGCTTGGCGCCCGGTGCCGAATGGATTGGAGCCAGGCGGTTCGCGGCGAGCGCGGCCGAAGCGGAGGTTGCCGAATGGGCCGATTCGCTCGGCATACGCTAACGAGTTGTTGAGAAACCTATAGAAAAGAGGACACCATGGCAAAGACTCTGGTCGCATACTTCAGCGCAAGCGGGGTTACCGCAAAGGTAGCGGAGGATCTGGCTGCAGCTCTCGGCGCGGATTCGTTCGAGATCGCACCCGAGCAGCCCTACACGAATGCGGACCTGAACTGGCGAGACAAAACGAGCCGCACGACCATCGAGATGAACGACGAGGCATGCCGTCCCGAAATTGCGGGAGAGGTTGCCGACATGGCCGCTTACGACACCGTGTTCGTCGGCTTTCCCGTGTGGTGGTACGTGGAGCCGCGCATCATCGACACGTTCCTGGAAGCTTACGACTTCTCCGGCAAGACGATCGTGCCTTTCGCCACGAGCGGCGGCAGCGGCTTGGGCCAAGCCCCGCAGCGCATGCAGACGATCGCTCCAGGCGCAAAGGTGCTCCAAGGCGGGCTCCTGAACGGCCGCCCCTCGCAAGCAGAGCTCGCGCAATGGGCCGAGCGCGCCCTGGAGGCGTAGCATCATGGATTACACGGAGCTGGGCAAGAGCGACTTGAAGGTCTCGCGAACGCGAAATACCTGAAAGCCGAGAAAACATCGTGAAGAAAGAAGGCAAGCAAATGAGCGAGAAAATCGTGCAGACTGCGGGCAGGGACCAGCTGGGAGGGTTTGCGCCCGCCTTCGCCCACCTCAATGACGACGTGCTGTTCGGGGAGGTTTGGAACGAGGAAGCCATAGACGTCAAGACCAAGTGCATCGTCACCGTGGTCGCGCTCATGGCCTCCGGCATCACGGACTCGTCACTCATGTACCACCTGCAGAATGCGAGGGCGCACGGCGTCACCAAGGAGGAAGCCGCCGCGATCATCACGCATGCGACGATGTACGTGGGGTGGCCCAAGGGCTGGGCGGTGTTTCGCCTCGCCATGGACGTGTGGGGCGAGGACAAGCCGGCGCTCACGGAAAAGGACCGCTTCCAGAACGAGATCATCTTCCCGATCGGCGCGCCCAACGACGCCTTCGCGCAGTACTTCGTCGGCCAGAGCTATCTTGCACCCGTGTCGTCGGAGCAGGTGCCGATCTACAACGTCACCTTCGAACCCGGATGCCGCAACAACTGGCACATCCACCACGCTTCCGAAGGAGGCGGGCAGACGCTCGTCTGCGTGGGCGGCCGCGGGTACTACCAGGAATGGGGCAAAGACGCCGTCGAGATGCTGCCGGGCACGGTGGTGAACATTCCCGCCGGGGTCAAGCACTGGCACGGAGCCGCTGCAGACTCCTGGTTCGCGCACCTCGCCGTGGAGGTGCCGGGGGCGGATGCGAGCAACGAGTGGCTCGAGCCGGTTTCAGACGACGAGTACCTCAAGGCGCAGGCGTAACGCTACATGAGCGCCCGGGGCAACGGCCGGGCATCGATGACGCAGCCGCCCGCTCTTCACGACTGGGCGGCTATTCGTCGCCGTGAAGGACGTCATAGGTCATGAGCGCCGCGCCCACGATGTAGTCGTCGCACGGGCGCTTCGGCAGGTTGCCGGTGAGCCCCTTCAGGTCACTGCAGATGCTCGACGCGTATTCCTCGCGAAAACGCCTGACCAGCGGCTTTATCAGCTCGTACGTGCGCGCCTTGGTCGTGGGGTTGTGCGGCCCTTCGCTGATCGTGCACCCTGCGATGGCGCATGCGCCCGCCAGCGCCCCGCACGTTTCCGTGTGAGTGGCCAACCCGCCACCGAGCCCCTCGGCCAGCTTGAACGCTGTAGCCTCGTCAATGCCGACGCTATCGGCGAACGTGCACACGATTGCCTGCGCGCAATTGAAGCCCTTCCCATGAAACTCGAGCGCCTTCTTGGCGCATTCTTCCCTGCTCATAGATGTCATGTGGTTCCGGCTCCTTAAACTGCTGAAATGATTAACCCATGATAACGCACCGGAACGAGCGCACCCACCACGTCGACAGCAAACGCCCCCTTACCCAGGCGTGACGCTCTGTAAACATCTCCCCCAAAGCCAATGGACCAGCCGAGATGCTGAATTAAACTTAATGAGTTATGGCGTGTTTACGTCGCAGCCCCAGCATGATGCGAGGTGCACCAATGACGCGGACCGAGAAACGCTTGAAGCAGCTGGCGTGTGCGATCTTCGCGCTCTGCCTGGCATTCGGCATGCTCCCGATAGTCACGCCCAAAGCGGCGGCAGACGAACCCGAATTGCAGGCGGGCGGCACAGACGCCCTCGCCGCAGCCAGCGAGGCGCCCGTTACCGGCATCGTGCCCGGCAGCACGCTCGACGGCGTCAAGGTACGCTTCAGGCCCGCGGGGTCACACAAACCGGTTTCCGTGGAAGACGACGGCGACGGCAGCCAGAAGGATCTCCTTTTGTACTACCTCGGGGAGTCGACCCACTTCCGCCTGGAAAGAGCCGATGACGATAGCTACAAGATCCGCTTCTACAGCGACTTCGCCGATCAGGACGTTAAACGCAAGGGCGCTCAAGTGCTCGACGTCGAACGCAACGACAACGACAACAGCACCTACTACCGGGAGGGCCAAAACATCCACATGGTGAGCGGCGACGGCGACGCGCTGAACAAGCGCTGGCGGCTCATTCGGCAAGAAGACGGCACGTATTACATCCAGAACAAGCTTTCGGGCCTGTACTGGTCGCTCGAAGACCTGGACAGCCCCAGAGAAAACAACAACGAAATCGTTCAGCGCAAAACGCCCATGAAGTGGGAAATCGAGCTCGTGAGCACGAGCGGCCACAGCGTGAGCTCCATGAAGGAAATCAAGGGATACGACTCGCTGAACTTTGATTTCGGCGGGCAGATGGTGACCTCGCTCAACTGGATGAGCTTCCTTCCCGACGGCATGTACGTTTCCGACCTGAGCATTCCGGGCGTGCATGACGCCGCCACCGCGAGCGTGGACACAAGCGACAAGGAAAGCCGGCGCACGCAGCAGTACTACATCGACGAGCTGCTGAATTCGGGCGTGCGCCACCTAGACACGCGCCTTGGCTGGGAGCACGACACGCTCACGCTCGTGCACAGCACCGATGCGGATACGCTCAACCATCAAGGCAACGACCTCACGCTCGACGAGGTGCTGGGCTGGATCGAGGAATTCCTGGCCGAAAACAGCAGCGAAACCGTGATCATCCAGGTGAACGCCGACGAGAAGGCAGACAAGGTCATTCCCGCCGCCATAGCGAAGTTCCGGGCGATGGCGCAACAGGACGATAGCATCATCTGGGTGGGCGACCATGTGCCCACGCTGGGCGAAGCGCGCGGCCATATCATTATCATCAGCCGGTTCGAGGAAAAGTACAACCCCTCCGACTTCTACATCGAGGGCAAAGGCTATTGGGGGCTCGACGTTGGCGGTTGGCGCCAGTCCGATACGTACCCCTTCGGCAACGACAAGGGCTCCATCCACAGCACGGCACAACCATCCGGCACCAAAAACAAGTGGAACAACTGCGAGGTATGGGTCCAGGATTCGTATTCCCACACCCCCGACGGCACCTTGTTTAAGAACAGCAAGAAGCCCTATATCGTGGGCGGCCTCGACGGAATCGTATACCGTTATTTCGGCTTCAGCTCGAGTGACGGGGTTTACCCCGAAGGCACCTATGGCGCTGCATACCGGCGCAATCAGGCCCTGGAGAACGGCAAGCAGGCCTGGGTCTTCAATTACACGAACTGCTCGGCCAACGGGCTCGGCTACCATTACCGAGGAAACGCCAAAGTGCTCCACCAATGGATATACGACAACGATTGGATCGTCCGCGACGACATGTACACGGGCGTGCTGGCCAACGATTACGCGGACGAGCTGCTCTCGAGCAAGGTCTACCGCACGAACTTCGCGGGCGGCTCCGGTGGTTGGTCGGAAACAGAATACAAATGGGAGCTCGGCGATAGCGGGACCAGCGTCACATGCACAGCCACGAGATCATGGCGCGGCGGCATAGGCTACACCGAGACGGAAACGACGACGGCAACCCTGCATGCGCACGAGGCCACTTGCCTCACCGCCGCTTCGGCCGATTACGAGGCGCGCTTCCATAACGAGGCGTTCGACGTTCAGGTCAACAGCATCAAGGGCGCTGCCCCGCTCGGACACGATTGGGGCGACCCCGTCGTGACCGAGGTAACCACCTGCGATGCGTCGGGCACGATCTCAACGTACACATGCGGCCGATGCGGGCTCGAGAAGACCGTGTATGAGGGCGGGACAGGAAGTCACGCTTGGGACGATGCGACCTACGCGTGGTCGGAAGACAAGTCTCAGGTGACGGCCACCCACAAGTGCACGCGCGAAGGCTGCCAGGCAATGGAAACCGAAACGGCTGCGACAACCGCCGAAACCGTGCCGGCAACGTGCGACGCGCCGGGCCAAACCACCTATTCGGCGGAGTTCGAGAACCAGCACTTCCACGTCGATCCGATTAGCATGCCCCTGCCCCAGCTATCTCACAGGTGGGGTGCGTGGACCACGATCGAAGAGCGCACGTGCACCGAAAACGGCAAGAGGGAACGCACCTGCGCGCTATGCGACGATTCCGAGGAGGAAGCGCTCGTGGCTCAGGGGCATTCCCCATCCGAGATCTTCATCGAGAACGAAGAAGCAGCCACCTGCACCGCCGCCGGCTTGCATGACGAGGCCGTCTACTGCCTGGCCTGCGACACCGAGCTGTCGCGCGAAACGGTGCAAGAGGAAGCCCTCGGGCATGACTGGGGCCCTTGGGTCGAAACAAGCCCCGCAACCACCACCCAGGAGGGCCAGGAGCAGCGCGCGTGCAATCGCTGCAACGAGGTAGAAACCCGGGTCATCCCCATAGTCGACCCCGAAAAGCCGACATACCGGGATGTCGAGGGCAATGGAGCTTCCTGGCAGAAGGGCAGCTCGGAACCGCTTTCGCTGACGTTCAAGCGGTCGTTCAGCGACGGGCTGACGTTCGGGCTTTTCATGGGGATCGAGGTCGACGGCACGGCAGTGCCCGAAGCGGGCGCGTCTGGAGCTGCGAACTACGCGGTCGAGGCGGGGAGCCTCGTGTTGAAGCTGCAACCGGCGTTCCTCGAGACGCTCGCCGCAGGAGAGCACGAGCTCAAGGTACTCTTCGAGGACGGCAGCGCCACAGCCACGTTCGTCGTGAAAGCGGCATCATCAAAGCCGGAAGAGGGCACGACCCCCTCCGACGAAGGCCCTGCAGCCGAGAATCCTTCTAGCGACAAGCCCGCGGCCGAAGAGGCCTCCGGGCAAGGAACCTCGAGCGGAGGCTCAGGCGCAGAGAGCGCCGCTTCCAAGGGGACGAGCGGAACCTCGCCAGCGAAGGGCTCGGGCGCGAAGGCGAGCACGGTGAGCACGGGCGACGCGCTGCCCGTCGTCACGCTTGTTGCCGCAGCGGCGCTGGGCGCCGCAATGGTCGTGCTGGCATTGCGCAAGCGCAAGTCGTAAGCGCCATTTGCTAAACTGGAACCACGCGCGTATCGCGAAAACCTGGAGAAATGGGGAACGCATGAAACAGGGCCCGATCAAGCTGATGGTAACGCGACGCAACTTCATCAAGGGGGTCGGCCTCCTGAGCGCCTCGGCCGCGCTTGCGGCGTGCTCGGGCAACGGGCAGAGCGGCAAGTCCACGCCCTCCGCAGCGGCCTCCCCGCTCCTGGCCATCATCCACACCAACGACACCCACGGCCATGACACCGAGGTCAAGACAGAGGGCGACGTCGCCGGCAACTTCTCCATGGCGGCGGTGGCCCAGCTCAAGGCCGACTGGAAGGCCAAGGGCTACGACGTGCTGCTACTTGACGTCGGCGATGCGACTCAGGGCATGCCGCTCGTTGACCAGTCCAAGGGCGAGGCGGGTATCGCGTTCATGAACTCGTGCGGCTACGACCTCATGGCCGTGGGCAACCACGAGTTCGACCACGGCGACGAGCAGATCACTCGCTTCGAGCAAGAGGCGAACTTCCCTATCATCTCGGCAAACGTGCTGGTGAAGGAAACGGGCGAGCCGCGCTTCACCGCATCGAAGACCTTCGATCTCTCGGACGGCACGAAGGTGGGCATCTTCGGCCTCACGACGCCTTCCACGCTGACAACCAGCATGCCCGTAATGGTCGAGAAGTTCACGTTCCTCGGCGGCGAGGACCTGTTCAATTGCGCCCGCCAGCAGGTGAAGGACCTGCGCAACAAAGGCTGCGACCTGATCATTTGCCTGGGGCACCTGGGCAACCAGGAGGCAGACGCGCCCAGCACGAGTCGCGAGCTGCTGAGGAACGTCGAAGGCATCGACCTGTTCCTCGACGGCCACGATCACAAGCTGGTGAGCGAGGAGGTGAACGGCACGCCGCTCATCGAGACCGGCAGCTACATGGCCAACATCGGCCTCGTCGTCATCGACTCGGGCGCGCCGGTGGACAAATCGGTGGCCTACGGCACCTACGACGGCATCGACCAGCCCACGCAGGCGATCATCGACCAAGTGAACGACCAGGTGAAAGGCGAGCTGAACGTCGTGCTCGGCCACACCAAGTTCACGATGGACGGCGAGCGAGCGAGTATCCGCACACGCGAGACGAACCTCGGCGACTTCTTGTGCGACGCGATAATGTGGGGCACGGAGCAGTCATCGGGCACGAAACCGGATGCGGCGCTGTGCAACAGCGGCGGCATCCGCGCCTCCGTCCAAGAGGGCGACATCTCGCTCGCGAGCATCAAGGCGGTGTTCCCCTTCGCGAACCAGATGCTCATCCTAAAGCTTACGGGCGACCAGCTGCTCAAGGCACTGGAGGCAAGCTGCCAGAACATCGGACTGGATTCGTTCATCGGAGCGTTCCCGCAGGTGGCGGGCATGAAGTTCACGATTGATTCCACCGTGCCCTACGAGAAGGGCGACACGTACCCGGGCTCGACATTCGCAGCACCCGCCGCGCCCGGCGCGCGCGTGACGATCGAGCAGGTGGGCGGCCGGCCGTGGTCCGCCACCGACACGTACCTGTTGGCGACGCTCGATTTCCTCTGCCAGGGCGGCGACACGTACTACGAGTTCAAGCAGGCAGCCGACTTGGAGAGCCCGATCATATGCGACTTCGACTACGAGATCTTCGCGGGTTTCCTGACCGGCCCCTGCAACCACGAAGTGCCCGACGTCTACGAGAGCCCCCAGGACCGCATCGCCATTCTGCAATGATCGGCGAAACGGAACGGGCGGCTGCGCGTATATAAAAAAGAGGCAGGAGGATCAGGCGACTCCTGCCTCCTTGGTTTTTGGCCGGGCGCAGAATAGCTCACTGAACCGCCCTGCAAGTCATTACAGCAAGGTGACAGCGAATCATCGACTCTCTTAACCGTGCTATTCTCAGAACGTTTGCGGCCCCGGCCGCTTGCCACTTCATTTAGCCAACAGAGGTGCCGCCCCGCTTCCGCGGGGCGCCCATTTTAGGAAAAGCACGAGAAGGAAGACCGACATGGGCTTACTTGGAAAATCGCTCGAAGCGCTTCTGCCAAGCGAGGCGCATTCCAAAGAAGAAAGCGCCAAGCGCGGAAAAGAGCTGCGCGCGAGCGTTCCGCGCGAAGCGCACGCCGAATGGGCGCCGCGCACCGACCGTCCCGACCCGGTCGAGCTGCTCCAGAGCCAGGGCGAGACGCGCGTGCAGGCGCTCCTGCCGCTGCGTTACGAGCGCATGAGCGCGTCGGCGTTCACGTTCTACCGCGGCAGCGCGCTCATCATGGCATCCGACCTGTCGGAAACGCCCACCACGGGCATCCGCGTGCAGGCCTGCGGCGACGCGCACATCTCGAACTTCGGCTTGTTCTCGAGCCCCGAGCGCCGCACCGTGTTCGACATCAACGACTTCGACGAAACGCTGCCCGGCCCCTGGGAATGGGACGTGAAGCGCCTGGCCACCAGCGTGGAGATCTGCGGGCGCGACAACGGCTTCTCCGGCAAGCAACGCAAGGCGGCGGTGCTCGCATGCGCTCAGGGCTACCGCGAGGCCATGGCCAAATTCGCCGATATGGGGCACCTGGACATGTGGTACTCGCACGCCGACGTGGAAACGATGCGGAAGAAAGTGGCCACCGACCTCGATAGCGAGAGCATGAAGAAGGCGGACAAGGTCATTGCCAAGGCTAAGAGCAAAGACAGTTCCCGCGCCATCAGCAAGCTCACCGAAATCGCGGACGGCCAGCTTCGCATCGCGAGCAACCCGCCCCTCGTCGTTCCCATGCGCGATCTGGTGTCGCAGAAGGCGCACGAGCGCTTCGCCGAGCGCCTCGACAGCAAGGCGGTCGAGCGCCTGATGCGCGCAGTGCTCACCGAGTACCGCTCCACCCTCGACCCGCACAAGCAGGCGCTCATGAACGAGTACACCGTAGTCGACGTCGCCCACAAGGTCGTTGGCGTGGGCAGCGTGGGAATGCGGGCATGGATCATCGTCATGCAAGGGGCCGACGAGAACGACCCGCTGGTGCTGCAGGTGAAAGAAGCGCAGGAATCGGTGCTCGAGCGCTTCGTGGGCAAGAGCAAGTGCAGGCAGCACGGCCAGCGCGTCGTGGAGGGCCAGCGCGCCATGCAAGCGGCCAGCGACATGCTGCTCGGCTGGTGCCGGCTGCCCGGGGAGGATGGCAAGCTCAAGGACTACTACGTGCGCCAGCTGTGGGACGGCAAGGGATCGATCGACCTCGCCACGCTCGGCCCCAAGCAGCTCAAGGAGCTCGCGAACGTATGCGGCCAGACGCTCGCGCACGCCCATGCGCGCACGGGCGACCGTTTCGCCATTGCCGCATACATGGGCAGCTCCAGCAAATTCGACAAGGCCATAGCGAAATTCGCTGACGCTTATGCGTACCAGAACGAAGCCGACTACGAGCGCTTCATGAAGTTCTACCGACAGTCGTTTGCGGAATGAGGCCCACCATGAAGGAAATCTATCTTGCCGGCGGTTGCTTCTGGGGCGTGGAGGAATACTTCTCCCTCGTGCCCGGGGTGGTCGACGCCGTGAACGGCTACGCGAACGGCAACGCTGCGCGCCCGACCTACGAGCAGGTGTGCACAGGCGAGACCGGCCACGCCGAGACGGTGCGCGTGACCTACGACCCAGGCACCGTGAGCTTGAAGACGCTGGTGGAGCAGCTCTTCGCGATCATCGACCCGCTGAGCGTCAACCGCCAGGGCAACGACGTGGGCAGCCAGTACCGCACCGGCGTCTACTACGCCGACCCGGCGGACGAACCCGCGATCCGCGCGTCGTTCAAGGCCGAGCAGGCCAAGCACGACCGGCCCATCGCCACCGAGCTCCTGCCGCTCGAATGCTTCTACGAAGCCGAGGAATATCACCAGGACTACCTGCGCAAGAACCCGGGCGGCTACTGCCACGTGAATTTCGCCAGCCTGTCGGACGTGCGCACCGAGCAAGAACTGGCCGCAGCGGCGAGCGCGGGCGCGGGCGCAACGCCCGCCGAGCTGTGGCCCAAGCCCGACGATGCCGAGCTGCTCCGCAACTTGACCGCGCAGCAGTACGCCATCACGCAGCACGCGGGCACCGAGCGCGCGTTCTCGGGCGAGTACGACAAGCATTTCGAACGCGGGGTCTACGTAGACGTCGTGACCGGCCAGCCGCTGTTCTCGTCGGAAGACAAGTACGACTCGGGGTGCGGCTGGCCCGCCTTCACGCGGCCGATCAGCAACGACGCGGTGGTCATGAGCGACGACCGCAGCTTCGGCATGCACCGCATCGAGGTGCGCAGCTCGGGCGGCAACAGCCACCTGGGTCACATGTTCCACGACGGCCTCGCCGAAACCGGTGGCCGCCGCTACTGCATCAACAGCGCCGCCCTGCGATTCGTTCCCTACGAAAACCTTGACGCCGAAGGCCTAGGAGACTGGAAATAGCCCCCTGCGCCCGCCTTCGATACATTTGCGCGAGGACGAGCCAACTCATCCCCACCCCGCGACAACGCGGCCAGCCCGCCAGCCGAAGGCCTCCTTGGGCGAAAGCACGCGGTAGAGGTGGCTCGGGCGCTCGTAGCGCACCGGCACAGGCCACGAGCGCGACATGAATCTTGTCCGGCACCATACCGCCCACCTCCCCTTCCTCTGTTGGGGATGGTTATATCGACCCGCGCGAGGAGCGGCAGGACGTTCCTGCCACTCGTCACTCGCTCTAACCCGTAAAAAACTTTCAGCCGAGCGCCTCCCCCGTCGAGTTTTTTACGGGTTAGAGCGATTTCTCACGCATTTCAGCATGGCGCAGCGATAAAACCCCAAGTCACGAGAAGCAGCAGCGCAGGCAATTCGCCCTAACCCGTAAAAAACTCGACGCCGCGGTGGCAGTATTGCAACTTTTTTACGGATTAGAGCGATAATGAGTTCCAGAAACGTCCTGCCGACTCATTTCGCAACCGATTGGAATACCAATGGCGCGCCAAAGTGCTGCAGAATGGCGGAAGCTCATAGTCGAAGCCTACATCGACCTGCTCTACGAGAAGCACTTCTCGAAGATCAAGGTCTCGGACATATGCGCGCAAAGCAAGGTGCCACGCTCCACCTTTTACACCATTTTCTCCAGCGCAGACGACTGCCTGGAAGGCATCGAGAAAACGCTCCTCAAGATCCTGAGCCTCCAGAGCCAGCCAACCACCAGCCCTGAGAACTCCATCGGGCTATCCATCGAAGCAATTTCGCGATGGTTCGACACAGCGTTCGAGCACGAGCGCGCGCTCGCAGCAATCATGGGCGTCAACGGCGACCCGTACTTCGCACGGCGGCTGCACAACCAACTCGAAAGCGAAATGGTGGCCTTCTCCAACGAGGACCTGGTGCCTCAGGACGACTTGCTTCCCTATGCAATCGAGAACCTCGTGGGGTCGTATATCACGCTGCTCACGTTCACCCTCAACCTCCCGAGCGGGGTAAAGCGGGCCTCGTCAAGAGAGCTCGCATCAATCGCGAGCCTTGCGCGAGTGGGCTATCACGCCATGGTCGACGGCGCATCCTATGTCCCCGACGAAAAGCTCATGGGCGAGTTCCCCTTGTTCAAGAAGGTAAAGCAGCTATAACCCGTAGCAGCAGCCCCAACCCGCAACACCGCCGCTTGGACACAACGCCCCCGACTGTCCACTCGAGCGCCGCATTGGATAACCTCGCCCGCAATGTCCAAAACCAAGCGAAAGCCGCCACCTAGAATCCGCTTGTCCGCAATCGGCATCGAGAAAGAAGGTAGCGAAATGTTAAAGGGTCCTGCGGGTTTCGGCTTGATCATGAACGTAACGATGAACCTCATCCTGGGTCTTGTGCTCAGTGTGATCGTCCTCGCGACGATCCAGGGGCTTCCGGGCAACGAGGGACTGCCCATCTTCACCCCGGTGTCGTACTTCGTGGCGGTGCTGCAAGCGACGATCGTCGGCGTGTTCGTGGGCGATATCTTCCCGGCGCTCCAATGGGGCCAGAAGCTCGCCGGCGCGTTCCACATCAAGAACAAGCTGGGCGCCCACTTCATCACGAGCCTCGTCCTAGCGTTCGTGATGGCGACGTGCATCACGTTCCTGTGCATGTTCCTCAACAACTTCCAAACCGGAGGCATGCCGCTGGTGATCGGCGCCTGGCTCGCGATCTACCCGCCGGCCCTCGCCTGCGCCTACCCGCTGGTGCTCGTCGCGTTGCCGTTGGTCATGAAGATGGCCACGCGCATCAGCGGCTTCGACCCCACGGCCATGCACGCGCCCGAGGCGCCGAGCAACCTGGCTCCCCAGGCATAAACGGCAAGCCCAACCTCAACAAAACAGCAACAACCCGCGGCCGCGCCAATGCGGCCGCGCAAACTGGAACCAGCAAGCGAAAAGGAGCAACCAATGGCAAGCAAAACGGGAATCTTCGAGATCACGCCCATCGTGGGCGCGGACTACACGACGCCCACGCACCAAGGGCGCACGGGAAGCAAAGGCGAATTCCTCTACGAAGAGGGCGAAACGGTCACCTTCGCAATAGGCAGCTTCGTCCTGGGCACCGCCATGGCGCAGGAAAAAGTCACGCCGGCCAACCTGTCGAACGAGTGCGCGGGCAAGCTCAACCGAATCGCCTGCGACCGCGTGACCAACACGTCCCGCCTGCTCCTGAGCCTGCGGAAGGGGAACGAAACGAGCTCGGACGCGCCCATCGTGATCGATGACGCCGCGCGCCAGGCGTGCGAGGGCCTCAACCTGAAGAACCTCGTGCAAGACCAGGCGCTCTTCGCCGACGATCCGCATATCGCCCAGCTCAGCAGTGCGCTGGGGGTGAAGATCGTCTCCCCAGCATTCGCCCGCAACTGCCTGCGCCGCGCCATGGAGGGAATCACGATGCACAGCGACGTGAAGATCCCCCTGCGCGACGGCGGCTACGTGCTCGCAGACATCTTCATGCCCGAAGAAGAAGGCCAATACCCGGTGATTATGAGTTTCGCAGGCTACGGCAAGGCATTCTGGTTCGGCGTGATCCGCACCGAGGAGGACTTCGAGAAGCACCAGACCTTCGAGGACGACTACTTCTCCGGCAAGCCGCACCACTACGACTTCATCAACATGCACATCATGCTCGAGGGCAAGGACCCCATCCCGGAAGGCTTGCCAGGCGTGCCGCCATTCGGCTCCAAAGACAACGCGAACCTCGTGCACACGAGCGAATACTTCGAGCGCGCCAACACGCGTGACTGGGTACCGCGCGGCTACGTCGTCATGAACGTCGAGAGCCGCGGCCTGGGCAAGGTGCCCGGGAAGGCGCATCAGTTCGGCCGCCCCGAAGCCAACGACTACTACGACACCATCGAGTGGGCGGGCACGCAGCCGTGGAGCAACGGCAAGGTGGGCATCTACGGCGCCTCGTACTACGCGATGAACGCGTTCAACGTGGCCTCGCTCCAGCCGCCTCACCTCGCCGCCATGGTGGTGCCCGCAGGCGACATCGACCACTACCGCGACAACATGCACTTCGGCGGCCTGGCCTGCAGCTTCACGTTCTCGGTGAAGGCGAGCAACGGCGAATGGGAGGGCATCGACCACAAGCAGGTGCAGGACACCTACGAGTGGGACGACCCGGCCATCTTCGGGCACGACACCGATACGCCCATGGCCTCCGACGCCGCGCTCGTGAGCGTGCCCTTCTACACCGCCATCCCGCTCGAGACGCCGTTCATCCACACGCGCGGCACCAGCGAGGTGTTCATCAACAGCTCAACGCCCATTGGCGAGAAGCGGCTGGACGTCATGTCGGAAACGGGCATCCACTACTGGATGTACGACCCGTATTACTTGGGCAAGCACCAGCGCTTCTTCGACTACTGGCTGAAGGGCGAAGGCGACGGGCTGGCCGAGGAGACCCCCGTGAACCTGATGATCCGCACGGGCAACGGCGGCTACTACGTGCAACGCGAGAGCGAATGGCCCATCGCCCGCACCACCTACAAGAAGCTCCACCTCGGCGCCGTGCCCGCCATGCCCGGAGACCCCGCCTCGCCGATGGTACTCGCCGACGAGCCAATCAAGGGCTCCGTCACGTACAACGCCGACTTGCCCGACGACTACCCACCGTACAAGCCGATGGGCGCCACGTTCTGCACAGCCCCGCTCGAGGAGGACATGGTGATCGCCGGCTACTGCAAGGTTAAGCTCTTCGCCTCATCGACAACCGACGACATGAAGGTGTTCGTGCACATACTCGCGCTCGACGAGAACAACGCGCCCGTGCCCTTTGGCGTCGACACGCATTTCGACAAGGGCGGCGTGATCAGCGGCGGTGCGCTCAAGCTTTCGCACAGGAAAGAAGACCCCGAGAAAACCACCGAGTACAGGCCATACCACACCCATCAGGAGAAGGACTGCCAGAAACTCGCCCCGGGCGAGATTGTCGAGGCAACCGTCGAGATGCCGCCGACCACTGCACGATTGAAGAAGGGCTGGAAGCTGCTCCTTACGGTGACGCCCGTCGGAGCGGAGATGTACGAGCCGCACGGCGATTACGTCGCTGGATCCGAAAACACCATTTACACCGGCCCGGAGCACGATTCGTACCTGCAACTCGCCTTAATCTAGCAGGACTGGACCGAGTGGCAGGGCTCTCCTGCCACTCGGTCGCCCTAACCCGTAAAAAACCTGCTGCCGAGGTCCTTCCCCGTCGAGTTTTTTACGGTTTAGGGCGATTTTTCCCGCATTTCGGCATGACGAAAAGGCAAAACCCCAGGTCGCGAGAAGCGGTAGCGCGGCCAACTCGCCCTAAACCGTAAAAAAGGTGACGCCGTGGGAGCGGTTTTGCAACGTTTTTACGGTTTAGGGCGAGTTACCTTATGATGCTCGTGATGGGCGGCGAAGCGTTCCCGAAGCCCATTTCCAAGGGCTCGCGAAAGAGACGGGAGCAGAGCATGCAGAGAAAGCTACTTCTGGCAGCTGCGATTGTTGCGGCTATCGGTGCGGCGGCACTTATCGGTTGCGCGGCCTCCGCGAAATCGGCCGCATCGTCGGCGGCCTATCGTCAAGTATCGCAACAAGAAGCCCAGTCGATGATGCAGTCCGAAAGCGGCTACGTCATCGTGGACGTGCGACGCGCGGACGAATTCGCCTCGGGGCACATCCCGGGCGCGATCAACATCCCCAACGAGTCGATCGGCGAGACACGGCCCGTCGAGCTACCCAACCTCGACCAGCTCATCATGGTGTATTGCCGTAGCGGCAGGCGCAGCGAACAGGCAGCCGGCAAGCTCGCTGCCCTGGGCTACGCGAACGTCGTGGAATTCGGCGGCATCAACACCTGGCCCGGCGAGGTCGTAACCGACTGACGAACGCGAGGTGGACGACAGGGCTCTTCCGTCGCCCATCGAGCGCGCTGCGCGCTATTTGTTCTCGATCGAGCCGATGTTCTTGATCTGAATGGAAATGGTGCCGTCGGCCTCGCTGGTGAAGGTCATGTACTCGGGGTTGCGGCTGTACTCCGCGGGGAACGTCAGCTCGATGCCGGTGTCGGTGCGGATCTTGTGGCTCTTCGCCACGCGGCGCACGGCCTCGCGCTCGAGCGGCACGCGCTCGGGCAGGTCGATCGCCTGAGCCGCCTCCTCGAAGCGCTCGCGCATGGCCGGATTGCTCTCGAAAGCCGCGGCAGCCACCTCGGCCAGGTCCAAGCCGTCCAGCTCGTCGTCCACGACGCTCTCCACAGCGCACGCCTTCGCGCGCGACACCGCCACGCTGGCGTTCTGCCCGTACTCCTCGGCCACAGCCTCCACCAGCTCGGTCACGGCGGCGAACGTCTCCTTGGTCGACGCCTCCATGGAGCACTCCAGCAACCCGTCGGGGATGAGCCAGCGCTCCTCCCCCGCAACGACGCGCTCCTTGTCCACGAACGACACCGACTGCGTGCGAAGGTTCACCACCGCGTAGGAAGGCACCTTCTGCGACGGGTTCGGCAAAATGGCGCGGTTGCGCATGATGCCGTTGCATTCCCCTACCTCGCCGTAGCTGGTGTCGTGGATGTAGGCCTGCTTGCTCTCCAGCAGGAAGATCGCGAAATAGCGCGGAATCGGCCCGTCGAACTCGGCCTCCACCTCGTCAGCGGTGGCTGAGGAAGACGACGCGCTCTCCTCGAAGTCCACCACGAGCACGTCAGTGGAAATGGGCTTTTCCATGTGCCCGAGCTCGCGGGCGAAGAACTGCGCGATTTCGGCCGAAAGCTCGACAAAGCCGAGCCCGCCCGCGAAGTAATCGCGCAGCGCGGCCGCGAAGTGGCTGTCCGCCGCGAACTCGCCGTGCTTGTTGTCCAGGTTGCCGAGGGCGCGGCGCGCCTGACTCGTGATGTACTTCTTGGCCGTCTTGTCCGCGAGGTCCATCTCCTCGCGCGCGTAGATATGCTCGCACGCCACGAAATCGAGCACGTGCAAAATGGCATGATTGATCTTCATGAACCGCCTGCCTGATAAGTCGTTTAACGAAAACGGCCTACCAGCTTACCAGAAAGTGCCCGTCCGCGATGCGCTGCCACGGAGAACCCACGCGCGACGTGCTAGCCGCAGTTCTCGCAATAGAACCCGAGGCGCCGACCGTTGTCGTAGGGGTCGCCCTCCGGATGGGCGAGCGCCTCCGCGAGCGCCCTCATCTCGGGCGTGATCTCCTTGCCGTTCCTCGGCCTGGCGATGGGCCTGTGCACGCCATTCTGCGTGTCGACGTTCAATGCCGCGCGCTCCTCGGCGCCGGTTCCCTCAACTATCATGTCGTCCTTCCTCACCCGCGCGCCCGCTGCCCGCGCTAGACCTCGAAACTCCAGAAATACGTGCCGGTCTCGCGGTTGAGCTCCGCGTCGATCACGCCGTCCTCCACGGGGCGCAATTCGATCTCCGCGGTATACAGCACGGTGGAAGACTTCAGGTGACCCGCTGCGATGCGTTGCCCGTCGGCACCCTGGTACGCGAAGAGAGCATGCACGTGATGCGACAGCTCGCCGTCGTCTCTCAGGATGACGTTGCCCGTCAGCGACACGAGCTCGAGCAAGCCCACGACGCGCTCGGTCTCGAACTCGCCCTGCTCGGGGCGGAACACCTGGATCTCGGCGCTGCTGCACCCGCCGATGCCGGAGAACGTCGCGGACCGGATGCCCTCGCGGCGGCACACGTCCAGGATCGTCGCGACCACCTCGTCGCCCTTGTCCATCCTAATGTAGTAGTTACTGCCAAGCTTGCGGTAATCCATATTGACCCCCTAAGCTTCTAAGCCATCGAGCCATGGGCTAACTATAACCCAATTTCGCCAAGCCCTCGGTGCAACCCGGACCCGCCGCTCCAACCCCGCCGCGTAGGCGAGAGACCCTCGGGAGCCCTATATCGAAATAGACCGATATCGGTGCGCCGCCCGCGCCCTTTCGCTCAAGTACTTCCGCAGCCCCGGGTCGGTCGCGTACACGTAGCAGCCCCTCATTCCGCGGGTCATGAGCGTGCGGTAGGTGTTCTTGATAATCTCGTCCGCCAGCCGGCGTGCCTCCTCGGGGTCTTCCTCCTCCATCTTCTTAAGGCCCCGGATCGACTGGTCGGTCGATGCGCGCTTCGTGTAGTCCGTTACAAGCCCGCCGCCCTCGTAACGCAGGTCATCGCCGATGATGACGCCGACGTACTCGAACTCGAGCCCCTGCGTGGTGTGGATGCATCCAGCCTCGTTGATTGAGGTGGGGCTGATGGCGAACGCCTCCCCTCCCTCAAGGTTCCAGCTGATCTCGAAATCGCCGATCTTTATCTCGTGCGCATTGGTGTCCGCGCGCCCGGCCTTCGGCCACTTCCAGCAGTAGCCTGCCAGCATGCGCGAATTGCCGCCCTCGTCGTTGCGTGCAACCACCATGTCGCGCATTTCCTGAGGCGAGTCGAGCACCACGAACTCGTAGCCCACGTCCTCCAGGTCGTAGTTGGCGGTCTCGCGGATGCCCAGCACGTCGTCCAGCCAGGCCAGGTAGCCGTCCGAGCCGTTACACCGGAACTGCGACGCCAGCTCCTCCTCGAACACCTTCGCGCCGTTCACTGCGGCCCAGTGCTTGATCTCGCTGACGCTGCCGATGTCCCTCACGGTCACGCGCTGGCTCTCGTCGATGAAGAACACGCTCAGCCGCGCGGCGCGGATGATCTCGTGGATCTGGTTGACGCCCTGGTTGCCGTACAGCCCCGACTTCTCGTTCAACCGGTGCGCCTCGTCGGCCAGAACGACGCCGACCGCGCTTTCGGGCGCATCGACATAGGCGCCCGACCCCTTGAACATGTTGTCGATGCTGCTCTTGGTGCGGTGCCCCTTCAGCTTGCGCTTGTACACCTCGCGCGGCGCGCTGTTCTTGGAGCAGTATTGCGCGAACACGCCCTCCTGGGTCAAACGTGCCAGCAGGTTGATGGCAATCACGGTCTTGCCCGTGCCCGGGCCGCCCTGCGCGATGAGAACGCGCTTCTTGCCGTCCTTCTCGCATTGGCGCGACAGCTCCATGATGCGCTCGAAGACGACCTTCTGGTCATCGATCAGGTTGAACTCGGGGTTGTTCTCCAACATGCCGACGATGGCATCCTGCAGGCTCTTCGAGGGCTTGATGCGCCCGTTGTCGATCTCGTAGATGATCTCGCCGTCGTCGCCGGTCTCGACCACGCGTTTGATGTACTCGCGCAGCTTCATGACGTCGCCCTTGGCGAACGCGGGGGCGTCTTCCAGGTAGTCGGCGTATATCGGGTCGTCCAGCGGATCGTCGGTCGTTCGCATGTAGTTGTGCAGGTAGGCGCACGGCCAGAGCCCGACACCCTCTATCTGCGCGTACTCGTTATAGTCGCGGATCATCTCCGCGTAGCTCCATGCCTGGTAGGACGGGTGCACGACGCGGCGGTTGGCGCCGCCCGTGAACGTTTCAACCAGACCGTCGAGCCCTTCCACCTTGTTCAGCTTTTCCCATTGCTTCAGCTCGATAATCACGACGTTCGCACCGCGGCTGGCATCGTAGCCCGAGATCAGGAAGTCCACGCGCTTGGCCGTGTTGGGCAGGTTGTACTCGATGGCCACACCCGAATCGCGCGGGATGCCGTCGTCGTTCAGCACCTTGTACATGTACTCGAGCGAGTTAACCCACGACCGGAATTCCGCCTCGCCCGTCTTGCGGTGCATCTTCTCCAGGATGTTGTCGCGGATGCTGTACGCGATGGTGTCGTTCTCGACTTCCGTCATGAAGTCGGTTTTGCTTCCGCTGTAGATGATCATGGGCGCTCCGTCTGCTTTCCCGCATTTGCAAGCATTGTGATGAGTTCGATCAGCGATTGTCAAGCATGCAGCGTCGCGTTCCCATAACCGGGGACGGCCACGTCGCCCAGGCCATCCAGCACGAAATCGACCACTGCAACGGCATGTTGATCCAGAAGGAGCGCTCCTACAGGACGGAAGCGAACCTGAGCACCTTACAGGGACGCGCTCCGCGCGTCCGTCAACAACGTTCCCCTTCCTGAATTCGCCCTAACCCGTAAAAAACTCGCCAACCCGACCCCACGGCGTCGAGTTTTTTACGACTTAGAGCGATTTCCCGAGCATTTTCGCCCTCCCCGCTTGCAAAACCCCAGATCGCAAATCGCACGCCTTTTGCAAGTCACTCTAACCCGTAAAAAACTCGTTCGCAGCCGTGCTCGCTGGCGAGTTTTTTACGGGTTAGAGCGACTTGCCGCAGGAGCAGGCGGCACCTGTTCAGCTCGCACCCCAAAGCCCGCCCCTCCCATGCCTAACGTATACTGTCCCTACGCAGGACAACAAGAAAGGTGGCGCCATGCAGAGCATTACGTTGAACGTGGAGGACGAGGAACGGCTGTACAACTCGTTTGACCCGCAGCGCGACCTCCTGTGCGACGAAGTGAAAACCTACCTCATGAGCAAAGTGCAAATCGAGGGCCGCAAGGACGGCGTGAGCCTCGAGGTGCGTTCGGCGGCTCCCATCGACCAGAAACGGTTCGCCGCCGCCATCCACAGGTGGGCCGAGGACGAGGAGGCCTCCATCAAGGCCGCGCGCCGCAAGAACACGGTCCAGCAGCTGTGGATGTTCGGGGTGGGCGTGCTATTCATCGCGCTGAGCCTGATGTTGCAGCCGATGCTGAACGTGGTGTGGTTCACGGTGCTTTCCACCATCGGCGCGTTCTCCATGTGGGAAGCCGCCGGCATCTGGATCGTCGAGAATCCCAAACTCAGGATGCGCAAGCATGCCGCCGCGCGCTTCAAGAACCAGCTCTCCCTCAGCTTCAGCGCCGGCGAGTAAGCCGCCAGTCGTTCGGCAGGCGCGTTGCGCGCCCCTCCCACGTGCACGCACCCCGCTTTTGTAGGCAAACTGAAAGCTCGACGCCCAGGCCAGCAAGCATACAATAGGCGACAAGATCGCGTTCGGGCTAGGAGGCGGGCACAGAGGCGCGCCCCACCCGCAGCTGAGAACCATGCAAGGCCCATGAGAGAGGACCGCCATCATGAAGAAGATCGTCGCAGTCAATGCAAGCCCTCGAGCGAAGTGGAACACGGCGCAGCTCGTGCGCGAGGCCGCAGCTGGCGCGCAGGACGCGGGCGCCGAAGTGGAAGTCGTCGACCTGTACAAACTTGACGCCTTCACCGGCTGCCGCTCGTGCTTCATCTGCAAGCAGGAAAAATTCGAGGGAACGTGCGTCGTCAAGGACGGGCTCGCTGACCTGCTTGCCAAGATGCGCGACGCCGACGGCCTCATCCTGGGCTCGCCCATCTACTTCGGCGACCTCACGGCAGGCTTCCGCGCGCTCTACGAGCGCCTCTGCTTCCAGTACCTCACCTACCGTCCCGAGGATATCACCTGCAACCAGCACCGCATCCCGGTGCTGCTCATCGTGACGAGCAACGTCTCCGCAGACGCTTACGATGCCGTGAACTACGGCCCCATGATCGACTTGCACGTGAATACGCTTAACACGCAGATCGGCCCGACCACGCTCTACAAGGTGGGCGCAACGATGCAGGTGGCCGACTACAGCCGCTACAACTGGACCATGTTCGATGCGGACGAGCGCGTCAAGCGACACGAGGAGATCTTCCCAGGCGAGCTCGCACGCGCCCGTGAGCTGGGCGCCCAGCTGCTGGCATAAACGGGCGCTCGGGGAGCGCCCCTACAGGCAACCGGTAACGGTGGACGCGCAGGCCGCGCCCCTACAGGTGCTTCCGCATGCGCACGCAGTCGAAGGGGCCGCTCCTGAATACGGAGCCGTCGACGGGCTTGTAGCCGAGCTTCTCGTAGAAGCCCACGGCCACGTCGCGCGCATCGATCACCACTTCCTGGAAACCGCACTCGCCGATCCATTTCTCGGCCTCGCAGATGACCCTGCTGCCAAGGTGCTTCCCGCGGTACTCGGGCAGCACGACCACGCGCCCCACCTTCGCACGTTCCTCGTCCGCAGGGTAGAAGCGGCACGTAGCGATGGGATACCCGTCGTCCAGCAGCACGATGTAGCGCGTGCCCTCGCCGTCGTGCTCGTCGAACTCCTCGCGCAGGGAGATGTGGTGCTCGCGGTTCATCCCCTGGATCCGCACCGAGTACGCCCCCGTGCGCTGCCATTCTTCCTCCGCCCTGAGAACTTCCAGGTTCTCCATCGAACTTGCCCCCTTGCTGCGAGTGATTGTTGACTCTTTCGTGGGCATTTTAGCAAAGCTTCAGGCGAAGTGAGATAATGCGAATCTATTCCTAGTGAACCAGTATGGAATTGAGGGGCGCATGCAAACTCAGCAACTCAGGTATCTCATCGCGGCGGCCGACCACGGGTCCTTCCGTGCGGCGTCGCAGAGCATGTACGTGTCGCAATCGAGCATCTCGGTCGCGGTCAAGGACCTCGAGCAGGAGCTCGGCGTCACGCTGTTCGAAAGAACGTCCCGCGGCATCGGGCTCACCCCCGAAGGCGTGGAGATAGTCGAGCGCGCACGCTCGGTGGTCGAGCAGATCGAGGCCATGGAAAGCCTCTACTCGCGCGTCGCGAAAGATGCGGAGGGCCCGCGTTTCGCGGTATCGTCGCAGCACTACTCGCTCGTCGTCGACGCGTTCGGCGACTTCGTGGAAGCCCTCACAGGTCAGGCCGGAGAGCTCGCGCTGCGCGAGTCGTACACCAACGAGATCATCCGCGACGTGCAGGAAGGCCGCAGCGACCTGGGCATCATCTATCTGAGCAACTATAACGACCGCGCCATCAACCGCTCGCTCTCCGACGCGGGGCTGACGTTCGAGTCGCTCTACGTGGCCCGGCCGCACGCCATCGTGCGCTCCGGTCACCCGCTCGCGGGCCGAGAAGCGCTCGAAATCGAGGAGCTCGCAGCCTTCCCCCGCATCCAGCAGGAACAGGGCATCGAGAGCTCGTCGTATTTCGCGGAGGAACCGCTCGCATCGGCCCCGAGCCTGGGGCGCCTGCTCGTGAGCGACAACGGCACGCTGTCGACGATGCTCGAGCGCACCGACGCCTATGCCCTCGGCACCGGCGCCTTCCCCGACGAGGGCAAGCGCTTCATCTCCGTGCCCATCCTCACCGACGAGACCATGGACGTCGGCTGCATCCGCAAAGCCTCCGCCGTCGAGAACCCGCTCGCGTCGGAGTTCCTGCGGGCGCTCGCCAAGCGCATCGCCACCTTCGACGGCCCAATCGAGGCCTCGCCCCTGGTGGGCAAGCTCATCCGGGAAGGGGAATAGGACAAGGCGCCGCCTTGCGCTCCTCCCGTCCCGTTCACGTATACTGGTCGCAAGCCGAGCGACCTCAGGAGTCACGATGAACATCAGGCACGCCACAGCGAGCGACCTGCCCCGCATGATGGAAATCTACGCACGCGCCCGCGAATTCATGGCGCGCAACGGCAACGAACGCCAATGGTGCGCCACCAACTGGCCTCCCGCCTGGCTGGTCGAGCGCGACATCGAAAACGGTCAAAGCTATGTCTGCGAACACGATGGGCGCATCGTCGGCGTGTTCTTCTTCGATCATGGGAAGGCCATCGAACCCACCTACGACGCAATCGAAAACGGCGCATGGATCGGGGACGACGACTACGGCGTCGTCCACCGCATAGCAAGCGACGGCTCCGTTCGCGGCGTCGGCGCGTTCTGCATCAACTGGGCTTTCGAGCAGTGCGGGCATCTGAGAATCGACACGCACCCCGACAACGCGGTCATGCAAAACCTGCTTGCGAAGCTCGGCTTCACGCGTTGCGGCATCATCCACGTCCAGGAAGACGACGACCCCCGCTTCGCCTACGAGAAATAACGCGCGGCGAGCGGCGAATCGTGAAAACCTCGCAATTTCTTCCACTTTTGCACGGTGCACGGCAAGAATCGGGAGGTTTGCACGAATTTTAGGGCCGTTTTTCAAGGGCTATTTCTAAAGCCCCAGTTCGCAGGCTTGCGGGAGGTTTGCGAATCGTGCAAACCTCCCAATTCTTGCCAGGGGATGGGAAACAGGGCGGTCGAGCGGAGCGCGCCCCTACAAGGGTGCGCCCGCAAGGCATGAGCACCCAGAAAAACAAGGCAAGACCCCCGAAGGAGCCTTGCCCGTTCGCGCTATGCGAGCGTGCGCTAGAGCACGGATATCACGGTTGCCTGGGCTGCCACGACCACGAGGATGCGCAGCACCGCCGCACCGACGATGATACCCGCGAAGCCCACGAGCTGCACCGCGCCGCCCGCAGCAGCCTGCGAACCCTGACGTTTGATCGCGTACACCTCGGCGAACAGAGGCACGGCAATCCCCACGGCCACGATGCCCAGCCAGAACGGCAGCGCGTACACGCCGGAAAGCAGGCTCGCAACCGTCGCCCCACCGGCGGGAGCAACCTGTGCCACAGCGAACAGGTGGGCGAACAGCGCCAGCGCCTCGAGCGCCCCCACGGCCACGAACGCCTTGCCGTAGCTCGCGATCAGCTGGTCGACGCCCTCGGCGGCTTCACCGGCGGCAAGGCGCGCAACCAGCAGCACCAGCGCCGAACCGGACAGGAACGCCGACGCCACGAACAGCACCACGAGCGCTCCGCTGTTCCACAGCGGCACGGGCTGCGACGCGCTCAGCAGCACGCCCGTGTACACCGCCAGCAAAGCCGCGAACACAAGCCCCACGGCAACCAGGGCACCGTGGCCGCGCTTGCCGGCGAACGCACGCACAGTTGCGAGCGCCTCGAACACCAGCGTCAGCACGATGATTGCAACACCCCAGGTCATGGGCGACGTCCAGTTGGTGAGCAACCCGAAGAACGCCACCGGGTTGGAAAGCCCGCCGCGCGCGTCCGCCACCAGGAACAGCGTGCCCACCACGAGCGCCACCACCGCGACAACCGCGCCGATGCGCCTCACGAGCAGGCCCGCCGCCTCGCCAACGCCCGCGCCGTCGTCGCCCGCCGCCCGCAGCTCCACCAACGAGGCCACCGCGAACGCCCCGGCGCTAACACCCGCCAGGAACAGGTACAGAGCAATAGGTATTCCCCACATAGTCAAATCACCTCACATAGTAAACGTGCGAGTCGGTGAGGCCGTCGCCCAGGGGCTTCGCCCCACGCAGCGCGATCTCGCGGTTCAGCTCGCTCTCGGGGTCGTCCAGGTCTCCGAACACGCGCGCGCCCACCGGGCAAATGCCGGAGCACAGCGGCTGTTCGCCGCGCGCCAGGCGCTCATGGCACAGCGAGCACTTGGACACCACGCCGGTTTCCTCGCGCTTGATGCGCGCATCGTACGGGCAGACCGTCGTGCAGTAACCGCACCCGATGCACTTGGAATCGTCCACCTGCACCGTGCCGTCATCGGCCACGTACGTTGCGCCCGTGGGGCATACGCGGGCACAGGGCGCATCGGCGCAGTGCGCGCACTGGCGCGGGGCCGTGCGGATCTTGACGTTGGGGTAAACCCCTTCCTCCTTGTGTTCGAACTTGATGTACGTCTCCGTGGGCAGCAGCGAATGGTTCAGCTGGCACGTCGCGCGGCACGCGTAGCAGTTCACGCAGCGGCTCGAGTCGATGAGCATTCCATAGCGGGTCATGCGACCACCTTCCTAACAGTAATCGCGTTCTCCTGCGAAAGCTGCGATCCCGAGATCGGGTCGAGCTCCGTGCCGGCATGGTCCAGATACGCCACGCCGTATCCGGCGGTCGAGCCCAGCTGCTCCTGACGGTTGCCGTAATGCGATCCGGTGAAGAGCGCATCGGGGTGGATGGCCTGCGTCACATGCGCAACGGCGGGCGTCACCGCGTTGTCGGACACCAGCTCGATCTTGTCGCCCTCCTCGATGCCGAGCGCCGCAGCGCGCGACGCGTTGATCCACACGCGGTCCAGGTTGAAGTCCGTCGTGATCTGCTTCAGGTACGGCGAAACGGCCGTGTAGGTGTGCGCCTCGTTGGGCTGGTTGCCCGCAATCAAGCGGAACTGGTCGGCCGTTGGCTCCACGAAGGGCGCCTGCCACCCGGCCACGCGGCCGAGCCCCGCCTTCGCGAACGTATCGTCCGCGAACAGGATCTTGTTGCCGTTCTTCTTGGACACCACGAGCTCGTTCGAAGCAGCCGCGCCCGCAGGCGGGTTGATCTTCACGAAACCGCCCGCATCGAGCTCCTCGGGCGTCACGCCCACCGTCGAGAGCTCGGCGGACTTGCGGTCCTCGTGGGTGAAGGCGAAGTACTTGCCCACCCCGTAGGCGTCTGCGAGCCCGCGGAAGATGTCCTCGGCGGACTTGGTGTCCGGGTTCACCTGGTCGATCACCTGGTTGATCTCGTACACATACTGCCCCGACAGCTTGACGCCGCGGTTGTGCTCGAGATAGGTGACGTCGGGCAAGACGTAATGCGACGCGCCCGCCGTCTCGGACCAGCGCACGTCGATCGTGACCAGCAGGTCCAGCTTGCTCAGGCGCTCGAGGGTCTTCGCCGGGTTGCCGTGCGCCAGCACGGGGTTGGTTCCCACGTAGAACAGCGCCTTCAGCTCGCCGGACTCCGCACCGAACAGCAGGCTGCTCGTCAGGTACGACGAGGGGTTCGGGATGTTGGGGAAGCGATCGGCGCCCCAGATCGTGCCCTCGGGCTTGGGCGTCTCGAACTTCGCGGGATCGAGCTTGCCGAGCGCCGTCGCGGCGCCGGCGATGGTGATGCCGCCCTTGCCGTAAGCTCCGAGCAACGCGTCCACCAGCGCGATCGCGCGCGTCGTCTGCACGTTGTTGCCATAGCAGACGCCCAGGCCGCCGCGGAAGCCGTGCTCCACCACGCCGTGCTTGGCCGCCGCGAGGCTCCGGGCGATACGCTGCGTCGTGCTTGCGGGCACGCCGGAAACGCCCTCGGCCCATTCGGGCGTGAACTTCGCCAACTCGGGCACCCACTCGTCCAAGCCTTCGGTGTACTTCTCCACGAACTCGTGATCGTAAAGATCCTCGCTCACCAGCACGTTGGCAATGCCCAGCAGGAACGCCAGGTCGGTGGCCGGCTTGATGGGCACCCACTCGTCGAGCGCCGGCACCGAATTGTTGAGGCGCGGGTCGACCGACACATAGTACGCGCCATTCTCGCGGCGCTGACGCGTGATCGTGTCGAGCTGCACGGGGTAGATGCCGTTGGCCGGCGAGCGCCCGATGAGCACGACGTAGTCCGCATTCGCAAGGTCAGTGGAGGGAACTGCGCCCACCGCCATGTTCCAGCCGGTGTCGTGCGAAACCTTGCACGCGCCGGTCACGGAGTAGGTGTTGGGCGAACCGAGCGCGTTGATGAAACGGCTCGCATAGAAGCCCTGCACGTTGCCGTTGCCGCCGCAGAGCGCCACCGACTTCGCGCCGTGCTTGTCCACCACTTCGTGGAGCTTCTCGGCTATCTCGCTGAAAGCCTCGTCCCAGCTGATCGCCTTGAACGAGCCGTCCTCCTGGCGCTTGGACGGGTGAAGCACCCGCCCCTCGGTGGCGTAGGCCACCTGGGTCCACAGCTGGCCCTTGTTGCAGAGCCTCCCTCCGCTCGTGCGGTCCTCAGGAATCGCGTCAACGCTGGCCAGTCGCCCGTTTTTCACGGTTGCGCGCAGCGGGCAGCCGTTCGAGCAGCATGCGCAGCTCGCGACGATCTGCTCGGCGTCTTCCGCGAACGCCTTCTCGCGCCACGCGCCCAGCGCCAGCGGAGACGACGCGATGCCGCCCGCCACGGCGCCGGCAGCGGCGGTGCCGGCTGCGGCCTTCAGGAACCCCCTTCGCGAAATCCCGGTTCCGGTAGTTACTTCTTCTGCCATCTTCTCGTCCCTCTCTCTTTCTCTCGTTTCCTTTTCTTTTCTTCCTTGTGTAAGCGCATTAGGTGCCCTGTGGGCTGCGGCGCGCTGCGGCCGCCACGAGGGGTTTGGCGGCCTGGATGGTCTCCTGCAGCAGCGCCCGGTAGAAAGCGGCCCGCGGATCGTCGCCCCAGGCTTCGTCAGCCTGGCGCTCGTACTCCCCGAGCCAGCCCAGGTGATCGGCGGCGAAAGGGGCGAGCTGCTCCGGGAAGCGCTCGGCGATTTCCCCCGCCGCGTTCAATATCACCGCCAGGTGGTCCGAATCCAGCTGGAGATCGCCGGGTAGCGCGATGCGAAGAGAGGCCAGAACGTGGTCCATGTGCAGCGCGGCATCCCCGCGGCGCAGCCCGCGCGAGCGTGCGAACGCCACCTTGACCTCGGGGTCGAGCGTCCACGGCTCGTAGAGCGACTGCACGGGGGCCTTCGCGCCCGCGCCGATGCCCGCGTCAGATATGAGCGCCCCGTATGCTTGCGCCACTTCGCTGCGGAGGGGGATCTGACCGCCCAGGTTGCGCGCCAGCGCCAGGCGCACTTCCGATTCCAAGCGCCAATACGGGCACTCGGGCGGAAGCCATCCCAAGCTCAGGGAATACAGGTAGTGCGCATCCGTCTGCATGGCCACCTCCTCTCTCTGCACACGTCTCGTCGGCCGCTCGCCGGCGGCTCTCGGTTTGCTGTCATCGGGTTTTCCATATCCTATAGGTTTTCTAGGATTTGAGAAGAACAGGCTCCCCATCATGGGCTATCGGGAAAACGCAACACGAACGAGCGGCGGGGCGCTCCTGAAACCACCCTCCCCGTCGTCGACGAAACCAGCCTGAAATATTGCTTGACAGCATGCGCTTCAGTGCACTAAAGTGCTCCGCAACCGAATAGCTCGAAACCGTTGAGGCGAAAGTCAAGCCACTCGGGCACTCACAGAGAGCGGTCGTTGCTGAGAGTACCGTAGGACGCCAGGTGGTAAATGGTTCGCCGAGGGAAAGGGGAAAGGCGGAAGGCGCAAGCCCGAAACCGAGTATCTGGACCGTGAGCCCGCGTTAGAGGCAGAGCATGTGATGGCATGTTCACGAGTGGGTCCCGCAAGGGATCAAGCAAAGGTGGCACCGCAGGTTCGAAAGGCCTGTCCTTTGAAACCCCGCAAGGGGTTGCGAAGGACAGGCCTTTTTGATTTGCGCGAAGACGACTTCGAGCGAATTCGAAAAGGCCGCGGCTGCAAAGGGCAGCCGCACAACGGAAAGGAAAGAGAAATGTCAGACATCAACACCGCAGCTGCGAAGCGCACCGTCGCCACGGGCCAGGCCGCCAAGAAGGGCCTCACCACGCAAGACCTCATCCTCATCGCCGTGCTGCTCGCCGCCGGCGCCGTGCTGAAGCTCACCGCCGCCTCGCTGTTCGCGTCGTTCGGCATGAAGCCCAACTTCATCATCGCCATGTACTGCCTGGCCATCATCCTCACGAAGCCCAAAGTGGGCCAGGCCGTCATCATCGGCCTCATCGCCGGCCTCATCTGCCAGCTGCCCATGCTCAACGCCACGCCCGGCCTGAACATCGTGTCCGAGGTGCTCGGCGCTCTCGTGTGCGGCCTGCTCGTGAAGGTGCCCATGAAGATCGGCGGCAAGGTGGATATCAACCCGTTCGTGAACACCTTCTTCTCCACGTTCGTGTCCGGCGCGTCCTTCGCCCTCATGGCCATCTACATCAACGTCATCTCGCAGGGCACCGACCCCACGCCGGCGCTCATCGCCTACGCCACGATCGTACTCGGCACCGCCACGATCAACGCCATCCTCAACACCATCCTCGTCCCGCCCCTGCGCAAGGTCCTCAAGAAGTAACAACCCGTCGCAGAAAGACAGCACCATGATCCACATCAACGATTTCACATTCACTTACCGCGAGAGCACCGACCCGGTGGTGCGGGACATCAACCTGCACATTCCCGCAGGCGCGTTCGTGGGAATAACCGGTGCGGCAGGAAGCGGCAAGTCCACGCTCACCTACGCCATGAACGGCATTATCCCCCACTGCTATCCGGGCGACTTCTACGGCTCGGTCACGGTGGGCGGCCTGGACACGTGCGAGACGGCGCTCACCGACATCTCCGCCGTGGTGGGTAGCGTCTGCCAGGACATCGATTCGCAGTTCGTGGCCTCCATCGTGGACGACGAGATGCTCTACGGCCTGGAGAACTTCGGCGTGCCGCACGACGAAATCGAGGCGCGCGTGGCCGAGGCGCTGGACGATATGGGCATCGGCAGCCTGCGCGACCGCCCCATCGATTCGCTCTCGGGCGGGCAGAAGCAGAAGGTTGCCATTGCCTCCATCCTCGCGCTGCACCCGAAGGTGCTCGTGCTCGACGAGCCCACCGCCGAGCTGGACCCCGCGAGCTCCGTGGGCGTGTTCGAGCTGCTGGCCCGCTACGCTCGCACGCACGGCACCACCGTGGTGGTGGTCGAGCAGAAGATTGCGCTGCTCTCGCACTACGCCGACATGCTCGTGATCGTGGACGGGGGCCGCATCCGCTTCGCGGACACGCCCGCCAACGTGCTCGCGCACTCCGACGAGCTTCTCGCCATAGGCGTCAATTGCCCGCGCTCCACTACGCTCATGAACCGCCTTGCAGCCGACGGCATCTACGACGGCGCCGTGTGCCGCAACGTCGAGGAGGCCTGCACCGCCCTCGACGCGCTCGTGCCGCAAGGCGCGCTGGCCGAAAGCAGGGTGGTCGCATGACGATCGAGTTCCGCAACGTGCACGCGTCCTACGACGCGAACATCCCCATATTGAAAGGCGTCAGCTTCACCGTGGAAGACGGAGAGTTCGTCGCGTTCGTGGGCACGAACGGCGCCGGCAAATCAACGACGATGCGGCTGGTGAACGGCCTGCTCAAACCCGAAGAGGGCGAGGTGCTGATCGACGGCGTGCCCACCACCGAGCTCAAGACAAGCGAGCTGGCTCGCCGCGTGGGTTTCCTGTTCCAAAACCCCGACAACCAGATATGCTGCAACACCGTGCGCGATGAGTTGCTGTTCAGCTTCAAGGCCATCGGCGCCCTGGACGCCGATGCCGAGCGTCGCGTGGACGAGGTCATCGCGGAGTTCAACTTCAACCCCGACGACGACCCCTTCCTGCTGAACCGCGGCACGCGCCAGCTGCTCGCGCTCGCCTCCACCATCGTGGTTGAGCCTCCGGTGATCGTGCTCGACGAGCCCACGACCGGCCTCGACTTCCGCGAATGCGTGAAGGTGATGAACATCATCCGCCGCCTGCACCAAAGCGGCACCACCGTCATCATGGTGTGCCACGACATGGAGGTCGTTGCCGACTTCGCCAACCGTGTCATCGTCATGAGCGACGGCTGCGTAGTTGACCAAGGGCCCACGTTCGAAGCGCTGCGAAACCGGCGCACGCTCCAGGCGGCAAGTCTGGTGCCGCCTCAGATCGTGGACATCTCGCTCGGGCTGAGCATGATGCGGCCCGACCTCGACGGCACGCTCATCGCAAATGCCAACACGCTCAACGAGATGGAAGCGGCCATCGCCGCCGCAGTCGGCAACCCCGGCGCCGCTTCCTCCACCCCCACCTACGCCCCCACCGCCCCCGGCGCCGAAGACGCGCTGGAAGAAGGAGGTGCCCGATGAAAGACTTCCTCGAGTACGTGCCCGGCAATTCGCTCATCCACCGGCTGAACCCCGTGGTCAAGCTCATCGGTTCCATCCTGTTCGCAGTGGCCTGCTTCTGCACGTCCAACCTCGTCTTCGTGTGCTGCATGCTGGTCCTCGCGCTGGCCATGGCGGCGTCGTGCGGCATGTTGCGCCAAACCACCGGCCTCATGAAGGCGGTATTCGTGTTCTCGCTGCTGTTGGCCGTTATCCAGGTGCTCTTCACGCCTTCGGGCGACCTACTGCTAGAGCTGCCGTGGGGCTATATCGGCACGGGCAGCCTGCTCGCCGCTCTCACCACCGTCATCCGCCTGGAAGCCGCAGCGATCCCGTTGTTCCTCACATTCTACGTGACCAAGGTGTCCGACATGACGAACGCCGCCGTGAAAGTGCTCCACGTGCCCTACAAGTACGCGTTCACGTTCAGCTCCACGGTGCATTTCATCCCGGTGTTCCTGAACGACATGAGCAGCATCATGGAAGCGCAGACCGCGCGCGGCGTCGAGTTCGACCAGGGTGGCATCTTCAAGAAGATCGGGCTGATGATGCCCCTTTGCGTGCCGTTGCTCGTGAGCTCCGTGCGCAAGACGAACAGCGCCGCCATCGCCGCCGAGGTGCGCGGCTTCAACCTGCGCACGCGCGCATCGGGCTACAAGGACTACCCCATCGCCGGCATCGACGCTGCCGCCCTCGCGCTGACGCTCGCACTGCTGGCAGCTTCCATCTGCCTTACCGTGCTGTTGTAGCGCATGGCAAGTCGATGAAGAAAGGGCCCCGTTTCCAATCGCATTCGCCGAACATGCAAAGCGCGTAGCCAACCCGTGCAAACCTCGCGATTTCTTCCGCTTCGGCGCAATCCGTGGAAGTAATTGCGAGGTTTGCACGGGTTTGCAGGCCATTTTTGCCTCTGGGAGGGGCAAAACCCCAGTTCACGAATTTTCACGCCCTCTTCGACCCGTGCAAACCCCGCGATTCTTGCAACCCACTCGCAAATTCGTGGAAGTAATCGCAGGGTTTGCACGCGAGGCGGCAGGTCTAACCCTGTGAGCAAAACTCCGCATTTCGTAACAGCTCTTATAAGATTCCAAATAGTCATGGGTCATCGTGCTCAAAACAAGTAGTATGCCCTAGGGAAGAACACGAAGAACTAGAGAGCAAACGTGACAGAATCCGAGATCAACTTCGAAGTGCCCTTGCCGTACAACGAGGGCGTGCAAACAATTGAGGGCGAGCCGGTCCCGGCGCAGCCCGCTGAAGAACCCACTCCCACGTCACCGCAGCAACCGGCTGCGAAGCATGCCGCAAAGCCGACCCACAGGCCCTCGGTCAAGCGCAAGTCGAAAGCAGCCCACGGCGCACCCGCGCCCGCGGCAGCACCCGCACCCAAGCCCGTTGGCGCAAAGCGCGGCAAAAAGCGCTATATCCCGGCAATCGACGGCCTACGCGCCTTCGCGGTGTTCGCGGTGATCCTCTACCACATGGGCATGCCGTTCGCGCGCGGCGGGCTGCTGGGCGTGACGGTGTTCTTCGTCATTTCGGGTTACCTCATCACGGGCCTGCTCACAGCGGAATGGGACGCCTCGGGCACGATCAACCTGCCGCAGTTCTGGTTCCGCCGCATCAGGCGCCTGTTCCCCGCCATCGTGCTCGTCATCGTCGTGACGGCGGCCGTGCTCTCGTTCGCGTCGCCCCTGCTGCTCACCAAGATGCGGCCCGACATCATTCCCGGTCTATTCTGGTTCGAGAACTGGTGGTACATCTTCCGCGACCTCAGCTACTTCGAGGCGGCCGGCGCGCCCAGCCCGCTCACGCACTTCTGGTCGCTCGCCATCGAGGAGCAGTTCTACCTCGTATGGCCCGTGCTGCTGCTCGGCGCCTACAAGGCGGGCGCCAAGAAGAAGCTCGTCCGACGCGCCTGCCTTGTGCTCGCAGTCATCAGCGCCATAGCCATGGCCGTGCTGTTCGACCCCGCCGGCGACCCATCGCGCGTTTACTACGGCACGGACACGCGCGCATTCTCGCTGCTCATCGGCGCCTGGCTTTCGTTCGCCTGGCCCGGCGCCCAGCTGACCGAGGAGGGCACGCGCCACGTGCCGCGCAAGTCCGTGGCCATCCTCGACGGCGTGGGCATCGCGGCGTTCCTGGCCATCATAGCCATGTGCGTGTTCATCAGCGGCTACTCCATGTTCATGTACTACGGCGGCCTGCTGATCTGCAGCATTCTATCGGCCGTGGTCATCGCCGTGCTCGCCCACCCGCGCAGCATGCTCGCACGCTTTGCGGCACTCAAGCCGTTCGTGTGGATCGGCCAGCGCAGCTACGGCATGTACCTGTGGCATTTCCCCATCATCGTGCTGCTGCAGCCGCGAAACGCCACGGCGCTGCCGTGGTGGATCTACCTGGTGGAGATCGCGCTCACCATCGGCATCGCGCACCTGTCCTACCAGTACGTCGAGACGCCCATCCGCCGCGACGGCTTCATCGCGTTCTTTAGGAAACTGCGCGACCGCGTGCCGGCCCTCGTCGCATCCGGGCTCGTGACCGTCGTAGCGGTAGGCGGCATCCTCGTGGTCCCACCCGTGGCCGAAGGCGGCATCGCCGTGGACGAGCCGCGCGTCATGAGCGCCACCCTGAAGAAGCCGATCGTCGACGGCGTCTACGACGTCGTGTTCGTGGGCGACTCGGTGTCGCTCGGCGCCAACGAGCAGCTGAACGAAGCGTTTCCGCACGGCCTCATAGACACCGAGGGCAACCGCCAGATCGAAGCCGCCCTGCCCGTGCTCCAAGACTACATCGACCAGGGCATCGTGGGCGATACGGTGGTGGTCAGCCTGAGCACCAACGGCTTCGCCAAGCCCGAGGAGCTCGAGCAGATCATGAGCATGTGCGGCCCCGACCGCACCGTCTGGTTCGTGAACATCCGCGTGCCCGACGAGCGTTGCGAACCCAACAACGCCGCCATTCAAGCCTGCGTGGACGCACACGACAACGCGCACCTGATCGACTGGTACGCCACGACTGCCGGACACGACGAGTACCTCATCGACGACGGCATCCACCTGACGGTGGACGGCCGCAAAGCCTTCGCCGACCTGGTCGTGAGCACCATGGGCTACGTGGCGCCGAACGACGAGAACACGAAGTACGACGTGCTGTTCATCGGCGACGTCGTGGCGCTCGATGCCATCGACGAGCTGTCCAAGAAGCTCCCGAACGGCGCACTCGACTGCAGCGACGCCCGCGACTTCAAAGCAGTGCGCGCAGCCTTCGACAAATACGCCGAGAAGAACGTAATAGGCGACACGCTCGTGCTCAGCTTGGGCAACGAGGGCCTGCTCGACCGCAACGACGTGGAGCAGCTCATAACCGACGCGGGCGCCGACAAGACCATATGGATCGTGAACGCGCGTTGCCCGAACATGTGGTGCGAGCAGAACAACGAGCTGCTGAGCGACATAGCCTCGAAGCATGACAACGTGCACATCATCGATTGGTTCGAAGCATCGAAGGGCCACGACGAATATCTCGCCGAAAACGGGATGGGGCTGACCGAGGACGGCGTAAAGGCCTATACTGATACTATTACGCACGTAATGGGTCTGTAGCAAGGAGCGCCGTCGTGGCAATCATAACGAGTTTTGGGGGACCGACCAGCCTCGAGAGCCTTACGGACCACCTCGAGAACAACAAGATGGCCCCCATCGAGCGCATTCAGTTCGCAGACGGTGAATTCGGCGAATGGACGGTGAGCGAGAACTGCGCCGTGGGCGACGTCGTGTTCTTCCTCTGCGATGGCGCGCCGATCGAGGCGCTCGGCAACGCCTTCGACGAACTGGGGAGCATAGACGACCCCGCTATCATGACCTTCATCAAGAGGGAGTTTATCCTGCACAAGTGCTACGCCGGCACCATCATGGCGGTTGGGAAAGTGGCAAGCGACCCCTTCAAGGTGGATCCCGACCGGGAATTCGAGGGCGCGCCCGGCCGCTGGCATGCGAACATCTCGAGCTTCCGCCAGCTCAAGAACCCGATAAGCGTGAACGACCTGGGCGACATCTTCACGTTGAACCAAACCGGTTGCGTCACGGAGCTCGACGACAAACAAAGCGTCAAGCTCCTCGCAACGGTGATGTTCGGGAACCTGCGCTAGGCGGAACTAACGCGCAGGGCGCACCCTTACAGAACGCCTTCGGGCATAAACGTATCCCGCGAAACGCTCACGTCCGCCCAAATGTCGGACGCGCGCACCGCACGGCCCTCCGATGCGCGGCGCCGCCACGTCCGCAGCCACTCCGCCATCAGGTCGCCGCAAAGGTCGAACGTCGCGTTCATCCACCCCTCGCCCAGCAGCTGGTAGGTGCCGCGCAACTCGGCGCCCGCCCTGTCAACGATGGCGTCTGCCACATCCACCGACCGCACGACGTCCTCGGCTTTTATCTCGTATTGACGGAAGCTGCACGCCGCGTCCAGCAGCTCGGGCGTAACCTGCACGCGGCTCTCCATGCGCAGCGACCTCCCGAATGCGTCGAAGTCCGCCTGCTTGCGCACGCGCAGCTCCTCGCCCTTCGGCACATCGTGCGTCTGGCAGAACAGCCTCACGCGGCCGTTGTACACCCGGTCTGCGAGCAAGTGGGCCCACGCCCCTAGCGCGAGCGAGACGCTCGCAGGGTCGTCCGCCCTTCGCCGCACGACGTAATCGTCCCAGAAGTGGTCCGAATTGGGCAGCGGCGTCATGTTCGGCCGCGCGAAATGCGTCACGCAGTAATCGATGCGATACGACGCATCCGGCACCATGAACCCGACGTAGATGTCGGGGACGTAGTTGCCGAACAGAAATGCGTTGACGTCGGCGATGCCGAAATCAAGCGGAGCGCCCTCCGAGAGCAAGCGCTCGACATGGGCGGTATGAATGTTCCAACTTGGCATAATACGTAACCCGCTGAGCTAACGGCGCTTCCTCACCGCGTACACGACCACGGCGGCCGATGCTGCCGCGACGGCGCCGGCGGCAGCCACCTTGACCTTGCGCTTCCCGGCGGACCGCTTGGCTGCCACGGTGGCGGCGATGCCGGGCGAAGAAGGCGCGATAGCGGGGCGTTCCTCCGCCTCGGAGCCGTCCAGCACGCGCCGCAGGACGCGTTCGAAGTCAGCTTGATCCCAAATGGCGGGAACCGGGTAAGCGGGGTTGCCCTCCGCCGCCGCGCCGGCCGCCAGTTCGGGAATATCCTCCTCGCGCAGCTCAGGTATCGTCGAAGGCACGCCCATCGACGCCGCCAGCTCGCGGATGGCCTCGATGAACGCAACGGCCACATCGCGGTCGGTTGCGCCGCCCAGGCCAATGGCCTCGCCTAGGCGCGCCAGGCGCGGCTCCGCCGCAACCCCATAGCCCTCGAGCACGACGGGCAGCAGCACGGCGTTCGCCAGCCCATGCTGCACGTGGTAGCGGCCGCCGATGCCATGGGCCAGCGCATGAACGTAGCCCACCATGTTGTTCGTGAAGGCGATGCCCGCGTAGTACGACGCCACGAGCATGTTCTCGCGCACGGGCGCATTGGATCCGTCATCGTAGGACGCCTTGAGGTTCTTGAAGATGAGCTCCACCGCACGGCGGGCGTATTCTCGCGCCTCGCGCGACCCGTACCTGTTGATATAGGCCTCCACGGCATGCGTGAGGGCATCCATGCCGGTGTACGCCGTCATGGCGGGCGGCAGCCCCAGCAGAAGGTTGGGGTCGAGCACCGCTACGTCAGGAATCAGCGCCACATCGGCCACCGAGCACTTGCGCTGCCTCGCGGGGTCGGTGAGCACGGCCGCGGCCGTCACCTCCGAACCCGTGCCCGCCGTCGTAGGAACGGCAACGAGATACGGCAGCGAGCATCGCACCTTCAACGTGCCCACGAGGTCGAGGGCGCGCTTGCCCGGCTTCACCGCCAGGGCTCCGGCGATCTTGGCGCAGTCCATGACCGATCCTCCGCCTATGGCCACGATGCCCTCGCACCCGCGGCTACGGTAGAACGCGGCAGCCTTCTCGACGCACTCGACATCGGGGTCGGGCTTCACCTCGCTGAACACGGCGGATGTCACGCCGTGGGCGAGCAGGTCGTTAGCGAACGACGCCACGAGCCCACGCTTGACGAAGCCCTCGGTGGTCACGATCATCACGCAACGGATGTCCTGCTCGCGCAGGACATCGATCACGTCGTACAAGCACCCGGGACCCACGAGCAGCTCGGGCAGCATGTTCAACTGGACCTTCTGAACCTGGGAGGCGGCCAGCTGGCGCGCCCGGGCTATGGATTCGATCATCGGTCTTCCTCTCCATCGGCGCGGTGATGGTGCTCCGCCTTCTGGGCGTACATGACGCGATCTGCGAACGCAATATCGTCGAGCACCTTGTCCTCGGGGCCTTCAATGACGGAGGTGCCGAAGGAGATGCTGATCGGGCACTCGTCCAACGCGAGCAGCTCCTCCTGGCGCTCCATCTCCGCAACCACCTCTTTGGTTTGCTCGAGCGTCATGCCCGGCAGGAAGGCGATGAACTCATCGCCGCCCGTGCGGAACGCGCGCCCGTTCTCGGGCAGGGCGGACGTCACGGCCTGCGCGGACAGGCGGATGTACTCATCGCCCACGAGATGTCCGAACGTATCGTTCACGCTCTTGAGGTCATCGCAATCCGCCGAGATGATGCCAATGGGGAAATCCTCCCTCTCGGGCAGCCCCTGCACGTATTCGCCGAAGGCGCGGTGATTGCCTAGCCCCGTGAGCGCGTCGGTATGCGCCAGCTGCTCGAGCTCGCGCCTGAACAGCTCGCGCTCCGTCACGTCGTTGATGAGCGCGATGATGCCGCCCACGTTGCCCTCGCGGTCGAACACGGGCCGCTTGATGAGCTCCATGAACTCCCGCACGCCGTCCGTGTTGATCTCGATGACGTAGGACGTCCCCTCGCCCGACTCGAGTATCTTCTGGTCGGTCTCCATGGCCCTGATGGCGTTTTCCTTGTCCTTGCGGATCTCCACATCGGTCTTGCCGCGGATCGTCCAGTTCGGGTCGTCGGGCTTATCGAGATGGTGCCAGTAATGCGTGCAGAACACGTAGCGGCCCTCGGCATCCTTCAGGAAGATGTTCGACGGCAGCTCGCAGAGCATCGATTCCAGTTCGTAGAACGATTCCATGCGCTTGAGGTTGATCGCATTCTCCACGCGCCTCTTGAGCAGGCGCGAATAATGCGGCCTCATCAGGAAGTCCACCGCGCCCTCTTCCAAGCAGCGCATGTCGCTGTCCACGAGCGGACGCTTCGTGGCGATGAGCACGGGAATGGTCGTATAGTTCAGGTTGTCTGCAACGCTACGGAGCAGGTAGCAATCGTTCTCCTGGGCAATGTCCACGTCGACGATGGCCGCCGACAGGTCGTAGTAGCGCTCGGCCAAAACGCCGAGGAACTCCTCAACGCTGTACGCCACGACCACGTCGAAGTTCCAGCCGAGGATGCCGTAGAACTCGTGCTCCCTATCGTTCGGGTCGAGCATCGTCAGGATAGTCCGCTTTTCGTATCCCGAAGTCTTTACTTCCACGAAAACGCCTCCCTTGGCACGCGCAATGGCGAAAGCGGCCTGCTGCGCATCGCAACGAGCACGCACTGCCCGAATTTTATCCCAACCATTCTAGCAAGGCGTTATCATCATGGTAAGGTCAGATTAGAGCTATGGAAGCGAACCCGCCCGGCCACGGCCAGAGGAGAGCCCATGGATGCGAAACGAGCGCTGCGACGCGAGATCAAAGCCCTGCGGGACGGCTTGAGCGCGGACGCCCGGCAGCGCATCGATGCAGCTATCGCCAACAACGTGCGCGAACTCGCGCCCTACGCGCTGGCTCCCGTCGTCTTCACGTACCTCTCGGCCGGCACCGAGGTGGACACGCGCGGAATCATCCGCAACGCATGGGCGAACGACAAGACCGTGGCCATACCGCGTTGCGTCCCGGGCAGCCGCCTCATGGAATGGCATGTCATCGAGAGCTTCGAGGGGTTGGAGAAGGGGTCGCTCGGCATCGACGAACCGCCCGCGAACCCCGCCACGCTCATCAACCCCTCGCAGCAGGGCCCCTTGAGCGTAGCGCTGGTGCCCGCCCTTTCGTACGACCCATACGGGTTCCGCTTGGGCTACGGCGGCGGCTACTACGACACGTTCCTGCCGAGCTTCCCCGGCGTTTCCATCGGCCTTTGCCGCAACGCCCAATTGAGCACGGCCCCGCTGCCAACAGACCTCCACGACGCGCCCGTAAGCTTCGTAGTCACGGAAACAGGGGCCCTGTAGGGACGCGCTTCGAAAGCGAGACAAAGGTGCCCGACCCCTGCGCCTCGCTCAAATCCAAATGAAGGGCTAACGCTGGGCGATGCGGGTGATCGAAACGACGTCGTCCTTCAGACCGCATGATTCCAAGAGCACGTCTACGCGTAGAGAGCCCGTGGGCTTGGCCTCGAGCGTGAGCGTGGCGCTGCGCCCGTCCGGGCTCAAGGCGAACGGCTCCGCCAGGAAGTCGGCCACGGTGAGCACCTTCTCCTTGCGCTTGCGCACGATGGTCACGGTCTCGGGCACCTCGATGGAGCCCACCTCGCCGGCGAACCGCACCTCGTAGGTGGAGAACGGGAACGCGACGCTCGCGGCCGGCGCGTTGTTCTCTATGTAAGCGCACGACTGCACCATGAGATCGGGGGCGCTCGCAGCTTGCAGCGCCTCGAGCGCCTCGGCGGGAGGCACGTAGCGCTTGAGCTGCAGGTCGAAGATCTCGCACGTCGACCCCACCCCCACGGGCAACGCCGACCCGAAGGCGATCTTCATGTGCGGCGAGAAGCCCTGACTGATCGCGAACGGCAAGCCGGCGCGACGCACCACGCGCTCGAGCGCATGCGCCACCTCCAGGTGAGAGAGCATGGCCAGGCGGTCGTGCTCGACGTAGGTCGAGCGGAGCCTGAACACGCGCGGGGCGTTGGGATCAGTCATCGAGCTCACCGCCCCTCTTGGCGGAAAGCACGTTCTTCGCGCCCAGGTTCATGCACACGCCGCACGCCGAGCAGGGCCCGAACGTGCAGTCGGGCGTGGTCTCGCCCTCCATGGCGCGGTCGTGTTCGCGGGCGAGCCACCTCACGGACGCGCCGCAGCTTATGTGATCCCACGGCATAACGTAGTCCACGGGGAAACTTGCCTGTGCAGCCCGCTCCACGTCGAAACCGAGCGATTCGGCCGCCTCGCGCCATGCGTCCTCGCGGAAGCACTCCGACCAGGCGTCGAAGCGCGAACCGCGCCTCCAGGCGCCCTCCACCACGTCCGCGGCCTCGCGACCCGAACGGCTCATGACCGCCTCGACGAAACTCGTCTTGGGGTCATGCCAATTCACGGTGATGGCACGGTACTTCACGGAATGCCTCAACAGGTTCACACGGCGCAGTGCCTCCTCGGGCGAAATCTGGCCGCACCACTGAAACGGCGTGTGCGATTTCGGCACGAACAGCGCCACCGATGCGGATATCTGGATGGAGCCCTTCTGCTCCTTGGGCACGATGGTGCGCACGTGGTCGTAGACCCGCTGCACCAGGCTCGCGATGCCTTTCACGTCCTCGTCCGTCTCGGTGGGCAGGCCGATCATGAAGTAGAGCTTGCACCTGCGCCAACCTGCAGCGAAGGCCGCGTCCACGGCGCCGAACAGATCCTCCTCGGTCACGTTCTTGTTGATGACGTCGCGCAGCCGCTGCGTGCCGGCCTCGGGAGCGAAGGTCAGGCCACCCTTCTTCTGGCCGGCAACGAGATCGGCCATGCGCGCGCCGAACGAGTCCAGGCGCTGCGAGGGGATGCTCACGCGCACGCCCGTGCCCGCCAGGTCGCCGTTCAGGCGCTGCAATATCTCGGCGATCTGCGAATGGTCGGTGGTGGAAAGAGAGGTCAGGCTCACTTCCTCATAGCCGGTCTCGGCCAGACCACGCTTCACGGCGACCACAATGTTGTCGGCGGAGCGCTCGCGCACAGGACGGTACATCATGCCCGCCTGGCAGAAGCGGCACCCGCGCGCGCAGCCGCGAAGTATCTCGACGTTCAGGCGATCGTGCACTGCCTCCGCAAACGGCACGATGCACGGCTCCCATGCCGAGCTCGTCGCGAATCCGCGATACAGCTGCTTTTCGATGACCTGCGGCAGGCCGGGCTCGAGCGGCTCGATCCACGAGCCCTCGCGTTGGGCTTCCTCGGCGTTGCGCCAACGGTACAGCGAGGGCACGTACCACCCGGGCAGGGCTGCCAGCGACTTCAGGATGTCGTGCCTCGGCGCGCCTGCTTGACGCAGCTCGCGCACGCGCTCTAGCCCTTCAGGCAGCGATTCCTCGCCCTCGCCTATATTGATGGCGTCGAAGAACGGCGCGTACGGCTCGGGGTTGTAGGCGCACGGCCCTCCGCCCACGACGATGGGGTCGTCCTCGGCGCGATCGGCGGCGCGAACCGGGATTCCGCCCAGGTCGAGCGCCTCCAGGACGTTCGTGGCGGCCAGCTCATGGGGCAACGTGATGCCCACGGCGTCGAACGACGCCAACGGAGCACAGCCCTCGATGGAGAACAGCGGCAAACCCGCCTCGCGCAGCGCGTCACACATCTCGGGCGCTGGCACGAACCCGCGCTCGGCCGCCATGCCAGGGCGCGCGTTCACCGCGTTCACGAGGATCCTCAGCGCCTGGTTTGCCTGGCCGATCTCATAGGTGTCGGGGTAGACCATGCAGAAGCGGAAGTCGACGTCATCGCCGTTCCCGTGCACGCTCCCCCACTCGTGGTTTATATAGCGCGACGGACGCTCTGCGCGCGCCACCAAAGGCGCCACTTGGTCCCAGATGCTCCCGTAGGGAACGCGCTTTACCGCAGATTTGTTCATGGGCATCTAGTTGCTGGCCTTCTCGGCAGGCGCAAGCAAGTTGCCCTCGGGAAAACCGTCGCCAGCCATGAGCGAGCTGGCGATACGCTCGACGGCGGGCGCATACTTGTTCACCTTCGAGCTCACGACGGGCACGACCCGCTTCGCGTTATCGCGCACGGACGAAACCGCCTTGCCGCCCCAATCGCCCACGTGGGCAGCGGCAGCTGCGACGCCCGCGACGTCCTGGCCGCCCTCGAAGTATTCGATGATCGCATAGCCCATGGCGGCCGTTCCGCCGTACGCCACGCTCGGGCGGATGACGAAGCCCAGGAAGGGCACGAGCTCGAGCAGCTGGCGCGACAGCGCGCGGCACACGTAGGCGCCCCCGACCACCGGGAGCAGCTCCTTGATGCGACTCTTGTCCATCTCGTAGCCGTACGCAGCCGCGATCTGGAGCACCATCTTCGCCTGGTTGAGCGTCATGATCGGCAAGTCGGCGCCTGGGATGAGCGGTACGAGGCCGATGCCGGCGTTCTGCAGCGACGTCGCCTGCACGGCATCCTTCGCCAGCGCGCGGCGCATGAACGGGAACGCGATCGCCAGGGCCAAGCGCTTGTCACGGCACACGGCCACGACCCACTTGCCCATGCGGTCCTGCAAGGCCTCGCGCGCAGCGTCGTCCAACGCGAACGGCTCGACCGCCCCATCGGGGGCTTCCGCACCGCCGGCTCCGAACGGCGCCACGACGTCCCCGTCGGGAATGGCGTAGCCGCCCTCTTCGGCAATTCTCCCAACCTCCGCGGGCATAGTGGTCGCCACCATGACGGGCACGCCGACCGCGCGAACCGCCGCAGCCGCGGGGCCCACCTGAGGGGAAACGCCTGCAACGACGATGGCCATGTCATCCGTGGGGTGGGGAACGAAAGAATCATCCAAGTAGGAAAGGGTCATGCGCACCGTCGGCAACGTCGAGGCGAAGCTGCCGCGAATAAGCGCCACGAGGTCGGCGGGGGCCCTGTCGTCAACGTAGACGCTCAACGAGAGCTCGGTGGCCCGGGCTGCATCGATGTCGGTCATCTCGTCAACAAGCTTCTTGGCATCAACGGGAAGTTGCATAAGCCGCCTTCTTCGCGCTTTCCTTTCCGCGCGCCCACACCGAGCCCATGAGCCCGAGGAGCGCGAAGTTCACGACCATAAACGATGACCCGTAGCTCATGAACGGCAACGGGATACCGGTAATGGGCATGAGCCCGCACGTCATGCCGATGTTCTCGAGTATCTGGAACAACCACATGCCGATGATGCACATCACGATGAGCAGCCCGAACATGTCGCTCGACGCGCTGGCTATCCGAAATCCTATTATAACGAGTGCAATGTAGAGTGCCAGCAACACCAATACACCGAAAAACCCAAGCTCCTCGGCCAGTACGCAGAAGATGAAGTCGGTGGGCGCCTCGGGCAGGATGTGCAGCGCATGCTGGGAGCCCTGCATGTAGCCCTGCCCCGTCAAGCCGCCCGAGCCGATGGCGATCATGGCCTGCTTGAGGTTGTAGCCCTCGTCCGAGAGGTCGGCCGAATCCTGGTTCATGAACACGAGCAGACGGTTGCGCTGGTACTGCTTGAGCAGCACGTACTCGCCATGCGAGCTCTTCCAGAGCTCGTCCACGACGAACACCGCGGCAATGAGCGCCACGGCAACCCCCAGCGATATGAGCAGGTATTTCGGGCGCGCACCGCCCACCACGAGCGCCACCGCGCTGATGAACAGGTACACGAGGCCCGTTCCCAGGTCAGGCTGAGTCATGATGCACAGGAACGGGATGAGCATGAGGCCGACGGCCTTGAGGTATTCGCTCGGGTCGTGCAACCTGCCCTGATACTTCGCCATGACGGCGGCATCGAACAGAATCACGGTGATCTTGGCAAACTCACCGGGCTGCAACTGTGGCAAGGGGCCCACCTTCACCCACGAAGTGGCGCCCATCGTTGTGACGCCCACGATGGGAAGGTGGGGAGACAGGATGAGCACCACGTTGATGCCCAGGAACAGCATGGCGTAATCCGAGAGCCTGCGATAGTCGAACACCCAGATGACGGCCATGACGATCAGGCCCACTGCCACGCCGCCCACCTGCTGCATGAAGTTGTACTTGTCCTCCGTGCTCACCGCGGAATACACGACGATCAGGCCGTAGAGCACGAGCAGTCCCACCACCACGAGAAACGGCACGTTGATGGGCGGCAAGCTGAACCTGCGGCCACTCGAGCCCTCGGAGGGAGATGTATGCAAGTTGGAAACTTCCGGCATGCTGCCCCCTTAGTCCTCTCGTGAAGCCGAGCCGGTTTTCAGTTCGACCGATTTGCCGTTGGAACCCGCGACGCGGCCCACTTCGTTGAGCTCGCCCTTCTCGTTCGCGAGGATGGCGCCGAGCACGTGCGCGCCCACGGGGCCCGCTACGTCGCCGCCGCCACCGCCCTGCTCGATGCAGGTTGACACGACGTATTTCGGCTTGTCCTGCGGGTAGAAGCACACGTACCACGCGACATCGCCCTTGCCCGCGACCTCGCCGGTACCGGTCTTGCTGGAAACCGTCGTGGCGTCGATACCGTAATCTTCGAGCGCGGCCACCACCTTGTCCGTGTCTGAGGCAATGAGCTTCAGGGCCTCGCGCACGTACTTATAGTTATCTTCGGACACGTCAGGCTTGTTGGTTACTTCGCTCTCCACCTTGATCACGGGCTCGCCGAGCGAGTTGCGCGCCTCCTTCAACAGATGCGGTTTCATGAGCATGCCCGTTGCCACGGCGCCGTAGCCCACCGCGTTCTGAAGCGGGGTGATGAGGCAGTCGCCCTGGCCGATGACCAGGTTCGTCAGATCGCCGCCGTACCACTGCGCCTCGGTGGGGACATCGCTCCAGTGCTGCGCCTTCCATTCGGGTGTGGGGATGCGGCCAGCCTCCTCGCCGAGCAGGTCGATGCCCGTCTCGCGACCGAAGCCGAACATGGCGATCTCTTCCTGCAAGGCCGTATCGCTAATCGAGCCGCCTTGGCTCTTGCCGGCGTCGTAGAACTGCTTCGCAATCTCATAGAACACGACGTCGCAAGATACGCGGATGCCCCAATGCAAATCGATGGGGCCATGTCCGTTCAAGTTCCAGCAATTCTGCACGTCACCCGTATGAAAACCATCCCACGATCCAGCGCAGTTGAACATCTTGTCGGCAGTGGCAAACCCGTACTTCAAACCAGCGAGGCCCGTGTACGCCTTATATGTGGACGCGGCGGGATACGTGCCCGACACCGCGCGGTTGAGCAGCGGGTAGTACGACTCGGCGGTTGAGTAGAGGTCCCAGATGTCCTGCGAGATGCCGCCCGTGAACTTGGACGGATCGAACGTCGGGTAGCTCGCGAGGGCCAGGATGCTGCCGTCCGTGACGTCCATGGCCACGACGGCGCCGCCCACGCCCTTGCCCTTGCCGATGATGCCGGTGGGCGCGATGAGCCCGGCCAGCTCCTGCTCGGCAACGTACTGCACGGGGGCCTTAATGGTCAGGTAGATGTCGTTCCCGCGGGTGGCGGCCGTCTCGCTCTCCACCTCCACGACGCGGCCCTGCGAGTCCACGACCACACGGCGCTGCCCGTGGTCACCCGCGAGCAGGCCGTCGTAGAAGGCCTCGATGCCACTCTTGCCCACGGTGTCGCCGAGCTCGATCTGGCGGTTCTCGGGCACCGTCTGCAGCTCGTCGTCGGACACGGTGCCGGTGTAGCCCAGCACGTGCGAGGCCAGGGCGCCGTACGGGTAATCGCGCACCGTGCGCTCCTGCACGGTGACGCCCGAGAACGCGTCGGAATGCTCGGCGATGAAGGCCACATCGCGCTGACGTGCGTCGGAGGACACCACGCGCTGGCTCTGCGCACCCGAACTCGTGTCCTGGATGCGCGACTTCACGATGTTGAAGGGAATGCCCAGCACCGTGGAAAGGCGCTGCACCACGTCGTGGTCGTTGGCCACAGAAGCGTCGGCGAGCACCGTGAGCGCGGTGCGGTTCTTTACCAGCTGCACGCCGTCAGCGTCGAACACGAGACCGCGGGGCGCGGGGGTGGCGATGGTGGCGTACTTGTTCTTGATGGCCTCGTTCTCGTACTCGCTGGCCGCGAGCACCTGCATGCTCCAAAGCTTGGCCGTCAGCGAGCCGAACACGGCGGCCGCGAGCACGCCCACCGCCACGAAACGCGGGCGCACGATCTCGCTCGGCCGACCGGAAGTGGTCTCGGGGGCTGCGGTCGTGGGCGCGGACATCATGCGACCACCTGCGCCCGCGCCGCGGCCTTCCTTCGACATGACGCCCACGTTGTTGATGGATTTCACGGAATCGTGCCCTACATGATGCGACTTCACCTTGGGCCCCTGGCGCGACTTCCACGTGTAGAACACGACGATGCCGACCACGATGGCAACGAGTGTGATTATGCCGACGACGATCCCGAAGAGCATGGCAGCCTACCGCAGGGTCGCAAAACCGCCGAGCGAGGCGCTGCCGCCCGCCTGAAGGAAACGCGAGGCGATCGGGTACAGCACCGCCGCCACGACGACGTCGTACAGGAAGCACGGGACTATGCGGTAGGCCAACGCGCCAAGAAGGTCCACCCGGTAGCCGAACAGCATGAGGAACACGCCGTAGGAGAGCTCAACGAGCAGCAGGCCCAGGGCCAGCAGCACGAGCGCCACGAACGCGCTGTCGTTATTGGAGCGAACGATGATGGCTGCCACCGCCATTGAAAACACGGTGAGCGAGAACGCCATGACGCCGACGGGGCCGCCGCCCACGAAGTCGAACACCAGCCCCAAGACGAACGGTAGAACGGGCCCGAACTGCCCGGGCCGCGACACGGCCACGAGCATGACGAAGATCACGAGCATGTTCGGCATGGCCATGCCGCCGAACAACGCCATGTGCGGAACCACGAGTATCTGCAGCAACAAGGCGATGAACGCCCCGGCCACGATGAATATGCGTTCGCCCGAAATCATGGCGATCTAACCGTTCCTCTCGGTGTCCTTAACCAGTTGTAGCATCATAGGAGTAGCCGTTGTCGGAATAGCCACCGTACGATTCCTCGCCGTAACTCGTTCCATACACCTGCTCCATGTAGGCTTGTTCCTCCGCCTGGCGCTGGGCCTCTTCCTCGGCCTTCTTCGCGGCCTTGGCTTCCTCCTCGGCCTTCTCCTTCGCGGCGAAGTCCGGCGCGGTGAAGACGACGATCACTTCCTCCAGCATGGAAGCCGTGTCGTTGGGGCTCACGACGATCGAGCCGGTGGTGTTCGAAGGCGTCTTGTTGACGCTCACGACGGTGCCGATGATCAGCCCGCGCTCGTAGCTGCCGCCCAGGCCCGATGTGACGATGACGTCGCCCACCACGGGGATCTCGTCCTCGTCGAGGTCCTCCAGGTGCAGCAGCCCGCTCACCGACCCGCGCACGATGCCGTCCGCGCGCGTCGATTGCACCATGACGGCCGCTCCCGAATTCGGGTCGGACAGCAACCTGACGGTGGAGGAATGCTCCTGCGTGTGGGCCACCTGGCCGATCACGCCGTAAGCGCCCATGACGGTCATGCCGCTCTCGACGCCCTCGGCAGAACCCAAATCGATGGTGATCGACTGGTCCCACGCGTTCGTCGAGCGCCCGATGATGCGCGCCGTGGGGCCCGTCACGCCGGATGTCTGCTTCATGTTGAGCAGCTCCTGCAAGCGTTCGGCCTCCTGGCGGTACTCATCGGCGTCTGCCAGACGGCGGCGCAGCTCCTCATTCTGCTCGCGCAGCGCGGTGAGGGTCTGCTCGTCGGCCAGAGCGTTGTCCACGACATCGCCCGCGCCATCGGTCATGGCGCCGAAGCCCGCGCTCACGGCTGCGGCTTCGCCCGTCACGCCAACGATTGCGTTCTGCACCGAGTGGATGGGGCCTTCCTGCCCCTCGCGGGCATAGACGGTTGCCAGCACGAGCGAGAGCACGGCCAAAACGATAAACGTTATTCGTCGGGCGATTCCGCGCCCTGTCTGTTGCGTTTGGACTTGCATAGGCACGCTCCGCGCGCTACTTCGACCTCATGAGCGTCTGGCGCAACGCCGTGGGCGTCTCGAGAACCCTCAGGCATCCGGTGACGACATTCGTCAGCGCCGTCTCGCTCACCCACACGGGGATCTCCAGTTTGTCGGTGAGGTAGCGGTCGAGGCCCGAGAGCAGACCGCCACCGCCCGTGAGCAGGATGCCGTTCTGGATGATGTCGCTCGCCAGGTCGGGGTTCGTCTTCTTGAACGTCTCCTTGATGGAGAGCACCATGTCCTCGCACGGCTCCACGAGCGCAGCGCGCACGTCCTCGGACTGGATGGTCACTTCCTTGGGCTGCTCGGTCACCATGTCCTGACCGGAGATGATCATGTCGCGCTCGCGGCCGTCCTCGAACGGCAGGATGGAGCCGATCTTGATCTTGATGACCTCGGCCGTACGCTCGCCGATCTTGATGCCCAGCAGGTCGCGCAGATGCATGAGGATGGCCTCGTCCATCTTGTTGCCCGCGAGGCGCAGCGACGAGGACGTCACGATGCCGCCGAGGGAGATAACCGCGACCTCGGTCGTGCCGCCGCCGATGTCCACGACCATGCTGCCCGTGGGCTCGGTGACCGGCAGGTCGGCACCCATCGCAGCGGCCATGGGCTCCTCGATGAGGTAGGCCTGGCGCGCACCGGCTTGAATGGCGGCCTCGAACACGGCGCGCTTCTCCACCGAGGTGGCGCCGCAGGGAATGCAGATGACGATGCGAGGCTTGGCCTGCCACGGGTACTTGCGCGGCGCGGCCTTGTTGATGAACGCCGAAATCATGGCCTCAGTCACGTCGTAGTCGGCGATCACGCCGTCCTTGAGCGGATGCTCGGCGCTGAACGCGTCCGGCGTGTGGTTGATCATGTTCTTCGCCTCGTGGCCCACGGCCAGGACGCGATGGGAATGCTTCTCGATGGCGACGACCGACGGTTCGTTGACGACGATGCCCTCGCCCGAGATAGCGATAAGCGTATTTGCGGTGCCCAGGTCAATAGCCATGTCCGCAGACATGTTGCCTGTGAGCCCCGTTAGCGTATCGAGAATGGACATATGGTTAAACCCCTTGGGTTGCGTGTTCATAGAGCAGCCTAGAATTCTACCATGACACCAGGTAAAACCCCCTTAAGCCGACCGCACCGCGCACCAAATTCACACCCACCACAACCACTGTGAACAGCTTGTGAACCCGCATGGGGGTGCAGGGGGCGTTCACCACATGATATTGCGTCTGACCTACTGTCCGCCCGTCGGGCGCGTGTACGGTTCGGGGCGGGGCCCCGTGCCAGCTCGGGGTACTCGCCGATAGGCTTTTACCCACATGGAATTGTTGCGGCTGCGTAATCGCTGGCACGGGGCCCCGCCCCGAACCGTACACGCGCCCGACGAGGCTTCGCTCTTCCGCTTGGGGAAGGGGCGAATCATCACACGGAGGGCGTATTTTCGCGAAAAGCGATTTCGGTATGAGTTTCGGCCTCCGTGTGACGTAGTTCGCAGCATTATGGGAATTGCGACCTGGGCTTTTCCTGGTTCCCCATTACACGGAGGCCTTTTTTGCCCGATTTTCCATCACACGGAAACCGAAACTCATACCGAAAACTCGATTTGAAGAAAAACGGCCTTGATGTGATGAGTGAAGCGACGAATGGCAGGGCGCTTCCGGAACTCATTGCACCTCCCTGCCCTTAAAGCAAAACGAGCGCCTTGAGGCGCCCGTTTTTGAGTGGTGTTGTGAGGGTTGTTACTTGATGATCTTGATGCTGCCGATGAGGGGGAGGTCCTTGATTTCGCCGTTGTAGGCGTAAACGATGCCCATGACCCATACGACCAGCAGGAACAGGAGGCCGATGAAGCCGATGACAATGATGCAGAGCAGGCTGCAGATGATCGAGCCGATCGTGATGACCACCACGTTGTTCAGATGATGCGTGATGAACGCATCGTTCCTATCGCGCACGAGCAGCGCCACGAGCAGGCCGATCAAGCCCGACAGGTAGATGAGCATGGCCAGCGAGCGCTGCGTCTCGGACACCGGGTACACCCGGGCGTACGGCTGGTACGGTTGCTGGTATTGCTGGTAGGTCTGCTGCTGATAAGCTTGTTGCTGGCCGGGCTGCTGGTACGCCTGCTGCTGTCCGCCGTTTGCGTATTGCTGCTGACCCTGCTGGGAAGCCGCGCCGGTGGGAATGGCCGCTGCCGCTGCAGGCTGCTGGGCGGCGTCGGCCGCGGGCTGAGCTTCAACGGGCTGCGCCGGCTCCGCCTGGGGAACGGGGGTTCCGCACTGCTCGCAGAACTTGACGTTATCGCCGAGGGGCGCTCCGCATGTTGTGCAATTCATTTTGCTACCACCTTTCTATTGCATGCGCTTTAGTTATACCAGACATCAATGAACGCTGCAGCTAAGGCACGGGTCGTACGCACGGACGAGCTCCTCGATGCGCAGGCGAATCGTCGGTTCGTCCACGCCATCTGCCACCAGCTCCTCGGCGAGCAGGCGCATGTCGTCCTCCAGGTTGGCCACGTTCTGCGAGGTGGGCGTGATGATGGATGCGCGCGTCACGCGGCCCGCGTCGTCCAGTTCCAGCTCGTGCAGCACCACGCCGCGGGGCGCCTCGGTGTAACCCACTCCCCTACCGGCGCGCACTTCGAACTTCACGGGTTCGCTGCCGCCCTCGAACTCGTCTGCCGCAAGCCTGCGGCAGAGAATGGCGCAGCGCTCGAGCGCGTCGACGATCTCCACGGCCTGCGCCACGTTGTTGCGGAACGGGTTGCGCTCGGGAGGTCTCAGACCTGCCTTCGCAGCCGCGACCTTCGCCTGCTTGCACAGGTTGCCCCACGACACGTTGATGCGCGCGAGGGCGCTCGTCATGTAATTGCGCTGCGCCGAGCGCTCGCGAGCGAAGAACGCGCCCGAATGCGGAACGGCGAACTCCTCGATGTGGGCAGTCCAATCGTCGGCGTCGAAATCGACGCCTGCGTCCACGAAGCGCAGCGTGCGCGAATCGCACACCGCGTACTTGTCGGGCGAGTACATGGCCAGCAAATCGCCAGCCGTCTCTAGGTCGGGCACCTCGAAGGAATTGAACACGTCAACGGTCTGGAGCGCAAACGGGATCATGGCTTCCATGCGCTCGGCGAATTCCAGGTACTCGTCACGCGAGATCTCGTGCGTGAAACCGCCGACCACTGCCGTGATCGGGTGGATGGAACGGCCGCCTACCGCCGTGCACAGCTCGTTGCCCAGGCGCTTGAGCGCCAGCGCACCGTCGAACAGCTCGGGAGCGATCTGCTCCACGGGGAAGACGCTCTTCTGCCCCAGGAAGTCGGGGGCCGCCAGCACGTAGAGGTGCGTTCCGTGGTTCTGCAAGTAGGAGCCGTAGACGAGCAGCTCGCGGATGGCGTTCGTGCGGTCGGTCACCTGGACGCCGAAGATGCGCTCGATCGCCAGCAGGTCTGTCACCGTATGGCTCGCGGAGCATATGCCGCAGATGCGCGAGGAGATGTATGACACCTCGGTGAAACTGCGGCCGCGCACCATGCTCTCGAACAGGCGCGCCGGCTCCACGACCTCCATCTGGACGGTCTTCACCTCGTCGTTCTCGATGACCACGTGCACGTTGCCATGGCCCTCGATGCGGGCAACGTGGTCTACGTTGATGTTTGCCTTCATCATGCCTCGCTTCACTCGCGGGCGCGCGGAGCGCGCCCCTACAGGTCTTCAGGGGTCGACAGTTGCACCTGATTGAACATCTCGAGCGCCTTGTCGAAGTCAGCCACGGGCACGCCGTAGGCCTCGCAGGACAAGCGCGCGGCATCGAGGTTCGCGGCCGGGGAAAGCCCGGCGCACCCATTGCACGGCCGGCCCAGGTTGACGCAGCGCGCGCCGCACGCCGCGCGCGTCACGAGCCC
>SUUE01000001.1:344720-350252 GCA_015062685.1 Coriobacteriaceae bacterium
GAAAGCCCGGCGCACCCATTGCACGGCCGGCCCAGGTTGACGCAGCGCGCGCCGCACGCCGCGCGCGTCACGAGCCCGAGGCACAGCACGCCCTGGTTGAAGAAGCATTCGGTCTCGTTGCGCTTGCAGTCCGCACACATCGTGCGCGGCTCCGGCAAGCGGTTCGAACCGTACAGCGCGCGCTGGAGCGCGGCCACGAAATCGTAGGGATCGATCGGGCAGCAGCTCACCTCGGAATCGACGTCTATCACGGCGCTCACCGGGCGCGGCTCGATCATCTCGCCACAGGCATCAGGCGCCTTGCCGGCATACACCGAGCTCGTCCTGTCACCCAAGCCATCCACCGCCATGCCCGTGACGCCGCCCGTGCACGCGCAGGCCCCTATGGCCATGACGTGGGCGGCGTGCTCGCGCAGGAACTTGCACGTCTCCTCCGATTCGCGCGTGGTCACCGCGCCCTCGATGATGGCGACGTCGAAATCCTCCACCATCTCCTCGGAGGTCACGAGCTGCCAGTAGCGGAGGTCTATCTGCCCCAAAATGCTGGTCAGGTGCTCTTCCGCGTTCGTTATCTGCAGCTGGCAGCCAAAGCAGCTCGCCAAGCCGACCACGACCACGCGGGGAACGCGGGCCCCGGCGTCGGTGATGAGAGAGAAAGCGCCCATATTACATCGACCCCTGAATGTTCTTGGCTTCCCAATAGTTGAACACCGGGCCGTCTATGCAGCAGTACTGGTGCCCGATCTGGCAGTGGCCGCACTTGCCCATGCCGCACTTCATGTGCCGCTCGAAATCCAGGTAGATGTGGTCGTAGTCGATGTTCTTCTCGCGCATCACCTGCACGACGAACTTGTACATGACCGGCGGGCCGCACACGACGCCGAACGTGTTCTCCGGGCTGATGTCGAGCCGCTTCATGGGCTCGGTAACAACACCCACCTCTCCATCCCACTGGTCGTCGGGTTGGTCGACGGTCAGATACAGCTCGAAATCGGAACGGTGCCGCCACATCTCGAACTGGTCGCGGAACATGATGTCGGAAGGCGTGCGCGAACCGTACACGATGGTCACCTTCCCGAAGTCCGAGCGGTTGTCGTGGATGTAGTTGATGAGCGAGCGCACGGGGGCGATGCCCAGGCCGCCCGCCACGATGAGGATATCGTTGCCGCGGAACTTATCCACCGGGAACCCGCGCCCGAAGGGCCCGCGAATGCCCACGATGTCGCCCGCATGCATGCTGTGCAGCGCGCTCGTCACCGTACCAGCGCGGCGGATGCAGAGCTCCACGAAACCTTGCTTGGTCGGGGAGCTCGTGATGGAAATGGGCGCCTCGCCCACGCCGAACAGCGAGAGCTCCAGGAACTGACCCGGCTCGTGCACGAACGCCTCGCGCACGCGCTCGTCGATGAAGCGCATCTCGACGAGCTTCTCGTGCGAGGTCAGGTCGCGCATGGACGTGATGCGCGCCGGCCAGGGCCGGTACGCGTTGCCCAGGAGCATCTCCTGACCGGTCATGACCTCGGGAGACGGCCGCAGGGCGTCCACCTCTATGGTGCCTGTCGGCATGCTATTTCGCATGATCGGCCCCCTTCCTCTTGAAGAAGCGGAGCACTTCGATGGGGTTGATGCCCGTCTTGCACGCCGCCACGCAACGGCCGCAGCCCACGCAGAGCATGCGGTCGTGGTTGACCATGAAACCGTTCAGCTTGTGGTACATGCGGTGCCGCACGCGCTCGCGCCCAGTGGGGCGGAAGTTATGGCCTCCCGTCACCGCCGCGAAGTTGGGGCTTGTGCATGCGTCCCATGTGCGCTGGCGTTCGCCGGTCTTCCCGTCGGGCGCCAGCACGTCGCTGATGTCGAAGCAGAAACACGTGGGGCACACGCTCGCGCACGCGGAGCACGACAGGCACTTGCCGCCGAGCTCCTCCCAGAACGGGTCGGAATGGAACACGTCCATGAGCATGGCCACGTCCTGCACGTCGGGTATGTCCTTGTTGAACGCCGACTGGCGAGCGCGAGTGGCCTGGCGGAACGCGATGCGGTCCTCGTCGGTTGCCTCCGACAGCTCGCAAGCCGCCTCCAGGATGTTCGTGGCCTCTACGTTCGACATGCTCACGAGGTACTTGTCGCCTATGTCGTGAAGGAACAGGTCATAGCCGAACTGCGCCTCGTCCGCACCCCACAGGTGGCAGAAGCAGTTGTTGCCCGGCGTGCAGCTGATGCCGACGACGAGCGTCGCATCGCGGTGCGCCTTGTAATAGGGGTCTACGTACTTGCCCCCTATGAGCGCAGTGTCCAGGCGGTTCATCGCATTGATGTCGCACGTGTGCACCCCGAAGATCACGCGCGGCGTGACCTCGTGGGCGTAGTCCTCGACGAGGTTCATGCGCGCATCGAACTTCATGAGCGTCTCGGTGGGTGGCATGAGGTATTTCTTGGGCGACGACGCCGTCTGCGTGTAGCCGAACTCGATGTCGTCGGGCGATTCGATGACGTCGAATATGAAGCCGTTTCCCCGCTTGACTGGCGCTACGACCTCGTAAGATTCCATGAAAGCACGGACGAGCGCCGGGAGTTCGCGCTTATCCATGACCCGGTAGAGCATGGCGACCCCTCTCTCTCCAGAGCGCCTCTACAACACCTTAACTCTACCATCGCGCGCCCCGTTTGTCTGCTCAAATAGAGAAGCGGCCAGCCCTTTCGGCCAGCCGCTCTATTGTAAAGAGTCGATGTGGGCGCAGAAGACAGCAAAGCCGCCTGTGGTGCCCGAGATTGCCTTGAAAGCCAAGCGCATAGGCCTCATGGCCATGTGCGCAGGCTTGAATGGCAAGGTCGAACGCCACAGGCGGCCGCAGCGTCAAGCACTTGCGCCCGCCATCAGGCAGGCGCAACAAGATTACGCGAAGAAGATGCCGATCTCGCGCTCGGCGGACTCGGGGGAGTCGGAACCGTGGATGACGTTCTCGTCCATGGTCAGACCGAAGTCGCCGCGGATCGTGCCGGGGGCAGCATCGGCGGGGTTGGTCGCGCCCATGAGCGTGCGGACCTTGGCCACGGCGCCCTCGCCGGAAACGACCATCTTGACGACAGGGCCGGAGGTGACGTAGGCGATGAGGCCCTCGTAGAACGGCTTGCCCTCGTGCTCGGCGTAGTTGGCCTTGGCCTGCTCGGGGGTGACCATCTCGAGGCGCATCTGCTCGACCGTGAGGCCGGCGCGCTCGAAGCGGTTGACGATTTCGCCGATGTGGCCGTTGCGCACACCGTCGGGCTTGATCATCGTGTAAGTCTTCTGGATTGCCATTTCTTTCCTTTCTTCTTTAACGCCTTTAGGCGCTTTCAACGCTGGGATGGTACCACTTCACGTCCAGGACTTTCCAGCCGATCATGTCGCGCAGCATGGACACCTCATAGGTGATCTCGCCGCCCTGGGGCGTCTTGCCCGTCACGTACACGACGGAGGAGTCCATCGACTTGTTGACGCCGTCAATGTTGATGCTGGTGCCATCGGGAATGATGGTGGCCACCTCCTGCATCTTCTCCTTGCTGGTGCCGTCAACGTAGACACTGGCGGACGTGGGGTTCTTGAACAGGTCCTGGGTCACCGTCTCCTGGGACGGGAAGCCGAAGCCGTTCATGTAGAGGGCGAGCGCAGCGCCCGCAAGAGCCAGGAGCAGCACGATCACGAACACGACCACCTTCAGGCCGACGCTGCGGTGCCTGCGTTCCATCTTCACGACGCCCTTGGACCATTGCTCCAGCTCCTCGTCGGTGGAGTTGAAGAAGCGGTCCTCGTTGCTCTGCGCGTAGTCGCCCTGCTTGGCGTACGCATCGGCGAAGTAGTAGTCCTCGGAGACCGCCTGCTCGTCCACGACGTAGATATCCTGCTCGGCAGGGGCCACAGCGGGCTCGTCGGCGATGACGTCCAGGCCCGACGTGTCGGACAGCGCGGACATGGCCTGCGTGCTGTCGGCAGTGCCCTGCGCGACAGCTGCGACGGCGCGCTGGTAGTCGACGCTGGCGGAGTCGGACAGGAAGTAGGTCTTATCGGCAATGGCGCGCTCGAAGGCGTCGACGGCCTTCTCCATCTGGCCGCTGGCCACGTAGGCCTGGCCCAGGCTGGCGTACATCTTGTTGCGCGTATCGTTGCTCATGTCGAACTGGAGCGCGCTCTCGTACGAAGCCACGGCGTCGCCCGGTCGGTTGAGCGCCATGAAGCATACGCCCAGGTTGAGCAGCGCCTTCGTGGGGTCCGGGTTGGTCTCGTCGAGCGCGGCCTCGCGGAAGGCAACGCCGGCCTCGGCGGACTTGCCCTGCTTCATGAGCGCGTTGCCCATGCCCGTGTAGGCTTTGTAGGGCGTCGGGTAGTCACGGTCCGACACCGCGATCTCGAAGTGCTTGACCGCGTTCACCCAATCGCGCAGCGCCGCATAGGCCATGCCCATGTTGCAATTGACCGTGCCCACGGCATCGTAGGCGGAATCAGCCGTCGCCCTGTTGTATGCCTCGATGGCCTCGTAGTAGCTCTTGAGCTTGGTCAGGCAGTTGCCCATCTGGTGGTAGATGAGCCCCACCTCGCCCGGCTCGGGCGGGAATTCCGCATCCTGCAGGCAGCGCGAGTACAGGTCGAAGGCCCTGTTGTAATCAAGTGCGATCGATGCAACTTTTGCTTGCTGGAATAATTCGTTGTTCATGAGAACCTTCTTACGATGAAGCGGGCTCGACGCCCGTCCCGAATGCTAGTTGGCAGCGTTCTCGATCTCGATCTTCTCGATCACATCGCCGGCGCGCAGCTTGGCGATGACGTCGAGGCCCTCGAGGGTATCGCCGAACACCGTGTAGTCGGAGTCGAGGAACGGCTGCGGGCCCAGGCAGAAGTAGAACTGAGAACCAGCGGAGTCGGGCATGGACGAGCGGGCCATAGCCAGCGTGCCGTCGTTATGCTCGTTGTGCGGGTTCGTGCGCCACTCGCCCTTGATGCAGTAGCCGGGACCACCCGTACCGGGCTGGCCCTCGGGACCACGCTCGCCGCGAGCAACCTGCTCGGGCGTCATGTCGCGCGTATTGGGGCAGCCGCCCTGAATGACGAAGCCGGGCACGTAACGGTGGAACTTCAGGCCGTCGTAGTAGCCCTTCTGAGCCAGCTCAACGAAGTTGCCCACGTGGATGGGGGCGTCCTCGCCGTGCAGCTGCACGCGGATGGTGCCCTGCGACGTGGTGAGAACTGCGACCTCTGCGCCCGTAGGCTTGTATTCCGGAGTGTAGAGTCCTGACACGTTTGTTCTCCTTTTCATAGGCTCGAACACATATACGTGCAAGATTGTATCAGCCTAGGCCTGTTCACTGGGGAATAATCTCTCAATATTCATGGTATGCAGCTGCTTGATTAACGAACGAGGGAGCGTTGGGCTGGCATGCGGCCCGGCGGAGGGCGCCTAGCGGGCACTCATGGGCTAATCGCTCGGTCGCTCCGGCGCGGCAGCTGCGGAACTCGCTCGCTGCGCTCGCTCAAACAGTCCTCGCTCCCGCCGCGCC
>SUUE01000034.1 GCA_015062685.1 Coriobacteriaceae bacterium
CACCCGAGCATCTGGTCGGCGCTCTACAAGCGCAGCTTCCTCGAGAGCAAGGGCATCAGGTTCCACGAGATCCCCGGCGCGGGATGGGCGGACAATCCGTTCCTCGCCGAAACGCTCTGCCAGGCAGACGCGATCGTCTACCTGGACAAGCCGTATTACCACTACCGCGAGGAAACAGCCGAGAAGGCCGAAGCCTTCCACCGAAACGGCTGGCGCATCGCGATCGATCGCTGGCACGACATGATGGACGTATACGAGCGCCTGAACGTGACCGACGAGAACATCCTCCGCGCCCATGCGCGGCGCGCCTTCACCTACATCGGCGGCATCCTCGAGCAGCACAGCGCAGATGAGCCGGAGATCCGCGAAGCGCTTAAAAGCGTGTTCGCCCGCCTCGACGACAAGATCGTGTTCTCGGAAGCGCACGTGTCGCCCGGCTCGAAGCAGCTCTACGCAGAAATCAAGGGCGTGAGCCTTCCTGACGATCTGCTTTCCAAAGACTACAAGATGCACGTCGTGAACGAGGGGTTCTACAATCTCGTGAACACCGGCCCCGGCATGTTCGCCGACACCCTGAAAGGATTCCTGACCGCTCGCACCAAGCGTGAGGGACGTTAAGCGCTACAGCCCCGTGGCGTACACTGCGATGCCGATGAGGATGAGCGCGAGCGCAGCCACCTTCTTCGCGGTGAGCTTCTCCTTGAAGAACAGCACCCCGAACGCGGTGACGTACAGGTAGCTCGTCGATTCGAGGACGGGCCCGAACGACAGCGGAACCACCTTGTAGGCGAAGATGCACATGAACGTCGTAAGCACGAACAGCGTGTATGCGAATATCACGGGGAAGTTCAGGTATTCTGCGATCTTGGAGGGATACTCCTTCTGCGCCGCCTTCTTCAAGATGACTTGGGAGACCGCGGAGATGAACGTACCCAGCAGCAAGAGGCCCGAATAGAGGACGATTGGCTCATTCATGGGCCTCGGCCTCCTTCTGCGCAAGCTCGACATCGGCTTTCGTGAAGAGCACCACGCCGCAGATGATGAGCACTGCTCCCGCCAGCTTACCGAGCGTTATGGGCTCGGAGAAGAACACGCACCCCCACACGATGCCCCACACGATCGTGACGGCCTTGTTGGAAAACGCCGTGGTGAGGGGCAGGCGCGCGAGAATCTGCTGCCACCCGATCGCATACAGGCCGAGGAGCGCGATAATCCCCGCATAGAGGAGGCAGAACTCAGGGCTCAGGAACTCCACCCCGGCCGCGGTCTTGCTCAAGATGCCGCTGCACGAATAGACCATCAAGAGCAGATGGAGTGCGAAGATTGTCTTGATCCTGCCGCCCATCTGGAACCTACGCCCGGCCCTCTCGAGACGAGACGAGCGCGTTCCAGCGGCCGCTCTCGAGCTCCGCCTTGTAGTCGACCATCATGTCGTGGTAGTTGGTGTATTCAGGCACGAACCCGAAATCGTTCTTGGCCTTCTCCATGGAGTAGAGGTAGGACGGCGTGTTGTTCGGCTTGTCGGGGCGGTACACGATCTGCGAGCCCTTCCCTTCGCCGAAGACATCGATAACCGCGCGAACCTGCTGCTCCAGATCGAGGCCAACGCCGCTCGTCATGTTGTAGAGCCCTCGGGCGCCATCGCTCTCGAGAGCCAGCCGGTACGCCCTCGCCACATCCTTAACGTAGATGATGTCGCGCGAGATGTGCGGGTTGCCCCAGATCTCGATGTCCTCGCCCGCCTGAGCCTTCTCTATGAACGTCTGGATGCCCGACTTGTACGGCTTGCCGTTCATGAGGATCGTGCCGTGAGGCCCTACGCCGTACACAGGCGAGAACCGGAACCACGAGCACTGCATGCCGTGCTGCTGGTTGTAGTACTCCATGACGTCGTTCGCTGCGTTCTTGCTAATGACGTACACGGCATGGTCGCCAGTGAACTTGAAACTCCGCGGCTCTTCCTCGGTTATTACGCGGCCCGTGCCCCATGCGCCGGAGACGTCCGAATAGCTGCAGTTGGCAATGAGCTTGCGAACGCCGTGCTTGCGGCACCATTCGAGCACGTTGATCGTGCCGACGACGTTAACCTCGAAGTAGTCGGCCGCATTCTCCACGTTGTCCAAGTCAGCCTTCGCATTGGCCGGAAGCAACCCGGCCAAGAGGATGACCCCCTCCACCCCGACAGCTGGCAATTGATCGAAGTCGCCTGGGTTGGTGATATCGAGCTTCATGAACTTGGCGCCCATGCCCTCGAGTTGAGCACCGAGCTTTTCGTTGCGGCCCGTTGCCACGACGTCCTTGCCCGCCTCCAGCAACTCCTCGACCGTGTACATGCCGATAAAGCCGGTGGCGCCGATTACGATGACCATTAGCTGGCATCCTCCTCGTCGTTCAGGTGCTCCGCAACCACGTATAGCGGACGGTTCTTGGTCTCGTTGAAGATGTTCCCGATGTAGATACCCGTCACGCCAACGGCCGCGAGGAGCAAGCCGCCCATGAGGAATACGGCGCCCACGGTGCTCGTCCAGCCCACCGCGATATCAGAACGGACGAAATGGCTGATGAGCAAATAGATCAGAAAGATGAACGCCAAAAGTGCGATGAGAAGCCCCGCCTTGACGGCGAACCTCAGCGGCTTCTCCGACTGAGCCGTGATGATGCTCACGGCCAAGTTGAGCTTCTTCTTGAAATTGTACGATGACTCGCCCTCGAAGCGCTCGTCCGCCTCGAGCGGGATGGACGTCTGCTTGAAGCCCAGCCACTTGATAAATATCGTGTACGCCCTGTTATGCTCGCGCATCTTGCAGTAGTTGTCGATGACGATGCGTCGGGAAATACTGAAATTCGATATGGTGTTGTCGTAGTTCCCATCGGTGAAATAGTCGTACACCCGGTAAAACGCCTTGGAGAAGAACATCGTGATTCCCGAGTCCTTGCGGTTCTGGCGCTGTGCGAAGACGACGTCGTAGCCCTCCTGGGCCTTGGCATACAGCTCGCTGATCGACTCGGGCCTGTCCTGCAGGTCACAGTCCATCACGACCACCCAATCGCCGTGGGACGTATCGAGCCCGGCGGTTATGGCGGCTATCTGACCGAAGTTGCGCGACAACCGCACGCCGTGGACGCGCACGTCCTTGGCGCAGATCCTCTCGATTTCCTCCCAGGAATTCTGGGGGCAGGCATCGTCCACAAGGATGATCTCGAACGACTTGCCCATGCCTTCCATGGTTTCGACGAGCCGGCGATGCAACTCCGGCAACGCCGCCTTGCATCCATATACGGGTATGACTACTGAAATGTCCACGAAGATGTATTGTCCCTTATCGCCTGCAGTATTGCCATGACATGATGGCGCTACGCAATACTAGCATAGAAGGGCAGGTGGGCGCACGGAGTGCGCCCCTACGGGGTGTCAGGCGCAGCGGGCGCACGGAGTGCGCCCCTACAGGGAATCAATCGCCTTACGGGCTTCCCTGCCGAAGAGCTTGGCGTTCTTATACCAGAGGTACAACCACTCGCCCACGGGCGAACCGCATGCGTCCTTGTACAGGGCCCAAACGAACCAGTAGTAGCTCGATAGCGCGATGAACGCCAGGCAGTGCGCGCGTTCGGCCGGCGTGGGCTCGCGTTGAAAGTACTCGGCGAGCACGCCGAGCGCCTCGTCGAACGTATAGTCACTGCAGCAGATGAACGTCCCAAGATCACTCGCGTAATCCGACATTCCCGAATACTCCCAGTCGATGAGATACATCTTGCCCTTGGCAACGAGCAGGTTGGGACTGTAGAAATCGTTATGGCACAGGCATTCGGGCGTGCCATCGCCTGCAACGTAACCAGCCAGACCGTCAATCAGCTCCAACAGCGGCTTGAAGTCGTGGAACGACGCACGATGCCTCTCGTCGAGCAGGGCAAGGATCTCCTTGGTCTTCTCGTACACGTCGAAGCGCCAGCCCGACGCCTGCCCGCTCGCATGGAGCGTGCGCGCCATGCGCAGCGCCTCGGCCACCTGGGCGGGGTCGTGATAATCCATCTCTTCGGCGTCTTCCACGAAATGCGATATCTTCCAGCCCTCAGCGGGGTCCTCGAAGATGAAAGTGTCGTCCAGCCCAAGGTCGCGCGCCACGCCCTGCGAGAACGTTTCTGCTTCGCGATTGATGATGGCGTCGGTGCCGGCCCCGGGGTGACGGTAGACGTATGAAGAGCCATCTGCATCGAACTTAAACGACAAGTTGGTCAAGCCCTGGTTGATGGGCTCGACGCCGCTCACATCGGAGCGTTGCACGCCGAGCGTCTTGCAGATGTTGTCGAGAATGGACGAATCCACGTTGTTGATGAACTCGGGGTCGAAGGACGCCAGCTCGTCGAGCGAATCGAACTCGTGGACCACCTGGGCGTCGTAGGCGCGCATGACCATGGGAAGCTCGTCGACGTGCTCCGCGAATATGTCCTCCCAGAGCTTCGGCGCCGTTTCCGGCCTGTCGTATTCCTCCTCGAGAATCCTGCGAAACTCCCGCGAATACGCGCGGTCGAAGTATGCATGGCCGAGCATGCCGTACACTCCTGCGCCGCCCTTGCGATCGACACGCACGATCTGCTTGCCCGGCCCCGTCACCATGACGTATTCATCGGTGTTTTCCGGGTAGAACACGCCGGAATAATATGCCTGGTACACGTACGGTTCGAAAACGTTTTCCGTGAAGTAGTCGTCGGAGGAGCAGATGTAGGTGTTGCCCAGCTGCTCCCGCACGAGCATGAGCGTGGAATTGTTGTTCCGAACCGAATACTCTTCGTTGACGCGTATCTTCACGCCCAGCAGGTCCTCCAGGTAGAAGAACTGCTCCTTCATGTAGCCCACGACCACGGTGATGTCGCTTATCCCCGCTTCGAGGAGCTGGCGAATCTGGCGCTCGATGAGCACCTCGCCGCGCACGCGCATGAGGCCTTTTGGCTGCTCGTAGGATATGGGCGCGAAACGCGAGGAGAGCCCGGCGGCCATGACGATCGCGTTATCGACCTTGTACGGGGCCAGCAGATCGGCGCCCTTTTCGGTCACGGAGCCTTCGTCGTCCAGCGCACCTAGCTCCTTCAGCTGGCGCGTTGCCGTGTTCACGGTCCCGAGGGATTTGCCGACCCGGCCCGCAACGTCGCGCTGGGCGCACGGCCCATAGCTCATCGCGTCGGCGAGCACGAGAAACTGGTTCTTTTTCAGCATGGGCACCCTCGCTGTGTTCAAAAAACTACAAAGCGAGGTACATTTTATACGAAAGGTTATGGCCTACAGAGATTTGAAGGGCGGGTGCTTCTTATCCTTTTCGCTCAAGATGATCTTCGCGGGGTCGAATGCATCATCACCGTTGAGCGCCGGCCAATCGATGGCAATTGCGGGATCGTTCCACATGATGCCGCCCTCGTCGCCGGGACGGTAGACGTCATCGCACTTGTAGCAGAACTCGGCACCATCCGACAGCACCAGGAACCCGTGAGCGAACCCCCGCGGGATGAAGAACTGACGATGATTGGCGGCCGAGAGCACCTCGCCCGCCCATTTGCCGTACGTGGGACTGCCCGGGCGCAGGTCCACCGCAACATCGAACACCTCGCCCCTGATGACGCGCACGAGCTTGGCCTGCGGGTGCTCGATTTGGAAGTGCAGGCCGCGCAGCACGCCCTTGGCGGACGAAGATTGGTTGTCCTGCACGAAATCGCACATGATGCCGCCCGCTTCGAAGTCGGGCTTCTTGTAGGTCTCCATAAAGTAACCGCGTTCATCACCATATAACTTGACATCGACAACGGTGAGGCCTTCTATTCCCGTGGGGGTAAACGTAAAGTTTCCCGACGTAACTCCCTGTGTCATATCTACTCCTTTACTGACCGTGTGCGGCGTACTTAGCCTCAGTGGCCTCCTTGACGCCCTGCCACCACTGCGGATTGGCACGATACCAAGCGATCGTCTGACGCAGGCCCTCCGCGAAATCGGTGTGCGCCGGCATCCAGCCCAGCTCGCGACGCAATTTCGTGGAATCGATGGCGTAACGGCGGTCATGGCCGGGCCTGTCGCGCACCCAGTCGAAATCGTCGGGGCCCTGCCCCATTTCCTCCAAGATGGCACGGAGCACGTCTATGTTGTTGCGCTCGCCGTCGGCGCCGATCAGGTACGTCTCGCCCATGCGCCCCTTCGTGAGGATGGCCCACACGGCTGAGCTGTGGTCTTCGGTGTGGATCCAGTCGCGCACGTTCAGTCCGTCGCCGTAGAGCTTCGGGCGAATGCCTGAGAGAATGTTCGTGATCTGGCGCGGGATGAATTTCTCGATATGCTGGCGCGGGCCGTAGTTGTTCGAGCAGTTCGAGATGGTGGCCGCCACACCGTACGTGCGGAACCACGCGCGCACGAGCAGGTCGCTCGACGCCTTCGTGGAGGAATACGGGCTCGACGGATGGTAGGGCGTCTCTTCGGTGAAGCGCGCGGGATCGTCGAGCGCAAGGTCGCCGTACACCTCATCGGTCGAGATATGATGGAAGCGCACCCCATGCTTGCGCGCCGCCTCGAGCAGCGTGAACGTGCCCTCGACGTTCGTTCGTACGAAGGGCTCGGGGTCGGCGATGGAATTGTCGTTATGCGACTCTGCGGCGAAATGCACCACCGCGTCGGTATCGGCGAACAGCGCGTCCACCAGCTCGGCATCGCAGATATCGCCCTTAACGAACGTCATGCGGTCCTCGGGGATGCCGCTCAGATTGTCCAAGTTGCCGGCATACGTCAACTTGTCCAGCACGGTCACGTGCACGTTCGGCTGGTTGTCCACCACCCAATGCACGAAGTTGCTGCCAATGAAGCCGGCGCCACCGGTCACGATAATGCGTCGGGGCTCGAAATCAGCCATGTTAGTCTCCCAGTTCGTCAAGGTTGTCCAGATACGTCGCCAACGCATCGCGCCAGGGGCGCATGTCGTTGCCGATGGTGTCTTCCAGGCGCTTGTTGCGCAGGGACGAATACGCGGGGCGGTCCGCCGACTGCGGGAAGCGAGCCTTGTACTCCGCGGAGGTCAGGCTCTCCTTCTCGCAGAGAATCCCCGCGCCGTCCACGACGGCGCTCGCGAAATCGAACCAGCTGCACGTGCCCTCGTTGGTGCAATGGTACACGCCATAGTTCTCGGTCGCGGCGATCGCGAGTATCTCGTGGGCCAGGTCGTTCGCGCTCGTGGGGTTGCCGTACTGGTCGCCCACGACCGAGATGGCGCCATGCTCGCGCGCCAGCCTCATCATCGTCTTGACGAAGTTGCGCCCCACGTAACCGTAGAGCCACGCAGTGCGAACGATGAACGAGCACGGGCATGCCGCCTGCACCAGCTGCTCGCCGGCGAGCTTGGTTCGCCCATAGGCCGAGATCGGCCCCGTCGGGTCATCTTCGCAGCGCGGTTCGGGATCGGTTCCGGGGAAGACGTAGTCGGTGGACACGTGCACGATCTTGGCCCCGCACGCCCGAGCAGCCTTCGCCATGTTCTCCGCACCCAGCGCGTTCACGCGGTAGGCGCCCTCCTCGTCCGACTCGCAGCCGTCGACGTTCGTCACTGCAGCGCAGTTGACCACGAGGTCGTAAGGGCCGTGCTCGGCGAACCATGCGTCAACGGCAGCTGCGTCCGAGATGTCAAGCAAGCTGTAATCGACGTAGTCAACAACAGCCTCCTCGTAGCACGAGGGAATGACAGCGATTTCCGAACGACCGCCTTCCAAACAGCGCCTCAACTCATTTCCCAGTTGACCACGCGACCCGGTAATCAGAATCCTCATCCCTACCCACGCTCCTTGCGAGGAGCGATCTTGCCCTCGGCCACCTTGCGCAGGTGCGCGCCGTACTCGCTCTTGCCGAAGCGCTCGGCCGCCGCGAGCAGCTCCTCGCGGCCGATCCAGCCGTTCTCGTAGGCGATCTCCTCGAGCACGCTTACCGGCATGCCCTGGCTGCGCTCGACCACGCGCACGAACTCGGACGCCTCGAACAGGCTCTCCATGGTGCCGGTGTCGAGCCACGCGAAACCGCGGCCGAGCGTCACCACGTTGAGCGAGCGGTCGTCCAGGTACATCTGGTTGAGCGTCGTGATCTCGAGCTCGCCGCGCGCGGACGGCTTCACCTGCTTGGCGAACTCGCACACGCGCGAATCGTAGAAGTAGAGCCCCGTCACCGCATAGTTGCTCTTGGGCTCCTTCGGCTTCTCCTCGATTGAGATGACGTTGAACTCCTCGTCGAACTCCACCACGCCGAAGCGCTCGGGGTCGTCCACGTGGTAGCCGAACACCGTGGCGCCGCCGCGCTCCTCCGCATCGGCCACAGCGCGGCGCAGGTGCCGCTTGATGCCGTTGCCGAAGAAGATGTTGTCTCCGAGCACGAGCGCGCACGGCTCGCCGGCAATGAACTCCTCGCCGATGATGAACGCCTGGGCCAGCCCGTCGGGCGAGGGCTGCTCGGCGTACGACAGCGACACGCCGAACTGCGAGCCGTCTCCGAGCAGCCGCTCGAAGTTCGGCAGGTCGTTCGGCGTCGAGATCACCAGGATGTCGCGGATGCCCGCCATCATGAGCACGCTCAGCGGGTAGTAGATCATCGGCTTGTCGTACACCGGCAGGAGCTGCTTGGACGTGACGGTGGTAAGCGGGTACAGGCGCGTGCCGGACCCGCCCGCGAGGATGATGCCCTTCATGTTAGAAAATCACTCCCAGCTCGGCTTCGACCAAGTCGAACGCCGCCGCAATCGCCTTGTCCATGTCGTAGTACTTGTAGCCGCCCAAACGGCCTGCGAACACGACCGAGCCCTCCTGCTCCGCGAGGTCGCGGTACTGCGCGTAGAGCTTGGTGTTCTTCTCGTCGTTGATGGGGTAGTACGGCTCGTCGCCCGGCTTCCAGTCCGCCGGGTACTCGCGCGTGATGACGGTCTTGGGCTGCGTGCCGAACTCGAAGTGCTTGTGCTCGATGATGCGCGTGTACGGCACCTCGCGCTCGTTGTAGTTCACCACGGCCACGCCCTGGTGGTTCTCCTCGTCGAGCGTCTCGCTCTCGAAGCGAAGGCTGCGGTACTCGAGGTTGCCCAACTTGAAATCGTAGAACGCATCGATCGGCCCGCAGTAGATGGTGCGCTCGGCAATGTCCGGGTCCTCGGCGATGAGGTCGGCGTACTCCACGCCCGTGCGCACTTCCACGCCCTCGAGCATGCGCTCGACCATCTTCGTGTAACCGCCGATGGGGATGCCCTGGAAACGGTCGTTGAAGTAGTTGTTGTCATAGGTGAAGCGGCACGGCAGGCGCTTGATGATGCTCGCCGGCAGGTCTTTGCAATCGCGGCCCCACTGCTTCTCGGTGTAGCCCTTCACGAGCTTCTCGAAAATGTCGCGGCCCACGAGGGAGAGCGCCTGTTCCTCGAGGTTCTGCGGCTCGCCGATGTTCTCCGCGGCGATCTGCTCGGCGATCTTCGCCTTGGCCTCGGCGGGCGTGACGACGCCCCACATCTTGGCGAAGGTGTTCATGTTGAAGGGCATGTTGTACGTCTCGCCCTTGTAGTAAGCGATGGGGCTGTTCACGTAGTTGTTGAACTCCGCGAACTGGTTCACGTAGTCCCACACGTTGCGCATTGAGGTATGGAAGATGTGCGCGCCGTACTTGTGCACCTGGATACCCTCGATCTCCTCCGTGTACACGTTGCCAGCGATGTGGTCGCGACGGTCAATCACCAGGCAGGTCTTCCCGACCGCCTTCGCCTCGTGCGCGAACACGGCGCCCGTGAGGCCCGCGCCAACTATGAGGTAATCGTACTTCGCCATCTTCGGTCCTTCCTACGCTTCGTTCTTGGTAACCGTATACGTGGGCACTGCCTCGCGCAGCACCTCCAAAGCCTCTTCGTCGCTCTTGTCGAGCGCTTCATGCAGGGCAGTGATCTTCGGCTCCACTTCCTCGAAGCCGACGCTCATGCCCGTCGAAATCATGATTCCGCGCATCTTGGTCGTGAGGGTGTTCTCCTCGTCCATGAGAAGTTCCTCATACATCTTCTCGCCAGGCCTCAGGCCGGTGAACTCGATGGCGATGTCCTCGCCCACGCGCAAGCCGGAGAGCGTGATGAGGCTCTTGGCCAGATCGACGATCTTCACGGGGTCGCCCATGTCGAGGATGAACACTTCCCCGCCCTTCGCCATGCCGCCCGCCTGGATGACGAGCCTCGACGCCTCGGGGATGGTCATGAAGAAGCGCTCGATGTCAGGGTGCGTGACCGTGACGGGGCCTCCCTCGGCGATCTGGCGCTTGAAGATGGGGATGACCGAGCCGTTCGAACCGAGCACGTTGCCGAACCTCACGGCCGCGAAGACGGTCTTCGACGTCTGCGCGTAATGCTGGATGATCATCTCGCCCATGCGCTTCGTCGCGCCCATGACGGACGTCGGGTTCACGGCCTTGTCGGTTGAGATGAAGATGAAGCGCTCCACGCCGAACTCGTTCGCCAGCGTCACGGTGTTGAGCGTGCCGAACACGTTGTTCTGGATGGCTTCGCGCGGGCACATCTCCATGAGGGGCACGTGCTTGTGCGCGGCCGCATGGAACACCGCCGAGGGCCGGTACTTCTTGAACACGTCGCCCAGACGGTCGATGTCGCATATGTTGCCGATCTCCACCTGGAAATCGATGTCGTCGTATTCTCGCTGCAGTTCGTTCCGCAGCAGGTACGCGTCATTCTCGTACATGTCGAAGATGACGATTCGCTTGGGGGCCACCGCGCACATCTGGCGGCAGAGCTCCGAGCCGATCGAACCGCCGCCGCCCGTCACGAGCACCGTCTTGCCCGAGATGTAGCCGCACACGATGCGCGTGTTGAGCACGACCTCCTCGCGGCCCAACAGGTCCGCGACGTCCACCTCGCGCAGCTGCACGTCGTTGATCTCGTCGATCCTCAGCTCGCGGACGTTGGGGAGCGTGCGCAGCTGGCAATCGGTCTGCACGCAGATGCTGTAGATCTTCTTACGCTGCTCTATGGTCGCCGAGGGAATGGCCACGACGATCTGCTCGATATCGAAGCGCTTCACGAGGTCTTCTATGTCCTCGCTCGAGCCGAGAACGCGCACGCCGTGGATGCGCTTGCCCTTCTTCGCGGGGTTGTCGTCTACGGCCACGATGGGTTCGCCCGGCATGTTCGGGTCCTTGGAAGACATGCGGTCTATGGCGAGCGACCCGGTCTCGCCGGCGCCCACGACGAGCGTGCGCGGACGCTTTACCGTCGGGCGCGCCTGATGCTCGCGAATGCGGTTGCGCCGCACCCTGAACAAGATGCGCGACCCGCCGGTGAAGAAGATCATCAGGAACATCTGCACGAAATAGATGCGGATGGGAATCCAATGCTCGAGCATCCAGAGCACGACTGCCGTAACGAGGGTGCCCAAGCCCACGGCAAGGATTATCCTGAACGCGTCGTCGAGCGAAGCGTATTCCCATAAGCTGTTGTAGAGCCTGAATATGATGAAGAACAGAAGGTAGATGACGACAGCCACGCCGACCATGAAGTAGATCTCATGCGGCTGGAAGTCGATCATCGTTATCTCGGCGAGCAACCCCGTCAGCAGCGCGGCCAGGAAGTACGCCAAGAACGTCGCCGCGATATCCCATATCATCAGCAGCGCCGTGCGACGTGAAAACTGTAGTCCCATTCACCGTTCCTAAGTCGGTTACTATAACCCGTTCATTTTACGCCACACCCGCATACCGAACCGAACCTCAACACGCTTTCCATCCTAATGAAGGGCAAAAGAAAAGCCCCCAGATGGGGGCATTTACAAACTCGATACGGGCGTCAAAGTCATTTCTCGGTTGGATTGCTTCCATTTAAGGTTTGCAGCCCTGCCCGTATCCGGCTTCGGGCGAAGCGAGGTAAGCCAAAGGAGCTGAGAGATCCACTTTTCCGCCCGCTCTTGGCGGAAAAGTTAGCTCGAAGCGACGACGCGTAGAGCGGAGCCCGAAGCCGGATATGGGCAGGTCGGGCGCGTCGAGCGCAGTCCGTCGGGCCAGGGGCCCAGACTTACCTGAGAATGCAAAAGCGCCCCTCGCGAGTGCGGCGACCTATCCTCCCGCAGGCTGACCCTGCAGTACTTTCGGCGAGG
>SUUE01000035.1 GCA_015062685.1 Coriobacteriaceae bacterium
AATTCTAGGACATGTTTTAAAGGGTCTGAACTGCGGGTTCATCCAAAAACGGCAACACGTTCTTGCCTATAAACCGCGATTCCCGGCCTCGGAGATACAAAAAGGCCAGCCACATAATGGACTGACCAGGAGTTTCGTGGCGGGATGTACGAGACTTGAACTCGCGACCTCCGACGTGACAGGCCGCGACGCGTCCCCGTTAATCCGCATCATTCCGCATTCATACAGGTCAACCGACATTTCCAGTGTGCACCATTGTGCAACGTTTTCCGTTCAAATTCCGTTCACGGGCAGAATTCCGTTCAAATTCCGTTCAAGCTGGATACTCGGATACAGGGCTTCTGTGATGCCGATGCCCTATCGAAACCGTAGCCTTCTAGACGTCCGTAAACCTGATGTACAATCCCTTGAAATAAGATTGATGGGAAGCGGTGGAACTTGGCAGAGAATCAGGAAACGAAGCTGACTGCATGGGGCGATGAGAGCATCTTGTCCTCTGCCGACCCCCCGTTGTACTTACTCGCCGCATCCGTTTTCGAAGGAGATGCGCGGGCAGCCATCGAAACCCTCGAGTCCGTAAAGCCCGCCGGAGCTGCGAAGCTGCATTGGCGAAACATGACGGATAAGCAGAAGGCAAATTCCATAGAAGCTATCTCGACAGTCGGACACCAAACCACAATCGTGGTGGCAAGCCCGCTTAAAGGCATCAAGCAAGAGCGGGCACGGCGCAAGTGTCTCGTGTCGATGCTCATCAAGCTCGAAGAAATGGGCGTGTCCACGCTCTTTCTCGAGAGCAGACAAAATGCCCTGGACAAACGCGACAGAGATTGCCTTATGTACGCCCGTCGGGCTAATGCAGTGAAAGCCATCGACGTTGAACATGTCAGGGGAGAAAACGACGCTAGACTGTGGTTGCCAGACCAAGTGCTCGGCGCATACGGCGAAAACCTGCGAGCGCTCGACAGAGCGCATCGCTGGGCGAAGACATGGGCTAAGGTGATGGAAAGCGTCGAGGTCCTAAACATCAAACTCTAGGCAGCGCGAAGGCCGGGTCCCATCATAACACGGGTTGTCCGGCCTTCACTTCCTTTCCCCCGCAGGGGAGGCTTTCGCAACGAATCATACCACAGCGGGCGCTTGCCCATGGCTACGGTTCGGTAAAGAACACCGATGTTGCGCCTACGCGCTGTACCCCAGCAGGCTCTGACGCAGGGAGGTGCCCTTTTCGTAGAGCTCGGTGTCGCACTCGGCGTCGGCGAGGCGTATCAGAAGGCCATCTTCCTCTTTCGCCCAGCAGGCGCCGACGGCGGGGTTGGAAGGCGACGGCGCCCAGAGCGAGCACGAGCCGCACAGGCTGCTGCCCTCCGTGTCGGGCGCAGTCAGCGCGTCGAAGCGGCGCGCGGCCTCGCGCTGCCACTCGGTCGAGGTGTGCCGGTACTTGCGGAACGCGCGCTCGTCCTTGTGGCCGGATAGCTCCTGCACGGTGCGGTCGTCGATCATGGCGTCGCGGTTCATGATGGTGACGTACGTGTGCCGAAACCCGTGGAAGCCCCAGTCGTCGGGCACCGGGTACTTCTCCCGCACGCCCTCGAACCAGCGCGTGTAGTTGCGCTGCGTGATGTGCGTGCCGCGCAGGCTGCTCACGATGGGCGCGCCCTCGCTCCATTCCAGCCCCTTGTCTGCGAAGTAGGCCTTCTGCAGCTTCTTCCACCTGTCGAGGACACGCACCAGGAACAGCCCGCAGGGGACGACGCGCGTGTCGTCGTTCTTGGTCTTCTTGGCCGTCTGACGCTCCTTTTCGAGGCTCTTCGACACGGAGATCTCGTGCTTGCGGTAATCCTTCCACGTGAGCGCGAGCATCTCGCTGAGACGAAGTCCGGCGTCCAAGCCTATGGCGATGCCCACGTTGCGCGCGTTCACATCCGATTCGATGAGCGCGTGCAGCTCGCGGATCTGCTCGAGCGAGAGCGCCTCCTTCTCCTCGGTGTCGGCCTTCGGCGCGTCGGCGTCGACGCACGGGTTCACGGCTATGACGCCCTTCTTCACCGCGTACTTGAACAGCTTGTTCAGCGTCGCGTAGGTCTTGAGCGCCGTGGTGCCGCTGTACGCGCGGCCGTTCAGGTTGTCGGCGCCGTCGCCCTGCATGGCGCACAGCATGTCGTCGATGTCGCCGCTCGTCACGCGCTCGATCGGCATGGCGCCGATGTAGGGCATCGCGCGGTTCAGGCAGTCGTGGTCGCTCTCCAGCGTGCGCGGGGTGAAGCGCCTGCCCTTCTCGCGGGCGGCGTGGAAGCGCTCGGCGAACTCGGCCACGGTGAGCACGTCACCCTCGGCGATCTTGGACTTCCCGCGGAAGGCCGCGATGTCGGCGGGCTTGCCGCCGTGGTAGACGAAGTCGTTGATCTCCTTCAGCGCGGCAGCGGCCTCCACCGCGTCGGCGGCATCCTCGGCGTAGTAGGTGTAGCGCTTCTTCGCGTTGTCCCATCCGAGCGGGTAGCGCACCTGGCAGCTGCCGCTCTTGCGCTCGACGAAGTGCCCCTTGTTGCGCCTAACCCGCATCGCCGCCGCCCCGCTTCCGCTCCTTGACGGCCGCCTGCACGCGGCAGGTGTCGCTGCAGTACTCGCGGCGCGTGCCCTTCTCGCTCGACAGCACCGCGTTCTTGCAATGGGCGCAGATGGTGAACCTGCGCGCGTGGTGGTACAGTAGCCGGTACCACAGCGCCGACGCGAACGATCGCGGGACCATGCGCGCGTCGTCGACTCCCGCGAGCGCGGCCGCTGCGTCGTATTCCCAGCCGAGGGGGCGGCCCGTGCCGCGCTTGGCCTCCTTGCCGCGCATACCGTCCTCCCAGTCCTCGAACGTGCGAAATGCCTCGGTCATGGCGAGCACGACCTTCGAGGCCATCGCGGCGTGGTCTCCAGAGTCCCTCACCATCATGTACAGCGTCTTGTCCGCCGGCTCCAGGCGCCGCGACGCGAAGACGCCGGCGTACTCCTGCGTGGCCACGGGGCTCGTAACAAAGAAGACGTCGTCCTCGGAGGGGTCGGGGAAATCCCCGCGCGGCTCGTCGAGGAAGCGGAAACGTGACGCCAGCTTCCTCTGCGTGACGAGCGAGTTGTACAGCGGGTCCTTCTCCTCCCAGTCGGCGCTCGCGCGCGCGAAGAAGGGGTTGAACTTGAACGGGATGATGTAGAAGCCGTCCTTCAGGCGCGAGTTCTCGCGGCGGTAGAACCCGGCTTCCTCGAGGCTCGCCACCCCGCCGCCGTCCTGCAGCTGCGCCAGCAGCCGGGCGCACAGCGTCAGCGAGTTTCGCATGGTCATCCAGTCCTGCAGGTGCTCGACCACGACCGCGCCGCCACCTTCGAGCGCGCCGTCGACCAGCTCGGCGAAGCGCACCTCCTCGTAGCCGAAGTCGGCCGCGAACTTGCTCATCTTGGCCGTGTCGGAGCGCAGCGGCGTGGCCGAGTCCATCCACATCTCGGCGCGCAGCTGGTCCTCGTCGCACTCGCCCAGACGCACGATCGCGTAATTCACCTCGCTCCTCCGCGTGGCCGCGCGCGTCGTCCTGGAGAAGCGCCCGCCCGGATACAGGCTCGGCATGCCGCCGACCGCGCGCAGGAACGCCGTCGGCGTCTTGGCTGCGAGCAGCGCGTTCAGCTGCGGCGTGCAGTCCGCGCCCGGGTCCCACTCGAGCAGGTCGGCGGGCACCGACCTGACGACATAGTGAAGCTTCTGCCTGGGATCGTATGCGACGGCGATGCCCATGGGCCTTCCTTTCGCTTAGCGTGAACGTTGGCCCATTATCGCACAAGAACATTCTTGTTTGCAAATCTTTAATCGTTATGTTCATTCGATGAAGGGGAAGGCGCGCATCTGGCGGCCCGAGCCCATCATGCTATCTTGTTACGCAATTAGCAGCCCTAAATACGAAAGGAGTGCATGATGGCCGACAAGCTGGTGACGCTGGAGGAGGCGGCGCAGGTGATGCGCTGCTCGTACTCGAAGGCCGCGAAGATAGCGCGTGCGGGCACGCTGCCGTTCATCAAGCTGGGCGCGAACTGGGTCATCGCCGAGAGCGCGCTCAACCGCGCGCTCGGGCTGGCGCAGGGAGGCGACGCCGATGACGCGAAGAAATCAGCCTAGCGAACCTGGTGCCGCCACCCTCGAGTGGGTGGGCGCACAGACGCTCATGGAGATGGTGCTCCCCGAGGCCACGTGGCTCGTGAAGGGGCTGCTCAACACCGGGGTGGTGGCCATCTTCGCCTCGCGCCCCAAGAAGGGCAAGTCGTGGATGTGCCTGCAGCTCGGGCGCGCCGTGTCCATGGGCGAGGAGTTCCTGGGCATGGAGACGTCTCGGGCCGACGTCGTCTACTTCTGCCTCGAGGACAACCGCCGCCGCCTGCAGACGCGTCTGTGGGCCCTGAGCGACGAGGCGGCCGACTCGCTTCGCCTCGTCGTCGCCGCCGGCACGCTGCAGACGGGGCTGATCGGCCAGATACGGGACCACCTCGCCGCGTTCCCCGCCACCAAGCTCGTGATCATCGACACGCTGCAGGTCGTGCGCGAGGCCTCGACAGACTACTCGTACTCGGCCGACTACTCGGACCTGCGCCTGTTCAAGAAGCTCGCGGAGGAAGCCGACGTGTGCGTGCTGCTCGTGCACCACCTGCGCAAGATGGAGGACCCCAATGACAGCTTCACCGACATCTCCGGCACGACCGGCATCTCAGGTGCCGTCGACACGATGATCGTGCTCAAGGAGCAGGGCCGCGGCTCGGGCCGCTTCACGCTCACCGCCACCGGACGCGACGTCGAGCACTGCGCGAAGGTCATCGAGCACAAGGATGCGGGATGGGTGCTCATCGACAGCCTCGACGACGAGCAGATACGGGCCCAATCCGTGCCCAACTGCATCGTGGAGGTCGTGCGCTTCATGGAAATTCGCGGCAAGGATTGGGAGGGAAGCAGCTCGGAACTGCTGGATGAGGCGCGCCTCGACGCACCCAACGCAGCCGTCCTCGGCAAGTGGCTCTCGCAACATCGCCACTTCCTCTCCGAGCACGGGGTCGATTATCGCTTCCGCGCCACGAACTCGAAGCGCGTGGTGACGCTGACATTGTCGAAGTGACGGCAAATGCGGCAGTGACGGCAAAACCCACTGTGATATTTGCCGTCACTGGCGTAACTTGCCGTCACCGAAGTGAAGGGGGAACGGATGGCCGAGAAGGCTACGAAGCGCATACACATGCGGGCAACGCCGTCCGAGCTTTCCGCCATAAACCGGAAAGCGAGGACGACGGGGCTTTCGCGCAGCCGGTTCATGATCGCATCGGCGCTCGGATGCGAGCTCAAGGTGACGGCATTCGACGCCGAGCCCGTGCGCGAGGCGAACAGGCTGCTCGCCAACGCCACCGGAAACCTCAACCAAGTGGCACGGCGCCTGAACGAGTACGGCTTCGAGGCGGAGGACGTCGTCGCCATCGTTGACGCCATCGAGGAGCTCGACGGGCAGGTGCGCGAGCTGCGAGCCGCGCTCAACGCCATGCTCGAGAGCGGGAGGGGACTGCGATGACGACCGTGTCGTGCACGCCCGTGAAGACCGCGGGGCACCTGGCCGCCTGCGCGGGCTACCTCGAGAACGAGAAGGCCGTCATGACGGCCGGGTGGAACATCGACCCCGCACGTTGGCACGACGAGATGCGGCGCACGATGGCCGCCTACGGCCACGACGTGTCTGGGCGCGCGGGGACCGAGCCCACGCTCGCCTACCACGAGCAGCTCGCCTTCCTCCCCGACGAGTGCTCGCAGAACGGCGGGCCCGTCGGCGAGCGCGAGGCGATGGCGTTCGCGTGGGAGTACTACACGCGCGTCTACCCCGCCCAGGAGGTGTTCGTCTGCCTGCACGACGAGGGTGACCGCTACTGCGCGCACGCGATCGTCGGCCGCACAGACCTCTCCACCGGGCGCCGCCACGACCGCGGCGCGCCCGAAGCGCTCGAGCGGCGCCGGCAGGTGAAGGACGAGCTCGACGACCGCTTCGGCCTCGAACACGTCATGAACCTGCGCGAGAAGGAGGAGCAGATGGTCTACGGGCCCGTGTCGTATTCCAACGTGCGCGCTCGCAGCCGCGAGGTCAACGCCGAGCGCATGGCCGCCAAGCAGGGCCGCAGCTACAAGCAGCAGCTTTTCCGCGACTGCGCGCGGGCCATGAGGGGAGCGACGACGCTCTCGCAGTACAAGGAGGAGCTGAAGGCGAAGGGCTACGGCGTGCGCGAGACGAAGCGGGGGCTCACCTACACCGTGAGAAACGCCCGTGGCCAGGAGCGCACGTTCACCGACCGGGCGATGCGCCCGGCGAGGCTCTCCACCGAAGACGTCCGCCACGCGGTCAACGGGAACGCCTACCAAAAGCACCTCCGCGAGGCCGAGAAGCGGCTCGCGGAGAGGATCCGGGGCCACGACAGCGGCTTCATGCACAACGAGCACGACCGCCACCGCAGTTCGGATTCGCTGCACCACGATTGCCAACAGCACAACCACGACGCCGGGAGGTCGAGGTAGCGTATGGAAAACGCCGATGGAACCAAGGGCAGATACGCAAAGCTGCGCGAGAACGCGACGCGCGCAGAACGCAAGGAGGCCACGCTCGACGATTTGCGCCAGGCGACAGCGGAGCTGCAGGAAGCCGCATCGAAGCTCGGCGAAGCGGCGCGGGCGTCGGGCGAGGAGCGCGCAGCCATCGCGGCCGACGCGGCGAGCCTGGCCGAGAGTGCGAGGATACTCGCAGGAGAGGGCGCCGATCCTGCCGGCTACTTCCGCGACCAGCTGAGGGCCGGCATCAGGAAGGCGGCAGACGACGCAGGTTTGCATGAATACCTCGAGTCGGCCGCCGGCGAGCTCGTTGCCGCCACGCGTGAGACGGCCGAGGAGGTGCGGGCCGCCTGCGCCTCCCTTCGGGGCGCGTACGACGACACGTTCGCGAGGAAGCGCCAAGCCGCGATGGCGCGCGTGTTCATGGGCGGCTGCATCGTCGTCGCGCTCGCCTTCTCCGCGCTCACCGCCGCATGCTTCGTGAAGATGGAGCCCGTGTTCACCGGCGAGGCGGTCGTTTCCTACGAGCCCGCCTACGAGTCCGAGCTCGACCGCACGCGCCTCGAGCTCGAAAAGACCCGAAACGAGCTCGAGGCGTACCGCATGCAGTACCCCGGCGGCATCGGCCCCACGGCGCAGGCCGACCTGGACGCCGCCAACCGGGCGGCCCAGGACGCCTACGACGCCGAGCACGCGGGGTGACGGCGCGCAGATGGACGCGACGAGGGAACGGGACGGCGCCGGTGCCGTCCCGTTCCTTTTTTCGGCCGATGCGCGCGCCGGGCAAGGGCGGGGCCTTCGCCGCGAAGCGGCAAAGCAGCCCGCCCGCGCAGCGATGGCCCGGAGGGCCGTCGCGGAGGGTCCCCGCAGGGGCAAGCGGATTGGTGCGGTACGCACCAATCCAACGCTTGCACAGGCCTCGCGGCGCCATGCCAGCGCCAAGAAGGCCGCCCCGCGAGCGCGGCCGAGCCGTGCGCGCAGCGATTGCGAAATCGCGGCGCGTGCGGCGACCCGCGCGAGAGGCGCCAGCCGGCGAAAGGCGCCAGTGGCGCGTTTCGCCCGTGGCGCCGGCGTGAGCGGAGCGTGCGGGCGGCGGGGCCATGAGGCCCCGGCGGACGCTAAGGGCAGCGAGAGCGAGGGCGGAACGCCCGAGCGGGCATGCGCGCCCCGAAGCGCGCACGCGGGCATCCCGCGGGCTCGATGCCCGCGGGATGCCCCACGGCGGCATGGGCGATAGGGCGTGGAGTACGAGCCGCCGAGAGCCGAAGCGGACGCGTGGTTTTGGATTGGGTCCGAAGTAGACGGAGGCCCGGGGATCCTGCCCTTGGGCCTCCGGAAGGCGCTGCGAAACGCTTTGTTGTTAGCGGCGGGCGTGCTTGCCGGTCGCGCGTAGCGGTTGGCGGGTGCGCGCACGCGCTGCGAGTAGAACCGCAGCGCTCAACGTGGCGGACACCGCCAGCAGGGTGACGGGCATCGGATCGCCGGTCTTGGGCGATGTTGGCTTCGACGAGGAAGACGAGGTCGCAACCGCCTTCGTCTCGGCAGCCTTCACGGTGAAGGTCGCGGTGGCCTCGCCGTCCTCGAAGGCGACGGTCAGCTCGTGCTCGCCCACCGAGAGCGTCTCGAGATAAGTCGTCGTCATCGACAGGATGAGGCTGCCCTCAGCCGTGGCGATAGCCGACTCCGGCACGTCGACGCCGTCGACTTTCGCGCTCTTGTACGCTTTGAAGGTCTTGCCGTCGTTCACGTTGCGCTTGAACGTGAAGGTCAGCGGGTCGGACGAGCCCTTCTCCCACGTGGCGCCGTCGCCCGAGACTGTTGCGTAGGCGACGTCGACCGTCTCGGTGTGGCTGGCGTCGCGCTTGCACGTGCGCATAGCCTTGCCGTCGGTTTCCACCCACTCGCCCCAGTCGTGCCCGAGGGCGGCAATTGTCTTTGCTGTGCGGGAGATCTCCGCCTCGCACTCGGTGCAGTAAACGACCTCGTCGTAGCTGCCGCCCGTCGTGCAGGTGGCCGCCACCTCGTTCTCGTGCACGGCGGCGCCCGGCGTGTGGACATGCTCGAAAACCGCCTTCAAATACGTTGGCTCGATCGCGGTGTACTCATACGTAGCAGCAGTGGATACGAGCGCACCCACTTCGCCGGTCTCGCTGTCGCACGAGTACCATCCTTTGAGCGAATAGTTAGCACCAGGAGTAGCCGTCATAGTGACCTTCGTGCCGTATTTCACAGACGCGGACCCGGGAGTGGGTTGGTCGTCTTTTCCCGCATAGCTCATGTAATCCGGTTCACCTGTGATTCCGTTTGTGAAGTTCATCTCCGCCTTGCCGCTACCGCTCATCGCAAAGCCGCACCGCACGGGCAGGTCTGTATCAGAAGACACCCACCGGAGCTTGATTACCGTATCGGATTGGACGTTTATATAACCGGACTCTTCACCAGGAAGAACAGTCCATACGCCAATCTGGTATCCTGCGTATTTCATCCCCTGGGGCGGGGTTGCGAAAGAGGCGGCGAGTTCAGTTGGAGCCGTGAAACGCATCAATGTTCCTGACTTGACAGATTCGTAGAGGTCGCCAGCCGGCCAGGCACTCCCCTTGGTGCCGCCGTTCACATCATACTTAATGGTGACGACATCCGCAGCAGGTGCAGTTGCTGTGACCTCCACCCTGGCTTGGAAGCATTTTACTGAAACGCCGTCTATCGTCTTATCCAGATTAGTGTACGAACTGACAACAGTACCGCCCTCACAAGTGCTGGTTACAGTGGAGTCGAACGTATAGCCATTGCTTTTCGGAGCAATTGTCACCCAGATGTAGTATTTCTCACCTGCGTTAAACGTTACGTTTCCAAGGGATCCCCCACCTACAGTTACCCAGCCCTTGTTGTCAACAACATAATTGGCATCCGCCCCAACGGTTACCGTTGGGGCGGTTGCAGAAGTGGTGCCCGCCTCGGGAGGCGTCACCGTGAACGCGACGGAAGAAAGCGTGGTTGCCTGCGCATACAGCTGGGTGTCGCCGTCGCTTGGATCTTCGCTTTCGGTCTGCTCCTGGCCAGTGGCGTTTGCCGTGCTGGTACTCATGACCATAAGGGTTTGTTCACCGGGTTGCTCTTCTTGGGCCTGGGTTCCATTGCCAGGTTCCGTTGCCTCCTCGTCCTGCTGCGCACCCTGCTGTTGTGCGGAGTCAGTCGTCTCGGTCTTGGCAGAACCCTGCCCCTGGGCCTGCACGTCCTTCTTCTCCGTATCGGGCGCATCGCCCTTGTCGGCAGCCATATCGTCCACCGATGCGAATTCCGTTGAAGCTCCTGTTTGAGTTGCGGCGAAGGCGAACGCCCCCACGGGCACCAAGCCGAACGCCAGCGCCACCGTGACGAGCAACGCCAGGACGCTCCTCGTGCCCTTCTTCCCGTAACTGCTTCTCATTACGACCGACCTCCTAGGTGCCTCGCATACAAAACCACCTTGCACGCTACGGCAATAGTAGGCCGATAGGAAGGTTCACATTTGTGCCACTTTACGTTACCGCAGGTAGAAGCGATGCAGACCTTCACAGCAACCTGGAAAGGCAATACGAGAGAACGCCGTCAGCGAGGCTGCGTCTCGCCGCTTGCGCGCACGACCAAGGCCGCCCGATTCGTGGCGCCCGTCTTCCCGTAGATGCTGGAGACGTGCCTCTGGAGCTGGCGTCGGGAGATGAACAGATCGTCAGCGATCTGCTGGTTTTGCTTGTCGGTGAGCACGAGGGCCTCGAGCACCTCGCTCTCGCGGTCGGTCAAGCCGCATTCGGTCGCCAACAAGCGGGTGCGTTCTTCCAACGACAGGACGGGCCTTTCCGACTCGCGCGGCGTCTCGGTCAGGTTGAAGTCGCCGCCCAGCGCCATCAGCACGATGACCAGGGCAACCCCCGCGACGTCGAAGCCGAGGACCGCCGGAGCCGGCAGCGCGGAGAGGTTGACGGCTCCGGCGAGCAGCACCATGGCGCTGTCGAGCATCCTGCCGAAGGGAGCCCAGAGTGCCGGGTTGCGCATGCCCGGGGCCAAACGCCAGAAGGTGAGCAGGTAATACGAGGTGAAGGCGGCGATGGCGAGGTAGAACAGGCACATGGTCAGCCAGTACGCCTCTTGCTCACCGGCCAGGACAACGTTGAGCAGCGCGACCAGCATGATGCACAGGGAGGCGAGCGGCACGTACTTCCCGCCCCTCCTGTCGCCGATCGCCGCAAACAGCAGGTAGCCAGGCACGAGCATCAGGCGCGGCCAGCTGTACGCGGAGTAGGTCGCGTAGTCCGACTGGATCATCAGGTGGTGGATATGCTCGTTGTAGAAGCAGGTGAACAGTATGAAAGTGGCCGCGATGAGGATGGTAACCACGATTCGTTTCGGCGGCGTGGGTTTCGGCTTCGCGCCTTCCGCCTCTCCGGCCTCCGGCTCTTCCGCCGGGGCCTCGCGCGCCAGCAGGAAGAGAACGACGACGCCCGCCAGCATGAAAGCCGGCAGGGGCAGCGTCGGACCCCACTGTATCTGAAGTAGGTACTGCAACACGACGGCGACGGCGCTGCCGATTCCCATGCACCGCGCAACGCTGGCACCCGTCACGGTCGCCAGGCTCATCCTAATGTGAATGGCGCCGCCGATTCCCCCGATGCAAAGCGCTGCCGCCATGGAGACGGCCACGTAGCCGAGCGAATCGTGGCCAGCAATCAGCATCGCCGCCACGCAGGCGAGGAACGCGCCGAAGGCTCCGTACATCGCCGCGTTCCGCCCGCGCCCGCCCGCGCTAAGGCGGTAATACAGGCTGTACAGCAGGAACCCGCCGATGACGAACACCTGCAGGGCGTAGTAGACCATACTCCGCTGCTCGGTGGCGAGGTACCCCTCGCCGGCATGATTCGCCAACCCAAGAACGGTGAACTGCAGGAAGACGAAGGCGCCGAACAGGCACGTCAGATACAGCTCGCGCTTCGCTATGTCGGATAGGGCATTCATGACATCCATCGTCCATCAGGACCCAACTCAGCGCAACGCCGCTCGGGAAATTCCGTTCAAATTCCGTTCAAGCCACATGAAATACGAGGCCCCGAAAACGAATTCACCGCCTACAACGAGGCGGTGAACTGGGCTTTTAAATGGCGGGATGTACGAGACTTGAACTCGCGACCTCCGACGTGACAGGCCGGCGCTCTAACCAACTGAGCTAACACCC
>SUUE01000036.1:0-4786 GCA_015062685.1 Coriobacteriaceae bacterium
AGTTTACAGACGGGTGTCAACTGCCGTTAGAGCCAGCCAAGCTCCTCGGGGGCGAAAGGTTCGGCGAGCGTGCGCACTCCGCTCGGGCCGCACGGCTCGTCATCGAAGCATGAGCGGTATACGCGCAAGTAGTCGCCGAGCGTCGTCTTGAACGGATGGCATGGCATGCCCGAGCATTCGCGCTCCCATAGGCAGTTCCCCTGGCATATGGGGAGCAATTCGCAAGGTCCGCACTTGGCGTCCCGCGTCGCGTCGAACGTGATCTCGTGGAGCTTCCAGGCCTGCTCGTCGTCGAACAGGTTGAACACGACGTGGTCATTCTCGCCAACGCGCCCGTCGCATCGGTACACGTCCCCGAGAAGGTCGATGATGAAGTAGTTCTCGAGCTGTCCGGTGCAGAAGCGGCGGACGGGCTTGAGCATCTCGCGCATTTCGGCTGCGTCGTGGTCGCACTTGGCGAATTCCTCGAACTGCGCGCGGAAGAACTCCTCGTGCTCGAACAGCTCGAAGTCGGGGGAGCAGAACGGGGCTTTTCCGAAGAAATGGCCGTAGTCGTTGAGCTTGGCCATGCCGAGCGCGATGCCTTCTTCCTCTAGTAGCTTCCGGCGCAGCTCCTCGTAGTGCAGGATGTTCACCTTGTCGGCGTTCATCGTGGCAACGAGTCTGATGCCGTACGAGCGCAGCAGCCGTGCGGCTTCGATGGTGCGCTGGTAGGAATTGCTGCCGTTTGCGGCCACGCGGCGCTTGTTGTGCAGCTCTTCGGGGCCGTCTATGGTCAGGAGGACCGTAGATACCTCGCATTCGGCAATGCGCAGCGCGGCTTCCGCGTCGATGGTGTTCGCGTTCGTGAGCATGACGGCTTCGTAGGCGACGCCGTGGCTGTTCGCCCATGACATGAGCCTCTGCGACAGCTCGGCCACTTCGTCGAGCGCGAGCGACGGGTCGCCCCCGTACCACTGCACCGATAGCTTCGAGAAGCCGTCGGCGTCGAATTTCTTCTGGATGAAGCGTTCGATAGCGGTCATGGTGCGATCGCCCATCTTCCCCTTGATCTTGTTGTGCCCGAGCTCGTAGCAGTAGGGGCAGCGGAAATTGCACGCATACGTGGGAAGGAGGCTGAGGGTGAGCGTCGATGTGTCGGCCCGCTCGTGGTCGAAGAGCTCTTGCTGCCTTGCGAGCTCCTCGCTGGGCGAGAGCTCGGTGAGGAAGCCGAGCTGCAGCAGTTGCTCGGCCGCGGGGCCGCTGCAAGGTCCGCTTTCCCATGCTCGGGCCGCGTTTCCTTCGAGTTCCGCAAACGCGCCGTTCGCTGTGTTGAAGAGCAGGAGATTGCCGTTCCCGCCCTGGACAGTCGTCGTGTACCTCGACACATGCATGGAAGCCCCCTCGCCATCGGCTTTGCCGTATATGATAACGCGCCTGGATGGGTTTCAGGAACGCCTTGCAACTCATCCAATTGATAACGGAGAAGGGCATTTATTCGTAATTCTTTATAAGTATCGTCATGATAGCGCCACGGTGTCCGGCATGGGTGGGCGCGGCGGTAGAGGAAGGAATCGCCTGCGCCCCTACCCCACCCAGCGGTTTTCGTGCTGGGGTTGGAAGGACGCCTTCACCTCGGGGTCGGCGCCCGGGAAATAAGGGCAGTCCATCTTGCGGCACTCGGCGTTGCGCTGGAAGAACGAGCACACCACCTCGTCGGGAAGCGTCATCTTCGAACCGAGCAGCTGGTTGATGTAGGGCACGGCGGTGATTACCGAGATGTAGCCCGTGCGCTTGCAGCAGCGCGGGCCGCCGATGTCGGCCATGCGGCCGAGGATGAGCGACGTCAGGCGCTGGCACTGGCCCCACTCCTCCTGCTTCATGGGGGTCGAGCCGTTGAGGATGCTCATGGCCTGGCCGCTCGAGACGGCCGCGCCGCACGTGCCCCAGAAGCCGCACGTGCCGCCCGGCACCTGCATACTGCGCTTGCGCAGCTCCTCGAGGGCCGCGGCCTTATCGAGAGGTTCGCCCGCGGGGTTCTTGCCACCCGCGTTCGCATAGGCGGTGATGAGCGCCGCGCCGATGAGCGTGTGATGCTCCGGCCCGTTCGGGTAGATGGACTTGTCGTTCATCGCCTCGTTCATGATCGCGATGGGGTCAGTGGACGCGCTTTCCGAGCAGAGCCCGATGATGTAGTCGACGCCCTCGGCGCGATGGCACGCGTCGCACACGTAATGGCCTGCCGAGCAGATGGAATGACCCGTCTCCTTCTTGCCGCAGACGACGCATGTCACCTCCTGCGCTTCCTCCCAATAGACAAGAGGCTCGCCGCATACGAGACAATTCGCTTTCCCTGCCGACATATCCAATTCCTCTCTCTCGATGCCCTGCTGGGCATGTCCCTATTGCTGCGCGCCGGAGCCTTGATCCGGATCCTCCGCGCGGTCCCCGTCGCGATCGAGGTCGATGCCGCACCCCTCAAATGCGTCATCGGCTACATGCTCAATGGACGAAGGCAGCTTCACGCCCTTCAGGCTCGTGCATTGCCTGAACGCGTATTTCCCGATGTAGACCATCTCTTCGACGAACGCATCGAGCTCGAGGTTGATGCACCAGTTGAACGCTCGCTCGCCAATGTCGACGGCAACCTCGAGAGGCTCGCATGAGCGCATCTTCTTGCACCCCGCGAAGGCCTCGACACAGATGCCGTACACGCCCTCGCCGCCCGTAACGGCCTCGAGCGTCATGCACTCGCTGAACGCGCCATCGGGTATGACCTCCAGGGACGAGGGCACCGAGACGCGCGTGAGCGACAGGCAGTTGCGAAACGCGCGCTTGCCCAAGTTGGTCAGGCCCTCCGGCAGCTCCACGCTCTCGAGCGACGTGCAGCCGATGAACGCCTCGTCCTCGATCGATACGAGGGTGCTCGGCAGCTCGACCGACACGAGCTCCTTCTGACGCGCAAACGCGCCGGCGGCGATGGTCCTCACGCCCTCGGGCACGACCACGTGGCCGTACGCCTTGTCGGTGCACCCCCGAACTGCAATATCAAGCACGCCATCCATTCGCTTGCTCCCCCGAGCCTATTCGCTCCACTTCACGGTCTTCTTCACCAGCAAGCCAACCAGCGCGTCGAGCACCGTGACCACGATGCCCACCATGATAATGCCGGCGACGACGTTGGTGTACTCGCCGTAGTTAGTGTAATTGATGACGAAGTAACCCAGGCCGCTCGATGCGCCGTACATTTCGGCCATCACGAGCATGAGCATGGCCGACGGCAGCTGGATCTTGAGGCCCGTGGCGATCGTGGGGTAAAGGTAGGGCAGGAGCACGCGGAAGATCATCGTGGGCGTGGAGAGCCCCATCATCTTCGCCGAATCGAGGATGCGCTTGTCCAGGCTCTCGACGCGCAGGATGGTGTTCATGAGCGTCGGCCAGAAAATGCCCAGGAAGATGACCATGATGGCAGCCGCCCTGAACGAGTGCAACAGCATGACGAGATAAGGCGTGAACACGATGGCGGGAACGGGCGCCAGCACCTTCGCAATGGGAAACACGGTCTCGCGCACCTTGGGCAACCAGCCTACGAACAGGCCAATGATGGTGGCCGCGATAAGCGACGTGAGGAAGCCCTGCAGGAGCATCGTCATGGAGGAGACGACGTTGCGGATGAGCTCGTCCTGGAACTTCGGGAAGACGTTGAACACATTCTCGGGCAGTGGGATGAGCACCGGGTGCGTGAGCTTCAGGTCGGTCGAGGCGATTTCCCACACGATGAACAGCAAGAACACGACAGATGCGATGTTGCACGTCGAGCGCTTCCTACCGCCCGCGATGTAGCGCCACATGAACAGCAGCCACACGATGAGGACGGCCACGTAGAACGGGATGACCGCCTTGGGCGGGTTGCCGCCCTTCTGGTCAATCGCGCCGAACGTGATGGCACGGAAGAAGTCAGCCATCGCGGGGCCCGGCACGTAGATCGCCACGAGGGTGAGCAGGAAGAGCACGGTCGCGACGATGAACGACGGCTTGATGAAGCGCTCGCGCTTCTCGTGCGCGTTCGATTCCCTGCGAGCTTTCAGGAGCTCCGCCATTATTCCTCATCCTCCTTCCCCGTCGCAGTTGCCTCGAACAGGGCGAGGACCTCTTCCTTGATGGCCGCGATCTCGGCCGACCCGGCACGGTCGCGCCCCTTGGGAAGCTCGAAGGTCTTGATGATGTGCTTCGGCTCCATGAACACGATGCGATCGGCGAGGGTGAGCGCCTCGTCGATGTCGTGCGTCACGAACACGGCCGTCTTGCAGCAGGAACCTTCCCATAAGTCGAGGAGCATCTCCTGCAGGCGGCGGCGGATCATGGGGTCAAGCGCGCCGAACGGCTCGTCGAGCAGCATCGTGGGGGCGTCGACGGCCAACGCGCGCGCAATGGCCACGCGCTGGCGCATGCCCCCGGAGAGCTGGAACGGGTAGCGGTCGGCGGCATCTCCCACGCCCACGCTGTCGAGCAGCTCGCGCGCCCGCGCGTCGGCCTCGGCTTTCGCGACGCCCTTGTTCGTCTGCTGGATGGCGAAGCGCACGTTCTTGACGGCGGTCTGCCAGGGGAACAGCGAGTAGTTCTGGAACACGATGGAGCGATCGGGGCCGGGGCCCTCCACGGGCTTGCCATCAATGAGCACCTCGCCGCTCGTGGGATGCGCCAGCCCCGCTATGAGGCTGAGCATGGTGGATTTCCCGCACCCCGAGTGTCCGACGAGGCACACGAACTCGCCGTCCTTTATCTCGAGGTTGATGCCCTCGAGCGC
>SUUE01000036.1:4886-11305 GCA_015062685.1 Coriobacteriaceae bacterium
GTTCTCGCCGCGCTCGATGAGCGTGTCGAGGGCCGCCTTGTAAATGGTGGAGTCCATGTGCGAGACGATGAGCTCCTTGTCGTCGTTCTCGATGTCGCCGTTGTCGATCATGTTGCCGTAGAAGGCCTTCACGGCGTCGGTCTGCGGGTCCATCTCGAACTTCATGGCCGCGACGTAGTCGCCCTTGCCGTAGGTGATCTTCTCGATGTAGTCCTCGTCCATGCCGGAGTAGGCGACGATGTCCTTGATGACGCCTTCCTTGTCGTTGGCGATGTCGTACATGGCGCGGACGTTGGCGATCTCGAACTTCAGCAGCTGCGACTTCTTCTCCTCGAAGGCGGCGCGGTTCGTGGACTGACGGCAGCACGGGAAGTCGTGGCCGACGAGATCCTGCGGCTGGAACGCGACGGCGCACTTGCCGCCCTGGATGGCGCGGGCGCCGTAACCGGAGTTCACGAAGCACATGTCAACTTCGCCGTTCTCGACGGCGGCAACCTCTGCCTGAGAGTTCTCGAGCAGGATGAACGCGACGTCGGCCTCGCCCTTGTCGACGGACTCGGGGCTGTTGCCGATCTTGAGGCCGTTCTCGCGCAGCCAGGACTTGGTCACCATGTGGCCGGTCTCCATGCGGAAGCAGGCTATCTTCTTGCCCTTGAAGTCCTCGGGCTTCTTGTACTTGTCCTTGTTCTCGATGAGCGTGATGCACTCGGAGCCGTCGGTGACGGTGCCGCCGAAGATGACGAGGTCGTCGCCCTTGCCGACGTAGGTGCACGTGGGGATGGAACCGAACGGCAGCACGTCCACCGTGCCGTCGGAGAGCATCGGCATGGCCTCGGGGAAGCCGCCGGAGACGGTCTGTGTGTTCACCGTGAGCTTCTCATCGGTGTAGTAGCCGCGCTGGAGCGCGAGGATGATGCAGGCGATCTTGGAGTCCTTGCCGAGCAGAACGGTGTTCAGCTCCTCCATCGCGTCGTTTGCCTTGATGGCCGGGCCAGAAGCGCTCGCCGCGTTCGAAGCCGCTGCAGAAACCGCTGCGCTGCTCGAAGACGCGGAACCGCTCGCGCAACCTGCGAGCATCGCGCCCGCGCCCGCCATGGCGGCCGCTGCCGCGGTGCCCGCGACGAACGTGCGCCTGGAAACCATCGAATCATAAAGTGCCATTGTTGTTTCTCCCTTCCCGGAGCTTGACGGTCTTTGTCGAGCTTTAGACACGCGTTACTATAGCACGTGTTCTTCTAGTAGACGATATCTTATCATTAAACGGCGCAGGTCTTTCCCTAGTATTTTCCTAGGTTGTCTTTTGGTTAGGAATAGCAGAGGGTGAGACGGAGGGGTCAGGGCCCTTTGCTCGCCCTGGATACGTTACACTTGCAGCACTGAGGCAACCGCGAGATCGGAGGCAGGCATGGCATACGTGACATGGAGCCTGAAGACGCTCGAGCGCTTCTGCTCGGACGTGTTCGAGACGTTCGGCTTCAGCAAGGAGGACAGCGACCGCATCAGCGATGTCCTGCTCACGGCGGACCTGTACGGCATCGAGAGCCATGGCATGCAGCGCATGGTGCGCTACCACAAGGGCATCGAGAAGGGGCAGATCCATCTGGACGCGAAACCCGAGGTGCTGTTCGAGACGCCCGTGAGCGCCGTCGTCGACGGTCATTCGGGCATGGGCCAGGTCATCAGCGCCTTCGCCATGGAGAAGGCGATCGAGAAGGCCAAGGCATCGGGCGTCGGCATCGTGAGCGTGCGCAACTCCAACCATTACGGCATCGCGGGCTATTACGCCCAGATGGCATCGAGGCAGGGGCTCATGGGCTTCTCCTGCACGAACTCCGAGGCCATCATGGTGCCCACGTTCGCGCGCCAGGCCATGCTCGGCTCGAACCCCATAGCCATCGCGGCGCCAGCCGACCCCTACCCCTTCTTCTTCGACGCGTCGACCACCGTGGTCACGCGCGGCAAGCTGGAGATGTACAACAAGATGGGCAAGCCGCTGCCCGATGGCTGGGCGCTCGACGAGACCGGTGCCCCCTGCACGGAGGCGCCGCGCGTGCTGTCCAACATCGTCGGCAAGAACGGCGGCGGCATCATGCCGCTCGGCGGGTCCACCGAGACGCTCGGGAGCCATAAGGGCTACGGCTGGGGCATGGTGGCCGAGCTGTTCAGCTCCATCCTGTCGCTGGGCGTCACGAGCAACGAATGCTGCACGTTCCCCGACAAGACGGGCATCTGCCACGGCTTCGCCGCGATCGACCCCGCCATCTTCGGCGACGCCGACGCCATCAAGGGGCACTTCTCCGATTACCTGCAGGCATTGCGCGACGCCCCCAAGGCAGAAGGCGCCGAACGCATCTACACGCACGGCGAGAAGGAAGTGGCCGCAGCAGCCGACCGCCGCGAGAACGGCGTTCCCGTGAACGACGGCACCATGGTGGAGCTACTCGACTTGTGCAATTACCTGAAGCTCGACTTCTCGTCGTACTTCCCCGGTTACGAGCCGCCCGCGGAGTTCGCCGGGTTCGCAGGAAACTACTAAGCTGGCAATGGAGATTAACCTATGATCGACGAAAACTGCACCATCGACGAAGTTCGCGAATTGTTTGCAGGCGACCGCTTCGCCACAGAGGCATGCGGATGCCGCGTGGTCGAAGCCGAACGCGGCCACGCCGTCTGCGAATTCGACATCGCCGATGCCCACCTCAACGCGATGGGCAACGTCATGGGCGGGGCGTTATTCACGTTGGCCGATTTCGCGCTTGCAATTGCGTGCAATATAGGCGAGGAGCCCACTATGGGCGTGAGCAACTCCATCCAGTTCTTAAACGTGGCCAAGGGCAGCACGCTCATCGCGACGTGCGACGTCGACAAGAGCGGTCGGAACCTCGGCTTCTACACCGTTGACGTGGTGGACGACCTGGGCACCGCGGTAGCCAAGATGACCGCGACCTGCTTCCGCCGCAGCTGATAAAGATTCATCTCACGTCGATATATAGAACGAGGGGTCTTCCTTTTGGAAGACCCCTCGTTTATCCGGGCGAGAGAGGGAGGATGGATGGGAAGGCTACTCGTCCACCTTGGGGAACAGGGCGGTGGAGAGGTAGCGCTCGCCGGTGTCGGGAAGGATGACGACGATGTTCTTGCCGGCGTTCTCGGGGCGAGCAGCCACTACGGCGGCGGCGGCAAGCGCGGCTCCGGAGGAGATGCCCGTGTTCACGCCTTCGGTGCGCGCCAGCTCCTGCGAGGTGGCGATGGCGTCGGCGGTGCTCACGGAGACGACTTCGTCGATAACGCTGGAATCGTAGTTCTTCGCAACGAAGCCAGGGATGATGCCCTGGATGCCGTGGGGGCCGGGCTCGCCGCCGTCCAGGATGGGGGACTCCTCGGGCTGGACGGCGATGACCTGCAGGCCTTCCTTACGCGGCTTGAGGGCCTTGCCGATGCCGGAGATGGTGCCGCCGGTGCCCACGCCGCCAATCACGATGTCGACCGTGCCCGCGGTGTCGCGCCAGATCTCCTCGGCGGTGGTAGCTGCATGTATGGCCGGATTCGCCGGGTTCTCGAACTGCTGGGGAATAAAGGAGTTCGGGGTTGCGGCGTGAATCTCCTCGGCCTTGGCGATGGAGCCCTTGATACCGGCGGACTTCGGCGTCAAGACAAGCTCGGCGCCGTACTGGCGGATGAGCGCGCGGCGCTCGATTGAGAGGTTCTCGGGCAGGACGATGATTACCTTGTAGCCGAGGGCTGCGCCGTAAGCCGCGAGCGCGATGCCGGTGTTACCGGACGTCGGCTCGATGATCGTGCCGCCCGGCTTGAGGATGCCATCCTTCTCGGCCTGAGCGATGAGCGAGTAGCCGATGCGGTCCTTAACCGAACCGGCGGGGTTGCGATACTCGAGCTTGGCGAGCACCGTGCCCTCGAGGTCGCGCTGGGCGCCGAAGCGGTTGAGCTGCAGCAGCGGGGTGCTGCCGATCAGCTCGATGACCGACTGCGCGATGTTCGTGTCCAGGATCTTCGGTTGCGTCATAATGGAGCCTTCTTTCTCGTCTTGGCCGGGCTTCCCGCACGGCCGTTTTTGATACGTCCGTAATCATAGTGTTTCCCTGGGATTAGACAATCGCGTTTTTCCGATAGTTGGCTATCGGGAATGCGCATGGCCACTCCCGAACTGGGAAAAGTATGATTCCTAAAGAGCGGCCGAGTGGCTGAAACCACGCTCCCCCGCTCTCCCGTAACCCACTAAAAGAGAAACGGACGCGAACGATGGACGACTCCAACTTCAAGGCCATGGCAAGCGAGATCGAGGGCTTGCTGGGCATTGACGGCACGCGCCATGCAAGCCTCGGCTTCGGCTCGAGGGCGGTGCACGGCTACGGCGCATTCGCCGACCCGACGGGTGCGGTGAGCCAACCCATATATCAGTCGTCCACGTTCGCGCACCCCGGGCTGCACCGCTCGACCGGGTTCGCCTACAGCCGCTGCGGAAACCCGACCGTCCTCGAGCTCGAGGGCACCATCGCAATGCTGGAGGGCGGTTGCAAGGCCTTGGCATATTGCAGCGGCATGGCCGCAATTTCGAGCATCATAAAGCTGTTCGAGAGCGGCGACGTCGTCCTCGTGAGCGACGATCTCTACGGCGGAACGCACCGCCTCTTCCAGGACGTGTACGCCACGCGATACGGCATCGAGTTCCGCAGCGTGGACTTCAGCGACCTCGCCGCGGTCGAGGCTGTCTGCGCAAGCGCCGATCGCATCGCCGCCTTCTTCGTGGAGACGCCCACGAACCCCATGATGAAGGTAGCCGACCTGCGCAGATTGGCCAGTATGGCACATGGGCGCGGCGCGCTGCTCATCGTGGACAACACGTTCCTCACCTGCTACTACCAACGCCCGCTGGAGTTGGGCGCCGACCTCGTGGTCTACAGCGGCACCAAGTATCTCTGCGGTCACAACGACGTCATCTGCGGGTTCGTGGTCATCCGCGACGAAGGACTCATCGAGCGCACGTTCATGGACTACATGAGCGAAGGAGATGCTCTCGCCCCCTTCGAGGCATGGCTCATGCTGCGCTCGTTGAAGACCCTGCCCCTGCGCTTGGATGCGCAACAGCAGCGCGCGCAGGCGATTTGCGAGTTCCTGAAGGGGCACCCGCACGTGGCCGGAGTGCTCTACGCCGGCGACCCCGACCACCCCCAGCGCGAGCTCATCCGTGCACAGGCATCGGGTTTCGGCGCGATGATCAGCTTCTACGTCGATTCCGCCGAGCGCGCCGAGAGGGCGCTCGAGCGCGTGCAGCTGATCACGTTCGCCGAAAGCCTCGGCGGCGTGGAGAGTCTGATAACGTATCCGTGCGTGCAGACTCACGGATCGGTGCCGACAGAGACCAGGGAACGGCTCGGAATCACCGACACGCTGCTGCGCCTGTCGGTGGGCGTCGAAGACGCCGACGACCTGATCGCCGACCTCGAACAAGCACTAGCGTAGGGGCGCGCCCCGCGCGTCCCATAAGTAAAACAAAGCAGCAACAACTATGGGAGACCTATGAGCAAGGAGCACTGCATGACTTACGATTTCGATAAGCCCATCGACAGGCACGGCACCAATTGCCTGAAGTTCGACTTCGCGGAAGCGCGGCACCGCTCGCCCGACCTGCTGTCGCTTTGGGTGGCTGACATGGACTTCCCCACCGCCCCGGAGATAACGGATGCCATCATCAAGCGCACGGAACACGGCATATTCGGCTACACCGACCCGGGCCCTGCCTACTACGCCGCATTCGACAGCTGGGTTTCCAAGCGCTACGGATGGCATGCGGCCGCCGAGGAAGTGACGGTAACGCCGGGCGTCGTGTACGCCCTGGCCGCCGCCGTGCGCGCCTTCACGCAACCCGGCGAAACCGTGCTCATCCAGCAGCCGGTGTACTACCCGTTCTCCTCTGTCGTTACCGAAAACGGGCGAAACCTCGCGATTGCTCCCCTCTCCTACGAGAGAGGCCGCTACGGCATCGACTTCGAGGAATTCGAGCGCACCGTCAAAGAGCAAGACGCCAAGCTCTTCATCCTGTGCAACCCCCACAACCCCGCCGGCCGTGCATGGACAGCAGACGAGCTAGAGCGCATCGGCAGGATCTGCCAGAGCAACGGCGCCGTGGTCGTGAGCGACGAGATCCACATGGACTTCTCGCGCCCCGGCCACGAGCACACGTCGTTCGCGACGCTGCCGAGCGAGCTCGTGCAGAACAGCGTGGTATGCACGAGCGCTTCCAAGACGTTCAACCTCGCGGGCTTGCAAGTGGCCAACATCGTCATCTTCGACAAGCAGCTGCGCCGCGCTTTCCGCCGCGCGGTGGGCGCATCGGGCTACAGCCAGGGAAACACGCTCGGGCTCGTAGCAACGCAGGCCGCCTACGAGCACGGCGGGCC
>SUUE01000037.1 GCA_015062685.1 Coriobacteriaceae bacterium
TGCGTGGGCAACTGCTTCAGCCCCATATACGGCGGCCTCATCGACTCGGGCATGACGTACTGGAACGCGTGCCTGGTAACCATCATCCCGCTGTCGGTGATCATGCTGATCTGCGGCTTCCTCATCAGGCCGGGCAGGGATTCTGAGTATCAGGCAATCCGCTCGGGGGAATAATAGTTACGCGATCGTAGCGCCTGTTGTCAAAGAGAGAAGGGGCCGGGTCCGGCCCCTTCTGCGTATGTGGGCCGGGCGCCTGAGATGTCCGTCCTTCGCTTCGTCCAGTCCGCGCTGGGCTACGATGCCTGTAGGTGCTCGATTGCGTCAAGGAGCTCTTGTTGGGAATGAACGCCCGTTTTCCGGTAAATCTTGGAGATATGGGTCTTTGCAGTGCTTTCGCTAATGTAGAGCTTTTCGGCAATGTGCTTGGCGTTGCGGCCTTTTACAAGAATGCACAGCACTTCGGCTTCGCGTGGGGACAGCTTGTATCTATGCGAGACCGCCTCGCAGGCCACCTGGATCGACGAGTCAGCTGCTTCGTGCATCTTGACGAGCGCGAGTGTCTTGTAGCCGACCTTCGACGATTCAGCGTCGAAGGGCAGGAGGAACAGGGCCGTCATGATGAACAGGGCTACGAGCGCAAGTGGGACGTATGTGTGTGCTACTGCAGGGGAGCCTAACTGGGCTATGACGACGCCCAGGCCTAGCCCGATCGTGAACCCGATATTGGAGGAGAGCTTGCCGCGCGTGCAGGTGTAAAGAGACGAATTGCCCAGTCGGTTTGCCAGGTCGGTGAGGGACCCGCCGTTCACCGTGCGGAACACGAACCAGAGTACGATTGCGAGGCAGAGGGCGACCGTGCCGCCGGCGCCGTTCAGGCAGGAGTAGAGTATCAAGGTGCATGACGCGATGGCGGCGCAGATGCGCACCGCGCCGGCGAACATGATCCACCTGCCTCGGCCGAAGGCTATTGAGAAGCACAGGTCGGCGGCGATGGCGGCGGCCATGGCGCCAAGCAGCGCGAGCTCGTTTTGCTGGTAGAGCATTATGAACGCGTAGCCGAACGCGGTGTTGATGACGGCAACGACAATGTCGAGGTGGAGCATCGTGCCGAAAAAGTCGCTTGCTGGTTTGGCGGGGCTGTCCTCACTTGCGCTGCAACGCAGCGCTATGAATGCGAAGAGCGCCGTGCTCGCGCAAAGGCAGAGAGCGGATATGACGGCGTTGCCCAGTCTGGGCTCGAAGAACGTTGTGGCGAGGAACGCAATGCCGCCTGCGCTGAACACGATGCCATGGGCGAGCACGCCGCGGTTGAGGTACCCGCGCATCGAGAGATCCTCCCAGAGCATGAAGCCCACGCCTATCGACGCCCCTGCAAGCGTGCATGCGGCGTAAAACTGGGGAAGGCCCACTTCCAGTCCCAGTTCCATCGCGCTCATGCAGGCTGGCAACAACAACCCGGGTATGAGCGCGGCGAGGTAAATGAAGTGCGCATGCCCTATGGCAACGCTGTTTGTTTGGCGAAACTGCGCAAGGAATGCGCCCGTCGTGAGAATGCTGGCCAAGAAGAAAACGATTTGGCCAGCATGGAGCTCAGTGAACCCCATCTGGCTCCGATTGAGCATGAAGAAGCCGAAAAACGACATGAGGTAGTACGCATAGAACATGCTGAACCCGCATATGATTGCCAGCTGCATGAAGCCGAGCCGTCTGCACGCCATCTGAGGCCCCCTCTCAAGCAGCCTCCGCTCAGCGGCGGGTGGCGGAGGCAGGTGTTTTGCGCACGCAAGCGCGGCGCATAGGCGCACAGCACGACTGTAGCAGCTTGCTCGTGTCGCTATGCAGTCCAGAACATGAATTATGGGTGCTGCGCTCATACTATTAGGCTGAAAGTTCGTTTTCGCATTGGCTTCCTGAACCACCCGTTTTTCTCGACTTTGCAAAACCCCTGGAAAAGATATGGTACGCAGCGTTCGATGGTCGTATTTAGCGGCTTAAAACCAGGAAGGAACTCTCGGCGTGATGACGCCGTGCCGCGCGTTCGGTAGCTTGCGTGCATGCGAGCGCGCGCCGGAGGGGGAGTGCGAGAGGGGGAGAGAAAGTCGCCATGTGTGGCGCTCCGGTAGGCGCCCTATGCGGCACCTGGTCGCTCGCGAGTATCCGTTCGAAGTGCGAAAGAGAGTGATGTTGCTGTGACAGTTAAAATCGACATTCCACACGACAGCGATGCGTCAAAGGAAATGCGCCCCACTTTCTTCAATGAGCCTCCCGTCATGTATACGGGCGGCGACGTTCCTTGGCAATGGGAGGAAGACGGCATGATATGCACGCGTTCCGCTGCATGGTCGGCCCCAGGTTGCCATGATGGGTGCGGCGTCGTTGTCTACACCGATAAGGAGACGGGGAAGTTCGTCAAGGTGGAGGGCGACGAGCAAAACCCGTACTATCAGGGGCGCCTGTGCATGCGCTGTTTGGATGTGGCCGAGGCCATCTACCATCCCGACCGTCTGCTCTACCCGATGAAGCGCGACCCGAAGGATCGCGGCAAGGCCGACAAGTGGACGCGCATCACGTGGGACGAAGCCTACGACATCATCGACGAGAAGTTCACGAAGATTCGCGACGAGTTCGGCGGCAAGTCGATCATCTTCGCCTCCGGAACCGGCCGCGTGACCCCGCCGATCAACGCGCGCCTGGGGTACGCCCTCGGCTCCATTCAGTACTCGTATTTCCATTCTGGCAACGCATGCTATGTCCCTCGCGTGGCGGCTGCCAACACCATTATGGGTTGCTACACGTGCCCTGACTTCTCGATGCAGTTCCCCGACCGCTACGACAACCCCGAATGGGTGGCCCCGAAGAACATCTTCGTGTGGGGCAACAACCCGCTTATCGCGAATGCGGATGGCAACCTGGGCCATTGGATCGTCGACTGCATGCAGCGCGGCTCGAAGCTCGTCGTCGTGGACCCGCGTCTCACCTGGCTGGCGTCGCGCGCGGAGTTGTGGCTGCAGCTGCGCCCGGGCACCGACTCCATGTTGGCCCTGGCCATGAGCAAGTACATCATTGAGAACAAGCTCTACGATGCCGAGTTCGTCGAGAACTGGTGCTATGGCTTCGACGAGTACTACGAGGCCGTCGAGCCCTACGACCTGGACTGGGCAGCCGAGGTCACGTGGCTCGAGAAGGAGGACATTATCCGCGCCGCCGAGCTCATGGCCGAGCAGCCGACCGCCGTGCAGTGGGGGCTCGCGCTCGACATGAACCTGCAGTGCATCACCGCGTCCCAAGCTGTCCATAACCTGTGGTGCATTACTGGCCAGGTCGATCGCCCCGGTGGCATGATTACCGTTCACGACCCGTACAACACCGAGGTCTGGCTGCCGCCCGACCCGCGCGAGGTCTTCACGCCCGAGCAGGAGAAGGAACGCATCGGCTCGACCTACGAGATGATCACGAATTCCGGTATGGTGCAATGCCAGGCCGACTCGATGATCGACCAGCTGGTCACGGGCCGCCCGTTCAAGATACATGCTGCGTGGATCCAGTCCACCAACCCGCTGGCGTGCTGCGCGCAGGACCCGGAGCCGCGCGTGGAGAAGGGCCTGAAGAACTGCGACTTCGTCGTAGGCGTTGACTGCTTCATGACCCCGACGCTCATGGCGAACTGCGACGTCGTGCTGCCGCTGTGCTTCTACCCCGAGCGCGAGGGCTTGCGCAGCGTGTGGTATTACATCCAGAACACCAACAAGGCATGCGAGCCGATGGGCGAGTCGAAGGACGACTTCCAGATCAACTGGGAGCTCGGCAGGCGCTGGAACAAGGATCTTTGGCCTGGCGAGACGCTTGAGGACTATTTCAGCTACCTCATCCAGGAAGCGGGCATCACCTATGACGATTCTCGCAAGATGAACTGGATTTACCCCGAGTTCCACTATTTCAAGTATGCAAAGGGCGAGCAGCGCCCCGATGGCGAGCTCGGGTTCAACACCATTACCGGCCGCATCGAGCTGTATTCGTTGCTCCTGAAGGGCTGGGGCCAGAAGCCGTTGCCGTACTACGCCGAGCCGCCCATGAGCCCCTATAGCCAGCCCGAGCTGTACGAGGAGTACAACCTGGTCTTGACCACGGGCGCGCGCCATTACCAGTCGTTCCATTCCGAGCACCGCCAGATGAATCGTTTGCGCGCGAGCTACCCTGACCCGCGCTTCGAGATTCACCCCGACGCGGCCGCGGCACGCGGCATCGTCGAGGGGGATTGGTGCTGGATCGAGAGCCCCGTCGGCCGTTGCCGAGAGCGCGCTCATGTCACGCCGATCGTCGACCCGCGCGTGGTGCAAGCCGACCATGGCTGGTGGTTCCCCGAAGCTGATCCCGAGGACCAGGGCGAGGGCTGCTTCGCGACCTATGCCCGCAACATCAACGTCGTGCTGCCTTCTGAGTGCGGCGACACCGGTTTCGGCAACCAGTCGAAGTGCTACCTGTGCAAGGTGTACAAGTGCACGCCCGAGGAAATTGCGCTTCCGGCGCCTGCGTGCCCGAAGGAGCGCTTCGCCGAGGGGTCGTTCCGCAACTTCACCCTCGAAGCAGAGATGGAGGCGTAAACCATGGCCGAGAAAGCATATGGTCTTCTGATCAATTACGAATACTGCACCGGTTGCATGTCCTGCGAGATGGCCTGCGCCGTCGAGCACGACATTCCGGTGGGGCAGTATGGCATCAAGATGGAGGAAATCGGCCCCTGGCAGATAGACAAGAAGAAGTGGCAGCTCGACTACGTGCCCGTTCCCACCGATATGTGCGACTTGTGCGCCGAGCGTGTCGGCAAGGGAAAGAAACCGACGTGCGTCAAGCACTGCCAGGCCTTCTGCATGAAGTACGGCCCGGTCGAGGAGCTAGCTGCCGAAATGGCAACGGCCAAGACCAAGAGCGTGCTGTTCGTGCCGAAGTCCGGTACGGCTGCATAAGACGATCCCACGGGGAGCCCGCGGATGTGCGGCGGCTATACGAGGGTGTGCGTGCGGTGCGGGCGGTGCAAGAGCGTGAGGCCGAGGCCTTTGCCGGGGTCTGGCGTGTGCGTGCGGTGCGGCTACGAAAACGATGCGCATGCATCGAGCTGCGCCGCATGCGGCACCCCATTGCCCAAGCCTCCAGGTGCGCCTGCGGGTTTCTCCTCGAACGCGAGTGATAAGGATTCTCCACGATGATTACCAAAGAAGATATCAAGCCCGTGCAGGTGGGCGAGTCCCTGTCCGTGTACGAGGCAACGCCGCCCCGGAACTCGCTCGGCGGAAAGCCCGAAGGCGAAGGGGCCGTTGAGATTTACTGCACGGAATGCGGCATGCCTGCCACCGACGGGCGGTTCACGGGATACGGCAGGTCGATGGATTGGTGGTATACGATCACCGGCACGCTCGATGAGATCCAGTGGGTCTACCAAACCGACAAGAACTATTGGGACAAGGTGGTTGCGCCCCACGTGAGATGTGGGTGCGGCCAGGGCACGCCGCCGTGCGACCCCATGAAGTGGAGCGTTCGCCAGATACCCGCAGGGCAACCTCGCGTTTGATCTCTGCTCGCGGCCGGGCGTCCAGGGCTTCGGCCCGCCGTCGGCTCAAAGCGGGCCGCCCTCCCCGTTGGGTCGAACCCGGAGCGCTCGGTTTGCGAGAACCAGCCAATCAACTTATTTCCGGTGCATATCGTAAAGGATAGAGGTGGTTCAAATGGAGGGGAAAACCCAAGAACCCATGACGAAGTCGGGCCCGCTTACCCCGACGGCGTCATCCTATATCACGAAATCGCATGAAAAGACCCCGCGTTATGCCTGGGTGGTGTGGATCGTCACGTTTCTCGTGAGCTTCGCCGCGCCGTTGGGGCAGTTCAAGCTCGTGTCTATTCCGCTGTGGTTCATCTACGTCCCGGATGTCAGCCCCGCAGGCGGGTTCATGCTCGACGCGGCGGGCTTCGGCATGCTCATGACGGTCGTGTCGCTCATCGGCATCGTGCTGGCGTTCCCCGCGGCGTTCATCTGCCGCAAGCTGGGCTTGAAGAACACGATTCTCGTTGCTACGCTCGGCGTTATCATCGGCGGGCTCATCCCGCTCGTAGCCGGCACGAACATCCCGGCGCTTTACGTGGGCCGGTTCATTGAGGGTTTGGGCATCGCGCTCACGGGGGTTGCCGCGCCCACCATCATCACGCTGTGGTTTCCCGAGAAGACCCGCGGCGTCATGCTGGGCCTGTGGTGCTGTTGGGTTCCGCTTTCGATCACGTTGGACTCGCTGGTGTGTCCGGCTATTGCGCCTCTATACGGCTGGCAGGGCGTCTTCACGTTCGTCGTCGTTTTTGCGGTCGTGGTGCTCGTGCTGTTCATGGTCTTCTGCAAGATGCCTGACACGCGCGATGCCGATTACGGCGTAGAAGGCGGGGTGTCCGAGTGCATAGCGCTGCTCAAGAACAAGAACATCTGGCTGCTCGGCGTGGTGTTCTTCGTGTTCATTGCGGGCCAGACGGGCATCGTGAACACCTATCTGCCCAACTTCCTGCAGACTGCGCCCGACGCAACGCCCCCCGGTTTCGGCTGGGATGCGGCTACCGCCGGCGTCGGCTTGGCGGTCGTTACGACCATCGGCATAGTTTCCAACCCTGCTGGCGGCGCCATCTGTGCTGCGCTCCCGCATCACTTGAAGCGCATCGTGCCCGTTTCGGTGGCGGTAATCTACCTGTTCTGCTTCTACCTGATCTTCCAGACCGAGTCCGTGGCGTTGTGCTGGGTCGGAATCGTGCTCATGGGCATCTGCGCCGGTCTCGGCGGGGGTGGGCTGCGCCCATTGGCGCCGGCCATCATGCATCAGAGCGCCATGGCGGCCACAATGGGCATGGCCGTGCTCCAGTTCGCCCAGTGCGTGGGCAACTGCTTCAGCCCCATATACGGCGGCCTCATCGACTCGGGCATGACGTACTGGAACGCGTGCCTGGTGACCATCATCCCGCTGTCGGTGATCATGCTGATCTGCGGCTTCCTCATCAGGCCGGGCAGGGATTCCGAGTATCAGGCAATCCGCGATAAGGATTAACGCAGACTGCTGGTGCGTCCCGCGCACTGCGAAAACACCTTGGAGGGGCGGCTTCGTGCCGCCCCTCTTCTTTCCGCGGCCTTTCTTGGTGCCCTCTCGCCGCAGAAAGCAAATCGCCGATAGCCCCCCTATGGCTATCGGCGATTTGCCAAGAAAAGAAGTTCCCGTCGCTTTGCCGCTGCGGGAGCTGGTCGGGACGAACGTATGGCGGGTTCGGCTCGAACATCTACCACGTTATCGGGTTTCGCGGGCCGCGCATCGCCTCGTGTTGCTGATTTGCCCGGAGGTGGATGATGAGCTCTCTCGTACTGCGCTTGCCAGGAGGCCGCGGTGCTTCCGGTGGGGCTCCCACGGACGGCCTGAAAATCGCCCGGATTCGAGTATTGCCAGGTGAAAGCCTCATACCATAGGGATGAGACCACTCCTCGCCTCATCATCCCGTGCTGAAAACCCTGCATCCATTACCCATGGGGGATTGCGCTTCGCACCGCGCGCGTAAGGTTGGCGCATCGGAATTGTTTGGCTTGGACGCGTAGTCACTTGCCCCATGCAGATCATGAGTGCAGGGGGAAGAGGGCGGGTGAGCGTAGCAAGTCCGAATAGTCAACCGACAGAGAGAGGAGAGAGCATGTCAGAAATGACTGCCGAAACCAGGGCGGCCACGAAGGTCGAGACCCAGACCGATTTCATCTGGGGCGAGACGAACGGCAAGAAGTACAAGCGAGGCAGTCGCTTGCCGAAGGCCGAGAACCCGGCGCCCGCCGCGAAGACTCCGGACGTTCCCTGGAAATGGGAAGAGGACGGCATGACCGTCATCCGCGGCACCGCCCGTTCCGCGCCTGGGTGCCACAACGTGTGCGGCATCTTGTCCTACGTGAAGGACGGCAAGCTCGTGAAGGTGGAGGGCGACCCCGAGGATCCCTATAACCAGGGGCGCCTGTGCAGCCGTTGCCTGTGCATTCCCGATTACGTGTACAGCGAGGAGCGCCTGCTCTACCCGATGAAGCGCGCCAAGGCCGATCGCGGCAAGGACAAGTTCGAGCGCATCACGTGGGACGAGGCCTACGACATCATCGTCGAGAACTTCAAGGCCGTTGCCGATAAGTACGGCGCCGACAAGATCGCCTGCTGCCAGGGCACTGGCCGCGACATCCACCAGGTTACCCGCGTGAACGCTTCGGTGGGCTCCCCGAACGAGGGCGTGCCCTACTTCGCCGGCAATTCGTGCTACCTGCCCCGCATCGCCTCAATGGCCTGTATGTTGGGCGACCCGTGCGTCATGGACTGCTCACAGTTCCTGCCCGAGCGCTACGATGACCCGCGCTACGTTGTGCCCGAGTACTGCATCATCTGGGGCCACCAGCCCTTCTACAGCAACGCGGACGGCTTCTACGGCCACTGGATCATCGACCTCATGAAGCGCGGCATGAAGGTTGCGGTCGTCGACCCGCAGCTCACCTGGATTGCCGCGAAGGCGGGCGAGGACTGGCTGCAGGTTCGCCCCGGCGGCGACGGCGCGCTGGCCATGGCCATGCTCAAGGTCATCTGCGACGAGAAGCTCTACGACGAGGATTTCTGCGACAAGTGGGTGTACGGCCTGGAGGCCGTGTGCGACCGCGTCGCCGAAATGGACCTCGACGATCTTTGCGAGAAGGCGTGGGTTGCCAAGGAGGACGTCGTCCGCGTGGCGCGCACGTACGCCACGAGCAAGCCCGCCGCCATCCAGTGGGGCGTTGCGCTCGACCAGCAGACCGGCGGCCAGCAGGCGGCGCACGCCATCACGGCGCTGTGGTGCATCACCGGCAACCTCGACGTGCCGGGCGGTAACGTCATCGGCCAGTCGTGCTGGGGCATCGACCAGCCCAACTGGGTCGGCACCTGGGACTACGACGAGCTGCTCACCCCCGAGGAGCACGCCAAGCGCATCGGCATCGAGCGCTACCCGATGTTCGCGGTGGGCTTCAAGAACCTTTCCTCCAACGCCACCATCGAGAAGTGGCAGGCGGGCGAGATTCCCATCCGCGCGGCCTATATCGTGACGAACAACTTCCTCGCGACCATGGGCGCGCAGGCGATCACGCAGCTCGAGTGGTACAAGCAGCTCGACTTCTGTGTGGTGCAGGACCTGTTCATGACGCCCACGATGATGGCCCTCGCCGACGTCGTGCTGCCCGCGGCCACCTACGAGGAGCGCAACGGCTTCGGCGGCCTGAACCCGTACCGTCTCTCCTGCATCAACAAGGCCATCGAGCCGGTGGGCGACACGAAGGCCGACAACACCATCTTCCTGGAGCTGGGCAAGCGCCTCGTCGACGCCATCAAGCCCGAGAACGCGGACATCGCCTGGCCGTGGGACACGGTCGAGGAGATGTGGGACTACGCCCTCGAGGACGGCGGCTTCACGTGGGAGGAGCTGCGCGAGTCCACCTGGAAGTACCCCGAGTTCGAATACCGCAAGTACGAGAAGGGCCTGCTTCGCCCCGACGGCGGCCTGGGCTTCAGCACCGAGACCGGCCGCGCGGAGATCTACTCCATGGTCTTCCACCACACGAGCTGGTCGGGTCTCGACCCGCTACCGAGCTACGTGGAGCCGGTCGAGTCGCCTTACAGCGCGCCCGAAGACGTGGAGGAGTATCCCTACATCGTTTCGTCCGGCGCCCGCGTGCCGCACTTCTTCCATTCCGAGCAGCGCCAGATCCCCAAGCTGCGCGCCTTGCACCCGGACCCCCTGTGCTGGATCCACCCCGACACCGCCAAGGAGAACGGCATCGAGGACGGCGAGTGGTTCTGGCTCGAGAACAAGCACGGAAAGTGCAAGTACAAGGCGCATTACGACATCGGCCGCGACCCGCGCGTCCTCATGTGCGAGCACGGCTGGTGGTTCCCCGAGCGCAAGGACCAGGCCGAGGAGAACACCGATGACGAGATGAAGGGCCTGTTCGGCGTGTTCGAATCGCAGATCAACAACCTCGTCCCGTTCGATGCGGGCGTGTCGGGCTTCGGTTCCAACTACAAGAACATGATGTGCAAGATCTACCGCGACGCTGATGCGGAATAGGCGAGAGGGGAAATAGAGATGACCATGTACGGAATCCTGGCCGACGTGAACTACTGCACCGGTTGCGAGGCGTGCGTCCTCGCCTGCCAGCAGGAGCGCGGCTTCTCCGAGAAGGAGTTCGGCATCACGGTCCAGAAGTTCGGCCCGTGGCAGATCGAAGAGGGCAAGAAGCACTACCAGTACGACTTCCTGCCGTATCTCACCGAGTGGTGCGACCTGTGCGAAGAGCGCTGCGGCAAGGGCAAGGTGCCCAGCTGCGTGCAGCATTGCCAGGCCCAGTGCCTCGAATACGGCACGGTGGACGAGCTGGCGAAGAAGATCGACGGCCCGAAGAAGGTTCTGTTCCCGATTGCGGACCGCTAGGGAACGCACGGCACCAACGGGAAGGGCGGGCAAAACCAGCCGTAGCCCGCTCTTCCCGAATAAAGGAACCGCCCCGAGCGGGGCATGGCAGGCTTCTAGGCTGGGAAGCGGCCTGCTGAGAGGGAGGCAATGATAGAGATGGCAACTGAGGATATCGTCGAGCGCTTGGCAAACATCGATGTGCGCGCCCCGCGCGAGTTCAGCCACACCGTGCCCGATTGGGCGAAGGAGAACGGCCGCATCGACTGGCGCGTCCGCAACGGCGAGAACATGAAGAAGATGGAGACTCACACCATCAACGACATCTATCAATCCTAGTTCCACATTATGCGCGGTGGCCGGGCGGCTCCCCATTGCCGCTCGGCTCGCCCCGCAGCCTCGAATGGCTATCCCCGGGTGATGCGGCGAAGACAGCTGCACCGATCTTGACCCGGTAGGCACGTTATCCTGAAGGAGGATAAGAGAAATGGCAGAAAAGCAGAAGGTTATCGACGTCAACATGCACTTCTTGCCGACGGACCTGTTCACGAACGAGAAGGTCCTGAACGGCTTCCTGTATTCGGCGCCGATCACCATGGGCGTGAAGGCTTATCTGGACAAGACGCCTGACGGAACGAAGAACCAGGT
>SUUE01000006.1:0-16593 GCA_015062685.1 Coriobacteriaceae bacterium
CGCCGGCCGCGGCGCCATCGGGCGAGTCCACAACGATGGACAGGTTCACCGAGCTGTTGCGCGCGGCCACGACGTCGATGGCGGCAGCGCTCAGGGAGTTCGGCACTGCGCTCACGATCACTTGTGCCTCTACGGACTTGCCGGGAGCGGCCTCGATCACCACGCGCTCGCCTGCTGCGTAACGCATGTACGCCGCAGCCTCGTCGCCCACGCCGTTCTCGAAGGCGACAGAAAGCGAGCGCGCCTCCTCCATGGCGTCGGCGCCGATCTGGTAGGCCGATTGAGCCGTGCCGCCGTAGGTGGCATCCGCCTCCGCTTTCATGTAGGCCTCGAGCTCGGCGCGCTCTTGCGGGGTAGGCTCAGGGTGAAGCTTCTCCCAGTCGGCCTGCGCAGCGGCGAGAGCGCCCTCGAATGCATCGACGGCACCGCACGTGTCCGAAGGCTGCTCAACCGTCACGGCAGGCGATATCGCCAGCCCCTCTGGAATCTCGAGCTGGGTATCGTTCATTTTCAGGAAATGCCAGGTAGGAGCTGGCATGGCGCTTGCGCGCTCTATGGTCAACGCTTGCGTTTCCATTAGCCGATCGCCCCTTCCATCTCGAGTTTGATCAAATTATTCATTTCAACCGCGTACTCGAGCGGAAGCTCCTTGGAAATGGGCTCGGCGAAGCCGTTGACGATCATAGTCTTGGCTTCCTCCTCGCTGATTCCGCGGCTCATGAGGTAGAACACCTTGTCGTCTCCGATCCTGCCGATCGTGGCCTCATGCCCGATGTCGACGTTCTTGCAGCGGATGTCCATCGCGGGGATGGTATCGGACCTGCTGCGGTCGTCGAGCATGAGCGATTGGCACGACACGGTGCAGCGCGAGCCCTTGGCATTGGGGGTCGCCACGACCGAGCTGCGGAACGTCTGGATCCCGCCGTCCTTCGAGATGCCCTTGGTCTCCACGCTGGCGGCCGTCTCGGGCGCGGCGAGCACCACTTTGCAGCCGGTGTCGAGGTTCTGCCCGCGGCCCGCGAAGGTGATGCCCGTGAAGGAAGCCTTGGCGCGGCGTCCCGACAGGATGGACATGGGGTACAGATAGCCCACATGCGACCCGAACGAGCCGGAGATCCACTCGATCTCGCCCTCCTCATCGCAGCGGCACCGCTTGGTGTTCAGGTTGTACATGTTCTTCGACCAGTTCTCGATGGTCGAGTAGCGCAGGTGGGCGCGCTTGCCCACGAACAGCTCGACGGCACCCGCATGCAGGTTGGCCACGTTGTACTTGGGCGCGCTGCATCCCTCGATGAAGTGGAGGTCCGCATCGTCCTCGACGATGATGAGCGTGTGCTCGAACTGGCCCGCGCCCTTTGCGTTCAGGCGGAAATAGCTCTGCAGGGGGTAATCGAGCTTGACTCCCTTGGGCACGTACACGAACGAGCCGCCCGACCACACGGCACCGTGCAGTGCTGCGAACTTATGGTCGGTGGGCGGGATGAGCGTCATGAACTTCTCGCGGATGAGGTCGGCGTACTCGCCGTGGAGCGCCTCCTCGATGCCCGAGTAGACGATGCCCATCTTCGCGGCGGCGTCCTGCATGGAATGGTACACGAGCTCGGAGTCGTACTGCGCGCCGACACCCGCCAGGTACGAGCGCTCTGCCTCGGGAATACCCAGGCGGTCGAACGTGTCCTTGATGTTTTCCGGCACGCTCTCCCAATCCGACTTCTGCTCAGTGTTGGGCTTCACATAGGTGACGATGTTCTCCATGTCCAGGCCCTCGATTGAAGGGCCCCAGTCGGACATGCTCATGTTGTTGTAGATCTCGAGCGACTTCAGGCGGTGCTCGAGCATCCACTCGGGCTCATTCTTGCGCTCCGAGATCTCCCGGACGATTTCCGGCGTGAGGCCGGCGTCGAGCTTCTCGGCGTCTGCATCCTCGTACCGGAAGTCATACATGCTGCGGTCGATATCCTCGACCTGCGTGCGTTTCTTCTCTGCCATGGCGCACCTACTTCGCGTCAGCCAGCTGCGCTTCGTAGCGCTCGAAACCGTTCGCGTCGATCTCGTCGATGAGGCTGGAATCGCCCTCGGCCACGAGATGGCCATGCACCATGACGTGCACGCGGTCCACTTCGAGATGCTCGAGGATACGCGTGTTGTGCGTGATGATGAGCAGGGTGCCGTCGCACGTCTCGCGATACAGCTCCATGCCGCGGGACACGACCGAGAGGGCGTCGACGTCGAGGCCCGAGTCGGTTTCGTCCAGGATGGCCAGCTTCGGCTGCAGCAACAAGAGCTGCAGCATCTCGACCTTCTTCTTCTCGCCGCCAGAGAAGCCGACGCCGAGCTCGCGGTCGAGGTAGGCGGGATCCATGTCGAGCGTCTTCGCGAGTTCCTGGATCTTCTTGCGGAATTCCTTGTTCTTGACCTTCTCGCCACGGCCCTCGACGATGGCGCGCAGGAAGCTGCGCAGCGGCACGCCGGGGATCTCGACGGGCGCCTGGAAGCTCAGGAACAGGCCCGCGCGGCTGCGCTTGTCGGGCGCGAGCTCCGTGACGTCCTCGCCGTCGAAGGAGATCTCGCCGGAAGTCAGCTCGTAGGCCGGGTCGCCCATGAGCACGTGGCCGAACGTGGACTTGCCCGCGCCGTTCGGCCCCATGAGCACGTGCACCTCGCCCTGGGGAACCGTCAAATCGATTGCATGAAGGATGGGTTTCTCGTCCACCGAAGCCGAAAGCCCACGGCAGACGAGCAGATCGTTACTCGCCATACATTTCCCTCTTCTTGATATCGCGGCCGCGTTCGCACGCGAGCCGTTTCCCTGGTTTACTCGGTTAACACTACCGACAAATGGGAAATAGTCAAGACTAATCCTAGTAATTGACTAGAATTTGTGACATTTTCAGCACTTGTAGAGGGGATAGTCGTATAATACCCCAAAATTTCTGGGATTTGTTACAGAAGCCGACCGCTTCTTTTCCAATCCTCAATTACCTCGACGAGCAAGCATACGGAGGTCATACATGCTGGTCACCACAAAGGGACGCTACGCCATGCGCCTGATGAGCTACATCGCTGAATTCCCCGGCCGCAACGTCGCGCTGCGAGAGGTCGCGGAAAACGAGGGGCTTTCCGTCAAGTACCTCGAGCAGCTGGCGCACGACATGGTGCAAGCCGGCCTGCTGAAGAGCGTGCGCGGCCATGGAGGCGGCTATACGCTGGCGCGCGACGCCTCCGAGATCAAGGCGGGCGACGTGCTCAGGGCGACCGAGGGCACCACGGTACCGGTGGCCTGCGCCGCGCTCGAGGAGGACGGCCCGGGCTGCCCCCGCGAGCAAACCTGCTCCACCATCGAGTTCTGGTCGGGGCTCGACAAGGTCATCGAGGAGTACGTGGACGGCAAGACGCTCGCGAGCCTCGCGAGCAAGAAGACCATCGAGCTGTAGCGCCGCAACGCGCCACTTCATGAGCAATAAGGGAACGGGAGCCCCCATCGGCTCCCGTTCCCCTTTTACGCACAAGTTCTGAACGCCGCATCCTACCCCTAGATTAGGACTTGGCGGCGAGCTTTTGCCATTCGGCCTTAGACCCGTAGAACTTGTCCATGTCCAAGCTTCCGCCATAACCGCTAAGATAACTCGTGCTGTTGTATTGGTAGATCGTGGGCTTGCCCCAGGGGCCCCAGCCATCCGTCAGCTCGGGATCATCTACATAGCCGGTTTGGGGGTTGTTGTAGTACCGATACAGATACTGCGCGCCCCACAGCTTGTAATTTGGCGCGACCGCCGACCAATCCTGCTCGTTCGCCACGCTCTTGCTCATATAGATCATGGGACGCACGCCGGTGCGGTCGTATACGCGGTCGAGCCAGGTCTTGGCCCAACCGGGGCCATGGTCAATCACCTCGGCCTCGTAGTCGAGGACCAAGACAGCGCTGCCCACGTAACCCGCGATCGTATCGACGAAGTGATCGGCCTCGGCCGTCGCCGAACCGCGGGACCCCGATTCGCGGGCAAAGTGGTACAACCCGAGCAGCTTGCCCGAATTGCGCGTGTCTTCCGCCATGCTCCAGAAGTACGGATTGGTATAGCCCGTACCGCCCGTCGCCTTCACGATGACGAAATCGCCCTCGACGTTGTACAGGTTGATGCCAGCCTGCCAGCTCGAAATGTCGATGCCGTCAAGCTCCGTAATAACAACGATGGGATTCTCTGTAGGACCAGGAGCAGAGCCATTCTTCTTCACCAGTTGGATTTGAATGGCCTCAACTCGCAGACCGAGGCCAGTCGATCCAGCCACTCCGCCATTGGAGGCCCAATCAAGCCAGCCGTAGTTCTGCACGTGTGCGTGGTAGTACACGTCGTAGTGATCGGCAACAGCACCGGTCAACTCGATCATGATAGCTTCCACGCGCTTGGCTTCACCCGAAGTGCCCGCCGTGTCGCCATCGAACATGTAGCCCTGCCAGCCGATGTTCTGAACATGGGCGCTGTACTTGATGCCGCCCGAGTACGGACCGCCGCTCAGCACGATGTTGAGCGCCTCGACACGGAAAGCTTGGCCGGTCGTACCTGCAACCTCGCCCCCGCTGACCCATTCCTGCCAGCCGACGTTCTGCACGTGGGCCTCGTAGCGCAAAGTTGGATTCGCCGCGCTCTCGCCCATGGCGGCCTGGGTCTTCGCGGAGAGCTTGATCTCGATGCCCTCCAGACGCAGCGAGCGGCCAGTGGTTCCAGCCAATGCGCCGTTCTTCTGCCAGCCTTGCCAGCCGTCGTTCTGCACGTGCGTGCGGTAGAACACGTCGTAGTGCTTCGCGATGTCGCCCTCGAGCCAAATCTTGATGCCCTCCAGGCGCAGCGCGCGCCCCTCGGTGCCAGACATGGCGCCATCGCGCACCGGTTTCTGCCAGCCGTCGTTCTGCACGTGAGTCTGGTAAACGATGGACCCGTTGATGCCGTCCATGCCCGTGAGGCTGATGTGGATGCCCTCCAGGCGCAGCGCGCGCCCTTCGGTACCGGACATCTCGCCTTCGCCCACCGGTTTCTGCCAGCCGTCGTTCTGAACATGCGTGTCGTACGTAAGGCTGACATCGGCTATGTTGGGGCCCGCCTGAGCTGAGAGCTCCTGAGCCTGGGCTTCGAGAGACCCGCCTTGCTCGGCGTTCGCGGCTTGCGCCTCTAGAGACGCCCCGCTACCTGCAGCGTCCAGGTCCGGCCCGCCCGCCTTTATGGCATTCGCGTCGGGCGCAGCCTGGGTTGCGACAGGCTGCACGGCCTGTTGGGCTTCGAGGCTCTGGGTGCTAACCGCAACGGTTTCCTGGGTATTCTCCCCAGCATGCTCGGCATCGGTCGCCCCCTGAGCTTGAACCTCGCTCGCGAAAGCCAGCTGCGGCGCGCAGGCGAGCACGGCGGCAAACGCGAGCGCTATCGCCATGAGGGTGATCTTAGCTTGTTTCGATTGTTGTACGTTCATATAAGATTCACCTCCTCCGTTTTAGTAGTCCAATCGCGCCGATGGTACCACATTGAAATTACGAACTAGGCCTTCTACCTGGCCTTTCGCACCATCGTTACCGATTTGGCATAAGAACGCAATCGCAAGACACCATATGATGTGCCCTACGGGAGATGACCCACTCCACCTCGTCTCTTCGGCTTTTTGTGGAGTTTGGGGCTCCTGTGCTACTGCTGGAGGGCGTCGGCCGTCTCGAGCCAGACGAGCTCGAGCTCGTCGAGCTGAGCTTGCAGGTCGTCGATTTCGGCCTGCACCTCCCCGAGCGCCACGAAATCGGTCGGGTCGGCCTCGAGCAGGCGAGCTTTCGCGCCCTCGATCTTCGTCCCGAGCGTCTTCATCTTGCGCTCGGTCGATTGCAGCGTCTTCTTGAGCGCGCGGAGCTCCTGGTTGCTCATGCCCCCGTCACTAGGAGCCGACGCAGACGGCGACGCGGGCGCCGGACACGCGCCCTCGCCCGCGGAACCGCGCTCTTCCATGATCCGCACGTATTCGTCCACGCCCCCGGGCAGGTGCCTCACGTGCCCGTCTATGATTGCGTACTGGTTGTCGGTCACGCGCTCCATGAGGTAGCGGTCATGCGTCACGAGCAGCAGGGTGCCCGGCCATCCGTCGAGCAGGTCCTCCACGGCTGCGAGCATGTCCACGTCCAGGTCGTTGCCGGGCTCGTCGAGGATGAGCACGTTGGGCTCCTCCAGTAGGATGAGCATGAGCGCGAGACGGCGCTTCTGCCCGCCGGACAGGTCGCGCACGGGCTCGTTCAAGTCGGCGTTGGAGAACCCGAGCCGCTCGAGCAGCTGTTTCGGCGTCTGGTCGCGCCCGTCGAGCATGATGGCGTGGCCGAAGCGCCCGACCACCTGGCGCACGCGGTCGTCGCCCATGGCGTTCAGCTCGTCGAGGTGCTGCGAGAGCACCGCGAACTTCACGGTCTTCCCTATCTTCACATAGCCCTTCGTGGGCCTGAGCTTGCCTTGGATGACCTTGAGCAAGGTGGTCTTGCCAGCGCCGTTCTCGCCGATGATCCCGATGCGGTCGCCCGGTCCGATCAGCCACTCGACATCCTGCAGCACCCACTTGTCGTACAGCACGCTCACGTTCTTCAGGTCCACGACCTGCTTCCCCAGGCGCGTGATCGCCATGCGCTTGAGCTCGAGCTCGTTGCGCAGGGGAGGCACGTCGGCGATGAGCTCCTGGGCCGCCTTGATGCGAAACTTCTGCTTGGTCGAACGCGCCTGGGCGCCGCGCGACAGCCATGCGAGCTCGCGGCGGAGCTTGTTCTGGCGGCGCTCCTCCGTCACGCGCGCCACGCGCTCCCGCTCGACGCGCTGCATAATGTAGGCGGAAAAACCGCCCTCGAAGGGCTCGATGCGGCCGTCGTGCACTTCCCACATGCTCGAGCACACCTCGTCGAGGAACCATCGGTCGTGCGTGACCACGAGCAGGGCGCCCTGCCCCTCGCGCCAACGCTCGTTGAGGTGGCGGGCGAGCCAGGTGATGGCGCGCACGTCCAAATGGTTCGTGGGCTCGTCGAGCATGAGCACGTCATCATCGCCCACGAGCAGGCGAGCAAGGTCGACGCGCCGGCGCTGGCCGCCCGAGAGCGTCGCGACGGCGGCATCCCAGGGTATGTCGCCCGCGATGCCCGCTATGATCGAGCGAATGCGCGCATCGCCGGCCCATTCGTACTCGGGACGGTCGCCCACTATCGCATGGCCCACCGTGCTCTCGGGGTCGAGCGCGTCGTTCTGAGCGAGCACGCCCACCGACACGCCGTTCGTGCGGATGACGCGTCCCCGGTCCGGCTCGACCGCGCCCGACAGCAAACCGAGAAGCGTCGACTTGCCGTCGCCGTTGCGCCCGACGATGCCGATGCGGTCGCCCGTGTCCACGCCGAGCGATATTTCATCGAAAACCATCTCGCTGGGGAAATCGACCCCGGCTTTCTCGCATCCAAGAAGAAACGCCATACAACCTCGTTCAATTCGAGGAGCGTATTGCCCCCATTTGCTGTTCCTCAACTTTATAATAAACTCATGCGAAACTGGCTGCGCCATATACAGGAGAAACCCACCGCGCCCCTCGTGGTCGCACTCGTGTTCAGCGCCCTCGTTATAGCGCTCGTTCTCTTCATCTCGCAGTACGCGCCGGGCCGCGTGGTCTTCCATGGCTCCTTGGAGGCGCCGCGGTTTCTCCCATCGGTCGACCTGCTCGTGCTGGGGACCATCCTCATAACCGGCTGGGGCATATCGGTCAACCACCGCTGCACGGATGCGGTGGTCGGGGACAACCTCTTCAGGATCGTGCTCCTCATCACGCTCTGGCTCGTCCTGGCCATGGGGAAGCTCGTCGTGGCGACCCCCCTCGCGAAAACACTGTGCTGGTACGCCCAGTGCCTTCCGCTGCTCTTCATCCCCCTGTTCTTCTTCTTTTGCGTGCTCCGCACTTCTTCGCTCGACTCGCGCCCGGGCATCGTGAAGCTCGAGCGCGCGCTCGCATGCATCGCGCTCGTCCTGTTCATCCTCGTCATCACGAACAACTTCCACCACTTGGTGTTCGTGTTCGACATGGAGGACCCCAACTGGGAGCTCGACTTCTCCTACGGGCCGGGCTACTACCCCTGCCTCGCCCTCATGATGGCAACCATGGTGGCCTCCGTCGCCTTGCTCGCAGTCAACTCGCATCACAAGATGCGCTGGCGCATCATCTGGATCGCGGGGCTGTTCACCCTCGGCATTGCCTACTGGTTCATCGTCATGTCCCAGAGCGGGGTGCCCCAGCCGGGCAATAACGCCCTGGCCGGAAGCATGCTGTTCGTCGCCGCTATCGAGTTCTGCCTGGACCTCGGCTTCTTCCCCACGGCACACCACTATTCCGCGCTCTTCCGCAACCTTCCCTTCGACCTCAAGATCATCACGCCCTCCGGCACCGTAGCCTACCGCACCGCCGTCTCGCGCTCGCTCGACAACACGTCCCTGGCCAGGCTCGTGGCTAAACTGCCCGCGAACAGCCCGGAAAGGGAGCTCACCACCCGCAGCGACGCCACACCGGGGCTTATCTTCAAGCTCTACAAGCTCTCGGCCGGCACGGCGTTGCTAACGGAGGACGCGAGCGAGATCGATCGCCTCCAAACGCGCCTCAAGGAACAGCAGCGGGTCCTTGCCAACCAGAACGAGCTGCTCAGCAAAACGCAGGCGATGCAGTCCCTCCTGTTCCGCCAGCAGCGCGAGCGAGAGCTCGAGGAGCGGGTGGAACGCGATTTGGTTGCCACCACGCAGCAGATCAGCGACATCCTCGAGAACCGCATCCCCGAAACCGCCGACGACCATGAGGAGCGGATCGCCCAGCTCAACTTGGTGAAAGTGCTCGTTGCCTACTGCAAGCGCAAGGGCATGCTGGCGCTCGCAGCAGCCGAATCCGACGTGCTGACCGCCGACCAGCTCAACCTGATCGCGCGCGAGGCCATGGCCGACCTCCAATCGGTCGGCATCGAGTGCGCCGTGCTCGTCGCCGTGTCGGAACCCGTCCCCATCGCGGCGATGAACACGGTCTACGACAGCTTCTACGACTGCATCATCTCGGTGCTCCCCCAAACCAGCCCCGTCGTCATGACGTTCATCTCCGTCAACGCAGAGGGGGACCTCGAGCTGCGCGCGACCATAGAATGCGCTATCGGCATCGACAGCGAGACCGCGGTGGAGCAGATCCCGGCCATCGCCACATCCACCGAGTCGTGGACGGCCGTGCAGACGGACATCGCCCGCAGGCTCGAGGAGCGCCTCGCCGTTCGCGACGGCATCTCCTCCGTCACGCTCGAAGAGGGCTTGGTCGTCGCGACCATCAAGGCGGCCACCGCCCATTTGCATGAACAGGAGGCGAGGGCATGACGAACCCCCTGATCGGCATGAGCACCACCACCGCCTTCGCGGCGGTCATCATCTTCACCCTCTGCTCGGGCGCGCAGATCGTCCACGGCTACCTGCGCACGGCGAGCTACAGGCCCAGCGAGAAGACGCCCATCATCATCTACGAGAGCGCTATCCTCGTGCATCTCCTGCTCATGGCGCTGCTCTCCTTTGAGGGCATGCAGGGCGGAGGCCAGCTCTGGCTTCACATCCCGGGGTTCTCCATGCCGTTCGCCCCGCTCCTCTGGCTGAACGTCGGGGTCCTCGTCGTCATGTCGTATGCGCTGCTCACCGGGCTGGGCGACAACAGCGTCACCGGGCCGCAAGTGAGCGTCCGCTGGATGCCGCCGGTGGAAGCCTTCTTCGCCTGCGCCTGCCTGCCGATCAGCGTGCAGCTTCTTGGCACGAACTGGGTATTCGTCATGTACGCTGACGCGATCTACTTCATGTTCAGGACAACGTACCTGCTTATGTTCGGCATGCAGGTACGGGCCAGCTCGGTCACCCAGCTCTCGGTCATCGAGGCCCTGAAGTCACTGCCCGAGGGCATTCTCTATTCCGACGACAAGGGCCGCACGCTCGTGGCGAACGACGCCATGCGCCATTGCCTAACGGCGCTCGACCTTCCCACCGACTTCGCGAATGTCGACGACCTGCTGGAGCTGTTGAGGGAGAAGTCTGCCGGCGAAAACGCCGTGGAGGATGTTCGCGGGCTTCAGGTGGAGGACGAGCCCTGGCTCTTCTTGAGGATATCGCCCGACGAAGTGCGCCTGTTCTCATTCGAAGGCTGGGGCGGCGATGGCGTGCTGCGCTTCCCCTCGGCGAGCTCGCTCGAGAAAAACCCCGCGCTCCTGCCTTCCACCAAGAGGGCCTTCGGAACGCTGCCGAACAAGCGCATATTCGCCTACGACGTCACCCAGGAAGTGGAAACGCTCAAGGCCATCAACCGCACTAACGCGAAGCTCGCAGCGCAGCACAGCGAACTCGAGGCCTCCATGGACAAAGTGCGCGAGGCCGCAAAGAACGAGGCCATGCTGCGCATGAGGGGTCGCGTGCACGACGTCATCGGCCAGCGCCTCTCGGTGCTGCACCGCGCCCTCGAGGACGATGCGGTATCGGACGAGAAGCTGGAACAGCTCAAGCCGTTGCTCAACGGAATCCTCGACGACCTCGCGATCGAGACCGACATCGAGCCCGCCGACGAGCTCGCCGCCACGGTCGCGGCCTTCTCGCTCACGGGCGTTACCGTGAGCATCGACGGCACCCTACCCGACGACCCCTCAAAGGCGAAGGTCTACGCGGACTGCATCAGGGAGGCCAGCACGAACGCCGTGAAGCATGCGCGCTCGACCGAAATCGTGGCGAAGATAACGCCCGAAGGCCTCTCGATATCGAACGACGGGCCGCTCCCCATGCTTCCCGTGAACGAGGGAACGGGCCTGTCCAACATGCGCCACGCAGCCGCGACCATCGGGGCGAGCTTCGAGATAGAAGCCAGCGAGCCGCCCTTCACCATCCGCCTCGTCACGCGATAGGAAACCCTTACAGGGAGAAACAAAAGGCGCCCGCAGCATGCGGGCGCCTTCGCATAGCCGTTGTTCCCGGAACTAGCCTCCGAACACCGCGAGGAGGAAGCCGGCGGCAACCGCCGAGCCGATGACGCCCGCGACGTTCGGGCCCATGGCGTGCATGAGCAGGAAGTTGCTCGGGTTGGCCTTCGCGCCCTCGATCTGCGAGACGCGCGCGGCCATGGGCACGGCGGAAACGCCGGCAGACCCGATGAGCGGGTTGATCTTGCCGCCCGAGAGCTTGCACATGATCTTGCCGAGGATAAGGCCGCCGAAAGTGGCCAGCTCGAAGGCGAGCAGGCCGAGCACGATGATGCCGATGGTCGACGGCTCGAGGAAACGGTAGTAGAGCGCCGTCGCGCCGACGGACACCGACAGGAAGATCGTCACGATGTTCATGAGCGCGTTCTGCGCCGTGTCCGACAGGCGGTCGGTCAGGCCGCACTCGCGGAACAGGTTGCCGAGCATGAGGCAGCCGAGCAGCGGCGCGACGGACGGCAGCAGCAGGATGACGAAGATGGTCACGATGATGGGGAACAGAATCTTCTGCGTCTTGGAGACGGGGCGCAGCTGCTCCATCTTGATCTTGCGCTCTTCCTCGGTCGTGAGCAAGCGCATCAGCGGCGGCTGGATGAGCGGAATGAGCGCCATGTACGAATAAGCCGCGATGGCGATGGGCGCGAGCAGCTCGGGCGCGAGCTTGGTGGTGAGCCAGATGGCCGTCGGGCCGTCGGCGCCTCCGATGATGCCGATGGAAGCCGCCTGCTCGGGCGAGAAGTTGATGATGCCGCCCGTGATGCCCGCCATGCTGCCGGCGAGCACGAACGCCGCGAAGATGCCGAACTGGGCGGCGGCGCCCAGCAGCAGGCTCTTCGGATTGGCGAGCAGGGGGCCGAAGTCCGTCATGGCGCCGACGCCCAGGAAGATGAGCGACGGATACAGGCCGACCTTCACGCCGATGTAGAGGATGTCCAGCAAGCCGCCCTCGTGCATGATCTCTCCGAGCCCGATGGTTCCGTTCATGTAGCCGTCCCACAGCGCGGGGTGATAGATCTGCATCTCGAACAGCTTCGCCTGGTCGGCTTCCGACAGCGTGGCCAGGTAGTCGGGCGAAACGGCGGTGAGGTTGGTGAGGAGCATGCCGAACGCGATGCCCACGAGCAGCAGGGGCTCGAACTTCTTCACGAGCCCCAGATAGAGCAGGAGCAGCGCGATCAGGATCATGATGACCTGGCGCGGATCGGTGAACAGGAGCGAGAACCCCGACTGCGTCCACAGGTTGTAAAGTACTTCAGCAACGTTTTCCATGACCACTACCTAAAGCACGACCAGCGTATCGCCGGTGTTGACCATCTGGCCGACGGAAACCGAGATCTGCTGGACCGTGCCGGCGCACGGGGCGGCCACCTCGTTCTCCATCTTCATTGCCTCGATTACCAGCAGCACGTCGCCCTCGGCAACGCTATCGCCCTGGTTCACCTTGATGGACAGCACGTTGCCGGGCAGGGGCGCGGGAACCGCGGTGCCCGATGCGGGCGCGGCGGGAGCTGCCGCAGCGGGCGCTGCAGCGGGAGCCGCTGCCACGGGGGCCGCAGCCGCGGGCGCGGCGGGGGCCTTCGCCTCGTACTCGTCGAGGATCATGGCCTCGCCTTCCTCGACCTCCACTTCGTAGGTCTTGTCCTTGAGGGTGACGATGTATTTCATTACTTAACCTCCTTGATGGAGATGAACCGCAGTTCGTTCAAAGGTTTCTTCAGCTCATCGGCGACGATGGCCATGACCATGGCCGCGTCGCGCGGGTCGGTGTCGTACAGGCAAAGGTCGCCGGCCGTGCCGGGCGCGAGCACCGGCTCGGGGGCGCTCGTCGCCGCCGCGGGGGCCGCCTCGGCCGCGGGGGCCGCCTTCTTCTCGGTCACCGCGACGAGGATCTTGATCATGGCCATGATGAGGATAAGCGCCACGAACACGACGCATATACCCATCACGGAATAAAGGGCGTAACCGCCAAGGTCGAGAGTCATGATGCGCTACTCCTCCGCCTTTGTGATGCTGTAGGAAACCTTGCGCTCCTCGCGCTCCTTGCGTGCCGCGAAGAACTTCTCGGCAACGGGCGGGAAGGCGATGTAGGACAGCACGTCCTCCTCGCAGCGTGCCGTGTCGCCGAGCTCGGCCTCGGCCGTCTGGAAGGCGTCGGCCGGCAGCGTCTCCGCGTAGCGGCCCTCGACGATCGCGTCGCCTTGCAGGATCTGCTCGCGAATCTCGGGGTTGATCGGAGCGGGCGTCTTGCCGTACTCGCCGCGGCAGTACGCCTTGATCTCCGCGCCCACGTTCTTGTAGCGCTCGCCCGCGAGCACGTTCTGCACGGCCTGCGTGCCGACGAGCTGGGAGGTGGGCGTCACCAGCGGCGGGAAGCCCAGGTCCTCGCGAACGCGCGGGGTCTCCTTGAGGGCGTCCTCGAACTTGTCGAGCGAGTTGAGCATCTCGAGCTGCGAGAGCAGGTTCGAGAGCATACCGCCCGGGATCTGGTAGTTCAGGCACTGCGTATCGGTGGTCAGCGAGATCGGGTTGAGCGTGCCGTCCTCGAGGTACTTCGCGCGGACGGGCTTGAAGTAGTCGGCGATCTCGTAGAGGGTGGGCTCGTCCAGGTCCACCTGGTAGCCGAGGCCCTTCAGGGCGACGGCCAGCGTCTCGGTGGCGGGCTGGGACGTGCCGCCGGAGAACGGCGAAATGGCGGTGTCGATGACGTCGGCGCCGGCTTCGACCGCCTTGAGGTAGGTCATGTAGGCCATGCCGGTCGTGCAGTGCGTGTGCACGACGACGGGCAGGTCGACGGCGTCCTTGAGGGCGGAAACCAGGTCGTAGGCCTCGGCAGGCGTCATGATGCCCGCCATGTCCTTGATGCAGATGGTCGATGCGCCCATGGACTGCATCTCCTTCGCGAGCTTCACGTACGCGTCGAGCGTGTGCACCGGGCTCGTGGTGTAGGAGATGGCGCCCGACACCATGGCGCCCTCCTCGACGGCCGCCTCGGTGGCAACCTTCAGGTTGTCCACGTCGTTGAGAGCGTCGAAGATGCGGATGATGTCGATGCCGTTGCGCACGCTCGCCTTCACGAAACGGCGAACGACGTCGTCGGAGTAATGCTTGTAGCCCAAGATGTTCTGCCCGCGCAGGAGCATCTGGAGCTTGGTGTTCGGGACAGCTGCGCGGATCTTGCGCAAGCGCTCCCACGGGTCCTCGTTCAGGAAGCGTAGGCACACGTCGAACGTGGCGCCGCCCCAGCATTCCAGCGAATAATAGCCGGCCTTGTCCAGCTTGCCCAGGATGGGCTCCATCTCGTCGAACGCGAGCCTGGTGGCGATGAGGCTCTGCCCCGCGTCGCGCAAGATGGTCTCGGTAAACCCGATCTTACGTTGCTCCATAGGATTCTTCCTCCAATAACCTCCCCAAAAGGGATGCCGTGACATGCAAAACGTTATCATGCCACGTTAGACGACCATTTGAAAGGAAATTAACGGGGTGGACTTCTTTTTTCCAGCAAATGGCATAGCACAGCCCAACGTTTGCCATTCGCTGCTGTATTTTGGCCGCTCGGAGCGCGCCCCGGGGCAGCGCCCATCCTACTTGAGGCGACTCACGAACCAATCCGCCATGGACACGAGCATGTCGCGCGCCGGCGAGGGGTCGATCATGTCCACGAGGCGGTTCTTGGCAATGCTCGAGAGATTCTCGGCATAGTTGCGGGCATACTCGATGCTGCCCGATCGGTTCATGAGGTCGACGGCCTCCGCCAGCTCGGCCTCGTCGGCCGTATGCGAGGATAGCAACTCCACCAAGCGCTCGCGTTCGGCCCCGGAAAGGTTCTGGAGCGCATGCACCACGACGAGCGTGCGCTTGCCCTCCGTGATGTCGTCGCGGAAGCCCTTCTTGGTGGATTCCGCCTTGCCCACCAGGTTCAGTAGATCGTCCTGAATCTGGAACGCCAGGCCCGTGTCCAGGCCGTAGTTCCTCAGGCATTCGATCTGGGTTTCGGTGCCGCCGCCCACGATGGCGCCGATGGCCAGCGGTACGGCGCCGGAGTAATGCGCCGTCTTGTGCGTGGCCATGATCAGGTAGTCTTCCGGCGATATGTCGTAGCGCCCGTCGCGCGCCCATCCGATGTCGAGGGCCTGGCCCTCGATGGTGCGGCGCGTCATCTCGATGAGCTCGGTGAGCACGCGCACCTTCACGTGGTCGTCGAGGGCTTCGTCCTTCACGACCGTGCCGTTGACCAGCTGCAAGCCCAAATCGCCCATGTTGATGGCAAGCCCCAGGCCCTCGGTCAGGTGCATGCAGGGCTCGCCGCGGCGAAGCTGGGCCTCGTCCGCGATGTCGTCGTGGATGAGCGCTGCCGTGTGGAAATGCTCGATGGCGGCCGCGGCGCTGAGAGCGCGCTCGGGGTTGCCGCCCACCGCCAGGCATGCGGCGAAGCAGATGAGCGGGCGGTGCCTCTTGCCGCCGTTGCGGCTGTAGTGGAGCATGGGCCCGTACAGATAACGCTCCATGTCGGGGTGCGACCCTTTGGGAATGAACTCGTTCACGGCGTCGCCCACGGGGTTCGCGTAACGCTCGAGGTAGTCTTCGAATGATTCCGGCATGTTCTCGGGTTTCAGCAGTTCCTCGAAATTCAGCATGTGCTTCGCCTCGCCTCTCGTTGCAGGTATTCATGAGATTATAAGATGAATGGCATACCGAGACGCGAGATACGTGTGAAAAGGACATCCTTCGTGATGGGCGGGCGAAGATGCGTGATAGTATGAAGCCATGGTTACTATCAAGACTATAAACTTCGGAGACACGGGCCCCGCCGTCGAGGACATCCAGCAGCGCCTCGCGACGATCGGCATGCTGGGCCAAGATCAAGTGGACGGCGTGTTCGGCGACGCGACCGCCGCGGCCATCCGCGAATTCCGCCAGCGCAACAAGCTCGGTGACGGCGACACCATCGACGAGAAGACCTGGACGACCCTGGTCGACGCGTCCTATCACATCGGCGATCGCACGCTTTACCTGCGCATGCCCTACTTCCACGGGCACGACGTGCTCGAGCTGCAACAGGCGCTCGGCGCGCTCGGCTTCCCGACGGGGCACGAGGACGGCATCTTCGGCGTCTTCACCGAGGACGCCGTGCGCAAGTTCCAGCGCAACATGGGGCTTCCCTCCGACGGCATCGTCGGCGCCTACACGTTCGAGGCCATCCGCAACCTGCACCATTCGTGGGAGGGCAAGCCGTCCATCCCCGTGCAGCTGAACCTCGGGTTCGCGCGCGCCGCGAACGTGCTCGAGAAGAACGCGCTCTGCCTGTTCGGGACCGACGATTTCACGCGGGGAGTCGCATCGCGCATGTCGAACCTCTCGCTCGCGACCAACCCCTCGTCGAAGATCGTGAGCGCCGACTCGCTGCTCGTGCGCCCCGACGAAACCATGCTCCTCGTCCACCTGGTGCTCCCCGGCGAGACCCCCGCGGCCGAGCGCGTGCCGCGCGTCAGCTTCGAGCCGGACGAGACCCTCGCGCTGCGCATGGCGCCCGCCATCAACGCCGCATACCGCAAGAAGAACCCGCGCATCAACGTCGAGCTCCCGGG
>SUUE01000006.1:16693-52895 GCA_015062685.1 Coriobacteriaceae bacterium
CTCGCGCTGCGCATGGCGCCCGCCATCAACGCCGCATACCGCAAGAAGAACCCGCGCATCAACGTCGAGCTCCCGGGGAAGACCTGGGAGGACGCCGGAGAGGCGCGCTCGATGCAGCACTACGCCATCGCCCTGCTCGACGCCCTCTGCAGCGCACTCGAGCGCCGCTAGAGCCGTCGGGCGCGCAAGCGCGCCGAGCAACCGCCAGGGGAGGAACGAGAAGCCCATGCACATCGCCAGGCCTCAACATCGCCCGCCGCGTGACATGAGCTGCCCCATGCTCCAGGTCTCCGACGGCTGCACCCATGGGCGGTGCAAGTTCTGCGACATCTACACGGGCGTGCCCTTTCGCCCATCCCCCATGGAGGAGATATCCGAGGACATCGAGGAGATCGCCCGCACGGCCACGGCCCTCACGCACCGCATCTACCTGACGGGTGGAAACCCGTTTGCCCTCCCCAACGCTCGCCTCGTCGAGATCTTCGACGCCGTGGAAGCGCGCATCCCCACGGTCAACAGCTACGGGGGGTTCTGCCGCATTGAGGACATCGCGCGCAAGACCGACGCCGAGCTCGCCGAACTGGCGGCACGTGGGGTGAGCGGGCTCGCGATAGGGGCGGAGAGCGGGCTCGACGAGCTCCTGGCGTTCATGCGCAAGGGCCAGACCGCCGCCGACCTCGCCGAGCAGGGCGCGCGCCTGCACGAAGCCGGCATCCCCTTCACCATGTTCTACCTGGCCGGCCTCGCCGGAGCGGGCAGGGGGCAGGAGAACGCCTTGGCCTCGGCAGCCGCCTTCAGCGCGGCTGCGCCGCAGACGATCCTCATCGTGACGCTCACACCCACCGCAACGTGGCCGCTCGCGGAGGATATCGCCTCCGGTGCCTGGGAACCGGCGGGCGAGATCGAGACGGCTGAGGAGATACGCACGTTCATCAAGCACCTGAGCTGCAGAACCCACGTGGTGTGCTCGCACGACTCGGACGTCATCAGGTTCGACGGCATGGTGCCCGCCGACCAGCAGAAGATGCTGCAGCTCATGGACCACCGCATACCCAAGATAAACGAGAAGGCCGCTCGCCTGATGCGCGAGATGATTCACAAGGCCACGTTCTAGCGTGGCCGTCCGAAGGGGAGGCGCATGAAACGCACGAGCTTCTGCGAAGGATGGGAGTTCGCCCGCGGCGACGGGGAGTTCGGGCCGGTCGTCATCCCACACGATGCGATGCTCGGCGAGCGCCGCGGCCCCGACGCACCGGCAGGGAGCGCGAGCGGCTACTACTACGGCGGCGTCTACCACTACTGGAAGGACTTCGAGCTCACGGCCACCCAAGCGGGCGGCACGCTGCTCCTGGAGTTCGAGGGCGTCTACCGCGATGCCCGGATACACGTGAACGGCGCGGCCGTGGAGGCGCCCCCCTACGGGTTCGTCCCGTTCTTCGTCGATCTGACCGGCCTCGTGAGAAAGGGCCGCAACACGATCGAGGTGGACGCGCGCAACGACGAGCAACCAGATTGCCGCTGGTACTCGGGCGGCGGCATCCACCGCCCCGTGTGGCTCTGGGAAGGCGGCGCGGTGCGCATAGCCCCAGAAGGCGTTCGCGTGACCACGCTCGGCATGAGTCCCACCACCGTGAGCGTCGATGTTGACTGCACCGGGGGGACTCCCGAGATCACGATCCTCGACGCCGATGGCCGCACCGCCGCCATCGCCCGCGGCGAACACGCGGAAATCTACGTGCCCGGCGCCAAGTACTGGAGCGCCGAAGCGCCCCACCTCTACCAATGCGTCGTCAACCTCCGCGACAACGGCTCGATTGTCGACTCGGCGAGCGTGCGGTTCGGCATCCGCAGGCTCGAATGGAGCCCCCGCGGCCTGTTCGTGAACGGACGCGAGACCCTCCTGCGCGGCGGCTGCATCCATTGCGACAACGGCATCATAGGAGCCGCGACCTTCCCCGAAAGCGAACGCCGCCGCATCCGCATGCTGAAGGAGGCGGGTTTCAACGCGGTGCGCATCGCGCACAATCCGGCCCCGTCGACCATCCTCGACGCCTGCGACGAACTGGGCATGTACGTCATGGACGAGGCATGGGACACCTGGTTCACGCGCAAGAGCTCGTATGACTACTCCGATCATTTCCTCGAATGGTGCGATCACGACCTGCGGCGCATGGTGGCCCATGACTACAACCACCCGAGCGTCATCATGTACTCGATCGGCAACGAGGTTGCCGACCCCATAACCCCCGAAGGCGTCAAGATGGAGCAGTCGATGGTCTCCCTCGTCCACTCGCTCGACGCCTCGAGGCCTGTGACCTGCGGCCTCAACCCGACCATGATGGTCATGGAGAAGATCGGGCGCGCCTGGTACGCCAACGCAGACGGCATCGCGGAAGCTGCTGGGAGCTCAGGCGCCCCGCGCGGCAGCCTGCTGTTCAACCTTGCGGCACAGGCATCGGGAACGGGGATGACGATGCTCTCCAACGTGCCGGGCGCCGACAAGCTGTTGTCGCCCGCGCTCGACGCGCTCGATATCGCCGGCTACAATTACGCGGCCTCGCGATACGCCATCGACGCGCGCAAGCACCACGACCGCCTCATCGTGGGAAGCGAGACATTCCCCCACAAGCTGCCGTCCAATTGGCGGCTAGTTGAAACGATCCCCAACGTCATCGGCGACTTCATGTGGGCTGCCTGGGATTACCTGGGCGAGGCCGGGTCGAACGCCTGGGCGTATTCCCCGGAGGAAGCCGGCTTCAGCAAGCCTTGGCCCTGGCTCTTCGCGGGCTCGGGGGCTTTCGACGCCCTCGGGCAACCGAGCGCCCACGGCGCGCTCGCCGGAGCCGTCTGGGGCACCACCGACGCCCCTTCCATCCAAGTGCGCCCCGTCAACAAGATGGGAGGCCGCACGTACCGGGCCACATGGCGCGGGAGCGACGCCCTGCCCAGCTGGTCCTGGGCGGGATGCGAAGGCACCATCGCGCGGGTCGAGGTGTACGACGGCCGCGCTGCCTCCGTGAAGCTCAGATTGAACGGCGAGGACGTCGGCGTCGCGCGCGTCCGCGACTACGTCGCGAAGATCGACGCCGAATACTACCCGGGAACCCTTACGGCCATAGCCCTCGACGAGGGTGGCAGGGAGATCGGAAGGTCGAGCCTCTCCACAGCCCGGCCGCCCTTCCGCCTATGCGCGAGCGCGGAAGAAGCCACCACCCGGGCGGGCGGGGTGGCCTATATCCCCGTCACGATCGAGGGGTCGAACGGCATCGTGGAGTCGAACGTCGACGAGATGCTGCGCGCGGAAGTCGATGGCGGCCACCTCCTCGGGTTCGGCAGCGCCCAACCCGCGCCCACGGAAAGCTTCCTGACCGGCGAGTACACCGCATACCGCGGCCACGCCCTCGCCATCGTGCACCGCGCCAGCCCCGGAACCGCCAGACTGACCGTACGAGGCGAGACCCTCGCCCCCACGAGCATCGATATCGTCTTCAAATAAAAAGCGCCCGGGGCGAACCGGGCGCTCTTGATTCTGGCGAAGCGGCTTACAGTTGCGGGCCGGCTGCGACGAGGGCCTTGCCGGCTTCGTTGTCCTCGTACTTCACGAAGTTCTTGACGAAGAGGCCAGCCAGGTCCTTGGCCTTCTTGTCCCACTCGGCGGCATCCGCATAGGTGTCGCGCGGGTCGAGAATGGAGGAATCGACACCGGGCAGCTCGGTGGGCACTTCCAAGTTGAAGACGGGGATCGTCTTGGTCGGGGCCTTGAGCACGCTGCCGTCCAGGATCGCGTCGATGATACCGCGGGTGTCCTTGATGGAGATGCGCTTGCCCGTGCCGTTCCACCCGGTGTTCACCAGGTAGGCCTTGGCGCCGCTCTGCTCCATGCGCTTCACGAGCTCCTCGCCGTACTTCGTGGGGTGAAGCTCAAGGAACGCCTGGCCGAAGCACGCCGAGAACGTGGGCGTGGGCTCGGTGATGCCGCGCTCGGTGCCCGCGAGCTTCGCGGTGAAGCCACTCAGGAAGTAATACTTGGTCTGCTCCGGGGTCAGGATGGAAACCGGGGGCAGCACACCGAACGCGTCCGCCGACAGGAAGATGACGTTGTCTGCTGCGGGGCCGGCGGAAATCGGGCGCACGTTCTTGACGATCTTCTCGATGTGGTCGATCGGGTAGGACACGCGCGTGTTCTCGGTCACGCTCTTGTCAGCGAAATCAAGCTTGCCGTCGGCGTCGCAGGTGACGTTCTCGAGCAGCGCGTTGCGCTTGATCGCGTTGTAGATGTCAGGCTCGCTCTCGGGGTCGAGGTTGATGACCTTCGCATAGCAGCCGCCCTCGAAGTTGAACACGCCGTTGTCGTCCCAGCCGTGCTCGTCATCGCCGATGAGCAGGCGCTTCGGGTCGGTGGAGAGCGTCGTCTTGCCCGTGCCGGAAAGACCGAAGAAGATGGCGGTGTGCTCACCGTTCATGTCGGTGTTCGCCGAGCAGTGCATGGCGGCGATGCCCCTCAGCGGCAGGTAGTAGTTCATCATGGAGAAGAGACCCTTCTTCATCTCGCCACCGTACCAGGTGTTGATGATGACCTGCTCCTTGCTGGTCACGTTGAAGGCGGCCACGGTCTCGGAGTTCAGGCCGAAGTCCTCGTAGTTCTCCACCTTGGCCTTCGACGCGTTGTAGCACACGAAGTCGGGCTCGAAGTTCGCAAGCTCCTCCTCGGTGGGGGTGATGAACATGTTCTTGATGAAGTGGGCCTGCCAGGCCACCTCGAGGATAAAGCGCACGGCCAGGCGCGTGTCGGCGTTCGCGCCGCAGAAGCAGTCCATGACGAACAGGCGCTTGCCGGAGAGCTGCTTGACGGCGATGTCCTTCATGGCCGCCCACGTCTCCTCGGACATCTCATGGTTGTCGTTGGGGTACTCGGGCGTGTTCCACCAAACGGTGTCCTTGGAGTTCTCGTCCATGACGATGTACTTGTCCTTGGGCGAGCGGCCCGTGAAGATGCCGGTCATGACGTTGACGGCATCGCGCTCGGTGAGCTGCCCCTTGTCATACCCGGTGAGCTCGGGGTTCATCTCCTCCTCGAAGAGCTGTTCGAACGAGGGATTGTGAACAATCTCGGCGACGTCCTTGATGCCGTACTGTTCCAAGTCGAGCTTTGCCATTGGTTCCTCCTGTTTGTTTGAGAAAGCTACTCGCGACTTTTGTCGGTGACATGTTAACGCGAACTGACACTGAAATGGACCCGCTCCAGTGAAAACGAGTCCATTATCGATATGCGGCAGTCCTTTTCACGTGCTTGCCGAACAAGCGGTTATACGAGCTTGCCGTTGCAGTGGTCGATCATGTGCTGCAGGATCTGGGCGGTCCAGCCGCGGCACTCCTTCTTGCGGGGAATGAGCACTCCGTCCACGAGTTCCTGATAGGTAAACGTTGCCTGATCGTAGCGCGTCACCTTCACGGTGTCCTCGCGCGTGAGGCAGCCCTCCTCCGTGCGGTAGGGGCGCAGGGCGCGCTTCATGCCCGGGTTGAACATCACGTGCGCGCGGTCCTTCTCGTTCTTGTAGACGATGACCGCCTTCGCCACGCCGATCTGGTTTGCCGCCAGGCATGCGGCGTCTTCGATGGACTCGAGCGTGTCGAGCAAGTCCTGGGCCACGTCGGCATCCTCGGCAGTCGCAGGCTCGCACGGCGTGCTCAGCAGCTCTTCGTCGGTCACCAATTCCTTAATCATGCATTTCCCCCATTCGCAGGCTGAAAAACTTCGCTGCAAGTTTTACCCACTCGCACGCGTTACGTCAAGCGACGAGCTCCACGGTGTGGAGCGCCTCGTATACGGGACGCTGACCCGAGAGATCAGAACGGAACAGCACCACGTTCGCAACGACGCCCTCGGCCAACGCCGGAGCAGGCAGCTCGCCTTCGGTGAGATCGACTGCGCGCATGAGCGTGACGTGCGGAAGGAAAGCCTTCACGTCGAACGAGAAGCCGGCGTCGCGCAATTCGGCTCGAACCGATTCGGCGAGGGCGGCCAGGTTCCCGGCATCGCGAAACCCCTGCCAGAGCGTTGCCTTCGACCGTTTGCCGAAGCAGCCGAGATCACCCAACGACACTCGGAACGGCGCGATTCCAACGCACCCGCGGTCGATGGCGGAGCACACCGCATCGACCCCGTGGCCCTCGACCTCGCCGAGGAAGGCCAACGTTACATGGAACGAATCGGGCGCGACGAACCGCCCGCGCACGCTCCCGCGCAGCAGCGCCGAGGTTTCCGCCAACGCATCCAGCGCTTCTCCCGGCAGCTCCGCGGCTACAAACAACCTCATGGCGCGCCTCCTTCGACATGCTGGGCCTGCGAGCTTGCAGGCCCAGCCTACCTTCCCGCGCGCCATCCTTCAAGGCTTCGGCGCTATTCGCGCATGCGGCGGCGCATGAGAGCGATCAGCGCGGCGCAGCACGCGGCCGCGATGGCGAGGCCGCCGGCAATGCATCCCAGCGAGTCGCCGGCAAGCGGGGTGGACGCCGGGGAACCCGGGTTCCCGGCGTCGCCCGTCGCATGGGCGGGAGCGGGCTTGGGCTCCATTTCGCCCTGCGTGGCGTTGCCCTCTTCCGCGGCCGTTCCCTGCGAAGCGCCTCCCGCGCCCACGTTGGAGGGCGAGGAAGCATCGGTGCCCGGCGCCTCGCCGTTCCCCGCGGAGCTGGGCCGCTCATTGGTCGGCGCGTCGCTGGCAGGGGCCGATTCCGCCACCGCGCTCGAGCCGAGGTCGCTCTGGGCGGTGACGTCGGCCATGTAGCGGCCCCTGGGATCGACCCCTTCGAAGTCAATCGAAAGCGGGGCGGCGGCCGCCAGAACCGGCTCGTCCTGAACGGACTGCGCCGAGAGTACCAAAACCTCGCGCGTTTGGGCGTCGAGGCGCTTCGAGGCCACCAAGCTGCCCCTGGCACCGTCGGCCTGCTTCTCGTAGAGATGCACGATATAGCCAGTCACCGGAAGCTGGTTGACCCCAACCTCGGAGGCGTTCCACGACACGCTCGCAACGCCAGCATCGGAAACGCTCACCGACACGTTCGTAGGTGCAGAGGGCTTCTGCAGCTGGGCGTCGCCCGAGCCGATGCGGTTCGAGGATGTAACGGAGAGCTTCAGGTTCGGCAGCTGCTCGACCGTGACGCCAGCGCGGATGCGGCCGACCACGCCATCGCTCCACGCGAACGCGGCCGCATCGGCCTCCTCCTCGGCCATGCCTTCGATCGAGCCCGTCAGCGTATAAGTGCCGTCGGCCTGCTTCTCGCAGGAGATCAGCACGGCGCCCAGCGCCTGCTTCCTTGCGCCATCGGCCGCGGCCATCGCCGTGCGCAGTGCGCCGAGGGCTTCCCTGTAGGCGTCGAGGAGCTTGTCCTCGCCTCCGGCGGTTTCCTCGTCGAGGGAGAGCGCCCTTTCGGCCCCGGCTATCGCATCCTGCAGCGCCGCCCACTTATCGGAGGACGTGTCGTAGTCTTCGGCCCTAATCGCGCGGGCGCCCTTCGCGAGCTTGCTCAGGTCGTCCATCGTCGTCATGAGCTCATGCTCGTCGGAGATGTCGCCGATGAGCTGGTGGAGCGTCCATGTAACGTTCGTATCGGTCGTGATGCCCTTGGCGCCGACGGACACCCCGGCTTCCTTGCAAGCTGCGAGGAAGCGATCGAGGCTCGCCTCCGACAGGTTGTCCATTAGAATGAACTCGAGGTCGGGTGCGGCGCCCGCGTACGGTTCAGATGCAGGTTCGAACCCATCGCGGCCGATGATGTAGCCCACTTTCTCGTTGAGCTTGTCCGCCGAGAGCTCGCCCACTGCCAGGCCGTGCTCCTCGATGATCTGGCGCAACTTGGCGCCTTTCTCGGTGTCGGGGCCCAGGTTGTACAGCCACACCGTCTCGGCAGGAACTTCCGCGTCGGCGGCGATGACGGGGATCGACCAGGACAGATAATCCTCCCACATGCTGTCATGGTCCTGGCGCTCGGCTTGGGGCAGGCGCACCTTGGCCATGAGACGGCTTCCCGGCTGCAGCTCGGGCGTGCCGGAGAAGGTGAGCTCCAGCTGCCCGTTCGTCGCGCCGGCCGACGCGTTGCGGCCCGCCACGACCTTCGCCACGTCGGGCTTCTCGTCGAGCTCGTATCCCTCGAAGTCTTCGTCGGTGTAAGTGCCGGGATACTGATATACGACGATATTGCAGAAGAATTGGTCGCCCAGCTTGGACACGTACTCCTCCGGGTAGTTGACGATCAGCTTGACCGTGCCGGCATCTGCCTTCACGGCGTTCTGGTCGAACGTGATCGTGGGCGTCACCTTTGCCCACTCGGGCGTTGCGCCAACGGCCATGACGTTGGAATAGGCTTTCTTGCCGTCCGCCGTCAACACGACCTGCAGTTTGGCGCCGGCTTCGAGGCGCTCCGCGCCGCCGATCGACACCCATGTGTTACCCGCGTGGTTCGACCTGCTCGTAACGAGGGAGCCCTGTCCCACGACCTTCGCGGACGACTCGTCGAGCGCGTCGCCCGTGAACTCGTACGTCTTGTAGGTCGCGTTAGACGTCGCAGCGTCCACCGACCAGCGCATGCTTATGAACTTGTCGCCCTGGGTCAGCGAGACGTCCTTGCCGTCGAGGCCAATCGATACCTCGGGATCTGCCGCGGTGTAGGAGATAGCCACGGGTTCGGACTGGGCGATAGCGGAGCCGCCCTTCATGAGGAACGCCACGAGGTAGCCGTCCTGCAACGCCCCCGAGGACGTCTGCAGTGCGAGCTCGTTGTCCCCCGCATGCACGTTCGCGAAGTAGCCGTGAGGGGTCCCCTTGTCGGCCCTGAATTCGGTCGCGTCCTTCCCGAACGACTTCAGCAAAACGGCAGCCCCTTCGGGAAGGTCGGCGATGTTCACCGTCGCCTTATCCGACGAGCTCGCCACCGGGCTCGTGATGCTCACCTGGGTGGAAGCGGCCGATGCGGCCGTAACCGTCACCGGTTCGGACTGCGCCGCCACCTCGCCGTCCGACAGGACGAACGCGACAACGCGATCCCCCTCCTCGAGGGACCCCGCCACGAGCGAAACCGCGTTTGCGCCGTTGACGGGCTTGGGGCTATCGCCGTACCCCGTGAAGCGGGCTATGCAGTTCTGGTAGCCGTAGGCTATGGGCTCGTCGGGGCCGAACTTGCACACGAACATGATCTGGCCATCGGCAAGGTTACGCGCATTCACGCTAAAACCGCTGGTCGATGCTGTTATTGTATCGGTGATACTTACTGAGGGCGAAGCGACCACGGGCGTACCGTCCCCCGATACAATGATGGCCTCGTAGTCCTTGCCCGCATAATCGACGCCCTTCGGCACGGGGAGGGCGGCTTCATTGCCCGAATACTGCGTCCAGTAACAGATGGCGCGCACCTTCTTGCCCGCGGCAAGCGGCTCTCTCAGCTCTATCTCCTTGTTCGAGAACGCGCTCGTGGGCCGTTCGCTGTATAGGGTCGTGTAGCTGTAGCCATCCGCATCCAAGTCGAAGAACTCCACCGACGCGTCGTATTCGACCACGAGGAAGTTGATGGCGAACTGGTTGGAAAGCGTGTTGCCCTCCGTAGCTTTCGCGAGATCGAACAGGCGCTCGTCGCCTGAAAGGCTGACGTGCATGGCGGTCGAGCCCGCCGCCAGCTCCTCGTCGGCGATGCTCGCCTTCGGGAAGTCGTAGCTCTCGGTGGTCCGGCCGCCCTCGTCCACGACGGTGAACGTCTGGCTCGTCACGTACTGGTAGTCCCCGCCGTCCGCGCTGGGCACGAGGTAGTACATGTAGGCGACCAGGTTGTACGTGGTGTCGAGCGATGCGAGCTTGTCGCCGAACGATGCCGTGATCGTGGAGGGGGCGGGTTCGTCGCCACCTCGCACCTTTGCGCTGAACAGCGGTTTGTTGTAACCGGCGTTATCGGGGCTGAAGCTTGCCGCCTTGGGGTACGCGTACACCGTCACCACGGCGTATTCGACGCTCTCGTGAAGCGTGAAGCTCACTTCGGCGCCCGTGTCGCTCAGCATGAACTTGCCCGCCGCCGGGCCGTCGGCATGTGGCGATGCCATCGCGATGCTGGAAGCGGCGATGATGTCGTTACGCGAGACGGCGGGTGCTTGGTCGCCTCCTACCGTGACGGGTGCGGAGGCCGCCAGCTCCGACCAATCGCTGCCGAGGATATAGGCGACTACGCGATCGCCCGGGTTGAGGGTGAGCGTACTGCCGAAATAGACCGTGTTCGACCCGCTCTCGTTGAACGAGAACCAAGACTTGCCGTTCGAGTTGAACACGATGTCCCCGCTCCCGCGCACGATGTCTGCACCCACGGCGTAACGCTCGATATAGAGGCGCGCGCCGTCGGGCACGTTCGCATGCGTGATGTCGAGCGTCGTCGAATCGCCCGTAAGGGCGTCGACAACAGCAATGCTCGTCTGAAGTTCGCCAGCCGCCTCTAGGGCGCGATCGTCGCCGGCGCCCATCTCGTCAGGCGCGCCGTCGCCATCCGCCCAGGCCCGCGACGAGGCCAATGGCACGAATGCGACCGCTAGCAAGAACGCCATGACGGCACCCAATATCCTGTCCGAAGTTTGTTCCATATACGTGCTCCATCCAATTGTTAGGGAAAGTTAACAATCGGGTAGTATAGAGCACCTCGTATCACGATGGAAGCTAAAGTTTTACTAAGTTAACTATATATGGTTGAAACCGTTTTGCCTGCTGAGACATGGCCTATGAGGAAACTGTCCGTAAAATCACCTCGCCCCGGGTAGGAGCTTTGCTCCTCCCGGGGCGGGGCAGGCGAGGAAAAGGCTGACGTTAGGCGGTCATCGGAGCGGCCTGCTGAGTCTGGTCGTCGTCCGTGTCCTTATCGGTCTTGCGGCTCGCGACGGCGAGGATAACCTGGGCGAGCAGGATGACGAGCATCAGGATCGTCCACTGGTCAACCATTGCCATGGGGAGCGTCATGTCCTCGGTGAGCAGGAACGCCACGATGGAAATCGGGGCTGCCAGGAAGGCGATGCCCTTCAGGAGGCGGTGACGCTTGGCAACCTCTTCGTTCTCCTCGGCGTATTCGCCGTACCCTTCGCGCTCTTCGTCCTCATCGCGCTTGCGGCCGACCATCCGAACGATCAGGACCAAGCCGATGATAACGGTGGCGATGGTCGAGATCAGGTTGATCAGCGCCCACGATCCGATGGCACCCGAATCGAGCGGCGTATCGTCGTCGGCGATGGTCTGCGCCATGGGCGTGTCGTCGTCGGCGATCGGGGTGGCCGTGGGCTCGTCAACGACTACGGGCTCGTCAACGGCTGCCGGCGCAGGAGCGGGAGCGAAGACAACCGGGGCGGCTGCGGGAGCCGTGGCTGCGGGAGCCGCGGCAGCAGCTGCGACGGTGGTCGCGGCTGCGGGCTCGGCCGGCGTAGTCGGCTCAGTCGGCGTCACGGGAGTCTCGGGCTCGGTCGGCTCGGTCGGATCGGTCGGATCCGGAGCAACCGTACCGCCCGCAGGTGCTGCGGGGGCGGGGTTCTTCGCAAACGAACCGGTAATCACGACGTCCTCATCGGGCATCTCGAACGTGCCCTTCACGCTCCACCCGCTGAAAGTGTAGCCCTCGACGGTGACATCGGGCTCTACGGCCACGGTAGCGCCGTACTTGTAAGTAGCCTCGGCCGGTGCCTCAGCCGCGTTCTCGGGCACGTCGCCCTCGTACGCGTAGGTCACGGTGTGGCTGTTGCGCGCGTAGAAGAGCTTCAGCACGGTGCCGGGAGCTGCAATGGCGGTCTCGGTGAGCGTGCCTTCGGCGCTCGGGTCAAACGTGAAACCTTCGTAGGTGTTGGGGGCGGCGCTCACGGTAGAACCGAGAACGACGTCGTTGACCGTGCTCTGGTCGACAACCTCGTACGCGCCCTCATCGTTGAGCGACTGCACTGCATGCTGCACCTCGTAGGAAGTGGAGTAGCGGGCGTAGACGTCATGCTCTGCAGGATCGGTAAGCTCTTGCGCGGTCAGTGCCGGCTTCTCGTATGTGGCGTCAGCGCTGAGCAGGTTGCCCTCCGCATCGTACCAGCCGAGGAATGTCGCGCCTTCGATCTCGGGATCAGCAACGGCACCGTAGACGTCGATGTCATCAAACTGCTCAACCGAACCGAGGGATGCGCCGTCCCAGTCATGGTAGTTCACGGTGACAGAAGGCTGCCAGACGGCGTAAGTGTTGACAACGTATTGCTCAGCCGCCGCGCTGGCGGTAGCCGTGAACGTGAATACATCGCCCTCGCCGAACGTCTCGCCAGTGCCTTCCTGCTGCCAGTACAGGAACTGGTAATGCGGCTGGCCATCGGGCTGCTTAAACTTGTGCGAGTAAGCGGAAACCAATCCCGTGTTGCTCGCGGAGCCGCTTCCGGTCGACACGTTGTCGATGTAGTTGTGGTTCAGGACCCACGAATACACCGCCTTGTAAATGGGGGAGATGGCTACAACGTTGGAATCGACGACGATCGACGTTCCATCGTTGAAGAACACCTTCATCGTGCCGTCGCCCACAGGGTTCGAGATCTTCTGGATGGTCTGGAAGCCATCGACGGTCCCGTCCTCGGAGACCACCAGGGAACCGGTGGAGAGCACGCAGTAGTTCAGGAACGTATAGGTCACGCCTGCAACGCTGTTCCCAACCGTCTTGTTCTTCCCACCCACGCCGTTGATGAACTTCGTGTTGGTGGATGTATTGCCCTTCTGGATGACGTACGTAACCGTAGTGGCGTTCGCCGTCGTCCCAGCCGCCTTGAGAACGTTGGTCACGAGAATCTTGGCGCTCGTGCCAAGGGAAGGATCAGCCGCAACGGGCTTAGCCGTAGCAGTGTAGACGGCATGATAGACCTTGTCGTTGGTGGCATTCGCGATAACGGGAGACCATCCGGCGAACTCGTAGGTGTAGTCCGCGGACTCTTCCTTCGTGGGGGCCACGCCGTCATAGGTCGGCATCGTGCCAGCTTCGACAGCCTCGTCAACCTCGAGGACAGTGCCGTCCTCATTGACCCAGGTGATCTTGTAGGTTTTGACCGGTGCAGTTTCGACTGCGGGCTCGGTCGGGGTTACGGGATCCTCACCGGGCGCTGCGGCCTCGTCCTGCGGATTGGCGGCGGGCTCATCGCTACCGGAAGTGTCGTCCGCGGGCTCGCCGGCCTCGTCGTCCTCGGCCCCAGCAGCCGCAAGAGCGTCAGAACCATCGGTGGGATCGCCCTTACCGTCCGTCTGGCCCGTTGCAGGGTCTGCTGCAGGCTGGTCGGCGGCAAACGCATACGTGAGGGTGTTGGCGTCCCAGGCCATGAGCGTAAGCACGACGGCCAGGAGTATCGCAACTCCCTTTTGCCAAGTTGGTGTTGAGTATGTCCTGCTTCTCGTCCTCGCCATGTTCACCACGCCCTTTCGCCTCGCCTACGAACAGGTTGCTCATATCGGATGCATAGATCCTGCTTCCCTTCTTCCCACCCTGCGATGGGAGCTCCAATTGCCCTAACATCCATGGCGCATATCTGCGCGTTAGGGCTTTCGCCGTATAAATCTTATATAGGCGCGCCTTGTTGAATGGGCTCAGGGCGCAATCGTTCCGCTCCCGTGGTTCACCTGCTTACCCCGCGTAACGCAATTGACACCCAGATGTAAAGAATTGAGCCAAAAGGTATCCCAGAAACAACAATTTTGGCCCACATGGGTCATTCTCACAGTATACGCTTAGCCGTTAGTAGCAGAATTAATAGTCCACAGGACCCATTGGGCGCACCGCCGAACCCCCTCCGACAGCGCGGCGCCTCGGGGTTCTGGCCTTTACCGATCTGGTGGGGACGGTGGGGTTCGATTTCGCTCCGCAAAACAGCGATGGTAGGGGCGATGGGACTCCGTTTCGCTTCGCGAAACAACGGCTACGCGCTGAAGCGCTCCGCCCGAAACGCTAAAAACAGCCCACTGGGCTGTTTTCTTGACGCGTTTCCACCTCATCGGTTCGAGTCCATGAAAGACGCCCGGCATGCGGGCGCCTCGGAGTTCTAGCCGTTATTGATCTGGTAGGGGCGGTGGGACTCGAACCCACATTCCGAAGAGGCGGATTTTAAGTCCTTGGAGCTCTCTTTCCCATCGCTCTGACCTGCATGTATACTAGCATAAATCTCGGGTTCAACCCTTAACCTACCTTAAGTTCACGTAAGCAATGTGGGTGCAAATGGGCGTACTCAAAGTCTCGGCAAAACCCTAACACGAGATTCCGTCACGGGTCTTGCTGACGCGATCAACCGATGGTTGACTTGTTCACAGAAGTCGCATCGGCTATCTATGCGTGAGCCGCATGCGCGTGCCATCCGTCACGAGGATTCCCTCGTCGCGCATGCGCCCCATCTCGCGGGAAAGCGCGCTGCGGTTAACACCTAGGAAGCGTGCGAGCCCGGTTTGCGAGTAGGGAACGATCGCGAAACCCTGGTCGTCGGTCTCGCATTCCGCCAGGTACACGGCAAGGCGATCGCGCATGCTGCTCTGGCCGAAGATGCGCACCTTGCGGTTGAGGTGCAGGTTCCGCCTGGAGAGCACGCGCACCATGTTCAGTGCCAGCCTCGCCTCGACGGGTCCGCCCGACGAGTATCCGATCGAGGAGAAGTCGAGCAGGAGCACGTCGGCGTCGGAGAGCGCGACGACTTGCATGGGACTGGCATCCACCCCCGCGCATGCGAGCGATGCGCCGTACGTCTCGCCCGCCGTGAAGCGGTTCATGCCGATCTGGCCGAAGTCCTCGTTATGGAACGAGCACTCCACCTCGCCGGAGAGCACGATGCCGAAATAGGAGAAGGGCTCGCCGATGCGCTGCAGGAACGAGCCTTTGGGGAAATGCCTCCTCCGCGCCCTGAGGAGGTCAAAGGCCGATTCGAGCTCCTCGGAATCGAAGCCGTCGAAAAGGAGGGAGCCCGCCGCTATCGCACGTTCGACCGTGCTGATTTTCACCGACATGGCGCCTCCCGTCTCGAATTGCGTCATCAGACGGAACGAGCATAGATGCGAATCGGCGCTCTGTCTGTTGCCATGGCAACATCTGACGTAGCGTTTATGAGGGCCGAGTTTATTTCACCGAAAGAGAGGGGGCCGCCTCACAATGATGAGGGCGGCCCGCTTGGGAGGGAAGGAAGGCGTTCTACTGCGTCATCCATAAAATGCGCCACGCATAGTAAGCCTTGGTTTTTTACAATCAGTCGGATGCGTTAAGCGCCGTAGCCTTGCTGCAGGAGCTGTTGGGACTCTCCATAGGTCACCCAGCCGTCGGGCAGCTCAACGTCTTCGTGCTGGTGGCAGGCTGTGCACACGACCGTGGAGGCGCGATGCCCCTTGTGGCAGTCGGTGCACTCGAGCGAGAGCGCCTCGTGGTGCTGCTCGTGTGGGTTGAACGCCCGGCTCGCCGTGGAGGCTGCGAGCTTGTCGTAGCTGAGCTCCCCGCCGTCGCCGAGCAGGTACACGTGGCATGTCGCGTTGGTGCAGAAGCTCTCGCCGGTCTTGCCGTCCCACGACTGCAGGCCCGAGGCGCTGCGCTCGTTGCGCGGTAGGGGGTAGTTGCCGCTCACGTAGTTCATGCCATCGTGTGCGAGTTCCGCGATGTTGGGGACGTGGCAGTCGACGCACACGATCTCGGATTTCGCAGTGGCCTTCGTGTTGCGGTGGAGCACGGCCATCATGGCGTTGGTGTTCGTCACCTCGTTGCCGTATTTGTCCACGCCCGCCGAGTCCTGTTCCTGCATGTAGTTGTCGACATAGGTGCCCTCGATGTGGCACATGGTGGAGCAGAAGCTCGGCGACTCGTGCCAGACCATCATGCCGGCGCCGACGGCGACCAGCACGACGACGATCACGCCCACGATCGCAAGCTTCTTCCTGCCCTTCTTCTTCGGGGCGGGCGCGTCCTCGGCTGCGCCCGGCTCCGTCGTCATATCGAGTTTCTCGTCACTCACAGCCCGCTCCTTTCTCGTCAGGCAAAGGAACGTTTATGCCGCAGAAGACATGCCCAGAAGAGCATCAGCTTCGTCGAGCATCTCGGTGCCCTTGTCGAGGCAGTAGCGGTAGTACGCCGGGTTGTGCGCACCCTCGCTGTTCTCGGCAGCCGCGAGGTTCCAGTAGTAGCACGACGCACGCTGGAGCCACTGCAGGCGCTCGAGCTTGGCGGCGTCGATGCCGTTGCTCTTGGCGAAGGCCTCGTCGAGCTTGAGCACCTTCTGGCCCGGGTTGGCTTCGTCGTCCTGCTCCGTGGCGACCTTGGACTCGAGGTTCTGGATGTAGCGCGCGCAGCGCTCGCCGAGCGCGGTCGTGGCCGGGTCGATCTCGTCCTGCCAGGCCTTCACCTCGGCCTTGATGTCGGCATGGCACGAGCTGCAGTCGCGGTCGATGAGCTCCTGGTTGTCGAGCGGGCTTATCCACTCGTGGCTGGCGTAGACCGTGCCGTCGGCCGCCTTCGTGGTGGCCATGTGGCAGTCGTTGCAGTCGTAGCCGAGGTTCTGCATGTGCGATCCCTGGTGCAGGATCTCGTTGTCGCCGCCGTAGACGAACTCGTATTCGGCATGGCGGATGGCGAGCATCTTAGCGCCCGTGGAGGCGTACGTCCAGTCGACGAAGTCATGGTCGTCGTACCACTTCAGGGCCTTCTCGGGAACCATGTCGGAGCGGCCGTTGTCGTACGGGCTCGTCGGGATGGACGTGCCGGGCGCCATGGAGTAGTCGCAGTGGCACTGGCCGCAGACCTCGCCGTTGATGGTGTTGCCGGCGTCGTCGCCCATCGAGCGCACCCACTCGGCGCGGTCGACCTCGAGGTACACCTCGCCGTCCTTCATGGGCGTGTTGGCGTGGCAGCTCGCGCAGCTGATGTTTTCGTCTAGGTCGCCGATGACCTCGTTGAAGGCCAGCGCGTGGACGGACTCGCCTTCCTTATCGACCAGGTTGGAGTACTGCGGCGACTTGCACGTGATGCAGGCGGCCTTGGTCTTCGTGCCATCTCCAACGCGGCCGTTGTGCGTGACCGTCCACAGCGAGTACACGTGGCTGGCCGGCTCGGTGTAGTACTTCGCGTAGCCGTAGCCCTTGCCGAGGATCTTGATCTCGGGGTTCGTCTCGAGGTAGTCCATCTTCTTGGCGTCAACGTACTTGTACCCTTCTGGCAGCGCCGACGTAACGTCCTCGGTCTTAGACGCGTAGCCCTCGGCGACATAGGGATTGTCCAGGTAGTCCTCGGCCGGAGGCGTGTTCGACGCGTTGGCCAGATACGACTCGTACTCGTACGGGTAGGCCTCTGCCCACTGCGTCGCCTTCACGACGCCGTACTTGTCGGGCGCAGGCGTCGCGTCTGACTGGGCGACGTTGGGCGTGGGGTTGCCCACCTGGGTTGTGTTCGCCTTGGGGGCGCATGCCGAAACCCCGACGATCACCGCCACAATCGCCACGACGCACACCGTGATGAAAGCTTTCTTGCCCTTCATGGCAGGCCCCTTCCTTGGACAAGCCCACGTATCTCAACTGCAATAACATAGCTGAAATGCGGTGACATGTCTGTTGCTGTGGCAACACCTGACTGCAGTAATGCGCGAGGAATGCCTGCGAAGCCGTTACTTGCGACCCTTAAAGAGGGTTAGATGGTCGGTCGTTTCGAATAGCTCGAACGGATTCTTCGAGGGCGGCCATCTGAGCCTCGGTTTTCTTCAGACCGCGCACCACGATGATGACGTAGACGAGCAGTGCCGCCCAGACGAGAACGTATGCCCCGATGATGAACGGCATGGACGGGACGACGGTGCTGTAGATATCGGCGAGAATCGGGTTCATGTCGGCTTCCTTTCGCAGGTTTGGGTAAGGCGAATAACCGGATGGCTAGTCATCGAGCTGGTCCTTGAGGGCTTGCAGGCGCTCGGCGAGGCGCGCCTGCCTGAAGCGCAGGCGGTACAGGCCGAACGCAACGAGCATCATGCCCGCCATCACGAGCATGACCGCGAGCGCCATGTCTGGCGACATGCCGCCTTCTCGTGTAACGACCGGATGCACGCTCGACGGGATCAGGCGCGTGACCATGAAGCAGATGGGCACGTCGACGAATGCGATGACGCTGACGACGCTGGCGTACGTGGCGCGCAGCTCGGGGTCGTCGACCGCGTTGCGCATGACAAAATACGCGATGACGATGAGCATGAGAATGAGGTACGTCGTCAGGCGCGGGTCCCACGTCCACCACACGCCCCACTCGAAACGCGTCCACAGGTCCCCCGTTATCATGGTGAACACGACGAACAGCAAGGTGAGCTCCATCGCCACGCGCGAGCAGGTGTCGAAACGGGCCTCGCGCGTCGTGAGGAAGCGCACCCCGTAGTACGCGCCGAAGGCCAGCAGCACGAACGACACGATGGCCACCGGCATGTGGAAGTAGAAGATCTTCTGGCTGAGCAGCTGCTGGTGCGTGACCATGACATCGCCGACGAGCTCGGGCGATTCGAGCTCCGCCCCGTTCACGGGTGCGACGAGCAGGAACGCCGCGAGGAACCCCGCGGTCGTGAGCACCGCGCCCGTCGCGAGCGCGGGTATGGCCAGCTTGTCCGGCCATTGCCCCGCCTCGGGCACCTTCACCATCCCTTTTTTCACCTTACCCCCTTTGCCCTTCGCCGCGAGCTAAGCGCTCACCACGAAATCGTACAGGACCCAGCATACGAGCAACATGACTACGTCGTACCCGCAGGCGAGCACGAGCGGCATGACGAACAGGTCGGTCCAGAGCTCGGCGCCCGCGATAGCCGCCGTCGTCGCCGTGACGCAGGCGGACAGCAGCGGGTAGATCAGCGGGATGAACAACACCGCGAGCATGACGTCCTTCGAGCGTGTGTTCATGGTGATGGTCGACAGCATCGTGCCGATGCCCGCCATGCCGATGGTGCCCACGAGCAGCGGCGCCACGATGGCGGCGAAGGTCGGCGCGACCGGCTGGCCCGACATGAAGAAGAAGTAGAACAGGGGTACCGCGATCACCTCGACAAGGAACATGAACAGCATGTTCGATGTCGCCTTCGCCAGGAAGATAACGGAACGGTCGAGCGGCGCGAGGAGCACACCTTCCATGCACCCCTGCTCCTTCTCGTGCGCGAACGAGCGTCCCAAACCCAGCAGCGACGTGAACACGATGAGCACCCAGAGCAATCCGCCCCCCATGTGCATGATGTCCAGCCCGTTGGCCGTGAGCGCCAGCGCGGCGCCGTACACTATGATGACGAGCAGGGCGTAGATGCCCATGGACATGAGCATCTCGCGCGTGCGGAACTCCTGGCGCAGGTCTTTAGCGAGCAGCGTGCGGTATTGCCGGAAGGTAGAAGGGCGGCCCATCTACGCCACCCCCATGCCGACGGTCTCGCGGTAGAGTTGGGCGAACTCGTCGAAGTCGAGCTCGTCGCGGGGGGGCGAACGTGACCACGCGGCCCCGTGCGAGCACGAGGGCGTGCGTGCACATGCCGAACCCCTTCGCGATGTCGTGGCTGACCATGATGAACGTCCGGTCGCCGCGCGCCGCTTCGATGAGCGAGTCGAAGATATCGACCGCATGAGGGTCGAGTCCCGAATACGGCTCGTCGAGGAACACGACCGCCGGATCGTGGACGAGAGCGCGGGCAATCGAGATGCGCTGGGTCATGCCGCGGGAGAACGTGCGCACCGGGTCGAGCCGGCGGTGCGACAGGCCCACCGCCTCGAGCAGCTCGACTGCACGCGCCTTCGGGTCGGCGACACCGTAAAGCTCGGCGTAGAGCGCTAGATTCTCCTCGGCAGTCAAATCGGGGTACAGCATCGACTGATGCGAGATCACGCCGATGAGCTCGCGCGCTTTGTCAGGCTCTTCCTTTAGGTCGATGCCGCCCACGCGCGCCTGACCGCCCGTCGGCCGCGCCAACGTGGACAGCAGCTTCAGAAGCGTGGTCTTCCCCGCCCCGTTCGGTCCGAAGATTGAGAGGAACGCGCCTTCCGGCAAGTCGAACGACACCCCGTCGAGCGCCTTGCGCGTCCCGAACGCTTTCGAGAGCTCTTTCGCTTCGACTGCGTTCATCGTGACGACGCCTTCGTCTTCCTGCGGCCTACGAGCGCGAACAACGTACCGAGCATCAGCATGCCGAATCCGATCCAGACGAGCGAGATGAACTGGTTCACGCGCACGTCGAGCGAATAATCGCCGTTCTGGTTAACGCCGCGATACACGACGAACAGGTCTTCCTCGGGAAAGCCCAACACGCCCGCGTTGATCTTCTGCTGCTGGGTTATGACGTCGAGCTGCACGGAAGGGCTTACGCTGCCCACGTACCGGTCGTCCTTGAAGACGTCGAACGTGACTTCGTAGATGACCTGGTTGTTGGTCGCGCTGTTGTCGGTGACGGAGTCGCCCTGGTACTCCAGGCGGTATTCCTGCACCGTGAACGGCTCGGTCGTTCCCGCGTCCTTTCCGGCCTTCAGGTAACCCGATTCCTCGTACACGTACATGCTCGAGCCGATGAGGCCGATAAGGATTATCGCCATGGCGACATGCGCGAACCCCCCGCCTATGGCAGGCGCACGCCTGCTTGGCGTCTTCACGGCGCGCGCGAAGAAGAACAGCGCGTTGAAGAACAGGAGCGACGCCACCAGCAGGCCCACGAGCGCCAACCCGTTGTAGTACCAGGCGGGCCCCGCTTCGAGCAGCGCCTCGGAATTCGCGCCCCCCTTCGCCATCATGGCATCGTAAACAGGTACGAACTGCGTCGCCCACCAGAAAGCTAGAAGCGCGAACAGTATGACCGCGCAAATCGCCGGGACACGCGCCTGCTCGAGGAACTTGCGCGGGTCGGTCTTTCCCCACGCGAGCAGCGGACACGCCGACAAGATGAGCATGTACACGATGCCGAGCGGCCGCGCGATCGCCTCGTACGATGTCGCGCCGAGCGAGTCGCCGCCGAACGGTAGCCAGCTCGGCAGGGCAGACGCCACCGTCATGTACGTGAGCAGCAGCGTGAACACGATCATGATGACGTTGTTGAAGTAGTACGCGCCGTCCTTCGACAGCATGTTCTCGACATCGTCGGCGCCTTCCGTGTCAGTTGCAAGCGACTTCCAACGAACGGCTATGAGCACGAGTGGCACGACGGCCGACACCGCGATGAGGCCGCCGAACAACGCGAGCGACACCGGGTCGCCCTCGAACGCATGCACCGACTGCACGATGCCCGAGCGCGTGATGAACGTGGCCACGATGACGAACGTGAACGCGAGGCATGCGCACATGAACGCCCAGCGCTTGAACGCATCGCGCTGGCGGTACACGGTGAACGTGTGGACGAGCGCAACGCACACGAGCCACGACAGGAGGCTCGCGTTCTCGACCGGGTCCCAGCCCCAGTAGCCGCCCCAACCGAGAACGACGTAGGCCCACACGGCGCCGAGCCCGATGCCCGCACCCAGGAACAGCCAACTGGCCAAGACGAACCGAGTCGCGCGCTCGACCCAGAGCTTCGAGAAATCGCCGACGATGAGCGCGGCCATCGCGTAGGCGAACGGCACGGTGAGCCCAGCATAGCCGACGAAGAGCATGGGCGGGTGGATCGCCATGGCCCAGTGCTCGAGCAGCTGGTTCATTGAGTGAAGCGAGGCCGCCTCTGTCAGGTTGCCTTCGGCCGTGAAGTAGCTGGCGGGCGTGGGCGCGAAGGGCATGTTCCCCTCCGAGAACAGCAGAACCCCGCAAAACGTCGCTACTACAATCGCGACAATTGCCATGGTCAGGTTGTCGAGGGAATTAGTCGCTGGATAGTACTGCGGTTCATTATGCGCGACACCGAAGCGCTTGCCGCCAAAGCTCGACCGTGTCAGGATGACCGCGTTGAACAGCGCTATGAGGAACACCCAGAACAGGAGCGACCCCGCGCGTCCCGCCCATAGGCCCGAAAGCTTGTAAAGCCATGCGAGGCCGTCGGTCGACAGCGTGCGCTCCTCGAGCACGTACTTGATGGAAACGTCTCCGGTCATGAAGCAGAATACGAGCACGCCGCAACACGCGAGCAACGCGGCGGCGCTTGCCGCCACGCCCACGCGCCCGATGCGGCTCGGCGCGGCCTTCTCGGCGAAATGCCCCGCGAGCAACGTAGCTGCGGCGACCACGGCGGCTGCGAACGCGATGACGAGGAATGCGAATCCGACGGTCGCCACGGCCTAGCCCTCCAACGCCACGTTCGTCGCCTCGAACATCCCGTCGGCGCTCATTGCGCCAGTTAGCACGACATGGGCGCCTTCGGCAACATCATCGGAAAGCGCCCCTGCGAATCTCACTGGCAATTCGGCGCCTGACGTCCCATCCGCTATCGTAAAGCGCACTTTAACATCGATTCCGCCGAGCGTGCCGGGCTTCACGACGCCTTCGACCTTCACGGTCTTGCCCACGATCCTGTCGCCATAACCGAGCAGGTCGGTCACCGAGAGGGCGTCTGCGCCGGATTCGTACTTCGACGGGCACTTCGTCACCAGCTCTGAGCATACGAGCACGCCCGAACCGTCCTTCTTGCCCGTGCATATGGCCGTCACGTCATTGCCGAACGTCGCCGAAACGCCGCCATCGTAGCGCACGTCGAGCTGGGTTGCGGCTTGCGGGTCGGCTTGCGCGTCGTAGATGGAGAACGTCAGCGTGTTGCCGTCGATGGAAAACGAGTTCTCAACCACGTTTCCCGTCACCTGTATCTTGTTGCTTCCCTCAAGCTCGGCCGCCTCGGCGCCCGACACCGTCTTCGCGGCGGAATTGCCGCCGACGACCGCCAGAACAACGACGAGCACGATGACGACGATTCCAGCTGACACCGCCATGCGCCTCTTCGCCCTCGTGTTCATGTGCGCACCATCCATTCAGACAAGTCGTGCCAAAGGCTCTCAACGGGCGTCGACCCATACGCTCGGATAGGCGTTCATGCCGTTGAATAGCGGCTGGGAGGGCAATCAGGTTAGTTTTCTCAGCCGGTGGGCATCCTCGACATGAAGCTCGACGGCGCCTGTTTTATGACTCCCGCAGCGCATTATCCTAGTGGCAAGCGAGTTGCATGTCTGTTGCAATTGCAACATATGGCAGCGGTAAAAGACGCAACTCTCCTGAAGCCCAACTCGGAGACCTTGCTAGGTGATTGGACTGAAAATGCAAACTGGGCAAATCCCTGTATGTTGCGAAAACAACATATAGGAGGAAGCAATGCAGCTAATCTCCCAGCATTGATTGACATAGTTTCTGGGAACGATTGAAAACGAAGAAAGGCAAACGAAATGATTAGACGGCTCATCGAGATCGACGAGGGGCGTTGCGACGGCTGCGGGCTGTGCGCGTCGTCATGCCATGAGGGCGCAATCGAGGTTATCGAGGGGAAGGCGAGGCTCGTGCGCGATGATTTCTGCGACGGGCTTGGCGACTGCCTGCCTGCATGCCCAAAGGGGGCCATATCGTTCGTCGAGCGCGAGGCGGCAGCCTACAGCGAAGCCGCCGTCGAGGAAAACAGAAGGCAAAAACGCTCCTATGGAGTTGGGCCAACCACCCCCCAGAGCGACAGGTGCCCAGGCTCGGCGCCGAAGGGCATCGAGCGCGGCGGCGCGGACATCCTTGGCAATGACGCCGAGAATGCTTGCGCGTCGGCGTCATCAGAGCTTTCCAATTGGCCTGTGCAGATTAAGCTTGCTCCCACACAGGCATCATGCTTCGACGGGGCGCATTTGCTCATTGCGGCGGATTGCTGCGCTTATGCCTTCGGCACATTCCACGACAACTTCATCCGGGAGCGCACCTGCATCATTGGATGTCCGAAGCTCGACGGCGTCGATTACGCCGAGAAGCTCGGGGCGATAATTGCCGAGAACGACGTGAGAGACGTCACCGTCTGCCGCATGGAGGCCCCATGCTGCGGAGGTCTGGAGCGCATGGCGGCGCTGGCGTTGCGCCAGTCGGGCAAGTCCGTCCCCTGGCAGGTGGTCAACTTCTCGATCGACGGTCGCATCCTCTCATGACGGTCCGAATGCCGTGTCCGTATGAAAGCCGGCCGCGCTCCCGCGAAGGCGGGGTTCCGAAGAATTGGACGCGCGTATCGCCGGAATCCGTTGTCTGGGTCAGTCTATCAGCTTGAAGCGGCTTCGGTTGGTCTTGATGAGGCCGTCTCGTTGCATGCGGGAGAGCTCGCTTGAGAGGGCCGAGCGGTCCACGCCCAGGTAGTCCGCGAGCTGCTGGCGGTTGAAGGGAATCTCGAACTCGTTCGACCCCTCCCGTTCGGCCTCGTCGGACAGGTACGCCAGCACCTTGCCCCGGATGGTCTTGGGCGTCACGTGCAGGATGCGCCGCGAAAGCCCGATGCTCCGGCGCGCTATGGCGGCCGTCAGGTTGGCCGACGCGCGCGCATGGTGCGGGCACGCGTGCGGGCAGGTGGCAAGCACCTTCGCTACCTCCAGGAACATCACCTCGCACGCGCCGGCAGCCACAACGTCGACCATGAGGGGCTCGTCCGGCACGGCGGCGTACGCCTCGCCGAACATCTGGCCCGGGCCAGCCGTCCCGATGACGCTGACGTCGCCCCAGACGGACACGCTCTCGATGCGCACCGCGCCCTCCAGCACGAGGCCGACCGTCGATATCACGTCTCCCATGCGGTGGATGCGCTCGCCGGCGCGGTATTTGCGCGTGCGCATGCCGAGGCAACCGAGCATCGCCGCGATCTCCTCGGGTTTGGAGCCGCGGAAGAGGGCTGTCGTGGCTAGCAGCTCGTCGCGATCCATGGTTCGTCCCTTTCATGAGGAAACGGCGGTTCTCCTCCTGCCTTTACCGCTCGCAAAACCAATTTGCAATTCGTTGCTATTACAACATACAACGTGGGCGATTCCCGATATTTTCACGCCAGCAATTCGGAGAACGGCCGAACGACAGACGAGAAACGAGAGGTGCGAAATGGACCAGAAGATGTTTTGCTTCCAATGCGAGCAGACTGCAGGATGTGCGGCCTGCACGGGGCGCGCGGGCGTATGCGGAAAGACCGCCGACGTGGCCGGCGCGCAAGATGGGCTGACCGGCGCGATGGTGGCGCTCGCGCGCACGTGCCAGACGGCGGGCGCAGTCGGCAAAAACACATACAAGCTGCTCGTTGACGGGCTTTTCACCACCGTCACGAACGTGAATTTCGACGAGGTCTCGGTGCAGGAGCTCACTGACGCCGTGCGTGCCGAGACGGCTTCCGTAGCCGCCGCGGGCAACTGCTCCCCCGAGGCCGACTACGACATGGAAGCCCTCTGGGGTGACGACGAGGACCTCCGCTCGCTGAAGTCGCTCGTGCTGCTGGGGCTGCGCGGCGTGGCGGCCTATGCCTACCACGCCCGCGTCCTCGGCAAGCGCGACGAGAAGGTCGACGCCTTCTTCGTCGAGGCGCTCTCTTCGCTCACCGAGCCGTACGATATGGACGAGCTCGTCCCGCTGATGCTGAAGGTCGGCGAGGTGAATCTGGCCTGCATGGGCATGCTCGACGCGGCCAACGTCGAGGCCTTCGGCACGCCCGAGCCCACGCAGGTGACCCTCGAGGTCGAGCCCGGCCCGTTCATCGTCATCACCGGCCACGACCTCTACGATCTGAAACTGCTGCTCGAGCAGACGGAGGGCAAGGGCGTAAACGTGTACACGCACGGAGAGATGCTTCCCGCGCACGCGTACCCCGAGCTGAAGAAATACCCGCACCTGAAGGGCAACTTCGGCACGGCCTGGCAGAACCAGCAGAAGGAGTTCGTGAACCTCCCCGCGCCTGTCCTGTTCACGACGAACTGCCTCATGCCGCCCAAGGACACCTACGCCGACCGCGTGTTCACGACCGAACTCGTTCAGTTCCCCGAAATCGCCCACATCGGCGAGGGAAAGGACTTCACGCCGGTCATCGAGCGCGCGCTCGAGCTGGGCGGGTATGCGGAAGCGCAGCGCTTCACCGGCATAAACGGCGGCTCCACAGTCACCACCGGGTTCGCGAAGGACGCCGTGCTGGCCGTCGCCCCGGCGGTCATCGACGCCGTTAAGGCCGGCGCTATCAAGCACTTCTTCCTAGTCGGCGGATGCGACGGCGCGCGTGCGGGCCGCAACTACTACACCGACTTCGTGAAGGCGGCCCCCGACGACACCGTTGTGCTGACGCTCGCATGTGGGAAGTACCGCTTCAACGACCTCGACCTGGGGCAGATCGGCGGCCTGCCGCGCCTCATGGACGTGGGCCAGTGCAACGACGCGTACAGCGCCATCCAGATCGCCGTCGCGCTCGCCGAGGCGTTCGGGTGCGGCGTAAACGAGCTGCCGCTCTCGATGGTGCTCTCCTGGTACGAGCAGAAGGCCGTTTGCATCCTGCTGACGCTTTTGCACCTCGGCATCACCAACATCAAGCTCGGGCCCACGCTCCCCGCGTTCGTGAGCACGAACGTGCTGGACTTCCTGGTCGAGAAGTTCCATATCGCGCTGATCACCACGCCCGAGGCCGACTTGGCTGAGCTGCTGGACGCATAACGGCAGCTGCTCCCTTCTCGTTTGCGCCCGCATGGCAATACTCTCGCCGTGCGGGCGCGGTCCATACGCTCATGCCAAAGCCGGTTTGGCAGTACGAAAGGTAAGATAGCCGCATGGACGATACCCGCATCGACAAAGATAGAAAGACGCTCGAGGCAATCGTGCGCATCTACTGCGCAGCCCACCACGCCGGTGGCAAGGACGCGACGGGCCTGTGCCCCGCGTGCCGCGAAACGGTCGATGCAACGATCGCCCGCACGCAGGTCTGCCCGAACGGGCACGAGGGGAACTGCCAGGATTGCGCGATCCACTGTCAGCGGGGCGAGGCGCGCGAGCGCATCCGCCAGATGATGGCCTACGCCGCCCCGCGCATGGCGTTTCGCCACCCGCTCATGACCCTCGAGTACCTGCGGAAGAAGCGTTTCGGGATCTAGGCTTTTTTCTCATTGAAGCGTCAGTGGAATAATTCGAAGAATAATTATCGAATGCGTTTTAGTGCCGTCCCTATTGTCGTCTTCGATTGCGCGAATCGACTCTGCAGATGTTTTTAAATGGGTTTTAAGTGGGTGCGGCCTCTATAAATCAGTGGCTCGCACCCATGTTTTCCCTGGTAGGGGCGGTGGGACTCGAACCCACATTCCGAAGAGGCGGATTTTAAGTCCGCTGCGTCTGCCAATTCCGCCACGCCCCCGCAGTCACATTATATATCGCCGACATCAACCCAATCAGCGGGCCGCGTCCAAGACGATGCCATGCAGGATATCGCGTTCGCTCGCGGTGAACGAGCTTGCGCCCAGAAGCTCCATTATCTGCTGGATGATGAGGATGCCAGCCACGATGACGGGCGCGCGGCCCGGGTCGAGGCCCACCACTGTTTCGCGTTGGGCGAGGGGCAGCGCCGACAGACGCCCCAGCAGCTCGTCCACCTCGGCGCGCGTCGCCTGGGCACCGTGCACGCGCTCGGAGTCGTAGACCTCCATCTCCTCGCGCATCGAAATGATGCTCGTGGCGGTGCCGGCGACGGCGACGACACGGCAGCTCCCGAAGCCATCGGAGACGACTCCTTCTATATGAGCGCGCATGCTCTCGGAGACCCAGTCGCTCGCGTCACGCAATTGCTCCGCCGTGGGCGGATCGTCGTGGAAGCAGCGCTCGGTAACGCGGCGGCACCCGATGTTGAAGGAGCGGGCGTGGCGCGGCTCCTCGCCGGCCATGCCGGCGATTATCTCGCTCGACCCTCCTCCGACGTCGAGCACGACCACCTTCTCGCCGGGAAACGCCGATGACGCGCCCGCGAACGAGAGCGCCGCCTCCTTCTCGCCGGGGATCACCGACAGCTGCACGCCGAGGCGCTCGAGCACCGCGACGAAATCGCCAGAGTTCTCCGCGTCGCGCGATGCCGACGTCGCGTTGGCTACCACGGTGATACCGGAGCCGTCAGCAGGCTGCAGCTGACCGATACCTTCCATGAAACGGGCGACCACTTCGCCCACGCGTTCGATGGACTCGGGGGCCAAGCGCCCCGTCTTGTCCACCCCCACACCGAGGTTGCAGATCGCATGGTCCTTGTGCAGCTCAACCAAGTTGCCCCGGGAATCCACGTCCGCAACGAGCAGGCGCGCGGTCACGGTGCCTATGTCGATAGCTGCATAGCGGCCCTGGCGAAACGAGGGGCTTAAAGCGGTCATGCTGTCCTCCCTAGCCGAATGTGAAATGGAGCAGGAGCGGGGTCTCGCCCCACCTGCACATCAGCTTTATTCTACGAAACGCCGAAGAAGGCGTCGAGGTAGGGCGTGTACCATTTCTCGGGTGCCTTCACGGCGCTCGAGAGCACGTTGGCCTCGATCTGCTCGCCGTCGCGCGACGAGTCGGTGGTCCTGTCGGAAAGGCCGGTCACGACGGCGGTCTGATCGCCCTCGACGACGTAGCCGTACTTCTGGCGCACGGCGTCCTCCATGCCGGCATCGCCCGCGAGCGAATCGTTCTGCTCGTCGATCACCTGATTGCGCTCGGCAATGACCGCATACTCCGCCTCGAGCCGATCGTGCTCGCGCACGGACTTGTAGTACTGCTGGGCCGGGACGTAGAGGAACACGCCGACCAGGACCACGCAGAGCACCGCGGTGGCGATGCGCACCGTGCGCGGTGCCACGGTGAGCTTCGAGAACCAGCCCGCCGGGTTCAGCTTGGCGGACACGGGCCCGGCCTCGGATGCGCGCTGCATGCGCGCCGACTTGCGGTGGGACGATCCCATCTTGCCCTCGTAGAGCGCGGCGCGGGGAGCATCGCCATCCGGCTCGGCCGCTTGTCCGGCCTCGGCGGAGAACTGCTTCTCGAACATCTTCTCCGCACGCGCCTTCGTGCGATCACGGCGGCGCTGCTCACGTGCGTCGCCCGATTGCGGTCTGCGGTTCTTCGAGGATTGGGGCGAACGCCGCTCGTCTGCGGCCTTTGCGCGGGGCTGCTGTTTCTTGCGACTGCGCTGCGCTGCGGGACGCTCAACGCGCCCTTCGCGGGCATCGCGCTCGTCACGGCCATCGCGCCTCTGCGGCGCGGCGTTGCGGGCGGGCGACTGCGCGCGACGAGACCTCGACGCAGCACGCGCCTGGTCGAAGTCAACGATATTCGTGCGTTTAGCCAAGATTGCGCCCCTCGAGCACCATGCTACGTTTATTGGTCGATTGATGCACGGAACCTAGCAGCAGAATACCATGAATGACGCGCTGCCGCGACTCGACAGGGCATCTTCAAATAGAGCGCATCACGAAAGACGGCGAGCGGCGACTACTCCACCAAGCCCAGGCCATCGATGTAGGCGACCCACTTCTCGAACGACTCATCGCTGATCGCGTGCTCCATGAGGCACGCTTCGTCCTCGGCGACTTCCTCGGGAATGCCGAGCTCCTTGGACAGGAACGCGGTCAGGTAGAGATGGCGCTTGTACACTGCCGAGCCGTACTTGAAACCCTCCTCGGTCAGGGTGACGTCTCCGTAGTAGGGCTGATCGACGTACCCGCGCTCTTTAAGCAGCCCAATGGCCTTGTTGACCGAGGCCTTGGACACGCCCATCTGGTTTGCGATGTCGACCGAACGAATCGACTGTTCCGTCGATCCGCCCAGCATGATGATCGCCTCAAGGTAATCTTCGTGCGACATGGAAACTTTTTCCATCGTGCTCTCCTCGGTCGGGTTTGACCATCATAGCACACGAAATGCGACCGTTAGTCGCAGCGTTTTGCGGCGTGCTTGATATCGCGTATATACTGTGCAAACAACGATTTAGGAGGAGACAATGGGCGAGATTCGCTATGTTGACACGAGGGGCGCCGTGAAGGAGCCCATGGAATTCACCGAGGCGGTCGTTCACGGGCTGGCGCCAGGCGGCGGCCTGTTCGTCCCGGAGGAGATCCCGGCCCTTTCGCTCGAGGACATCTGCGGCCTCGCCGAGCTCCCCTACGCCCAGCGCGCCGCGCGCATTTACCGTGCCTTCGGCGTCGATTTGACCGATGCCCAGCTCGGGGAGATCACCACCGGCGCCTACGGCGCGAACTTCGACGACGAGCGCATCTGCCCCATGACGTCGCTCCCTGGCGACGTGCACATGCTCGAGCTCTGGCACGGCCCCACGAGCGCCTTCAAGGACATGGCGCTCCAGTGCTTGCCGCGCTTCTTCAGCACCTCTGCCGCCGAGCTGCGCGCACGCGGCAAGCTCTCCGACAAGCACATGATCCTCGTGGCCACCTCCGGTGACACCGGCAAGGCCGCGCTCGAGGGCTTCTGCGACGTCGACGGAGTGTCGATCGGCGTGATGTACCCCGATGGCGGCGTGAGCGACATCCAGTTCAAGCAGATGGCCACCCAGCGCGGCAGCAACGTACGCGTCTGGGGCGTGCGCGGCAACTTCGACGACTGCCAGACGGGCGCCAAGACCGTGTTCGACGACGACGCGTTCGCGAAGAGCCTGCACGATGAATACCAAATCGCGCTCTCGAGCGCCAACTCCATCAACTGGGGGCGCCTCATGCCCCAGATCGTCTACTACGTGTCGGCCTACGCCCAGCTCGTGGCGGACGGCAAGGTCGAGCGGGGCACGCAGATCGACGTCTGCGTGCCCACCGGCAACTTCGGCAACATCCTCGCGGCCTACTACGCGCGCCGCATGGGCACGCCGATCCGCCGCCTGCTCTGCGCGAGCAACGAGAACCGCGTGCTGACCGACTTCATCAACACGGGCACCTACGACATCTCCGACCGCGAGTTCGTCAAGACGCCCTCCCCGTCCATGGACATCCTCGTGTCCTCCAACCTCGAGCGCCAGCTCTTCGAACTCACGGGCCGCGACTCCGCAGCCATCGCCGGCTGGATGACGGACCTCAAGCAGAGCCGCCGCTTCAAGGTGGACCGCGACACGTTCGCCGGCATGCGCGAGCTGTACTCCGCAGACTCGGTGGACAATGCCGAATGCCTCGAGACAATCCGCGAGGTCTTCGAGCGCGACGGCTACCTCATGGACCCGCACACCGCAGTTGCCTACAAGGTGGCCGAGCGGCTGAGGGAAGACGACGTGCCCGTCGTGGTCGCCTCGACGGCCCACTGGGCGAAGTTCGGGAACAACGTCTACCGCGCCCTGCACGGGATCGCCCTCGACGAGGAGCTTCCCGGCGAGGTTTCCGCGCTCACGGGCTGCGAGCTCAACAAGCTGATCGCCCGAGAGACCGGCGTGGATAACGTGCCCTTCGGCCTCTCCGAGCTCGACGACCTGCCCATCCGCTTCACCGAGGTCATCGACGGCAACGCGGACGCGATCAAAGAAGCCGTTTGCGCTTTCCTCGAGTTTCGTGGATAATCTGAACTGAGAATTATCCACGAATTGTCATATTATCCTGGGCATGTGAGGAGGACGAACATGGACGCGACAAAGGCGAGCTCTCTTAAACCTGTCATCCGCTTGGCGGTCATGAGCGAGGAGGCGAACAGCAACTCGCAGTTCGGCCGAGGCGTCGCCAACCTCTGCCTCGGCGTCCGCGAGCTGGGATCTCTCAATGCGGCGGCCAAAGACATGAAGATGGCCTACAGCAAGGCGTGGCGCATCATCAAGGAGACGGAAGCTGCCCTGGGCATGCAGCTGCTCGACCGCGATGGCGCGCACGGCTCCACCCTCACAGAGGAGGGCAGCAAGCTGCTCGACGCCTACCTGAAGATCGATGCGAAGCTCCAGCGAACTGCCGAAGCCGAGTTCGCGAAGCTGTTCAAGTAGGGCGCAACCGCTATTAACCGCAAAGGGCCTGCGACCTGATGGCGCAGGCCCTTTCTCTATGCCCTCCTACGCCCCCTTCACCAGCTCCACCGAGCACGTCCATGGGCCGACTTCACCCGATGCAGCTGGAGGGGCGAACGTGATCAGGAACGAGGGCATTGCGTTATCGCCAAGACGGGGGCTGGCTTCCTCCGGAGGCTCCGGCGTCGGCAACACGCGCGCCGGCTCCTCCCCGAACCGGTGCATGCAGCCGAAGCACACCGCAGCATCGGCAAAGGCTTTCGCCCCGCAAACCGGACATTCCTTCATGCCGTTCCCCTTTCGTCGAAAGCATTCCCTTTCACAAATTCGACCGCGAACCGCACCGAGTCCCCTCGTTTCGGCCACGCTTCCGAGCACGCGAACCGCTCGAGCACCACGGATGCCCCGCGGCACTTCACCCGCCTGCACGGGCCGACCGCTCGCTCTGACGCGAGCACCGCGCCATCGCGTCCGACGAAGGCGATGTCGATATCCCGCCTCATACCGAACGTGTGGATATCGGCGCAGGGGGCCAACACGAGCACCCCATCGCCAGCCCCCTCTCGCAACAGCCCCCGCAAACGATCGCGCAAGGTGCACGCTAGGCCGGCCCGAGCGCCCCGCACCTGTACACGATGCTCGTCGCTTCCCCCACCTGCGTGCACGTCACCATCACCCACCTGCATCTACCTTCCTCCTTCACGAACGTGGCCCCATCAACTCCACCAATCGGCACAACGCGCCACCCGGCATCCTGCATGCCCTGCCGAACCCCCGCGAATACTCGGTCGGACGAACCGTCGACCACGCAGCCCATCACCCCCGCGCAGGGATCCGCACGCACATCCCTGCAATCGGGCGGCAAACCGACTTCCTCCTCGAACCAGGGAGGAAGCTCGAACCGGGACCGCCCCGCAACGCCCTCCAGTTCGAGAAGCGCTTCGAAGGGATCGCCCGCGCCCACCAGATCACGGGCGCGTATCCCCTCCGCGGCCACCTCCGCTTCCGCAGCAGGGCCGACTCCGCCGCCGATCAAGACATTGGCTACCGGAGCGGCGATGACGAGCATTAGCGTGATGGCTGCCGCCTTCCACGCACGCGAGGCCTGCGCCCCCGCGATCACAGGATCACCCCCGGTTTGTACGCATCGACCACGTACACGGCCTCATGGCGAAGGGTTGGGACCGACACCCCGAAAACCTCCGACCTCAAGCCCATCCCGAATAGGGTGGGCGAATAAACCAGAATCGCTCGATACTCGTCGAAATCGGCACCGACCGCCACATGACTCATCTCCACCTCCAGGTTATCCCGACCGATAGCCGCCACGATTTCCTGCCTCGCCAGTGCACAGCCCTGTTCGGCTCCTTGACCGTACGCAGGCGATGCCGCATGGATTCTCACAGCATCGCGGGCCACCCTGTCGAACGCCGCGCAATCGCCGAAGAACGTGAGCGCGTTAACCGCGACCACCGCCACCACGATCAAGGCAGGCAGGGCGACGGCGAGCTCGACCGTCATCTGGCCTCGGGCCCCGAAGCGCTCCCTCATTCCCATACGCGCACCCCCGACATCTGCACGTAGGTCGATCTGATGCGACCGATCAAGCCCCTCACCGCAGATGCCGCAGTTGACCGGGCTTCCTGGGGCAGCGGGATAACGATGGGTATGGATACGCCGCCCGCACCGGCCAACTCGATCGAAGCAAGCTCGATGGAATCGCCCAAATCCTCTATACCGTCGAGCGCCTCTTGTTCCACCTCGGTGAGCACTCCGGAGAAGAGGTCGGTCGAGCCGGGAAGATGGGCCGCCACGAGGGATTTCGCTTCGAGGAAGCCCGCCGCCAGTGACCCCTCCGCCTTCGAGGCGACGTGGCCCGAATTCACCAGGACGGGCTTGAGGGCGCCCACCTCCGCAGGCTGGAGGCCCAATCCGTCTACCGCCGACTCAAGCTTCCCGGCGGCCCAGGTGCCCAACCCGCTGGCGCCGACGAGGGGGAGGGCGTTGAGGCATTCCTCGACGCCCGTCTTGAGCGCATCTTGCCCGCTCGCGTAGGCTCCGAGCATGAACCCCCATGCGTCGAGGACCATGCCCGCGGCCCCCACCGCGGCGCCGCCGTTGGTCCTCACGCCGTCGAGCGCCGAGTTGATGACGTTTCGCCCTTCGGCAGACCCTTCGTCAACCAACGTCGCAGCGCTCACGGCAGCGCGCGGCCCGAGGCTCCCCCCGCTCCGCGCGAACCCGCTCGAGAAGCGCCCCGCGGAGGGGGTCGACCCCACGTTCACGACGAAGGCGATGGCCCCGAACTTGCCGGGCGGGGAGGGTTCGATTCTCTTTCCCACGCTATCCTCCAGCGCCTCGGCGAGCTTCTCGAAAAGCTCGCCGGCCTGGCCTTTCACCTCTTGGGACGGCCCCTCGGCCTCGTGGCGGGCTTTCTCGTAGAGAAACGCCTCGTCCGCCACGGCTTCATAGTGGTACTCGAACCCATTGGGTATCGACGTTGACGCCGCCGCGACCTTGCCCATGCTGGCGGCGGTGAAGGAGCAGTACGGGCAGGTGGGGAGGCCTTCTGCCTCCATATCGGCGATCGAAGCGAACCCCGCAACGCCGTGCTCCTGCACGGCGGGGCACCCCATCCACGCGTGCACCATCCGCACGGGCTCGCCACCGTCGTCCGGAACCGACACCGTAACGGGATACACCGCCGCCGTGTAGAGGTCCGTATGCCTCATCTCCTCGGTGTTGGAGGGGAGGTGGGGGAAATGAGCCTCGAAGGAATCGGTTGTCTCGTACACGTATCCCTCATCGAGCTCGCGAATCGCGTAACGGTAGAACTTCTCCCTGAGAGACGACCGCGCCTGCTCCTCTACGCTCCCTGAAGCAAGGGCTTCCGCATCGAGACGAGCTCGATAGTACGCCTTCGCGCGGGACAAGGGCACCGAGAAGGACCAGGCGTCCACGCTCGTGTACAGCGGGTTGGCTCCGCCCGAAAGGCCCGCGAGTCTCGATGCCCGCTCGTACATGCAGTAATCGGGGCTATCGCCGCAGTCGCGGGCGAAGGCGCGCTCCTTGCTCCGGTTCGCCTCCTCCGCCGCCTCCTCGGCACGCTTCGCCTTCTCCCTGATTTCGTCCGCCCTGCTGTCCACCTCGTCGAGGAGCTCTTCCATCTCCTCGCTCGACCCAGCCCCCAAGGTCTCGCCTCGCGCCGGAACGAGGAGGGCGACACCCAGGTAGTCCGCCCCATCGGAGTCGCCATCGTTCGCCCGCGCCACCCCCGCAGCACACGCCGCCGAGATGAACGGCAACGCTTCCTGTAGCTTGTTGAGGGCAGCTGATGCCCTGTCCGCGAATTCGTTGCGCGCCCTGAGCAGGTTCCTGCCGACATCGATCAGCCCTGCTGACAGCTCCGCCGTCACCGGGGTGCACAGCGCGGCTATGCCCAACCCGGTGGCAACCGCTCCGGTGAGGGTCAGGCTGAGCACGATCGCGTCGCAGTATCGCGCCACGATCATGAACTCGGCCACCTGCCCCTCCGCAGCGAGAGCCGCGGCGTCCGCCACATCTTGGACCTCCGCCGAAGCCGATGACACGCGGTACACCTGCGCGGCGGTGAACAGCAACGCGAGCGTAACCAGCATCGAAAGAACCATGCTGGTCGTAGTGAAACCCTCCTCGTCCCTAAACGGCCTCATTCGCACCACGCCCCTATCCACCCAGATACGTTCCGGCCCGCAGGCGCACCGTCGACCCACGATGGCTGAACGGGCATGGTCACGCTCTCCTCTATTTCCAGATAACCCGACCCGTTCGTCGCCCCCACGAGCGACATGCCGATACCCACGAGGGGCAAGGGCTTCAACTCGTTGGCTATGCTCACCGTCACCGCCCCCGAATCCTCACCGCCGGTCGTTTCGATTCGCCACGAGCACCCACCGCCATGAACGTGAAAACAATCATGCTGGGGCACCGAGGCCAGCCTGTGCCTGACGAATGCCTCGCAGCTCGAGCCCGCTCCTCCATATTCGCCGCTCCCCGTAGCCAGAAGCCGGCATGCTTCCGCAGCAGCGCCCTTCATGACCATCCGGTCATAGAGAACGATTCCCGGCTGAAGAAGCATGAGCAGGACCAGGAACAGCACGGGTATGACGAACGCCGCCTCCACGGTCCCCTGCCCTCTTTCCTCGCGCATTCGCTCCATCGCCCCTCCGCTCGTCAATAGAGGAAGATGTCCGCCACGGCAGTGGGGGCAACTGACTGGATGTGGTGGGATGCCACCGTGAGGGCGTGCTCCACGAGCAAGCCGTCGCCGAAGGCATGCCACAGCAATGAAAGCGCAACGGTGGCCGCAAGGAAGCCGGC
>SUUE01000006.1:52995-59129 GCA_015062685.1 Coriobacteriaceae bacterium
GCGTGCTCCACGAGCAAGCCGTCGCCGAAGGCATGCCACAGCAATGAAAGCGCAACGGTGGCCGCAAGGAAGCCGGCTGTGATAACGGCGAACTCGACCGTCGACTGCCCCCTCTCCGAACGGTGCCTCAGAGGCTGTTTATGCCGTCCGATATCGCGTTCCACAATTCCTGGAGCTTCGGGCGGAACACCGTTATCGCGAGGATCGCAATGACCACGAGCACCCCCACGAGAATGGCGTACTCCGTTGTTCCCTGGCCCTTTGTCGACCTCGCGAACCTGTTCGCCAGGACCGACGCGGCGGCCATCACCCGCCTCGAGCCTTCCACCGCACATGCCAACGTTCTCGACCAGACACCCATTCCAACCACCTTTTCCTTTCCTTTTGACCAGGTGCGTGCACGTCTCAACCGCAACCATCAGAAACCACCCGCCACTTCGAGCAGGACGGGGCCCATGACCAAGAGCAGCATCGCGGGCAATATGAGCGTCCCCGTGGGGAGCATCATCTTCACCGGCGCCTTAGCCACCCGTTCCTCCAACGCCGCGCGGTAAGTGGCGCGCGACTGGCAAGCCGCCTCCTCCAGGAAGCTGGTCAGCGACGACCCGAACCTGAGACTCCTCACGACGCTGTCCATCACGCGCGCGAGCTGATCGCAATCGTAGGACCCCGCAAGCTCCCGCAGCGCCTCCTCGCGCGTCACGAGCCCTAGGGACCAGCTTCGATGCGTGCGGGCGCACGCGCATGCGAACTCGTTGTCGAAGTGAAGGCCATACAGCTCGAAGCTCCGATCGAACGTCAGCCCGCTTCGCAAGCCAAGGGAGACCACCTCGAGCATTTCCGAAAGGTGCCGCTCGGCGCTAATGCCCCTCTGCTGGCGTGCGGCCCGCAGCGCCCGCGCTGGCGCTGACCAGCCGAAAGCGGCGAGAGCCGAACCGAGCAGAAACACGAGGGGCAGCGAGATCAATGCCCCGAAGAGGGACCCCGCCAACGCGCCGGCGAGAGCCAGCCTCACGCGCGCCTCGCAGAACCCGGAAGGGGTCACGGCCTTCGCGCAACCCGCCAATACGGCTGCCTCCACGAACTGGCGCCCCGCCCTCGTCTCCGCAGCGCGCTTGCGGCGGACGCTCGGAGCCAGGGCTTCCGTGCTCCCAGCGAACAACCTCCGCGTAAGGCCCTCACAGTACCTCATCGCCCAATTCCCGGATTGCCGCCCCAGCACGCCACCATCCGCCACGGAACCGAGAGCCGCCTCCCTCCGCGCACGGCGAAGCAATCGGAGGGAACGAACGTTGACCGCGAGGGCGCTCGCGGCGCCGCCGCACGCGCAGGCCGCGAACGCCAGGATTGCAGGTGCCCAGGCGCTCATGACACGCCCTCCACGTTCAAGGCCCTCCGAACGAGCAAGATACCCGCCGCCTGCATGCCCAAAGCCAGAGCGAGCAGCGCATATCCATAAGGGCTCGAGAAGAACGGAAGGAGGAAATCGGGGCTAGCGAGGGAGAACGCCGCGATCAATATGAGCGGCATGACCGATACGACGCGCGCCGACAGTTTCGCTTGGGCGGTCTGAACGCGCAAGGACCGCCTTAATGCCAACTCGCCCTTCACGGCTTCGGTGGCCGCCCCCAGCACCTGCCGAATGGCGCCGCCGCTCTGGTGCTGGACGTCGAGGGCGACCGCAACGAACGCAAGCTCGGAGGCCTGCGCGCCCGAGCGCAGCGCCTCGAGGGCCGCCTGCGCCCCCGACCCCATCTCCAACATGTGGGCGCTGCGGGCGAAAACGCCGCCGAGCGAGCCTCCAACGTCCTCGGACACCTGCTCGAAGGTCTGGAGCAGCGTAAAACCCGAACCGAAGCACACCGACATCGACTCCAGCGCTTCCGGAATGGCGTCCCTCATCTCTTCCTTTCGCCTATCCCTTGCGTTCGATGCGAATAGGACCAGCGATGCGCACCCGCCCGCCACGATCGCGGCTCCCGCGACGATGCTTCCAGAGACGATTGCCGCCAGTGCGCCGAGCGCCGCAAGGCCGGCGAGAAGTACCGAGACAAGGGGCTCGCTTGTCGTCGCGATGCCACGCTCGTACAGCTCACTCTCCAGGGCGCCCACCACCTGCGCGACCCGCCTCGAGCGCAACAGCAGCCGAGCTAGGGGAACGGCTGGCGCAACCCCCTTCCTCAGGCGCCATGCAGCGAGACCGGCCACTGTCCGAGCCTCCCCCTGGGCGCTCGCGGCGGCACGATGCCGCCTCAACGTCGCCGACGCCACCTGCGACCCTGCAAACGCCGCCGAGAACCCCAACGCGATCGCGGCTACAGCAAAGAGCACTCGCGCTTCCATCGCTCAACCTCCTCCTCTTTCGCTATTCCCTCAAAACTCAGCCGATCCACCCAGTCCGGGCACATATCCCACTTCCCTCTACCGGCGAAGCTCGCGCGCCCGTAGATGCGGCGCGTGACGCACCTGCCCTGCTCGCGATCGAAGGCGAAGGCGACCACGTCCGTGACGGAGCGCGAGCCGTCCATGGCGCGCGCCGTCTGGACGACGAGGTCGATGGCGCTGGCGATATTCGCCTCGATTACGTCCACCGGCAAATCTGCCGCATAGCGAACCATCGTCGTGAGTCGCGATATGGATTCCGCAGGGGAGTTCGCATGTAACGTGGTGAGCGAGCCGTCATGACCCGTGTTCATGGCGGTCAGCATGTCGATGGCCTCCTCGCCGCGGCATTCCCCGACGATGATGCGGTCCGGCCGCATGCGCAGGGCGTTGATGACGAGGTCGCGGATGGTCACCTCGCCCGTCCCCTCCGCATTGCGCGGGCGCGCCTCCAACCTCGCGACATCAGGATGGTTGAAAAAGCGGAGCTCCGCAGAGTCCTCGATGGTGACTATGCGCTCGTGCTTGGGAATGACGTACGACAGGGCGTTGAGCAGCGTGGTCTTCCCGCTGCCCGTACCGCCGCTCACGGCGATGCTCTTGCGCTTGCGAACCGCCCACGTGAGGAAAGTGCGGAGCTGGGCGTCGATAGACCCGCTCTCGACCATCTCCTCGAGCGTGATGACGTGCCGGCTGAACTTCCTGATGGTCAAATACGGGCCGTCGAGGGCGATGGGCGGCACGACCACGTTGACGCGATGGCCCTGGGGGAGGCGGGCGTTGACCATGGGAGACGCTTCGTCGACGCGCCTGCCCAAGGGGCCGAGGATGCGGTCGATGAGCGCGCGGAGCTCTACGGTGTCGGCGAACCTCCTATCCGACGATACGAGCCTGCCCGACCGTTCGTAGAACACCTTCGCGGGCCCGTTGGCGACAATCTCCGTTATGGACTCGTCCGAGAGGAGGTCCTCGAGTATCCCGTAGCCGAAAACGGCGTCGATGAGCTGCGCTTCGAGCCGTTCCCGCACCAACGGGTCTACGTAGGCCCACGACTGGTCCTCGAAGGCGCGGCGGCAAGCGCTGCGCACCTCGTTTCTCGCGCGCTCGGGGTTATCCGTCGCGAGCTCGGCGATCTCGTCCACCGACACCCGTTCCTGAACCTGCTTTTTCAGAGCCGCGAAGAGCGCGGCATCGGTCGCCGGCGCGTCATCTCCGGCATTGCCGGCGCGCTGGACCCTCTCGTACAAGCTCACAGCGGCCACCCCCTCCTGCGCCCCGCATGACGGGCTCGCCTTCTCGCCGAGCGCTTCTCGGGCGCGGCCTCCATGCGCTCGACGCCGAGCAGACCCGCCCCGGGAAGCACTTTGGTCAACACGCGCTCCAAGCTCGTGCAGAACGGGTTGCCAGCCTCGATGAGGTCGGATACCGCGCCGGCCCCGAGGAAATCCTCGACATCGGGCCCTCCATCCTCTATCTCGTGGACGAAAGCGCCTTGAAGGGCGCACGAGACGTCGACTGGCGAGAGCGGGGACCCCTTCCGGCACCTGTTGAGAGCGAACTGGAACGGCCCGGTCGCTATCCCGCAGCGCGCGCAGAGCTCCAGCGCATGGCGGCAAGCCCTGATCGAGGAAGCCCGTTGATCCATCAGGAACAGTGCCGCCGAACTCCGCTCGAGGAGCGCTGCGTGGTATTCCGCCCAGGCCGCGCCCGTGTTCGCGACGACGAGATCGAATGCCCCCGCCAGGTCATCGATGAAGCTGGCTGCATCATGCGCGGTTCGCTCGGCGTCCTCGAGCCTCCTTGGGGCGGCTATCACCGTGGGGTTCAAGTTCTTCATGAGGAGTTGCTCGAGCTGCTCGGGATGCGCGAGCGCTTCGTCGATGGCCAAGGCATCGGCCGCGCCCGCTAAGGCGCAGGCATCGCCGAACTGCAGATCATAGTCGAGCAACAGCACCCGGTACCCCATCTTGCTCGCGATGAACGCGCTCGCCACGGCCACGGAGCTCTTGCCGGCTCCCCCGCTCCCACTCACTATCGGCAGCACGAAACCCCGTGGGCGCGCATATGCCGCAGAGGTGGGCGACAAGGTGGCGGGCAGCGGGACCGCGGCGACCGCCTCCCCTGCGGGAGCCTCCTCCGCGAGCTGCATCGCGCGAACGGCTACGGGCACGTCTGCCTCCGCCCCGCGCGCCGCGCGTGCTCGACGCTTCTCGTCGGCATAGCGCCTGACGAAAGAGGAGGCTTCCATCACCTCGTCGATAGAGGCGTTGTATGCCCTGCTGTAAAGAGAGCCGTTTCCCTCGAATCCGACGAGCCTCACGCAGAGCTCGGGTCTATCGGCCTTCAAGGTGGCGGCGAGGTTTATGGGCTCGACGTCTTCGCACGAGACGACCCAGGCCTCGGCAATTTCCCGGTCCGCCGCGATCTCCGCGCGCGCCTCCTCCCCATCTGCGTAAACCGCGAGCCAGTCCTGGGTTTCGAGGGATTCCCCTTCCAACCCCGCGAGGGAGGGGTTTCGCCATGCCTCCTTGTCCACGCACAAGGCGATTCTGGCGCGGCTCATTGCCGATCACCGCCCTCGACGCCAGAGTCGTCGCCCGGCGTCAAGATCGCTACGGGAGATGCCTGCGAGTGGTCGACGCGCGGCTCGGTAGGCTCGGGCGGCATCGTCACAGCCTGGGGCGAACTCCCCGCCGGCGCGCTGACCTCTTCGCGCGCCGCCTCTCCTGATGACTCGGTGCCCTCGCCGGGAACCACGAAATAGAGCGAGGTCTTGCTGGCGGCAGCGATGATCTCCTGCACGCGATCCGGTTCTACCGCGAGCGTGATCCATCCCGCATCGCTCGACAGGAGCGAGCCCGACCCCTTTACGGAAGTGTCGATCACGACCACTTTCTCGGCCAGCAGGGCGGTCGTCGAATCGCCCGATGAATACACGTCGACGCTCATCCCCGGCCGGATTGCCCCACCAGCTGCCTGCACAGCCTTCGCAGGGACGCTCACCGCCTCTTTTCCCGCAGGCACGTCGAGAACGCCGCGTTCCACCTCGAAGCGTTTCTCGGACACCACCTCGCCCTTGAGGATGGAGGTGGTGGCGATTCGGCCGGTCGCGTCACCGCTCTGGCGGATCGCTCCTTCAGGCAACAGGTCGGCCACCCAAAGCCGGTCCTCAACGGACGACGAGTCGAGCCGCTCGCCCGCTGCAATGTCGCGCGTTGCCACGCACACTTCCACTTGCTCGCCGCCGAAGCGCGCGAGCACCTCGGCGCGTTCCGCGTTCGCGGCGCCCTTCACGCTCGCAAGGTAAGCGCCTATGCACACCGCGCATAGAACCCCGCACGCTGCGGCGATTATCGTCATCCTCCGCTGCCTCATGTCGCCTCCGAACCATCGATTACGTTGGCTCGGGATTATGAGCGCACGACCTTGCAGTGCAACCTTGCGCGAGCCCCTCGTGACTACACGCGCTCATACCACGGGCCATCACGAAAAGGCGCTGGCTCCGACACGCTCGCCAACGGTTCTCGCGCGAATCCGACAGGAAATCGAACAGCTATCCGCACGACCCCGTTGACCTGGTACGACGTAAGCCATGCTCATCCCGTCGGTTTTGCCAGGCGCTCATTGCGGTTTTCCCCCAGATGTGGGAAGATGCTCTTCTAGCGTGGTCGAGTGGCGCAGCGGGAGCGCAGGTGCCTTACAAGCACAAGGTCGGGGGTTCAAATCCCTCCTCGACCACCACCGAAACCAAA
>SUUE01000006.1:59229-86489 GCA_015062685.1 Coriobacteriaceae bacterium
GCGCAGCGGGAGCGCAGGTGCCTTACAAGCACAAGGTCGGGGGTTCAAATCCCTCCTCGACCACCACCGAAACCAAAGCCCCAGCAATGGGGCTTTTTCTTTGCCGTTAACTTTCCTGGGATTTGAACCCCGAGAGAGTTTAACAGCCCTGTGGGCTGTTAAAGCCCGAGCGCCGCGATAGCGGCAGCGCGAGGGCAAAATCGCGAAGCGAATTTCAAATCCCTCCTCGACCACCACCGAAACCAAAAGCCCCAGCAATGGGGCTTTTTCTTTGCTTGGGCCCTCAATTCTCAACGGCCGTCATAGCCTCGTTGGAGAACCCTCAATCAATGCAAACCCCTGTGTTTCTGCCGCTTCGAGCGTGCGGGCGGCAAGAATCGGGAGGTTTGCACGGTTTACTTGAAGAGCAAAATGCTGCGACATGGGGTTTTATCGATGCGGCACCCCAAAATAACGCGAAAACCGATGCAAACCTCCCGATTCTTGCCACCGCTTCCCCCGAAGCGGCAGAAACACAGGGGTTTGCATCGGTTCGATTCAGAAAACGACCGAATGCGGTCAATCAGGCTATTCCGAAGCCTTCTTCTTCACGACGCGCTTCACGACCTTCTTCGGAGCCTCCTCGGCAGCCTCCGCGGCGGGCTCGGCCTCCTCGCTCGCTGCCTCAGCCTCTGCAGTCTCCGGTTCGGCGGCAGCCTCTTCCTTGGCATCCTCGGCGGCATCGGCAGCCTCCGCGGCCTTGGTCTCGACTTCGCCCTCGATAGCGGCTTCGGCGGTCTTCTCGGCCTCGCCCTCGCCGTCCTTATCCTTCTTCTTGCCCTCGTTCATGCCCTCGCGCAGGTTGGTGACGGTCTTGCCGAACGCCTTGCCGAGCTTCGGAAGGTTCTTCGGCCCCAAGATAATGAGGACGAAGATGACGATGAGGATGATGACGAGCTCCGGTCCCTTTGGTATGAAAGGCACGATGGCCCCCTTTCAATCTGACTAACTACAGGACGATGTTTACCAGGCGGCCCTTGACGACGATCACCTTGCGGGGTTCCTTCCCGGCGAGCGCGTTGCTCACCGCGGAGAGCGCTGCCTCGCGGATGGCGTCGTCCTCGGCATCGGCCGCGACCATTATCTTCGATTTCACCTTCCCGTTCACCTGAACGGCCAGCTCCACCTCGTCGGACTTGGCCTGCTCGGGGTCGAACGTCGGCCACGGCTGGTCGTGCACCGAACCCTCGCCGCCCAGCGCGTCATGCCACAGCTCCTCGGCCCAGTGCGGGGCAATCGGGGCCATGAGCTTCACGATGACCTCGGCCACCTCGCGGCAGAGCGGCCCGCCCGTCTCGCAGTTCACGCGATGCTCGGCGGGCTTCAGGCGCAGGAATGCGGCGGTGGTGTTCGCGAGCTCCATGATGGCAGCGAGCGCGGTGTTGAAGTTGTTGCGCTCGATGTCGGCCGTCACCTTGCCCACGACGCGATGACGCTCGCGCTTCATGGCCATGGCGTTGGCGTGCGCGCCGTCGGCTGCGGCGGCGGGATCGTACAGCGTCTGGTCGCCGGCTTCGCCCACCAGGTCGTACACGATGCGCCACAGGCGGTTCAGGAACTTGTACATACCGGCCAAGCCGTCCTCGTTCCAGAGCTTCTCCTTGTCCGGAGGGCCCATGAACAGCATGGTGGCGCGCACGGCGTCGGCGCCGTACTCGGCGATCATCTCCTCGGGCGACACGACGTTGCCCTTCGACTTGCTCATGACCTCGCCGTTGGCGTCGAGCACCATGCCCTGGCAGAGCAGGTTGGTGAACGGCTCGTCGAAGTCGAGCAGCCCCATGTCGCGCATGACCTTCGTGAAGAAGCGGCTGTACAGCAAGTGCAGGATGGCGTGCTCAATGCCGCCGATGTACTGGTCGACGGGCATCCAGCGGTTGGCCTTGTCGGAAGCGAACGGAGCGGAATCGTTGCGCGGGTCCGTGTAGCGCAGGTAGTACCAGCTGCTGCACGTGAACGTATCCATGGTGTCGGTCTCGCGGCGCGCGGCGCCCCCGCACTTCGGGCAGGTGCACTGCGCGAAGCCCTCGTGCGTGGCCAGCGTCTCGCCGGCGGCCAAGTCGATGTCCTCGGGCAGGCGCACGGGCAGGTCCTCTTCGGGAACCGGCACCACGCCGCACTCGGGGCAGTGGATGGCCGGGATCGGGTTGCCCCAGTAGCGCTGGCGGCTGATCAGCCAGTCGCGCAGGCGGAACTCGACGGTGCGATGGCCGCGGCCCATGTCCTCGAGCGCCTTGACCACGGCGTCCTCGCCGGGTGAATGCTTGCCGCCGATGAGCCCGGTGAACTCGCCGGACTGGACGAGCACGCCCTCGGCCTCCATGGCCTCTTCCCAATCCACCGACGTGACGACGCGCGACTTCTCGCCGTTAAGCTGATCGAACAGCGGGTCGTCCTCGCCGAGGATGATGGGGATGATGGGCAGGTCGTACTTGCGCGCGAACTCGAAGTCGCGCTGGTCGCCGCACGGGACGGCCATGACAGCGCCGGTGCCGTAGTCGGCCACCACGTAGTCGGCGACCCATACGGGCACGCGTTCCCCGTTGACGGGGTTGATGACGTAACGGCCGGTGAACACGCCGTGCTTCTCGCGGTTGCCCTGGGCGCGCTCGACGGCCGACACCTTCTTCGCGGCTTCAGCGAACTCGAGCACCTCCTTCTCCTGAGGCAACCCGGCCACCAGCTTGGGCAGGTCCTTGTATTCCGGGGCAAGCACGAAGAACGAGCAGCCGAACAGCGTGTCCGCGCGGGTGGTGAACACGGTGATGACCTCGTCGGTGCCCTCCAGCACGAAGTCGACGTTGGCGCCTTCGGAGCGGCCGATCCAGTTGGCCTGCTGCTGCTTGACGCGCTCCGGCCAGCCGCCGAGCTGGTCGAGGTCGTCGAGCAGCTCCTGGGCGTAATCGGTGATCTTGAAGTACCACTGCGTCAGGTCGCGCTTCTCGACCTCGGAATCGCAGCGCCAGCAGCGGCCCTCGATGACCTGCTCGTTGGCGAGCACGGTGCCGCAGCTCGGGCACCAGTTCACGGGGGAGTTGCGGCGCTCGACGAGGCCGCGCTCCCAGAACTTCAGGAAGATCCACTGGCCCCAGCGGTAGTACTCGGGGTCGCACGCCACGACCTTGCGGTCCCAGTCGTAGGAGAAGCCCATGCGCTGGAAGCTCGCCTGCTGGGTGTCGATGTTCGCGTAGGTCCACTTCGCAGGATGGCTCTTGTGCTTGATGGCCGCGTTCTCGGCGGGCAGGCCGAACGCGTCCCACCCCATGGGGTGCAGCACGTCGAAGCCCTGCATGCGGCTGAAGCGCGCGAGCACGTCGCCGTACGTGTAGTTGCTCACGTGCCCCATGTGGATGTCGCCCGACGGGTAGGGGAACATCTCGAGCACGTACTTCTTCGGTTTAGATCCGTCCTCGCGCACAGCGTCCTGGTTCGTCTCCGCCCAGACGCCCTGCCAGCGCGGCTCGATCTCGTGCGGGTTGTAAGCCTTCATGTGGCTGCCTTTCTGCCGCGCGGGCGCGCGACAACACTCTCAATTGCAGCCACATATTATAAATTGCATAACCTGGCGAAGCGCGCCAAACAACGCATTCTACGAACAATGCAGTTTGTAGCCCGCGAGCGGGCGCCTAATCCTTGATTCGGCGCTTGAGCATCTCGAGCGCGACCACGCCGAGGATGGCGAGCGCCACGCCGAAGGCGATGGGGGCCAGCGGCGCCTCGTCGCCCGTCTTGGGTGCAGGCTTCGTCGAGGTGGTGGACTGGTTACCCTTCGTCTGCGTCACGACCACCTCGTTTTCCGTCGTCGCGGCCTTGTCGTAGAGATTCACCTTGTACGACTCCACGAGCTCCGAATCGGCGCCCTGCGACAGGATCTTGATGCCCGTTCCCTCGGTGGCGTTCACGACGAACTCGATGTCCTCGACCGTGCTGTAGCCCTCGGGCGCCTCGACCTCCCTCAGGATGTACACCACGTCAACGTCGAGGCCCTTCTCGTTCTCATGCGTCCCGCTGCCGGTGACCCACTCGTCCACGACGCGCCCCGACTCCTTCTCGATGATGGCCATCTTGGCCCCCTGCACGTATTCGTGCGTGTCGGCATCGAGCTTGTTCACGTGCAAGCGCGTGATGTCGTCGGAAACGGTGGTCGGTGCGTCGAAATGTTTCTTGGCGTAGGCGGGCGCCACGCAGGTCATGCACGCCAACGCGAAGGCAAGCGCGATAAGCGGCACGAGCGCCAACGCAAGGGCCCTGCCCATGGTTCTATCGATATTCATTACTCGCTCACCTCGCTCGCCTTGCGCGCCTTGTCCAGTTCGATATTATCGTACTTGCTATGCCAGCCGTCCGCGGCCGTCTCCTCCACCAGCACCAAGTCGGTGCCGTCCTCGTTCAACGAGAAGTAGGCGGTGCGGTACGGGTCGACCGTGTGCCCAGCCGGTGCCTCCACTTCCTTGAAGTAGTAGCGCACGCCCGGCATCAGGTTCACGTCCTCGAAGGTGATAAAGCCGCTCGCGTCGGACACCGCCTCCTGGATCATGACATCGCCGTTATCGCCGACCATCCACAAAGCGTAGGTGCAGTCCACCAGCCCCTCGCCACCGTAGCGGCTCACCTTCTGCACGGTGAGGTCCATGCCCTCGACGGTGTTGTAGAAGGCGGGTTCCTCGCCGGCGGCCACGGCGCCACCGTAAGCGAGCTCGGCCTGGAGGCCCTCGCCCGTGTCGGTCACGTTCACGGTGAGCGTGATCACGCTCTCATCGTAGATGACGTTACGGTCGTTGCCCGCCACCTCGCGGATAAGGTAATGGTAGGTTCCCGCTTCGGTGAACACGAGCCCGTCCTCGCTCTTCTCGTCGAAGAACGCGACCTTGCCGGTCTCGTCGTTGGTGGCCCGCGCCACGACGGCGCCCGTCTGCGCGTCGACCAGCTCGAACTCGAAGTCACCGCCCACGAGCCGCTCGGTGGAACCGTTGAGGTACTTCTTCACCTGGGGGTAGGCGCTCGTCTTCTGGGCGTACTCGGTGTAGGACTGGGCCGAGATGCTCGCGAACCCGAGCTTGACCGCCGAATTGTTGTAGAACGACAGGTCGTTCGTCTGCCCGTAGCTCTGGCCGTCGTAGATCAGCTCGTAGGTCGTCTCGACAACGTTGCCGTTAGCCGCCTTCACGTGCACGAGATACGACGCCTCGTCGGCCATCACGCCCGGCGTGTCGCTCGCGGCTTCTTCCACCATGTAGTAGTAGTCCCCATCCTCGGAGAAGCCGATCTCGGGGAACACCACCTTGGCGGTGCCGTTGGCGAAGGCGCCGTTGCTCACCGTGATGGCGAATGCGTCCGTGCCGTTGTCCACGACCTCGTCGTCGATGCCGAACTCCTTGGCCGTGCCCGGACGGGCCTTGCCATCCTTGTCGGCCGCCGTCAACTTGAACTTGAAGTCGCCCGTTGCGCCGAAGCAGTACTTCGTGAACTCGAAGCCCGCCTTCGGCAGCTGGATGCCGTTCGTCACGACGAGCTTCTTGGCGTCGCCGTCATAGACCGCCTTCGCGGAGAGGTTGCCCTGGCCATCGTCCTCCACCGTGACGACGACCGTATGCTCCTCGCCGTTGTAGACGATCGTGCCGAGCCGGTACGTGCCGTCCTGGTTGTCGATCGCGCCTTCGGGCACGTTCTCGGTGATCGTGTACTCATAAGTGCCCGGCGTGTCGTAGACGATCTTGTCGAAGGCGACCTTGCCATCGGCGTCGTTGCTCTTGACCTGGCTCACGCCCTGGGTGTTCTCCGAAGTGCCGCTCAAGGTGAACGAGAACTGGCCGTCCTCGAGCTCGCCGCCGGCCAGCACCTTCTCGAGCCCGAGGGTCAGGTCGGTGGGAACGGTCCTGTACTGGTTGGAGAACGGTGCGCCGGCATACTCGGTGTTTCCGTTATAGGTGAAGCTCAGGGTGCCGTCGCCGTTGTCGATGACGTGGATGGTCACCTCTTCGGTGTGCGCGTCGTACGCGACGCCGCCCTTGCCGCCGTTGACCTCCGTGATCTCATACTTGAAATCCTTGCCGGCATCTGCGGCGGAGAACTTGATGGCGGGGAATTCGGCCACGCCGGTCCCGTCAGCCTGCAGCTTCATCGGCACGCGGTAGCGGTCGGCAATCTTGTCGCCCTTGAGCACGAAGGAGAACTCGCCGTCCTCCATGGCGCGCCCTTCCATGGTCTTCAGGGCGAAGAGCTTGGCCTCGCCCTCCGCCTCGTAGCGGTTCACGAAGGTCATGCCCTCGCCGTCCGAGTAGTCGGCGTTGTACTCGAACGTGCCGTCGAGCTTGTCGTTCACGGTCACGCGAACGGTGTGCTGCGTGGCGTCCGCGGCTACGCCGTCCATGTTCGCCGTCTCCACCTCGCGCACCGTGTACTCGTAGGTCTTGCCCTTGTCGGCCATGCCGAACGCGATGGCGCCGAAGTCAACGGCCGCGGTGTTCCCGGATTCCGGCGTGATGGTGACGCGCGACTTCTCGGGCATCGGCGTGCCCTCGGGAGCGGTCACCTCGAACGTCATGGTGTCGCCGGGCTTGAACTGGCGCCCCGAGATCTTCTTGTTCGCAGCCAGGAGGAACGTGCCCGAAGCCTCGTAGGAGTTGCTGAACTCGGCACGGTCGCTGCCGTTGGAGTACGTCGGGGTTGCGGTCATGGTGCCGTCGCCGTTGTCCTCCACGACCACGGAGACATTGATCACGCGGTCATCGTAGGTGATTCCCTCGTAGAGCCAGCCGCCCTCGACCTGCTCCGCTCCGGCGGGATGCTTCTCCCTTATCTGGTAGTTATAGGTTCCCTTCTCCCAGAAATGGATCGTCGGGAACGCGGCGTCGCCGTTGGCGTCGTTCCTCACGACGACGGGCTGCTCCAGGCCGGCGCCGGTCAGCTCGAACTCGTACTTGCCCGCTACCATATCCATGCCCGAGACGATCTTCTTGACGAGCAGCGTCGCTTCGCCCTCGGTTGCGTAGCTGTTCGAGAACACGACGCCCTCGTTAACGTTGTAGCCGTCCGCATAGGTCACCGACAGCTCCTCGCCGCCATCGTCGATGACCATCACCTTCACGGTGTACACGTTGCTATCGTACGTGACGCCCTTCGTGTCGGTTCCTGCCTCGGGCTGCACCTCGCGGATGGTGTACGTGTGCTCGCCCAGGTCGGACTCCGTCGCATGGTAGACGATGGGAGCGAACGTAACACCGTCGCCCATGTTCGTGACGCGCTGGAGCTCCTTGCCGTTTTCCTCGAGCACGAATTCGAACTCGCCGCTCTTGAGCGTGCGGCCGTTCAGCACCTTGGTCGCCTTGAACGTGGCGGATCCCGTGACGTTGATGTTTTCGTCCACCTTGTTCATGACGGTAAACAGACGCGAGCCGCCGTCCTCGCTCTCGACGATCTGCACCGTCCCTTCTTCGGGGGCCTTGCCGTTCACGGCGGTCTCCACCACGCGGTAGCTCACCGCAACGTCATCGGCATCCGGGTCGCTCAGGCTCGTGGGGGCGGCCAGCGGCAGGCCGGTGAACGTGTGCGCCCACCCGCTGTCGCTGCTCAGCGTCGCGGTCATGTTGGACACGTCTTGCCACTCGTACTGGCCGGAATCGTTCTTGACCTGCATGCGCACGGCATCGGACCAATCGCCCTCGCCCGCCTTCTGCTGCAACTTCACGGTCACGCTATCGTTCCCGTGCCTGTTGTTGCCGTCCGACCAGACCTTGACCACCTTCGCGTCGGTGCCGGCGTAGTTCTTGGCCGACAGCACGTCGCCAGAATGGTAGATGTAGTTGTCGTAATCGGTGGTGCCGTCGTCGGACACCTGGAAGCTATAGTCGAAGCTCGCGAGCATGTAGCCGCTCGGCGCCGTCACCTCGCGCAGGTAGTAGCGCGTGTTCTCGCTAAGCGCCCACCCCAGCTGCTCCTGGTCGCCTCGCACGGAGATCATGCCGCTGGCGTCGGTCGTGAACGTCACCGGGCCGTCCTTGCCGACGACGGGGTTCTTGTTCTCGTCGAGCAAGGCGAACTTCGCGCCCTCGAGCTTGTGCGTCATGTCGCCCGCTTCGTACTTCATGAGCTTGATGGCGGGCACCGACGCTGCTCCGCTGCCGCTGTTATGGCGCTCGGCCGTCGCGCTCACGCCGTCCTTGTAGCCCTTCATCTCCGCCACGTTGCTGAAGTTGACGTTCACCGTATCGCCCGGCTGTCCGTTGTCCTTCACGATGACGCGGGCCTTGTAGCTGATGACGACCTTCGTGTTGTCGGGAATGGTGTACGTTGCCACGTTGCCCGACACGTCCCACGAGACCCCTTCGGAGGGGGTGGCGGTGATCGACTCATAGTCGATGCTCAGGTTGTTGAAGGTGTCGGTCATCACGAGCGGCTGCCCGCCGTTGAGGGTCTGCGCGCCGGGGTTCAGCGTAATGCGGAAGTCGGCCCAGATGTCCTCGTCTGTCTTCTTCAGGTCCGCATCGGGCGTGAGCAGCTCCTTCTTGAGCCCCTGGTACTCGTAGTCCACCTCGGCTTCGTCGGAATGCCCGTTCCACGTGGCGGTGTTACCGATAGCGTACTTGCCGTCCTCGGCTGCCGACGCATTGGCGATGAGGGTGTTGAGGGCCGCCTCGTCGCGCACCGTGAGGTAGTACACCAGCTTGTACTTGTCGTAGAAGCCCGAAGGGTTCTTGGGGGAATGGAGCATTGCATCGGCCGACGTCGTGAAGCGCATGCCGTAGGGCGTGAAGACGTACGAGAACTTGCCGCCCTTCCCGGTTTGAGAGTAGACGTCGCCCGCGAACACGCGGAACGCGTCCCACGAGCTGTACGCGATGGGCTCGAGGAGGCTCGTATCGTACACGTCGTCGATGACGTTCACGTCGGAGGTCACGTTCGACAGGATGATCTCGTACCTGTAGACGGGAAGCTCCACGCCGTTGACGGTGCGCGTGCCGGCCAGCTTCGCCTTCTTCGTGACCGCCGGCTCGATGACCACGGCCTGCGCCCTCGCCGTCTTGACCTCGCCGTTGGCGTTGAGGGAGCAGTCGTTCACATGGAACTGGTAGTAGCTGTTCTCGAGCCCCGCCGCCAGCATGGCGTCGGTGATCTCGGTTTTGAGGGTGATGGTCACCGTGCGCTCGGCACCCGCCTGGAGACCCTCGCTCGTCTTGGCGGCATCCTTGTAGAACGTGATCGTAGCCGCGTACTTGCCGTAATCCACGTTGAAGGCCTCGTCGGCTCGCAGGCCCGTAACCTGAATCGATCCTTCCTTGATGAGCTCGACGAGCTTCTTGCCGTTGAACCACTTGGCCGGGTAGGTATCGGTCACGACGGCCGTGTCCAGGCCGGCCTCGGGAACGTTGAACGAGATGGTCCAGCTTATCTCCCTGTTGTCGAGATCGACCTTGTCGACGGACTTGTGGACCTTCACCTCGCCGCCGACGGGCACGCCCTGGCCGCCACCCGAGGACGTCTGCCCGCCGCCCGTGGCCACGCCGTTGCTCACCGTCGTGATGGATGTCTTGCCCGTCAGGTCGGATTCGGTCTCATAGGTGATGACGTACTTGTAAGCCTTGCCGCTATCGCTCGCGGGGATAGTGTAGGTCCAGCTGCTGTCCGACTTGGCCGCCAGCTGCGCCCATGCCACCTCGTCGGCGCGAACCTGGGTGCCATTCGCGTCGAACACGTCCACCTTGATGCCCGTGCCGGAGTACTTCGTGAAATCCTTGGAGTCGTCTGCGATTGTATCAGTGATACTATCGCCAGCCATCGATACCCTGGCATCCGCGTTGGCCGTCAGGGTCCAGCGCATGGTCTTCAGGTTGCCGTTCTCAGCGACGGTCACGGCGTTGCTCTTGGCGATGGTCGGCGTATAGTCGATGGTCGTGGTCGTGGTCGCCGTGTCGGGATCCGGATCGCCATCGCTCTTCACCTCGGCGGAGTTGCCAGTGGTCGCCACGTACTTGCCGTTGTCGACAGCTATCTTGGACGGGTCGACCGTGGCGGTGTAGGTGAACGTCACCAGCTCGCCGTTTTTCATCTCGGGGATCGTGTACTGGAACGAATTGCCGTTCGCAGAGCCCTCCATGGCCACCGGGGTGCCCAGGCTCGAGGTGGCCCTGATGCTGCTGGCGTCGAGCGTCAGGACGTCGCCCGTGATGGTGTCCTTCACCACGACATTCCTGCTCAAGCCCTTCGAGTAGACCGACACGGTGTAGTTCACCACGTTGTTGGCCTTGTCGAACGAGGCATCCTTCGACACGGACACGCTGTTCGAGTTGTCCACCTCGAAGCTCTTGCTGATGCCGTCCTTGAACGTGATGCCCTGCGCTCCCTCGGTGAAGCTTCCGGTGAACGTGATGCCGAAGCGAGCGTTCGCGGAAGCCGCGAGCTTCGGGAAGTTCTCATGTTCCGTGTTGAAATCGAAGTACAGCACGCCATCGTCGATGCGGCAGGTGTTGCCGGGAATGTCGTAGAACACGCCGCCGTCGTTCACCTTGATCGTGAGCTGACCGGAATCGCCGTCGGCCACATGCAGGCCCTCGGGCAAGTGGTAGGTCATGGTGCTGCCGTCGTTGGGGAACTGGAGCGACGGGGTCTCGCCGAACGAGAGCGATATCGAATAGCTCGTTCCCGGCAGGATGACGTATTCGCCGTTGGCATTCTTCGCGGCGTTGATCGCCGCGTCGAGCAGGAAGTCCGCAAGGTCGGTGCTCGAATCGGTCGCCTGAACCGTGAGCTGGGGCGCTGCCTCCTCGCTGGGGGCAACGGCCGGCTCGGCCTGGGTCTCGGGCGCGGCGGTGTCATCGACGGCGTCGATCGTGACCGCCGAGGTTGCCGTCGCCGTGGCGGCGACTTCGATGACCGAGTCCTTCGCCAGGGCCGAGGCCCTCACCCTGTAGGAGCCGTCGGCTTCAGCTTCGAGGCGCTTGACGTCGGTGCCGCTCTTCAACTTGACGCTCGACACCTCGTAGCCCTTGTCGGCCTCCACCTGGAAGACGAAGTCCGCTCCGTCGGGTATGGTCATCTTGGTTGCCGGAGCGGCGAGCACCTGCTCGCCGTAGACGATGTAGGCATGGTCGAAGCTCACGCCCACCTCTCGCACCGCTCCCTGGTCCACCTCGGTCGTGGACTGGGGCCCGGATATGGCCGCATCGGGGTTCGCCCCGGCAACCGCCCACGACACGGGCGCCTGCATGAATATGAGCGTAAGCGCCGTGAACGCGGCTACGACATTTCTTCTCATCTTGCTTGTTCCACCGCTTTTAACTGATCGCGACATGACCTTACGCCTCCTTCCCGTCTTCGTCCTTGAAGCGCCTGAATACCACGATGGCGAGCACGACGGCCAAGGCCGACGCGATGATTACGCCAATGGGCAGGGGCGTTCCGAAGGGTGCGCCGACGCCTTCCTCAGAGCTGCCCTGGGAGGCTGCGTCGAGGCCCGACGCCAACGGCGTCTCCTCGTCCTCGATGCGCTCGGTGTTGGAATCGACGCCAGACTCGTTGGTGAGCGACGAGTTGTTGCCCTCGCCGTCGAGCACGTTGTACGTGCGCTGCCCGTCTAGGGCGAACGCGTCGTCGGCAGCTGCCGCATCGTTCGCGGTGGCGCCGGGTGCGACCGTCGCATCGCCGCCGGCCGTAGCGCCGTCCGCGTACACGACGCGGATCGTGTTGATGACGGTGCCGGAGGTGAGGACGTCGTTCTTATCGCGGTAGTAAACCGTGTAGTTCGTGATGCCGGAGTAATAGCTGTGCTCGATCGGCGCCTCCTGGCCCGCGAGCTTCACGTAGTCGACGCCGTTGAACGGGAACTCTTCGGGCGTGTTGACCTCAAGCGCCGAATTGCTCGAGGGGTCCGAGGTGAAGGTTTCGGTCGTGATCGTCTCCCCCGTGAGGAAGTTCACGTAGCTGATCGTCACATCGTAGGCGCCGGGGGGCTCGTAGCCCTCGGGCGTGTAGTACGCGTTCACGACGGGCACCTTGCCCGACCCGCGCGTGTATGCGTAATCGGACGGGTCTCCCGCAAGGTGGTAGGTGACACCATCGTGCTCGATCGTGGCTTCGGGCGCGGCCGTCGGCTGCGATGCGCTCACGGTGGTCGAGAGCGTGCCGAGGACGCGGCCGTCCTCGTTCACGCGCTTGGTGCCGTCAACGAGGTTGAAGGTGACCGGGATCTCGGGAGCGTCGAACGGGGAGGAAGCGTACCTCACCTTGACCACCCGCTCCCCGGACGTCACGTTGTCCGCCGCCGCGTCGAACACGAGGGTCTGCTCCTGGCCCGCTTGGATGCTATAGGAAACCACAGCCCGCTCGCCTGCCGCCTCGGCGACGGGTTCGGTCTTGTAGATCGTCGTGGGCGCGGTGTAGCGATACGTGCCCGTCACGTTCACGGAATCGGTCGCTATCACGCGGTCGTTCTCGTCGACGAGCTGGATCGTCGCGATGTAGTAGTTTGCGGCGGCCTTGTCCGCATCCGACATCTTAGCCACCGGTATGGTGAACGACGTGGCGCCGGGAGTGGACGCTGTCACCTCGTCCCTGAAGAACACCGTTCGGTACACGTCACCGTTCTCGGCGGCGACGGCGGCCGGGATCTTCACCGGGCGCTGCTCGCCTTGCCCCAGGCCGGCGATCTTGGTTGTGGCTACCACGTTGCCCGCCTGGTCGACGTACTTCACCACGCCGTCGACGGTGCCCGCCTCGTCGTACTCCGTGTACGAAAAATGCAGGATACCGCCCTCCACTGCGGGTTCGCTGGAAGCAAGGCGGTAGGTGCGGCCGCCGGCGTACAGCGTGTCGTTCGGCACGAAGGCGCGGTCGGGGGAGTCCCCGATGCCCACCGTACGCGTGCCGATAAGCTTGCTCTCTCCTCCATCGGGCAAGTCGGCGTAAACGCCGTAGATCGCCCCTGTGTAGATGGGCTGATCGTCCGTACGCGATGCGTAGATGGAAACCTTGTACGTACCGTCGAGGTGAGCCAGGTCGAGCGTCTCGATGTCCAGGCTCACGATGCCCGTCCAATTGTCGCCCTCGCCGCGCACTTCGCCCTGACCGAGCGTGTAGGGGATATGCTTCGCGATGACGGTGTCCGCCCGGCTCACCGACACGAACACCACGTCGCCCGTTTGCCCGCCAACCAGGGCGACGTCGATCCCGCCGGACGAAAGGGCGCTACCCGATGCGTGGGAGTCGGTGCCCCTCACGTCCGGGGCCGCAAAGGCCTGCCCTGCCAAAGCGAACACGACGGCAAGCGCCACGAAAGCGCTCGCGAACAGCTTGGTTGCATGTTTCCTTGCTGCCATGTCCCTCAACTCCCTCGTAATCATCGCCGCCCTAGGCCTCCCACGGCTGGGCCGACACCCGTTGCGCGCAGAGCACGAGACGGTCGCTCGCCGAGCACGTGCTGAGCGATACGACGTGGTCCGCGCCGGTCACGTTGATCCCCGTTTCATACATGGACTGCCCGACGAGGTGCTTGACGAACGAATCGAAGACGAGCTCGTTCTTGTACCCCGTCGTGTAGGTCTCGTCGGTTGGGTCCACCACTGCCACCGAGAAGATGCGGTAGCGGTAGGATCCTTGCGGCGTGTAGATGGTGAACATGCCGCCGCCGTTCCTGTAGAAGGACTCGTCCAGGTAGTTGTCCAACTGGCCGAACATGCTCTCGTCCATCATGTTGTGCCCGTACACGAGCACGTGCTTGTCGCCTTCTATGGACTCGTTGCGGCTGTCGATGAAGATGGCGCCAGCGACCGATTCCTTGCCGGCGGCGTCGTAGTGCAGGTAATGGTCGTTATCGGTTCCCTTGACGATCGGGTAGCTCACGTCCACGTCGTCCATTTTGAGCCAGCCCACCACGTCAGGGTACTGGCCCTGGAGCGACGCGAAGTCAACCGGACAGGCCGAAGAAGTCGCTTCCTTGTCGGGGTCACCAAGCTCGGAGGCGTAGGCAGCCTGCAGGTCGTGGTAGACGCCCTGGGCCCGCGCATAGCCAAAAGCCTTCAAACCGAGCCATGCCGCACCCGCGACGGCGAGCAACGCGAGCGTCACCTGCACGGCGAGAATGGCGTGTCTTTTGGCTTTATTCGACATGATCCCAGTTAGCCTTTTGTCCCACTCTGGTTATGTCACTCTAATATGGGCCGTATTATACGTGGTCTGGCTGTTGTTTTAAAGTATTACAGCTGAAATTATCTGCTTATGAGCTGGTGTTTCATTACTTATTCACGGTACTTTTAGTTACTGTTTTAGATAGCTGACTTTTTATGATTGCATTCGTCAGCAATCTTGGTCATAGATGATTAGATGGCTATACGTGGGACTTTTGGCCCACTCAACACGACTGCGCGGAACCTTTTGGCCCACTAGGCGCCAGTCCACAACGCGCCTGCAGGCTCTTCCACGTTCCTGATGGCTGTCATGGCCCATTTGCTCACATGCGGCCTGCCATCTGCGCCAACAGACACCTCCACCTCGAGAGCCCGCGCCCCCGAGCACGCGAAATCGGCGTGCACGACTCCGTCCTGCAGCGTCGCGTTCACGAGAACCCGCCCGTCGGACGCCTCTTGGGCATGGCGAGCGATGTCGGGCAGCGACGCCTCCAGGCCGCGGGCCGTTGTAACCGCTTCGCCCGTGCCGGTCTTGGCGAGCTCCTCGTCGAGGGTCGCCACGAAGTCCTGCGCCGCATGTTCCGCGAGGTACGAATCGGAAACGGCATGCGCTTGCCGCTGCGCGATGACGAGGGAGGCGTTCGACGTCGAAACGGAAAGCACGGCGAGCACGGCCATACACAAGATGCCGACGAGCACGAGCACGGAAAGGGGGCCTATGCGCACGTTGTCGGTGAAGTTCCTGCGGTTAGGCGCGGCCATTAGGCCTCACCGCCTTCGTATGCGCCGGTCGTCAAGGCGTACACCGCCTCGCCCGCCTTGTCGAACACGCGAATCTCGGCCTTGTGGTAAACGCCCCTAGCACGAGGTTCATCGGTCACGTCGCAAGTGACGGTCAGGTCTCCCTCCGAAGATCTCGCAGGCACGGAACCGGGGGCTGCAGCGAAGCGCTCGGCGGCGTCGCTCGCTGCCGCCACCGCCATCGTTAGTTCGCGGCTCTCGGCGCTCTCCTCCACCGAGAGGGCGAACAATCGCGTGAGCAACGCCACTGCGGCTATGAGGAACAGGAGCAAGAGCATTGCCTCCACCACGAACGCCGCGCCCGTCCATGGCGGCTTTGCATGGGGTTTGCGCGCGGCCGCCATGATCAGGCACCTCCATGCGAGCTGCGCAGCGCCACGCTCACGGAGCCGTTATCGGTCATGACCGTGAGCAGCTTGCCATCCACCCTGAAATCGAAGGAATCGGACTCCTCGAGAACCTGGGCGCGCTGCGGCGTGTAGGCCGACCCGGCAAGGGAGTACTCCTGGACGATCTTGCCCTCGTGCTTGTAGATGCGCGTCTCGTAGCCGCCCGAATCGGAACGCTCCGTCAAGACGAGCGACTTCCCCTCGGGGCCCATGCCCACGCCGAGCACGTTCTCGCGGTCGTTCGTCTTGATGTAGCTCGAGAGCAGCCCCGTGCTCATGCGCACCTCGTCCGTCTCCATCTGGGTCTGCGCCGCATAGCGGTACATGTTCACGCCCACGACCAAGCCGCTGAGGAGCGCAATGAAAAACACCGCCAGCAATACGGTCATGAAAAGGCTGGAAGCCCTCCCGATCCGTCCCCCCTTGGATTTCTCGAACGAGGAGACCGCGGAATAGCTTATGTCGAGCCTGGAGCTCACCGTGCGGTCACCACCACGCTCGGCATCACGTTGTCGGCGAACCATTCGTAGCTGACCACGTAATCATCGTGGTTGATGACGAGGCCGTAATGCTCCTCGAGGTGCCTTACCGTGGATGGGTACGACCCTTCCACGGCGCAGCATTGCTTCGCCGCGGTCATGATGGCGTCGCGCGTCGACACGACGCCCTGTTCGCGGGCGCTCGCCTTCATGACCATGAAGGCGGCCACCACGGCCGCTGCCACTACGATCACTATCAGCGCGTGCAGGATGCGCTTGTTGCGGCGCCGCTTCTGCTCGGCGAACGTTATCTCGTGATACATGGCGGCTCCTTACCCTATGGACCCCATGACGCCCACGAGCGGGAGCATCACGGCGATGAGCGTCACGCCCACCGCCACGGTCAAGAACGCGGCCAGGATTGGCTCCACTTTGTCGAGGGAGCGGTCGATCTGCAGCACGGCATCGTCGAAGAAGGTCTCCGCCAGCTGGTTGAGCACGGTGTCGGCGCTGCCGGAGAGCGTGCCCACGTTGAGCAGGCGCGCGTAGAGGGGCTCGAACACGTCGTGCTCGGCAATGGCTTGGGTGAGGCTGCGGGGGTTGCCCACGTCGGCCATGCTCGCGGCCGCCTTCTCGAGCTTGGCGCGCAGGGCCTTGTGCTCGACCATGCGGACAGCTCGCGCCATGGCCTCTTCCCCAGTGATACCCGAAGAGACGAGCGTCGCCAGCGCGACGGTGAAACGGGAGAGCGCGAGCTGGTACATCGCGCGCTTGGTGAAGCCCACCCTCTCGAAGATCCGAATCACGCGGTTACGGCCGCGCTCGCTCTTGGAAGCGACGACGAGCACGAGGGCCATGGCGGCCGAAACAACCGTGACCGCGAACGCCGCCCACCCGACGGCTCTGGATACGGCCACGCTCGAGAAGGAGCCGGCCGTGAGCGAGCCCGCCATGTTTTGATAGACGTCAGAGAATACGGGCAGGATGACTGTGACGGTGAACGCCATGATGATTGCCATGATGCAGAGAAGCGCGGCGGGGTAGCCCACGCTGCCGCGAAGCTTCGCGAAGAGGCGGTCCTCCTCGTCGTAGTACGTCTCCAGGTTGCGCAGCACCCTCTCCAAGTGGCCGGACCGCTCGCCCGTGGCCACCATGTCGATCGCGTAGCGGGGAAACGCGCCGGTGCATTCCATGGCATCGGCCACGGTTGAACCGCGCACGAGCGAGGCGTGCAGGCCGTTGCACACCTCCTGGAAATGGGAGCTCCCCTGGTTCTGCGTGAGCATGTAGGCTGCCTCGTCGGTCTGGATCCCAGCCGACAGCATGGTGGCCATGCTCCCGAAGAACGTGCTCAGCGTCCCGCTATCGAACAGTTTCGACGCCATCGGCAATCCTTACTTAACGCCTTCCAACTCCATGCGGCGCTCGAGGGCCTCTTCGTGGATGGAGAAGCGAAGTGCCGTGTCGGGAGTGATCACCCCGTCCTTCACCAGCTGGTACAGGCTTTGATCCATGGTGCGCATGCCCTGCTTGCCCGATGCCGCGATGACGGAGTCGATCTGGTAGGTCTTCTCCTCGCGCATGAGGTTGCGGATAGCGGGGTTGGCGTACATGATCTCGAAGGCCGGCACGACCCTGCCGTCCACGGTGGGGACGAGCTGCTGGCAGACGATCGCCTGGAGCACGAGCGAGAGCTGGATCCTGATCTGACGCTGCTGCGCCGCAGGGAATGTATCAACGATACGATCCACAGTGTTCGAAGCGCTCGTCGTGTGCAACGTGGAGAACAGAAGCTGCGCCATCTCGGCCGCCGTCATGGCCGTGGCCACGGTTTCGGGGTCGCGCATCTCGCCCAGGAGGATCACGTCGGGAGACTCGCGCAGCGCCGAGCGCAGCGCCTCGGCGTAGGTGGCCACGTCGGTCGGGATCTCGCGCTGGGTCACGATGCACGTGCCGTGACGGTGCACGTACTCGATGGGGTCCTCCATCGTGATGATGTGCCCCGTGCGCTCGTGGTTCAACCTGTCGATGAGGCACGTGAGGGTGGTGGTCTTGCCCGATCCCGCCGAGCCGGTCACGAGCACGAGGCCCTTCTGCAGGCGCGACACGCGCATGACCTCCTCGGGGATGCCGAGCTCGTGCGGGTCGGGGATGCCGAACGGGATGACGCGGATGACCGCGGAGAGCGAGCCGCGCTGGCGGAACACGTTCGCGCGGAAACGCCCCACGCCCCCAATGGCGAACGAGAAGTCCTCGTCGTGGTTCACGTTGTCGAGCATCAGGTTGATGTCGCGCGCCGCGAGCTCGTAGATGGACTCGATCACCTCGCGCGTGTTGCTGGGCGTGAGGGCCTGGTCGCCCAGCTGCATGAGCCCCCCGCTCGTGGAAAACGTCAGGGGCCGTCCTGCGACGACGAAGATATCTGACGCGTTGGCGTCGATCATCTGCTTGAGAAGCGGTACTAGATCCATGGTTCTCCCTCTTTCGCTAGGCGCCTGTCCACAGGTTACCCGTCGGTTGTTCCTCGTTCTCCACTGCCGTCATCTCCCATTTGTCGATGCGGTACGTCGCATCGTCCATGACCATGACGTCTATTTTAAGCATTCTCCCATTATGACAGGTGATTTCGGCGCTCAGCCGCCGGCCGTCAAACGAAGCGGTAACGTCTGCTCCCTCACCGGCTTCCGCCTCCGCCGCCGAGCAGATGCCCGGGAGCGCGGCTTCCACCGCGCGCGCGGCGGCGTCTCCGTCCGTCGGGCCCGAGCGTGCGTCGCCGAGCACGCTGTCAACGCCCGACACCAGCACTTGCCCAGCGCGCTCGTCCTCGTAGAACGCGGTCGTAGAATCGGCCAGGCGCTGCGACATGACGTAGGTGGCGTTTGCCGTCGAGGCCGCGAGCACGGCGAGGACGGCCAGGCATACGAGCGCCACCAAGGCGAACAGCGACACCGGCCCAATTCGCACGTTGCGCTGGCGGGCCTTGGAGGCCTTCGACAGCTTTGTCATCAGCTGGCTCATCGCTCCACCTCGCTGACGTACTTCGCCGTGGCCACCTCGTACACGGGTTCCTGCCCCGAATCGGCATCAACGGCCCCCATCGGATCGAACACTCTTATGGTGGCCCTGTAGAGGGTGCCATGAGGCTGCCGCTCCTCCTCCACGGCGCACACGACGCGCATGCCACCGACGTCGGCGGAGCCCTCGGCCGAGGCCGGATCGTTCGCGAACCTCTCGGCTTCGCTCTCCGCTGCGGCTATGGCCCGGGAAAGCCCCTCTCCCTCATAGGATCGCTGCACCGACAGGCCGAACACCTGCACGAACACGCACATGGAAACCGCGAGCAGCACGAGGAGGAGCATGGACTCGACGAGGAACGCCGCACCGCTCCACGATGCGCCCCTCCGAGCCTTCTCGCCTCCCTTTCTCATGCCTATCATGCCGCACCACCCCTTGCGCCATCCTGCGCGCTGCGCACGTAGAGGTCGAGGGGGGAGCCGTCTATGAGCAGCGTGATCAGCCCGCCGTCGATCGTGAACGAGAACTCGCGCGCGTCGAGCAGCACGTTGGCCCCGCTCGGGTTATAGGGCCGCCCCGCAAGGGCGTATTCCTGCACGAGCGAGCCGTCGTACTGGTAGATGCGCATCTCGTATTCCTCGCCCGCCACGTGGTCGACGAGCACAAGAGCATCACCTTCGGGCCCTTGCCCGCGGCGGAGCGCGTCGTAAGCATCGCCCGCATGCACGCAGCTCGCCACGAGCCCGGCGCGCATGTTCTGCTCAGCCGCGCGCGACTGGCCGTCCGCGATAGCGCGGTACATGGCGACGCCCGCCACGAGGCCTATCATGAGCACGACGAAGAACACGCCCATGAGCACCACGGAAAACGTCCTCAGCGATCCCTGCGAGCGGGCACGGGCACCAGACGGCCCCATGACCCCCGCAGCGCGCTCGATATGTTCCCGTTCTCTCAACACGCTCGCTGTCTCCCCTTAACCCAGCGCCTGCATGATGCCGACGAGCGGCAGCATGACCGATACGAGCGTGGCTCCCACCGCCACCGTGAGGAACGCGGCCATGAGCGGTTCGATACGGTCGAGGGCGACGTCTATTTGAGCGATCGCGTCGTCGAAGAAGGTCTCCGCGAGCTGGGCGAGCACCACATCGACGCTACCCGATTGCTTGCCCACGTTGAGCATGCGCACATACAGCGGGTCGAACAGCTCGTACTCGCCTATGGCCTGCGTCATGCTCCGCGGGTTGTCGAGGTCGACCATGCTCGCCAGCACCTTCTCGGCCTTGGCCTTCAGGGCGGTGTGCTCGACGGTGTCGATCGCGCGCTGCATGGCCTCCTCGGTCGTGACGCCCGAGGCGACGTACGTGGCGAGGGCACCGGTGAAACGCGAGAGGGCCAGCTGGTACATGGCCTTGCGGGTTGGGCCGAACGATTCGAACATGCGAATTGCCCGGGTGCGCCCCGTCTCGTCCCTCGTGGTAAACGCCAGCGCTAGCGCGGCCACCGCGCAAAGGGCGGTTGCGACGAGCACCACGATGCCGATGATGTTGGATGCGGCCGTGCTCGGGAACGACCCGCCCCCGATGGCGCCCGCGATGTTGCGGTAGACGCTCGAAAAGACGGGGAGGATCACCGCCACGGTGAAGGCGAGGATGACGGTCATGATGCACAGGAGCGCGGCTGGGTATCCCACGCTCACGCGCAGCTTGTTGAACACGCGGTCCTCTTCCGAGTAGTATGACTCCAAATTGCGCAGGACGGGCTCCAAGCGCCCCGACTCCTCGCCCGTCGCGACCATGTTGACCGCATAGGCCGGGAAGCCTCCGCTTCCCGCCATGGCCTGCGAGAGGGCGTCGCCCGCCACGAGGCGCTCGTAAACGTAGCGGCACACCTCCTGGAACCGCGATCGCTCGCGGTTCTCCGAAAGCATGAGGGCCGCCTCCTCCGACTGGATGCCCGCGGCGAACATGGTGGCCATGCTCCCGCAAAATGCGCTCAACGCGCTGCTCTCCAACTGTTTGTCCGCCATCTGCTTCCTCTTTCGTCCCTAATACACGTACCTGTCGGTATAGGCGCTGCCGTCGCCCACGTACTTGCTGTTACCCGCCGCCGCGAACGTCACGTCCACGCGCGACCACGTCTTCGGGTCCACTGCGAACGTGCCCGTGTGCCATTCCCCGTCCGCGTACACCATGATCCACGCATGGTAGATGCCCTCTTTCCCCACGTATCCCGTCACCACTTTCGTGGGAAAGCCCTGGGAGCGCAGCATCGCGCCCGCCAGCGATGCGTAGTCGAAGCAGATGCCGCTGCCCGTGTGCAGCGTGTCGTCCGGGTTGGGCACGTAGCCCGTCACGGTCGAGAGCTGTTCGGCCTTGGCCGTATCGTAGGATATGTTGTCCACTATGTAAGTGCAGATTGCCTTGACCGCCTCCCCTTGGTTGGCGGCAGTCTCCGTGAGCTTGCGGGCCATCGCCACGCAGTCGCTCGAGGGCGTGTAATTGCAGAACTGGTTTGGCAAGAGGAACGGGGCGAATTCCGAATCGAGCTTCACGTCGGCCGCCACAGCCAAGAGCTCCACGTAGTTGGATGCCTCGGTGTTGCGCATGATGCGGAAATCGTAGGCCCCATCGCCCATGTTCACGGGGAAGACCGCAGGCGCCCCATCCCCGGGCAGGTCGTAGTTGTACGTCATGTCGCCGCTCTTCACCTGGAACTTGAGGCGCGCCGAATCGGTGGCGCGGGCGGAGACATAACCTTCGGACACATGGGATATGTCGATAGCCGGATCGCCCGAAAGCTCCACCACGGGCATCGGCACTTCGCTCGGTTGCGAGAACCCCGCACCGGTGGCGGGAGCGCTCGCGTTGGCCGCAGCGGGAGCGCCCGAACCGCCGCCCGAGCACGCCGCTATGCAAACCGCCGTGGAGAGGGCGGCCACGAGAAGGAAGAGTTTTTGCCAGCGGCAAAAACTCATGGCCTACCTTCCTTTGTTCATCTTGGCGGCGATCTCCTCCGCCGAAAGCTGCGTTTCCTCGAAGATTTCGTCGCTATCCAAGTCGAACGCCGTGTGGAGCACGCGAACCGCATCTGCCACCTGGGCGGAATCGACCACGACGGAAAGGCGGATGGGCGACGTGGAGATGGCCAGGATGTTGATGTCGTTCTCGCCGAGGATGGAGAACGCGCGGGCCGCGACGCCCGGGGTGGACTTCATGCCCGTGCCCACGAGGCTCACCTTGGCCACGTTCTCGTCCACGTCCACTTCGCGCGCGTTGATCTCGGGAACCACGCGGTCGAGCGTCTCCTTCGCGCGCGCTAGGTCGGCTGCGGGGCAGGTGAACGAGATGTCCGTGATGCCCGCCTCCGAGATGTTCTGGATGATCATGTCGGTGTTCACGGCGTTGCCCGCAAGGGCGCTGAACACCTTGGCGGCGACGCCGGTGGCATCGGGCACCCCGCGGATCGTCACCTTCACCTCAGAGGTGTCGTGGGCTATGCCGGTGATCACGGCTTCTTCCATCATATCGCAGGCCTCCTTGACGTACGTGCCCTCCGCGTCGGAGAACGCGGAGCGCGAGTGGATGACGACGTTGAACTTGCGCGCGAACTCCACCGCGCGCATCTGCAGCACGCCCGATCCGGCGCCGGCCATCTCGAGCATGTCATCGTAGCTTATCTCGTCGAGCTTGGCGGCTCTCGGGCAAATGCGCGGATCGGCCGAGTAGACGCCGTCCACGTCGGAGTAGATCTCGCATACGTCCGCGTTGATGCCCCAGGCCACGGCCACGGCCGTGGTGTCGGACCCTCCGCGGCCGAGCGTCGTGATGTCGCCGTTGGCGTCGATGCCCTGGAAGCCGGCTACCACGGGAATGTAGCCCGCGTCGAGCGCCTCGAGGATGCGCTTGCTATCCACGCTCACGATCTTGGCCTTGTTGTGCGTGTTGTCCGTGACGATGCCCGCCTGACGGCCGGTGAAGCTCATGGCCTGGTAGCCGCGCGCCTCAATGGCCATGGCTAGCAGGGACATGCTCACCTGCTCGCCTGTGGAAAGCAGGCGGTCGAGCTCGCGCGTGGGCGGGTTGGGGTTGACGGCCGCGGCCAAGCCGACGAGCTCATCGGTGGTCTTGCCCATGGCGGAGACGACCGCGACGACGCGGTGCCCCTCCTGCTTGCGGGCCACCAACCGCTTCGCGACGTTGCGAAGGCGCTCGGGCGAGGCAACCGAGGTGCCGCCGAATTTGCAGACTATGAGAGACATATACCTTCTTTCCAGGTGGGCGGCCGCTGCCGCCGCGTCAGTGCGCCGTGGGCGCTACATGTTCTTCAGGGCGATTGCCGCCATGGTGTCGGCGACCTTCTTGGTGGCGTCGCAGATCTCTTCCAGGCGGTCGAACAGGCGCGACCACACCTCGATGCGCACAGCGTTGTCGACGTCCTCCGTGTAGAGCTTGCGTATCGTCTCGACGTACATGTCGTCGGCGCGCTCCTCGAGCTCCGCCACGTCCTCGACCATGGAACGGACTTTCTTGACCTTCTTGAACTCGCGGAAGGAGCCCATGGACTTGCGCAGGGCCTTCAGGCTCTTCTGGATGATCCTCGCGAACTCGATGGCCTCCGAATGCATGAAGTGGACGTCGAACATGTAGAAGCGCTGAAGCACGCCCTCGATCATGTCGATAACGTCGTCGAGGCGCTGTGCGAGCTCCATGATGTCGGCGCGCTCGAACGGGGTGATGAAATCGACTGCCACGCTCGTGAGGATGTCGCGGTTGACCATATCGCCGCGGTGCTCTATCACGTGCGCCCTCTCGAGCACGTCGCGGAGCCCTTCGGCGGTCGTGAATCCCTCTATGGCCTCAACGAGGAGGTCGGCCTCCTCGCTTGCTATGTCGAGCTGCTTTTCGAACGCGTCAAAGTAATTGAACTTGTCCTTCTTGCCCATAAGGCCTCCATCTTGAAATTCAATTTCAGCGTCTAGATTCTATCGCATTCGCCCAGAGGCAGTTGTTCCACGTGAAACCTTCTGGCCTATAAACCCCCCTCATCGGCGTATGGAGACCCCCTCCATGTCTCGCAGGACGCGCGGAGCGCGCCCCTACAAAAAAGAAACCCCGCGCACATCGGCGCGGAGGGTGGAAAATGAACCGGACGAACAACCGGAACCTGCCCTCAATCCGCCCTGTAGGGGCGCGCTCCGCGCGTCCTAAAAGCTCGATGCGGGCGCAAAGCCATCGAGGCCGATATGTGAACAAGCCGATGTGGGCGCAAAAGTCAGCGAGAGCGCCCCTGGTGCCCGAGATTGACTTGAAAGCCAAGCGCATAGGCCTTCGGGCCATGCGCGCCGGCTTGAAAGTCAGGATCGGGTGCCAGGGGCGCTCGCAGCGTCAAGTAGTTGAGCCTGCCGTATAGGCAGGCTCAACCTTAATCCAGATCCTCGCCCGGATCGTCGCTCCTCGCGCCTTCGCGCTTTGCCTTGGTGCGGGAAATGGCGACGGCGGTGATCTTGTCGTTGTCGGCGACGTCCATGACGTGGACGCCCTGGGTGGCGCGTCCCTGCTTGGAGACGCCGCTCACGCTGGTGCGGACGACGACGCCCTCCTCGGTCATGATCATCATCTCCTCGCCGGCGCGGACGATCTTGAGGTCGGCGAGCTGGCCCTTCTTGGCGGTCATATTGATGGTGAAGACGCCCTGGCCACCGCGGTGGTGCAGCGGGTACTCGGAAACGTCGGTGCGCTTGCCGTAGCCCTTCTCGGTGATGACGAACAGCTCGGGGTTGTAGGCATCGTTGCACACCTCGAGGCCGAGCGCGTGCGCACCGGTGGGAAGCGTGATACCGCGGACGCCGGTCGTGTCGCGACCCATGGCGCGGGCCTCGGACTCGTCCCACTTGATGGCCTTGCCGAAGCTCGAGGCCATGATGATGTGGTCGCCTTCCGCGACGCGTTTCACGGCGATGAGCTCGTCGCCTTCCTTCAGGTTGATGGCGATGAGGCCATCGCGGCGGGTGCGGTCGTAGGCCTTCATGTTGGTCTTCTTGACCATGCCCTGCTTCGTGCCGAAGATGAGGAACTCGTCCTCGGGGAAGTCCTTGGTGGCGATGACGGCGGCCACCTGCTCGTCCTTGTCCAGATGCAGGAGGTTGCCGATGAACGTGCCGCGGGCATGGCGGGATGCCTCGGGGATCTCGTAGACCTTCAGGCGATATACCTTGCCCTTGGTGGTGAAGAACAGCATGTAGCTGAGCGTCGAGGCCACGAACAGGTGGTCGACGTAGTCGTTATCCTTGAGGTTCACGCCCTGCATGCCCTTGCCGCCGCGCTTCTGCGAGCGATAGGTGGCCACGGGCAGCCTCTTCACGTAACCGGCCTTGGTCACGGTCACGACCATGTTCTCGTCAGCGATGAGGTCCTCGACGTTGATCTCGGTGGCCTCCACGCCGATCTTGGTCTTGCGCGGCGAGCCGAAGCGCTTCTTGACCTCGCCCAGCTCGTCCTTGATGATCTGGTGCAGCAGGTCGCGGTCCTCGAGGACGCGCTGGTAGTAGGCGATGCGCTCGCGCAGCTCCTCCAACTCGTCCTGGATCTTCTGGCGCTCGAGTCCGACGAGGCGGCGCAGGCGCATCTGCAGGATAGCTTCGGTCTGCTTGTCGGTCAGCCCGAACCGTTCGGTCAGGCGGCTCGAGGCCTCCTTGTCGGTTTGGGACGAGCGGATGATGTCGATGACCTCGTCGATGTTGTCGAGAGCCGTAATCAAGCCCTCGAGGATGTGCTCGCGCTCCTTTGCCTTGGCCAGCTCGTAGCGGGTACGGCGCTCGATGACGTCTTCCTGGTGCTTGATGTAGTAGTGCAGCACTTCCTTGAGCGACATGACGCGCGGCACGCCGTCCACGAGGGCGAGCATGATCACGCCGAAGCCCACCTGCAGCTGCGTGTGCTTGAACAGCTTGTTGAGCACGACCTGGGGCATGGAGCCCTGCTTGAGCTCGATGATGATGTCGATGCCCTTGCGGTCCGCGGCGTCGTGGATGTTGCTGATCTCGGGCAGCTTCTTGTCGCGCACGAGCTCGCCGAGCTTCTCGAGCAGGCGGTTGCGGTTCACCTGGTAGGGAATCTCGGTGATGACGATCTGCGACTTACCGTTCTTGAGTTCCTCGATGCGGTAGCGGGCGCGGATGGTGAGGCTCCCGCGGCCGGTCTCGTACGCGTCGATGATGCCCTTGCGGCCCATGATCTCGCCACCCGTGGGGAAGTCGGGGCCGGGCAGCACCTTCATGAGGTCCTCGGTGGTGCACTCGGGGTTGTCCAGCTGGAGGCACACAGCGTCGATGGTCTCGCCCAGGTTGTGGGGCGGGATGTTGGTGGCCATGCCGACGGCGATGCCTGCAGAGCCGTTTACCAGCAGGTTCGGGAAGCGCGCGGGGAGCACCGTGGGCTCGGTCAGCGATTCGTCGTAGTTGGGCTGGAAGTCGACGGTTTCCTTGTCCAGGTCCTCGAGCAGCACCTCGGCCGCCTTGTCCAGACGCGCCTCGGTGTAACGCATGGCAGCCGCGCCGTCGCCGTCGATGCTGCCGAAGTTGCCGTGGCCGTCGACCAGCGGCACTCGCATGTTGAACGGCTGGGCGAGGCGCACCATGGCGTCGTACACGGCGCTGTCGCCGTGCGGGTGGTACTTACCGATGACGTCACCGACGGTACGCGCGGACTTCATATGCGCGCGGTTGGACGTGTAACCGCTCTCCTTCATGGCGTAGAGGATGCGGCGGTGGACCGGCTTCATGCCGTCGCGCACATCGGGAAGCGCGCGGCTCACGATGACGGACATCGAGTACTCGAGGAAGCTCGCCTGCATCTCCTTGCCCAGGTAGGCGCTGCGGACGATGGTCCCTTCACCGCCGTTCGCACCTTCCACGATCTCGCCATGTGCCGAAGGCATGTCCACCATAAGGGACTGCGCCTTCATCTCCTCGCTCACAAGCGCCCCGGAAAGGGAACCACCAGCCAAGTCGCCGTCTTCCTCGTCGGATGCCTCGTCTTCGTCCACGTCGTCGAGGATATCGTCGTTCTCCTCCTCGTCCATGTCCTCTTCGGCACGGTCAAGGAACTCGTCGAACACGTCTTTGTTTTCGTTGTCAGCCATGTCTCTCCTTGTTTAACCTTTCCAGGGCCTGCGTGCCCCGGGAGGGGTTAGCCGCTTGCGCAGACAAAACAGCTTTTAATACATAAAACATCGAGCAGCCGTAGGCGAACCCCTCCCGGGGCACGCAGGCCCCAGAGGAATTCCCAACGTACTTAGATATCCAAGAACCTAACGTCACGTGCATGCGACTGGATGAAGTCGCGACGCGGCTCCACCTTGTCGCCCATCAAGTCCGAAACGGCGCGCTCGGCTTCGGCGGCGTCGTCGATGTTCACCTGCAG
>SUUE01000006.1:86589-89430 GCA_015062685.1 Coriobacteriaceae bacterium
CGCGGCTCCACCTTGTCGCCCATCAAGTCCGAAACGGCGCGCTCGGCTTCGGCGGCGTCGTCGATGTTCACCTGCAGCAACGTGCGGCTCGCCGGCTCCATCGTCGTCTCCCAGAGCTGCTCGGGGTCCATCTCGCCGAGACCCTTGTAGCGCTGCACGTCGAACTTGTCGGGGTTGTCGTATTCCGCCAGCGTGGAGGAAAGCGCCTTCTCGTCGTAGATGTAGCGCTCCACCTTGGGCGACTTCGAGTTCTTCTTCTTGAGGCCGAAGATGGGCGGCTGCGCGATGTAGATGTAGCCGCGGTTGATGAGCTCCGGCATGTAGCGGTAGAAGAACGTCAGCAGCAGGCAGCGGATGTGGGCGCCGTCCACGTCGGCATCCGTCATGATGATGATACGGTGGTAACGCGCCTTGTCGGCGTCGAAGTCGTCGCTGATGCCGCAGCCGATGGCGGTGATGAGCGAGGTGATGGTGTCGCTCGAGAGAGAGCGGTGCAGACCGGCGCGCTCCACGTTGAGGATCTTGCCGCGCAGGGGCAGGATGGCCTGGTACTTACGGTCGCGCGCCTGCTTGGCCGAGCCGCCTGCGGAGTCGCCCTCTACAATGAAGATTTCGGACTGGCTCGGGTCCTTGGAGGAGCAGTCCGCCAGCTTGCCCGGCAAGCTGAAGCTGTCGAGCACGTTCTTGCGGCGCGCGGTCTCGCGGGCCTTGCGCGCGGCCTCGCGGGCCTTGAGCGCCTGACTCGCCTTGCCAACGATGCGCTTGGCGGGCGCGGGGTTCTCTTCAAGGTACTCGGCGAGGCCCTTGGTGACGGCGGTCTGCACGAGGCCGCGGATCTCGGTGTTGCCGAGCTTGGTCTTGGTCTGGCCCTCGAACTCCGGCTCGTGCAGCTTCACGCTGATGATGGCCGCCAGGCCCTCGCGGCAGTCGTCGCCGCTCAGGTTGGAGTCCTTCTCCTTGAGGATGTTCTTGGCGCGGGCGTAATCGTTGATGGTGCGCGTCACCGCCTGCTTGAAGCCGTCGAGGTGGGTGCCGCCCTCGTGCGTGTTGATGTTGTTGGCGAACGCCAGCACGCCGTTGCTGCTATAGGAACCGGTCCACTGCATGGCAACTTCCACCGTGCCGTCCTCGTTCTCGGCCTCGAAGTAGATGGGCTTGTTGAGCGTCTCCTTGCCGTCGTTGAGGTACTTCACGAAGTCGACGATGCCGCCATCGTACTTGAAGGACACGGTGCGCGGCTCCTCGGCCATCTCGCTCACGAGCGCGCTCGGGTCGCTGCGTTGGTCGGTGAGCTCGATCTTGAGCCCCTTGTTGAGGAACGCCATCTCGCGGAAGCGGTGCTCCAGCGTAGAGAAATCGTAGATGCACGTATCGGTGAAGATCTCCGGATCCGGCCAGAACGTGACGGTCGTGCCGGTCTTGCGGGCGCTTCCTATCTCGTGCAGCTTGTCCACGGTCTTGCCGCGCTCGAGGCCGATCTCGTATTCCTTGCCGTCGCGGCGCACGTCCACGACCATCTTGGTGGAAAGCGCGTTTACGACCGAGACGCCGACGCCATGGAGGCCGCCGGACACCTTGTAGCCACCGTCGCCGAACTTGCCGCCAGCGTGGAGGATGGTAAGGACCACCTCGACGGTGGGCATCTTCTCGGTCTTGTGGCGCTCGACGGGGATGCCGCGGCCGTTGTCGATGACCTGGATGGAGTTATCGGGCCTGATGAAGACCTGGATGTGATCGCAGAAGCCGGCAAGTGCCTCGTCCACGGAATTGTCCACCACCTCGTATACCAGATGATGGAGTCCGAGCGGGCCGGTCGAACCGATGTACATGCCGGGGCGTTTGCGGACTGCCTCGAGTCCCTTCAGGACCTTGATGGCGTCTGCACCGTAGTTCTTCTCTTCGGTAGTGTTTGCCACATGCTCTCCTTCATGTTGCGTTTACGGCAGCGGGGAGTACGAGCGGGCTCTCTTCCTTGTTTCTGGTCCGTTTATTCGTCAATCCCGCTAATTGTCCATAACTTAAAGAAGTTTACCATATATAGAGTAGGAAATAGCAGGCAACACAACATGTTCAATTTTGGTTTCTAAGGTGGTTCAGGCCTTGCCAGCGGCGCGATAAAAGGGAATTTAGTTCACTTTTTCATTTTCCGCTTTCTTTCGTGCCAAATCGGCCGACATGGCCTTCTCGAGAGCCGCGCGCACCCGTTGGTCTTCCACCCTGCCGCCCGTTTCCTCAACGGCCTCCACCTCGCTCTCGCTGAGAGGCGCGAGCGGCACTGCGGGCGCCTCGGGCGCTCCCTCGTCCACGTAGGGGTGATGCCCCTTCCAGTTACCGCGCGATACATGGATGTCGAACTCTTCAACCTGCTCGCCGAAAAGCTCGAGCAGCTTGAGCTTGATGAGCTCGCGCTGCGCGTTGAGCTCGGCGGCGAAGATGGAGTCATCCACGTAGACGATGAGGGTCTTGACCCCGTCCTTATCCATTATGTACACGTTATTGGTGTGGTCCAGAAAAAGATCGGCCGTGTCGCGGTATACGGACTCTATGGCGGTGCGGTACCTCTTCCTCACCTGGTGAGCGCGATAGTTGATGCGCGCCTGCTCGTCATCCCCCATCAGGGAGGCAATGAAGCTCTCTATATTAGCGCCGACGTTCTTCATGCCGTCACCTGCCTTCGGCCAGCTTTTCCAGATCGACGATTCGCGCCCGCTCCAGTAGTTCCTCGTTGAAGGGCGTGAGGTCGGTTGCCGTGATGAAGGTTTGGGTTTCGGCGGTGACGTTGCCCACCAGCATGTCCCTCCTGTAGCTGTCGAGCTCGCTCATCACGTCGTCCAGGAGGAG
>SUUE01000006.1:89530-109789 GCA_015062685.1 Coriobacteriaceae bacterium
CCCGACATGGTGCGGTAGAGGGCATGGCGATAGCAGAAGAGCTGGGCGCCGCATGCGACGAACGTCTCGTTTATGGCATCCACCAATGGCTGGGGGGCTTCTTCCTTGAGCAGCCTGTTCTTATATCTCAGGGCTTTCTCGAAATCGCGGCCTATGACGGAGTAATTCCGGCTCAGCTGCACGCCCACTTCGTCGAAAGCGCTCCTCTTTACGCTCGAGGACCCTTTTGCCAAGTTAAGGTCATCGGGCGTGAAAACGACGGCCGGGAGGACCCCCCTCACATCGGAAATGCTCTTGGCCTTCCCGTTGACGGTGTATTTCCTCTTTCCCGTTTCCAGATGAAGCTCGGTGAGCATGTCCCTGTTGCCGTCACTCGACCTCATGGACACGCGCCCGGAAGGCATGCCGTCGCGTATGACCTGGGATACCTGGGGGTGCCTGAATGAAGTGGCCGCCGTGACGAGCTGTATTCCCTCGAGGATGTTCGTCTTCCCTATGGCGTTCCTGCCAATGAAAATGGTGAGCTCTCCAATATCGTCGAGGAAAAACCTCTCGTAGCTCCTGAAGTTTCTGAAATCGATTGACCTTATCTTCAAGCCCATGGGAATCTATCCCAATGGCTTCTAGATGCGCACGGGCATCACGAGGTAAAGGTACCGTTCCTCTTCGGAGCCCCTCATGATCCCGGGCTTGAGCGGGCCTTGTATTTCGAGGGATACCTGGGACGATTCCATCGCCGCGAGGCCCTCGTTCATGTAATGGCTGTTGAACCCTATCTCGACGTCAGATCCCTCTATGCTCGCCTTTACCATCTCCTGCGTGGAGCCGGCCTCCTGGCTGGTGGTGAGCTGGATGGTCTGGCTTGCGACGTTGATGCTCAAACGCACCTGCGACCCGGAGCGCTCGAGCAGCGAGGCCCTCTTGACGGCGGCGGAGAGGGCGTTTCTCTCCGTCACGCAGCGGGTCTCGTAGCTCGACGGGATGAGCTGCTTGTAGTTGGGGTACTTGCCTTCGATGCGGCGGTTGATGAACACCGTCCCCGCATAGGAAACGATGATCTGGTTCTCCGCTATCGCCAAGGTTATGTTTTCCCCCGTTTTGGGAAGCCCGGCGAGGTCTGATACGAAGGACCCGGCAATAACCGCATTGAAGTCGGGCGCGCCGCCTTCGAGTGGGGTATCAGCCATGGCGAGTCGATACGAGTCAGTCGCCACCATCTTGAGAGTGGAATCCTCCACCGCTATGTAGACGCCGGTGAGAATCATGCGGCTCTCGTCACGCGAGACCACCCTGCACACCTTGCGCGCCATGGAGGAAAACGTCTCGAAGGGAATGGTGATCTGCTGCTCCGCCGCAACCTTCGGGAAACCGGGAAAATCGGCGGGGTTAAGGCATCTAATGGAGAAGGAGGACGACTCGCACGATACGATTGCGTTATCATCGCTCGATTCCACGTGGACGGCCGCATCTGGAAGGTTCTTAACTATATCTACTATAAGCTTGCCGGGAAGGACGGTTTCGCCTTCCTCCTCGACGAGCGCCGAAGTGGTGTACTGGATGGAAAGCTCGAGATCGGTTGTCTGAAAGGTAACCTCGTCGCCGCGGGCCTGAACATACACTCCCGAAAGAACGGGAAGGGTAGACCTGCTCGTTATGCCTTTCTGCACAATAACCAGCGCATTGAGAAACTCGCTCTGATTTATGCTCAACTTCATTCAACCATCTCCTCCCAGATGGCAAGAAATTATAGCAGTCGACCTCAGCTATTCACCGAACGAGACCCCGCTTGAAAAAATTGGAATATTTTTCACCCACATCGCCCTTGAGATGTTGAAAATTGTGGAAAAGGTGGATAACTCGCGTTTACCCTGATTTTCGCTGTGGAAATCTTTATAGAGCCTTGAAAGGGCTTTGAGGCTTCATCCATCACCCTATGCGTTCCTATCTGCGCTTTTATTATTTTCATATCTTTTATCAAGGCTATGACCTGCGGTTTTTCAAATTAGATAATTCTATTGAAAAGCGTTTGGATGCATATTCGCAGGTAACGGAATGGTTGCGTTCTTGTCACATTTCACAGACGGTGCCATTCATCAGGCCTTTAATCAATACGCCCTGATGAGCGAGTTATTAACATTTTTCAACTTTTTCCACGCGATTTTTTTCACTTGAATTCACGTTTTTCCACATTTTCTGAACTATTTGGGGATAACTCTGAAAACTCCTCGTCATTCCAGCTTTTCATTTCATGTGAATTCATGAACGGTGAAAAAAAGCCGTATATAATGCTTTCCACGATAACCTTGGAGCTATATATGGACGAGCCTGTAAACAGAGAAGATTTCGATTACACATTCGTGAACGCCACGGCTCGTATCGCCCTATACGACGACCTGAAGTCGGCTCCACGCATCACCGAGATACAACCCGACACCACGGCTGAATTCATAGAGAAGCTCACCACCACCATCTGGGAGCAGGCTAAGCTCATAGGCGGATCCCTTCCCTACACGCTCATCAGGGAGGTTTCCGAAAACTTCATCCACGCTCAGTTCAAGGAAATAGTCGTTTCCATCCTCGATGGTGGAAACACCATCAGGTTCGCAGACCAAGGCCCGGGAATCAGGGAAAAGGAAAACGCGAGGAAACCGGGTTTTTCATCGGCCATCGAGCCTATGAAAAAGTACATCAGGGGCGTGGGGTCAGGACTCCCCATCGTCCAGGAATACCTCGACAACAGCGATGGTTCCATAGTCATAGAAGACAACCTTAATTCGGGTGCGGTTGTGACCATTACCCTCGACCCGAGCTACAAGCCCGCTCCGGCAAAGCCGGTGGAACCCCCAACGAGGACCTCCATGAGACCCACCATGAGCCTGCCTCTGTCGGAAAGGGAGAAGCTCTTTATCACCATTCTCATGAGGGAAGGGGAACTGGGCATCACCCAGATGGGGGAAATTGCAGGCACCGCACCTTCAACGACGTTCAACACTTTGTCGAAACTCGAAGATTATGGACTCGTTGAAAAACTGGGAAAGAAGAGGTCATTGACCGATTTGGGCTATGAGATAGCCTCAGCTCTCTAGGTTTTCCACATTTTGATAGCCTAGTTTTCCACATTTGGTCTATACTTGCGACCTACTAATGGGGGAAACGAGGTGTTATATGAATAGCGCGGAACTGAAGGAATGCTGGGAACGCGTATGCGACCGTATCTCCCAATACGAGTCCATCAATTCCTCCCAGATGAATGCCTTCTTCTCCAGGCTGCAGCCCCAAGCGATGAGCGAGGACTTCATCATGCTCACCGCAGACAACGATTTCATCAAGACATGGGTAGAGCGTCATTACAGTAGCTATATCGAGCGAGCCCTCAAGGACATATACGGCGTCGATTTCGTCGTGGCCATTGAGGTTGACCTCAACCAGGTGGTACCCGAGCCGGAAGAAGAACCTGCGAGGGAAGTTGCCAGGGAAGAGGAAGCTCGTCCGCAGAAGGTTCAACCTTCTCAAGCGAAGAAGTCCGAAACAAGGGAAGAGCCGGAAGAGGAGAGCCCCAGGAAAGCGGAGGACAAAACGTTCGAGAAAAGCATCCTCTCCTCCGTCTCCACCCTCACGTTCGAGAACTTCGTCATAGGCGAATCCAATAGGATGGCCTATTCGATGGCGGTCGCGGTGGCGGAAGAGCCGGGCAGGCCGATGTTGAACCCCTTGTTCATCTACGGTAGGTCTGGGCTGGGCAAGACCCACCTCATGAGGGCCATCCAAAACTACGTAAACGAGACGCAGCCCGATCTGACAACCGTCTACGTCGACTCAGCAGACTTCCTCAGCGGATATGTTGAGGCCACAGTGGCCCATGACAAGCAGAAGTCGAGCTATAAGAATTTCAAGCATCGCTATCAGAACGCCGATGTCCTCCTCATCGACGATATCCAGTTCCTTCAAGGAAAGGAACAGACCCTCGATATCGTCTTTCAGATCTTCAACAAGATGGTGGACGAGGGAAAGCAGGTGGTCCTTTCTGCCGACCGCGCGCCAAAGAACATCACCATGGACGAAAGGTATCAAAGCCGATTCAACAGCGGCGGCACTTTTGACATCCAACCCCCCGAAGTAGAAACCAAGATGGGCATCATCAAGAGCTTCGTCGAGGAATATCGCTCGACGGGTACTTTAAGCAACTTCGTCATCTCCGAGGAAGTGGAAAGGTACATTGCAGAAAACTCGAGTTCCAACATCAGGGAGCTCAAGAGCGCCGTCACCAAAGTCATCTATTTCATGGCCTCGTCCGGACAGGGTGATATAACCATCGAGCAAGTGGAACGGTTGCTCGAAAACCATTTTTCCGGCGGAACCATGAAGAGGCTCAGTATCGCAGACATCCAGAAGCAGGTGGAGCTTTACTACGATGTATCCCATTCCGACATGGTGAGTGCCAAGAGGGCAAGGAAAATCGTATACGCAAGGCAGATAGCCATCTATCTCTCGAGACAGATGCTCGATCTTCCTTACAACATGATAGCCAAGAGCTTTGGCGGTCGAGATCATACGACCATCATGTACTCGGTTACAAACGTGGAAGAGAAGCTCAAGGAGAATAGGGAGATAAGGGAAGAGATAGAGAATATCAAGAAGAGAATAAAAGAAATGTAAATAGAATTGTAGTTGTAATAAGGACGGTAGATAAGTGGATTGGAAGAGAAATTCCAGTTCAACCCTTTAAAACCGCCATTTTGATTCTGTGGATTAACGGGCTCTCTTTCAACAGGCGAAAAGAGCCCGTTTCTAGTTTCCACAGCGATACCCCGTTTATCAACATGTTTTCAGTCATTAACCCACCTCTTTTCCCCAGAGGGCAGGGATAGTGTGACAAATGGTAGAGGTAGCATATATAGTGGTTGTTTGTAGGGAGGTTTTGGAGGGCTCCAAAATAGGTGTTGACTAAGGTCAGCGCCTTAATATATTCTAGCGCTTGCTCTAAATTCACAGCTTGAAAGGGTAACAAGATGAAGCGCACGTATCAACCGAATAAGCGCAAGCGCGCAAAGACTCATGGCTTCCGTGCACGTATGGCTACCAAGGGCGGCCGTGCCGTGTTGGCCCGTCGTCGTGCAAAGGGCCGCAAGCGTCTCACCGTCTAATTTGTCGTGAAAACGATAAAGTCCAGCACCGAGATTTCCTACCTTTTCGGTCATGGACAGCGTGTGAACACGCCCCATGTGAGCTTGATAGTGTTAAAGCACGAAGACGAACACGACCATAACGGTCGTGTTGCTTTTATAGCGGGTAAAAAACTGGGTAACGCAGTTTGGAGGAACAGGGCAAAGAGAAGGATGAGATCTCTCTGTCATTCGAACGGCGGACCTTTCGAAGGATACGACGTTGTTGTCCTCGCGCGAAGGACGACAAACGACGTGAGCTTCGGTGAGTTGAACGACAGTTTTGGAAAAGCTCTCAAGAAGGCCGGAATTGTCTTTGGATGAGACGATGGATACTCAAGTGTCTCCTGTAGAAGGGGATATTCTCGACCGGAAGGTTGAGGGGAAGAGTATTGCCTCGAGGGTGGCCATTTTCCTTATCAAGTTCTATCGGTTTGCAATATCACCCCACCTGGCGGGATGCTGTCGGTTCGAACCGACGTGTTCCACCTATGGTTTACAGGCGTTCCAGAAGTACGGGTTCGTCAAGGCTTTCAAGTTGACGGCCAAGCGCCTTATGAGATGTCGTCCGGGAGGACCTTGCGGTTATGATCCCGTTCCCTAAGGGGTCGGTCGCTGCGAGGCCTTCTTTGGTATATAAAGGAAAGAAAGGGTAAATATGTGGGAATCGATACTACACGGCATTGCCTGGATAGTTGAGCTTTTCTTCAAGCTCGCCCAGGACTGGGGCCTTGCGATCATCCTGTTCACGGTTGTGTTCAGGCTGCTTCTCATGCCCCTCATGCTCAGCCAGACGCGGTCGAGCTATCAAATGCAGAAGATCCAGCCTAAGATCAAGCAGATTCAGGACCAATGGTCCAACGATCCGGTCAGGCTCCAGGAAGAAACCCAGAAGCTCTATGCGGAGGCTAAGTTCAACCCTCTGGCAAGCTGCATTCCCATGCTTATCCAGATGCCTATCTTCATCGCCCTCTTCCAGGTGTTGAGGAACATCCAGGACTTTCTGCCGGAATACAGCACCTTCACGTTCTATAACATCATTCCCTATATCCAGGGCCCGCCCGAGGTTGCAGGTTTGATCGCGGTCCCGTCCGACGTCATGGCGGCCATCGGCGATCTCGGTTTCATGATCGCCATCCCCTATATCATCTTGATAATCGTCTTCGTCGGTGCCACGTTCCTCCCCATGCTTCTCCAGCAGAGGAACAACCAAGACCAGTCTCAGAAGAATCAGATGTACATGATGTCCATCATCATGGGCCTGATGATGCTCTTCGTGAGCTGGAGCTCCCCTGCCGGCGTTCTCCTCTTCTGGGGCGTTTCGGGTATCATCGCCGTCGCAACCCAGCAGATCTACATGAGCATCCTCAAGAAGAAAGATGCGGAAATGGAGCTCGAGACCATTGACGTTGCTCCCGTTAAAGTCGAGGTGGAGCGCAAGACCAAGAAGAAAAGGCCGACCAAGAAGCGTTAATAGTGTTCAAATGGTCGTATTTCTATGATAGGAGCAACAATCATGAGTGAAGAGAATGAAGTTATCAACGAGGAAACAGTCGAAGAGGTAGAGGAATCGGCTTCCGAGGAAGAGGGCATGCAGATTTCCGACGAGCAGCTCGACGAGATCGCCGATACCGCTATCGCCGCCCTGAAGGACGTACTCAAATACTTCAACGTAGGCGAAGTGACCATCGACGAGTACGAAGGTGACGAGGGGGAGCTGATCCTCGATATCACCGGCGATGATCTTGCAGTTCTCATCGGACGCCACGGGAAGACCCTCGAAGCTCTCCAGTTCCTCATTTCGGCTATCACGGTGAGGAAGATTGGATACCGCTTCCCCGTCATCATCGACGTAGAGAGTTATAAGAACAGGCAGCGCCAGAAGCTCGAAGCGCTGGCCCGCTCTGCCGCGAATAAGGCAGCTTCCCAGGGTAGGAGCATTAAGCTTCGTCCCATGACGCCTTACGAGCGCCGCATCATTCACGTTGCCCTAAGGGACGACGAGCGAGTCGATACTGCTTCCGAGGGCGAGGGGATGGAACGTCACGTAGTGGTCGTTCCCGTCAAGTAGAAGAAGAGTTAAAGGTTTTGAGCCCCGCTTCGGCGGGGCTCTTTTATTATGGGTTGAAAGTACATTCCCGAGAAGGACAAGAGAACAATGAGCGATATGCTTCCTATCTTCAATACTCTCGAAAAGGAGAAGCAGGACATTCTTATAAAGCATTTAGAGTTGGTGATGGATGCCAATGATAGGGTCAATTTGACGAGGATCACCAACATGGATGAAGGCATGCTCCTCCATGTTGAGGATTCCCTATCTGCTCTAGAGGAAATAGAAAGAGCGCCTATTGGGGAGATGGCCGATCTGGGGAGCGGTGCCGGCTTTCCCGGCATTCCTCTCGCAATCGCTTCCGGCAGGAAAACAACTCTCGTAGATGCCCGCAAAAAGAAGATGGATGAAGTCTCCTCAATTATAGAGAAGCTCGGACAAGACAGTCTAATCGACACTTTCGCGGGTAGAGCGGAGCTACTCGCTCGAAAGAACGGGCAACGTTATTCGATCATCACTGCCCGCGCCCTCTCGCAAATATCAGTTCTGCTTGAATTGGCGAGCCCGCTCCTCATACAAGGAGGGCATCTGGTCTGCTACAAGGCGAAAGTGGAAGATGCTGAGTTGGAGCATGCGGATGAAGTTGGAAGACTGACCGGGATGCAACTGCTGTCAGATAGATCTTTCGTCTTGGGTGGGGAATACACGAGAAGGGTGCTCGTGTACATTAAATCAGGAAAACAAAAAATTACTCTCCCCCGTCTAGAGGGGCAAGCTCAGAAGAATCCCCTCTAAGATAAAGTGGAGTTAAAAGACAATCAAATCTTAGTGTTTCACGTGAAACATCAAATTAATTAGTTTCGATGTTTCACGTGAAACATCATTGGTTGTATACTGCTTTCGGATGCTGTGAATGAAGTAGAAACGAAGCAAGCAGAATGAGCATCATCCCTATTGATACCACTGTCATCACTGACTGCCTTGTTTGCAAGAAGTTGCAGATAAGGGCGTTAAACTACTCTGTTTTCGCAGTTCATGAATGTGAACGGAAATAACTAGCGAGGCTGTAGATCGAGAGTATGACGGAAGGAGGCTCGTGTGGGTATATTTGATAGCTTCAGGAAAGAGAAGCAAGATAAGCCGTCAAACAGCACAAGCCAGAATAGGGATGTTGAGATCAAGGAAGAAACGGTAGTCGAGGAACCTGTAGTTTCCGAGGCTGCTGATGAGTCTCAACAAGGTTCATCTTCCCAAGCTTCCAATTATCAGGAAGTTGAGATGAAACCCATTCGTTCATACAGCGAGAAGAAACCGGTTACTCATGCAATCGGGACCACTAAGGTAATCGCCATCATCAATCAGAAGGGCGGTGTTGGAAAATCCACCACCGCAATTAATCTCTCTGCAGCCCTCGGAGAAGCGGGCAAGCAAGTTCTCCTTATAGACCTCGATCCTCAAGGCAATGCTACAAGCGGTTTGGGTATCGAGAAGAGTTTGCTGAGCAAGTGCATTTACAACGTGTTGCTTGATGACACTTCCCTCGAGGAAGTTATCATTCCGGATGTTTCCGAAGGTTTGGATATTGCGCCAGCAACTATCAATCTGGCTGGTGCGGAGGTTGAGCTCGTATCGGAAATGGCACGCGAAAACCGCCTCAAGGATGCGGTCGGTACGATGCGTGGAAAGTACGATTACATCTTTATCGATTGTCCTCCCTCTCTTGGCTTACTTACTGTTAATTCTCTCGTTGCAGCGGATAAACTCATCATCCCAATTCAAACGGAATTCTATGCACTTGAAGGTGTGACAAAACTCCTTGAATCGATGAAACGTGTCAAAAGTAGATTGAATCCTTCGCTCGACATTTTTGGCATTCTATTGACTATGTACGACGGAAGAACGACGCTCTCTCGCCAGGTTGCGGCAGAGGTTAGGAACTACTTCGGCGAGCTCGTATTCGAGACACTTATCCCACGTACGGTAAAACTCTCCGAAGCACCGAGTTACGGCATTCCTATTACTCAATACGATCCTCAGGGCAAGGGTGCAATCTCGTATACGAATCTAGCAAAGGAAGTGATGCAGCGTGGCTAAGCAACGAAGCGGCCTGGGTCGCGGTCTTGGTTCTCTCCTTGGTGGAGACACGGGCAATTCGCTTCTGCAGGATGCGCCGGCTCCTGTGGGAGAAGTGACTGCTAATGAAACTGCTCAAATAGCTGGCGAGGAAGAGCCCGCTCAAGATAAGCTCGAAGAGGTTGATAATGCTCAGAAAGAGGAGATCTATTCGAGCATTGAAGATAACTTCACTATCAAGGAAGTTGTTGAAAGGGAAGTTGCTTCCTCGAATGTTCCGGCACAGGCCCCGCAGGCTCCTTCTTTTGAACAGGTGAAAGAGAGGGATGTTAACGCGGAGGGACAGGTTAGCGAAGTCGACATCGATCTCGTAGAGCCTAACCCTGATCAGCCGCGTACGTATTTCAAGAAGGAAGACCTCGAGGAACTAGCGGAGTCGATCAAGAAGAACGGCCTGCTCCAACCTATCCTCGTGCGCAAATCCGGTGACAAGTATCAAATCATCGCAGGTGAGCGTCGTTGGCAGGCATGCAAGTCGCTCGATATGAAGAAAGTGCCCATCATCGTCAAGGATGCTGACGATGACGAGACTATAATTCTCGCGCTCATCGAGAATATCCAGCGAAGCGACCTTAATCCCATCGAGGAAGCCTATGGATATAAGCGCATGATGGAGCGCGGCAAGATGACTCAGTCCGAGGTAGCGCAAGCTGTCTCGAAAGGCAGGACCACGATCACGAACGCATTGCGTCTTCTCGAATTGCCTGAAGATGCACAACAGCTGCTCTTCGAGGAGAAGATTACTGCTGGTCACGCGCGCGCAATACTCTCTGTTCCCACCAAAGAGGGCCGTCGTAAGCTCACTGATAAGCTCATAGAGGAAAAGCTCTCCGTCCGTGATGCGGAGAGAATTGCCAGATTGCTCTCCGGTAAGACCAAGACAACGGAGGCGGTAGCAAAGCAGCCGGCTCCAAAATCTTATAAGACGGTCGCCCGTGCACTTCGCGATACCCTTGAAACGGAAGTGAAAATCAAGAGCGTACAGGGTAAGAACAAGATAGAGATTGCGTTCAAAGACGAAGCCGATCTGCAAAGGCTCTATCGGGTTATTGCCAACATCAAGTAGAGATTGACTTACAAACAAAGGGAAACGGGCGCATATTATGCGCCCGTTTTGTTTTAGCTGCTAATGAATCTGATTCCCCTCCACTCGTGGGGGCATTCCCCCGAATGCTCCCACTAATGAATGTGATTCCCTCCAACATGTAGGGGCGCTCCCCGAGCGCCCGCTCTTAAAAGATAGAGAGCCAATTACTTAGATTGTTGAAGTGCCAATTGACCGCAAGCAGCAGCTATATCTGAGCCACGTGACTTTCTAATCGATACGGCAACATGGTTACGTTCGAGCGTTTCAGCCCAATGGTTCATAACCTTCGGAGCAACAGGTGAGATTCTAGAACCAGGTATTTCGTTGAGGGGTATCAAGTTCACATGGCAAAGGAGCCCTGCGCAGTAATCAATAAGTGCCTGCAGGTCTTCGTCGCTATCGTTTAGACCCTTCATAAGCGAGTATTCGAAGCTGAAACGCCGCCCAGTGAGGTTCGAGTACTTTGAAAGGGCGTGCTTGAGCGTATCGAGACGCTGCCCGGTAAGCTTCGGCATGAGCTTGTCCCTGACTTCCTGACGTGCAGCGTGTAGGGAGACGGCTAGTGTGAACTGCTCATCTATTTTTGAAAAGCTTTCAATCCCTCTGATTACACCGCAAGTGGACACGGTTATATGCCTAGCACCGATGTTGAGAAGCTTCGGATGGTTGAGAATCCTCAAAGCAGCAACTACGTTTTCGAAGTTGGCGAATGGCTCTCCCTGGCCCATGACGACTACGTTTGTCACCCTGCGCCCCAAGTCCTTTTGAATCATCGATATTTGATCGACGATTTCTCCTGGTAGGAGGTTACGGGTAAGACCAAGCTGCCCGGTCGCACAGAAAGAGCATTTCATAGCGCAGCCGGATTGACTTGATGCGCATACGGTTAGTCGATCGTCAGACGGTAGCGCGACCATTTCAGTAGTTGCGCCATCGTCGAACTTGATGAGGTATTTACGTGTACCATCACGCGATTCGTTAACCATGACAATTTCAGGAGTGCTGAGTGGATAGGCTTCTTCGAGTTGATCCCTCATCGCTTTCGGCAAGTTCGACATTTCCGAGTATGAATCGGCCCCTTTTGCGTAAAGCCATGTAAGTATCTGCATTGCGCGAAAAGAAGGAAGACCAGCCTCAGAGACTAGATCTTGGACGCCTTCGATGTTGAAAGATTTAATTGGTTTACTCATGGCCCGAATTATACGCGCATGGCGATGTTTCACGTGAAACATCGCTGAATTGATATACTGATGGAGCATCTATTCACGAGGAAAGTAGGTAAATGTGGCTATTAATCCTTCGGAATGCCGCGTGGCACTTCTCGCTGGAGGATCGAGTGGAGAGCGTGAGATCTCGCTCGAGTCTGGTAAAGGTGCTAAGGGTGCTTTGGAAGAAGCTGGCTTCGATGTTACTTGGATCGATCCCTCAGAGAAGGACGATCTGAAGAAGCTTATCGACGAGAAGTTCGATGTCGCGTTCTTGTGCATGCATGGGAAGATGGGCGAAGATGGAACGCTACAAGGGATGCTCGAGATGCTCGGTATTCCATATACGTGCTCTCATGTCCAAGCATCAGCAATAGCCATGGATAAGGCGAAATCTAAGATTCTCTATTCGCTTGCGGGGATTCCCACTGCGCCTTCAATATCTCTGACTAAGAATAATAACTATTCAATCGACGACATCATTGAGAAGGTAGGCATTCCTTGTGTTGTGAAACCAGCGACTGAAGGAAGCGCCCTCGGCGTCGAGATTGTCGAATCTAAAGAGGCCCTCGATGAGGCGATCGAGAGGGTCTTCGAAATCGACGATCAACTCGTAATAGAAAAATTCATAGAAGGGGATGAGATAACGGTTGCCGTTCTAGGAAACGAAGACCCCAAGGCCCTCCCTATCATTCAGATCGTACCCATGAAGGGCGAGTTCTACGATTTCGAATCAAAATATGCTCCCGGTGGATCGAAGCACATCTGCCCCGCTCCATTTGAGGAAGAGCTCGCTACTGTCATCCATGATTACGCGGTAAAGGCCCATAACGCGCTCGGGTGCAGAGGTGTTTCACGTTCGGATTTCATCGTCGATGCAGACGGGGTGCCCTGGATCCTCGAGACGAATACCATTCCCGGCATGACTGCGACATCCCTGTTGCCGGATGCGGCCAGGGCTGCAGGTATGAGCTTCCCCGAGCTGTGCACAGCACTCATAGAGTATGCCTTAGCTTAACAGCTCGACAGCAAACAAAAGAGAAGAAGGACGCTCGATGAGCGTCCTTCTTCTCTTTTGAAGCTAATTTTTTAACGAAGGCTCGGAAAAACGGTTTCATCAAATCGGGCCTAAGAGGAGTTTGGCTTCCCATTCGGATATGGAGTCGTATTTCAGAGAACCACCCCTCAAATCGCTCGAGAAGCTATCATTCAAGATAACCCCAGGTCGCGGAATTTCTGGTGCTAGTTACCAAAACTCATCTCTTTAGATAGCGGTTGTTTTAGAACAATCCTGCCGAGTGAAGCCCAAACAAGACCGCAGCAATGACGATGATGATGAAGAGCCAGCTTACGACATAACATCCCTTGTTTCGCGCTCGCCCTTGCTCGATCATCTTTTCCGATAGAGATCTCGATTGCTTGAGGATAGCCATGCCGGTTTCCTTCTTCGGATAGGGAACCGTTTGAGTTGGCATCCAATCTTCTTCTGAGAAGATCTTCTCGATTGAAGAACGACCTAAATCAATTTCAGGTCGTTTGCCATCAGCGAGTCGCGATGAGCATCGATTGATGAAAGCTCCAATCTCTGCATCATAGGTTTCGTTGTAGCAGAAGAGCGCAACTTCACCCCAGTAAAGACCGGGGTCAGGTGAATCTGAGTAAGCAACAAACGAGAGCAATGCACGAATCTTCTGCCCTCGCCCATTGGCGAGTTGAAGCGAGCGAGATGCATCTACATCTAGGAAACCAATCTCTGCCCCGAACTTGTTTTTAAGCCAAGCAACTATACGGTCATCTTCGTTCTTGAAGACAACTTCGTAGTCATCACCAACGAGATTATCGGGCCCCATGAGAAGCGATCCCGTTGGCTTATCCGGAGATTCAAAGCGTGCATAGAAACCCTGGTATGAATAATCAATGCCTGACATATTGTTCCTTCCTCTTCGATAAGAGTCTATCATCTCGAATAAGTTGCTTGCCCTATCGCGTTAAATTCCACGTCCTTCCTAACGAGAAGAAGCAAGAAAACCTACGCGCGCTTGATTCGGGTTTTCGAAACAAAACCAGCAATTGCAGATTGAGCAAACACTGTCCTTAGACGTGCCTCTAAAGCGAGAAACGATGACTTGGATAATTACGATTTATTGCTCGATAAGAGGGATAGAGCAGCTATGCATTTCAAAGCTTCTTTCAAAATGAAATCGATTGAGCATGATATAGGAATAGCTAACTTATAGGCGGGATTCGCTTTAGCATCCGAAGACATCTTAGGCACAATCTCAGTTTGCCTGTCATTAGATGCTAAGGGAATAGATGTTTCTCATTCAGCATGATTAGAAAGCTATCGATTGGGGATGGTGATTGCTCCATCAGTAGAGCGATCTGAGTGCTTTACCGAGCAGTTAGCCAAAACATAACACGCCATCCGAAGAGCGCGGGGTTCGAAACAGGTCCACTTGTTCGGCAGAGGTGTTTCGTTACGGTCGATGAAGTAGAGAACCAACGAATCGATAGACCCCAATAACCATTAACACTGCATCAAGCTGAGACATTGGAAGAGAAGCGATGTCATCGCTTAAACGTTTGCAGCGAGGGTTGGTTAAGAACAGCAGGACGAGATCATTGGCAGTGAAGTTGATAGATCAGCGGGTGGGTTAAAGATCCAGTGTCAGCGTGAACCACCGATGACCGGGGGAATTCAAAGCTTCGAATTAAAGCATAAGAAGCTCTGGAACTCGGAGAAGAAGCGCGGAGATATGCAGGCATTGCAGAAATTGGACAGGCAATACAAGTCTAAGCTGTTGTATGACAAATGTATCTATGAACAACCAATATATAGTGGTATGTACTGATATAACAGCCCAAAATAAGCGAGTAATGTTATAGAAATACAACGAATGGTATCGCGAACACTTTTAAAAATCAGTCATACGGTACGACCGATAGTTCACCGAAAACAAAAGAAAGAAATGTAACAACGATACTATCTAGAATACACAGACGCAATTGACCTCGGTATATATGCAATGAACTCGTGAGCGTTATCAGATACGCAGTATTGTTCGCTTGTAACATCAATGGGTTAGCTCGGTTTGATCTTTACGGATGATTCATGACACCAGCCCTTGATGGCCCTGACGAATGGTTGCTGAGCGTCTGGTTCGGGGCTAACCTTTGGGAAAAGCTGTCGGTTACAATGGGCGCATGAATTCGATAAGGGACAACATCCTGGACGGCACCCCGGCGGATATTGTCGAGCGATACGAAAGCCTTCCCTCGCTTGCGGATAAGTCGGATTTCGGGCGACTCGATTCAAACGTGGTCGTAATCGACACTGAGACCACCGGGCTTTCGTTCAATCACGACGAGCTCATTCAAATCGCCGCGGCCAAGATCATCGACGGCGATGTCGCTGAATGGTTCGTGACGTTCGTGAATCCAGGGCAGCCTATTCCCGAAGAGATAGTTCATCTCACGTCGATCTGCGACGAAGACGTCAAGGGCGCGCCCTCTCCCGGCGATGCCCTCGCTGGTCTGGTGGAGTTCGTTGGCGATGCCATAGTGGTTGCTCATAACGTGGGGTTCGACAAGACCTTCGTCACGAGGCATCCAGAAGGTTACCCGTTGCTGGAGAACACCTGGGTCGATTCGCTCGACCTATCTCGAATCGCGCTCCCCCGCCTCAGGTCGCATAGGCTCATCGACCTTGTGCGAACGTTCGGGGCGCCGCAATCTACCCATCGCGCAGATGATGATGTTGCTGCAACGTGCGTCATCTTCCGGATACTCTTAGCGGCGGTCTCCTCGATGCCGCTGCAATTGGTCGAGTACATAGCCGGCATGTGTCCGGCAGACCAGTGGTCTACGGTTGAAGCGTTCCGGATTATCGCAGGGCTCATGGGGTCAAAGCAATATAGGAGTACCACCAATACAATTAGTCAATGCCCTGATGAATTTCCCTACAAGGACAATCAGGTAGAGTCTATCGATGTTTCACGTGAAACATCCAATTCTGAAATACGTATCGGAGATACGTCATCCGCGCCAGGTGATCGCAAGATCGCCAAGCCGGAAGGCGGGCGCCCGCTGTTTTCCCTCAGGGAGCTCCGTAGGAAGCGCATCGTCTCGCTGCCTACCCGTCCGGCGCGGAAGGATGCGGGAAACCCCGATCTGGAACTCAGCTACCCTTCTGCGGAGCAAGTCGAAGAAGCCTTCAGCGTTCATGGCGCGCTCGGGTCGATCTATCCCGAATTCGAACCGCGCGAAGAGCAGGTGGCCATGGCCCAGGCAATCCGCAAAGCTTTCGAAGCTTCCGAGAACCTTGTCGTGGAAGCGGGCACAGGCGTCGGCAAGTCGATGGCCTATCTCGTGCCGGCTGTCATGTTCGCTCGAGAGAACGGCGTCGCCGTCGGGGTGGCTACGAAGACGAACTCCCTTTTGGACCAACTCGTCTACAAGGAACTGCCCGCATTAGCCGAAGCGCTTCAGCGGCACGCGCCCGCATTGCCCGAGATTACCTGGGCAGCGCTCAAGGGGGCGACGAACTACCCGTGCCTCCGGAAGGTTGCCCGTCTTGCTGATTCGGGGCCCGAGATGAAAACGGTCAACGGAGCGGAAGTGAGCCAGGCTCCCGCCCTCGCCGCTTTGCTCTCCTTCGTGGAGCAAAGCGAGTTCGACGACCTCGACGCGCTCAAGATTGACTATCGCGCACTCCCCCGGTATTCCTTCACGACCAAGAGCAGCGAATGCCTAAAGCGCAAATGCCCGTATTTCGGAAAGCTTTGCTTCGTGCACGGCGCAAGGCGTCGGGCTGAAACGGCTGACGTGATCGTCACGAACCACACGCTCCTCTTCTGCGATTTGCGAGCGGAGGGCAGCTTGCTGCCGACCGTCCGCCATTGGGTTATCGACGAGGCCCATTCCACCGAGGACGAAGCGCGTCGCGCCTTCGCCCAGAAGGTCGATTCGGAGGCAGTCTCGCGGATCGCTTCGCGCGTGCGCCCTTCGGCTAGCGGGAGGAACTTGTTCGAAAGGGCCGAACGGAGTCTCGTCAACGTTGAAGGCGCACAGGTTACGTTGTTTCTCGGCCTCATGGCGAAGGCGAAGTCGGCGGGGGCAGATTTCGCGGATGTGGCGGCCGATTATCTCGCGCGCGTCAAGGACCTTCTCTACTTCGACCCCGTCTCGCGCACTCGTCGCGGCCAATCGTACGAGCAAGTGGACGTATGGGTGAATGCGGAAGTGCGTCACCACTCGGCCTTCGCGGATGTAAGGCTCGCCGCGCACGAGCTCATCGAGAAAACCGACCGATTGATATCGGCGGCTTCGGACGTCGTTGCCTATCTCGAAGGAGTGGACGAAGCGGCCGTCGCCCAGCGCGATATCGCGTCGTGCGTTATCGAGCTCCGCGATATTCGCAACGCTGCGGAGCTCTTCTTCGAAACCGCTCCGGAGAACTATGCTTACCAGGCGACGCTGTTCCGAAAGAAGGATCGACTCTCCGATAGCATGCAGGCGATGCTTCTCGACGTCGGCGAGAAGATGGACGAAACGCTGTTCGCGTCGAGCAACTCGGTCGTGTTCGCGTCAGCCACCCTCACGGTGGGCGGCACGTTCGAGTCGTTCGAAAACGCGGTCGGTCTCAATCGCAGCGAACATTCGCGCGCGCGGTCGCTCGAGCTCGCATCCAGCTTCGATTTCGATAACAACATGATCATTTACGTCGCATCCGACATGCCCGAACCGAGTGAGCCGAGCTACCTCGATCGGTTGAACGATCTGCTCGTCGCCGTCCATCGCGCGCAACAGGGTTCGATGCTCACGCTGTTCACCAATAGGCGCGAGATGGAACGAAGCCACGAAGTGGTGAGCCAGGCGCTGAAAGCAGATGGGCTCCGCATTGTGTGTCAGAGATACGGAGTGTCCGTCAAAGGCCTCCGCGATGACTTCATCGCCGATGAGCATCTCTCGCTCTTCGCGCTCAAGTCGTTCTGGCAGGGGTTCGATGCGCCCGGGTCCACGCTCAAGGGGGTTGTCATACCCAAGCTTCCTTTCGCCCGCCCGACGGATCCGCTCTACCGCGAGCGCGCGGCGCGGGACGACCGGGCATGGTGGCGTTACGTGCTGCCGCAGGCCGTTATCGATACGAAGCAGGCTGCTGGCCGCCTCATCAGGAAGGCGGACGATCACGGCGTGCTTATTCTGGCGGATAAGCGGCTGGTTACAAAACGCTATGGCAAGACGTTCCTTAGGTCTCTCCAGAGCAAAACCGTGAGAGTGTGCACTATCGACGAGATAGTCGCCTCGCTCGAGGCTATGTGTGGCTGGTAGCCGATGGCTGGCGTCTTCGACCATATTCACCTGAAGAAGAAATCGGTGGGCTCTCCCAACGAGCTTTCTTTCGACGTCCTCGATAAGGCGAGCAACGAGCTCGACGGCAAGTCGAAGATGCCCTCGTTGCCAACCAACCTCCCGAAAGGAACGCCCCAGAGCTTCCATGGAGTGTCGGGGGGTTCTACCCTTTCAGGTCAAGCGGAGGTTGAGCAGCGCAAGTCGGCCAGGCTGAAGAGCAACCGGCGCGTCCTGGTGACCGCGCTCGCGGTCGTTGCCGTCGTGGCGGTGGCGATCGTCGGGGCGGTGGGGGCGTTCGCACCGCGCTATGTGCAGGAGGAAACCCATTTCGACGAAGAGCTTGCGGCGCTTGTGTCGAAGCTCGTCGAAGTCGACACCATGGTAGGCAAGGTAGACGATCTAATGGAGAGCCCCCTCGCAGAGGAGAACAAGCAGTCCTACAAGACGCTTCTCGACCAGATCGAGCCAACCCAAAAGGAGATAGAGTCAATTCGGAGCGAAATTGCGAAGGTGAGCGATGCGACCCTTTCGGACGATAGGCGCCAAGCGCTCAAGCAATTGGACTCGGCGGCGGAGGCTCGCTCGTCCATGCTGACCGCAGCAGGCGGTACCATCAATATCGCCTCGAAAAGTGAATCTGAGATACAAAACGCGAACGCGGCGTGGGCATCCGTTCTCGACGCGGATCAAAAGGCTCGCGAGGCGACCCAACGGGCTAATGCGGCGACGACCGAGAAGGACACCCAGGAAGCCCAGGAGCTAACCCGCCAGGCCCACGATCAGATGGTTGAGTCCCAGAAGGTGCTCCAGGACATAGTCGACAGGCATGTGGGCATCGACTTGGGCCCCCAGATGACATACCTCAAGGTCAAGGTAGAGGCCCTTGACCACGCGCTCGCCACAGGCGAAGCGCTCCTTGCGGTTGACCGGGCGAAGGCCCAAGCCGAGAACGCGGCATACAACGAAACCGACGAAAAGGCGGCTAGCCTGGCAGAATCGCTCCCGACATCCGTGGAGGAAGCCATCCGGGCGGCCTTCGACCAGGAAATTGCGGTGTACGAGGCCAAGTACCAAGCCTCTAGGGATCAAGCCATATCCGCCGACGCCGTGGTGCGCACCTATCTCAACGAATGACGAGCGCCTGCGGCAGGGCCGGAAAATCGCTCGTGCGTATATAGAGTAAATAAACAATTACCCACATTAATCTGCCGAAAGTCGTATACTTTCCCGCAGGTATGTGCAAAATCGGATGATATCGGAAGGCTTGTACATGGCATCGCTGTTGGACCACATTGATTATCTCTCGAAAGAAATTGGCGCGCGCCCCGCTGGCACCGAGGAAGAGCAGCAAGCTGCGCTCTACATCGCGGAGCAGTTCCAGAAAGAGGCGTCGTTCCCGGCGACGATCGAGGAGTTCACGAGCTCTTCGAACCTCGAAGGTGCGAATGCCATCCTGGCAGTCGTGACGTTCGTCGTGACCGTGCTGGCGATGCTCTTCACCGTGCTGACCATCCCGGCGTTCATCTTGGCCGCCGCGGCCGCTGCCATCTATGCGCTCGAAGCCTTCGACAAGCCAATCCTGTCAAGGGCGCTGGCGCGCGGCGCGAGCCAGAATGTCGTCGCGAAGTACCAGCCTTTCGCCCAGGATGCCAACAAATCGGGTCGCGGCCGCTCGCGCAAGGTCGTGCTCGTCGCCCATTACGATACGGGCAAGGTGACGCCCGCCGTGGTCCAGCGTGTGCAGTCGACCGGCTTGCCCGTGGGGCTCATATGCGTGGGCGGCATGATTGCCGCCGCGCTTTTGCTGCTGATTCGCATTTTCGCCGGTTCACCGGACGGGTTCGGCGGCGTGTTGCTGCTCGTGCTGACGATCCTCGTCCTCGTGGTGGTGCTCGTCCCCATCGTAAAAGCGGTGCTGTATCACCTCGCCCCCTACAACGAGGGCGCCAATAACAACGCCTCGGGCGTCGCCGCCATCATCGAGGTTGCTCGCCGCATCAGCCGCGGCAGCGTAAGCGAAGCGGATCTGGCTGCCGGCGCGGATGGGGTAACCATCCACGGCGAAGCCGCCGCCATCGAGAACGGCCTCGTGCCCGAGGGTGCGCAAATCGTTTACGAAGCCGAGCAGCTCAAGCCGCCCGAGGAGATCGGGGAATACGACGAAGAGGAGCGGCTGCTCTCCGCCAAGGCCGCAATCGCCGCCCTCACCGGCAAGCCGGTCGAGCGCAAGGTTTACGGCTCGGTGGCCGATCGCCTCGTGAATTCTCGCGC